>CAYTUK010000005.1:0-172458 GCA_964441285.1 uncultured Thiotrichaceae bacterium | reverse complement strand
TCGTTGATAATTATTCTCTCTTATTAAAGTGTCCGGTGCTATTAGACCACTACAGGATGAAACGAGAACATTAATGTGAGTAATCAGGTGTGTATTCGATTGGATTATATATTTCTATGTTTATATTGACATTCAGGCCATAAACCGCGAAAATTTGCGCCCTTCAAATTATCCGATCAGACACGGCTAGAGCAAGGCTCTCTGTAGCACAGTATTCATAAGGAATGAGTCATGGTCAGAATGAAAGAAGGAAATGTACTGAAGTTTTTTCTGGATCGGGTGAAAAAAGTCAAAGAATTTTGACGTAAATAACGCCATCATTTAGCACTTAAAAATCAAAAAGGTCATGTAGCTCAGCTGGTTAGAGCACAGCATTCATAATGCTGGGGTCGGTGGTTCAAGTCCACCCATGACCACCATATAAATCAATAAGTTATAAGTTAATTCACCGGTTAAAAATTCTCTTTGCCGGCATAGAATCTGATTGATGTCATTTGAAGCGAGCCGGAATTCCCGTCAATTACCAATACAAGTCAGGTGCTTAACCATTATCGGTTTGATCGTGAGTTGCGCCTGCATGGGTAAGTTGTTAAGTCATGTCACTGAGTTTATTGTCGCATTTTTACTGGGTTCTCTTTAGTATATACTGTTGATATATATTACTTATTAATATATTATTAGTATATATTAAGGAGAGGTTAAAAATATGAAGCAAACTGCAAAGTTATTTATGAATGGGTGCAGTCAGGCAGTACGGTTACCGGCCAGTTTCAGGTTTGATGGTAATGAGGTTTTTATTCGCCAAAATACAGAAACGGGTGATGTGATTTTATCGCGTAAACCTGATAACTGGGACGATTATTTTGAATTAATAAAAAAACTGAAAATCCTTGATGATTTTTTGATTGACCGCGACCAGTCACCTGCTGTAGATAGGGAATTATTTTAATAATGAAGAAGGTTATTCGTTTTATGCTGGATACCAATACGGCCAGTTATGTAATAAAAGGTCACCCAGCCATTGTCCGTGAGCGTTTAAAGGCAGAGCCAATGCATACTATATGTATTTCTGTTATTACTGAAGCTGAATTGTTATTAGGTGTCGCAAAGCAACCCAAATCTAAACAGTTGGCACTCGCAGTGGATGAGTTTTTAAAACGTGTGACCGTGCTGGACTGGGATTCAGATGTAGCGGCAACGTATGCAAAGCTACACGCACAATGTGAAACCAAAGGTAAAATATTAAGCTGCATGGATATGCTGATAGCCGCTCATGCGATTGATACTTTGTCGCTACTGGTTACAAGTGATAAAGCTTTTAACCAGGTAAAAGACTGGCTGACTATTATTGACTGGACGAAAAAAAGACAGATCAACATTGATAAGGGATGTCAATAACCCAATGGGAATTCTACCCGCTGGGTTAATAAATTGAGAGGTTGTAAATAAAAAAGCCTCGGTCACTAGACCGAGGCTTTTTTATTTGTGAGTTACTCGCTAACTCTATTTACGCATGCCTTATTTACGGATGCTTGGCCCATTTTCTTCCAGGCCATCGCTCATATACGTTTCAAAGTACTCGAGTGCGGTATACTCTTTGCTCTGAGCTTTAAAGGGTTTAGCGCGAACCTGTTTGTTACAGCCAGCGTAACGACGTTGCAATGTACCCATGCCACCCCATTTATTACGGTACACAGGGAAGCCGGATGGATGACCCAGAGCCGGGCTTAATATGTCAGCGCGGATGCGTTTACCTGCATTGTAATAATGGCAGTCAGCACAGGACATGTTCAACTGTCCACGTTTGGCGTAAAAGAACTTTTTACCACGGTTGTACACGGCGAGTGCCCTGGGATCGTTCGGTACTTTAACGTTGATTTTGTGGCCTCTGGAAAGGAAAGCGATATAAGCACCAACTTGTGTGATGGGGCCTTTCTTCCATTTCAATGGTTTTTCGCCATTATTTGTGCGGCATGTATTGATAGCCGCTTCCATTGTTATAACCTTACCACTTTGTTTGTCAAAATAAGGGTAGTTTTGTTTAATGCCTTTCTTATAGTTTGGAAAGCAGTCAGCATACCCTTTACCATTAGCAAATTTTTTCTTAAACAGAGCCTTGCCCTTATCAAGAGCAATGTCATAGGAAGGAAACTGCATAAGCGCTTCCCATTGTTGGCGTGCTGGTTTATTAATGGCATAAACGCCGTTTATAAAATCACTCACAGGTACATTAGGAAATCTATTCGTAAAGTACTCGCGGAATGCCTTCAGATCATCACCTGGTGTTGCCTGTGCTGCAAACGGAGCTGCAAGTACAAGCATTACAGATAATGCAGTAACAATATTTTTCATGGTTCACCTTTGTAATTGTTATCCCGGAATAAGATGTTGGACGGAGGTCGGATTATTTTATCCTGACCTCGCGTGAATCACTTTTTCCAGTGTTATCTACCCAGCTAATTTCTATTTTGTCACCTGCTTTTGCGCCCTTGAAGGAGAAGGCAAAAAAAGGATTTTTAGAAATTGTTATGTTCCATAGAGCGTCTAGCACGGTTGTGCCTTTATGCTTGCAGGTAACTTCCTGGATAAAATGCGCGGGAATTAATTTGTGGGTTTTTTTATTTTTACGCAGACCAGTTTCCATCGGGTGACTGATTAAGCATTTTACCTTTGCGTCGCCATTTTTTACCCTGGCACGTATCTTAATTGATGACATCTTTAATTTACCTCGTATCTGTTGCTTAACCGCCACAGCCACCGATAGTGACCTTGACGTTTTTAGAAGTGCTATACAGTTTACCGCCAGCTTTAATTATAGCCGTGACATCGGATGTTTTACCCATTTTAATGCGGGTAGAAATATAGCCGTCAGTCGTGGGGCCAAGATTAAATACGGCAGCAAGTGGCATAATATTATGTGCAACAATAATACTGATAGATTCAATATTTGCGATGCTACTGGTAATGGTGACAGGGACAACGGCACCATTTTCGGCAATATCAGGGGCTCTAAGCGTAACATCACTACTTTTTGTAATGTTTGAACCCCCCAGTGCTGCCTGTAGAGCCGTTTTTGCATTCTTTGTGTCAAAAGCTGTTTTTGACCATGTAGCAGCAAGGGCGGCTTTAGGTATTAATAAACCTGCGCTAATAGCAATGCCTGTTGCACCTGCCGCAAATGTGCTTTTGAGTAATGTTCTTCGTTTTACATTCATCGAGTCTTACCTTCTGACTTTTTATAATGAGTAGATATATTTAGCGATCTTGTTGATTTCGCTATTCGTTAATATGCCATACGGACCAAAAGGAGGCATTATTGTGTTCGGATTATTCACCCGCGCATCATATATCTGAGCACGAAGTTTCGCGTAGTCAGGAAAGCGTGCTTTCATGGCAACCAGTGGCGGCCCAATATTGCCAGGCAGTGCACCGCCAGCAATTTTATGGCAAGCCAGGCAGTTGCCTTTTTTTCGGTTAAAAGCCAGCTCTTTTCCTTGAAGAAGGCCTGTTTTAGACATACCCGTGCCGTTATCTGCACTGGCAATGGTGGGGGCTAAACCAAGACAGCCAATTAAGGCAGTGATGGAAGCGGATGTGAGTAGTCGTGCGGTTAGCCGCATTCTTATATCCTCCTGTTTTGTAATAGGAATGTACATTCGTAAATGAACAGAATGTATAGCATACACGCCATATTGTATATGGCAAGCGTTAAATGGTAAAAAAACCGTTAATCTGGAACATATGATTTTTCTTATATGGTTTTCCCTGTTTTACGGTTCAGCAGCGATAACTTTGTGACCTTTACTGACATAGAAAAGGTCACTGATTTTATCAACTCAGGACTTAAGACGTGCGACTTCCTGTTTTATTTCTTTTTTTAGTGTTTTTAATCGTTCAATTGTTGAGGTGCTGTTATTTTTCTGTAGCAGTGCGTTATTGTATTGCTGAATGGCAAGTTCCAGATAACCCTGCCTGGCGTACTGATCTCCCATCGACTCCAGTGCAGCACTAATTTGCCCATTGGCAAAATAAGCCTGTGCCAGGGTGCCGTAAATAATAACGTAATCTTCTGGCTGGAGTTGTGCAGACTGCTGTAATTGCAGTTTTAACAAACGAATGCAGCGTTCGGGTTTTTTATTTACCAGCAATGCATGGGCATAAGCGATAGTGACGGGAAGATGTCCTGGGTAAAGGCTGGCGAGGTTGCTCAGTATAGCGAGCGCTTTTTTATTTTGTAAATTAGCGCTATAGGCTTCAGTTAAAGCCAGTTGGATCCAGAGTTGTTTGTGCCGTTTTCTGAGTTTAAGCAGAATAGGAATTGCGTGATTGGCGTGGTTGATGCGGATGAGGGCCAGTGCTTTTTGGTATTGACCAAGAAACCCCTTCTCTATAACTTTGTTGTGAGTATATTTCTCTGGCTGTTTGCTGACCAGAACCATCAGCCGCGCTCTGGCAAACTCAAAATCAAGGCTGTCAGTGGGGAGGTTTTTGGTTTTACTGGTAATGCGGTTCCTGGCTTCTGCGACACGATTGACGCTCAGTGGGTGAGTGCGTAGATATTCCATGCTGTTTTCCGGGCTTTGTGCCATCAGCGTTTCAAAAAACTCAACCATCCCTCTTGGATTGATACCGCTTTTTGCCAAAATGTTGATGCCAACCCGATCGGCTTCATTTTCATTTTTACGGGTGAAATTAATGGCCGCCTGCTGATTGCCTGCCAGTCCGGCAAGCAGCACTGCCTGCCCCGACTGGGCATCTTTTGCGCCAATTAGAATGGCAGCAAGAAGGGTTGCCAGCGTGAGTGCGGTTGAGCGCCCAGAAGTACTAAACTGACGCGCAATATGTCGCTGTGCAACGTGAGCAATTTCATGTGCCAGTACGCCGGCTAGCTGACTTTCATTTTTGGTTGCAATAAAAAGTTTTGAGTGCACGCCAATATAGGCATCAGGGCCGGCAAACGCATTGATGGTCGGAGCTTTTATTATAAAAAACTTAAAATGCTTACCGGCCGCACCTGAATGTGAGGCGAGGCGATTCCCCAGTATGTTGAGGTAATAGTTTATCTGTAAGTCGTTCACAAATTTCAGATTATTGCGTAATGAGCGGTAGAAAAGCAGGCCAAGTTGTTGTTCCTGTTTAGTACTAAAGTTACGCAGTGTCGGGTCACCCAGTGACGGTAGACCGGCCAGGACAGGTACCGTGTTAAACAACAGTGTTAGCGCAACAAAAATATTGACAAGGCGTTGAGAAACAGGGGCTACACGTTGTAAAGGCATGTCGTATGGACAGTTTTATCTGAAAAAAGTTGAGGATGGTTAATGATGGCATTGAAACCAGGATAAAGCGATCAAAAATAAATCCAAAAAATTAATTTATTACATAAAGTTTGACATGTGTAATATATTGGCCTATTTAAATCAGGATAAATGCGAAAAAATGCTTAGCAGAGCTAATTTAATCGAGTCATTTGTGGCTCAGAAATACAGTCTAGAAAGGTAGAATTATGAAAAAAGTTGTAAATAAAAATAAATCACTCCTTGCAATAGCAGTTGCGGGTATTCTGGCTGCACCGGTCGCCAATGCGACAAATGGATACTTTATGACCGGCTATAGTACCAAGGAGCAGGGACTGGCTGGTGCAGGGGTTGCACTTTCGCAGGATGCCATGGCATCTTCCACAAACCCTGCCGGTATGGTTTTTGTTGGTACCCGTCTGGATCTTGGTGCGCAGATATTTAATCCGTCACCCCGTTCTTATACGGTTACTGGTACTCCTGGTACTCCTAGTCCCACTACAGGGTTTCCTTTAGCGATACAGAAAGTAAAAAGTGAAAATGATTTTTTCTTAATTCCGCATTTGGGCTATAACTATATGCTGAATGATAAAAGTGCAGTAGGTGTTGCGGTTTATGGTAATGGCGGCATGAATACCGAATTCAAGGCAACGACGGCAGGACCGGGAGGTACTTTTTACAATGGAACCACTGGGGTAAATCTTGAGCAGCTATTCTCTAATTTCAGTTATGCGTATAAACTGAAAAAAAATCAGGCCATCGGTGCCAGTATTATCCTGGCCGGGCAGCGTTTTAGCGCGCAGGGGCTGGGAATGTTTGCTGCATCTTCGCTCAGTCCAGCTAATTTATCGGGTAACCGTCATTCCGTTGCCTATGGCGTTGGGTTCAAACTGGGTTACCAGGGGGAGCTGACAAAAGGTTTTAGAGTTGGTATTAGTTACCAGTCAAAAATAAAAATGGGTAAATTTAGTGAGTATAAGGGTCTGTTTGCCGAGCAGGGTGGCTTTGATATTCCCTCAACCTATACGCTGGGTATCGCTTATGATGTAGGAAATTATGGTACGGTAGTGGCAGATTATCAGCGTATTATGTACTCGGATATTGCCTCTATTGCAAATCCTATATCTAATTTAACAGGTACAGGTAATCCACCATCAGGAGGCTGCGCGCAAGGGGTTATGCAAAATTGTCTGGGTGGCAGTAATGGTGCCGGTTTTGGCTGGCAGGATATTGGTATTATCAAGGTGGGTTATCAATGGAATGCCGCGAATATTGACTGGCGCGTAGGCTATAGCCATGCCGATCAGACTATTCCAAAATCGGAGATGATGTTCAATATTCTTGCGCCAGCCGTTATTCAGGATCATGCCACGTTTGGCTTAACCAAAAATGTTGGCACCAATCAGGAGTTTAACTTTGCCTTTACCTATGCGCTGAATAACAGTGTGTCCGGGCCAAATACGATGGTTCCGCCATCAGCATCAGCGCCGCAGACAATTAAACTTGAAATGCAACAGTTTGATGTACAGGCTGGCTGGGCATGGAAATTTTAATTTAAAATATCAGCGCTGCTAAACGATAAAGCCTGTCAGGTGTTCGCCTGACAGGCTTTTTTTGTTTGCAAAATTGTTGTTGTCAGTTGGTGATTTATGTTTTTTGATGCTATATATTTCGTGTGCAAAGTTAAATAACATTAAAATAATATAATAACTTAATGAATTTCTTATGTTTGTGTTTACAAATATTAATGAAATTCACTTGCATGTATGAGTGTTTTTAATTAGATTATACGCCCTCGCTTTCTTATAAAGAGTCAGATCTCTCTATAATCCACCGGAAGCGTCGGCTAAAGTGAAAAAATAAAAAAATTAATCTGGAGAAAAATAGGATGTTACAAATTAGAAAAAAATGGTTAGCAATTACTGCTGCTGCAGTCATTGGTTTAACAAGTGTGACAGTACAAGCTGCTGTTGAGATGAAACCCTTTATTCTGGGTTCAACCACAACGGGTGCGGTAAGCAGTCAAATTGATGGGGTGAAAAAGGCATTAACCGCTAATGGGTTTACTGTAGTGGGTGAATATAAACCGTATGCTAATGCCTACGTTATCGTTGCAACCGACGGTATTTTAAAAAATATGGCAGCAACAACGGATACTGGCGGGTACGTGGCACCAGAACGCGTTTCGATAACCAAAGTTGGTGACCAGGTGCAAATTTCCTACTCTAACCCAACATATATGGCTGCTGCCTACCATGTAAAAGGTGACACTGCTACGGTAAAAAATGCGCTTAAGTCTGCATTAGGTGCGGTGAAAGAGTTTGGTTCAAAAGACGGTATGACGGCGAGTGATCTTGCTGATTACCATTATACCTTTGGTATGGAATATTTTGATGAGCCTTACCAGCTGGCATCGTATGACAGCCATGCACAAGCCGTTGCAGCGGTTGTGAAAGGCCTTGCTGCCCATGCAGGTGGGACTACTGAAGTGTATCGCATTGATATTCCCGGTGGTACACAAACGGTATTTGGTGTCGCCATGAAAGCCGGGGCAAACGGCAATAAATACATGGATGACAAGTACATTATGAACGAAATTGATTTTAAACCTCTGCGTTCAACTGCACATCTGCCTTATGAAATGCTGGTTACAGGGGATAATGTTGTTGCCCTCCATGCACGTTTCCGTATAGCTATGGACTTTCCTGATTTGAGCATGATGGGTTCACATAGCTTTATGAATATTATGCCAACACCCGATGCAATTAAACAGGCATTGACTGCCGCTGCAGGCGGTAGCGATGACTAAATAACTTTTAGTTTCTACTGTTTAAAAACCCTGGCATGTCCGGGGTTTTTTGTGTGCTCTATATCTAATATGCGTTATAAAATTTCGTGAAATTTATTTTATAAGCGTTTAGAATATGTCGACGGATGTCTTGTGGGCGATAGCTGGCATTGACGAGAAGTTAACCGATTTTTTATAACGAGCCTCTAGCGAAGTGTTTCTTTAATGGCGCTGTAGGTTTTTTTGTTTATTTATATAACCATTGATCTGGACTTATTAATAGTGGAACAACTGACTGGCGCAGAAATAATTATTGAGTGTCTCAAGGCGGAAGGCATCGAGTATGTCTTTGGTTATCCTGGCGGCGCTGTTTTACATATTTACGATGCATTTTATAAACAGAATGATGTGAAACATATTCTGGTTCGCCATGAGCAGGGTGCGACCCATGCTGCGGATGGCTATGCACGTTCGACGGGTAAGGCAGGTGTGGTGCTGGTTACGTCTGGCCCTGGTGCAACGAATGCAGTCACCGGTATAGCGACTGCATTTATGGATTCAATTCCAATGATTGTAATTACAGGTCAGGTGCCAAAAAAACTGATTGGTAATGATGCGTTTCAGGAAGTTGATTCTGTTGGTATTACTCGCCCTGTGGTTAAACACAATTTTTTAATAAAAGATGTAAAGGAAATTGCTACGGTCTTTAAGAAGGCTTTTCATGTGGCAACAACAGGTCGCCCCGGTCCTGTGGTAATTGATATTCCCAAAGATATCACCGCAGAGAAAACGGCATTCAGCTATCCAGAAGAGATAATAATGCGCTCATATTGTCCGGTTGAAAATGGGCATTCGGGTCAGATAAAACGTGCGCTGGATTTAATTTTATCGGCTGAGCGGCCAATGATCTATACTGGAGGTGGGGTTGTTCTGGGCAATGGTGCAGAGGCATTGCGTACACTTACCCGAAAACTTGGCTATCCAATTACGCAAACATTAATGGGACTGGGGGCTTTTCCTGCCAGCGATAAACTGTCACTGGGTATGCTTGGTATGCATGGCACCTATGAAGCCAATATGGGAATGCATAATTGCGATGTATTGCTGGCTATTGGTGCACGGTTTGATGATCGTGTTACGGGTGAGCTAAAAAAATTCTGCCCAACGGCGAAAATTATCCATATTGATATTGACCCGGCTTCGATCTCGAAAAATGTCAAAGTGGACATCCCGATCGTTGGTGATGTTAAGCAGGTATTAGGTAAATTAAATCACCTGCTCGATGCGGCAGATAAAAAACCCAATCAGCAGGCACTAAAGAACTGGTGGGCACAGATTAATGAGTGGCGCTCGCAGGACTGTTTAAAATATGACCGTGATAGCGCAACGATAAAACCGCAGTTCGTGCTGGAGGAGCTGTTTAAGGTAACAAAAGGAGATGCTTTTATTGCCTCTGATGTGGGGCAACACCAGATGTTTACGGCCCAGTATTATGGTTTTGATAAACCACGTCGATGGATTAATTCTGGCGGGCTCGGTACGATGGGTTTTGGTTTGCCAGCCGCGATGGGTGTGCAGCTCGCTCACCCAGATGATATGGTGGCCTGTGTTACCGGTGAATCAAGTATTCAAATGTGTATTCAGGAGCTGGCTACCTGTAAGCAATATGGGTTACCAATAAAAATTATTAACCTGAATAATAATTATATGGGTATGGTGCGGCAATGGCAGGAGTTTTTTTATGAAAAACGCTATGCGATGTCATCGATGAATGTCTTGCCTGATTTTGTAGCGTTAGCCGAGAGTTATGGACATGTTGGGTTTAAGATTGAAAAACCAGAAGATGTCCGTCCTGTACTGGAACAAGCCTTTGCGTTGAAAGATCAACTGGTCTTTATTGATTTCATTACCGAACAGGAAGAGAATGTCTATCCGATGATACCCGCAGGTGCTGGGTTGAATGAAATGATTCTGGTGTAGTGATGAAACATATAATTTCTATATTGCTGGAAAATGAAGCTGGTGCACTCTCGCGTGTTGCCGGACTGTTTTCAGCCCGTGGTTATAACATTGAGTCATTAACCGTTGCACCGACTGATGATGGATCCCTGTCACGCATGACACTGGTCACATCCGGTACGGATGAAATTATCGAGCAGATATGTAAGCAGTTGAATAAACTGATTGATGTAGTCAAACTGGTTGATCTAACCGGAGATACCTATGTTGAACGTGAACTGATGCTGATTAAAGTCCATGCGGAAGATCAGGTGCGTGACGAAGTGAAACGACTGATTGATATTTTTCATGGCCAAATTATCGACTTAACCGACTCAACATATACGTTGGAAATCACTGGTGACAGTGAAAAGATTGATGCATTACTAAAAGCCCTGTCAAATATTACTGTTCTGGAAGTTGTACGTTCAGGGCTACTGGGCATTGCTCGCGGTGATAAGGCTTTTTGTTAGAAATTTTAACCTGATTTTTAGTGAGTAAAAATCTCTCAGGTTACAGCATAAAAAGATTAACTAAAAAATTAATTGACGAGTGACGAGAAAAAATAATGAACATTTATTACGATAAAGATTGCGATCTTTCTATCATACAGAGTAAAAAAGTTAGCGTTATTGGTTATGGTTCACAGGGGCACGCCCATGTAAATAATCTAAAAGATTCGGGTGTAGACGTATGTGTTGGTTTGCGTGAGGGTTCTGCCTCAACGGTAAAAGCCGAAGCTGCAGGGATAACTGTTAAATCCGTTGAGAATGCCGTTGCCTGGGCCGATGTTGTTATGGTGTTGGCACCGGATGAACATCAGGCTGCCATTTATACAGACCAGATTGAGCCAAACATTAAACAAGGTGCAGTGATGGCATTTGCACATGGCTTTAATATTCACTTCAAAGCCATTAATCCACGCGCTGATCTGGATGTTATTATGATTGCACCAAAAGCACCTGGCCATACGGTACGTAGCGAATTTGTAAATGGTGCAGGGATCCCCGACCTGATTGCTATGGCGCAGGACCCTTCAGGGAATGCAAAAAGTATTGCCTTGTCTTATGCTTCGGCTATTGGTGGTGGCCGCACTGCAATTATTGAAACGACTTTTCGTGAGGAAACAGAAACCGATTTATTTGGTGAACAGGCAGTGCTCTGTGGCGGTACAACCGCATTGGTACAGGCAGGTTTTGAAACGCTGGTTGAAGCTGGGTACGCCCCTGAAATGGCTTACTTTGAATGTATGCATGAACTTAAATTAATTGTCGATTTAATGTATCAGGGAGGTATTGCAGATATGCGTTACTCTATTTCCAATACAGCCGAATACGGTGATGTTACTCGTGGGCCGCGTATTGTGAATGAGAATACCAAAGCAGAAATGAAGAAAATTCTAACCGAAATCCAGAGCGGCCAGTTTGCGAAAGAATTTATTGACGAAATGCATTCGGGGGGTAAGAAACTTGAAACTTTACGCGAAAAAGCGCGTCAGCATCCGATCGAACAAGTAGGTGAGAAATTACGTACTATGATGCCCTGGATCAAAGCCAATAAAATTGTGGATAAAAGTAAAAACTAACTATTCTTCTTTGCCCAGTACAAAAAAGGAGCGATAGTGCTCCTTTTTTGTTAGAGGAATGATTTTTTGTCAGAAAAAGAAACTGCATGCAGAATTTTATTCTGGCATACACTGCTTATACTGAGGCGCGTTGGAAGGATGTTTTTCTGTGTATAAAAGTCATCTTTCATTTTGAACTTACTGGTCGCCAGGCCAACTTTGGGTTATTCTGTCAATATGGAAGAAAATATAAGAGCAAGTAATAAAAAAAGACGCCGTGGTATTTACTTATTACCTAACCTGATTACGACTGCGGCTCTATTTTCTGGTTTTTATGGTATTGTTGCTGCCATCAATGGGCGTTATGAACAGGCCTCCATCGCTGTATTTATCGCTATGATTCTTGATGCGCTTGATGGTCGGGTGGCACGATTAACGCATACACAAACCCAGTTTGGCGCTGAGTATGACAGTCTGGCAGACATGGGGTCTTTTGGATTAGCCCCCGCATTGATTATGTATGTATGGTCTTTATCTTCACTGTCAGAGTATAGCTGGCAGTGGGGCAAGCTTGGCTGGCTTGCTGCGTTTATTTATGTGGCCTGTGCCGCACTCCGGCTTGCCCGATTTAATACCAAAGCCAGCAGTACCGATAAACGTTATTTCCAGGGGTTGCCCAGTCCTGCTGCGGGCGGTGTTGTAGTGGGTTTTGTCTGGGCGATCAGTGATTTGGGCATTGCGGGTGAGACGGTGGCCTTTTTTGCTTTACCCATTATCATCTTTGCCGGTCTCATGATGGTGAGTAATATTTCCTATTATAGTTTTAAAGATATCGACTTTCAGAATAAAGTGCCTTTTGTTGCCATGCTGATTGTGGTACTCATCTTTGTTTTCGCAGCGATTGACCCACCCAAAGCGCTGTTTGGCTGTTTTATGATCTATGCGCTGTCAGGGCCGACAGTCAGTATTATTCGACGCATAAAAAAACATAGCAATAAACAAGAGGCTAGCTAGTTATACCAATACGTTGCCTGAATGATTAATTTAATCTTGTAAATTAAGCTGGTTGTCGCTATAGTTAGATACAATAATGAATATTTTTATACAACAATTAACAACTACAGCCACAGCTTACCTTTCTGGTGAATCTTTTGTGGGTGTTTGCAGTGTTGTAACTCCCCTGTCTTTTGCCTCTTTACTGCTCCTGCCTTAGGGCATATATGTCATGCCTGGCGAGGCGCGTACGCATCAACTTTATACCGTTAAAAATCTTGATTTGTAGGTCAGGTCATGAGCAAAGATAAATTAATTATTTTCGATACAACCCTTCGAGATGGTGAGCAAAGTCCAGGCGCATCGATGACGAAGGATGAAAAAGTGCGCATTGCCAAAGCCCTGGAAAAAATGCATGTTGATGTGATTGAAGCAGGGTTTCCCATTGCCAGTGACGGCGATTTCGAGGCTGTTAAAGCGGTTGCCGCAGCGGTTAAAACCAGTACCATTTGTGGTCTTGCCAGAGCACTGGAGAAAGATATTGTGCGAGCCGGAAATGCGCTGGCAATGGCGGAATCGTCTCGTATTCATACCTTTATTGCTACCTCGCCAATTCACATGAAAATGAAACTGCGTATGGAGCCCGATGCGGTACTTGAGCAGGCAGTGGCCGCGGTAAAAATGGCCAGAAAATTTACCGATGATGTTGAATTTTCACCGGAAGATGCAGGGCGCTCAGACATCGATTTTTTATGCCGAGTGGTCGAAGCAGTGATTGCTGCGGGTGCAACCACCATTAATATTCCTGATACCGTGGGTTATAATATTCCACACCAGTTTGGTCAGCTTATTGCTACTTTAATTGAGCGGATCCCGAACTCGGATAAAGCGGTTTTCTCCGTGCATTGTCATAATGATCTTGGTCTGGCTGTGGGTAATTCGCTGTCCGCAATATTAAATGGCGCACGTCAGGTGGAATGCACCGTGAATGGTCTGGGCGAACGTGCAGGCAATGCTTCACTCGAAGAAATTGTGATGGCAGTGCGTACTCGACAGGATGTTTTTGCCTGTGATACAACTCTGGATGCAACACAGATTGTTCCATGTTCCAGACTGGTATCAGGCATTACTGGCTTTCCGGTGCAACCGAATAAAGCCATTGTAGGCGCTAATGCGTTTGCCCATGAATCGGGCATCCATCAGGACGGCATTTTAAAAAGCCGTGAAACGTACGAAATTATGCGCGCACAGGATGTTGGCTGGTCGAATAACCGAATGGTATTAGGCAAGCATTCGGGTCGAAACGCTTTCAAAAACCGCCTGAAAGAGTTGAGTATTGAGCTTAACTCAGAGCAGGAACTGAATGAAGCCTTTTCCCGGTTTAAAGAACTGGCAGATAAAAAACATGAAATATTTGATGAAGATTTGCGGGCGATTATTGCGGACACAAACTGGTCAACAGAAAATGAGCACTTTAAACTTGTCAGTCTGAAAGTATGTTCCGAGACGGGTGAAATACCGCATGCAAATATGGTACTTGAAATTGGTGGTAAAGAAGTACCTGCCAGTGCAAGTGGTGGTGGCCCGGTTGATGCGGCTTTTCGTGCAATTGAAACCGTGGTGAATAGTGAAACACAGTTACAGCTTTACTCCGTTAATAATATTACCAGTGGTACGGATGCGCAGGGTGAGGTAACAGTGCGACTGGAAAAAAATGGTCGCATAGTGAGTGGGCAGGGTGCGGATACCGATATTGTTATCGCTTCAGCCAATGCTTACATTAATGCGCTTAACAAGCTGAATAAAGTGAATGACCGCGAACATCCACAGCTGGGTGATGTTTAAGCGAGAGTGTTGAATCATCACGGTAGGCTTTAATAATATTGCAGGTAATCGGGTGTGAAATGAAACACGGTATTGAACAGAAAGAAATGGAATCAGCCGAAAACCTGCGGCGTTATTACCTACAGACGATGGGCATTCAGAGCTGGGTTTTAAAGCAATCGACCCAGCCAGAGTTAACCGCAGCGGCGAAGGAGAAAAACCAGCAACCTCCGCTTACTTTATCCGCACTGCAACAACAGATAGAAGATTGCACACGCTGTGCGCTGTCAGCGGACTGCAATCAACATTCGTTCGGCATGGGTAACCCTGCTGCCAGAGTCATGCTTATTTGTCTTGCGCCCGATACCAGCGACTTTATGACTGACAGTTGTGAGCGGGTGCAGAGTGTCAACAATTCACTTATGTCGACCGATGAAAATACATTATTAACAAGAATGTTGCAGGCGATTGAAGTGGACATTAATGATGTGTTTATTTCCAGTTTACTCAAGTGCCATGTGCCAGCTAGCCATACCATTTTGCCGTCAGAAGTGATTGCCTGTTCGCAGTATTTAAACCAGCAGATTGCACTTATTCAGCCCGCCGTGCTTTTTGTTATGGGGCAGGCAGTGGCACAATATTTATTAAATTCGACGGCAGATATTGACACGCTACGTACGCAGCAACATGCGTATGCTCAGCGACCTGTTGTGGTCAGTTATGCGGTGAATGATCTGCGGATAAACCCGGCTGAAAAAAGAAAAGCCTGGGCAGACTTGAAAAAATTACAGACGATAATGAACCCCTTGCGATAAAAACTGCAGTAATAAATTATGTCGGTTAATAAAATCACAACCAGGCGAAATTTAAACCATGATCTGCTGTCTGTGATCAAAATTCGAACCATGAGTTTTACTGATCTTAGCAGTGTAATAGCGATTGAAACCAGTGCTTATCCATATCCGTGGACCTTAGGTATTTTTAGAGACTGCCTGCGTGTTGGTTATCGCGCCTGGGTGATGGAACTGGATAAAGACATTATTGGTTATGGGATTGTGATGTTATCACCGGGTGAGGCGCATATTTTAAATCTCTGTGTGCGGCCTGATTATCAGGGGCAAGGACTGGGACGACATTTTTTACAATATCTGCTGAAAAAATCCAGTCGTCAGGGGATTGATATGATCTTACTGGAAGTACGTCGTTCAAACCAGTTGGCGCAACAGCTTTATCAATCAGAAGGCTTCCATGAACTGAGTGTGCGCAAAGCGTATTATCCAGCAGATAATAATGGACGTGAAGATGCAATTATACTGGGAAAATATTTCCCCATTTAGGTACAAAATTTGTACCCATTTATTAAATTCGATGACAAGGAGGTGAGCGGGAATGTATTCATCGTTGAAACTGGATACCAGGGAGTGCGCGTATTTTTGGCGTATTGAGAAAACATACAGGGGTTGTGCGCGATCTGCATAAACGTTTATTTGGGTAGGGAGCTATAAAATTGAAAATGAGCAACTGTTTGTACAAGTAGTCAAAGTAACTGTGGCTAAAGATCAACAGTTTTAAGCCAGCATATCCTGTAGTGGTCAAGTATATTAGAGCTTATTGTGATTTGACCTCGGTTAAACTTTTTATTCAATATTGAGTTTTTGCAGGCGGTAGCGTAGTTGTCGCAGGCTTAAGCCCAGTAGTTTGGCTGCGGCGGTTTTATTCCAGCGGGTTTTTTCCAGTGCCTGCATAATGCTCTGTTTTTCCTGGCCGGCCAGATCCATCGGGTCGATTGTGGAGATGTCTGAGCGAGTCACGGGAGTTTGTTCTTTTGCTGGTGCCGATGTTGATTTTAAGTGCAAATCTGCTTTGGTGATGACATCGTTTTCACACATCGCCAGCGCCCTTTCCAGTATGTTTTCCAGTTCCCGCACATTACCGGGAAAGGGGTAAGCCATGAGAGCAATTAAGGCATCTCGGTTAATAACAGGTTGCTTGTTTAAGCTGGATTTACGGCTGAGTGAGTCGAGTAGTTGGTCAACAAACAGTGGGATGTCTTCTTTACGCTCACGCAGGCTGGGAAGAGTCAGTTCAATCACATTGATACGATAATACAGATCTTCGCGGAAAAGTCCCTCGGCAACCAGTGTCACCAGGTTTTTGTGGCTGGCACTGAGAATGCGGGCATCAACCGGCGTTTCCTGTGCCGCACCGATGGGGCGAACGGATTTTTCCTGGATGACGCGCAGTAGTTTAACCTGCATGTTTAAAGGCAGCTCGGCAATTTCATCCAGAAACAGAGTGCCGCCATGTGCGGCTTTGAACAGGCCTTCTTTATCGGCATGGGCACCGGTAAAGCTGCCCTTTAGGTGGCCAA
The DNA here is from genome assembly GCA_964441285.1 of uncultured Thiotrichaceae bacterium. Classification (GTDB taxonomy): domain Bacteria; phylum Pseudomonadota; class Gammaproteobacteria; order SZUA-229; family SZUA-229; genus S010-25. The sequence continues at coordinate 155,626 of CAYTUK010000005.1, read as the reverse complement.
AAAATTCACTCTCCATTAATTCAGCAGGGATGGCTCCACAGTTAACGGCAACAAATGGTTTTTGGTTGCGTGCACCCTGTTCATGAATCATTTTTGCAACGCGTTCTTTGCCTGAGCCCGACTCACCGTGAATAAAAACGGGTGCCTGATTACGCGCTAGTTTAAAGATGTTTCTTCTCAAGGTTTCAATGACCGGCGAACGACCAGTGATAGTGGTTTTATTGTTACCAGTGGTGTTGGTTGTTTGCGTATCGGGTAGTTGACTGGTGGCCGTAGCAACCAGGCTTCTCAGAATCTGGATATCAACAGGTTTGGAGACAAAATCAAACGCACCAGCCTTTAGTGCTTTAACCGCAGACTCCATATTGCCGTGGGCGGTAATGACTGCGATGGGGATTCCTTTGTGGTGCTGTTGTACATGTTTCACCAGATCAATCCCGTTACCATCAGGTAAGCGCATGTCGGTAATGCATAAATCAAAAGTTTCATTATTAAGTAATAATTTAGCATCGGTAATATTTAATGCGGACTGCGACGTAATGCCCATTCGCATTAAGGTAATTTCGATGAGCTCGCAGAGATCGGCTTCATCATCAACAATCAGTACTTTTTTTGACCTCATGGTCGTGCCTTTAAATTTCGATTTTAACTTGAGAGCGTGTTCCGCTGTGGTTTATCTGTAGCTTCCATAAAATAAATACGGAAACAGGTACCGCCTGTGGGTAATTCGATATAGCGTATTTTAGCATGATTGGTTTCAATGACTTCTCGTGTTATATACAAACCAAGCCCCGTTCCTTTTGCGCTGGTGGTAAAAAAAGGTTCAAAAATATGCGTCTGTGTTGCTTTGTCAATGCCGGAACCGTTATCAATAATATCAATACAAGGTTGTGTCAGTTTATCATCCTGACTGCTATGTATGCTTATTATAATACTTGAGCTGTCCAGCCCGGCATGGTTTATGGCGTTGCTACATAGGTTCCATAACACCTGATGAAGCTGCGTTGGGTCAAATAGAATATTGAGTGTTTGGGGTTTAATCTGGGCGTGTATTTGCTCCGCTTTCAATCCATGTGTCGTATAAAATTCTTCACGGAACTGTTGCAACCAGTTAGACAGGTTAATGGTTTCAATATTGCCACGCTGTTGTCGGGATAATTGCAACACATTTTCAACAATACTATTAAGCCGTTTTGTCTGTGTATTGATAATCCGGGTTAGTTTTTTGTCGGCTGGATCGTGGCTGCTTTCACTTAGCAGTTGCCCGGCATGATTAATGGCGGCAAGCGGGTTACGAATCTCATGAGCAATGCTTGCGGTGAGTCGACCCAGTGAAGCTAGCTTTACCTGCTGAAAGCGTAGTGTTAGCTGAGTTGCATTTTCGAGAAAGACCAGCGTTTTACTCTGATCTTCAGGAGTTTGGTTAATCTGACTGAAACCTGGCTGTATATCGGGTAAACCATTTTTCTGGATAATAGGGCGGTGGTTTTGGATGTTATTTTTTGACCATTCCAGAAAGCGAAGATGGAGTTCAGACGAGATATCTTTTAGGTGTAAGTGCGTGGATATTGGTTTTATGTCAAGTAATTCTGTGGCAGCATTATTTGACATGAGAACATTGCCATTGTTCGACAGCATCAGGATACCTGTGCGCATACTGTGGATAATGTGCTGGTTCATTTGTACGACAGATTCAAGTTGCAGGGTTTTGTCTTTGGCAAGTTGCTCTGATGCATGCAGGTGTCTGGCAATATAGGTGGTAAGTAGTACAGAGGTAAAAATTAATAAACCCAGCATGCCTGTCTGCGTAAAGTCAGGCTGGTTACTGACACTGGAAAAGTCCGAAATAATCTGTTCACCCAGTACGGACAAAGTGGCAATTGCGGCAAATAAAAAGGATAATCGTGTTTTCAGGAACAGGCTGGTCATGGAGGTGCTGATAATTAGCAACATGCCTAAACCAGTGCGGACACCTCCAGTGGCATGCATGAGTAAAATAATGATGCTGATATCAATAACGGTCTGGAGTAGAACCTGTGTTTCCAGGCTGGGTTGTTTTCGTATTATAGCGAAGATAAATATAACACTGGCGGTTAAATAGACAGCGGCTGTTAGCAGAAATAAAGTAGTATGAATCTGTTGTGGAGGGATAAGTTTCTGTAACCAGCCATTCAGATAGAGGGTAATGAAGAATAATGCCAGTACGCAACGGAAGTAACTAAACAGACGTAAACGGTACCAGCCTGTATCGAGTTCTTTGCGTGGTGCATTTTTTATTGCGCCATTTAAATTGAGTTTTTTGCTTAACACGAATTGAGTTTAGGAAACCTTTTTATGTAATACCTTGAGTTAATGGGACAGGAGTGTCTCGATCTATCCTATTCGGACTTGTTCAGCGGTTCCTTAGTGTTGGAGTTTGTTCTTTCTCAACAGGAGTATAGCGTTAAATTTGAACTATGTTTATCCAGTCAACATGGTAAAGTGACACTTTTGTTGTCAGCCCAGCTAACAGCGAATTTCCTGAATTATTACAGTTGTGAATATGAATCTAATTAGCAAAACCTGTGGTCAGGCAGGCACAGGTTTGAACATTGTCCTGATCCAGGATCGATTCCAGGTTGGTGATATTCAAAAAAATGCCGATAAAATTATTCGTCTGTCAGTACAGGCCTATGAGCAGGCTGCCGATCTTGTTGTTTTTCCTGAGCTGGCACTGGTGGGATATCCGCCAGAAGATTTATTGCATCGCCGAAGTTTTCTAAACTTGTGTGCAAGTGAATGCCAGCGGGTTCTCGATGCATTGCCTGCGATTGATGTGGTGTTTGGCTTGCCGCTTGTGGTTAATGCCGGACAGACGGAACTGAGAGCGAATGATGGTTTATATAATGCCGCCGTCTGGGTTCGACAGGGGAAAATAATAGCAACCTACCACAAGCAGTCGTTACCTAATTATGCTGTTTTTGATGAAGCGCGTTATTTTATTGCCGGTGATGAAACGGTTACTGTAACGCTGAATAATGTATCTATTGGATTAAGCATTTGTGAGGATGTCTGGCAGCCGACCGTGGTGACGGCCATTGCAGATGCGGGTGCTGAGATTTTATTGGTGCTCAATGCTTCGCCTTACCATCTCAATAAATTTACCGAGCGTCGGGCGGTTTTGCAGCAGCGTATTGAAGAAACAGGCCTGGCAGTTCTCTATACTAATATGATTGGCGGGCAGGATGAACTGGTATTCGACGGCGAATCATTAGTGATGAATACTAGCGGTGCGCTGATTGCCAGGGCTCCCGCGTTCGAACCGGCACAGTTGTCGGTGCAATACAATGATAACGATATTCGTGTCGGGCCGTTTGCTGTAGCCCTCCGCCTGTCAGACGAAGCGATGGTGTATGCCGCGCTGGTAATGGGGGTGCGTGATTTTGTGCGCCAAAATGGGTTTAGTGGTGTAGTGATTGGTCTGTCAGGCGGGGTTGATTCAGCATTAACACTGGTTATAGCAGTGGATGCACTGGGTGCGGAAAATGTTCATGCGGTGATGATGCCATCGTGTTACACCGCCGATATGAGTCAGCAGGACGCAGAATTTGAAGCCGATAAATTGGGTGTGCAGCTTGATGTCGTGACGATTGAATCAGTATTTGCAGCATTTTTATCCGCGTTAGCCCCCGTATTTTCTGGTGCAAAGCAAGATGTAACCGAAGAAAATTTACAGGCACGTTGTCGCGGCGTATTGCTAATGGCGCTGTCAAATAAGTTTGGTCGTATGGTTTTAACCACGGGGAATAAAAGTGAAATGGCGGTGGGTTATGCAACTTTATACGGCGATATGTGCGGGGGCTTTGCGCCATTGAAAGATGTCTATAAAACACGGGTTTATCCCTTGTGCCGTTATCGTAACAGGATTAAGTCGGTAATTCCTGAACGTGTATTAACCCGCCCACCAAGCGCAGAATTGAGTGAAAATCAGTGCGATCAGGACACATTACCTGATTATGAAATACTCGACCGTATTCTTGAACTGTCCGTGGAACAGGATATGCCGGTGGATGAAATTGTCCGTCTGGGTATCGACCGGGAAACTGTTTTAAAGGTCATTAATTTAGTGCGGCGAAATGAATATAAACGCAGGCAGTCGGCACCGGGTATTCGGATTACGCGCCGTGCGTTCGGGCGTGATCGGCGTTACCCAATTACCTCGGGGTATCGAGAATAATTTTAGCGTACATGGTAACAGCAGTTTTTAGTCTTTTGCGCCACTTCTACTGCCCCGTGTTTGTGATGACTCTCTGTTACAGGGTGGACGGCGGCAGCTTGTCGGGTTTTTTCGGTGTAATCAGCGCTGAAGAATAATGGCTGAAGTTATTGCTGTCGATTACCCGTTGAGTATCCGCAGCAAGTTTGTTTAACCCTAGTTTCTTGTACGATATTTGCATAATTTCCAGGGCGCGCTTTACCCAGATTGATGCAGAGTATCGCATAATAACCGCTTTGGCACGTTCTGCTGAAGCCAGCCAGGCACCGCGTTTTAGATAAAATTCGGCAATACTGATTTCTTTCTCTGCCATCTGATTGCGCAGATAAATCATGCGTTGATAGGCATCACCTGCGTACAGACTGTTGGGGTAACGACTTACCAGTGTTGCAAAATCGTTATATGCATTTTCCATTACTGTTGGGTCGTGTTTATACGGTTTGCGAGGGAACCAGGTATCCAGTAGACCTGCGCCACGAGTGAAGTTAACCAGTCCCTTAAGGTAGTACACATAGTCGAGGTGTGCTGAGCGCGGGTGCAGGCGAATAAATCGGTTGGCTGCACTATCGGCTTTATCGAGTTCATCAAACTTATAGTAGGCATAGGCAATATCCAGTTGTGCCTGTTTTGCATAAGGGCTGAAAGGGTAGCTGGCTTCCAGCGACTGAAGATTTTTAACGGCCGTCTGAAATTCAGTGGCGGCGATGGCTGCATGTGCCTGTTCGTAGAGTTTTTTGGCAGATGAATCAGCGGGTTTATCTTTGTCAATACCGGCACAACCCGGTAAGAGTAAAATAGTTATGGATAAAACTAACAGGTATCTAAAAAATAGCATTCGAATTTTTACGTCTAGGTAGATGGAGGATAATTCGTTAGAATAGTGCATTATACCCAAGTTTAGTATGGTGAGTCCTGTTAAATTGAGCCCTCTTATGATCAATAATCCTGTGATAAAAAATTTAACTGAAGTGGATGCCGGTAAGCGGCTGGATGTGGTACTGGCAGAACTGTTTCCTGAATATTCCAGAAGTCGGCTAAAACTCTGGATACTGGGCGGTCAGGTGCTGGTGAATGGTGCGTTGAGTAAACCTAAAGTTAAGGTTACAGGTAATGAGCAACTGCAATTAACAATTAAGGAAATTGAGTCAGAAATGGTTTGCCAGTCCGAGCCGATACCGCTGGATATTCTGTTTGAAGATGCGGCCATCATCATCATCAACAAGCCTGCCGGCCTGGTTGTTCATCCGGCAGCGGGGCACTATAGTGGCACTTTGCAAAATGGCTTATTACATTATGCACCTGAACTCAGTGTGGTTCCGCGTGCGGGTATTGTGCACCGGCTGGATAAGGACACAACCGGCTTAATGGTGGTTGCTCGAACCTTGCCGGCCCACTTTCATCTGGTAGATCGTATTCAGCAGCATGATGTGTTGCGTGAATATCAGGCCATTGTGCATGGAGCCTTAACGGGTGGTGGGCGCGTAGATAAGCCCATTGGTCGCCATCCACATGACCGCATCCGCATGGCGGTACGTGAAAATGGACGTTATGCGGTTACCCACTACCGCTTGACCCAGCGTTTTCGGGCGCATAGTCATGTCCGGGTGCAACTGGAAACCGGGCGCACTCATCAGATACGTGTCCACATGAGCCATTTGCGCCACGCACTGGTGGGGGACCCTGTGTATGGTGGCCGCCAGCGACTTCCTGCTGCTGCCAGCGAAACGGTTCGTTTGCAGATACAGCAGTTTAACAGGCAGGCACTGCATGCCTGTAAATTAATGTTTGCACATCCCGTAACGGGGAAAAACTGTGAATTCGAAGCGCCTTTACCGGCCGATATGGTGCAGTTGTTAGCAGCGTTACAACTTGATTTGCAACAGCATACAGATCAATAGGCTGTGTTTTAATTGCTTAACATGATATCCGAGTTAGTCAACAACCCGACTATTGACACATTAGAACTGATTCTAGCGGACTGGCCTGCACCCGTAAATGTACATGCCCTGACAACAACCCGCTGGGTCAGATGGGTAAAGCGGGGCAGTATGACGGCTGATGATGCAGTGAGTACTGCTGATTTTAACCTGGCATTGCATACAGGGGATGAACCAGCGCGGGTAAAGCAGAATCGGCAGGCACTGATTAAATTCGCAGCTTTGCCGTCGCCGCCAGTGTGGTTGAATCAGTGCCACGGTCATCATGTTGTTCGCGCTGATGCGATTTTGCCATCGTCACCGGCTGATGCCGATGCAAGCGTTACGCAAAAAATGAATACCGTTTGTGCGGTGCTGACGGCGGATTGTTTGCCGGTTTTTTTCTGTAATCGTGCAGGCAGTGAAGTTGCGGTTGCTCATGCGGGCTGGCGCGGTTTGTATGCGGGCGTATTAGAACAAGCTGTGTTAGCGATGCAATCTGCTGTGAGTGAGTTACTGGTTTGGTTTGGGCCTGCCATTGGTGCGGCTGCTTTTAAAGTGGGTGCCGAAGTCCGGCAGGCTTTTTGCGAAAAAAATTTATCCAATGAGTTGGCTTTTGAAGCCACAGATGATGCACATTATCTATGTGATCTCTACCAACTGGCGCGTATTGCACTGCAAACTATTGGTGTAACAGCCTTTTATGGTGGTGATTTTTGTACGTATACCGAGGTAGAGCGATTTTATTCTTTTCGGCGTGATGCGCAAAGCGGACGCTTGGCCAGTCTTATCTGGATGAAAGAATAACGCGCGGAATTTTCGTACAGCTCTCAGGTGTTTTCATCGCAGAAGCGAAGTAAGCAGGATTAATTCTGCTGAATAAAACCATAATCTCTATGCAATAACTCTTGAGATTATAATAAATAGCCGCATATCTGTAGTAACGATAGATTAGGACATTGAGTTAAAATGAGAACCGATAGATTTACCAGCCGTTTCCAGGCAGCACTCGCTGATGCACAGTCACTGGCAGTGGGTCGAGACCATCAGTTTATTGAACCTGTGCATCTACTTGTGGCATTGTTGGCGCAGGATAGTAGCACTGTTTTGCACTTGCTTTCGGCAACAGGGGTGAATGTTGACGCATTAAAAAACCAGTTAAATCAGGAACTGGCAAATATGCCTCAGGTGCATGGTCATCAGGGCGATGTACAAATATCAAATAAAACCAGTCGCTTACTTAATCAGACCGACAAACTCGCGCAGAAACACAAAGACCAGTATATTTCCAGTGAACTCTTTTTACTGGTGCTGGTTGATAGCCAGTCAAAAATTGGTGATATGTTGCGCCATCTGGGTGCTGACAGTAAACAACTGGAACAGGCCATTGAACAAGTTCGTGGTGGTCAGACCGTGGATGACCCGAACGCTGAAGACAACCGTCAGGCGCTGGAAAAATACACCATTGACCTGACTGAGCGTGCCCAGCAGGGCAAACTCGATCCAGTTATCGGGCGCGACGAAGAAATTCGTCGAACCATCCAGGTATTACAACGTAGAACAAAAAATAATCCAGTCTTGATTGGTGAACCTGGCGTGGGTAAAACAGCCATTATCGAAGGTCTGGCACAACGTATTCTTAATGGCGAAGTGCCAGAAGGGCTTAAAAATAAACGCATACTCTCACTCGATATGGGGATGTTAATTGCGGGTGCAAAATTCCGTGGTGAATTTGAAGAACGGCTAAAAGCAGTGTTGAGTGATCTTTCTAAACAGGAAGGTCGAGTGATTTTGTTTATTGATGAATTACATACGATGGTTGGCGCTGGCGGTGGTGACGGTGCAATGGATGCCGGCAATATGCTGAAACCGGCGTTGGCGCGTGGAGAACTCCATTGTGTTGGCGCGACCACACTGGATGAATATCGCCAATATATTGAAAAAGATGCGGCACTGGAACGTCGTTTTCAGAAAATTATTGTCGACGAACCCAGTGTGGAAGATACCGTAGCGATATTGCGCGGTTTAAAAGAACGCTATGAAATTCATCATGGCGTTGAAATAACGGATCCGGCAATCGTCGCGGCGGCAACATTATCTTACCGGTATATCAGCGGTCGTCAGTTACCAGATAAAGCCATTGATCTGATTGATGAAGCGGCTAGCCGCATTCGGATGGAGCTGGATTCAAAACCTGAAGTGATGGATCGGCTAGATCGGCGAATTATTCAGTTAAAAATCGAACGCGAAGCGCTTAAAAAAGATACCGATAAAGCGACCCGTAAGCGTCTGGAAATACTTGAAGATGAGTTGCAGCAACTGGAAAAAGAATATCGGGATTTTGACGAGCAGTGGACGGCCGAAAAAATGCTGGTGCAGGGTTCCAGCCATTTGAAGGAAGCACTGGAAGCCGCTCGACTCGAACTGGAAACAGCGCATCGCGCTGGTGATCTGGCGCGTATGTCGGAATTGCAATACGGTAGAATTCCTGAACTGGAAGCAAAAATTGCTCAGGTAGCAGCGGTGTCAAAAAAATCTGTAGACGAAGAAACAACAACGCATCTGTTACGTAACAAAGTAGATAGTGATGAAATTGCTGAAATTGTGTCTCGCTGGACAGGCATTCCGATGAGTAAAATGCTTGAAGGTGAACAGCATAAGTTATTGCGGATGGAAGAAGAAATCGGTGCTCAGGTGGTCGGGCAAAAAGAGGCGGTAGTCGCAGTGGCGAACGCCATTCGTCGTGCCCGCGCTGGTCTGTCCGATCCGAGTAAGCCCAGTGGTTCATTTATGTTCTTTGGTCCTACGGGTGTTGGTAAAACCGAATTGACCAAGGCACTGGCCAAATTTATGTTTGATACAGAAGACGCGATGGTACGTATCGATATGTCTGAATACATGGAAAAACATTCCGTATCACGTTTAATTGGCGCGCCGCCGGGTTATGTGGGTTATGAAGAAGGCGGTTTTCTTACCGAAGCAGTCAGGCGTAAACCGTATTCGGTGGTTTTGCTGGATGAAATTGAAAAGGCCCACCCAGATGTATTCAATATTTTGTTGCAGGTGTTGGATGATGGTCGTCTGACGGACAGTCAGGGTAGAACCGTGGATTTCAGGAATACGGTGATTATTATGACTTCAAACCTGGGTTCGCTGAAAATTCAAGAGTTGGCAGCGGTAGGGAACTACGCTGAAATGAAAAATGTTGTTATGGGCATTGTGTCACAACATTTCAGGCCAGAATTTATTAACCGTGTGGATGAAACTGTCGTTTTCCATCCATTAGGCCGTGAACAAATTCGTGATATTGCGCGTATTCAGATTTCGCACCTGGGTAAAAGGCTCGGTGAACAGGATATTACGCTGGAATTGAGTGAAACCGCCTATGATAAAATTGGTGAATTAGGCTATGACCCAGTTTATGGTGCAAGACCATTAAAACGTGCCATACAGCAGTATCTGGAAAACCCACTGGCGCAAATGTTATTGCGCGGCGAATACCTTGCGGGTGATACGATCAGGCTGGATGTTAAAAATGGGGAATTGGTTTTTAGCAAGCGTGCTGTGTTGCAGGAAGTCGTTTAGAAAACCTCTGCTCAATCCATGAAGTTGTGTACTTGCCAGTTGAATAATTCGGTTTACAACTAATTCGGCTTACAATCATACAGCGTTAGTCAGCGCTTGCTTGATGTTCGTTGGGTTATGACTGGAGCGCGGTGTTTAACCATGAAGTCAGGTTTTCAATGGGTTCGGGTTGGTTGAAATAGTTCCCCAGTCCAAATTCGGTGCCAGTTTCCTTTAGTTGCTGTAAGGTGAAGTCGTCGTCGATTTGCGGGGCAATAATTTTAATGTGCATAACTTTACCGATGGTATTAATGGCAGCAATGAGTGCTTTATTTACCGTGTTTTGTGGCATGTTTCTTATGATTTCACCATCAATTTTTAAATAATCTACTGGCAGGTTTTTTAAGTAATGCATGGATGATAGAGCGTTACCGAAATTATCCAGTGCAAACCGGATATTGTATTTTTGTAGAACATGAATAAAATTAGTCGCTAGATTAATGTTTTTTGTTACTGCCGCCTCATTTAATTCAAAACAGATCAGGCAGTGCTGGATATTGTATTTTTTATACTGGAGTATAACGAATTCAGGAAAATCAGCGTCGGTTAAGGAATTTTCAGAAAGACTTATAAAAATGCAGGGTAAAGAGGGACTATCTGGTTTATCAATGTGATTGAGCTGGCGGAAAACAGTTTCGACCACCCAGCGGTCAACCCTGTTCATTAAATTAAAACGTTCTGCAACAGAAAGGTAAGATTTTGATGGGATAAATGTACCATCGTCATCATTGAGCTGTAAGGATATTTCGTAGAGTGATCGCGTCTTATACGGGTTAACCGATTTGATTGCTTGCACAAAAAGCTTAAACCGTTTATTTTCAACTGCGCGATGTACATCAGTTACCCAGCTTAACCCCCTATGGAGTTTTTTCATATGAACATCATCTAGTTGATGAAGTTGCACCTGATTTTTACCCATGTCTTTTGCAGCGTAACAGGCCATATCGGCATCATGCATCATGTTTTTTATGTTTCTTTTTTTATCGGTTAGCATGGTAACGCCAATACTAACGCCTACATGTGATACCTTATTGTTCCAGTTAAATGCATGGTTCTTTACCAGGCTGACAATGCCTTCAGTTATTTCTATCGTCTTTTCGAGCGAACAGTTTTTCAGTAATAGACCGAATTCATCACCACCCAATCTTGCCAGAGTGTCATTTTTACGGATAATGTTTTTTATACGGTCACTTAATTCAAGGAGTAATTCATCGCCAGCTTTATGTCCATAGGTATCATTAATTACTTTAAACTCATCAAGGTCTAATAAACAGAGTGCGTGGCTGGTATGGCCTGTGTGCAGGGAATGAAATGCTCTGGTTAGCTGGTGTTCAAATTCTTTTCGATTAATTAATTTTGTTAATTCATCATGGCTGGCACGGTAACGAATTTGAGTATTCTTCTTTGAGGTTTCACGGATGACTACCAGTGAAATTAACAGGCCAATAAAAAAGGCAGCCGTTGATAATAACCCGATAATACGGATAATGGTATCCTGATAATACTGATTATCCTGTAGAATTTTTCTTGCATTACCATCCTGTAATACAACTAGCTTGGTTAGCATAGCCAGTATTTCTTTCTGGAATGTGTTTGTAGCAAGAAAATACTGCTTTATTTTTTTCTGGTCATTACCGGAGAATATCGTATCAGCAGTCAGATTATTAACCGTTTTGGCCGCTTGTGTTTCTTCTGCTATGGTATTGGCAAGTTTCCTTTCTTTTAGGCTCATTGGGTATGAATAGAGCTTATCTCGTGCCAGTTTATAGTTGAGAGTATATTGCACCAACTGCAAACGGAGACGATTTTTTTCGATAAAGTTATTGCTCAGATATATTTTATAGAGCGTATTGCTACGCAGTAGAATGCTATCGCGCATAACATTGGCGGCAGTCATCTTTGCACTGGTCTGTTTAAATACCTGACTCAATTCATTGATACTGGCATTCATTCTTGAGATAGAAATAGAAGCCACCAAACCCATAATTATTAGAATGCTGGTGAAGCCAATAGTGGTAATTATTTTGGCGGAATCCTTTATCATCGCGCACCGAATAAGTTTCGAGTTGTTGGTTACTGATCGGGTTCAAGAATCGTTCTTTTATAATAACACAGCTGGCTCTCTGGTTTGTTTTTCAACGTGTGCCTTTATGCAGAGAACCTGGATGGATTCACTGCGTGTCTTTAACCATGGGTAGCCTTTTTATTCGTTTCAGTAATAAATGCTGCGATTATATTAAGATTTTGTATCACTTCCAGCTTTGGCGAGTAATTTGTCAAGCTGGCGAATACTCAGAATGCGTTTTAACATACCAAAAAGATAGGTAGGGAAAGTGACATAATAGCGCGGTTGTGGTTTTTTAGATTCAAGCGCATGAATGACACGTTTTAATACTGCCTCTGGAGGTAAGGTGAAAGCAACAGCAGCCCCGGTTTTATTTAAGCGTGCAATAGTGGCCAGGTATTTATCTTTATGGACACTGGCATCAATATTAATAAATTTTTGCAATGCCTTTAACGCATTGACCCGAAACTGGCTGAGGATGGGGCCAGGTTCGATCAGACTGATATGGATGTTAGTGCCTTTTAGCTCCAGCCTGAGCGTGTCAGTCAGGCCTTCAATGGCAAATTTCGATGCGTTATATGCACCACGAAATGGCATGGCAACAAACCCCAGTATGGAACTATTCTGGATAATTCGCCCATAACCCTGTCGGCGCATTACCGGAATGACCAGACAGGTTAATTCATGCCAGCCAAACACATTGGTTTCAAATTGTGTGCGTAGTGTGTCTCTACTTAAATCTTCAACCGCACCCGGTATACCGTAAGCACCATTGTTAAATAAGGCATCAAGCTGTCCACCTGTTCTTGCCATGATTTCATCAAACGCAGACCGGATGGAGTCAGAGTTGTTAAGGTCGAGTAACAGACTTTCCAGCCCCTCTGCCTGAAGTGCTTCGACACTTTCCTGTCGTCTTGCGGTAGCAAAAACACGGTAGCCCTGATGATGTAGTGCTGTTGCGACACAATAGCCGATTCCGCTTGAGCAACCGGTAATTAAAATGGTTTTTTCTGTTGTCATGGTATTCCGAGGCTGGAAATAAAGGTTAATCTTACTTGAACTGGTTGGAGAGTGTAAAAGCAGTATCAATTACATTATGGTTGATCTCAGCCTGTTTTTTTAATTTTAACTGATGTCAGACTCGTTCAGAGATCACCTGGATAACAACTGCCGCAGTTGTCTTATGCTTGCTTGTGTACTTGAAAAATCACTCTTGCGTCTATATATGCAAGCATAGCCAGATATTGCATAATGTGCGAGATATAATCCGCCCATAATATGGTGGATTTAGTGAAACAGAATTTAATCGGTAGGTGAATATGCCTTTTTATGAATACCAATGTACAAAATGTGACCATAAGGAAGAAGTGTTGCAAAAAATTAATGATAAACCACTGAAGAAATGTCCGAGTTGCGGTCGCCCCACCATGAAAAAGCTGGTTTCAGCGGCGGCATTTCGGCTCAAAGGTAGCGGCTGGTATGAAACGGATTTTAAATCGGGTGAGAAGAAAAATATTGAGAAGTCGGATAATCAGAAAGCCGATAGCCAGAAATCGGCTGGTAAAGCGGAGGCGGCAGGTGCAACGAAAAAAGACACGGCGGGTGTGCCAGCACAATCGAAAGCGGCTAAACCCAAAGCCGGTCCTTCAACCACCACGCAGAAACAGGTAAAATAAGTACTCATTGCGGGATAGGATGACTATTCATTGGTTGATGGCTAGCTTTAACTGCCGCTGTTTTACTTAAAATGCGGTACAATCAAGCCCTTTTTTAACCGATTTGAAATAGCCGTTGAAACGTTAATTAAAATTGTTGATTAAAACGCTGGCGGTTTCATACAACTTACTGATTAACTGGAAATATACATGCGCAGCCATTATTGCGGAGAAGTTACTGAAGAATTACTCGATCAGGAAGTCACTTTGTGTGGCTGGGTCAACCGTCGCCGTGACCACGGCGGAGTTATTTTTATTGATTTACGCGACCGTGAAGGGCTGGTGCAGGTGGTTTTCGACCCCGACCGTGCGGAAATTTTTGAGCTGGCAGAACATATTCGTAATGAATATGTTCTGCGCCTGACGGGTCGAGTTCGGCTGCGCCCTGAAGGAACTGGAAATCCAGACCTGACCACCGGTAAAATTGAAATACTGGGGCTGGAACTGGAAGTGCTTAATGCGTCAGAAACGCCGCCATTCCAACTTGATGAAAATGATGTCAACGATGATTTACGCCTGCGCTACCGTTATATTGATCTGCGCCGTGATGAAATGCAGCAACGGATGCGACTGCGTAATCAGGTGACGCGTTTTCTTCGTGAATTTCTCGATAACCACAATTTCTGGGACATCGAAACCCCGATGTTAACCAAAGCTACGCCTGAAGGAGCGCGTGATTATCTGGTGCCCAGTCGTACTCATCCAGGGAGTTTTTTTGCGCTGCCGCAGTCCCCTCAGCTGTTTAAACAGTTGTTGATGATGTCGGGTATGGATCGCTATTATCAGATCGTGCGTTGTTTCCGCGACGAGGATTTACGCGCTGATCGTCAGCCGGAATTTACCCAGGTAGATATTGAAACCACCTTTATGGATGAAAATGCCGTGATGGCGTTGATGGAAAAAATGATTCGTAGCCTGTTTAAGACGGTCTTGAATGTTGATTTGCCAAATCCGTTTCCCATAATGGATCACAGTGAAGCCATATTACGTTTTGGCTCTGACAAACCTGATCTGCGTATTCCGCTCGAGCTGGTTGATCTGGCTGAAGTGATGAAAGCGGTTGAGTTTAAGGTGTTTTCCGGCCCGGCGAATGACCCGGAAGGTCGCATTGTAGTGTTATGCCTGCCTGGCGGTGCCAGTCTGTCGCGTAAGGAGATTGATGGCTACACCGAGTACGTTGGCCGTTATGGTGCCAAAGGGCTGGCCTGGATAAAAGTGAATGATGTGGTCGCTGGTCGTGATGGCTTACAGTCGCCGATTGTAAAATTTTTACCTGATGAAGCCTTAACTTCCATCATTGAAAAAACGACTGCACAGTCGGGAGATATTCTGTTCTTCGGTGCCGGTAATGCTAAAACAGTCAATGAATCCATGGGTGCCCTGCGAGTAAAACTGGGTCTGGATCAGGGGCTGGTTGATGAAAAAACTAACGCTGGCTGGCAACCCTTATGGGTCGTTAACTTCCCAATGTTTGAGAAAAATAGCGAAGGTAACTGGACTGCCCTGCATCATCCGTTCACCGCACCAGCAACCCGCTCAGTGGAAGACTTTAAGGCAAACCCAGGTGCCGCGCTGTCACGCGCTTACGATCTGGTACTAAATGGTACTGAAGCCGGTGGTGGTTCCGAGCGTATCTATAAAATAGACATGCAAAATGCAGTCTTTGATATTCTGGGTATCTCGCAGCAGGAAGCGGAAGACAAATTTGGCTTTTTGTTAAATGCACTTAAATACGGCTGCCCTCCCCATGCGGGCATTGCGTTTGGCCTGGATCGGCTAGTGATGCTGATGGCTGGTGCGCATTCAATTCGTGATGTGATGGCATTCCCAAAAACGCAGACCGCTGCCTGCCCGTTAACTTCGGCACCGGCAGAAGTTTCTACCAGACAATTACGTGAGTTAAACCTGAAACTGCGTAAAACCGAGGTAGATAAGGCATCTGCCGAATAAAGACGAGAGTAAAGTGATGAGTGCTCAGGCAATACAACCTTATACCTTGCTGGACGATGAAGATTGTGAACAGCGCATATTAAAGGCGCGTGAAATACTGGGCGACCGTCTGGTCATCCTGGGGCATCATTATCAGCGTGATGAAGTCTTTCGCCACGCAAATTTTACCGGCGATTCCCTGAAACTGTCACGCCAGGCAGCCAGCTCCAAAGCACAGTATATTGTTTTCTGTGGGGTGCATTTTATGGCCGAAGTGGCAGATATTCTTTCCCGCCCGGATCAGGTATCAATTCTACCGGACATATCGGCCGGTTGTTCAATGGCGGATATGGCCGATTTGCGGAATGTGGAACGTGCCTGGGAAGAATTATCGACCGTTCTCGACCCGGATGAGGCCATAAGTCCAGTCACCTATATTAATTCAGCCGCCAATTTGAAAGCTTTCTGTGGTTCGCACGGTGGTATTGTCTGTACTTCAACCAATGCACGCCATGTGCTTGACTGGTGTTTCGAGCGGCGTGAAAAAGTGCTGTTTTTCCCCGACCAGCATTTGGGTCGAAATACGGCCTGTAACATGGGTATTCCGCTGGAAGATATGGTGGTATGGGATTATGATAAACCTCTGGGTGGGCTCAGTGCAGAGCAGATTAAACATGCCAGAATGATTTTATGGAAAGGCTTTTGCTCAGTTCATCAAATGTTCGAGGCACAACAGATTGATCAGTTTAAAACTAAATACCCCGAAACGAAAATCATCGCACATCCAGAAAGTTCATTGGAAGTCTGTCAAAAATCAGATTATGTTGGCTCAACGGAATACATCATCAAAACGATTGCCGATGCCGAACCAAATACTCGCTGGCTGGTAGCAACCGAATTAAATCTGGTGAATCGGCTGCACGCGCAGTTTAAACATGAAGGTAAAAATGTACACTTTATGTCACCCAATGTCTGCATGTGTTCAACCATGTTCCGTATTGACCCGCAGCATCTGGCATGGGTACTGGAGAATCTGGTAGCAGGTCATGTGGTCAATCAGATAAGTGTGGAAACAGAGGTTGCGATTGAGGCAAGAAGAGCCTTACAAAGAATGCTTGAAGTTTCACCCTGAGTTATGACTATACATCATTATATAAACCACTTAAATGTGTGAATACTGTTGCTATGCGTGAGGCTATTGTATTAGTTCATGGTGTCTGGAGTATCGGTTTCGATTTATTACGGTTGCGCCACCGGCTTACCATGGCAGGCTATGATTGTTACGTATTTAACTACCATATATGGGGCAAACCGCCTGCAAAAATAGCCCGGCGACTGCATACATTTGTTGAAACCATTGATGCACCTGTGGTGCATTTTGTGGCACACAGCTTTGGTGGTATTGTTTTGCTGCATATGTACGATCAATTCTTATGCGTCTCTAAAGGGCGTATTGTACTAATGGGCTCGCCGGTGAATGGCAGCGCGGTAGGTCAGTGCATTATCGAAAATCCAGTGACGCGCTGGATGCTGGGGCAAAGTTATATTAATGGTCTGTCCGGTGATGTGCCTGTGTGGAAAGGCTGGCAGGATATTGGTGTGATCGCTGGCGATTTCCCAGTTGGTCTAGGTCTGGTTGCAGGCAGCCTCTCTACACCACATGATGGTATTGTATCGGTTGAAGAAACCGAACTAAAGGGTGCAACTGATGCAATTATTATGCCAGTTAGTCATTTGGGTATGCTAATATCGAAAACCGTGTCAAAACAGATTGTTATTTTTTTGCGTACTGGTAAATTTGACCAGGAGACCACTACGCCGATACTTGATGTTGGACTGGCGTAAAATCGGCATGGTATTGAATACAAACAACCGCTTTGAAACTCGTTCAGGAGAGTGCAATGGCTGGACACAGTAAATTTGCGAACATTAAACATCGCAAAGCGGCCCAGGATAAAAAACGTGGCAAGATTTTCACCAAGTTGATTCGTGAAATTACCGTTGCAGCGCGTGGTGGCGGTGGCGGTGATGTAGCATCAAACCCCCGGCTACGCCTCGCTGTAGATAAAGCACTGGGTGCGAATATGACGCGTGATACCGTTGAACGCGCCATTAAACGTGGCACGGGTGAGGGTGACGAGGCGCACTACGATGAAATTCGATATGAAGGTTATGGTCCCGGTGGTACAGCCATTATGGTGGATTGTTTAACCGATAATCGTAATCGAACCGTGTCGGAAGTTCGCCATGCCTTTACCAAATCGGGGGGTAATCTGGGAACCGATGGTTCGGTTGCCTATATATTCAATCGAGTAGGTATACTCATTTATCCATCGGGGAGTGATGAAGATGCCATTATGGAAGCCGCGCTGGAGGCGGGTGCGGATGATGTTGAAACCAATGCTGAGGAAGAAATAGAAGTTATTACCGCATTTGCTGATTTTATTTCTGTGAAAGATGCCATGATTGCGGCAGGGTTTGCGCCTGAGCAGGCGGCGGTAATTGAAAAACCGGCCAACATTATTGGTGTAGATTTCCATGATGCTGAAAAAATTATGCGGCTGATTGATGGTCTGGACGATCTGGATGATGTGCAGGAAGTCCATACCAATGCCGATTTTTCTGTCGAAGTAATGAACAGACTGTCGGCGGCTGAATAAATCCGAGTGAAACCAGCCCAGGTGAAATCAACTATACGCATCATCGGTATTGATCCGGGTTCACGCTGCACCGGTTACGGCATTATTGATAGCGATGGTTTTCGACACAAATACATTGATAGTGGATTTATTGCTGTTAAGGGGGAAAATTTTCCGCAGCGTTTGGGTAATATATTTCACCAGATTGGAGTTGTTATTACACAATGGCAGCCGCAATCCGCCGGTATTGAACAGGTTTTTGTGAATAAAAATATCGACTCGGCACTCAAACTGGGCCAGGCGCGTGGTGCCGCCATTTGTGCTGCTGCACAGGCTGAGCTTGATATTGGTGAGTACACACCCAGAGCCATTAAAAAAGCCGTTGTCGGTAATGGCGGTGCGGACAAGCAACAGATACAGCAAATGATGAAACTATTATTAAAACTGGATTTTCTGCCACAAACCGATGAAGCGGATGCGCTGGCCATTGCCATCTGCCACGCTAACCATATGCCACTGAAACGCGCAGGTATTGCAACGCAGGTTCGTGGTGGTCGCTGGCGGTAATAGACAATAATAGTAGAGATGATAAAACGATGATTGGACGATTACAGGGTGTTATTCTGGTAAAGCAGCCACCGTTGCTGTTGTTGGATGTGCGGGGAGTGGGATATGAGCTGGAAGCGCCAATGTCCACCTTTTACCTGTTGCCCGAAGTGGGCGAGACGGTTATTTTACACACCCACCTTGTGGTTCGTGAAGATGCACAGTTGCTCTATGGTTTTTATGCACTGGCTGAACGTGTCATGTTTCGCCATTTAATTCGCATTAGTGGTGTCGGTCCCAAGCTGGCGTTAACGATTCTTTCCGGTATGAGCGCAGATGACTTTAGCCGTTGTATTACCGAAGGTGATTCGAAATCCTTAACGCGTTTGCCTGGGGTGGGTAAAAAAACCGCAGAACGGTTGGTGGTGGAGTTAAAAGATCGACTGGATAAAGACAGCGCTGTCAGGTTGGCGGACACACCAGTGGAAATGGGGCGTGAGACCAGCCCCGCAAATGATGCGGTGAGCGCATTGATTTCTCTGGGTTACAAAGCACAACAGGCAAGTCAGATTGTACGTAATATTGATGTTAACGACTTAAGTACTGAAGACATTATCCGTCAGGCACTACAAGGAATGCAGGCATGAACGATAAAGGCGTGTTATCAGCGGAACAGTCTGAAGGTGAAATTGCCATCGACCGTGCCATTCGGCCGCAATATTTGGTTGATTACCGTGGTCAGTCAGCCGTTACTCAGCAACTGGAAATATTTATTCCCGCCGCCAGATCTCGCAGTGAAGCCCTGGATCATTTGCTTTTTTTTGGCCCACCTGGTCTGGGTAAAACGACTTTGGCACACATTGTAGCAAACGAAATGGGCGCTACACTGCACTCTACTTCGGGGCCGGTGCTGGAAAAGCAGGGTGATCTTGCGGCGCTGCTCACCAACCTTGAACCGCATGATGTCTTATTTATCGATGAAATTCACCGTTTAAGCCCAGTGGTTGAGGAAGTGCTTTATCCTGTAATGGAAGATCATCAGCTCGATATTATGATCGGTGAAGGGCCTGCAGCACGTTCGATAAAAATAGACCTGCCGCCATTTACGCTAGTTGGAGCCACTACACGAGCGGGTTCATTGACATCACCATTGCGTGACCGCTTTGGTATTGTGTTAAGACTGGAGTTCTATGCGCTGCCTGATTTAACGCATATCGTACATCGTTCAGCCGATATTTTACAAGTTGAAATTGACTCGATGGGAGCCGTGGAAATTGCCAAACGCGCACGCGGAACCCCAAGAATTGTTAATCGATTGTTACGGCGCGTACGTGACTATGCGCAGGTAAAAGCCGATGGTCGAGTGACTGCCGAAGTAGCGGCCAGTGCGCTGGAACTCCTAAAAGTTGATCCGGTTGGTCTTGATACGATGGATCACCGATTATTACTCACCATTATAGAAAAATTTAATGGTGGCCCCGTTGGAGTAGAAAACCTGGCAGCAGCTATTGGTGAAGAACGCGACACCATTGAAGATGTGATTGAACCGTATTTAATTCAGCAAGGTTATTTAATGCGTACACCACGCGGTCGGGTAGCTACTGCCAATGTATACAAACATTTTGGTTTAAAGCCACCAGCAGTGGCTAAGACAGAACTGGAAGCAGATTTATTTCAGACAGAAGGCGGGCATTAATTGCACTAGATGCAGTAGTCGAGTGTACGGGAATGGGTTTTACAGCGGGTTACAGCAATATTTCTGCTCATATTTCAATAACCCCAGTTTGATTTTATCCGTATAGACGACTGCATTGAATAAAAAATACCTTTTTTGTGCGGACTATTAATAACGCGGGTATTGCTGACGGATGCAAAGAAATTAACGGGCCAGCAGTGAGTTAAGCGATGCGTTTTAAATTAGATGAGTGCAATGAAAAAGACTGAATTTTTATGGCCAGTGCGTGTCTATTACGAAGATACGGATTCAGGCGGTGTTGTGTATTATGCGAACTACCTCCGATTTATGGAACGCGCCAGAACCGAGTTTTTACGTAGCCTGGGGTACGAGCAGGATCAATTGCAACAACAGTCGGGGATTATATTTGCTGTGCACAGCGTAAAGATACAGTATAAAAAACCTGCACGATTTAATGATAGCTTAAACGTGGTAACAACAATAGCATCGCTGGGTAAAGCCAGTATTCAGTTCATTCAAAAAATTTATCATGCGGATGCCACAGCGGATACTGCACCATTGTGTTTTGCTGAAATAAAAATTGCCTGTTTAAATGCAGAGTATTTCTCAACACAGGCTATACCGATAGCCATGCTGGAAAAAATAAAAAGGGAGGTTGTTTGTGGAAGCTGATATGTCTATGTTTGCACTGGTAGCGCAAGCCAGCATTGTGGTGCAGATCGTAATGACGATATTGCTGATAGCTTCAGTGCTGTCCTGGGTTATTATTGTTATAAAATCTAAACTATTGCAAGCGGCGCGTAAAGAAGCCTGTCAATTTGAAGATCAGTTCTGGTCAGGAATTAATCTTTCTGACTTGTATCAGCGGGTAAAGCGCCACCCCGATCAGCATGGGATGGCAAAAATTTTTGAGGCGGGGTTTACCGAATATTTACGCAACCATAAACGTGCAGCACACAGTACAGAGATGATGTTGTCAAGTGTGCAGCGCAGTATGAAAGTTGCACTGGCGCGTGAAGAAGAAACCCTCGATGCTAACCTCTCAATGTTGGCAACGATTGGTTCAATTAGCCCCTATATTGGGCTATTTGGAACCGTGTGGGGGATTATGCGTTCATTTATTGCGCTTGGTGCGGTACAACATGCAAGCCTGTCGATGGTGGCACCAGGTATTTCTGAAGCCTTGATCGCTACGGCAATGGGCTTGTTTTCGGCGATTCCAGCCGTTATCGCTTATAACCGTTACGCTGATCAGGTGGATCGTTTGTCGGTGATTTATGAGAATTTTGCAGAAGAATTTGCGACTATTTTACAGCGCCAAAGTCATCAGGTAAATGAAACAGCAGATACTGATGTTTCTACTCAGAGCCAGTAAGTTGATGTCGTATAAAATAGTCAGACGATTTATCCCTAAAAGGTATCGACTGTGAGCAGCAAAGGGAAACGCCGTGCTATAGCAGAGATTAATGTCGTCCCTTATATTGATGTAATGCTGGTTTTATTAGTTATTTTTATGATTACTGCTCCCATCGTACAGCAGGGAGTGAAAGTCAAATTGCCCCAGGCCGCCGCAAACTCTTTACCGCCTGATGTACGTGAGCCTGTTATTCTTAGCGTGAGTAAAAATGGTGATTATTATTTGAATATTGGAAATAATTTAAGAAAGCCTGTTTCCGATAAAGAGGTGTTGCGACGGGTAAGAATTGTGATGCGGTTGCATCCTGAAACGCCAGTTATGGTCCGTGGTGATACTGCGGTAAGTTATGGTTCTGTCACGCGTGCAATGGTATTACTGCAGCGTGCGGGCGTAGAAAAAGTGGGGCTGATGACGGACAGTGATAAGAATTAATAGATTAATTTTTTTACTTTTTATTAATGGTTAATCGTGACAAATATGGGCTCATCAGGTATTTTTTGGGAAATTAAACGCCATCCCTGGGTGTTGGTGCTGGTGATTGCGGCACATCTTGGTCTTGCCATGTTGTTAGCAATTAATCTGATCAATAATTCCCCTGAATCATCCGTCGAAAAACCGAATAAAATTATAAATGCTGTCGTTATTAACACAAAGAAATTTGATCAGCGAGTAAAGGAGAAACAACGGCAGAAAGAAGAGAAAAAGCGTATACGGGCATTAAAACTTACGCAGGCAGCAGAAAGAAAAAAACATGAATTAGAAAAGAAAAAACAAATTGCGCTTAAAAAGAAACGTATTGAAAAAGAAAAGCAACTGGCTAAGAAAAGACAGTTGAAAAAAATGCAGCAGGCAAAACTACAGCAGGCACGTAAGAAAAAAGCAGAAAAGCAACGCCAGGTGGCTATAGAAAAACAGAAAAAGCAGGCTAAAGAAGCCGCGGCCAGACAACGTGTCGAGATGGAGAAAAAACGCAGGAAAGAGGAAAAAGCTGAATTTGAACAGGCCCTAAAGGAAGAAGAGCTGCAGCAGGAAGAAGCGCGTTTGCAGGCGAAACATGCTGCCATAATGAAATCCTTACGAGCGCAGTATGTTAAGCTAATTGCGCAGAAAGTAGAAAATAACTGGTTGCGGCCAGCAGATAGCGCAGAAGGTCAGTTTTGTAATGTAATTGTGACTCAAAGTTATACTGGTGATGTTGTTGGTGTATCTTTGCAGTCGTGTAAAGCGGATATTGCTTTTCAGCGTTCAGTGGAACGTGCAGTACAGAAAGCGTCACCCCTGCCATTGCCACCGAACCCTGATATTTTTGACCGTAAAATATATTTTACCTTCAGGCCAAAATAATTTTAAAGAAAAGTATCTATAACAACATATTACTGAAACAAATGAAAAGAATACCCATGGTTAAAGACACGCGGTGAATACATTCCTGTCGGGCTCGACACCCGCATTCCTGCGGCTGAGACGGTCCTGGACAATGAGTATCCTTTCATCTGTACTGATTAGTACTAACAGCGGCAAAAAATTATTTATGAAACAAGTTTTATTAAGTTTACTGGTGCTGTTCTTTTCGGGGACGGCGCAGGCAATATTAAAAATAGATATTACTCAAGGACTGAAAGGTGCCTTGCCTATTGCTGTCGTACCATTTAAATGGAATACAACAAAAATTGTTAACGGAGATGTCTCGGCAATTATTGTTGCGGATTTAGCACGTAGTGGCAAATTTTCTCCCGTGGCTAAAGAAAATTTAATTGCCAAACCTCATACGCCTCAGGATGTAGATTTTAAAACCTGGCGTGTTACAGGTATTGGTTATCTGGTTATTGGCAGTGTGAATTTACAGGCCGATGGTAAATATCAGGTTCAATTTAGATTGTTTGATGTATTAAAAGGCAGGCAGGTGCTGGGCTATAGTTTTTCGGCGACTAAAAAAACGTTACGTTCTGTTGCGCATCAGATTAGCGATTATATCTTTACAAAAATAACCGGATTACCCGGTGCTTTTAATACGCGGATTGCTTATATTACGGTGCAGCGCGATGCAAAAAAAGTCGCAACTTTTCGACTCCAGGTATCGGATACTGACGGTTATAATCCACAAACGCTATTAACGTCCGATCAACCAATCATGTCTCCAGCATGGTCGCCGGATGGCTCTCAACTTGCTTATGTGTCATTTGAAAAAGGTCATGCGGAAATTTTCACACAAAATATCCATACCGGAATCCGCCATGTCCAGTCTGCTTACCCTGGTTTAAATGGTGCACCGGCCTGGTCTCCAGATGGAAAGAAACTGGCCATCACTTTATCCAAAGATGGCAATCCAGATATTTATATTCTAACTCTTGCGGATAAATCATTACGTCAATTTACGCATGACTGGGAAATTGATACAGAAGCTGCCTGGATGCCAGATGGAAAATCAATTATTTTTACTTCCAGTCGTAGCGGTAAGCCGCAGCTCTATATAAAACCATTAGCCGGTAAAATACCGGCTAAACGATTGACTTTTGATGGCGGTTATAACACCAGTGCATCAATTTCAAGTGATGGTAAATTAGTCACCTATGTGCAGGGCAAGGGGAAGATTTATCGCATCATGTTGATGACAATAAAAACAAAAAATTATCAGGCTTTAACTCAGGGTCCAATGGATGAATCACCAGAATTTGCACCGAATAACAGTATGGTTTTATTTTCTTCAGAAGAAAATAATAAGGCGGTTCTGGCAGAGGTTTCCATCGACAGTAAATTCAGGCAACAGCTGGTTTTTACGAAGGGTGAAGTTCGAGAACCTGTCTGGGCACCGGTGCGTAATTAACGTATTCTTGTAAGATGGAAATGGCAGACTTTGCATGTCTGATCGTGTATTTCAATATTGCTGAATAGAGGTAGTGGACAGGATGAAAAAAATAATTTTATTGATATTTGTAGCTCTGGTGGTAACTTCTTGTGGTAAACGTATTAAACCGGATCATTCCGCAAATACAGGCGCACAACAGGCAGTTTCGGAACAGGGCAGTGCGGCGGCTGCGGGTACAATCGGTAATGGTAGTACAGCAGATGGCGTTGCGCTGGCAGGAGGGAAACGAATATCATATGAGAAAGGCGCTATTTCGGATCCGAATAATGTATTGTCAGAGAGAATTGTCTATTTTGCATTTGATAGCGATAAGGTGCCTGATAAATACCTTGACCTGATTAAATATCATGGCAAGTATTTATCCTTTAACTCCCAGGCTAAAATGCGACTGGAAGGTCATACTGATGCACGCGGTAGTAGAGAGTATAATATGGCCCTTGGTGAGCGCCGTGCACAGGCCGTTAAGCGGTTAATGTTGTATGAAGGCGCTGATCCGAAGCAGATTACTGTTATTAGTTATGGTGAAGAAAAACCTGCTGCGTTTGGGCATGATGAGGAATCGATGCGCCTTAATCGACGTGTGGTGATTGTGTATAAGTAGCCGTTTAAGGTAGGTAGTGAAAAGTGATCAGTGATACAAGAGATTGAGGTATAGTGGCGAATGGCTAAATATAATATTGGTTTAAATGGTGTAGGCATAACAATTGTTGTTACGTTGGCTTTACTTTTATCTACTGCTGTTAATGCAGAAAATGCAACAACAAAATTATCGGATCATCAGCGCATTTTACGGCTGGAGCGTTTGTTAAGTCCCGCTAATCAAC
The DNA here is from genome assembly GCA_964441285.1 of uncultured Thiotrichaceae bacterium. Lineage (GTDB taxonomy): Bacteria > Pseudomonadota > Gammaproteobacteria > SZUA-229 > SZUA-229 > S010-25. The sequence continues at coordinate 130,134 of CAYTUK010000005.1, read as the reverse complement.
GCCGGCAAGCTGACAGTGTTGATTCGCTCAGAGATGAGATAGCATCGTTGCGTGGTCAGGTTGAGCGGCAGAGTAATGAGCTGGATAATATAAAGCAAAGACAGCGAAGTTTTTATCAGGATATGGATCGACGTATCAATAATATTGAACTGCAGAATAGTTCAGGTACTGAAGCTGCTTCACCTGTGCCGCCGCCTACGACTCTCACTTCAGCTAAAGGCTTATCGATAAACAATAGCGGTGTGGAAGATAAAGCTGCTTATGCGGTTGCTTTTGGTTTATTGAAAGAAGGTAAGTATCAGCAGGCGATCACGCAGTTTGAAAATTTTACAAAAAACTATCCGCAAAGTAAATATGCGGATAACGCGCAATACTGGTTGGGTGAAGCTGATTATGTGTCACGAAATTATAAAAAATCATTAGCTGATTTTGAACAATTAATCGCTCAGTTTCCAAATAGCAGTAAAATACCGGGTGCAAAACTAAAAATTGGTTATGTCTATTTTGAGTTAAAAAACTGGTCTGCTGCACGAGAAGCTTTACAAACCGCCATTAAGCTGTATCCGAATACCATTGTTTCGAAAAAAGCGAATGAGCGCCTGCAGCGCATGAAAAGAGGCGGTCATTAAACGTTTAATCTCCGAAATATAAAGATTGACATCTTGTTCAGTCTCGTCGCCAAGTATTTTTGTTGAGCGTTAAATTTTTGCATGTAGAGTATTATTGTGGCACTGGCATCAGCGCGTTTAAAAATTACTGAGATTTTTTATTCCTTACAGGGTGAGGCGCTGAATGTTGGCCTGCCTACGGTCTTTATCCGCCTGACAGGTTGTCCGTTGCGCTGTCACTATTGCGATACTGAATATGCTTTTAGTGGTGGAGAATGGCAGACTGTTGAGCAGATACTTAAGGTTTTGGAGGGTTACAAAACGCATTATGTTACAGTTACTGGTGGTGAGCCATTAGCGCAGAAAACCTGCTTCTCTCTATTGAAGGTATTGTGCGATGCGGGTTATTGCGTTTCGCTTGAGACCAGCGGTGCTATTTCGCTGGCGCTGGTGGATACGCGCGTAGTTAAAGTTATGGACATAAAAACACCCGCATCGGGTGAGATGGATAGAAACCTGAAGTTAAACCTGGACTACATTGGTTCAAAAGACCAGCTTAAATTTGTTATTTGTGATGAAAATGATTATGCGTGGAGCAAGGCAATGCTGGAAGTAGAGGCTCTGGATAAGCGCTGCGAAATTCTATTTTCACCATCCAGTGAGCAATTGCCAGCAAAGACATTAGCTGAGTGGATATTGCGTGATCAGCTACCCGTACGATTTCAATTGCAGCTGCATAAATTATTATGGGGCAATGTCCCTGGTGTTTAATCTGGACTGTGTAGTAACGGATTTTAAATTATGCTAGCAAGCACAACATCTGCTGATAAAAATAGAAAAAAAGCGCTTGTATTGCTTTCTGGCGGCCTTGATTCGACCACGGTACTTGCGATAGCCAGTCAACATTATGTTTGTCATGCCTTAAGTTTTAATTACGCACAGCGTAGTTTATCTGAACTCTCTGCCGCACAGCGTATTGCACAGGCCTATGGCGTGAGTCATCAGATTATTACTATTGATAAGGGTGTACTGGGCGGCTCGGCTTTAACAGATAAATCAATCCAGATTCCTCAAACACATTCTGCGGGAATCCCAGTGACCTATGTTCCTGCCAGAAATACACTCTTTATGGCGCATGCGCTTGCAGTTGCTGAGATCCTGGAGGCAAACGACTTGTTTATCGGTGTGAATGCTGTTGATTACTCGGGGTACCCCGATTGCCGGCCTGAATACATCCGTGCATTTGAAGTCATGGCGAACCTGGCGACTCGTGCCGGCGTTGAAGGGCATCGGCTTACTATTCATGCGCCGCTTATTGATAAGACCAAGGCAGAAATTATTCAGGCAGGCATGGTACTGAAGGTTGATTATGCAAGGACAGTCTCCTGTTATCAGGCAAATGAGCAGGGAGAGGCTTGTGGTCAGTGTGATTCATGCCGGTATCGACGGAAAGGCTTTGAGGCATTAGCGATTAAGGATCCAACTCGATACTTTAAGGAATAGATTTTTCAGTGGTATGCATGATTTTTTTATCGGGTTTTTATTGTTTTTCGTCACAACTCCATGTAATATTCGCGCCTTCTTATAGCGCTTTACCTGGTAAGATTTGTTTACCCAGCGCAGCATGATAACTGGTTAAGAAGTGGGTGAACTTGTATAGAGTCTAGAATCAGGGCCGTTAGCTCAGTTGGTAGAGCACCGGACTTTTAATCCGATGGTCGAGCGTTCAAGTCGCTCACGGCCCACCATATAAAACAAAGGCTTAGCTTGTATGCTAGGCCTTTTTTATTGCCGGTCCGTAAAATAGAACAACTTGTTCAGAGCTTTCCTGGTTGTTTTCTGCCTACAGTGTGGTCGTTTTGAGACCATTACTGTCGGGTTAACTATTGTTTGTTTAACTATCCGTGAGTTTTCAAATTACTCATCGAGTCGTTCACGTATTCTCTGTAGCAGTTCCTGTGAGCGATAAGGTTTGTGAAGCATCTGCCGGTGTATGGCATCATCAACCAGGTGAGTATCTCGATCATCACTAAAACCACTGGCTAATTGAATTTTTATATGAGGATATTTTTTTTGTACCATCGTTGCAAGTTCATAACCATTTATCTCTGGGAGAATAACATCTGAAAGTAATAAATCGATAGACTCAGACGTGAGTATTCTCAATGCCTGCCGCGCATTTTCTGCGCGGTGAACGTGGTAACCCTGTTGCTGCAATATTTCACAGCTTAGTTCTACCAGTGCTGGCTCATCATCGACCACCAGGATGGACTCATCGCCTTTAGTTGCTGATATTGGCACTATTTTATCTTCTAAACGAGGTGTCTCAGAAGTTTGTTGGTAGCGAGGAAAATAGAGTGAAAATTGCGTGCCCTCGCCCAGCCTGGAATGCACCCTGATTGCACCACCACTGCGGGTAACAAAGCTGTAAGCCTGACTCAAACCCAGGCCATTCCCGCTTTCACCTTTGGTGGTATAAAAAGGTTCAAATATTTTTTGACTGGTTGTTTCATCCATACCGCAGCCTGTGTCAGCTATAATAAGCGATACATAATCACCTTCCGGTAGCTGTTGTGCTTCTGAACTATTAAGTTGTACATTGCTGGTTTGTATAGTGAGCTGACCATGTTCTTTCATGGCGTACTGACCATTGATGCTCATATTAATAATAACGTCTTCAAGGTCGCTTCTATTTAGCCAGACTGGCCATATATTCTTACAAAGATTAAATACCAGACTAATGCGTGTAGTCAGCGTTTTCTCCAGCATGTGCTGATCTTCATGTAGCAATGCATTAATATTGACTACTTCCGCATTCGTTGTTTTTTGCCTGGAGAAGGATAATAACTTTTGCGTTAACCTGGCACCGCGCTCACCTGCATGGTGGATTTCATGTGCATAATTAGCCAGTATAGGCTGATCTTCTAATTGTTTTTCCAGTAATTCTGTATAACCTAATATAACGCCAAGCATATTATTATAGTCATGCGCTACGCCGCCTGTTAGCTTGCCTAAAGCATCCATTTTCTGTGAATGGCGCAAGGCTTCATCGGTTTTTTTATACTCGGTAATATCTGTAATAGTCCCAACATAACCCTGTACCTCACCATGATCATTTTTTTCTGCAATGGCCTGACCGAATACCCAGCGAATGGCATCAGCTTGCTGAAAACGGTATTCCAGTCTGAAGGGTAAATGCTGTTTTGCCGCGTTTTCCCATGCTGCAAGTACAAGAGTGCGGTCATCGGGGTGCAGGCCTTTCTCCCATCCTGAGCCCAATGCTTCTGCTTCTGTTATGCCTGTTATCTTGCACCATTTTTCATTTACGTATAAACAGCTGCCGTGCTTATCCGTATAGAAAATACCTACAGGTGCGACAGTTGCCAAAGTATGGTATTTCTTTTCACTTTCGCGTAGAGTTTCTTCAGTCTGCATTCGCTCCAGCTCTGCCGCGGCCCGTATAGAAAAAATCTTTAATATATCCTTCATCTGCGCGGTGTTTTGCATGGGCTTATCGTCCATTATCACAATGAGGCCAATGGTTTCGTTCTGACTGTTTATTAAAGGCGATCCCATATAGCTTTGTGCCGACATCTCTGACAGTAGGTCATCATCAGGAAATAATTGCTGAATATTTTCAGAGAAAAGTAGAATGTTGTCACAGGGGGAATTTACTACATGATGACAGGGTGTCCCTCTTAAATTGTAATTTATATTTTTAACCACTGCATTATGAACGCATAATGCAATAGTGTTAACTCTGCCTGCTATCTGCTCATCCAGCAGTCCGGTAAAGACATATGCCACGTCAAATATTTTTGCAAGTTGAAGCATTAAAGACTGAAAGAATACTTTCCCTGTTTGTGCTGAAACCGCTTCGGCAATATTTTGCAGCATTAATTCAGTACGTTGGCGCTCAGTAATGTCTGTTGATATATTACAGACTGCATACACGTTATTCTCGTCATCAAACAGGGGGAATTTGGCTGAAAGATAAGTTCTCAAGCCTTTGTTTCCTGGCAGTATCTCTTCAAACTCCAGGGCTTTTTGTGTCTGTAATACGGTCTTATCACTGCGTTCAATTTCATTGGCGATGTCTTCTGGAAAAAAATCATGAACTGTTTTTCCAGAAACTTTTTCATTAGATGAGTGCAGCAGTTTTTCACATTGTTGATTTATGAATGTAAATTTTCCAGCAATGTCTCTAACATAGATAATAGCGGGTGAATTATTCATTATTGACTGCAAATCGCGCCTGTTTTTGGTTGCAATCTGACGTAAATAATATTGCTCGGTGACATCATTAAAAACGAGCACCATTCCAAGGATTTGATTGTTATCACGTATCGGTGCGGCGGAATCTGCAATTTGATACTCGTTGCCATTTTTGGCGATAAGCGTGGTATGGTTACTCAGATAAACGGTTGTTCCAGTCGCGATTACTTTATCAACCGGGTTTTCAATTACTTCGCGAGTTGAGGCATCAATAATAGAGAAAATATTTTTTAGCGGCAGACCCCGTGCCTCTTTATAAAACCAGCCGGTAAGTTGTTCTGCTACCGGGTTCATCCGGTTTACATTGCCGCTGACATCAGTGGTGATAACGGCATCACCAATACTATGTAGCGTTTGAGACAGGTAGAGTTTTTGCTGATTAAGCTTTTCAATATGCGAGTACAGATTGAGACGCAATGCATTGATTGAAGCGGTTAGTCTGTCAAGTTCATCTCCCCTGGTTTCTGCTCTATCTAAGGATAGCGGTTCTTTCAGGGTTGCTGAAATGTCGTTAAGTGAAAAATTCGATATTTTTAATAAATGCCGCGTTATTAGCCGTGTAAATAATAGATAGATAAATACTGCTGTCAGGGATATTCTTAATGCGTTAGAGAATAAAATTATCCACAGCCTGCTCAGTAAGCTGTTATACACACCTGAAAGCGATGCGGTAACAATAAAACTGCCGATGAAAGTATTTTTATTGTTATGTCTGTATTTGAGGGCTTCTTTGAAGCTTATGCTTTTCTGTCGGGATGCAATAACGCCGTTGATTATTTCCGCATTATTCTTTGCCCGTACTTCAGCGTATTCAATATCGGGTGACTCAGTAATATCACCCAGTATTTGCATTATTTGATGCTTATCAGACAACCGCAGTGCTTGTGAAAGGTCGTCGGTGTAATGTGTTTTAATTTGTTCAAGTTTTTCATTAACCCCGTTTACTTTATATTGGAATTCACTAAATAGCTGTGCCGCCGTAAAGATCAAAGTAATAACTGAACTGAACAGTATGGTATAGAAAGCTAGCCGGGCTGCTATTTTATTTTTCATTTTTGCCTATAAGCCAGGGGGAACAGGGGGCAAATACGTTATATCATTAATTTTTAGTCGACTTAGTTCCTGACTATACGCTTTTTGTATAGTTCCACACAGGGTTTGTTTCAAGCACTTACTAACAGTACAGATGAAAAAGATACCCATTGTTCAGGATCGTCAGCCGCAGGGATGCGGGTGATGAGCCGACAGGGGGGGGGCTGCGATTTTTATGGCTAATTAGCCCAGGATTGACGCTTGGGTTCGCGACTCAGGCTTAATCAGTGTCTGTTCAGTTAATGATCTGGATATTGCCAAACAGATTTTGTGTCTGCAAGGTTACGATAATGGTTTCTTCCAGCGGCAGCTCATTTGCGTCAATATGTGGGTTGAGCTGTTCGCAAACCTGCAAGATAGTAAGTATACCCTGATAGTTTGGATCAGTTTTATCGAGAGTGTGAATTTCCTCGTTTAGTTGGTTGATAAAGTGTTGAAAAGCTTTGGCCTGCTGTGGTGGTGTGAGTATTCGGAAGTCAGGTTTGAAGCTTAAATGCAGTTCACGCGTACCGGTCTCATTATCGATAACATTGATTGAAAGTGGACCACTAATTTCCATGGGTATTTACCTGTATTTTTTGATGTATTCGTAGGCTTTGCGAATTTCCTGTGTCTTTTTTGTTGCCAGCGCAATCATTTCATCAGGCAACCCCTTTGATACCAGCTTGTCGGGGTGATGTTGGCTCATCAAACGCCGATAGGCTTTTTTGACTTCGGGTTCACTGGCACCTTCATCTATACCCAGAACACCATAAGCCTGCTTGAGTGAAAGTGTGTCATTCGAGCTTGCATGACCACCACTGGCAAGACCAAACAGGTGCTCAATTGCAGTATGGGAAAATCCCAGAATTTGGCCAATAAGATAGATTATCTGTTTTTCTTTAGGGTCAAGCTCGCCATCGGCAAGTGCAGTACCAATTTGAATTTCAACAAACATTTGAATCAAATTACGGCGGCGATGGCATTCCTTTCTAAATTGCAGCAGAATATCGTTGAGTGGGAAGTCATCAGCCTTACCCTGTTCAAATAATTTTTTGGCCGCCTGGCGTTGCTGGGCATTTAACTGCATTTGTGCCATCAGGTTTTGTGCCGCACCGATTTCCTGTGCGCTGACATGACCATCTGCCTTGGCAATATGCCCCATGACAGAAAAAGTTGCAGTAAAAAAAGCCGCCTGAATCCGCTCCTGTCCACCTAGGCCAAACTGTGGATGATGGTTATCGCCGAGTGCCAGACCGCGGTCAAAATTACCGCCTAATGCAGCGCCCAGAACTGCCCCGAGCGGGCCACCAAACATCCACCCTAACGTACCACCAATTACTGTTCCCCACCATGCCATAATAATTCTATATGCTATTCGTTAATAAGGTGCATAAGTTTAACATTTATGCTTAATTTTGCACGAACTGATGGTATTTTGATGCGGGCAGAGTTGGGTTGCATTTTATTCATTATTAATGATCAAGTGCCTGTGTCAATGATGCTTGCATCTATTCAATTAAGGGGGGATACCGAGAGATGAATTATCGGTATTCATGACATACTAGCAGCACAGATGAAAAGGCTACCCATTGTTTAAGGCCGTCAGCCGCAGTGATGCAGGTGTCGAGTCTACATGGATGTATTCATCCGCGTGTCTTTAACCATGGGTAGCCTTTTCATTCGTTCCAGTAATAATTACAGGTTATGTATTTATATTTTTTAAATTATTGGCTATAATGTAGACATGAAAAATTTTGAGATTACGTTCCCACTTAAGCCTAGCGGTGTTATTGCGATGCTACAGCACTATAGTATTGCACCAACTCGTCAGCGTGTTGAGATTGCAGAATTTCTCTTCCGTGCGCCGCAACATCTGTCTGCTGATAAGATTTTAGATGGGGTGAAGGCGGCTGGAAATAATGTCTCTCGAGCGACGGTATACAACACAATGGGCCTGTTCGCAGAGAAGGGTGTCGTGCGTGAAGTGCTAGTTGATCGGGAACGTGTTTTTTATGATTCAAATATTGAAAAGCACCACCATCTGTATAATATTGATACGGGTGAATTAAGTGATATTTTCGATGTTGACATTGATACGGTGAGTAATGTGGTGGTACCGGATAATCTGCGAGTAATAGAAACAGCGGTTGTCATTAAAGTTTCATCCGCGATGGCTATTTAGTCATCACTTAGCGCCAGTTACTAAACAGCGATTCAGCTAGTTTTAGCTTAAATCCTGCCTTAACGCGTCGGTAATATTTTTAGCTAGTGGTATAAGTGGAACAGTATAGTTCTTATGGGCAACACCGGATGAGATTGCTGCATTGGTTTTGATCGCTGCTACCATGTCAGCACTTAGTTCAAAGCGCAGAAAATGTACCGCAGAGGTTTTTTCTTCGGTATCGCGCTCAAGGTCTTCGTCGGCAATGGCGAACACCTTGTCAAAACCTTCAACCTGTATCCAGACCAGATTTTCTATACCGAGCAGCTGCCCCAGCATACGCTGGCGTTCTTCGACATCGGTGTACTGAATCATCATGGTGGCCTTAAAGTTATTGCCATCGGGGATTAATGCGTTATACACTGCCAGCTCCTCTGCGATGCCTTCTGCATCGAAGATTTTTTCTGCTTTCAGCATTTCTTGAACTTGATATTGCATAATAAGCCTGTCTTCGAATAACAGCACCAGATTGTCGCCTAATTCGAGGCGACGATTTTCTTTATGTTTAATAATTTTTCTGCGAAAGTCGTCACGAATCTCAGCGTATTTTTCGAGGCTGTACAGGTCTTCGCGGTTTAGTTTGTTTGAGGATATGGCCATTGTATCGCTCCTGATGTTTAAGTTATAGGTCGTATGCCAGACGTATCAGTGAAATGGGATGAGTGGGTTTGCTGTCATCCGCTAGCCCGGCTTCAATGTGGTGTCCAGCCATCGCGCAATCGCTGGTATAAAAATCAGCATTGGCCTGTTTCACCTTATTCACCACTGGTTGGCAAATTTTCATTGCGGTAGCGTGGTATTCGCTTTTGAATGTATAGGTACCATCATGGCCGGAGCAGCGTTCGATGGGTAATACTTCTGTCTGTGGGATTAAATTTAGTAGATCGCGAGTTTTCATGCCAATCTTCTGCACGCGTTGGTGGCAGGCAACGTGATAGGAAATTTTACCCAGCGGTTTTTTGAAGTCGGTATTGAGCTTGCCCCCCTTATGGCGCAGCATTAGATATTCAAAGGGGTCAAACATGGCGTTTTTAACTTTTTGTATCTGCTTGTCCTGGGGAAACATTAAGGGCAGTTCCTGTTTGTACATCAGAGTACATGAAGGTATGGGCGTAATAATATCCCAGCCATCATCAACCAGTCTGGAAAGAAGCGGAATATTGTGGTCTTTTAAACGGCTAACGGCATTTAGATCGCCAAGTTCAAGTTTAGGCATACCACAGCACTGCGTATCCTGAACTAGCAGCACAGGAATATTATTGTGTTCAAATACCTTGATAAGGTCTTCGCCGAGTTGTGGTTCGTTGTAATTGCCGTAACAGGTCGCAAACAGGGCAACTTTGCCACTGGTGGTTTCGGTGGTTTCAATGTTGAAATCAGCGCGTTTCCGCCCAGCATCGCGTTTAAATAAAGTGGCTGAGTGATATTTAGGTAATAGAGAATCAGGGTGAATACCCAGTGTTTTATCCAGCAGCTTGCGAGTCAGGCTATTGTTATTTACAGCATTTACTGCCTGAGTAATAACTGGGATACTGGCAAATTTACCCAGTGTGTCGGTTGAGGTGATGAGTCGGTCGCGTATTTTAGTGTCACCATTTTTGTATTTTACTGCTTTGGCGCGCAACATCAGGTGTGGAAAGTCTACGTTCCATTCATGCGGTGGTACATAGGGACACTTGATCTGGAAACATAAGTCGCAGAGGTAACAGTTATCGACCACTTTCCAGTAATCGGTTTTATTGACACCATCAACGTCCATGGTGTCAGATTCATCAATCAGGTCAAATAAAATCGGAAAAGAACCACACAGGCTAACGCAGCGACGACAGCCGTGGCAAATTTCAAATACCCGTTCGAGCTCAGTATTTAAATTTGCTTCGTCCCAAAACTCGGTCGTGTCCTGCCCTAAGGGGTGTCGGGTCGGGGCTTCCAGGTTACCTTCGCGCATAGCTTCTTCTCGGTGTCTATTATTACTGTCTGTCTATTGAGGTGTATATGAAACCTGAATTGAAAATAGGCCGAGTCGAGAAAATAACCCGATTCGGCCTTTGGATTAATCAGGCCAGGGTCGATTAATCCATGCTGTCCAATGCTTTCTGGAAGCGGTTAGCGTGTGAGCGCTCAGCTTTTGCCAGGGTTTCAAACCAGTCGGCAATTTCATCAAAACCTTCATCACGCGCAGTTTTTGCCATCCCTGGGTACATGTCAGTATATTCGTGGGTTTCACCGGCGATGGCTGCTTTCAGGTTGCTGTCAGTGCTACCAATGGGTAATCCTGTTGCTGGGTCACCGGTTTCTTCCAGATATTCCAGGTGGCCGTGTGCATGGCCGGTTTCGCCTTCCGCAGTTGAGCGGAAAACAGCGGAAACGTCGTTAAAGCCTTCAATATCAGCCTTGGCTGCAAAGTACAGATAACGGCGATTTGCCTGTGATTCACCCGAAAAGGCATCTTTTAAATTTTGTTCAGTTTTACTGTCTTTTAATCCCATGATGTTCTCCAAAGTATGGTTGTACTGCTAAATAAGGTGCTAAAGTGTACACCCAAATCTAGTTAGATAGAGTCTAAATTAGAAGTTTCCTTATGTCAAGTCTGAATTTATATTTTCAGCCAAAGCAAGCGGTTAATTGAGGTTAAGGTCAGCGGAAAAGGGAGAAGTTTAGTTTTAAAATTAGACTGTTCAACTAATGGGTTCGAGGCTATTATTTCGCTGTAGCGTTATTATCCAGGGCAATTACCTATATAATACACGACCAGCACGCTAAGCTTGTAGATGGAGAATGCATGGATGTGGGGCGGTTTGATAATTATGCCTTCTGAGCTGAATCGGGATTCCTGTCATCAATAGTTAGCGGGGCAACAGCGATAATATAAACAACCACAAGCTACGTTAGAGGTTATCAATGATACGCGAAGTAGATGTTGCTATTTTAGGGGCAGGCAGCGCAGGTTTATTTGCGCTATCACAGGTTAAACGTGAAACCAGTAATTATGTATTAATTAATGGTGGTGAATTAGGAACGACTTGCGCGCGTGTTGGCTGTATGCCATCGAAAGTAATGATTCAGGTTGCCGAAGACTTTCATCGAAGAAATTTATTTGGCCGTGAAGGGATTAATGGGGCTGAAGCATTATCAGTGGATATTCCAGCCTGTATGGAATATGTGCAGGATTTGCGCGATGTGTTTGTTGATCGAACGCTGGGGGTGACGGATGAAATGGATGCGCAGCATTTGATTGATGGGTATGCCAAATTCATTTCTAATAATATCATTGAGGTCAATGGTGAGCAGATAAAGGCGGCTAAAATTATTATTGCCACCGGCTCAACTCCCGTGGTTCCAGGTGCCTGGCAGGAATTTGCCGAGAATATTGTAACCACGGATAACTTTTTTGAGCTGGAGACCTTGCCAGCTTCAATGGCGGTTATAGGTCTGGGTTCAATTGGTCTGGAAATCGGCCAGTCGCTACACCGACTGGGGGTAAATGTTGTTGGTGTCGATGTATTAAATTCCATTGCCAGACTGGATGATACCGAAGTGAATCAGCAGGCGATTAATATTATTGGTAAAACCTTGCCGCTTTGGCTGGGTGAGATGGCATCACTGGAAAAAGTTGCTCAAGGAGTACGGGTAACGGCCGGTGAAAAGTCGATAGTTGTCGATAAAGTGTTGGCAAGTCTGGGGCGCAAGCCTAACCTGGGACAGTTGAATCTGAGTGTTACCGACATTGAGCTAGATGCCCGTGGTGTTCCTGTCTATGATCCACTAACGATGCAAATTGGTAAGCTGCCGATATTTATTGTCGGTGATGTCAATGTCGACCGTCCACTTTTGCATGAAGCGGGTCATGAAGGTCGCGTTGCGGGTTATAACGCAGTGCATTCACCGATGCAGGCGTTCAAGCGTAAAACACCTCTGGCGATTACTTTCTGCGATCCTAATATTGCTACGGTGGGTACGCCGTTGTCTGAACTGGATGAAACCGAAATTGCAACAGGTGAAATCCAGTTTGCACCTGTAGGGCGTGCGTTAATCAAGGGTAAGAACCGAGGTTTGTTAAGATTGTATGTGCGTAAGGCTGACGGTTTATTGATGGGTGCCAGTATGTGTTGTGTTAGTGGCGAACACCTTGCGCATCTGGTCGCCTGGTCAATACAGCAGAAACTGACGGTTTTTGATATGCTAAAAATGCCATTTTACCACCCAGTAATTGAGGAGGCATTACAGGCAGCGCTCTACAATGTGTTGAGTAAACTGGATGTTAAACAGGCACTGGCGGAATTGGAAAAAGTGTAGCTGTGTCTGGTCTGGTTAAAACCAGGTGTTATGCCATCAAACTAAAGTCTGAATGCTGCCAGGCGGCTGCAATCTGCTAACCAGGCAGCATTCAAGATGGCGTGATTTAACGGAAGTTGCCTGCCGCAAACTCCCAGTTAACCAGATTCCAGAAGGCTTCAACATAAGCTGGACGTGCATTACGGTAATCAATGTAATAAGCATGTTCCCACACATCACAGGTCATCACAGGTGTCATCGCGGTGGTAAGTGGGCTACCTGCATTGGAGGTTTTAACAATTTCCAGTTCACCGGCGCTATTTTTGACCAGCCAGGTCCAGCCTGAGCCAAAATTACCCACGCAATCGGCCGCGAAGCTTTGCTTAAATGCATCAAAAGAGCCCCATTTCGTCTTAATCGCATCGGCCAGTTCCCCATCGGGTTCACCGCCACCATTGGGTGACAGACAGTTCCAGTAGAAAGTGTGGTTCCATACCTGTGCTGCGTTATTAAAGATACCGCCTGAAGATTGAGTAATGATGTCTTCCAGTGAGCTGTTTTCAAACTCAGTGCCAGTAATGAGTTTATTGAGATTGACCACGTAGGCATTGTGATGTTTGCCATAATGGTATTCCAGCGTTTCAGCAGAAATATGTGGTGTTAGAGCATCCTGTGCAAAGGGTAAGGGGGGTAATTCAAAAGCCATTTGTTCTTTCCTCGTTAATAATTAAAGTAACCTGTGTGAAATACCTTTTAAAGAGTCGGTATGTATAATTAGATCTACTCGACACTTCATTTTTTTAGTATTACTGAACCGGATAAAAAGAGGATACTTATGGTTTAAGACCGTCAGCTGCGGATGCAGGTGACGAGCCTACATGGATGTCTTTACGGTGTGTTTTGACAGCATAAGTATCCGTTTCATCCATCCTGTTAGTAAGTTGGCATTATTGGTGCAATACAATACTCTTTTTTAGGAATGGGTACTAACAGGTTTAATAAGGTTATTGTTTTAAACGGCGATTTATCAGGCTCTCATGTAACGGTAATGCGTTTGCAGGATGCAATTTGTAGGCGAATTGACTCCCTGTGTCGCTCCATAGCTCCAGCGCAGCAATGGGCTGTAAAGCAGGGGCGCTGTAATGGCGAATGGTTTGCAGCAGATCCATTAGCTGGATAAAAGTTGCAGCAAGCCGACTATATAGTTCGGCCATGCTTCGTTGGGTACAGTGGCTCAGGTGGTGGTACGCGCTACGACCCAGATCGACGTAATAACTGATGCGGACATTGTTTTTTTGTGCGCGTTTAGGGAAAAGACCTGAAATCAGTAAGCACTGGTCACCTATATTACGGAGTTGATCAAGTTTCATCTTTTCGGGCAGGCAGTGCGCTTCCAGGTAATCCAAAGCAAGTGCATGCGTATTGAGTGCCTGTTCTTTCATAAAACGCATCAGGGTGAAAACCAGATAACTCTGCATGGATTCGTCCAGTGCGTAACCATAGTCGGCTTCAGCCTCACGGATCAATTTATGCCATTGTTCTAATTCGGTTTCGGCAAGAATCAGTTTTGTGTTCATAATTTGTCACCCTGAAGGAATAAAGTAAGGTCATATTTTTGAACATTTCAGCTTAATTATAGGTGTTATAGATAAAAACGGTTATTGTGTGGAAATCTTTAATTTAATCATGCTAGCGGCCAGAGAGTAATTTCAATGAAAACTCGGTGTAATGGCCATCATGGGTTATACTCCCCGCTTTGAATTTTATCAGAATATTGACGGATTTCGGCTAAATGGCTTATGACGTATCAACTTTTCAGGGGCTGATCTTTGCGGTTCAGGATTACTGGCAAAAACAGGGCTGTGCGGTATTGCAGCCACTCGATATGGAAGTGGGTGCCGGCACCTTTCATCCAGCCACTTTTCTCCGTGCCATAGGGCCTGAACCCTGGCGTGCGACCTACGTGCAGCCCTGTCGCCGCCCTACTGACGGACGTTATGGAGAAAACCCGAACCGTCTGCAGCATTATTATCAGTTTCAGGTGGTGTTAAAACCATCACCGGATAATATTCAGGATCTGTATCTGGGTTCACTGCAAGCCCTGGGATTTAATTTACTGGAACACGATGTACGTTTTGTTGAGGATGATTGGGAATCGCCAACATTAGGTGCCTGGGGATTAGGCTGGGAAGTCTGGCTCAATGGTATGGAAGTGACACAGTTTACCTATTTTCAGCAGGTGGGTGGACTAGAGTGCCGCCCGGTAACGGGAGAAATCACCTACGGGCTTGAGCGTCTGGCAATGTATTTACAGGAAGTTGAAAGTGTTTTTGATCTGGTCTGGACACGGGGGGCAGAGGGGGTGCTGACGTATGGTGATATATTTCATCAAAATGAAGTGGAAATGTCCACCTACAATTTTGAGCAGGCAAATACGGACATTCTGTTTAAAGGTTTTGATGATTGTGAAGCGGAAAGCCAGCGCCTGATTGGGCTGGGGTTGCCGCTACCAGCATACGAACAGGTTTTGAAAGCGTCGCACATGTTTAATTTACTGGATGCGCGCCACGCTATTTCAGTGACTGAACGTCAGCGGTTTATTTTAAGAGTGCGGTCTCTGTCGCGTGCTGTGGCGCAAACCTATTACGCATCTCGCGAGGCACTTGGTTTTCCGATTGGAAAAACCTGATTCATTCATCTCTGGGAAAATGGTTACTTATTGTGTCTGAAAAAAACAATTTTTTACAAAATGATTTATTACTGGAGATTGGTACTGAGGAGTTACCGCCGAAAGCCTTAAAACAGCTATCCGCTGCTTTTACTGCCGGGATGGTTAATGGTTTAAAAAAAGCGGGTTTCGAAATTAAAACCGTTGAATCGTTTGCCTCACCACGTCGTCTTGCTGTATTGATTAGTGACCTGGCAGGCTGCCAGCCAGACAGAAAAGTTGAGCGTAAGGGTCCAGCATTAAAAGCTGCATTCGATGATGCTGGCAAGCCGACGAAAGCCGCGCAAGGCTTTGCGCGCTCCTGTGGCGTTGAAGTTGATCAGCTGGAGCAACAGAAAACCGAAAAAGGGACCTGGCTGGTATTTAAAGCAGTTGAAAAAGGTCGCGCATTATCGGCTTTAATCGAAGACATTGCGAATCAGATGCTGGCGGAATTACCCATCCCCAAACGGATGCGTTGGGGTGACAAAACCGTGGAGTTTGTGCGTCCGGTACACTGGGTAGTATTGATGTATGGGTCTAATGTGATTGACGTAGAAATTCTTGGTGTGAAAAGTTCTAATCAGACACAGGGGCACCGTTTTCATGCAGGCGCAGTGGTTACTCTGGCGCAGGCAGCAGATTATAAAACTCAACTGCGGACAGAGGGTTTTGTGCTGGCAGATTTTAAAGCGCGGCAACAGAGTATAAAACAACAG
The DNA here is from genome assembly GCA_964441285.1 of uncultured Thiotrichaceae bacterium. Taxonomy (GTDB): domain Bacteria; phylum Pseudomonadota; class Gammaproteobacteria; order SZUA-229; family SZUA-229; genus S010-25. The sequence continues at coordinate 114,255 of CAYTUK010000005.1, read as the reverse complement.
ATTGTGTCTGTTGCTGGAAAGCTAGGTGGGACAGCCGTAATTGATGAAAATTTACTTGATGAAGTCACGGCTTTAAATGAATGGCCAGTTGCTGTTGCGGGCGAGTTTGAAGCCAGTTTTTTATCTGTGCCGGCAGAAGTTTTAATTAAAACCATGCAGGACAATCAGAAATATTTTCCGGTAGTTAATGAAAATGGTCAACTAAAAAACTGCTTTATTACGATCAGTAATATTGAAAGTCAGTCACCGGAAAAAGTGAAATCTGGCAATGAGCGGGTAATACGGCCGCGTTTGGCAGATGCAAAATTCTTCTGGGAACAGGATCAGAAGCAGTCACTGGTCGATTTTTTACCGGCGCTGGAAAATGTTGTTTTCCAGGAAAAGCTTGGCAGTATGGCGGATAAAACCCGTCGCGTATCAGCGTTGGCTGAAAGCGTTGCACAATCGCTTAACGCTAATGTTGACTATGTGAAACGCGCAGCCTTATTAAGTAAGTGCGATTTAATGACAGAAATGGTTGGTGAATTCCCATCACTTCAAGGCGTGATGGGTAAACGTTATGCTGAAATTAGTAGCGAGCTGGGGGCAGTCGCTATCGCGATAGATGAACAATATAAGCCCCGTGGCGCTGGTGATGATACCGCAACTACAGTAACCGGCCAGATACTTTCCATCAGTGATAAGCTTGATACGCTGGTTGGTATTTTTGCCATCGGACAAAAACCAAGTGGTGTGAAAGATCCTTATGCCTTACGCCGTTCATCACTGGGTATATTGCGAACTATTATAGAACGTGAACTGGATCTTGATTTAAAAATAATGATTACAACAGCGGCAAAATTGTTAGCAGATAAGATTGATGCCTCAAAAATTGAGGATGATGTTTTTGATTATATTCTTGATCGTCTGCGAGCTTATTATCTGGACCAGGGCGTGCTGGTAGATGTATTTGATGCGGTAGTTGGGCTCAGGCTTTCGCGGCCACTGGACTTTGATAAGCGCATTAAAGCAGTGACTGCTTTTAGGGCATTGCCTGAAGCAGAAAGTCTGGCGGCAGCAAATAAGCGAGTCGGGAACATCATTAAGAAATCGGCGCTTGCAGCAGTTGGCCATGTTGATGAAGCATTATTGGAGGCAGAGGAAGAAATCAATCTTTATCAGCAGTTAATGACGCTGCAGGCTAAGGTTGAGCCATTGTTTGATAGTGGCGATTATGCTACAGCATTAAAGCAGTTATCCGTTTTACGGGAACCTGTAGATGCTTTTTTTGATGCGGTAATGGTGATGAGTGAAAACGAGAAAATAAAGAATAATCGTATTGCGCTGCTTAACACTATGCATGTTTTATTCTTACGCACGGCAGACTTGTCCTGTCTGCATCAGGCTTGATTCTCGGTTAATACTATGTCGCATAAATTAATTATACTGGACAGGGACGGAGTTATTAATCAGGACTCTGATGAGTACATTAAAAATTTGGATGAATGGCTGCCAATTAAGGGTAGCCTGGCAGCAATTTCACGTTTAAACCATGCCGGTTACATCGTAACCGTAGCAAGCAATCAATCAGGAATTTCCCGCGGTTACTTTAACCTTGAAATGCTGTCTGCCATGCATGCAAAGATGAATACTCTGTTAGCCGCGGAAAATGGACGTATTGATGCGATATTCTTTTGTCCACATACCCCGGAGGAAAACTGTCACTGTCGCAAACCCAAACCTGCCATGTTGCTTGAAATAGGTCAGCGATTTAATATTTCACTAAATAATGTTTTTTTTATTGGTGATACGGTTGGTGACATGAAAACAGCTCATGCGGCACAGGCAAAACCGATATTAGTTCGTACTGGTAAAGGCAAAAAAGCCGAGCTTATTCTTAAGGTTGAATGTAAACAAACAGTTCCTGTTTTTGATGATCTTTCCAGTGCTGTTGATGCCATTCTTGCAGGTAAAATTTAATATCACATATTACTGAAACGAATGAACAGGCTACCCATTGTTAAAGACACGCGGTGAATACATCTCTGTCGACTCGACACCTGCATCCTTGCGGCTGACGGTCTTGAACAATGGGTGGCCTTTTCATCCGTACGGTGAGTAATTTAGCGGTCTGGTTAATCTTATGTGTAAATATTTTATCTCCAACGGGACAGCAATGATAATTTATAATGAGTAAAATAGTAGAAAATAAAATGCCCTTTCGATTTCTATTATATTTTCGCTCGGCTATTTTTTGGGTCGGGTTTGTTTTTACTACCGTAATTTTTGGTTTACTGCTCACGGTATTATTTTTTACGCCCTCAAATTTCCGTTTGCGCATCGCTAAATTATGGGCTTGTTCAAGCTTATGGCTGCTGAAAGTTATTTGTAAACTGGATTATGTTGTAAAAGGTAAAGAATACATTACCAGGCAAAACGCAATTGTTTTATGTAAGCACCAGTCAACCTGGGAAACGCTGGCGTTACATGCCATTATCCCCTTGGGGCGCTGGGTGTTTAAGCGTGAACTAATGATTATCCCGATTTTCGGCTGGGCGCTGGCGCTCACCGACCCCATCGCGATTAATCGTGGTGCTGGCAGAAAAGCGGTATATCAACTGTTACATGAAGGTATAAAAAAATTAAAGCAGGGTAAATGGTTAATTCTGTTCCCAGAAGGGACACGATCTGTTCCGGGTATAGAGCAAAAATATAAAATTGGTGGTGCATTGTTGGCCGTAAAAAGTGGTTACCCTATTTTACCTGTTGCGCATAATGCAGGTGAGTTCTGGCCACGGCACAGTTTTATTAAATGGCCAGGGACGATCACTGTATGTGTTGGGCCGATGATTGAAGCTAATAATAAACCGGCCGATAAGGTGCTGTCTGAAGTGCATGACTGGATTGAAAATACCATGCAGACAATCAGCGATCCAGTACGTTGGAACAGGAAATAATTGGGATTCTCTGACCTGGTTCTAAGGTTATATTTTCCGAGCCGAGCAAACGATTAAAGGCCAAATAATTTTTTTGTGTTTAGACTGGTTTGTTCGGCAATTGTTACTAAGGTTTCATTTCTTAATTGTGTTATGTAATTTAATACATTAACCAGATAGGCAGGTTCATTCCGCTCTTGCTGATGTGTGTTATCAGGCTGATCTGGTGAGTCGGTTTCCAGCAATAAATTCTCTAAGGGGATGAGTGTTGCCACCTTATGTAATTTTTTTGCGTGTTTATAAGTAACGTTGCCACCAATACTGATATAAAAACCCATATCAATTAGCTGTAAAGCCTGTTCAAAACTGCCAGAATAACTGTGTATCATGCCGGTTAAGGCTGGAAATTTCTCTAAGGTTCTTATAACTGTTTCGGTTGCGCGTACTGAGTGAATAACCACCGGTAACTGTACCTTATATGCTATCTCAAGCTGTGCTTCAAAAAAATACTGCTGTTGTTCTCTGTCAGCCTGATCGTCGCGGAAATCGAGACCACATTCGCCGATACCAATACAGTTTTTCTGGCTAGCTATCTCCTGTAGCAATTTAAGATCATCTTTAGCCTGTGATTTAATCCAGTATGGGTGTAAACCATAGCAGGCATGTAAATGTGCATGCTGGCATAAAATTTCGATCCGGTGCCAGTATTTTTTTTCAGTGCCAGGAATAATGATATCGCTGATGTGGTTTTTTCTGGCGCGTTCAATAACGTGTATTCTATCCTGATTGAAGCAGTCAAAATCAAGGTGACAGTGGGTGTCAATTATTGAGTATGGCATCAGCCTGGAGAAAAAGGGTTAATTAAATCGTGCAGATGAACACCAGCCATAACTGTCAATACGGTTATGGCTGGTGTCGTCCTGTTTAATGGGGTAGTAGTTACTCTGGATAGAACTGGAAAGATAAAATTTACTGCTTGGAGCCTGAAATCATTTGGTGAATGACAGGGGTTAATATTAACTCCATTGCAAACCCCATTTTGCCGCCTGGGATAACAATAGTATTCCGGCGCGACATAAATGAATGTGGAATCATGTCAAGTAGATAGGGGAAACTAATATCAAGCTTATTTGGATCTCTAAAGCGGATCACAATGAAACTTTCATCGGGTAAAGGAATATCGCGTGCAATAAACGGGTTTGAGGTGTCAACGGTGGCAATGCGCTGGAAGTTAATATCAGTACGTGAGAACTGGGGTGTAATGTAGTGAACATAATCATCCATACGACGAAGTATGGTATCAACGATGACTTCTTCTGAATAGCCGCGTTCAGCGTTATCACGTTGAATTTTCTGAATCCATTCAAGGTTAACCGAGGGCACAACACCGACCAGTAAATCAACGTGTGAAGCGATGTCGACTTTTTCTGTTACTACCCCCCCATGCAGTCCCTCATAAAACATAACGTCGGTGCCGGAAGGCACGTCTTCCCAGGGAGTGAACTGGCCAGGTTGCAGGCCAGGGTAGGCATCGGCTTCTTCGCAACTATGGAGGTAAAGGCGCTGTTTACCGCTTCCAGTTTCACCATAACTTCTGAACAGCTCTTCAAGTTTTTCAAATTCGTTGGCCTCTTCACCAAAATGGCTGAAATTTTTATTGCCTTTCGCTTCTTCTTCGGCCATTGCTTTTTTCATTTCGGCGCGGTTAAAACGATGGAAGCTATCACCTTCGATAATGACGGGGGTGATCTTTTCGCGGATAAATATGTGTTCGAAAGCATGCTTAACAGTGGATGTGCCCGCGCCTGATGAGCCGGTTACAACAACGATAGGATGTTTTTTAGACATTAAAGTACTCCTGAAGTAACAAAATTCTGTTGTATTAGTTAGCTGATCTTCGTGTTGCCCAGGCCCTGACGGGGTGGATTCCGCTGGGGTAGGGTGATTAGAGCAGCATTGATCTGACGAGCTATTTTTTGTACCCATCAGCCTGCATAATGCAGTGTATGTAATTTTTAAGCCGAGTATTGTAGCGTTTTCTGAGTGTTTATGCAGGTTCCTTCAGCGGTTAACGGCTTTCTTCTCAGTTACAGGCACAAATGCGACACGAGTATATTGCCTGAAGTGGTAATTAAGTTATTGATTAAAATCAAGATAGTTGAGGTTTTCCGGCGCTAAAAATGAACCGTGATTGCGGTATAGTATAATTTTTGCGTTAAAAAATCAGGAATCTGATTTGTAATAGATAAGGTCCCAGACGTGATGACCTAATTTTTTACCGCGGCGTTCAAATTTGGTTTCAGTACGCGAACCTTTATTGTCTGAGAACCGACTTTTCCCTACAGGGCTGGTAAAACCTGCTGTACTATCCATGGTCTTGAGCATTTGCCTGGCATAATTCTGCCAGTCTGTTGCCATATGCATACAACCGCCCAGTTTGAGTTTGCTTTGCACCAGCTGAGTGAATTCTATCTGTACCAGACGGCGTTTATGGTGGCGTCTTTTGTGCCAGGGGTCAGGGAAAAAAAGCTGAACACCAGCCAGGCTGTTATCGGCTATCTGATGTTTTAATACTTCTACAGCATCATGACGAATAATGCGTATATTACTGAGTTCAAGCTCAACGATACGATGAAGTAAATGCCCAATGCCAGGGCCGTGTACTTCAATGCCAATAAAATCTTTCTCTGGAAACTGGACTGACTGGTGTAGCAAGGACTCACCGTTACCAAAGCCAATTTCAAGGACGACATCCGAAGTGCGGTGAAATAGCTGAGTAAAATTAAGCTGCACAGTGGAATTATCAATACCATATTGCTGCCAATGTGATTCCAGCGCATTTTTTTGCGCCTCAGTGTGGCGTCCCTGGCGGAGAATATAGCTGCGTATATGGCGCAGCCGCATCGTTTGCTGGTTTTCGGTCACGAGTTTGGTGCTGGTTAGTATGAGTGAGCAGCAGGCTTAAAAGAATAAACCCTCGATCGGTGATGAAGCCGAAGCAAAACGCTTTTTCGGCATACGTCCGGCAAGATAGGCTTCGCGACCCGACTCGGTGGCTTTTTTCATTGCTGATGCCATCAATATCGGGTTCTTTGCGGCGGCTATTGCAGTGTTCATTAAAATACCGTCACATCCCAGTTCCATTGCAATGGCGGCATCAGATGCGGTACCAACCCCAGCATCAACCAGCACGGGGACATTGGCATTTTCGATAATAGTAAGAATATTATAGGGGTTGCGTATACCCAGCCCAGACCCAATGGGGGCGGCTAGTGGCATTATTGCAACACAGCCCGTTTCTTCCAGTTGCCTGGCGATTAGAGGGTCATCATTGGTATATACCATCACATCAAACCCGTCTTTTACCAGAATTTCGGCCGCTTTTATGGTTTCAATAACATTGGGAAATAAGGTTTTCTCATCGGCCAGCACTTCCAGCTTAACCAGTTTGTGGCCATCGAGGAGTTCTCTTGCCAGTCGACAGGTGCGTACGGCTTCATCGACACTGTAGCAGCCCGCGGTGTTTGGTAGCAGGGTGTATCTATTTACTGGTAATGCATCCAGTAGATTAGGTTCGTCCGGGTGCTGACCAATATTGGTGCGCCGAATGGCGATAGTAATGATGTTGGCACCACTGGCTTCCAGTGCCGCAACGGTTTCTCTGTTGTTCTTATATTTGCCAGTGCCAACCAGCAGACGCGAGCAGTAATCCTTATTCGCAATAGTTAATGGTTTATCGGTATGTGGTGCTACAGTGCTGCTTGAGGTTGAGGCTTCGGATAAATGCGACATGATAATTTTTATGGTTGGTGAGAAGGTAAATTTTACCTGATTTTGTCGGAAACTGTATAGTGCTGTCAGATATATCGCTTGTTGTGTCGACGCTATCCACCCCCAATCGCCTGGATAATTTCAACGGTATCATTATGTTGCAGCTGATGCTGTGCAAACGTACTGCGCGGTATAATTTGCTGGTTAATTTCGATAGCAAGGCGTTTGTCCTGCAGTTGAAGTTGGTTGATCAGTTTATTTATGGTTATATCGGTATCGACTGGCTGCGGTTTACCGTTGAGTATAATGGTTATCATAAATCCATTTTAACCGAGAAGTTAGCCCAGGCGATATGAGAATAATCACTATTAACCAGAAAATTTTAAAAACTGTGCTATAAATATAAAACTATAAAAAAGATCAGTTATTTTACTGGTGACAAAGCAGGCAGGCTACGGCCTTAATTTTTAGTAACAGATTAAAGTTTTATATGGTAACTCTATGATTATCCGTTTGTTCACGGTCGCAATATTCTTTTTTTTATTCAATTTTCAGGCGTGCGCAGGTAACAATCCTTTCGCAAGAGAGGTTGTTGTTGATGTCGGTTTGAACTCTCCCTGGCACATTAAAGATGGCGTTGCAGTTAAAACCAGCAAAAATTTTAAAGGCCAGTATTTCCATCTGATAGTTGATAAAAGTCAGTTACGGTTGACAATAACCAGAGATAAAGCTGGCAAACAACCAGTAATGTTTGATCAGTTCGGTGTTATTGATATACAGGTGGACGGTAGCCGTCTGCCCTTATTTACCTGGTGCTTAAATCATCAGGAACAGCAGAACAGGTTTTTACGGCAAGGCTTGCAGGTGAAGAATGACGTTTGTGAAATTAATGGTAATCAGGGAGAATTTATTTTACAGATGAATAACGCAATACTGGGTACGCTTGAGCAGGGTAAGTCCCTTAGCTTTATTGTCAGGCCCTACAGGATGCGTTTGAGACTAAATTACGATCTGGCTGATTTTCGGCAGATGAGTACGGTGTTATTAGCTAAACCGGTGAGTCAGGTAAGCAAAATTGCGGTTAAAAAACAAATCGCACCAGTTAAAAAGCAATGCTGGGCAAAACCACCGGCTAAATATAGCAAAATTAACGCGAAGAAATATGACTGTCATGACAGCTTTGCAAAAAAAGTAGCAGAAAGTCAGATTTTTATGCAGGTGAAAAAGTTAGTTCTAGGTGAAAAGCAAAAGGTATTGGCACAAAGAAAAAGGTTGAAAGCTGCGCAGGCACGAAAGCAGCATGAGCTGGAAACTAAGCGTAAGAAACAGGAAACATTACACCAGCAGCAGGTAAAAAATAAGCGTGAGGCGGCGGCGATAGCCAATAGTGTGGTTAAACGGTCAGAAATTAGTGACGAAATTACTTCGAAAATGGTTGGGATGTGTCGAAAAATCTGGAATACGGGTGCAAATCGTTGTTATTGCCAGAAGTATATTAAGTTCGCGCCAGCGGGAATTAAGCCGGGCCCAACCTGCAAGTAATCGAATCTGCAAATTAAGTTAAATATTTTTCAAGTGTCCTTTTTTAGTTTGGGGCGCATCTGTTACATGCGTACCTGCTGCTTTCAGCGTCAGGTAACTAAAGTCCTCAATTACCTGCGGTGTAACCTTGACCGGGTTTTCCAGTACATCGCTGCCCACTTCGGCCAGGGTGATATGGCTGAAATCCGCAATTTCCTGTATTTGCATCGGTTGTGGCGTTTCAATTATATCAACGCCCACTGGTGCTAACGAAACATCTGTTGGGACGTTTATAGACCTGTCTGCATCAGTGTCATCGCAAGCGGCCAGTTGCGGTTCCGTAATTTCTTCAAGTTTGATGACCAGGCCGACATTTTCCAGCGCGGTAATGTATTTTTCAGCTGCGGCTGCGTTGATGTTTTCTTTGATAACTTTACGCCCACCAGAAAAATAAGGTTTCAGGCGAGCGGGTTCAGTTTTAAATAGTTTTGCCATGTTATCCATGACGACAGCCCTGCTTTTGTCGGCTTGCAGTATGCCAAAAAATACGACATTAAAACGTTGCTCACGCATTATTTACGTTAAACCTGTACTGGAATGGTTAGTCACTACTTTTTTTGGGCTTACTAAATTGAACAACCTGTGATGTTTTTGGCGCATCGGCGTATCGAGGTCGTTTATCCATGTTAGCACCTCCCTCCGCTTCGATAATTTCTTTCTCACGGGCAGTAATTAGCATAAAACAGTGCTTAAGATCTTCAATGGTGTTGGGTCTTAGTGCATGGGGACGATTTGGTGGTGGCGTGGTATCGCGCACAACACTGGATAATACTTTTCGGATTGTCGCCAGGATTTCATGTTCTTTTGAATGGTATTCTGTATTCATAATATGGTGTGTTGAGACGGTTTAGTAATAATTATTGGGAAGGTCTGCCCTTACTCTGTTAATATCCCTCTAAGTTTAGCAGACAGTACAACTTAAAGAGAAGTTTTCATTATGCCATATTATGTATTTAAAATGACCTCGCCTGAAGGAATGGAATTAGTGAAAAATCTTGCGCTTATCGGTGAATTTGAACAATTTCGTGCCGCCAAGATTTTTGCCAAAGAGCAACGTGCAACATTCCCCGCTGGTGATAGTGGTACAGTGAAAGTGATGTTTGCAGAGAATCAGTTATTGGCGGAAGAGCAATTGATCGCTTATCGGGAAAAGCCGGTTGTTATGGAGCACGAAAAATAAAGCGACTACACATGATAGTAGTATGGAAGAAAGCGAGTATAAGACAACCTATAATGACTTAGCCCAGATTCCCTGCGTGTTTGAGAAAGCACTGATGAATCAGAAGATGAAATGTTGTCTGGCCAGGCATTTTTATCTGGCTGATCGTGAGGGCTATGCTTGCCAGTCGGTTTCACAATTTAAAGGGCGTAAGTCGTTGGGTAAAAATCCCCCTACCTGACGGTAGCTGTTTTGAGAGGTTATTATGTTAAGCAATAATAAAATTGTGCGCGCACATTCAACAGATGAGTATGTCAATATGGTCGAGCAGGCGATTGATGATACGTTTGATTTAAAGCAGGCAATTGAATTCGATTTTGATGAAATGTCGTCTGCGGCCACCTTTGTTGATGAGCTGGACGCACACTTAAGATCACTGTATGAGTCGATGAAAGATGGCAGTTATCAGTTTGCAACGGGTGATTTACCGTTTGTTGTACTGGTCGAAAAACAGCATGATGCCATGTTGCCATTCAAATACTTGTTAAAGCGGATTAATGAAACTCATCTGAAAGGGCTGGAAATAAATTAATTCAGATAGTGTCTATGTGCGCGCTTTTTATCTGTGGATAACGTTGTGGATAAAAAAAGGACAAGATTGACGAATGGGTTGAAATGTAAACTTATGTCACCTGACAGTGAAAGTGGTGATTATGATAAATATAGATTAATCACAGTGTTATCATATATTTGTTTAAGTTGGTTTAACTGTTTCGTTCGTAAGTTGTTGTTCATTCCTGAAAACACTATATGCTGTGGTTTGTGTACAACTTAAACGCTAGCGCCTTAAACATCCCTGTGCCCGTTATTGTCCATTAACCGGCATTAAATTTAAAGCCATTATATTCAAATATCTCTCCCTTGCTTTATTGTTGTAAGGTTTGCAGCGCAACCTGTTTACTTACTGCGTGATAAGGCGTATCACGCACCTGGTCATGTACCTGCATACGGTATTTCATAAAATCATTCGCCAGGTCAAAATGCAGGAAAGGATTGCCTTCGCACTGTTCATGCAGCGTCGACGTGGGGGTTTGCGGTGCGTAGTTATGTCCAGGGTGTAGAATGGTGGCTGCGGGCAGCTCTGTTTTTATTCGGTTTAAAGTGTGGAACATCTGTTCTGGATCACCGCCTGGCAGATCGCAACGCCCACAGCCGAATACGAATAAGGTGTCACCGGCGATCAGGTCACTGCCTAGATAAAAACAGGCGGAACCGGGTGTATGGCCGGGTGTATGTAAAATTTTAATTTCGCTGTTGCCTAGTTTTAGTGTGTCTCCGCCGTGATGTAACATGGGCTTACTCAGGTTTTCGCCCCAGAATTTTGCCTCTTCTTTCAGCAGGTGAACCTGTGCATCAGTGCTATTGAGCATCTGTTCAAGGCCATTAATGTGGTCGTGATGGCTATGCGTGAGCAGAATATCGGTAATTTTTATATTTTTCTGTTGGGCCAGGCGTAAAATTTTGTCTACTTCCCAGGCTGGGTCAACTAAAGCCGCCGTGTTACTGGCGTGGTCATGCAATAGATAAATAAAATTCTCCATCGGGCCAAGTTCAAGTGTGTGGATACTATAAGGGGCTGAATTATGCATAATAATTCTCCATGTCAGGTCTTAAGGTGGCAGCTTTATGCTGGCTCAATCCAGGTTTATGGTCCACTAATCGTACAGAAGTTCCAGCGGTTTTAATTCGGGGCTTTAAATTAAAGTATAAATATGGTTATATTTTAACGGGTAGTTGTTCCCGAAGTTTATACTAAATAATAATAATTTATCCCGGTTTGATGGAGTGAAACTTTATGTCTGCCACGACTGATGAGCATGATATGCATATTTTATCGCGTCTACAGCTATTTAGAAATGTTGATATGGAAAATACTGGGCTAATGAAATTATTGCTACTTTGCAAATACCAGCAGATGGAGACCGAACAAGTGGTCTTATCTGCACAGAAAACCAACCATTTTCTTTATATTCTGATAACAGGTCGACTGGTTATTCAACTGGGTAAACACGATGATCTTCCGCTTGCAGTGGTTGAACCGGGTGAATGTGTGGGAGAAATGTCGATTATTGGCAGTCGTACTCCATCAGCGCAAGTGAGAACATTGGAACCAAGCACCTTACTGGTCATTGATCAGGATATTTTGTGGCGGATGGTGAGTGTGTCACATGAAATTGCCCGTAATCTTTTATATATCATGTCCGAACGTGTTCGCTATAGTGATCTGGTGATCGCTGACAGCCTTGAAATGCAACGTAAATACCAGCGTTTTGCGATAACGGATGCACTGACCGGATTGCATAATCGTGGCTGGCTGGATGATGCCTTTGATCGTGAAATAAAGCGCAGTGAACGTGATCAGCTCCCGCTGTCAATGTTAATGATCGATGTGGATGATTTTAAGCAATACAATGATGCTTTTGGCCATCTGGCTGGAGATAAGGTGTTAATTGCTATTGCTAAAGCGATACGCAAGCCATTACGCCCGAATGATCTGGTCGCCCGGTTTGGCGGTGAAGAATTTGCGGTTTTACTGCCAGAAACAAAAGTTGAAAATGCTGCGATTATTGCTGAGCGTTTAAGATTAAATGTGAGCAAAGTGGATATGGGAATGCTGGATGATAAGCTTTTGCCAAAGGTAACTATTTCACTGGGTATCGCTGGGTTTGAACCCGATTTTGAGCTCAATACTATGATTGCTGCCGCTGATGTTGCTATGTACCATGCCAAACGCAATGGCAAAAATTGCATTAAAGTTGCTGCTACCTGTGATATTAGTCATTAGTTTGGTTCTCTGAAGTGACAGTGCTGAAAGGTCATCGTCCGCATATTGGGGTTGGTGTTCTGGTGTGGAAACAGGGGCGATTATTGTTGGGTAAGCGCCTGTGTGAGCATGATGAAGACTGCTGGCAGTTTCCTGGTGGGCACCTCGAATCAGGTGAAACTGTTCTCGAATGTGCCCAGCGCGAGGTAGCGGAAGAAACGGGTTTAATGGTGTCAAATTGTCAACCGGCAGGTTACAGTAATCGAGGGTTCGTCAGCATGAGTGGTGAATACTTTACGCTTTATGTTAGTGCGACCTGCGAATCGGGCGAAGCGCGAGTGATGGAAATAGATAAATGTGCCCGCTGGCAGTGGTTCTCCCCGGCACGGTTACCCCTGCCTCTTTTCGCACCCATTACTCTTTATTTGAAGCAGTATCCCGACCTGCGTGTTTTTCAATTTGAACCATAAAGTTGAAAAAAACACACATTGTAGGCAATTAAGAAAATTAAAAGCAGATTTATCTGTGATCTGCCTCTACAATTAAAAAAAATGATAATAAAAAATAGTTACGGTATACATAATGGCAAATAATATTGCACCCGGTATGCAGGCATTGTGGCGCAGCTCTTCGCTTTATGGTGAAAGTGCGGCCTGGCTGGAATCGATGTATGAGTTGTATCTCAGTCAGCCAGATTTACTGAATGAACACTGGCGAGTGTATTTTGATGCCTTGCCAGTGGTGGCAAGAAAAAATGATAGTCCTGCTGTGAGTGCAGAAATTTCACCGCAGGAAATGCGCCATTATTTTCTTCGGTATGCACATGAAAAGCACCAGCTTTGCCGTAATACACCGGTAAATGTTGAGCATGAGCGTAAACAGGTTCAGGTGTTGCAGCTGATCAATGCTTACCGTTTTCGAGGTCATCAAATAGCGAATACAAACCCGCTGCGTGATCGCCGACTGAGTGAAACAGCTGAATTAAATCTTGAGTACCACGGCCTTAGCGAAGCAGATTTTGAGATTATTTTTGATACGGGTTCTTTAGCTGGTGCAGATACGCTGCCCTTAAAAGATATTTATGCGGTGATTTGTGAGACCTATTGTGGTTCCACGGGTGTGGAATATATGCATATTACCGAGACCAGTGAAAAACGCTGGTTACAGCAGCATCTGGAGATGTCGCGCGGTAGAGAAAAATTAAGTAATGTTGAAAAAATAAATATTCTACAACAGCTAACCGATGCGGAAGGGCTGGAGAAATATTTACATACGCGTTATGTCGGGCAGAAACGCTTTTCGCTGGAAGGTGGGGAGTCATTAATTCCTTTGCTGGATGAGCTGGTGCAATTTTCAGGTTCGCAAGGTGTTAAAGAGCTGGTTATTGGCATGGCGCATCGCGGTAGGCTGAATGTGCTAGTAAATATTCTGGGGAAAATGCCCGCCGAATTGTTTCAGGAATTTGAAGGCACCAAAGAAATAACCGAGTTAACCGGTGATGTAAAATATCACCTTGGTTTTTCATCCAGTATGGAAACCCCAGGTGGGTCGGTACATCTGGCACTGGCATTTAATCCGTCACATCTGGAAATTGTTGCCCCCGTGGTTGAGGGTTCGGTGCGGGCAAGGCAGTGGCGGCGTGGTGACAGGCGTGGTGATGAAGTTGTGCCTATACAGATTCATGGTGATGCCGCATTTTCCGGTCAGGGTGTGGTGATGGAAACCATACAGATGTCTCAGTCCAGAGGCTATTCCACACATGGCAGTGTGCACATTATTATTAATAATCAAATTGGTTTTACCACCAGCGCGCTGGTGGATGCACGTTCAACGTATTACTGTACTGATATTGCCCGAATGGTTGGTGCGCCTATTTTCCATGTTAATGGTGACGATCCAGAGGCAGTGATCATGGTAACGCGCCTGGCGCTCACCTATCGGAAAACGTTTAAAAAAGATGTAGTGATTGATATGGTTTGTTATCGCCGTCATGGCCATAATGAAGCGGATGAGCCTTCGGCAACACAACCGATGATGTATAAAAAAATACAGGCATTAAAAACGACGCGTACATTGTATGCCGAGCGTATGGTCGAAGAAAAAGTGCTCACGCAGCAGCAGTGTGACATCATGACTAAAAGTGTACGTAGTATTTTAGAAGCAGGTAACTGTGTGGTGCCACATAAATTGCCTGAATCACGGGGAAATCAATCGACATATGTCAACTGGCGACCCTATATGGTGGCCTCTATTCTTGATGAAGTTAAAACGGGTCTGGCAATGAATCAGTTACGTGATATTGCTGAAGTTATGACCCTGGTGCCGGAAGGTTTCACCCTGCATCCACGGGTAGAAAAAATTGTTCAGGACAGAAAAAAAATGCTTGCTGGAGCATTGCCGGTTGACTGGGGATTTGCAGAAAATATGGCCTATGGTTCACTGGTGAACGAGGGTTATTCAGTACGCCTTTCTGGGCAGGATAGTGGACGAGGTACATTCTTTCATCGTCATGCTGTATTGCATGACCAGAATGATGGCACTGCTTACGTACCGTTACGGAAACTGGGTAAAGATGGCAGTAACTTTCGTGTGTTTGATTCACTTTTATCGGAAAATGCGGTGCTGGCATTTGAATATGGCTTTTCAACAACCGAGCCTAAATCGCTAGTACTGTGGGAAGCACAGTTTGGTGATTTTGCCAATGGCGCACAGGTAGTGATCGATCAGTTTATTTCTGCTGGTGAACATAAATGGGGGCGCGTGAGTGGGCTGGTAATGTTGTTGCCACACGGCTTTGAAGGCCAGGGTGCCGAGCATTCGTCAGCACGGCTGGAACGGTATCTGCAGTTATGTTCGGTACATAATATGCAGGTCTGTGTGCCCAGTACGCCAGCGCAACTGTTTCATTTATTAAGGCGGCAGATGGTGCGTAATTGCCGTAAACCCTTAATTGTGATGACACCAAAAAGTTTATTGCGACATAAATTATGTGTCAGTACGCTGGATGATTTAAGCAGTGGTCTATTTCAATGGGTATTAACTGAAGTGGATGAGGTAAATCCCGCAACAGTTGAGCGTGTTATTATCTGTTATGGAAAACTTTATTATGAGTTACTTGAAGCGCGTCGCTTAAATCGGATTACTTCCGTTGTGTTATTACGTATCGAACAGCTTTATCCTTTTCCTGGGCGACAGCTGGATGTTCTACTGTCGCAGTATAAAAATACCAGGGAATTAGTCTGGTGTCAGGAAGAGCCAAAAAATCAGGGGGGCTGGGATTTTTGTAAGTTACGTATTCCTGCCTTCATTCACCCGCGCTGGCAATTAAGTTATATTGGCAGAGAGCCTTCGTCCGCACCTGCGGTTGGTTCTGCCCGCCTACATTCAAAGCAGCAACATGAATTAATCAATCGGGCATTAAATATAAATGAAAACCTACAATAGGGAAAATCCCGTATGAGTATTGAAATAAAAGTACCCGAGCTGCCTGAATCAATTGCCGATGCCATCATTGCTAACTGGTATAAGTCTACGGGCGATACAATTATGGAAGATGAAGTGCTGGTTGATCTGGAAACGGATAAGGTTGTGCTGGAAGTGCCTGCTATTCATGCTGGAATAGTTACAGAAATAAACTTTCAGCTTGGGGCGACAGTAAAATCGGGTGAACTACTGGCAGTCATTGATGATAAAGCTATCGCAACACCAACGGCAGATAACAGCCATGATGAAGCGCCAGATAAATTTCAGCAAGAAAATAATCCAGCGGGGATGAGTCCATCGGTTAGAAAATTGATCGCTGCATTTAATCTTGAGACGGATAAAATTACTGGTAGTGGTAAAAAAGGCCGAATATTAAAATCGGATGTTGAGGCATATATCGAAGCACGCCAGGAAAAGAACGATAACGATAAAGAAGACGTTCTACCCGTTGTATCCACACAGCAGAATAAGACGGTAGCGGTAAATAATGCATTGGAGAAAACAGTATCAACTGAACGGTTAGAGCGCCGTGTGCCAATGACTCGGCTGCGCAGCATCATTGCGGAAAGGCTGGTACAGGCACAGCGCAATGCGGCAATTTTAACAACATTTAATGAAGTGAATATGCAGCCAATAATGACGCTGCGTAGCCGCTATAAAGAGGCTTTTGAAAAGCAGTTTAAGGTGCGACTGGGGTTCATGTCATTTTTTATCCGGGCCTGTGTTGAAGCGTTAAAGCGGTTTCCTGAAATTAACGCATCGATTGATGGTAATGATGTGGTCTATCACGGCTATTATGATATTGGTGTCGCCGTGTCAGGGCCAAAGGGACTGGTTGTTCCCGTATTACGTGATGTGGATTTTCTCAGTCTTGCCCAGATAGAGCAGGCTATCGCAGATTTTTCAATGCGCGCAAAAAACAATAACTTAACTCTTGAGGATATAACTGGTGGTACTTTCACGCTGTCCAATGGTGGTGTGTTTGGTTCGATGTTATCAACGCCGATTTTAAATCCGCCACAAAGTGCCATACTGGGGATGCATAATATACAGCAACGTGCGATGGTGGTAGACAATGAAATTGTTGCGCTACCGGTTATGTATCTGGCATTATCCTATGATCACCGTCTTATCGACGGTAGCAGTGCAGTGCGTTTCCTGGTGACGGTCAAGGAATTACTGGAAGATCCATCCAGAATGTTGCTGGGTTTGTAGAGACTAAATTTATAGACAATAATCATTGTAAAAACTTTATTATGGTTACTAAATTATGGTTGCTAAAAAAGAAAAAATTCAACAGGCACACTATGACGTTATTGTCATTGGTGCGGGTCCTGGCGGCTACGTTGCCGCCATCCGTTGTGCGCAGCTGGGTTTAAAAACTGCCTGTGTTGATGAATGGATGAATCATCAGGGGCAGTTCTCGCCAGGTGGCACCTGCCTGAATGTGGGTTGTATCCCCTCAAAAGCGCTGCTTGAATCTTCTCATTTATATGATAAAGCAAAGCGTGAGTTTAATCAGCATGGTATTAAGACTGGACGTATCGAGCTGGATCTGCCTCGAATGCAGGCCCGAAAAGATCGGGTAGTTAAAGAATTAACGCAGGGTATTGCTGCATTATTCAAAGCAAATAAAGTCGTCCATTATAGTGGTCGCGGAAAAATAAAAGCGTCAGATCAGTCGGGGCGATACTGCGTTTATGTTAAAGATAGAAAAACCAGGCAGTGTATAGCAACGCTTGAAGCTACAAACATTATTGTAGCAACGGGGTCTTCTCCAGTGAGATTGCCGCAGGCACCTCTAACGGATAACTACATTTTTGATTCAGCTGGGGCGCTGGAATTAAACAGGGTACCAGTCAGGCTTGGCATTATTGGAGCCGGTGCCATCGGGCTTGAACTTGGGACTATCTGGCAGCGGTTGGGTTCTAAAGTCGTATTACTCGAAGCGATGCCTGATTTACTGCCTTCAGTTGATAAAAGCATTCGTCAGCAGGCAATGCGTCTGCTTACTCAGCAGGGGCTGGACATCCGGCTGAATGCGCGTTTAATATCAGCAGTGATTGAAAACAGGAAAGTGCAGGTTACTTATGGGTATGACGGCACGGAACAAACTGAAATATTTGACGGGCTAATTGTCGCTGTTGGCCGTAAGCCAAACAGCGAACGTGTATTTGGTAAAGAGTTTGGTGTAGAAACCAATGAGCG
This sequence comes from uncultured Thiotrichaceae bacterium, assembly GCA_964441285.1. Lineage (GTDB taxonomy): Bacteria > Pseudomonadota > Gammaproteobacteria > SZUA-229 > SZUA-229 > S010-25. The sequence goes on along the minus strand of CAYTUK010000005.1, from coordinate 96,314 downwards.
CGGTTATATTCTGGTGAATAAAAAATGTGAAACCAGTGTGCCGGGTATCTATGCAATTGGTGACGTTGTAGGTGGACAGATGCTGGCGCATAAAGCCTCAGCAGAGGGCATTATGGTCGCGCATCGTATCGCCGGTGATTCGTTAGAGGTTGATTATGATTTGGTGCCATCCGTTATCTATACACATCCTGAAATTGCCTGGGTGGGTTTAACTGAAGAGCAATGTGAAAACAAGGTGCTGGATTATAAAGTTGGACGTTTTCCACTTGCCGCGAATGGCCGTGCGCGGGCAGCAGGGGATGCAGAGGGGTTGATAAAAATCATCAGTGACACCAAAACAGACCAGATACTGGGTGTTCATATACTGGCACCACAGGCCTCTGAAATCATTGCTCAGGCAGTGATTGCAATGGAAATGCAGGCAACGGTAGAAGATCTGACGATGACCCTGTTTGCCCATCCAACATTGTCCGAGGCACTACATGAAGCCGCCTTGTCAATTCAAGGTTGTGCTATACACATAAAGAATTAGCCGGTTACAAATTTTAGCCAATAGAAGAATCTAATAGAAGAGCATGAAATGAATTTACATGAATATCAGGCGAAGCAGATATTTTCCAGTTATGGGATGCCGGTGCCTAACTTTCAGGTGGTGACATCAGTCGATGAAGTTGGCGATGCCATGAAGCAGTTAAGTGGTGATGCCTGGGTAGTTAAAGCACAGGTACATGCTGGTGGGCGCGGTAAAGCTGGGGGTGTAAAATTAGTGGATAGTGTCGATGCTGTGCGTGAAACTGTATCGGGAATGCTGGGAACTCATCTGGTTACACATCAAACAGATGCCAATGGACAACCGGTCAACACGGTATTGATTGAAGAAGTCAGTGACATTGCGCGGGAACTGTATCTTGGTGCGGTGGTGGATCGTTCATCACAACGCGTAGTGATTATGGCTTCGACTGAGGGTGGCATGGAAATCGAAAAGGTGGCCGCCGACACACCAGAAAAAATTCTTAAAGTGACCATTAACCCATTGACTGGATTGCAACCCTTTCAGGCAAATGAACTAGCATTTGGTTTGAATTTACAGGCAGATGAAATTAAACAGTTTTCAAAGTTGCTGACTGGGTTTGCAAAAATGTTTGTCGAAAAAGATTTAAGTCTGGTTGAAATTAATCCGTTGGTCGTAACCAGCCAATCCCGGATAATCTGCCTGGACGGTAAAATTAATATTGATGATAATGCGTTATACCGTCAGCAGGGATTACTCGCAATGCGTGATGTATCGCAGGAAGATGCAAGAGAAAATCGTGCAAAAGAATGGGAGCTAAATTACATCTCACTCGATGGCGATATCGGTTGCATGGTTAATGGTGCCGGGCTAGCAATGGCAACGATGGATTTAATTAAATTGTGTGGTGGTCACCCGGCAAATTTTCTTGATGTGGGTGGTGGTGCGACCACGGAGCGTGTCAGTGAAGCCTTTAAGATTATTCTTTCCGATAGCAATGTTAAAGGCATTCTGGTGAATATTTTTGGTGGCATTGTGCGTTGCGATTTAATTGCCGAAGGTATAATAGAAGCGGTAGAACAGGTGCATGTCAATGTACCGGTGGTGGTGCGTCTGGAAGGTAACAATGCCGAACGCGGCAGTCAGCTATTGCGCGATAGCGGGGTAAATATTATCGCCGCTAACGGACTGACCGAAGCCGCAGAGAAGATTGTTGCCAAAGTTAACAGCTAAGAAATATTTTTCCACAGATGAATACAGACAATAAATTTTATGAGCGTCTTTTATGAGTGTGTTAATTAATAAAAATACCAAAGTCATCTGCCAGGGTTTTACGGGTAAGCAAGGTACTTTTCATTCTGCACAGGCCATTGCCTATGGAACAAAAATGATGGGTGGGGTGACACCAGGTAAAGGCGGGCAGGTGCACCTTGAATTGCCAGTATTTAACACGGTCAAAGCCGCAATAAGGGAAACCGGCGCAGATGCAACAGTCATTTATGTTCCCGCAGCTTTTTGCAAAGATTCCATGCTTGAAGCCATTGATGCAGGCATTAAAATCATTGTTTGCATTACGGAAGGTATTCCAACACTGGATATGCTGGAAGTGAAAATGGTTGCCGACAGTGAGGCTGTGCATATTATCGGCCCCAATTGTCCGGGCATTATTACGCCGGGGGAATGCAAGATTGGCATTATGCCGGGGGAAATTCATCAGCCCGGAAAAGTAGGTGTGGTTTCACGCTCTGGCACCTTAACTTATGAAGCCGTAAAACAGACTACTGACCCTGGTTTTGGACAAAGCACCTGCATTGGTATCGGCGGTGATCCGATACCTGGAACCAGTTTTATTGATTGCCTGAAATTATTTGAAGCGGATACGCAGACTGAAGCAATTTTAATGGTGGGTGAAATCGGTGGCAGTGCTGAAGAGGAAGCCGCAGAGTTTATCCAGTCTGAAGTGACTAAACCGGTAACGGCTTTTATTGCAGGTGGCACGGCCCCCAAAGGTAAACGTATGGGTCACGCTGGTGCGATTATTGCAGGCGGTAAAGGCACGGCGGCAGAAAAATTTGCTGCGCTGGAAAAAGTCGGAGTCTATACCGTACGCTCACCTGCGGATTTGGGCAAAGGTGTGGCAGCAGCGACGGGCTGGTGAAATGGAGAGAGAAAAGCGGAAAAGATGCTTCGTGCAAAGCTCTCTATGGATTTTCCAGCCATGCAATAATCTTATTGATAACATCAATATTGGCCTGTTTGCTCGAAAGTAAATGATCTGTATTAGCTAAATTAATTAATGTTGTTTCGCCTTTAACCCATTGCTCGATGTCGCTGGCATCTTTTTCATTGACCAGTGCATCATCTTCTACCTTAAAAATTAAGGCAGGCTTATTTAGTTTCCCCAAATATGTCTGCATATTCCACTGGTGAATATCGACGACAAATTGTGGATTAATAGCATAAAATTTTCCTGCCACTTCAAAACTTGAGGGTATATCCTGTTCAAGCAGCATCAGGGCATGATTAAAATGGTGTAATACATGTGTTGGCTGGCTCGGCGCGGCAATCGTTACAACTTGCTTAATGCAGGTTGCCTCTATTGCCGCAGCCAGTGATGTTGTGCCGCCAAGACTATGGCCTATTAATATAGATGGTGCTGAATAATTTTTGCTCAAAAATTGTATTGCCGCCAGGCAATCTTCCACCGTGGTAGAAAAATTACAATTTGCAAAATCTCCTTCACTATCACCCAGACCAGAAAAATCAAAGCGTAAAACCGCGTAGCCTGCCTGTGCCAACAGGCGGCTACTTCGGTAGGTGATTAAAATATCTTTAGTGCAGGTAAAGCAATGGCTGAATATTATAAATGCTTTTATTTTACCTGTAGGAAACTCAAGTCTGCCATCGAGTCGATTGCGCTGACTACCAATAAAAGAGGTTTTAATGCTTCTAGTTTTGTTCATTGAGTGTTATTTTAATCTCTGTGTAGTTATTGCCTATGATGCCGGAGACGATTTATGGCCGCGAGTAATCAAAATAATAATCAACAGGACCGTTTACCCGAAGGTAAAATGCCGGTTATTCGTGTCCAGGCGCGTCCAGCAGATATAAACCCCGGCGGGAGTATTTTTGGTGGCTGGATTATGTCATATGTTGATATTGCTGGCAGTATTCCTGCACGTCAGCGAGTGCGTGGTGCCGTGGTGACGCGTGCGGTTGATTCGTTTGAATTTAAAAAGCCGGTATTTGTGGGTGATTTAATCAGCTGTTATGCTGATATTATCACTGAAGGTCATACTTCAGTGAAAGTGAAGGTGATTGTTTATGCAGAAAGGATGGAAGAGGGGGAAATACAGTGTATTAAAGTGACTGAAGCGATGTTGGTATATGTTGCTATTGATGAAAATCGTCAGCCAAAAGCTTTGCCTTGATGCAGTTGTCCCTGTCAATTTACTTCGGTACGGACTTTATTACTGAACCGGATGAAAAAGATGCTTACGGTTCAAGACTGTTAGCCGCAGGGATGCGGGTGTCGAGCCGACAGGGGTGTATTGACAGCGTGTTTTAACACCATTAAGTATCCGTTTCATCCATCCCGTCAGGAATAGAATTAGTAATAGAGTTTCATGTTCCGGTTTAGCTGAACCTGGCTGAGAAAGGATTTTATTTTCAATTGTTGCTGAATTTACCTGTATATATAAGCATTTACTGGTTTTAATTTATAATTAGCTGTCGTATGATGGTAGCAACTGCCGAGATATTTATAGATAAGTTATGGTTTTTTGTCTGGTATACATGAAATAAAATAATTTTTTTAATAATGAATACATGTATATTAGCCATAAGTACATTATGGAGACAAGATTTGTTTGTGACCGAAACTAACCGCAATAAATAAACTGTGATTACAAGATCGCAGGCTCAATTTGGTTTTATGAGGGGAAAAATGTATGAATCCTAAAACAGGTTCGTATCTATTTACTGCTATTCTGGCAGTTACAGCATCAGGTCTTTCAACACAATCATCCGCATCGGGTTTTGCTCTAATCGAAAACAGTGCCACAGGTCAGGGTAATGCCTTTGCCGGTGCTGCTGCCAGTGCAGAAGATGCCACCACAGTCTGGTTTAATCCAGCCGGGATGATGAAACTTAAAACCAATCAGATTGTTGTGGTCGGACACCTTATTAACCCTGAGGCTTCTTTCACCAATCAGGGGTCAACCACCGCTACGGGCATCCCTTTAACGGGTGCAAATGATGATGGTGGTAAAACCGCTTTTGTGCCGAATGTCTATTGGGTAACGGCAATTAACAAAAAAACGAAGTTTGGCTTTGGTATTAATGCACCTTTTGGCCTGGAAACGGAATATAACGATACCTGGGTGGGGCGTTACCATGCGGTCAGGACAAATTTAAGAACGATTAATTTTAATCCCAGTATTGCCTATCAGGTGAACGATAAACTGTCACTCGGTGCGGGCGTGGATATTATGTTAGCCAATGTTAACTTCACTAATGCCATTGATTTTGGGGCATTACTTGGCACGCCGCAGGCAGCGGATGGTTTTGTCAAGTTACATGCGGATAATCATGGTGTTAGTAACCTGAGCTACGGATTTAATCTGGGGTTGCTGTATGACATCACCCCAACCACAACACTTGGACTGGCCTACCGCTCTGAAATGACGATTGATGTAAAAGGCAGTGGTGAATTCCGCGTGCCAGCGGCTGCCGCACCCGTGCTGTCAACGGGCGCGTTTCAGGCCAGCGATCTCAATGCATCGGTTACCTTGCCGCAAAGTTTTTCGGTAAGTGCGGTACATAAACTGAAGCAGTTGAAATTGCTTGCAGATGTGACCTGGACCGGCTGGAATTCATTTAATGAATTAAGAATTCATTTTGCTAACCCCAGTCAGCCTGATGGTGTGACCACAGAAAACTGGCAGAATACCTGGCGTTATTCAGTGGGTATGGACTGGCAGTACAGCCCGAAAATCACCTTGCGCACAGGTGTGGCTTACGATGAAACGCCGGTGCCTAATGCGGAGCGTCGTACCGCCCGCATTCCGGGTAATAACCGCACCTGGTTATCATTTGGTGGCAGTTATGTGATCAACACTGCCTTTACCGTGGATGTTGGTTATTCACACCTGTTTGTTAGCGATACAAGCATCAATAATACATTCGAAAGTAGTCAGCCGGCTCTGGCAGCGACCCTCAAGGGGAACTATAAAGCCTCGGTGGATATTCTAAGCGCACAATTACGCTGGAACTACTAGAGGCCATACAAATGAATATAGCTGGAGAATTAAAAATGAATGTAAAACAGATTATTTTTGCTGGTCTGGCAAGTTTAGCGCTAACTGCCTGTCAAGGTGATAAAAGTACGACATTGCAGGATTCTCTAACCGGCAGTAACACGACAGATACCATTAGTAATTATGATCTGGCGGCGAGCATTATCCCTTTTCCGAATGATTTTCTGTTTGCAGTGGCACCCGGTCAGGCATCTGACGGTACACTTAATATTCCTGTTGTATCGCCAACTAATCTTGCCGACCCAAAAGTGGCAATGAATGGAGTAGACGGTTTTTCAACGGATGCACCGATGACAACGGGCTTTAGTGCGCCCATTGATGCAAACAGCATTTCTGCTCAGTCCGTCCGTGTTTATCCAGTAACAAAAGGTGTTGGTCCGGGTGGTCCGGCGACTGCGGTGGCTGCACCATTGGTCTACGGTGTGGATTATATTGCCGCGTTGTCCAGCGTGGATCCAACCGCTTCAACATTGGTTATTTTGCCATTAAAGCCGCTTGCGCCAAAATCCAGTTATGCGGTGGTTATCACCAATAAACTCAAAAGTAGCAGTGGCAAACCGGTCGGGATTTCGGGGTCTTATGCGTTAACGCGTGGTGCAGCAGTATTGTATGACCTGACAGTACCGCCAGCAGTACCACCATCCAGTGTGGCAGCCATCAAGGCGGCAATAAAAGCACCGGTATTATTACCCGCACCTGGCGCAACGGATGCGGAGATTATTGCCGCCGGTCAGAGTGCCGCTAAACTGGAAACCATTAGAAAAAATATTGTTAAACCCACCGAAGATGCCATTGTTGCGTCGGATGCCTCGCTCACATCGAATGACATTATTTTACAATGGACCTTTACCACGCAGTCAATCACCGATGTGCTTAAGGCAACACGCACTCAGGATAGAGCGCTGACAACCACCGCTGGTTTTTCATCCAAAATGACAACGCTGTCACCCCTGGGTGCCGCTGATATTCATGTTGGTACAATACAGGTTCCCTATTATTTAACCGCGTCATCAGCATCAAATGACCCGACTGCACTCAATTCTTTCTGGCACGGTGCCGGCGGTGCGTTATTATCTTATCTAACGGGTAAGGTTTCACCCGTTGCCACCTCCACACAGACCATTCCAATGATGGTCTCCATACCAAAAACATTTGCCAGTTGTCCGAGAGGAGTGAAACCAGCGAAATGGCCAGTAGTGATCTATCAGCATGGTATTACAACAAATCGTACCACGATGTTAGCTATTTCTGATGCGATGGCAGGTGCCTGTCTGGCTGTGGTTGCAATTGATCTGCCAATGCATGGCGTGACAGGACTTGAAACCAATGGTACTGCTGCATTTAAGAATCCGGCGGCTAAAGGTGGTGAACGTACCTTTGATCTGGATCTGGTTACACAGGATGCTGCGGGGAATATTACGGCACCAGTCCCTGATGGCATTATTGATTCATCAGGCAGTCATTTTATTAATCTGGCTAACTTACAGAATACACGGGATAATCTAAGGCAGGGTGTTTCCGACCTGTTTGTACTGGTTGATGATATTGAAAAAGGCACCATTACTGATGGGTCCAACAAGATGGATCCTGCAAAGATCTATTTTCTTGGGCATTCATTGGGTGCGATGGTGGGCACCGTCTTTACGGCGCTTGAACCGGATGTTAAAGCCGCTGCGTTTGCTTTTGGGGGTGCGAGTCTACCCAAGATTCTGGATGGTTCGGCGACATTCGAACCAACTATTTCTGCGGGTCTGGCAGCCAATGGTGTGATAAAAGGCACGCCGGATTATGAGTCCTTTATGGGTGCAGCGCAGACGGTGATTGATTCGGGCGATCCGGTTAACTTTGCCAGTTTAGTTGCAACAGCGCCTCCAGGCGGTCGAGGCGTATTGTTCTTTGAGATCGCAGGCAGTAATAGCTCGCCTTCTGATCTGGTGGTGCCGAATACGGTGCCGGATAAGAACGACACCACAGGTACGGTACCTGCGCCGCTGGCAGGGACTGAGCCGCAACTTAAACTGATGGGGCTGACGCAGGTCAATACCACGCAGGGACCAGGAACTGCTAATCTGGAAGTCGTTACCAAATATGTCGAGGGTAATCATAGCTCTTTACTGAACCCTGCTGATACGCCAGCTTCTCCATTAGCGCCCGCATCGGTAGTTGGAGAAAATGCCAAAGTTACCAAGGAAATACAGACCGAAATTGCCAATTTCTTTGGAAGTGATGGTCACTACCTTAAAGTGACAGATAGCTCGGTGCTACAGACACCATAAGAATAAAGTTGTCTTCATAATTAAGCCCTCTCTGGAGGGCTTTTTTAGTTTTCAGGGTGATGCAAACGATTTTATCCGAGCGATTTCATCTGTGTTTATTTGCACTTATCTGCGGAAAATAATATTTTTCATTCATTGCTTAACCACGTAACTGCCAGGCAGGTTGATTATCAGTGGTAATAATATTGTGTTGCAGTAACCATTGTGCTGCGTCTTCGGCATCGTTTTCAAACCATGCGCGAGCAGAGCCTAAGCGAAAAGAATAGCCCCAGGCATCCATATCGGTAAACATACGTGTTTGCCCCATTTCAGGAATGAAATCAGCCAGCAAAATCTGCAAATAACAAACACTGTCTTCCTCAATGGCCGTTCGTCCGCCCGCATCGGTATGTAAATTTTTCCTACGCTGCGGATCCATGCAAATATAATGACCGCTTTCATGCAGGGCGGAATGGACCGGCGTATCGTTACGGATATAAAGTGTATCCCCGATTAACCCTGCTTCTGGTGGTTGCCAGAAACTACCCGGAACTGGTGCGTTATCATTGATAGTATGGATTTCCATGCCATAGTGATTAAGCAGGGATTGCAGATGCTGTAAACGAATTTCACTACAGAGCAGAACAGACATGGTTTGAACAGAAAAATGGGCAGATTAAATGTATTTATGTTTTTTAAACTCTTCCAGCATGGCTTTCAGCGCAATGGCGCGATGGCTTAGGGTGTTTTTTACCTCCAAAGGCAAATTACCGCCAGAGCATTTTTGTGAAGGAACATAAAATATCGGGTCATAACCAAACCCGCCGTTCCCTTCGGGGGCTGATAAAATTTGCCCCTCCCAGCTACCCTGGGTAATAATCGGTACCGGGTCGGTGTGTGAACGCATAAATACAATGAGACACTGGTAACGCGCAGTCCGTTCTGTTTCTCGCACACCGTCTAATTCTTCCAGCATCTTATTATTATTGTCTTTATCCGTGGCATTCTCACCGGCATAACGCGCGGAGTAAACGCCGGGGCGTGCATCCAGTGCATCGACTTCAATGCCGGAGTCGTCAGACAGAGCCGGTAAACCGGTATATTCGGCTGCAAAACGGGCTTTGATAATGGCGTTTTCAACAAAGGTAGTTCCGGTTTCGGCAACATCCGGGACATTGAAATCCGATTGTGGAACAATTTCTATTCCATAGCCTTCAAACAGGTTATTTATTTCGCGTACTTTGCCGGCATTGCCGCTGGCGAGCACGATTTTATTTACAGCCGTTTTAGTCATTGTGGTTATGCCTCAAGCGCAGCCTGTTGCAGCAGAAATAGTTCTTTTATACCTTTTTCTGCCAGTGCAAGCATGCTGTTAAGTTCCTCTCTATTATAGGCATGGCCTTCTGCGGTGCCCTGAACTTCGATAAAACCGTTATTATTATTCATCACTACATTCATGTCAGTTTCTGCATTCGAGTCTTCGGCATAATCCAGATCAAGCACTGGAGTGCCATTAAAAATACCCACAGAAACAGCAGCGATTTGATGGTGTAATGGATTTTTCTGGATGATGTTTTTGTCGAGCAGGTATTGTACTGCATCATTGAGCGCAACCCATGCGCCGGTAATACTGGCGGTGCGCGTACCGCCATCGGCCTGAATGACATCACAATCCAGACTGATGGTATTTTCACCCAGAGCTTCAAGATCAATGCCGGCACGTAATGCGCGTCCAATCAGGCGTTGTATTTCCATTGTGCGACCACCCTGTTTCCCACTGGAAGCTTCACGTCGCATACGACTGCCGGTTGAGCGCGGTAACATGCCATATTCTGCGGTAACCCAGCCCTGTCCCTTGCCACGTAAAAAGCCGGGAACTCTTGCCTCAATAGAAGCGGTACAAATGACTTTAGTGTCACCAAATTCAATTAAAACGGAGCCTTCAGCATGTTTGGTGTAGTGGCGAGTGATATGTATAGAACGCATTTCATCGGGCTGGCGGTTACTGGGGCGCATAGTTTGGTTTCCTTGATTTTAGGTGCGCGTATTATAACTGCAAACAGAGGCAATGGTATTGCTATTAACAGCGAATATTAAGGGATGGTTTACTCGATAATATCTGCTTTCTGTTTGCATGATACAATCTTCAAAAATCGGGAGAATAATTAATGATTAAAAGTATGACCGCTTTTGCGCGTACCCAGATCAGTGCTGAGTTTGGCACACTGGTATGTGAATTGCGTAGTGTGAACCACCGTTTTCTGGAACTGACTATGCGGCTACCAGATGAGCTACGCGCACAGGAAGCGCAGTATCGGGAAATAATTAGTGGGCAATTAAAGCGCGGCAAAGTTGAGTGTAAGGTGCGGTTGCAGTTACAGAATGCCCAGGCAGAAGAAATTAATATTGAACCTGCCCATGCAAAAGCAATTATAAACGCCTGTCACGTTATTAATGATATGTTGCACCAGCCCTCCGAAGTCAACCCAATGGAAATACTGGCATGGCCAGGCGTGATTCAGGAAACAGCACCGGATATGAAACCGGTATATACCGCATTCGAACAATTATTGAAACAGGCACTGGATGAACTGGTTAAAAATCGCTTACGTGAAGGTCAGCGTCTAGCCGGCGTATTGCAACAGCGCTGCGTTGCGATGCAACAAATTGTCGATGATACCCGCGCAAACATACCGCAGATTTTGCAACGTTACCGTGAGAAAATGCAGCACAGGCTGAATGAATTGCAGACAAAAATTGATCAGGATCGCATGGAGCAGGAAATTTTACATCTGGTGCAAAAGATGGATATTGAAGAAGAACTGGATCGATTAGACTGTCATTTACAGGAAATGACCGCAGTTCTTGGTAGAGATGAGGCCATTGGGCGGCGTCTGGATTTTTTGATGCAGGAACTCAATCGTGAAGCCAATACACTCGGCTCTAAATCAGCCGATATTTCCAGCACTCAGGCATCGGTCGAGCTGAAAGTTTTAATTGAACAGATGCGCGAGCAGATTCAAAACATAGAATGATGTTTCCGGCTGTTTCTCAATGTTTCGTTATGGTCTAACTTATTAATACATTTGATATTTTTTTGTTTCTAGGGGTTAACTGCTTCTCACTAGGGTGTAGAAAAGTGGGGCAGAAATGGTGACAGATTAGAGATTTTTCTCTGAAAGTCACTATCGAATAAGCAATCTGTCACCACTTTTCAGCAATGGGAGGTGGTCTGGCATCAAATATCAATGATAAGCAGGTAAAGGCATTACTACGTAAGAAAGTACCGGGATGCTACGCGGCGGGTGGTGGCCTGTACTTCCGGGTAAGTAACGAGGGTACAGGATTCTGTGATGGTCTATTTCTTATCAATTACCAGACTTGCAGTAGAATTTTTAAATTCCGTTGAGTAACTTGATCTTTTTTTAGTCATTCTTTACACCTTTTATTTCGCGGGAAGTTTATCCCATTCAGGTGTGCAGATTTATTAAGCCACAACAATTCTGGGCACATTAGGAGAACAGGCAAGCATTGAGCGCAGGGAAAGCGCTCAATGCTTCTTTAAAGAGCGCAAAAAATCGCGCTTTCGGGAACACTGCGCCCGAAAGCGAATGAGGTAAATCAATATATAACTAAACTTTACTGCGTTCTTGGTTTAGCTTTATATTGACTTATATATTTTAATGGTATAGATTTAGCTAAACCAATGATGGTTTAAATTATAGATTAAGGTCATCCGATGGGCATCGAAGCGGTTGTTTTAAAGCAATATCAAAACAAGGTGAACCAAGCTTTAAAGCAGTTTGGTGACTATGCCATACCTAGTTCTGAGGGATGGCTTAAAACAGTTCGCAAAGCGCTTGGCATGTCAGGCTCGCAATTGGCAAACCGCCTTGGCGTTACCAAGGGGCGGGTTTCACAAGCGGAGTCCGCTGAGCTAACAGGAAGTGCCACGCTTAAAAGTATGCAAAGCATGGCGCAAGCCATGGACTGCCGTTTTGTGTATGCGGTCATTCCTGAAAAAGAAATTGAAAGCGTGATCAGGGATCGAGCCGTATTAAAGGCAAAAGAACAGATCAAGGCTGCATCCACACAGATGGCGCTTGAAGCGCAAGCGCTCAGTGATGAACAACTTGCTTTTGAAGTGGATCGTCTTGCCTATGAGATCATCGAGAAAATGCCATCTGATTTATGGAATGATGAATGAGTGATGCCATCTTATGATAGTGAGTGTTGAACCAGATGGCGCAACGCCCCTCGATCCTGATGAAAAGGAAGGGCTTCGCTTTGCCCATATTACAACTAGAGGCGAGCTTGATCAGTTGGAGCAAGCCAATATCGTTGAAGGCATGCAGTGGCTTAAAAAGCAAAAGAACCCAGATATATTAAGCGAAGGGTTTGTGCGCGATTTGCACAAACGGTTATTTGGGCAAGTGTGGAAATGGGCAGGCACATTTCGTAAAACGGAAAAGAACATCGGGGTTGATCCGATCCAGATCACAATTCAGTTGCGACAGCTATTAGATGATACGCGCTATTGGATAGAGCATGAGACCTATCCATCAATAGAGTTTGCTGCACGCTTTCATCACAAGCTGGTATTGATCCACCCATTTCCAAATGGAAATGGTCGCCATGCACGCATCATGGCGGATGCAATACTCACCAAGCTCATGGATGCTCCTGCGATTGATTGGGCAGGGGGCTACAAATTAGAAGCAATGAATGAGCGCCGTGATCAATATATTGTGGCACTCAGAGCCGCCGACAAGCATGATTTTGATAAGCTGTTTGAATTTGTTGGTGCGTAAGATTTTTGATCAGGTAAAATAACGTGCTTTTCGAGCATTCCATTTTCTCGAAAAGGTATTTTTAACAATGGGTACAAGTTTGGGTACAAACTAAGGTTTTTAAGGCATGGCAGACAGTAATTTTCTCAATGAAATCAAGCGTCGACGCACGTTCGCCATCATCTCCCATCCGGATGCGGGTAAAACCACACTGACAGAAAAATTGCTGTTATTCGGCGGTGCTATTCAAATGGCGGGTACCGTAAAAGGGCGTAAAGCGGCGCGTCATGCAACGTCCGACTGGATGGAGCTGGAAAAGCAGCGTGGCATCTCGGTTACTTCATCTGTGATGCAGTTTCCGCATAAAGATTGCATCATCAACTTGCTGGATACGCCCGGCCACGCCGATTTCTCCGAAGATACCTATCGTACTTTAACTGCGGTGGATTCTGCTTTAATGGTAATTGATGCGGCGAAAGGCGTTGAAGAACGTACCATTAAACTGATGGATGTATGTCGTCTGCGAACCACGCCGATTATCACTTTTATTAATAAAATGGATCGTGAGGCGCGTGAACCGATTGATATTCTGGATGAAATTGAAGCTGTTTTAACGATACGGTGTGCGCCGATTACCTGGCCCATCGGTATGGGAAAAGCGTTTAAAGGCGTGTTTAATCTGCTCGAGAATAGAGTCCATTTATTCAGTGCAACCCACGGTGGAAAAATACAGCAAGGCGAGGTGATTGAAGGCCTGGATAACCCGCAGCTTGATGCAATGCTGGGTTCGGTTGCAGCAGAGTTACGCGAAGAAATTGAACTGGTTAAAGGTGCGAGCCATGCGTTTGACCAGGCAGCATACCAGCGCGGTGAATTAACCCCGGTATTTTTTGGTTCGGCGATCAATAATTTTGGTGTAGGTGAATTACTTGGTGCGCTGGATAAATTTGCGCCACCACCAAAATCCCGTGAAACACAAACCCGAGAGATTGAACCTGAAGAAGAAAAATTTACTGGATTTGTGTTTAAGATTCAGGCAAATATGGATCCTGGTCATCGTGACCGTATTGCTTTTGTGCGTATCTGTTCAGGCAAGTATAAAAAAGGCATGAAGGTAAAACATGTGCGTCTGGGTAAAGACATTAAACTCGCTGATGCGGTTACATTTATGGCTGCTGACCGAGAGCATGTTGATGTCGCCTATACGGGTGATATTATCGGCCTGCATAATCATGGCACCATGCGTATAGGTGATACCTTTACTGTGGGTGAAGAACTGGCGTTTACCGGTATTCCGAATTTCGCACCGGAATTATTTTTACGTGCCCGGCTAAAAGACCCGCTAAAAATGAAAGCGTTACAGAAAGGTTTAATTCAATTGTGTGAAGAAGGTGCTTCGCAACTTTATCGGCCATTGAACAATAATGATCTAATTTTGGGCGCGGTGGGTGTATTGCAGTTTGAGGTGGTAAAGCACCGGTTGCTGAATGAATACAGTGTTGACTGTGATTTTGAAACGGTGAATGTCACCACGGCTCGCTGGATCGAATGTGAAGATGAGAAAATGCTGACTAAATTTAAAAACCGTCAGTCAACCAATCTTGCGCTCGATCATGCCGGTGATCTGGCTTATATCGCACCGACTCGAGTGAATTTGGATATGACCATTGAAAAGTGGCCAGAAATTAACTTTTTAGCGACACGCGAACACGGTATTTATGCCTGAGGTTGTACCTGGCAGGGGGTTTTTTGTGACAAATAAGCCGGTTTAATGCAGGTCCAGTTTTGCTAACTCACTGGTGATTTGTGTTATTAGCGATTCACCCTGCGCTCCCATGCGCGAGCAAAGTTTATCAATATTGCGTTCGCCATCAACCATAGTTTTCATGACTGCGCTCAAATTAGCCATGTCGCTACCGGCGTGTGACATTTGTTCGGCCATCGTACTTAACATAACCACCGCGTTATGGTCGCCACGCCGAGCTTCATCAATTAAGCGTGCCAGCATCGGTGCCGCTTTTGAAGCATCACCGCTGGTTTCGGATTTGGGTAAGGATGCTGGATCCTGAATGCCTTTTAGAATGCTGTCAACAATAATGCTGTCTTCATCATCCAGGCCATTTAATAAGGACTGTTCGCGACTGCCAGTCATAATCTTGTTAATGACAGCAACCAGTGACTGCCAGCCATTCTGTGTGGACAATTGTAGTGCCTGATCGAGATGCGGTTTAAGCTGTGGGTTTTGAGTGGTTTGTACCACGGCAAGAATAAGGCCAGCATGGGTCTGTAAAATTTGTTCGATTTTTTCAGGTGTTAGCATGGCGATATTTTTATATGATTACGGGAACGATAAGCATACCGTGAGTAGCCGGTTTTTTGCAAGCAATTAAACTTGGCCGATAGAAGCAGTGTATAGTTGCTTTGTTAGAGGCAAAAGATGCAAGCGTTTTTACAGTTTTAGATGCTTAATCTAAGATTCTTACAGGTTGTAAAATCCAATTTTATGGATTGATCAGCGATTTTTTAGGTAAAACTGTTTTTGCACCTTCTGGCGTACCTAGTATCAACACATCTGCCGGGCGATTAGCAAAGATGCCTACGGTGACAATGCCGGGTAATTTGTTCAGTTCATTTTCCAGCTTTACCGGTCCCATGATGTTTAAATCATGCACATCCAGAATATCATTACCGTTATCGGTTACAAAACCTTCGCGCCAGACTGGGCGACCACCGATTTTTACCAGTTCACGGGCAATGAAACTTCTTGCCATCGGAACAACTTCAACGGGTAGAGGGAATGTTCCCATGACATCAACCAGTTTGGATTCATCGGCAATACAGACAAATTTTCTGCTGGCACCAGCAATAATTTTTTCGCGGGTTAATGCGCCGCCGCCGCCTTTGATTAAATTCAGGTAATGGTCGGATTCATCTGCGCCATCAATATAAACCGATAAATCACCCACTTCATTGAGCTCGTAAACTTTTATACCCTGTGCCTGCATACGTTCAGTTGAGGCTTCAGAGCTGGAAACTGCACCATCAATTTTATGCTTAATGGTCGCCAGAGCATCAATAAAGTGGTTAACGGTGGACCCGGTGCCAACACCGACGATTTCGTCGGCAACAACATATTCAAGCGCTGCTTCAGCTGCTTTTCGTTTCATTTCATCCTGGGTCATAACCTGGGTTCCCCTCTGTACGGTTTTAAGTAAATTTATCGGCACAAATGATACAGGGAAAGAACATTAGTTGAAAGTTAGTGTTTACTGGTTATTCGATATTCAGGAGCAATGATTAGCTGACTGGTGATGGAATGTGGATGATAACGGCGGATGATGATTAATTACTTTAAACTTTTAGTGAATAACCTTAAACTGCCCGTCGATAACAGCTAACTTTATTCAATTTAAATGACTGAGAAATACATAGAAAAAATACTGTCGGCGCGGGTTTATGATGTTGCCATAGAATCACCACTGGAATTGGCGAAAAACCTGAGTTCCCGTCAGCACAATAAAGTGTTATTAAAACGTGAAGACTTACAGCGCGTTTTCTCTTTTAAATTACGTGGAGCATATAACTGTATCTATCAGTTAATGCAGAAAAAAAAGGTAGAAGGTGTTATCGCCGCCTCTGCGGGTAATCATGCACAGGGGGTTGCGTTGGCGGCTAGCTGCCTGGGTATATCCGCCACCATTGTAATGCCGAAAACGACACCAAATATTAAAGTAAATGCAGTGAAATCCTATGGTGCAAAAGTAGTCTTAAAAGGTGACAGTTATGATGATGCAAATGATTATGCACAGGAGTTAGTGAAAGAAGGCAAGTTGGACTTTGTTCATCCTTATGATGACCCGGATGTAATTGCTGGTCAGGGGACTATCGGTATGGAAATACTTCGGCAGCATGCTGATCCGATAGATGTGATATTTATTCCTGTCGGCGGTGGTGGGCTGATTGCGGGGGTTTCAATGTTTGTTAAGTACCTCCATCCCGAAACTAAAATAATCGGTGTGGAGCCTGAGGATGCGGCCTGCATGGCACTGGCATTTAAAAAAGGCAGACGTGTAGTACTGGATCATGTGGGCATTTTTGCCGATGGTGTTGCTGTGCGTCAGGCAGGTAAGGAAACATTTCGCCTTGCACATAAATATGTGGATGAAATTATTACTGTCAATACGGATGAAATTTGTGCAGCCATTAAAGACATATTTGACGATACCCGATCCATTATGGAGCCCGCAGGCGCATTGGCTGTTGCCGGGTTAAAAAAATATACCGAGCGCGAAGCCATCAACGCTGCCACGCTGGTGGCAATTTGTTCAGGTGCAAATATGAATTTTGATCGCCTGCGTCATGTGGCTGAGCGTGCAGAGATCGGTGAAAACCGTGAGGCCTTGTTTGCTGTGACCATTCCAGAAGAAGCGGGTAGTTTTCATCGTTTTTGTAAAATTCTTGGTAAGCGCGGTATTACCGAGTTTAACTATCGCTACTGCGATACAGTCAGTGCGCAGGTTTTTACTGGAATTCAGCTTAAAAATGGACTGGATGAAAAGCAGGAAATTATTGATAAATTAATCGCCAGCCATTATCCAGTAACGGATATGACGGACAATGAAATGGCAAAAATGCATATTCGTCACCTTGTTGGTGGGCACGCGGGTATGCAAAATGAAGTGTTATTTCGCTTTGAGTTTCCTGAAAGGCCGGGTGCATTGCTGGATTTTTTAACCCGTATAGGGAAAAGGTGGAATATCAGTTTATTTCATTACCGTAATCATGGTGCTGCTTTTGGGCGAGTACTGGTTGGTTTGCAAACCCCGCAGACGCAACGTAAAGAATTGTTCGACCATCTTGACTGCGTAGGATACAGTTACTGGGAAGAGACGCAAAATCCAGCCTATCAGCTTTTTCTTTCCAGAGCGGATAAAAAGTAGCATCAGAACCTCAGTACTAAATTTTTTTACCGGTAACAGTTTTTTTCTGTCATAACCATCTCCAGCGGTACATCCCACGCCTGTGCTGACAGCGTTTTACATTTCTGTATTTCATGCGCCAGCCCGATTAAATGAGGTTTTTTCCATTGCTGATGATTGCTTCGATAGGCGAGTGTTCGGTCGTAAAAACCGCCGCCCATCCCCATGCGATTTCCACTTTCATCAAAGGCAACCAGAGGCAATAGCAGTAAATCCAGTTGCCATGCTAGCCGCCATTGTGATGGTTTGACATCAGGTTCAATAATATTAAAACGGTTGGTATTTAGGGCGCAGGTTTGTGTGTAGGGGGCAAAATATAAGGTTTTTTTTAGTGGTGCCAGAACGGGTAAATAAATTGTTTTATTTCGTTTCCAGGCGTGTTCAATAATATTGTCTGCACTGATTTCACCATCATTGGCAAGATAACAGGCGATATGTTTACTGCGTCGGTACTCAGCTAGTTTGGTGAGTTGAGCGCTTAGTTGTCTGGCGTGCTGTTTTTGTGTACTAAAGCTGAGATCGCGACGCTGCTGGCGTTTTTGTTTTCTGATACTGGTGGATGTAGCCACAGGCGATTCACGAATAGTTACGTATGAAATTAGAAGGTATCCCCAGATGTGCCGTAGCAATACTGCTGACCTTGAACCGATAGGTTCAGGTTGGAAACAAGCGATGAATCTTTAGGCCTCCCGTTTACACGGTATCGCACACGGATTCAACAGACCGGCTCCCGTAGTCAGTATATAAGGCTCAAGGATTATACAGGTCGCTTACGTACACCCCAGAGATACCAAAACTTATACTACAAAACTCATATTAAATTTATGCTACGCATTGATTCCTCAATGCGGTTTGATAAGACATCAATCCTCTCACTTATATCGCTGTGTGCCTGCTTCAGCGATTCACCATGCAGGATTTCGTGGCTCATGTTTAATGCGGCCATAATGGCAATGCGCTCAGTGCCAATAACGGAACCTTGCCCTTTTATTGTTTGCAAATTGTCATTTAATAACTGCGCCGATGCCTTTAAACTCTCAACTTCTTCAGTAGCACAGGCAACCCGATACTCTTTACTCATAATACTGATGGTTAACGATTCTGCTTTATTCATTTACGTTATCCTCAATGACATGATACTCTCGTTACGCATTTTATCAATATTTATGGAACCGTTGATCAATCCATGAAATCGTCGCTTACAATCTACTGGCTGCAAAATTAGTTAGCTGTTTCTTCGCGTTTACAGCGAAACATTCAGTGAGTATAGACTGGATGTCGCTAAAACAGTATGAAAAGCGTAGATTATAACGGTGATTAATTTTTATACGTTTTCCATTGAGCGAAGCCGGGTAATCATCGACTCAACCTGTGAGCGCGCAACTTCTTTCTGTTCCACTAGCGTGGCGCGTTCTCTATTATTCTGGTTGATCTGTGCACGCATGGCTCTATTTTCGTCACTTAACCGTTTGCACAGTTCGAGTAAGTCATCGGTCTGTTGTTCAAGCTTATCCATGTTTATGCTGTTTTCACTCATAACTTATATAGTAGAACGAGAATCAGCAGAGGTCAAATCGAATGGCTGAAAAAATTCAGTTGCCGGGAAAAGAGAGGGCATTTTTTCCTGCTCAATGAATTAATTAGGGTTAAACTAACAGGTTGTTTCTCTATGCATATTTGCGTGTAAAAAATTATTAAGGGTCTAGTATGATGGCTGTTTTACCAGATATAACCAGGTTGGAAGATTTATTGTTTCGGGTTGATGCGGCGATGTCTGCAATTGAGTCGCATGGTGCATTATGTGGCATGTTGTGCGCGCAGGGTTCGACGCAAGCACCGCAATGGCTGGTGCATGTATTGGGCGAGCAGGGTGAAGGTAATCCATTATTAAAAGAAGTGGCCGGGCAGTTGATGCAAATTTATCAGTTTGCGGTTGAGCAGATGAATGATTCCACAATTGAGTTTGAATTGTATCTGCCGACGGATGATGAGCTGTTGGAAGAGCGAGTTGAAGCACTGAGTCTCTGGTGCCAGGGGTTTGTTTATGGGCTGGCGGTTGGCGGGGTTAAGCAGGAGACTGAATTGCCGGATGATACGCAGGAATTGATTCGAGACATTGTTGAAATATCGCGCATCGGTCTCGATTCGCCTGAAGATGATGATAGTGAAGGCGAAGAGGATAAGCTGGATGAAGATGAAATCGCTTTTATGGAAGTGATAGAGTATGTACGCATGGGTATTTTACTCATTTATGAAGAATTGCAACCCTTGCAATCTTCGCAGACTGTGCATTAATTTCTGGGCTGACATGCAGTAGAAAATAACGGGAATAACTTGAATGACTAAAAAAATACATGCACAACGCCGAAAACAACTTATGCGGATGATGGGCGATAATGCTGTTGCCATTTTGCCTGCCGCTGACCTGTTGATCAGAAATCGCGATGTTGAATATAGCTTCCGTCAGGATAGCGACTTTCTTTATCTGAGTGGTTTCAATGAACCTGAAGCGGTAATAATATTATTGCCAGAGCGTAAACAGGGGCAGTATGTACTTTTTTGCCGTAAACGCGACAAACTAAAGGAAACCTGGAATGGTCGTCGTTTTGGCCCGGAAGGCGCTGTTGAACACTTTGCTGTGGATGAGGCATACCCTATTGATGAGCTGGAAGAGCGCCTGCCTGAAATGATGGGGCATTGTGAGAGTGTCTATTACACCATGGGTTTGCGGCCTGAATTTGATAAGGTGGTGATGAAATGTGTCAATGATCTGCGCCTGCAGTCGCGCCGGGGTACTCGTGCGCCTTATGAATTCGTTTCACTGGAATACCTGTTACACGATATGCGTTTGTTCAAAAATCGCGAAGAAATCAGCCTGCTGCGCAAAGCCGCAAAAATTTCAGTGCAGGCGCACATACATGTGATGCAGGTCTGTGAACCGGGGATGAATGAAACCGAACTGGAAGCAGAATTTCTTTATGCCTTTAAGAAAAACGGGGCAGACTGGGCGTATCCCTCTATCGTTGGCAGCGGTGAGAACACATGCATTTTGCATTACACTGAAAATAACCGGACCTTGCAGGATAAAACCATGGTGTTGATTGATGCGGGTGCTGAATATCAGGGCTATGCCGCCGACATCACGCGTACCTTTCCGGTAAATGGCCAATTCAGCGATGCTCAGAAAGAAATTTATGAGCTGGTACTGCAATCACAGGAAGCCGCCATTAAACAGGTAAAGCCAGGCAATCACTGGAATGACCCGCACCATGCCGCGGTAAAAGTATTAACGAAAGGCATGGTTGAGCTGGGTCTGCTCAAGGGCAGAGTGCCAGCGTTGATTAAAGAAGCTAAATACATGAAATATTTCATGCACCGTACCGGTCACTGGCTGGGGATGGATGTGCATGATGTGGGCGATTACAAAGTGGATGAAAAATGGCGTTTACTGGAGCCGGGGATGGTGTTAACGGTTGAGCCGGGTTTGTATATTGCATCCGGTTCACGCGGTGCAAAACGCTGGTGGAATATTGGTGTGCGCATCGAGGATGATATTGTGGTTACGCGCGAGGGGAATGATCTGTTAACCAAAGGCCTGCCCAGAACGGTTGCTGAAATAGAAGCTGTTATGGCAAAATCGGCGGCGATTTAATTGTCGTCAACATGAAACACGTATAACCATGCAACCCGCATCCTCTCAACAGGCTCTATCACATTATGATGTCATTATTATTGGTGGTGGCCTGGTAGGTGCCAGTCTGGCCTGTGCGCTGGCGAACGTGACGGCGAAACCGGCACGGACAAAATCGGCGCTGTCTATTGCGGTTATCGAGCCATTTCCGCTAACGACCGGTCAACAGCCCTGTTATGATGACCGTACGGTCGCCCTGTCCTATGGTAGCCGCAAAATTTTTGCGGCGATGGGTTTGTGGACGCATATTGCGAGTGAAGCCGAAGCCATTAAGCACATTCATATTTCTGATCGGGGGCATTTTGGCGTAACGCGACTAAATAGTGACGAGGAAGGAGTTGAGGCGCTGGGTTATGTGGCGGAGAATCGTGTGCTGGGCGAGATTTTATATCAGCAGATGGCAGTAACCGAACAGATTAAACTTTTTTGCCCGGCAACTCTGACAGGCTTTACTGAGCAGAAACAAAACGTCAGCGTAACGCTTAAAGACGCAGCGGGTGAAAAAACCTTAACCACCACGTTACTGGTGGCGGCTGATGGTCAGCAATCACAGGTTAAACAATTATTAAATATTGGTGATGCGCAGCAGGATTACCGGCAAAGCGCACTGGTAACCAATATCTCGCCGGGTAAGGCACATGCCAATGTTGCCTACGAACGTTTTACCGAGAGTGGGCCACTGGCCTGTTTGCCGATGCGGGAAAATCGTTGTTCAGTGGTATGGACGTTGCCGCAAAAACAGGCAGAGAAAATGCGTCTGCTGGATGAAAAGTCTTTTCTGCAACAGCTACAGCAGGCGTTTGGCTATCGGCTGGGGCAGTTCAGGAAAGCCGGTCAGCGTCAGGTGTATCCACTGATGTTGCAGCAGGCCACGCAATTGGTTCAGGGGCGTGTAGTGATCGTGGGTAATGCTGCGCACACACTGCATCCGGTTGCCGGACAGGGCTTTAATCTGGCTTTGCGGGATATTGCCCTGCTGGCTGAAATGCTGATCGATGCGTTTACTGCGGGTGAAGATCTGGGGGCTACTGAGCGATTAAATCGCTATGTTGAGCAGCGTAGCGAAGATATGGCGCGCGTGTATCGTTTTACTGATGGTCTGGTGAAAATTTTTTCAACCCCGTTTCCACCGCTGGCACATTGCCGTTCACTGGGCCTGCTGGCAGTTGATGTATTACCCGGAATAAAACATAGACTGGCAATGCAGAGTATGGGGTTGAGTGGCCGTTTGTCACGCTTAAATCGTGGGATAAGCTTATGAACCGGGCGCTCACATGAATCAGCCACAGCATGAACAGCGCAGCTACGATGTTGTCATTGTCGGTGGTGGTATTGTTGGTTTGACGCTGGCCAATGCCCTGGTTGATACTGATTTCTCCGTTGCCGTGATTGAACGCGCGGTGGCCGCACCGACGCCTGAATCGAAGCAGACCGATTTACGTGTTTCGGCAATCAACCAGGTGGCTTCAACGTATTTTAAATCGCTACAGCTATGGCCGCATTTGCAGCAGCGCTACTGTGCTTTTCAACAAATGCAGGTATGGGATACAACCGGTCTCGGACAGATACATTTTGATAGCGCCGAGCTGGGGTTGCCGGAACTGGGCCATATTATTGAAAACAGCGTACTGGTGCGGGCGTTGCTGGCATCAGTTGAAGCCGCAGAAAACATACAACTGTATTGTCCTGTCAGCATTAAAAACATTAGTCTGGTGGATGATGGTGGTGATCAGGCTTGCGCTAATCGGACGGTGGTAACCTTGCAGGATGGTTACAGCCTCAACGCATCGCTATTGGTAGGGGCTGACGGCGCACGCTCGCAGGTGCGTGAAATAGCCGGGATTGAATTTATTTCTCACCGTTATCAACAGCAGGGGCTGGTTTGTGCCGTGGAAACAGAAAACAGCCATCAGCAAACGGCGTGGCAATGTTTTTTGCCGAGCGGGCCGCTGGCTTTTTTGCCGCTGTTTAATGGTCAGAGCTCGATTGTCTGGTCGCTGGATGAAGGCAGGGCGAATGAAATGCTGGCGTTAAATGATAACGACTTTAAACAGGCGCTGGCGCAGGCCAGTGAATACCGGCTCGGTGAAATAAAGGCGGTGAGTGAGCGTAAACTGTTTCCGCTGGCACACGGGCATGCGAATGACTATGTGAAACTGGGTCTGGCTTTAATCGGCGATGCGGCGCATATTATTCATCCACTGGCCGGACAGGGGGCGAATCTTGGCATCGCTGATGCAATCTGCCTTGCCGGAGTGATTAAACAGGCAAAAGCATCAAACAGACAGTGGTATGCTGTGCACACATTACTCAAATACCAGCGTCAGCGCAAAATAGAGAATCGGCTAATGGAAAACGCAATGACCGGATTTAAAACGCTATTTGGACAAACTAGTCCGGTACTGGTTGAGCTCAGGAATGCCGGCTTAAGTCTGGTAGATCACCTGCCTGCGCTAAAAAATATGTTTATTCGTCGTGCCCTGGGTGGTTGAGCGGTGGTCTTTTTAAGTGTTTCAAGCTGATTATGTAGATCAGTATAATTGTGGGTTAGTAAATGAGTCAGAAAACCGTTCTTTTTGATAAACACCTCGAATATGGTGGCAAGGTCGTTAATTTTGCAGGCTGGCAAATGCCGGTCAATTATGGTTCGCAGATAGAAGAGCATCACCAGGTGCGCCAGGATGCAGGCATGTTTGATGTTTCGCATATGGTGATTGTTGACCTTAGGGGTGAGCGTGTCACTGCGTTTTTGCGCTTTCTGTTGGCTAATGATGTGGCGAAACTGAAGCAGCCGGGCAAAGCGCTGTATAGCTGCATGTTAAACGAGTCGGCGGGTGTGATTGATGATCTGATCGTTTATGCTATGCATGAAAACTGGTTTCGTCTGGTGGTGAATGCCGGCACAGGTGAAAAAGACCTGCTGTGGATAAGTCAGCAGGCAACGGCGTTTGATGTTGATGTGATTGAACGTACCGACCATGCCATGATAGCTGTACAGGGGCCCAATGCCAGAGAAAAAGCCCTGTCAGTATTGCCGCTAGACGTGGTTGAAGCAGCTTCGCCACTACAGCGTTTTTTTGGTGCAGATTGTGGCGAATGGTTTGTTGGTCGTACTGGCTATACTGGCGAAGATGGTTTTGAGATAATGCTGCCTGTTTCCGAGACCATCGCTTTGTGGAGAAAATTAATTAAAGCGGGTATCAAGCCCTGTGGCCTGGGCGCACGCGATACTCTGAGGCTGGAGGCCGGCATGAATTTGTACGGTGCAGAGATGAGCGAGGCCACGTCGCCACTGATTTCAGGGCTGGGCTGGACCATCGCCTGGGAACCAGCGGATAGAAATTTTATTGGCCGCAAAGCGCTGGAAGCCGAAAAACAGCGCGGTGTTAAACAAAAACTTGTTGGGCTGGTGCTGGAGCAACGCGGTGTTTTGCGTGGTCAGCAGAAAGTTATCGTGAAAGATGCAGCCGGTGAGCTGAGTGGAGAAGGTGAAGTAACCAGCGGCAGCTATTCACCTACGCTGAAACAGTCTATTGCTTTGGCGCGTGTGCCGGTGCAAATGGGTAATAGCTGTGAGGTAGAAATTCGTGGTAAATTATTACCCGCACGCGTGGTGAAGCCGGTTTTTGTGCGCGAGGGCAAAGCCGTGCTGAGTGCATACTAAGGGAAACGGTAATTCGGGTGTAATTTTTATTGGGATTAATTAGAGCGCATTTATCAGGGCACAACTTATGAATGAAGTACCTTCAAGATTAAAATATACTCAATCACATGAATGGATTCGTGTTGAAGATGATGAGAGCATGACACTGGGTATCACAGACCATGCTCAGCAGACGCTGGGTGATCTGGTCTTTGTCGAATTACCTGAAGTGGGCGCTGAACTAATAACAGAAGATGCCTGTTGTGTGGTGGAATCAGTAAAGGCCGCCTCGGATGTGTATATGCCGGTTAGCGGTGAAATTATCGCAGTCAATGAAGCTCTGGCGGACGCGCCAGAAATCATTAATCGTTCGCCTTACGAGGACGGCTGGTTAATCAAATTTAAACCTGTTGGTAATGAGCTCGATGCGCTAATGGATGCGGATGAGTATGCCGCTATACTGGAAGCATAAACTCGCCAGATAAAAGCTGAGAGTATTAGGCAGACAGTTTTAAGAGTAAAACGGAAGCCTGACTGGAAATTTCCGGCTTTTAACCTTTTTTGCCAACTGCTAACTGATTTTTTATTATGCCTTTTATCCCTCATACCGAACAGGATATTACCGATATGCTGGTCGCAATCGGTGTCGATTCTATTGAAGATTTGTTCGATGAACTTCCTGCTCATCTGCGCGCTAAAACTTTAGCGGCGATCCCTGCGGGGATGACCGAGATGGAAATATCTCGACTGATGCATCGACGTGCCGGGCAGAATTCTGCGGCATTATGTTTTATTGGTGCAGGCGCGTATGAGCACCATATTCCGGCAGCGGTGTGGCAGATAACTTCACGAGGTGAATATTACAGCGCCTATACACCCTATCAGGCGGAAGCCTCGCAGGGGACGCTGCAACTCACTTACGAATACCAGAGCATGATGACGGCATTAATGGCAATGGAGGTGTCCAATGCGTCATTATATGATGGTGCCTCTGCACTGGCAGAAGCCGTGCTGATGGCAGTGAGGGCAAATCGTCAATCGAAATCACGCAGCATTCTCCTGCCAGCCACGGTTAGTCCGGTATACCGAAAAACAGCGCATACCATTGTCAATGGTCAGCAGATTGAGCTGATTGAAGTGCCCTATGAGCAGAGCAGTGGTACGACTACGCTGGAACAATTTAAACCCTTTGCTCAAGAGGATATAACCGCAGTGGTTATCCAGCAACCCAATTTTTTTGGCAATCTTGAGGCTATTGATGCGATTACTGACTGGGCGCATGAGAATAATGCACTGCTGATAGCGGTGGTCAATCCATTATTAATGAGTCTATTAAAGCCACCAGGCGAATGGGGGCAGACGGGTGCTGATATTGTTTGTGGTGATGGTCAGCCGCTGGGTGCACCATTATCTTCTGGCGGGCCTTATTATGGACTGTTGTGCTGTACTCAGGCGCTGGTCCGTCAGATGCCGGGACGTATTGTCGGTCGTACCGAAGATCTGGATGGAAAAGAAGGTTTTGTATTAACTCTGCAAGCGCGTGAGCAGCACATCCGGCGCTCCAGAGCGACCTCTAATATCTGTACCAATCAGGCTCTAATCGTCACTGCATCGACCATACACATGGCAATTCTTGGTGCACGGGGGCTGGAAAATACTGCTGCAGCCTGTTACGCCAATGCGCACCTTTTATCGGAACAGCTTAATGCAATTGAGGGTGTTAATGTTGTGTTTAAACACCCGTTCTTTCATGAAACCGTATTGCAACTGGATTATCCAGTGGCTGATGTACTGCCAGCGCTGGTCGAGCATGATATTCTTGGTGGTTATGATTTAACCCGAGATTATCCTGAGCTGGGTCAGGCAATTTTAGTCTGTGCCACAGAAATGCGAGTTACTGAAGATATTCAGGCTTATGTAACCGCGATGAAAGCAGTGATGGCAAATCTGTCAACCACGGTAAAGCTGTAAGTAAGTGTATAAAGGGGTCTTATGTTAATTTTTGAACATTCCGTAGATGGACGAAAAGGTGCACCACAGTCGCCACAGCAACGGGCTTCACTGGCGGGTATTCCTGAAACTCTATTAAGAAGGAAACCGGCCAGCTTGCCACAGGTGTCTGAACTTCAGGCAGTTCGGCATTACACGTTGTTGTCGAAAAAGAATTTTTCTATTGATACAGAATTCTACCCGCTGGGTTCCTGCACCATGAAATACAACCCACGGGTCTGTAATACACTGGCAATGTTACCCGGTTTTCTTAACCTGCATCCGTTGTTACCGGACAAACAGAATCAGGGCTTCCTTATCTGTATGTATGAGCTCCAGGAAATGTTAGCTGAGGTGACAGGAATGACCGCCTTCTCATTGGCTCCAATGGCCGGCGCGCAGGGTGAGTTTGCTGGTGTGGCAATGATTAAACACTATCATCAATCACGTAACGATGCAGCGCGTAAAGAAATTCTGGTACCGGATGCAGCGCACGGGACCAATCCGGCAACGGCGGTAATGTGCGGCTATAAAGTAAAAGAAATTCCAACGCTGGCATCAGGTGATGTGGATCTGGATGCATTGAAAGCAGCGGTTGGTCCACAAACAGCGGGTCTTATGTTAACCAATCCATCGACGCTGGGTGTATTTGAACGTAACATTGAAACCATTGCAAAAGTTGTTCACGATGCGGGGGGGCTGCTGTATTACGATGGGGCTAATCTGAATGCCATTCTGGGTAAAATTCGTCCAGGGGATATGGGGTTTGATGTGATTCATTCAAATCTGCATAAAACATTTTCAACCCCCCACGGTGGCGGTGGCCCCGGTTCGGGGGCTGTTGGTGTGGCAGAACGCTTAAAACCTTTTTTGCCGTTACCGGTGGTGACAAAAGAAAGTAATATTTATCGTTACTTAACACCGACCGACTGTCCGCAGAGTATTGGTCGACTATCGGCTTTTATGGGCAATCCGGGGGTATTATTACGGGCCTATATTTACATGCGTTTGCTGGGGCGTGAAGGGATGGTGCGCGTCGCTGAATTTTCAACGTTAAATGCTAACTATATGCTGGCAGAAGCGAAACGCCAGGGTTTTGAACTGGCTTTTGATAACCGGAGAGCAACCCACGAATTTATTATTACTCTGAAGCAGCAGGCAAAAAAACTGCATGTCTCAGCAACGGATTTTGCCAAACGCTTGCTTGATCTTGGCTACCACCCGCCGACAACGTATTTTCCGTTATTAATCCCTGAATGTCTGCTCATTGAACCAACAGAAACTGAGACCAAAGAGGTGCTGGATGGTTTTATGGCGGCATTGGCGCAGATCAAACATGAAGCTGAGACCTGTCCTGAACGGTTAAAGGCTGCGCCACAAACGTTGCCAGTAAAACGCCTGGATGAAGTTAGAGCAGCGAAACAGCTTGACCTGTCGTATATACGAGTGCATAAAAGAGGTTAAGACTTTACTTGATTGCTTCTACTCGGTTCCGCCCCTTTTTCTTGGCAAGATACAGTGCTTTATCGGCACGCTTTATAATGGACTCACGGTTATCCTTTTCAGGGTTAAATTCAGCAACGCCAAAACTGCTGGTAACTCTTTGGTTGACAGGAAAGTTGTAGTTCTCAATATCTTGCCTTAATCTTTCTGCCTGAACTAAAGCGCCTTCAAGCCTGGTAGAGGGAGCAAGAATAATAAATTCTTCACCACCGTAACGAGCAAAAATATCAGTACTTCGGTTGATGAATGAGACAATGTCGGCAGTAGATCGCAGCACTTTATCACCAACAGGGTGACCAAAGGTATCATTGATTTTTTTGAAATGATCCAGGTCGAAAAAAATAATAGAGAAAGGACTTCCATAACGTTTTACTTTATTAATTTCAAGATCAAGGATTTTATTGAAATACAGAGGATTATAGGTCTGTGTAAGTGAATCGGTATGAGAAATTTCAATTAGCTTCTGGTTTAAAAATTTGATTCTGGAAAAGCCAGATCCAAAGATAATACCAGCGATCATAGGGACTAAAAATGTAATCGGCGTTAAGGGGATTTTAAGAAATAAAAGTGTGTGAACAATATTGAGTCCAGCAGTGAACAGGCAGGACAGTAAGATATATAAAAGATAAACAGGTATTTTATTTTTCATTGCCGTGTTGTTCAGGCTACCATTTTTAATTATTATACTTGGTATTTACCGCGCAGGTAATACGATAGTATCATTAACGGATATTTAATCAGCAGTTTTTATTGTCAGGAGAAAATAACCATGAAAAAGATCATTTATATCTTGTTATGTCTCGTCATGTCGGGCTACGTTGGCTCTGCAATAGCAAAAAATCTGGGTGATTTGCAGTTTCCCGATGCAGTGAAAATTGCAGGTACAGATACCGTGCTACAATTAAATGGTGTGGGTTATCGTACCAAATTTTTCTTTAAAATTTATGCGGGTGCGCTGTATACGACAAAAAAAGTAACAAGCCAGGCTGACGTACAGGCATTAAATGGCCCAAACCGCGTGGTGATGCGCTTTATTTATGGGGAAGTTGACCGGGATAAACTGGTTGCGGCCTGGAATGAAGGGTTTGAAGAAAACAATTCTGCGGAGAAACTTAAAACACTGCAATCAAGAATTAATCAATTTGATGCGATGTTTCCAGACTTGAAAGAAGGGGATGTGGTATTGCTCGATTATATCCCAGGTATTGGTACATGGGTGACGATTAAAGGAAAAATGAAAGGTGTGATAAAAGGCAAAGATTTTAATGTCGCCTTATTGAATATATGGTTAGGTAATGAACCCGCTGATGATGATTTAAAAGATGCAATGTTAGGCAAGAATGAATAACTCTGTTGCTTGCCTTAGCATAAAATAACGGACACTACCTTGCTCAGAGGTTAACTAAAGTGGAAAAAAACCTTGCTGTAGTTTAAGCGAGTAGCGCGGTTTAAATAAAACGTATCCTGTTTAAGTTCGAAGACAATTATCCAGATAGTGTAAGCGTTCAATGGTCCCTGCATCTGTCCATTTACCGATATAGTGCTGCGCAGTGATCAACTTGTGATCGGCTTTATCTCTTAACAAGGGGGAAAGTGCTAATTTCCCCTGTTTACAGTCATTGAAAAACTGTGGTGAATAGACACCAATACCACTATAGGTATAGTTAGGTTTGTTGTGATTGCTCAATAAATTATGAGTGATGGAAAAGTCACCTTCAGGATGATGTGTCGGGTTATTGACTAAAATTAAATTTGCCTGAATACCTGCTTCAAGTGGTTGAATTGAAGCAAAATCAAAGTCACTCCAGATGTCAGCATTGATAACCAGAAAAGGTGATTTGCCTAACAGCGGTAACGCCTTTATGATTCCTCCCGCTGTCTCCAGTGCCTCACCTTCGTCTGAATAGACAAGGCGAATGCCATATTGACTTCCATCCCCCAGTGTCTGATGAATTTTTTCTGCCAGCCAGGCGGTGTTTATAATAATCTTTTTGAAACCGGCGGATGCCAGATTAATCAGGTGGTAGTCAATCAATGATTTTCCACCGACTTTGAGTAAAGGTTTTGGTGTTGTGTCAGTTAGCGGGCGTAAACGTTCACCACGTCCAGCAGCCAGAATAATAACGTTCATGTTGCTGCTTTTAGTGTTGTTTCTTCGAGCAACCGTTTTAAAGGCTGTAGTTCGTCATATTGTCCACAGGTCGTAGTGAGATAGTTTAAAGTCAGCGGCAGGTCATTGAGATAGTGGGTTTTGCCATCACGATAATTCAGCCGGGAAAAAATACCCAGTACCTTAAGGTGACGTTGCACGCCCATTAAATCAAACCAGCGTTGCAGTGTTTGTGGTGTAATAGAATAAGAAATGGTTAGACGTTTGAGATAGAGTGCTAACCAGGTTTTCACTTTTTCTGCTGGCCATGCTATGTAGCAGTCCTTGAACAGGGATACAAGATCATAGGTTATAGGCCCGATAACGGCATCTTGATAGTCAATTACCCCTGGGTTACTGGTATCCGTTATCATCAGGTTGCGTGAATGGTAATCACGGTGTACGAATACCTGTGGTTGCTCCTGCGCATTACTGATGAGTAATTTAAAAATGTGGTTAAGTTGTTCTTTTTGTGTGGCACTGATACGTACATTAAGGTGGCGTTTCAGGTACCAGACTTCAAATAGATTCATTTCACGCTGTAAACACGGCTCGTCATAAGCGGGCAGAATAGCCTTAATTGATTGCATTTTTATGAGTGCGTTAATGGCATCAGAATATAAATTTTCTGCGGTGCTATTGTTTAATTCATCTAGATAAGGTCGGTTACCTAGGTCGGCCAGTAATAGAAACCCCGCTGAAATATTCTGTGCATATATGCGGGGAGCATTGACACCAACATTGCGTATTAGCTCAGTGATATGCACAAAAGGGTGACAGTTCTCTTTTTTCGGAGGTGCATCCATGACGATATAGTGGCGGTTTTCTTTTATATTAAAAACCCGAAAATACTGGCGAAAGCTGGCATCGGCCGAGGCGTGCTGAATATCGGTAAAGGTATTTTCCTCAATAGACTCGAGCCATAGTTTAAGTTGAGTAAGGCGATTCAAACCGGTCTCCTGTCACTGTTGCTAGATAATAGACAGATTGTAACCTATAGTTTGCGTTGGAAAAAATATTTAAGGAAGCTTCGATTAATTTTGAACACAGAATATCTTTTTTATATAGCTCAGTGGTATTACTGAAACGCACCCCGCATCCCTGCGGCTGACGGTCTTGAATAATTAAATATCCTTTTCATCCGTCCTGTTAGTAAGTGTTGTGTAACATGTGGATACGCCATTATTCTCGGTTATATGATAAGCTATTGAAAACAAAAAAAGAACGCCCTTGCACGAATGATGCATAGGGGCATAGAGCAGGGTTTTCCTGTATCAGAGAGAATTTCTTATTTAAGTATTACTGAAACGAATGAATTGAGAGCCTTCGAAGATTGATAGAACAGTTGAATATAAAACTATTTTTAGCCATTAATCAATATGCTGGGAGCAGCAAAATTATTGATGTTATTGCGGTAAGTCTTGCTGAGTATTTGCCATATGTTTTCATCATTATTTTGCTTTACCTGTGGTTTAAGCAAAATGCAGAGAAAAAAGTTGCCCTGTTGCATGCCTGTTACTCAGCGATACTTGGACTTTTTATTAACCTTGCTATTTCATCTGTTTACTTTCATCCGCGCCCATTTATGGAAAATTTGGGTACGACATTAATTCATCACGTAGCTGATTCATCAATGCCATCTGATCACACGACATTTATGCTTTCTATCGCAATTTCACTATTTCTTAATAAGCCAACTGGAATGCTGGGATATATACTGCTTGTTTCCGGTTTTATCGGCGGTGTTTCGCGTGTATTTATTGGTGTCCATTTCCCTATGGATATATTTGCTTCTGTTATCGTTTCCCTGCTTGCGGCAGTGACCATTTCGCTTTTAAACGCACGATTAGAGTCGCTTGATAAATTCGCGATGAGTATTTATGAAACTTGTTTAAGTGCGTTGAATAATCAGTTTCGGTGCTAGGCCTGTTTCCACTGAGCTAGTAATTATGCCGCCATATTCAATGCGTAATCGGCTATACACATCATCCAGCGACATGCGTAGAATATTTGCAGTGATGGCGCGCGCAACACCAGCATGGGCAACGATAAGCACATGTTTACCCTCATGCTCTTTTGCAATTGACTGATATGCCTGCCACACACGCTTTGAAAAGATCTCTAATGGTTCGGCTCCTGCCGGACGATGATTTACCGGATCCTGATAAAAATGATTCAGCGCATCACTGTCCTGAGCAATAATTTCACCCGGTGTCTTTCCTTCCCAGCAGCCAAAACCTATTTCTTTTACTCGGTCATCAATGGTGTAAAGGATTTGTAAATCTTCAGCCAGCTCCTTACTGAATTCCAGGCAACGTTTTAATGGTGAAGAAATAATATGTTGCCAGAGTGGTTTTTTGGGGACTGCTGAGCGCATTTGTAACCAGCCCCGTTCGGTTAAGGGATCGTCTATGTTGTGACCACGGTAGCGATGTCCGCCTTCTGGTTCACCATGTCGAATTACATCAATGCAGGTTGTCATTATTGAGTTGTCTATTATCGCCAGTTTTTGTATCGGCCTATTTTAACCAGCCGCCCAATGTCAAAATAGCCAGCACGGCTATCCATACCATGACTGATCGCATTACTAGCGCCTGTGCTGCATGGATACCAGCAATTTCATCCTCCATTTGCATGTTTTTCATGGCACCAGTACCGGTTGAAACCAGCACATCATAGTTACTGTTGGATATGTCGGGTGACCTTAAGCGGTCTTTATAAGCGTGGAAAGCAGCATCAAAATTGCCGGTGAAAGCGTAACCGGCAGCCAGCATATGCGTTGGAATAAAAGCCATAATAGCCTGGACATACTCGGCAAAATCGGCCAGTTCGGTATGTTCAATCTGTTTACTTATCTGGGAGGTAAGTCGATACAGCAGTGCGCCAAAAGGGCCAAGAATAACAAACCAGAAAATAGCAGAAAAAATACGTTCATTGGCAACATACAATATCGCATGAGTCACATCTCGAGTTTGTTGATCTGGCGAAGTTGATGCGGCGCGTTCTGTAATTGCTCCGGCATAGTGAAAGGCTTCATCATCATCGCCGATTTCACGCGCGTGTAGATAGGCATCAATATCCGTTGCTAAACAGGATGGTCCGAGGCAGTAGATAAAAACAATGATGCCAAAGATAAAGTAAGGCAGATTAAAAAAGAAGCTGAATAATGAAATTTGTAAAAAAAGGATGACGGCCAGTGGTGGTACGATGATTAAAATAAATTGCAAGGGTGGTAGCCGGTGGCGGGTTAACTGGCAAATTTTTTGTGAATAATATTCGAACCAGACCATATCGCGCAGTTCATGCAGGTGTTGGAACATGCGATCAAGGATCAGGCCAAGTATGATTGAAATCAACGCCATATTATTTTTGTTCGTGCATCGTTAACTTTATTATAAACATTGATGCCGAGTTTTTTATGTATTTCTGAGTAAAAGTTTTTTCATTTTCTGCCAGTTAAAACCACTGCCGGGGTCGGTTTTTCGATCGGGCGCAATATTACTGTGACCAGTAATACTACCACGATCAATGCTCGGATAGGTTGCTTCCAGTGCTAACACCAGCCGCGCCAGTTGGGTATACTGGCTGTTTTCGAATGCTTCTGTATCGGTGCCTTCGAGCTCTATGCCGATAGAGAAATCATTACAATGTTCGCGTCCCTGATAGCGTGAGCGACCAGCATGCCAGGCGCGTTCATGAAAGGGTACAAACTGAACAATGCTGCCATCGCGTTTAATGAGGGTATGTGCGGAGACTTTCAGTGTATGGATTTGCTGAAAATAAGGCTGCTCTTCAGCGGGTAGTTGATTACAAAAGAAACGTTCAATGGCATCGCCGCCATATTTTCCCGGAGGCAGGCTGATACTGTGGATAACAATAAGGTCGATGATCTGGTTTTTGGGGCGCAGATCTCTATTGGGTGAGAGTATCTGGCTACAGGGAGTTAGCAGACCGGTACTGGCATCTATTTTCATATTATTAACTGTAGCAGGGCTGTTAGCCAGGCTGTTATAGTCAGACTGTCATAGTTCGGTTGTTATAGTCCAGTTATTATAGTCCGGTTATTATGGCTCGATCATTCTAGCTGGAAAAAATTCACTCAAAAAACAATCCATTTTCCACCACCTTCCAGTAAACTACCTGTTTGTTAGTTTAACGCCACTTTGAACCATCCATTTTGAATACACCCCAACAAAATCAGTTTCACAACAAACCACAGCTAAATCCCCAGCAACTTGAAGCCATTCATTATATTGATGGTCCGATGCTGGTTCTAGCGGGTGCCGGTAGTGGTAAAACCCGAGTGATTACTGAAAAAATTGCCTATTTGCTGGGTGAATGCGGCATCAGTCCGAACCGTATTGCGGCAGTTACCTTTACTAATAAATCGGCAAAGGAAATGAAGGTGCGGATTAAAAAGCTGGTGGGGAATAAAGCCAGTCGTGGCCTACGGGTTTCTACCTTTCATCGCTTGTCATTAGGTATTTTACAGAAAGAATATACAGCGCTGGACTATAAGGCTGGGTTTTCAGTGTTTGCGCATGGCGATTGCATTACGGTGTTATCTGAACTGCTTAAAGTCACCGGTGAGCGTGGACTGGACGCAGCGGAATCGGCACACGGGCAAATCAGCCAGTGGAAAAATAATGGCGTAATGCCGGATCAGGCATTTAAAGTTGCTGAAGATGACCGGCAGCGGGAGATTGCGAAACTCTATGTCAGCTATCAGCGCCAGTTGCATGCCTACAATGCCTTTGATCTGGATGATCTGATTTTGCAAACCGTGCATCTGTTTAAGATTAAGCCCGAAATTTTGCAGAAATGGCAGAGCAATATTCATTATCTGTTGGTGGATGAATATCAGGATACCAATGCCATGCAGTATGAATTAGTCAAGCTGCTGGCGAGTGCGCGTCATTGTCTAACTGCGGTGGGCGACGATGATCAGTCAATTTATGCCTGGCGTGGGGCGCAGCCAGAAAATCTGGTGCAACTGGCAAAAGATTTTCCGCGCATGAAGCTGATTAAACTGGAACAGAATTATCGCTCCAGTGCGCGCATCCTTAAACTCGCTAATAGTCTTATCCAGAACAATCCACATGTCTATGAAAAACGTCTGTGGAGTGAGCTGGGTATGGGTGATGCAGCTCGAATAATTCAGTGCAACAGCGAAGAAGATGAAGCTGAGCGAGTTTGCGTGGAAATACAGTCGCATCGAGTTCAATGCCAGACAAAATTTAAGCATTATGCGATTTTGTATCGGGGTAACTTTCAGGCCCGCGTGTTTGAGCGTTATCTTCGTGCTATGCATATACCTTATGTGGTCAGCGGGGGCATTTCATTTTTTGAACGTACCGAAATCAAGGACATTGTTGCTTACCTGCGTCTGTTAGCTAACCCGGATGATGATGCTGCATTTTTGCGTGTAATTAACACACCACGCAGAAGTATTGGTGCAGCTACGCTGGAAAAGCTCGGTAAATACGCGACCAGGCGTGAAGTGAGCATGTTGACCGCCTGTAGCGAAGTCGGGCTTGAGAGTAACGTTTCCGTCGCTGCTTATAAAAATCTGAATTTATTTAGCGACTGGTTATTGCGTCTTGCTTATCGGGCTGAAAATGAATCAGCAACGGTTATTACGCAACAATTGCTGGATGACCTGCATTACGAACATTGGTTACGTGAGCAAAGTAAAGATGAAGAAACCGCCGAGCGGCGCTGGAAAAATGTGATGGATCTGCTTGAATGGTTACAGCGGATGCAGAAAAAAGATGCTGAGGCAGGGGTGGCAGAACTAATGGCACAACTGTCATTGATGGATATATTGCAGCGCAATGAAAATGAGTCAGATCAGGATGCGGTGCAGCTAATGACGTTACATGCGGCAAAAGGTCTGGAATTTCCACATGTATTCCTGGTTGGTTTTGAAGAAGAGTTATTGCCGCATGCGGTCAGTATTGCGGAAGATAATGTTGAAGAAGAGCGCCGTCTCGCCTACGTTGGAATTACCCGCGCAGAGAAAAGTTTAACCATGACGATGGCGCGTGTACGCAAACGTTATGGTGAAAAAACGCTCTGTGAGCCCAGCCGTTTTTTAGAAGAATTACCAGAAGATGAAATTGAATGGCAGGGTGGCAAAGGAGCAAAAGAAAAGAGTACTAAAGATAAAGGCAGAGCGCATCTTGACGGGTTAAAAGCATTGCTTGGTTAAGTTACTGATGGCTGCAATGCTTGGGTAACGGGACTTTAACGATTTTTTCTGCTGGACCTGCCGGTTCCAGCCAGAAGTACAGTTCAGTGCTCGCCGGGTCACAGGACTGACAGCTGGTACCACAGGATGCGGTTGCCGAGCGCTTTTCCACCTTGCCTTTCTGTATCCAGACATCCAGCATGCCGCGAACAGCGTTGGCATCGGTATCAAAATGCAGGGCAACATCACTGAGTGTGCAGTGTCCGCGTTGTTTTAGATAGTATCGAATGTCAGCCAGAATCATGGTGTTATACCCTTGCTTCGGCCGTCGTCTGTGCGTCTTCTTTTCGGGTTTCTTTATGTGCCCACCGCCGCAAACCAAAAATGAAAGCCAGCAGTAACAGCACTACACCACCTAACCAGTAAGTGGAAAATACCGGGTGTTGTGAAAACGTACTGACCTGATAAAAACTACTGGCTGTGACGTAGGCGACGGAGGTTGTCCAGGCGGCAACAAATAGCGCCCACGGGGTACCGGCTTCACGGCGAATCGCGCCAATGGTTGCGGCACAGGGAAAATAGAGCAGTACAAACAACAGATAGGCAAAGGCACCCGCCTGGCCATCAAAACGCTTCAGCATGGCACCGAATGTGGCATTACTCACATTTTGTTCGCTGGCGGCAACTTTGGTTGAGCGTATATCGCCGACACTCATCTTTAGCGGGTCATCCAGTGTTTTAATAACACCGCGAAGATTCTTTGGTATGGTGGCGAAAGCTCGGTCAATAGATGGCCAGAATTCAAAGGATTTTTTAGTGGCAACACGGCCGCCAGAGTCTTCTTTTGCAAGCTGTGTATACAGCGTGTCAAGCGTGCCTACAACCACCTCTTTTGCCAGTACACCTGAAATAATGCCCAGCACTGCGGGCCAGTTGTCCTGTTTTATTCCCATCGGCGCAAAGGCGGGTGTTACGGCTTTGCTGATAGCGGCGAGGACGGACTTGTCGGTCTGGCCATTATTGATTGAGCCGTTGGTACCAATAGCGCTGAGTACATTGATGACCAGCACCATGACAATAATAACCTGACCAGCCTCCTTGATAAACAGCCGGACTCTATCCCAGGTGCGTAGCAAAATGCCTTTGACAGTTGGCAGGTGATAAGGGGGCAATTCCATCATGAAGCCAGTGCTGTCGCCTGAAAGGATGGTTCTTTTCATCAACAAACCGGTTAATACCGCAACGGTAATACCGATAAAGTACAGGGCAAACACCAGGTTCTGACCGTTGCTGGGGAAAAAAGCAGCAACGAACAGGGCGTAAACAGGCAGCCTTGCGCCACAGGACATAAACGGGTTCATCAGAATAGTGAGTTTGCGTTCACGTTCATTTTCCAGTGTACGTGTTGCCATTACCGCAGGCACGTTACAGCCAAAACCAACAATTAAGGGAACAAAGGCTTTTCCCGGCAGACCAATGCTACGCATAAATCGGTCCATCACGAATGCGGCGCGGGCCATGTAACCACTGTCTTCAATCGCAGAAAGAAATAAATACAGCGCACCAATAATGGGGATAAAGGTGGCGACAATTTCAATCCCGCCGCCGATGCCATTAGCCAGAATTACTCGGAGTAAATCCGGTGTACCTATCTGGCTTAAAACTGTAGAGAATCCTTCAACAAAAATAGTTTTTGAAATACCATCAAAGAAATCAATAAAAGCGCCACCAATATTAATGGTGAACATAAACATTAAATACATCACCAGCAAGAAGAATGGAATGCCAAAAATCCGGCTTAAAACAACGCGATCGATTCTGTCAGTAACGGTTTTTCCGGCCTTGCCTTTCTCGGTAATAACGGCTTTCGCCAGTGTATGCGCGTGAGTAAAGCGGCTGTCGGCAATATGAATGTCTGCGTCTTCTCCCGCACGCTCTTCAATTACGCTTTGCCATTCTTTTACTTCGGCGAGAAGAGTATCGTCGCACTGGCTGGATGTATAGGTATCACTTTCCAGTAATTTTAATGCCAGCCAGTGTAAGTTACTGTTCGAAGCATGGCGACAGCGTTGCAACTCGGGGATAATCGCGGTAATCGCCTGCTCGACAACTTCATCATGAGCGAGACGAAAACCACCACTGTGCTCACCCGAAGCAACAGCGAGAATTTCCTGTTTTAAGTTGTCGATACCCTTGCCATTAACGGCAATAATGGATACAACTGGACAGCCCAGTTCTTGCGACAGTTTATTTATATCGATATGAATGCCGCGTTTGTGTGCTACATCCATCATATTTAACGCCAGCACAATGGGGACGCTCATTTCGAGTAACTGTGCAGTCAGGTAAAGATTACGTTCGAGATTAGACGCATCGGCGACATTGATAATCAGGTTAGCATCGTGAGACAGTAAATAATCACGCGTGATTTTTTCATCAATAGAGCTGGCATCGAGCGAATAAATACCCGGCAGGTCGTAAACGGTGACAGTGTGTCCCTGAAGTTCAAAAAAACCTTGTTTACGGTCAACGGTAACACCGGGCCAGTTACCGGTTTTCTGGCGAATGCCGGTAAAGGCATTAAACAGCGCTGATTTGCCACAATTTGGATTACCGGCGATGGCGATGGTCAGTGAGCCTATTCCTGAAGGACTTATTTTACTGACGTTGGCTTTATTTGAACTGGCGCAGCAACCCATGATTAATCCTGCTGTTTCACTACTGTTCGAGCGGTTCGATGTGTAATTTTTCGGCAACTACTGAGCCGAGTGCAACGCGTGTGCCTGCATTTTGAATAACAACGCCTTTACCACGATGATTAAGCATATGGATAACAGCGCCAACACGTAAACCGAGTGCAAGCATGCGGCGCACCATCTGGCGGTCGCCATCAATTGCGGCAATGCGCCCACTGTGACCGTTTTGTAGTGCAAGTAAATTAGTTGTTGGTTGCGGATTGGACATAATAATTAGAAAGCAAGCGCTTCCATTTGTTAAAGAGAATTGTTCTCATTCGTAATAAGAGTATATTAGGCTTTTTAGATGCTGATTGCAAGTGAACCAAATGGGGTCGTTAAAATACCCTTTTGAGCGTTGGTTACACCCCATCCAGATTAATATATCAGCTATGGCTAAAAACGTATTGATATATGTCAGTTTATGCGGGGACAGTAAGTCGTTAAAAGTTATTTCTTTGTCAGGAATAAGCGGTTAATCGGCCAAATTTATGATGCAGATCATGGAGGATAGGGTAAAGCCACGGCCATAATAAAGTGCTGGTTAACGTAGGCATAAAATATAACCACGTATGCGGCGCGTAACCCAGCATCCCATCTACCCAGAGTATGAGTAACTGTTTAATGAGTAACAGAAAAAAAATAACGATCGCCTGCTGAATGAGGGAGGCAACCCGCAGCCGCTGGTATTGCATATGAATAACATAAATAACAATTACCAGTCCTAGTGCTTGTTGCCCGAGCAGGGTGCCGTGGCTGACATCCAGCATAAGACCAATGCACCATGCCATAATAACTCCGATTCTGGAGGGGACTGTCATTGCCCAGTAAATGATTACCAGCGTTACCCAGTCGGGACGAAATTTCACCGCCCAGTCGGGTAGCGGTATCATTGATAGTATAAAAGCGGCAGTGACAGTGATAAGCCCGATGCGCAGATTTTTATTCACTGCTGTCGTCCTCGTTTGCTGTTGCTTCTGCGGTGACTATTTTTTATATGAGCAATGCTATTTTTCTGTGCTGTTTGTCTATTTTTTTTGCTGGTGATAGCAGGTGGTCTAGGTTGATTTTTCCACAGCAATAATACTTCACGGGTTTTATCAAGCAGTGCCAGCGGTTTTGCTGTAACGCGGGCAAAGCGTTCCCCCGTGTTTCGTTTAACCGAAGTAACTTTGGCGACAGGATAATTGGGCGGGAAGCGACCACCCAGCCCTGATGTTGTAAGTGTGTCGCCGGGTTGTATATCGACATTGTGTGGAAGATTTTTCAGGTCGAGTTCATTGATGTTTCCAGTGCCGTAGGCAATAGCTCTAAGACCATTACGATCAACCTGAACAGGTATTGCGTAGCTGGCATCAGTGATGAGTATCGCCGTGGATGAAAGTGGCCCAACGTGAATAACTTGTCCCATGACTCCTTGTGCGTCGATAATGGGCTGGCCAACATAAACACCCTGACTGCTATTCTTATTTAGAATGATTAGTTGACGGTAGGGGTCAACATCAACGCCAATAATTTCTGCAATTAACAGGTGTTCAGTCGTTTTAGGGGTTGCACTCAATAGTTTACGCAGGCGCGCGTTTTCTTTTTCCAGAATATCAAGTTTCTGTAACCGCACCTGGTTTTTCAGATGGCGCATCTGGTATTTACGATTTCTTTTTAGTAATGCCTGGCGGCTGCTGAAAACTTCATCACCCCAGTAGTAGAAACGTATGGGCATATCGATGGCATACTGTAATGGGTATAACAGTGTCGATAATGCGCCACGAACCACTTCAAGCTGGTTCCAGCGGTGGTCAACTGTCATCAGTGTAATTGAAGCGATGACAAGGATGATCATGCGGGCTGTTGCGGAGGGCCCCTGGCTAAAAATTGTTTGCATAGTGGCTAACTATTTCAAGCTGACACAAAGATTAAGTAGAAGTAAGACGGTAATAGTCTGTTTTCGTATTATTCAACGGCGAGAAAGTCACCACCGTGTTTGTCAATCAGTTCCAGCACGCGACCGCCACCACGGGCAACACAGGTCAGCGGGTCTTCAGCCAGTACAACAGGCAGGCCGGTTTCTTCCATAATTAATCGGTCAAGGTCACGTAGCAGGGCTCCACCACCGGTTAAAACAATACCGCGTTCGGCAACATCTGCACCCAGTTCAGGTGGTGTTTGTTCCAGCGCTGTTTTTACCGCACTGACAATGCCATGCAGAGGCTCCTGTAGTGCTTCGAGGATTTCATTACTGTTGAGTGAGAAGCTGCGTGGAATACCTTCAGACAGGTTACGGCCTTTTACTTCAATTTCGAGTAAATCTTTGCCAGGGTAAGCAGTGCCAATTTCGTGTTTGATCTTTTCTGCGGTTGCTTCACCAATCAAAATACCATAGTTGCGGCGCACATAATTAGTGATGGCTTCATCAAACTTGTCGCCACCAACACGAATTGAGGCAGAATAGACGATACCATTTAAGGAAATAACGGCGACTTCAGAGGTGCCACCACCTATGTCCAGGACCATCGAACCTTTGGGTTCGTCTACCGGCATATCAGCGCCCACTGCGGCGGCCATAGGCTCGTCAATTAAATACACTTTACGGGCACCAGCACCGGCAGCAGATTCGCGAATTGCACGCCGTTCAACCTGGGTTGCCCCACAGGGAACACAGATTAGTACACGCGGGCTGGGACGCAGTATTTTACTTTCGTGAACTGAACGAATGAAATGCTGTAACATTTTTTCAGTAATATTAAAGTCAGCGATGACGCCGTCACGCATCGGGCGTATGGCGGTAATATTTTGCGGCGTACGCCCCAACATACCTTTGGCATGTTTGCCGTAAGCTTCAATAGTTTTGGGGCCGCCTGGGCCTCTGTCCTGTCGTATTGCGACAACAGAAGGTTCGTCAAGGACAATGCCTCGACCGCGGGCGTATATCAATGTATTGGCAGTACCAAGGTCTATTGATAAATCGTTGGAAAATAGTCCCCGGAAACGATTCATAAACATGTTTGTGTTGGCCTTTTATGCTGTAGTTATTGTTATCTAGCCAGTAACTATTTCAGTAGCTATTTATTGTCTAGAGAGATTTGTAGGGTTCAAGCTAACCTGTTGATTATAGACTCTCAGGGTAGAATTGTCGCAAATTCAGGTTGAATTGCGCGTACTGTATCAATCCGGCCGGTATTGAGCAAGTGTTACCCACACTTTTTCGTTTATCTTCAGGCTAGAAAGTTTCAGGCAGGTGGAGCAAAACGTCAGAATATGCTATTTTCCCCGTTTTTCATGGTCAATTATAACTGACCATGCGTTTTAGTCTGTTGAGTGCTGCCCAATGCACTGGAGTAATATATGTCCATTGATGTTAATGAAGTCAGAAAAATTGCCAGGCTGGCCGGCTTGAATGTAAAGGAAGAAGAAATAGCGGATTATGCTAAAAATTTATCTAGTATTCTGGCGTTGGTGGCGCAGATGAATGTGGTGGATACAAAAGGTGTGACACCGATGTCACATCCTTTTGAAGTGAATCAGCGCCTGCGAGAAGATGTTGTTACTGAAATTGACCGACGTGAGGATTTCATGGCAATTGCTCCCGCCACTGAAGACGGTCTGTATCTGGTGCCCAGAGTGATTGAGTAGGAATTGTATCGAATGAGTGATTATTACAAAAAAAGTGTGACTGAGCTTGCTGCTATGTTGCAGGCTGGCGAAGTGAATAGCGTTGAACTTACGCGGCATTTTCTGCAGCGAATTAAAACGAACGATGAGAAGTTAAACAGTTTTATTACTGTATCCGAGGATGCAGCATTGTCACAGGCAAAACGGGCGGATGAAAAATTAACCGCAGGTGGGGCTGCCGCGCTAACCGGCGTACCGATTGCACATAAAGATATTTTTTGCACCCAGGGCATCCGCACCAGTTGTGGTTCTAAAATGCTGGATAATTTTATTTCGCCTTATGATGCAACCGTGGTCACCAATATGAAAACCGCCGGTCTGGTCATGTTGGGTAAGACCAATATGGATGAGTTTGCAATGGGCTCGTCCAATGAAACCAGCTATTACGGTGCAGTAAAAAACCCCTGGAATTTGAATGCGGTGCCGGGTGGCTCATCTGGTGGTTCGGCGGCCTGTGTGGCAGCACGTATCGCTCCTGCTGCCACTGGCACGGATACCGGTGGCTCGATTCGCCAGCCTGCTGCACTATGTGGCATAACCGGTTTGAAACCGACCTATGGTCGCGTCTCCCGCTTTGGCATGATTGCGTTCGCTTCCAGTCTCGATCAGGCCGGTCCGATGGCACAGTCGGCGAGTGACTGTGCATTGCTCCTCAATGCGATGGCGGGTTTTGATGAAAAAGATTCCACTAGCATTGAAAAAGAAGTGCCGGATTATTCTGCTGATTTAGATAAATCACTACAGGGTTTACGTATTGGTTTACCCAAAGAATATTTTGCCTGCGACGAAAACGGAAACGGTATGCATGCCGATGTTGAAACTGTGATAAAAGCCGCACTGAAACAGTATCAGTTGATGGGGGCAGAATTAATTGATATTGAATTACCTAACAACGCGTTGTCCGTGCCAGCCTATTATGTAGTGGCACCGGCAGAGTGTTCGGCTAACCTGTCACGACTCGATGGTGTGCGCTACGGTTACCGTTGTGAAAACCCCAAAGATTTGAACGATTTATATACTCGCTCCCGTGGTGAAGCATTTGGTGCGGAAGTCCAGCGGCGT
The DNA here is from genome assembly GCA_964441285.1 of uncultured Thiotrichaceae bacterium. Lineage (GTDB taxonomy): Bacteria > Pseudomonadota > Gammaproteobacteria > SZUA-229 > SZUA-229 > S010-25. The sequence goes on along the minus strand of CAYTUK010000005.1, from coordinate 51,830 downwards.
ATTATGTTGGGAACGTATGCGCTGTCATCGGGTTATTACGATGCCTATTATCTAAAAGCACAGCAATTGCGCCAATTGATTAGTGATGATTTTAAACAGGCGTTTAAACAGGTGGATGTGATTATGGCACCAGTAACACCGGAAACCGCATTTAATCTGGGGGAAAAATCTAACGACCCAATTTCAATGTACCTGTCTGATATTTACACCATTGCCGTTAATCTGGCGGGTTTACCCGCAATATCTATTCCTGCTGGTTTTGCCAGTAATATGCCAGTAGGCTTACAGATTATTGGTCACCATTTTGCAGAGGCAAAACTGCTGAATGTGGCACATCAGTATCAGCAACAGACACACTGGCACACGCAATGTCCACAGGAGTTCAACTAATGGCTGCTACTGATATTGTATGGGAAACGGTCATTGGTCTGGAAATTCACGCACAGCTGGCAACCCGATCAAAAATATTTTCAGCGGCCAGTACGGCTTATGGCGGCGCACCCAATACACAAACCAGTGTGGTGGATATTGCTCTACCAGGGGTGTTGCCGGTATTAAATAAAGAAGCCGTGCATATGGCGATAAAATTTGGGCTGGCCATCAATGCCGAGATTGCAGACCGCTCGGTGTTTGCGCGCAAAAATTATTTTTACCCAGATTTGCCCAAGGGGTATCAGATTTCACAGTTTGATTTGCCCATAGTCGGTACCGGTTCTATTGATATTGAGCTGGAAAAGGGTGAAACCAAAACGATAGGCATTACACGCGCCCACCTGGAAGAAGATGCGGGTAAATCTCTGCATGAAGATTATGCGGGTATGACCGGGATTGATTTAAATCGCGCCGGTACCCCATTGCTGGAAATTGTTTCTGAACCCGATATGTGCAATGCCAAAGAAGCGGTAGCCTATATGCGAAAGATTCGCTCCATCGTACAATACATTGATATCTGCGATGGCAATATGCAGGAAGGTTCATTCCGTTGTGATGCCAATGTCTCGGTTCGTCCACAAGGGCAGAAAGCATTGGGCACGCGTGCTGAACTAAAAAACATCAACTCATTTCGCTTTGTCGAACGGGCAATTAACCTTGAAGTAGAACGCCAGATTGATTTAATCGAAGACGGTGGGAAAGTGGTGCAGGAAACTCGCCTGTACGATTCGGTTAAAAATGAAACCCGTTCTATGCGCAGCAAGGAAGAAGCCAATGATTACCGCTATTTTCCCGACCCGGATTTATTGCCTGTTGTGATTACTGAAGCCTATCGTCAGCAGGTACGTGCCGAGCTACCTGAATTACCCGAGCAGAAAAAACAGCGTTATATCGATGAGCTTGGGCTGACGGCTTATGATGCGAGCGTAATTACTGCCTCCAGAAAACTGGCCGATTATTTTGAAACAGTCGCCAGGCAAACGGAAGACGCAAAACTTTCCGCTAACTGGATAACCGGTGAACTGTCAGCACGGTTAAATCGTGAAGAAACAGACATTGATCAGCTCAGCATTAGCGCAGAAGATTTTGCTAAGCTGTTAATGCGCATTAAAGACAATACCCTCTCCGGGAAAATAGCCAAAGATGTTTTAGCTGCAATGTGGAACGGTGAAGGCAGTGCCGATGAAGTAATAAAGAATAAAGGTCTGAAACAGATTACCGATACCAGTGCCATTGAAGCAATGGTTGACGAAGTGATAAACAATCATCCGACTCAATTTGAAGAACTGAAAGGCGGCAAAGATAAAATGATGGGTTTCTTTGTTGGACAGGTAATGAAAATGTCCAAAGGCAAAGCCAATCCAGCGCAGGTGAATGCGTTAATTCGCAGTAAGATGTGAAAGTAAAAATCTTAAGGGGTTTAATATGAATGAATCAGAATTTAATGACATTGCCGAGCAGACAATAGAAGCTTTACAGAATGCAATTGATCACTGCGGGGCAGACATCGACTACGATGAAATAGGGGGTGTTTTAACGCTGGAGTTTGTTAATGGCAGCAAAATTATTTTTAGCAAACAGAGTGCAATGAATCAACTCTGGATGGCGGCAAAATCCGGTGGCTTTCATTTTGATTACAATAAATCCACGCAACAGTGGATATGTGACAGTGGTGAGCAGGAGGAAATGATCACAATGTTATCGCGCCTCTCAAGTGAGCAGGCTGGCGAGATTGTTGTGTTGGAGATGAATGTTGTTTCACCATGAAAGGGTGATGATGTCTTATTGTTTGCCCCGCCATCAATGCATCACCCAGCTATAGGCCCTGAATTTTTTTCATCTGTTCTTTTAACTGCGCCACTGCTTTGCTCATTTCAGCCAGTCGGTTGCGCTCTTTTTCTACGACCACTGGCGGGGCTTTTTCGATGAAGTTTTTGTTCACCAGCTTTGCAGTGGTTTTATCAATATTTATCTGATATTTGCCAATTTCCTTTTCTAGACGCGCGAGTTCAGCTGTTTTGTCAATTAAACCAGCAAAGGGGATTAGAATCTTCATTTCCCCAACCAGAGCAGTCGCTGATTCTGGCGCGTTGTCACTTTCGGTTAACCATAAACTGGACTCAACTTTAGCCAGAGTTTCAATAAATTTCCGGTTCCTCTGGTAACAGGTCTGGTCATTTTCGCTGGCATTTTGCAACAATAAGGCTAATGGTTTGCTGGGAGCAATATCCATCTCTGAGCGAATCCGGCGCACACCGCTAACAAAAGTTTTCACCCATTCCAGTTCAGTTTCTACGTCAGTGTCAATTTTACTTATATCTGGTTTGGGGAAAGGCTGCAACATAATACTGTTGCCGGTTTTGCCTGCCAGTGGTGCTATACGTTGCCAGCATTCTTCGGTAATAAATGGAATAATGGGGTGGTTTAGTCGGAGCAGGGTTTCGAGTACACAAACCAGTGTTTGCCGGGTGCCACGCTGTGCTCGTTCGGAGGTGGTGTCATCAAACAATATTGGTTTGGATAATTCCAGATACCAGTCGCAATAATCTTCCCAGACAAAACTATAAATTTCCTGTGCCAGCAGGTCGATGCGTGAATGTTGGATATGTTGTTCCACACGCTGTTCCAGCTGTTGCAGTGTTGAAATAATCCAGCGATCAGCCAGTGAGTATTCAATTTCGCTACTGCCAATGTCGATACCAATACCAGTGTCTTTGTTCTCCGTTTGCATCAGAACATAGCGGGTGGCATTCCATAGTTTATTGCAGTAATTGCGGTAGCCTTCGATCCGTCCTGGGGAAAACACTACGTCACGCCCGGTGGTAGCCAGTGAAGCAAAGGTGAAACGCAATGCGTCGGTACCAAAAGGTGCTAGACCTTCTGGAAAATTTTTACGGGTGAGTTTTTCCACGCGTTCAATCATATGTGGTTGCATGACACCGCTGGTACGTTTGGCTACCAGTGCTTCCAGGCCAATACCATCGATGACATCAATGGGGTCAAGGACATTACCTTTGGACTTGGACATTTTCTGACCTTCCGCATCGCGCACCAAACCATGCACATAAACTTCACGAAAAGGCACATCGCCCATAAATTTTATCCCCATCATAATCATCCTGGCGACCCAGAAGAAAATAATGTCGAATCCAGTGACCAGTACGTTGGTCGGGTAGTATTTTTCTAGTTCTGCGGTTTTCTCTGGCCAGCCCAGGGTTGAGAATGGCCATAATGCTGAGGAGAACCAGGTATCAAGCACATCTTCATCTTGCTGTAGTAGAAAGTCATCAGGTAATCTGTTTTTTGCTCTCACGTCATTGATATCGTAACCAACATAAACATTGCCTATTTCATCATACCAGGCGGGGATTCGGTGTCCCCACCAGATTTGTCTGGAGATGCACCAGTCTTCAATGTTGTTCATCCATTCAAAATAGGTGTTTTTCCAGTTGTCTGGAATAAATTTAATATCACCTTTTTCAACCGCAGCAATTGCAGGCTTGGCCAGGGGTTCAACTTTTACATACCACTGGTCGGTGAGATAGGGTTCAATGACGGCACCTGAGCGATCACCGCGAGGTACCATCAGTTTATGGTTGTCAATTTTTTCCATTAAACCGGCAGCGACAAGGTCAGCAACTATTTTTTTACGTGCGGCATAACGATCCAGGCCAATATACTGATCCGGGATAATATGATTGCTATCATCACAGTTATCACGAATGGCGGCATGATGGGTAAAGATATTAATTAAACCCCCATTGGGTAGATCGCGAATTTCATTTTTATTTTTATGCCGGTTCCAGACCTGGTAATCGTTGAAATCATGTGCCGGGGTGATCTTTACACAGCCAGTACCAAATTCTGGATCGACATGTTCATCGGCGATGACGGGGATTTTACGCCCGGTCAGCGGGAGTTCAAGAAACTCGCCAAGCAGGTAGGAATAGCGTTCATCTTTAGGGTTAATTGCTACCGCACAGTCGCCTAGCATAGTTTCAGGGCGGGTGGTTGCAACCACGACATGCCCTGCACCATTACTGCGTGGGTAACGCATGTACCACATGTGACCGTCTTCCTGGCTGGATAATACTTCCAGATCAGAAACTGCGGTGTGCAGGACGGGGTCCCAGTTTACCAGCCGTTTACCGCGATAGATGAGACCTTCTTCGTACAGGCGTATAAATACTTCATTAACGGCTGTAGAGAGTCCTTCATCCAGAGTAAAGCGTTCGCGTGACCAGTCCAGCGATGCGCCCATGCGACGTAATTGCTGGGTGATGGTATTGCCGGATTCTTCTTTCCATTGCCAGATGCGGTCAATAAATTTTTCTCGGCCATAATTGTGGCGAGTTTTGCCTTCTGCATTAATCAGGCGTTCCACTACCATTTGTGTCGCAATACCCGCATGGTCAGTGCCAACCTGCCACAGGGTATTGTCACCTTTCATGCGGTGATAGCGAACCATTGTGTCCATAATAGTGTCCTGAAATGCATGCCCCATGTGCAACCGGCCGGTGACATTGGGAGGGGGGATCATAATGCAGAAGTTTTCGCGTTTATCATCATTGCATAAATCATCCGGGTGACTCTCGGGGCTGAAATAGTTGTTTTCCTCCCAGATTTTGTACCATTTTCGCTCAATGGATTGCGGATTGTATGTTTTTTCCATGACAGACTCGGAATGCTTGGTTAACTGTTTAACAGCAGAAATTTGAACTGACGAATTATACAGCAAGTGTTGTTTGGCTGCTGTGGATTACGACGTTTGTATCAGGTGTACAGACGAGAGATTTTATTATTTAAGAGAAGCGATTATTAATTCGATCGGTAAGATCCAGTCTTATGGATTAATCAGAGCTTCCTTAAGTAAGGGGGCTTATTCAGGCGCTGAGGTTTTGATGTTTGTTGACAGCGCATCATGTACCAGCAGGCGTAACTGTTGTTCAATATTGGGCAATATCTGCTGGATGATCTGTTCGGTTATTGCTTCTATATCAAAATTAATGCCGTGTATGTCGGTAGCGATTTTATTCTCGGTTTCGGCCAGTGGTTGATTCTCTATGGGGTGATGCGATGGATTATAGTGGGCATAATTAGTTTCAAGTTGATGAGAACCCATGGTGTATAAACCATCAGTCTCCATTTCAGGATTAATATTTTCTTCGGGTGAGTAGTGATATAGCAGATTAGTTGGTGCTGCTGTTCTGGATAATGGTGTCTCAGTTTTATCCAGTTTGGCGGGGTGTTCAACTACAGGCTCAGGATTGGTATTGGGGTTTAAGTTTGTGCCGATTGCGGGTTCAATACGGTGAACCGCAAAGTGGCGAGTTTCATCGCCATCAATTGCTTCTGGTAAAGTCAATACAGGCCCATCTATTGCAGTGATGAATAGTTCATCGGATGGTTCGGTATCAATACTGATTGTGTCTCCCTTCTGTTTGTTGCTATCAACTGCCGTGGAAATAATATCATCCAGTACAGGAATTTCTCGATGCTTATAATCAGGCATTGTGCTTACCTCGAAGGCCGGGTTGTTTTTTCGATGAAGCTGAGTTTAGTGGAGTTTGGAGGCTTCCAGTCGGTCGAGTATATATTGCGTTAGTAAACCAACAGGGCGACCTGTCGCGCCTTTTTGTTTGCCACTGTTCCATGCAACACCGGCTATATCCAGGTGTGCCCAGTGATATTTTTTGGTAAAGCGCGAAAGAAAACAAGCTGCTGTTATAGTGCCTGCGCCTTTGCCACCGATATTCGCTATGTCGGCAAAGTTACTGTCGAGCTGCTCCTGATAATCATCCCATAAAGGCAGCCGCCAACAGCGATCCCCAGACTGTTTGCCTGCCGTTAACAGATCATTTGCCAACGGACTATGGTTACTCATTAAACCCGCAGGGTGCGCACCTAAAGCAACAATGCAGGCACCGGTGAGAGTGGCAATATCAATCACTACATCAGGGTCAAATTTTTCGGCATAAGTCAGTGCATCACATAAAATCAGTCGACCTTCAGCATCAGTATTGAGAATTTCAATGGTTTGTCCCGACATGCTGGTTACAATGTCACCAGGTTTACAAGCGAGACCATCAGGCATATTTTCAACCGTTGGTACAATGCCGACAATATTTATTGGTAGCTGTAATTCAGCACAGGCATCAATCGTACCAAAGACACTGGCCGCACCGCACATATCATATTTCATCTCGTCCATGCCTGCGCCCGGTTTCAGACTAATGCCACCAGAATCGAAGGTGACACCTTTGCCGACAAGCACAATGGTTTTTTGTGTTTTATCACCGGCCATATATTCCATAACAATAAGCTTGCCGGGTTCACGACTGCCTTTAGATACGGAAAGCAATGCTCCCATACCCAGCTTTTCCATGTCAGCTTCTTCCAGCACGGTAGTGTTGATATTTGCATGCTGTATATCGAGTTTTATCGCTGATTTAGCAAGATAATTCGGCGTGCAGATATTCGATGGCAGGTTACTGAGATCTTTAGCTATATGTATGCCATCCGAGACTGCCATGCCCTGTCGTACGGCAACTTCACCCTGAGTTAATTGTCCCCGTCCTGAAACGCTAAAGATGAATTTGCGTATTGGGCGACGGAGCTCCTGCTTTTCTGATTTTAGCTGATTAAAGTTATATAGTGCTGCATCAATGGATTCGATTGAATGACGAATTTTCCAGTTCAGATCTTTCTGTTTAACGGGAATCTCTGTTAAATAAGAGGCAATTTCAGTGGCACCGCTGGCATTCAGAGTTTTTACCATAGTGTGGTTTATTTGGTGGAAAGTATGGGGAGCGATATCTTTTTCTTTGCCACAGCCAATAAGTAAAATTCGATCACACAGGGTGTTTTCAACATTATGCAGTAATAAGATATTATCCAGATCACCCTCAATTTCACCGCGGCGTACCAGATTGGAAATGTGTCCATTACTTGCTCTGTCGATAATTCTTGCTGAAGGCGATAATTTACGAGAGGCATATACAGGCACAACGACACAACCAATACGCTGTTTTTCAGGGTTGCCGCTTTTAACAGAATATTCCATGAGGACTCCGAGCTTTAAATTTAATAATAAGGTAAAGATGTTCAGGCAGTCAGTTGTACTGCTGGTCATCTCTGAGGTGTTGATTGTATTCAATTTATGCTATTGAGGGTAGTATACATTTAAACTAATTATTTTTAGCGGGAGATTTGGGTCTCTTAGAAACGTTAAAATAAGCGCTATACAACAATGATTTTCATTTTCTACAGGGGTTTAACGGGTGGTTTTTATTTATATGGTTCTCAATGGGCATTCTTGATCGCTACATTGCACGCGAAATTTTAACCGCCTGGCTAACGGTCCTGCTGGTGTTGCTGGTCATTGTATTAAGCACTGAGGTGGTGCATTTACTGAGCTGGATCACGCAGGGATTTATTCCCGTCAGTGCATTTATGGCTTATCTAATTAATAGCCTGTTCCAGTTTAGCGTAATCCTTATCCCACTCAGTTTATTAATGGGGATCTTATTGGGGTTTGGTCGGCTGTATAAAGACAGTGAGATGGCCGCTATCATGTCATCAGGTGTCGGGCCTTTACGTCTGTACCGGTCATTAATGGTGGTGGTAATACCGACAACGGTAGTTTTGCTAATTTTGTCGCTGTTTATTAAACCCGTGATGGAGCATCAGCGAGCCTTGATTACGGCAAAGATTAGCAGTAAATCAAAAGTTGATTCATTGCTTGTTGGACGGTTTAATCACGCCAGTAAAAGTGGAGCGGTGCTTTTTCTGGAGTCACAGGATAAGAATAAAAAACAGCTGGATAATACTTTTTTTCAACAGGTGGAAGGCGATAAAGCGCATGTTGATATTGCTGACAGCACCAGTAGTTATATTGATAGCAGCGGTAATCGTTACATGGTTATGCATAACGGGGTACATTATGTCGGCAACGCGGGTCAGGCGGCGATGAATATTATTGAATACACCGACTATGGCATCCATATCGACAGGAAAAAGGTCGCAGTACATACTTCCGCATCAACAAAAACACTATCTGAACTCTGGCACTCAGAAAAACCGAAGGATAAAGCCGAGCTACAGTGGCGAATAGCGATACCTATTGCAGCATTTATCGTTTCATTTATGGCTTTACCACTAAGCAAGACTAGCCCACGTAGTGGGCGATATTCAAAACTGGTCCTGGCGCTGGTTATCTATTTGCTGTACTCAAACCTGATCAGTATCTCTTACACCTGGATTATTCAACGAAAAATCCCGGCATGGATTGGTATCTGGTGGGTACACATACTGGCCATTATCCTATTGTATTTTATCTTAAAGCGTAGCGGTTATCTGATTCGAAAACAGCGGGTTGGTCAACATGGTGCTTGACCGATATATTGCCAGAACGGTTATTATCGGCACATTCATTTCGATGCTGGTACTACTAACTATGTTTGCATTTATTGATTTTGTTGCCCAGCTAAAAGCAGTAGGGACGGGTAATTACGATGCTTTGCATGCGTTTTTATTTGTCCTTTTACAGTTGCCACAACGTACTTATGAATTATCCCCTTCTATTCTGTTATTAGGTGGCATTATTTCACTGGGGGCGATTGCTGCCAATTCAGAACTAATTATTATGCGAGCTTCGGGTTTAAGTACGAACAGGATAACGCTTTCAGTACTTAAAGCCGGATTTTTTATTGCTATTTTGGTTGCGCTACTGGGTGAATATGTTGTGCCATATACGACTGGCGCGGCAAAAACATTACGCGCTGAAGCAATGGACAATAAGCTAATTGTGAGCGGTTACAATAATATCTGGGCGCGAAATGGCAACCGTTATATTAATGTGAAGAAGGTAATGCCTAACCATCAATTACAGCAGATAAGCATTTATGAACTCGATAGCCAACGCCATTTAAGCGCGATGATTTATGCAGCCAGCGCGAGTTATAAGCATAATAGCTGGATTTTAACGGGTGTCAGACAGACAACAATCAGGGGGATCGGCGAGCCGAATGTGAAACCTGAAACAAGAGTTTCTTTTAAAAATAAACAGGTCGTGCCAACATTAATATTACCTGAACTGTTTTCCGTGTTGGAGCTGGAAGCGAAGGATATGTCTGTGCAGAATTTATATACCTATAGTCGTTATCTTGAAGCAAATCACCTGGATGCGGGTAAGTATAAACTTGCCTTTTGGATAAAAATATTTACCCCTATTACCTGTCTAGCCATGTTGCTGATTGCGATGCCACTGGTTTTTTCTACGACACCACGAAGTGGTGGACTTGGACAAAGAATAATACTTGCGGTTGTTGTAGGAATTGTTTTTTTTGTTGTAAGTCGAACCATGAACTATCTTGGACTTGCGATGGGTATCGAGCCAGTATTGAGTGCGGGTGCTCCTCTTGTTATCATCATCATAATTAGCTTATTATTTTTGCGGCGGGTGCGTTGAGTTTCTGTGTGAATACATCCCTGCGGCTGACGGTCTTGAACAAGGGGAGCCTTTTCATCTGTACTGTTAGTCTGTGCGGTTCACGCCCTGAAACTGAATTTTCAGCTTACAATTTACTTCATGCAGAATCAATCAGCGGTTCCTTAGCTATTTCCTAGCGTAAATCCAGCATAACGCTGCCGCTTGCTTTGTCATGCCAGCATTGTTTTTTTGTATTAAATAACGACCAGATAAAACCTGATCCTAGACAAAGCCATGATAAAATAGCAACCAGGTAACGTATTGATGCCTGTTTCCAGCTTATGTTTTTATCTTCTTCAGTTTGTAGCTTCATGCGCCAGCTTTGCATTCCCAGCGTCTGACCACCGTGTGTCCAGGCATAGCTAAAATATAGAAAGCTGACACCAATCAGGCTTATAAGAAAGAGCAGATAAAGCGGACTATTCTTTTCAACGGCATGACCACCATTTAACGATGTAAAAATGGCTGAAACAATAAAGAATAGTGATAGCAGTAAAAAAGAGTCATAAAATAGAGCGAAAAAACGTCGGATAAGTCCGGCATAGTTCACTGTTGAAGTGGGTTTTGTTGATTGAGTCATTGGTTTTAAGTCATTATTGTCTGAGCATGAATAAACTATTCATAATCGTTTGATTCTAGCGTATGGGAGTCGCTTATTATAATCAATTTTTAACTGTAGAGATTATAATTTGAAAAAAATACATTATTTATCAATGGAAGCGGTTATCCAAAGAGTTTTTTCTGTGGATACTGGATTTTATCTATTTAGTTTTAATCTCGCTGGAATAGAAAAAATAGCGAAAAGAAATTAATACCTGCATTACTGATAGTTAACGAGGCAGTAGTGTGTCGTACATGTTTAAACTAACGGATTTTTAATTTCAGAACGGATTAGTATAATTAAGTTACTTATTTAATTGACAAAATATGGCTTAAAATTTAAAAAAAGTTTGCTTAATTAGAATAACCTTTTATACTTTCGAGCGTAACTTAAAAAAGGGGATAGTCTAATGGCGCAAACTTCTACAGCAAGCAAGAAAAAAATGACGACAAAACGTGCAGTTAAAAAGAAAACACCAGTAAATAAAAAGACAGTTAAGAAAAAAACAACGGCAAAAAAAGCAGTGAATAAAAAACTTGCAAAAAATGCTGCGGCGAAGAAAAAAGTTGCCGCAGTTAAGAAGAAAGCTTTAGTAGCGAAGAAAAAGGTTGTTGCGGCGAAGAAAAATGCCATCGCGTCTGCTGCTAAGCAGAAAATGCGTGAGCACGTAGCTGCAACCACAGCTGCACTCGCCGCCGCAAAGGCTGAAGTAGCTGAATCCAGGAAACGTCAGGAAATGTTACTGAAGATGGCGGAACGCAAAGAAGCAGCGGTTATGCGCTTTGCTGAAAGCTGGACGAAGAAAGAAATGGCTAAAATTAACAAAGCAAGTAAGCCAGGCAAGCGCCATAGTCGTAAAAAAGCTAAAGCGTAATAAGCACTGATGTGTAGGTAAATTTTAATTTATGCCAGAAAAAGGCTACTCCCTTAAGAGTGGCCTTTTTGTTTTGGGTGAAAACTGTTGTTTCAGTAATATATAGGTATAGATTATTGATTTTAAATAAAATTCAGATCTATTGATTTAGTCTGTTACCTGGGTGGTATAAGGTGTGGCGTGTGTTATTTTTAGCTAATTTCAGGGTGGGCTTCAGTAAAAATTATAGTATGATGATGAAATTTACTTCAGTATTTAATGTCCCTAGTGCATGAATGTACTTCTTTATCGTAACACTAGACAATTTTAGGCAGGCTATTTCAAAATGAAAATTACTTCCATATGCATTTTAGCGGTTTCACTTCTTTCTCCTGTTGTTGCTATTTCGGCGGGAGCAGGTAAAGGTGTTATTCCGTCCCAGGCAGTGGATAAAGGCGTTGCTACATTAAAAAAAGCGCTCACCAAACGTTTACCTTCGTTAGTTGTTGGCAATATTTCAACGACCCCCATTGCGGGTTTATATCAGGTCATTGTTGGTAGCCAGGTGGTGTACATGGACGCTAATGCACGCTATATGATTGATGGTGATCTGGTTAATTTAAAAACCAGAAAAAATTACAGTGAGAAGGCAAAAGCGGCCATGCGATTAAAGCTAATCGCCGGCCTGGGTGAGAAAAATATGCTAATTTACCGGCCTAAGAAAGTCGATCATGTAATTACCGTAGTAACGGATGTAGATTGTCCCTATTGCCGTCGATTGCATAGTGAAATGCCTGAATATATGAAAAATAATATAGAAGTCAGGTATATCTTTATGCCACTTAAAGGCGAGAGTGACAAGAGGAAGACCGAAAGTGTCTGGTGTGCGGATGATAGACACAAGGCGATGAATATGGTCAAAGCAGGGGGGAATGTTGCGGAGAAAACCTGTGCTAATCCACTAAATAAACAGATGCAGGTTGCAAATCAACTTGGTGTACGTGGTACGCCATCAATCATATTAGAGGATGGCGAAATGTTGCCGGGTTATGTGCCGGTAAATAAACTGGTTGCCGTGTTAGATAAGTAGCCAGTTTAGTTGTTAATTTGGCAGCCAGGAAACTGTGGGCAAGGGCTACGTGCCTGGTCGTAGACCATGACAGTTTCGCCGCTTTTTAAAGCCACCACAGAACCTGAAAAATATTATTTTGACTTCATGTTATTTCGAATAATAATTACGAGTATGCAGTATGAGTAGATATAATGCCTCAACAATTGAGGTGTTAACAGGTCTTGAGCCGGTGCAGAAGCGTCCGGGAATGTACACTGATACCACCCGCCCGAATCATCTGGCACAGGAAGTTGTGGACAACAGCGTTGACGAAGCTATTGCCGGGTTCGCCAGTAAAATTAAAGTGGTTTTATATCAGGATGGTTCTCTAGGTGTTACCGATAATGGTCGTGGTATGCCTGTTGATGAGCACCCGGAAGAAGGCGTTCCCGGTGTTGAAGTGATTTTGACACGGCTGCATGCCGGGGGTAAGTTCTCCGGTGAAAACTATCAGTTTTCTGGTGGCCTGCATGGTGTTGGTGTCTCCGTAGTGAATGCTCTGTCATCGCGCGTTGATGTTGAAGTGCTGCGCGATGGGCGTATTTATACTATGGCCTTTGAGCATGGCGCAAAAGTTAGTGAGCTGAAAATTACCGGTACGGTTGGTAAACGAAATACGGGTACACGCATTCATTTCTGGCCAGAAAAAAAATATTTTGATTCAGTGACATTTTCGGTTTCGCGTTTAAAACATGTGTTACGTGCGAAAGCTGTTTTATGTCCTGGCCTGGAAGTGAGTTTTGTTGAAGAAAAAACTGGCGAGAAACAAAGCTGGTTATATGAGGGTGGTCTGGCTGATTATCTGGGTGGCAACCTGTTTGAACAAGATACGCTACCTGCCGAACCTTTTACTGGCAGCCTGTCGGCAAAGACCGAAGCCGTTGACTGGGCACTGACCTGGCTGCCAGAAGCCGGTGAAATCATTACCGAATCGTATGTTAATCTGATTCCTACCACACAGGGAGGCACGCATGTTAATGGTTTACGTAGTGGCCTGACTGAAGCTTTACGTGAGTTTTGTGATATTCGTAGTTTGTTGCCGCGTGGCGTGAAACTCAGTCCAGAAGATGTCTGGGATAGAGTTTGTTATGTGCTCTCGGTAAAGCTGGCTAATCCACAATTTTCTGGCCAGACCAAAGAGCGTCTGTCTTCGCGTGAATGCGCTACGTTTGTTTCTGGCGTGGTTAAAGACCTGTTTAGTTTATGGCTAAATCAGCATACCGAAGCGGCAGAAGCCATTGCGATACTGGCGATAGATAAAGCGCAAAAACGGTTACGTGCGGGCAAGAAAGTGGTGCGTAAAAAAGTGACTACGGGGCCTGCTTTGCCCGGCAAATTGGCAGACTGTTCTTCTCAGGATAGCCACCGTAGTGAACTGTTTTTGGTTGAAGGTGATTCAGCGGGTGGTTCTGCCAAGCAGGCACGGGATCGTGAATTTCAGGCGATTATGCCGTTGCGCGGGAAAATATTAAATACCTGGGAAGTGGATCGCGATCAGATACTGGCCTCACAGGAGGTTCATGATATCTCTGTTGCTATTGGTATCGAGCCTGGCGCAATAGATTTAAAAAATTTACGTTACGACAAGATTTGTATATTGGCCGATGCAGATTCTGATGGTTACCATATTGCAACTTTATTATGCGCATTATTTTTGCGGCATTTTTTCCCGCTGGTAGAAGCGGGGCATATTTATGTGGCGATGCCACCATTATATCGGATTGATGTAGGTAAGGAGATTTTCTATGCGCTGGATGAAGCAGAAAAACAGGGCATAGAAAATCGGATTCAGGCAGAAAAACTTCGGGGTAAAGTTACTGTTACACGGTTTAAAGGCCTGGGTGAAATGAATCCGCTGCAGTTACGTATTACCACTTTAGCACCAGACACCCGCCGGTTGGTTCAGTTAACACTGGATGCAGATAAGAATAGTAGCGAAATGCTGGATATGTTACTGGCAAAAAAACGTGCACCAGACCGTAAAGCCTGGTTAGAATCAAAAGGTGCACTGGCGGCAGTAAAGTGAGCCTGCATTTACTAAGATGGATGAAAAGGATGCCGGTTATTCAAAACCGTCAGCCGCAGAGATGCGGGTGCCGAGCTTACATGAATGTATTGACAGCGTGTCTTGAATAACCAGTATCCTTTTCATCTGTTTCAGTAATAGCTTAGATATTTCTCATAAAAATCAACATAACACAAACAATATGACGCAACAAAATGCATTTGAATTTGATGGTGTAGAACGGCAACCCATTGCCGAATTTACCGAGAAAGCCTATCTGGATTACTCCATGTATGTGATTTTGGATCGTGCTTTGCCGTTTATTGGTGATGGCCTGAAACCCGTGCAGCGACGCATTATTTTTGCTATGTCCGAGTTGGGTTTAAAGGCTTCATCCAAACATAAAAAATCAGCAAGAACAGTGGGTGATGTACTGGGTAAATACCACCCACATGGCGATAGCGCCTGTTATGAAGCGATGGTGTTAATGGCGCAACCATTCTCTTATCGTTACCCGCTGATTGATGGTCAGGGTAATTGGGGATCATCAGATGATCCAAAATCGTTTGCCGCTATGCGTTATACCGAATCACGGTTAACGGCTTACTCAACGATTTTATTAACCGAGCTGGGGCAGGGAACGGTTGAGTGGACACCTAATTTTGATGCCACACTGGACGAGCCAGAAACTTTGCCGGCACGCTTACCGAATGTTCTGCTCAATGGCAGTACCGGTATCGCTGTTGGCATGGCTACCGATATTTTGCCGCATAATTTACGCGAAGTAGCCAATGCCTGTGTGCGTTTACTGGAATCACCAAAAAGTACACTGGAAGATTTGTGTGAGCATATTAAAGGGCCCGATTTTCCGACTCAGGCAGAAATTATTACTTCGTATGAAGATATTCTCGAAACCTACCGTACAGGTCATGGCAGTATTCGTCAGCGCGCCTGTTATGATAAAGAGGATAATCACCTTATTATTACAGCTTTGCCCTATCAGGTTTCTGGGAATAAAATTCTGGAGCAGATTGCACACCAGATGACGGCAAAAAAATTACCGATGGTTGAAGATTTACGCGATGAATCAGATCACGAAAATCCAACTCGTCTGGTCATTGTGCCGCGCTCAAGTCGTATTAATACCGAAGAATTAATGCAGCATCTGTTCGCCACCACCGACCTGGAACGCAGTTACCGTGTCAACATGAACATGATTGGCATCGATGGACGGCCGCAGGTTAAAGATTTACGGCTGTTGCTGGAAGAGTGGCTTAAATATAGAACGGTTACAGTTCGCCGTCGTTTACAGTGGCGGCTTGAAAAGGTAAATAAACGTCTATATGTACTGGATGCTCTGCTCATTGCGTTTTTAAATATTGATGAAGTGATTGCTATTATTCGAGAACACGATAAACCGAAACCCGTGTTGATACAACGCTTTGTTATTAGTGATGTGCAGGCGGAAGCTATTCTTGAATTAAAGTTGCGTAATCTGGCAAAACTTGAAGAAATAAAAATCCGTAGCGAGCAAAGTGAGCTTGCTGTTGAACGAGATAAGTTGGTAAAAATACTGGCTTCAGCAATACGGTTAAAAAATTTAATCCGTAAAGAAATCATTGCCGATGCTGAAACTTATGGTGATGAACGTCGTTCGCCAATTGTGCGACGCAAGGCAGCGCAGGCACTGAATGAAATGGCACTGCTTCCCAGCGAAGCCATAACGGTTGTGTTGTCGAAAAAAGGCTGGGTGCGAGCAGCCAAAGGCCATGATGTCGATGTCGCAAAACTAAATTATAAAGCTGGAGATGCCTATTGTGCATCGGCGCAGGGCAAGAGCAATGAACTGGCCGTTTTCTTTGATTCCAGTGGACGGGCATACACTTTACCAGTGCATAAATTATCCTCGGCACGCGGGCAGGGAGAACCCTTAACAGCTTATTTTACGCCCGCACCCGGTGCTGACTTTGTTGCCGTCATGATCGGTAAACCAAATGATCTTTATCTGCTCTCAAGTAATCATGGTTATGGCTTTTTAGTGCGACTGGGTGATATGCAGGCGAATGCAAAAAAAGGGAAAGCCGTATTGAGTGTGGGAAAAGTAGCAAAGGCGCTACCACCGATGAAAGTTTATGATGTGGCGAGTGACCAGATCATTGCGGTGAGTTCGATTGGTCATATGTTGATGACACCATTGGTACAATTACCTCAAATGGCTAAAGGCAAAGGGAATAAAATAATTAATATACCCTCTACACTGCTTAATAGTGGTAAAGAGAAAGTGGCCGCAGTTACACTGCTACCAACCAATGCTAAACTAATCGTGCATGCAGGTAAAAGATATAAAACCATGAAAGTTAACGAGCTGCTAACCTATGCTGGTGAACGTGGTCGACGTGGGTTAAAACTTTCACAGGGATATCGACAGATTGATCGGCTGGTTGTTGAAATTGCTAGTCGTCGAAATTAAATGACCGCCCCTGAACCGAGCCACTGATAAATGACGCTGCCAGTTTATTCTGGGGCGTTTATGTTTCGGTCTTCTGTCGGTACTCACACAAATCTTCAATAATACAGGCACCACAACGTGGCTTGCGGGCAATACAGGTGTAACGCCCGTGCAGAATAAGCCAGTGGTGGGCGTTAAGCTGGAATTCTTCAGGAATAAATTTTAGCAGTTTCTTTTCCACTTCCAGCACATTTTTACCGAGGGCGATTTTTGTCCGATTGGCGACACGGAATATGTGTGTATCCACAGCGATAGTAGCATGGCCAAAAGCCGTATTTCTGACCACATTGGCGGTTTTGCGACCGACACCGGGTAACGCTTCAAGTGCTTTTTGTGTACTGGGCACGCTGCCATTGTGTTGCTCAATAAGCTTATGACAGGTTTTGATAATATTTTTGGTTTTGTTGTTATAGAGACCGATAGTTTTGATAAATGGCTTCAGGCCGTCTTCGCCGAGTGCAAAAATGGCGGCGGGAGTGCTGGCTGTGGGGAAAAGTTTTGCCGTGGCTTTATTGACACTTTTATCGGTTGCCTGGGCCGAGAGAATTACCGCAATTAATAATTCAAAAGTTGAGTTATAGTTTAGTTCAGTTGTCGGCTGTGGGTTTGCCTGTTGCAGGCGCGAGAAAATTTCATAACGCTTGTGTTTGTTCATTCTATTGCATTTATTAACTTATCTGGGCTATTACTTCGTCACCACCTGAGGGCATGAGTTTTACCGTAGCGGCCTGACGCTGCTGTTGACGTTTGTCGATAATATTTTTTAGTGCAATGAGTAAACCCAGTCCAATAAATGCACCGGGTGGTAAAACCGCAAGTAAAAAACCACCGTAGTGTGGAATAACAGTAATAGTGAGCGATTTTCCAACACTGCCAAACATTAACTGGGCATTGGCAAGTAAGGTGCCCGCGCCAATCAGTTCTCGCATTGCACCCAGCACCAGCAGCACCAGCGTGAAACCAAGCCCGGTCATAAAACCATCCAGCGCAGAGTTCAGCACATTGTTTTTGGAAGCAAAGGCTTCGGCCCGACCGATAATGGCGCAGTTGGTAACGATGAGTGGAATAAAAATACCGAGTACCAGATACAGTTCATGCCACCATGCATTCATCACTAGCTGAATAGCGGTAACAATAGACGCAATAATCAGCACGAACACCGGAATCCGAATTTCTGGTTTTAACCAGTGCCGAATTAAGGATATGCTGCTATTGGATAATACCAGTGTAAGCAGTGTTGCAATACCCAGTCCCAGCCCATTGACGACGGTATTGGAAACTGCGAGTAGTGGACACAGGCCAAGTAGCTGTACCAGCGACATATTATTGTTCCACAGGCCATTGCGAATAATTTCTACCTGGAAATTTAATGATTTATTATGCATTACGGTTACCTTTTATTCGCTGGTTTTCTGCTGAGTAAATAATTCATCATGGTGTTTTCTAAAGTATAACAGAGCAAAGTGAACCGCTTTTACTACTGCCCGTGGGGAGATTGTTGCGCCGGTAAACTGGTCAAATACACCGCCATCACGTTTGACCTTCCAGTGCTTTGCGTCCGGCTGCTGCAGGCTTTTCCCGTTAAAACCTTCGACCCAGCTAGAATGCCTGCGATCAACTGCATCACCGAGGCCGGGTGTTTCTCGTTGTTCGACAACCCGTACCCCTGCAATTTTTCCATCATTATAGATGCCAACAAGCATGTCTATCGGACCGTTATAACCATTGGGCGCAGTGACAGGTAAAACGACAGCAACGTCCTTGTGCTGTTTTCTTGCGCGATAGACTTTGACTGCCTCCGTGGTTCCTAGCAGGGTGTCAGCAGGAACGGTAATAGTGTCTTCAAGTAAATTATTATCATATTTTTTTGCCGGAATAATGGTGTTGAGTTTTCGTAGCAGAGTTAGCTGTTCATTATGACGGATATCCTCCTTGGTCGAGGAATAGGTGAGACCAACCAGTGCGGCACCGGCAATTGCAAATATTGTCAGGAGGAATGCGGTAATAAGCACTTTTTTAGGTTTGTCGAGTAACAGTTTCATCTGCGCGCTGATCGGTTAGTGACCTGGATCACCGTAAACTTTCGGTAATGTGTAATAATCAATAATGGGGACAGTGATATTCATCAGGACGATAGCGAAAGCAATGCCATCGGGGTAACCGCCCCAGGTACGGATAATAAAAATTAATAAGCCAATACCAATGCCGTAAATCCAGCGACCTTTGGGTGTTGTACTTGCCGTAACGGGATCGGTGGCGATAAAAAAGGCACACAACATGGTACCACCGCTAAAGAGTTGGAATAAAGCAGAATTGTAGGTCTGAAAGTCGATAACCGAAAAGATATTAGCAAAAAAGGCCAGGCTGATTAATAACGCGGCAGGAATACGCCAGTCTATAACCTCTTTCCGGATTAACCAGATGCCGCCTGCCAGGTAAAGTCCATTTATCCATTCCCAGCCAATACCACTGAACGCGCCAAATAATAATTTATACTGGCTGCTGCTACGCGTCTCGGTAATACCGTGCAATTGAGTTAGCTGGGTTTTAATAACGTCAATAGGGGTCGCCATTGAAATAGAATCCAGGGTGTGGTGTGCAGGTAAAACCCCGTTAAATACCCAGTTAAAGGTGGTAATAAAATCGGGCCAGCCACTGCCAATACTGACGGGTGTGGTCCATAAAGTCATTTGTAATGGGAATGAAATCATGACAACAATATAGCCAACCATCGCTGGATTAAAGGGGTTATAGCCGAGTCCGCCGTATAAATGTTTGGCTACAACGATAGCAAATAAGCACGCAATGGTGGTTAACCACCAGGGGGCTAGTGGTGGTAGCGCCAATGCCAGCAGGCAGGCAGTTACCAGTGCGCTACCATCGGCGAGTCGTTCAACAACATCACGCCGGCGCATTTTTAATATCAGCGCTTCACTTAGCAGGCAAACGCTGATGGCGATGGTTAAATTAAACAACACTCCCCAGCCAAAAAAATACATGGCTGCCAGCGCACCGGGAATGAGCGCATAAACAACCTGAAACATCATTGTTTGTACGCCGATATTCGTTTTTATATGGGGGGCTGGTGATCGATTAAATAGCATTATTCAAATATTTTTTCGTTAATGTGTGATGCAGCGCAACAAGATGGAAAAAGAGCCGCAGGTTTATTCTTTGGCTGGCTTATCGGCTTGCGCACGCGCCTTCTTTTTTGCGTTTGCCCGGGCAATTGCAGCAGTGATGGCCGCCTGTTTATTATTGTCACCGGCATTTGTCCTGCTTTTATCTTTTAACATTTCGCGTTTTTTACGCAGGCGTTCTTCACGCTCACGCTTCTGTTTATCCAGTCTTTGTTGATGCGCTTCGTGCCGCTGCCTCGCCATATCGGCGGCAATGCGTTCACGTTCTTTTGCACGAATTTCTGTTTTAGCAAAGCGGTAGTATTGTACCAGTGGAATATCACTTGGGCAGACATAGGCACAGCAGCCACATTCGATACAGTCAAATAGATGATGATCCTGCGCCCGTTCCATATTCTTACTGCTGGTATACCAGTAAAGTTGCTGCGGTAACAGGCGCACTGGACAGGCTGCGACACATTTTCCACAGCGGATACAGGGTAAATGTGGTTTTGTTACTGCAGATGTTTCCTTGTTACGCATTAGCAGTAGACAGTTGCTTGCCTTGGTTACCGGCAGACGGTCTGATTCAAGGGTGAACCCCATCATCGGGCCACCCATAATCAGTTCGCAGCTCGCCTCAACATAACCACCACATTGCGTAATGCAGTCTATCATAGGGGTGCCGATTAATACTTCGAGATTTTGGGGCTGTTTAACGCCGTATCCGGTAATGGTCATAATGCGTGAAATTAGCGGTATGGCTTCAAACACTGCCTGCTGGATGGCATAGGCGGTTGCTACATTGTGGCATAACACATCGACTTCGGGTGGGCGATGGCCGAGAGGAACTTCCTTGCCAGTAATAAGCTTAATTAGCTGTTTTTCGCCGCCACTAGGGTAAACAGTCGGGATGGTTTGCAGGCGAAAAAACCCAGTGCCGTCTGCGTCGATTGCTTTTTGTATCGCGGCAATCGCTTCGGGTTTATTGTCTTCAATGGCAACAACGCATTCTCTTGCTTTGATAATGTGTCCAATGATATCTGCGCCAGATAAAATCTGTGCGGCACGTTCGCGCATAAGCATATCGTCGCAGGTAATATAAGGCTCACATTCCACGCCGTTAAGAATTAAAGTGCGAACGTACATCTCAGTTTCTTTGACAGCAGCGGGGAAAACTGCGCCACCTAGCCCGACAATCCCCGCGTCGCGGAGTAATTGTCGTAAATCACGAGAGGAAGTATGGTTGTAGTTTTCAGCTAACGGTTGTCGCTCCACCCATTTGTCTTGAAAATCATTTTCAATGGTAATGCACAGGTCAGTAAGACCAGAGATATGTGGCATTGCCTGATTGTCGATGGCCGTAACAGTGCCGGAAACAGGTGCGTGAATTGCGGCGCTAACAACCCCTGTTGGCTGGGCGAGCTGCTGCCCTTTTAATACATGGTCACCAACTTTGACCAGACTTTTACTGATGCCACCAATGTGTTGTTGCAGTGGAACCAGATACTGGCTGCTGGCTGGGACAGCCGTGATGGTTCCAGTGTTTGACAGGTGTTTGTGTGCCTCTAGGACAAGACCACCACCAAATTTTGAAATTTTCTCTGCGACTGTCATATGGGTAAGTTTTGTATTGGTTATCCGCTTTTGCTTGTCAGATATTGCTGGTTTTTGCGTGAGTTGTTGTGTGTGGTGTTATATAGTCCGCTGCGGGTAACTCTGCAATCCAGTGGCCTATGGTGGGTTTTATTTCAATGATATGGATACAGTCAACGGGACAGGGTGGGATGCATAAGTTACAGCCGGTGCATTCCGTTTCAATAACAGTATGCATTTGTTTTGCCGCGCCTAAAATTGCATCTACCGGACAGGCTTGAATGCAGAGCGTACAGCCAATACAGCTTTGTTCATCAATCCTGACAATGGTCGGCAGCTGTTTTTCTTCACCATGTTCCGCATTGAGCGGTTTGGCATCGACACCGAGTAAGTCAGCCAGTGTCATAATGGTCGCTTCGCCGCCGGGTGGGCACTGGTTGATATCGGCTTCGCCGTTGGCAATCGCTTCGGCATAGGAACGACAGCCGGTAAAAGTACACTGCCCACATTGTGTCTGTGGTAATACGGCATCAATCTGGTCAACGACTGGATCGCCTTCAACCTTAAAGCGAATCGCAGCATAACCTAAAATTAAACCAAGGATGACAGCAAGGAGAGCCAGCGCAATAATAACCGTTAGCATGGGGCTATACTTTGATTAGACCGGTAAAACCCATAAAAGCCAGTGACATAATTCCAGCGGTAATTAGTGCGACGGATGTGCCCTTAAACGGTTCTGGTACATCTGCCACCAGGATGCGTTCACGAATAGCAGAGAATAGAATGAGTACCAGGGAAAACCCCACTGCGGCACCAAACCCATAAAACAGGGATTGCATAAAGCCATGTTGTTCCTTTACATTTAGCAGAGCAACACCCAGAACGATACAATTGGTGGTGATCAAAGGGAGGAAAATACCCAGTACATTGTACAGTAACGGACTGGTTTTATGCACGACCATCTCGGTAAATTGTACCACCGCAGCAATAACGAGAATAAACATAATAGTGCTCATGTATTCCAGCCCAAGCGGTATCAGGATGTATTCGTTGACCAGATAACTGCTCACCGATGAAAGTGTGAGTACAAACGTGGTTGCCAGCGCCATACCCATTGCGGTTTCGAGTTTACGCGATACGCCCATAAAGGGGCATAGCCCCAGAAACTTTACCAGTACAAAGTTATTGACCAGTATGGTACTAAGTAAAATCAGTGTATATTCAGTCATGCGCCTATTCTAACAGATTGGCTTTATGTAGCGATTTGATTTTTCGCAAGAACGCGATGATTTTTAGGGGTATCCAGGCCAGTAGCAATATTGAGATGGTGCTTTATGTCGTTAAAATCGCAGCGCTTTCAGCGTCGATGCTCACTTGATTTCTGCCATTGTTTTTTGACTGATAAACGGCATTGTCTGCCGCTTTATAGAGGTTGTCGAAATCATTGTTGTGTTTTTCATGTAGGCGGGCGATGCCGATGCTGGCTGTTATGCTAATACTTTCAGGGTTGGATGACTCAATCATTGAACGAATATTCTCAGCCTTCTGGCCCGCATCCTGTAATTTGCAGTGTGGCAGTAAAATCAAAAACTCTTCACCACCAATGCGAGCGACAATATCCCCCTGGCGGCAGGTCGACATAAGTAGCTTACCGACCACGCTCAACACAATATCCCCGGTAGTGTGACCAAATTTATCATTGATCTGCTTAAAATGGTCGAGATCCAGAATCATAATGCATAGTGGAAATTTGTAGCGGTTTGAATCCTTGATGTATTTTGGCGCGTATTCTGACAGGCTATGGCGGTTGTGGCAGGTTGTTAGCTGGTCGGTCATTGCAATTTGGTAGAGCGAATGCTGTTGGCTGCGGACTTTATCGGCCAGGCGTTTATTGGTGATTAAGTTATTGACTCTTGCCGCCAGTTCTTCTTCTATGGGAGGTTTGGATACATAGTCGTTGATGCCTGCGTGCAGTAAATTAATTTTTAACTGTGAGCTGTCATTGCCGGTCATGGCAAGGATAGGTGTATTGGCAATGTGTGTGTTTTGAGCACGAATCATTCTTACCAGGGATAATCCATCCATCGTGTCTCGTAGCATGACATCGGTAATCACCAGATCATATTCGTTATGAGTGAAAGCATGGAAAGCTTCTTCGGCTGACTCAAAATGGGTAATACTGAGCCCCATTTTTTTTAGATAATTAATTACAATATGGAAAACAGAAGGGCTGTCTTCAACATAAAGTACTTTACCATCCTGAAAATTAAAGGTGCTTCCTCCTCTTATATAGTGGCGAATACTGGATTTCAGGTAGGCGAGATTGGTTTTTGGAAAAATATCCTCAATGCCTGCTGCATGTGCATTTTTCATCAGGGTTTCATTCGGTTCGGATGTGAGCAGAATGATGGGAATCTTTTCGGCACTTTTCTGGCAGTGGCTGATAAACTGGCGGCCACTACTATCAAAAATATGTTGTGAAGCGATAATTAAATTAAAATAGTTGGCACCCTTGCTTTGCAGTGTATTCAGGCCTTCTTCGCCGGTACGTACGCAGCAGACAAGGCAGTCCAGCTCGGTTAGCAGGTCAAGCAGGATCTTCTGGAATAAACGGCTATTTTCGAGAATTAATACATTCATTATATTCAATCAGTGTAGCGCTAATAATGGTCTATTTGCAGAAGCTTGCCTGTTTGCCTGATAAGATGTTGAAATACCGCGATAACTGGGAGTATTACGCTCTGCCAGTTAAGCGGGGTTATTTAACCTGCATTCCGGCAATTGCACCATCATCCGGGTGTAACACGAACAAATCTTTACCGCCTGGTCCAGCCGCTAGTACCATGCCTTCGGATACACCAAAACGCATTTTACGGGGGGCTAGATTCGCCACCATAACGGTCAGTTTCCCTTCCAGATCGGCTGGTTTATAGGCTGATTTTATGCCCGCGAAAACATTTCGGCTTTCGCCGCCAATATCCAGAGTGAGCTGCAATAATTTATCCGCACCCTCTACCTGTTCTGCTTTAATGATTTTCGCGATGCGTAAATCAATTTTTGCAAAATCTTCAAAGCTAATTTGCGCCGCGACTGGATTTTCAGTTAAGGCTTCACTGGCGGGTTTTGTGGTTTCAGTGATGCCAGTCGTTGGCAAATTTTCTGTTGATGTCCTGTTTTCAGATGCGTTGTTTTCAATGGAGTCGTGAGTCATGGCCTGAATCTGCTCTTTTTCGATACGCGTGATTAAAGGTTTAAATTTGTTTATTTTATGGCCAAGCAGGGGTTGCTCAAGGGTTGTCCAGTTTAATTCACAGTTTAAAAATGCAGCGGATTTTTCTGCGATAACAGGTAGAACTGGATGCAGGTAAATCATTAGCAGGCGGAACATGTTGATCCCCTGGGTACAGACTTTCTGCACCTCATCGGCTTTACCTTCCTGTTTAATTAATGCCCAGGGCTTTTTATTGTCGATATACACATTAGCTTTGTCTGCCTGTGCCATAATTTCACGCACGGCTTTATTGTATTCGCGGTTTTCAAAATAGTCTGCAATTTGTTCGCCTGCATTGACCATGCTCTGGTATAAATCTTTATCGGCTAATTCACTGGCTAACTGGTGATCAAATTTCTTGTTGATGAAACCGGCGCAGCGGCTGGCAATATTGACAACTTTGCCGACTAAATCAGAGTTTACGCGTTGCATAAAGTCTTCGAGGTTAAGATCTATATCATCCACCCCTGCAGACAGTTTGGCGGCATAATAATAACGCAGATATTCCGGATTTAAATTATCAAGGTAGGTACGTGCTTTAATAAACGTACCACGTGACTTTGACATTTTCTGACTATTGACAGTGAGAAAGCCATGACAGAAAACGGCGGTTGGTTTACGATAACCCGCGCCATCTAGTACAGCAGGCCAGAACAAAGTGTGAAAGCGGGCGATGTCTTTGCCAATGAAATGATAGAGTTCATTTTTACTGTCCGCTGCCCAGTATTCATCAAAGTTGATGTTTTCACGTTCACACAGGTTTTTGAAACTCGCCATATAACCCATCGGCGCATCCATCCAGACATAAAAGTATTTGCCCGGCGCATCAGGAATTTCGAATCCCCAGTAAGGGGCATTTCGGGAAATGTCCCAGTCCTGTAGACCTTCTTCGAACCATTCCTTGAGCTTGTTAGCAATTTCACTTTGTACATGACCATTATTGAGCCACTGTTTTAACATATCAGTAAAATCAGCGAGCTTAAAGAAATATTGCTCTGAATCTCTTTCAACCGGGGTGGCACCGCTGACAGCGGAAAGCGGATTTTTCAGTTCGGTTGAATCATACGTGGCACCACACACTTCGCAGTTATCACCATATTGATTGTCGGCACCACATTTTGGACAGTTGCCTTTAATGAAACGGTCGGGTAGAAACATTTCGGCTTCCGGGTCATAAGCCTGTTTGATGGTGCGTGTGGCGATATGGCCAGCATCGCGTAATTTAAGGTAGATGTTCCTGGCAAACGCCCGGTTTTCGTCCGAATGGGTGCTGTAATAATTATCAAAGCCAATATTAAAATCAGCAAAGTCGGCTTCGTGCTCTTTTTGCGTGGTCGCGATGAGGGCTTCGGGTGTAATGCCATCTTGACGGGCACGCAGCATAATAGGTGTGCCGTGGGCATCATCAGCGCAAACGTAATAACAGGTATTGCCGCGCAGGCGTTGAAAGCGAGTCCAGATATCGGTCTGAATATATTCGACCAGATGTCCCAGATGGATTGGGCCATTCGCGTAGGGCAGGGCGCTGGTAACGAGTATGTGGCGTTTTGCTGTCATGGATGTGAAGTGCTGAGCTGTCAGGGGCGCATAATTTAGCACCAAACCAGCTGATTTGCATGGGTTTATGATGAGCAAGGTCGTATTTTACCGGCGGTTTCGTCATGTCCTATCTACAAATGGCTAGACCTTCACGGCAAAACTAAGGTTAAATCGGCTGGTTATTACTGTAGAATGCACATCCAGTTTATATTATTTAGTTGTGGAGTTTCCGCCATGAGCGTAACAAAAGAACAGGTAGAACAAGCCCTGAAACAGTATATTGATCCGAATCTGGAGAAAGATCTAGTTACAGCGGGTGCGGTTAAAGATATTACTATTGAAGGTAATGCAGTCAAAGTAAAAGTTGTACTGGGTTATCCAGCGTTTGGTTTTGTTGATGGCTTAAGTGCTGAGTTGAAAGAAAAAATTGAAGCTGTTGATGGTATCGCCACTGCACAGGTGGATGCAAGCTGGGAAATTGGCAGTCACTCTGTCCAGGGTGGTATGAACCCACTGGAAGGCATCAAGAATGTGATTGCTGTGGCTTCCGGCAAAGGTGGTGTGGGTAAGTCAACTACCGCAGTCAATCTCGCTTTGGCATTGCAGCAGGAAGGTGCCCGCGTGGGTATTCTTGATGCTGATATTTACGGCCCCAGTATTCCGCGCATGTTAGGTATCAAGGGAAAACCAGAGTCCAGTGATGGTAAGTCACTGGAGCCAATGGGAGGACATGGATTACAGGCAATGTCAATTGGTTTTATGATTGATGAAGAAACACCAATGATCTGGCGTGGCCCAATGGTAACGCAGGCATTGGAGCAATTACTGCGTGATACGCGCTGGAAATCACTGGATTATTTAATTGTTGACCTGCCGCCAGGTACTGGCGATATCCAGTTAACGCTGGCGCAAAAAGTACCGGTTAGTGGCGCAATTATTGTTACTACACCGCAGGACATTGCGTTGCTTGATGCACGTAAAGGTCTGAAAATGTTTGAGAAGGTGGAAGTTCCAGTGCTGGGTATTGTTGAGAATATGAGTATTCATATCTGTTCTGAATGTGGCCATGCTGAGCATATTTTTGGTGCCGGTGGTGGCAACCGCATGAGCGAGCAGTACAATGTGGATTTTCTTGGTGCTCTGCCCCTGGACATTAATATTCGAGTCAATGTGGATGAAGGCCATCCCAGCGTAGCGGATGACCCTGATAGCAAAACCAGTCAGATTTATCGTGATATTGCTCGTCGCACAGCAGCCAGATTATCACTTAAGGCAAAAGACTATTCAGCTAAATTTCCGAATATTATTATTCAAAACAATTGATTGCTGTAACCCGCTGTAAATACATCCCCGTACGCTCGACTGCCGTTTCCATGCGGCAGTCGGCCACAGCAATAAACCCCGATTCATATCACTGATCATTAAAGGAACAGTGATATTGTTTTGTATGTTCGTTTTTGACTCATTATGACACCTTAATCGTTGATAATTATTATCTCTTATTAAAGAGTCGGGTGGCATTAGACCATTGCAGTTGCTATTTTTCTGCTTATTATGTTATTTTCCCAGAATATATATCCTTAATAAGTAAAAGCTGGGGGAATCTATGATGAAATCCGTCAATGGTCAGGTTGTGATCTTAACGCCACGACGACTCCTCCAGTTTTTCCTGCTGCTTTTTTTATCGCTGAGCTTTCAACAGGGCGAGGCAGCCAAGCCAACGAGCATTCATTTTGGGGTGCTTTCAATCGCCCAGCCTTCACGCATATATGCCAAATGGCAACCTTTTGTTAATTATATGAGTGCACAGCTCGGACGGCCAGTTGAGCTGGTTCTCCCCCGAGGTTTCGGTAGAATGAAACAGGACATTGAAAGCGGGAAAGTTGACTTTTTTTATATTAATTCATACATATATTATCTCTTGTTCCATGCAGGCAAAGCCGTTGCGGTTGCACAGATTGAAAATATCGAGGGTAAAACAACCAGTCAGAGTGAAATATTTGTACGCAAAAATAGCGGTATACACTCTATTGATGATTTGAAAGGTAAGTTAATTGCTTTTGTTAGTCCATTAGGTGCCGGTGGTTATATGGCACCGCGAGCCTATTTATATGCGTCAGGTCTTAAAGATAACCAGGATTTCAAACAGGTATTTACCAGGAATCTATCAAATTCTATTCATGGTGTGCTGCTTGGCGATTATGCTGCGGCCACAATGTGTGGGGTTAACTTTAAGCTCATGAGTCAAAAAATTAAAACTGGGGATTTAAGAATCATTGCTACCAGTAATAAATACCCCGAAAACATTATTGCCGCCCGCACCCATTTCTCTCCTGCGTTGATTAGCCAGTTTCACCAGCAGCTACTCGCAATGAATAAAACCATAAAGGGCAAAAAAATACTCAACGGAATGAGAAGTATGAAAATCAAATCATTTGTTAACTATAATAGTGAAAGTATGGATAAAATGATTAAAAAATTAATCACTGCTGGACATCTATAAACGACTATTACTGTCATGAAATCGGGTATTTTTTACCGCATACTATTCAGCCTATTACTGCTTTTTGTAATAAGTGCTGGTTTTATGGCATTTTTATTACTTAATGATGCAAAAAATACCGCTGCCGCATTCAGGTTACGGCAGGCGCGTGATCTCACTGAGAATCTTGTTGAAAACAGTAAAGACGCGCTGGCGGTAAAGGACTATGAGTTGATGGAACGTCTATTAAAAGCCTCTGTCCTGGGTGACGAATTCGCCTATGCTTATCTGAGCCGAGCAAACGGGTTGATTATTGCGGACACGGATGCTGGTCTGGTCGCAACAAAAGCGACTGCACTGGGGCGTTTGAAAAAATCACTGGTGCGAAATATCAAATACCACGGCAAAATAGTTCGTGAAGTTGTTTACCCCGTCTATCTTGGGGGAGAACATATGGCTAATGCGCATCTTGGATATTACCTTGACTCTAAGCAGCTCTATTCTAATCAGATTGGGCTACGCTTAATTGCGTTGCTGTTAGTCACCCTGGTGCTGCTATCTCTTGTTACTACGTTAATTCTACGGTATGCGTTGTCGCCAGTTGAAGCCTTGTCGCGTATTATGCGGCAAACCACCGACTATTTACCCGATCTCCCCAATACTTTGCTCGGGCGTACTGATGAAATTGGATTGTTGGCGCGTAATTTTAAACATCTGATGCAGCGCCTTGCTCTCAGCTACGACCATCTGTTTAAGGAGAAAGAGTTTCATCAGGTGACGCTCGACTCAATTGCGGATGCTGTTATTGTTACAGATGAAAATGGATGTTTACTCTATATGAACGGTGTTGCCGAGCAGCTGACGGGATGGCATTCAGATGAAACCCGTGGCCAGCCGTTGAAATCTTTCTTTAGTATTATTGATGCGTCCACGCGTCTGCCAATAGACAACCCCGTTGACAAAGTTTTAGCCACGGGAGAGATTATTTACCTCAGTAACCATACCACCCTGATAGCCAAAGATAAAACCGAGTACCAGATTGCTGACTCGGCTTCACCAATACGTGATCGTAACGGGACTATTCTTGGCATGGTGCTGGTCTTTAATGATGTTACCAGGCAGTACCAGCTACGCGAAGCCAGTGTTCGTAGCAGAAAGAATTTACAGGCTATTATGGATCACTCACCCGCTGTTATTTATGCCAAAGATGCACAAGGACATTATATTTTTGTTAACCAGAAATTTAAACAGTTGTTCGAGCCTCGCAGCGATGAAGTGATTGGAAAAACGGATTTTGATATTTTTCCAGCTGATTTTGCGGAAAAGTATACCGGGTTTGATAAGCCGATATTACACAGTGGTCAGACGCTGGAGGTGGAGGAGCTGGTGCCACTCAAGAATGGTTCCCGCCGGTTCCTCGCCGTGAAATTCCCATTGCTGGATGATGACGATAATACCTATGCGATGTGCTGTATCTCAACGGATATTACCGAGCGTAAAAAGCAGGAAGAGTTATTGTATCGTAGCCAGAAAATGGATGCGTTGGGACAACTGACTAGCGGAATTGCCCATGACTATAATAATATGCTGGGCATTATTCTGGGTTATGCTGAGCTGCTGGAAAAAAGTTTGGGTGAACAACAACCCAGGCTGGCGCGCTATGCACACCAGATCTATCATACAGCGGAACGGGGAGGCAAGTTAACACGGAAGCTGCTAACTTTTACTCGCCAGAAAACGGGCAATATTTCTATTATAAATATCAATACGCCGCTATTAGAACAGAGGCAGATGCTTGAAAAAACGCTCACTGCGCGGATTAAGCTAATTTTTGATCTCGAAGCGATGTTATGGTCTGTGGCGATTGATGTCAGTGATCTGGAAGATGCTATTCTCAATCTGTGTATTAATGCAATGCATGCCATGAAAGTATGCGGGCAATTAACCATTCGTACCTGTAATCGCCAGCTTAGCGCTGCGGAGATGCAACAAAGCAACTTGCAACCCGGTGACTATGTTTTGCTTACCATCACTGATACCGGTTGTGGTATGGATAAAAAAACCCAGGAACAAATTTTTGAGCCTTTTTATACGACTAAAGGTCAACATGGTTCAGGTTTGGGTTTAAGCCAGGTTTACGGATTTATTCAGCGCAGCAAGGGGCAGATACAGGTCTACTCGGAACCAGGTCAGGGAACACGATTTGCCCTCTACTTTCCGCGTCGTCGGCAAACAGCGAGTGTAGCAGAGGCGGTAGCTAAGGTAGCGAATATTAACCTGTATGGAATGGAAACTGTGCTAATCGTTGATGATGAGGCCGGCCTCACTTTATTAACAGATGAATTATTAACGGAACATGGTTATCAAGTTTTTACCGCCTCTGATGGTGTACAGGCACTACAGATTCTTGCAGAAGAAAAGGTTGATCTCCTTATATCTGACATCATTATGCCGAATATGGATGGTTATCAGCTGGCGAAAAAAGTTCAGCAGTTATATCCGCAGATTAAGATTCAGCTGGTTAGTGGTTTCGCCGATGATCGTCACCATGATTTTGTTGATGATGCCTTATATAAAAATATAATCTACAAGCCTTGCTCATCACAGGCCCTGCTGGTTCGGATACGCCATTTACTAAATTCAGCGCTTCCTTAATATAAGGGGCTTCCCTGGATTCAAGATATGGTTAATAACCAATATTCTGGCTTAAATACTGCTTAAAGTTATGTATGGCATTAGATTGAGAGCTTCGACCAAAGCCGACAAAGATTTTGTGAATAATCTGACTCGGGATACGATGAGAAAATATGTTGAGTTAACATGGGACAAAGTGGAAGACAGAGAACATTACTATTTTCTCAATCAATTCGACCGGCTAAAAACATCAATTATTCAATATAAAGGCGAGGATATTGGTCGTATGACCGTCGCTTATTTAAGTGATCGAGTGATACTTGAAGACATTCACATTGTTGAATGTTTCCAGGGTAAAGGCATTGGTGGGTCGCTGGTTAAGCAGGTAATTCATAAGGCAAAAGAAAAGCAACTATTGCTGGAGTTGATACTATTAAAAACGAATCCGGTCAAACGGTTATATGAGCGTGCGGGATTTCGTACATACAGGGAAGATGATTATCGCTATTATATGAAAATAACTGTGTAACTGAATAGAACATACATTGAACAGAGTATACATAGGCAGTGATGCGTGGGTGATTTTGTGTTTAATGTGAGGTTGGTGAAAGTTTCGCGGTATTTTAGGGATTGGGACCGAGTTTGACGGGGAGGGTGCTGTACCTTTCCCATTCCTGCATGGAACCATCGTAAAGTTTAACATGAGGATACCCCAGGGATTTAAACATGGTGAATAATCGAGCGGCTCGATGACCTGTATGACAATACAGAATGTAGCGTTTATTTTTATTTGCCAGACCAGCGGCGGCTAAAATTTGTTTTAACTGGGCATGGGAGCGTTGTTTGTTACCGTGCGTGCTATCCACGGAGATTTCCCAGGGAAAGAGAATAGCCCTCGGAATATGCCCCGAACGTTTTTGCCGAGGCGAGCCAATATATTCTGCCGGGCTACGTGCATCGACTAAAAGAGTGTTCGGGTCTTTAATGGCAGCCAGTACATCAGCTTTAGCTGCGGTTAGCTAAAATACTCGATAGAAATACAAAATCTCAACGCCCGTATAGCCCTGCCGAGTCCAGCCCAGTATGACGAACAGGATGGATGAAACAGATACTTATTATTAAGACACGCTGTTAATCCATCCATGTAAGCTCGACACCCGCATCCCTGCTGCTGACGGCCTTGAGCCATAAGTATCTGTTCCATCCATTTCAGTAATAGGTCCATATTAATATCTTGTTATCGAATTAATGTTTAGTCTGTTAGAATTCGTTGTTTTCTATATGAAGGTAAGGGCATAGAGGTGAGTTTTTGAGTATTAAATCTGACAGGTGGATTCGGCGTGCAGCAGCAGAGGGTATGCTTGAACCGTTTGAAGCTGAGCAAAAACGCGTAAATGAAAATGGTGACAGGATCATCTCCTATGGCACGTCCAGTTATGGTTATGATGTACGCTGTGCAGATGAATTTAAGATTTTCACTAACATCAACTCTGCTGTAGTTGATCCAAAAAATTTTTCTGAGCACAGTTTTGTCGATTTCAAAGGGGACGTCTGTATTATTCCTCCAAACTCGTTTGCCCTTGCGCGGACCGTGGAATATTTCCGTATTCCACGCAACGTACTAACCATATGTCTGGGTAAATCGACGTATGCGCGTTGTGGCATTATTGTTAATGTCACCCCGCTGGAACCAGAGTGGGAAGGGCATGTAACCCTGGAATTTTCTAACACCACTCCCTTACCTGCAAAAATATATGCGAAGGAAGGGGTGGCGCAAATGTTGTTTTTTGGTGCCGACGAGGTTTGTGAAACCTCCTATGCCGACCGAGGTGGGAAATATCAGGGGCAACAGGGTGTAACCTTACCCAAAACCTAGAAGTTGTGGATTTAAATGAAATTTTTCTCATTATTGATTTTAGTAATTGTAGCGTTGGTAATTTATCGGTTTTCGCTTTACGATAGATCGACCAGTCCAAAAATAGATGGGCTGCCCTGGCAAATCGAAATTGACAGTAATGGCACCAGTAAAGTTTTTGGTATAAAACCGGGGCAAAGTAGCCTGAAAGATGCCATTGCGGTACTGGGGCATGATGCCAAGCTTGCTGTCGTCGCAAAAAGAAATGAGACCGGTAAACTTGAAATGTATTATGGGCATTATCATGCCGGTTTGATTAAGGGCAAGATCGTGCTACAGGCTGGGGCAGATAAGGCCAAATTGATACAGTGGAAAAAAGCTGCCGTCAGAGTAGAGTACATGTCGAGCGGTGTGGCACGAAAATACCTGCTGGATTCGGATAATCTGTCATCAATTTTGCAGTCAACGGTTCAAAGTATTACCTTTATTCCAGCAACCAGTCTGGATGAGGCAGTAGTTATTGCGCGATTCGGGCAACCAGCGGAAAAAATCCGCGTAAATGCAAACCTGACGCATTATCTTTATCCAGCGCTCGGTCTGGATATTGCAGTAAGTGCTGACAGGAAGGAAGTGTTGCAATATGTGAACCCCAGGGATTTTGAACGCTTGAGAAAACCACTGGAGAATTTGGTTAAGAAACCTCTGGTTAAGTCATAAATCGACAGCCCGCAATTAAAACGCCCTGCTGCTGCGTTTCGCTATAGTCCGCTATTACGTACATGCGTTTCACGCCCTGAAGCTGAATTAATCAAGGGTTCTTTAGATATAACTCCGTGTCAGTAGATCAGCAGATTTATATCCTTTAATCTCTAAAACTTTTTATCGGCCACCCTGCTGCTTTGGCGTGTTTTTTTAATTTATCATCCGGGTCAACGGCAATTGGGAAAGTGACTTTTTCCAGCAAAGGAATATCGTTATGTGAATCACTGTAAAACCAGCTGTTATCCATATTATATCCAGTCTTGGCCAGCCACTGGTTTAAACGCTCAATTTTTCCCTGCTGAAAACAGGGTATCCCTTCAGTCTTACCCGTGTATCGACCATTGACAATTTCAGCTTCAGTCGCGATCAGTGCATCGGCACTAAATGCTTCGGCGATGGGCTGGGTGATAAATCGATTGGTGGCAGTTATAATAATAATACTGTCACCCTGTTCTTTGTGATATTGAATTTGTTGCTGCCCTTTGGCTGTCATAACCGGCTGAATATATTTTTGCATAAACGTTTTATGCAGAGCGTCCAGCTTTTTTATTGGATGTTGGCTTAATGCCTGTAGTGAAAAAGTGAGAAATGCATCAATATCCAGTGTACCGGCTTTGTACTGCGCGTAAAATTGTTGATTGGCTGCTTCATAACTGTGCGAGTTTACCAGGCCTTTTTCTGCCAGAAAAATGCCCCATAGATAGTCGCTATCAGCGGCGAGCAGCGTGTTGTCCAGATCAAATAGTGCGAGTGACATGTGGTAAATTTTAATAATAATAAAAATTAATGGCGATACTACCTGTTACGGTTCCCTGGCTCAAATAATCTTTGTCTATCGATACATGCTAACAGGATGGATGAAAAGGCTACCTGGTGTTCAAGACACGCTGTAAATACTTCCATGTAAGCTCGACACCCGCATCCCTGCGACTGACGGTCTCGAACACCAGGTAGCCCTTTCATCTGTTTCAGTAATATAAAATATTTCCTGAGTTTAAACTTATATTTTCTGTGTGGTCTGTTATGATAAATACAATAATCGTATTTATTCGCACCAGTATTTCGTTGAATAATACAACGGATGATAAGTGAGATTTTTAAGTGATTGATTCTAATGGTTTTAGGGCGAATGTTGGAATAGTACTCGGTAACCATGACGGTAAAGTATTTTGGGCACGCAGAAACGGGCAAAATGCCTGGCAATTTCCACAGGGTGGGATCGACGAGAATGAATCTCCCATTGAGGCAATGTTTCGTGAGCTGTATGAAGAAACGGGTTTATGTGAGCGGCATGTGCAGGTGATTGGTCGGACGGATGACTGGTTACGTTACCGTATTCCTGAGCATTTATTGCGCCACCACTCCAAACCTTTGTGCATAGGGCAAAAGCAGATATGGTTTTATCTGCGTCTGGTGGGGAACGAAAATGATGTTAATTTGGGTTGTAGCGATAAACCCGAATTTGATCGTTGGTGCTGGGTTGATTACTGGGCACCACTGGGTGAAATAGTGCCTTTTAAACGTAAAGTTTATAAGCAGGTGTTAAGGCAGCTGGAGCAGTTTGTTTGAATCAAGTTAATTGTTGGTTGGTATGCTAACAGTAGAAATAAACAGATTTGATAGAATAGACTTGATAGATAAGACGAATCTTTTAAAATTTACCACCAGTGCTTCTATTGAGGCTGTAGTTCAACTAATAATACGATAGCGATTAAAATAATTACCGGAAATTCGTTAAACCAGCGGTACCAGACATGATCGTGTTGGTTGCGGTCGTGTTTAAAGTCAGCAAGCAGTTTTCCGCACCAGATGTGATAGATGATTAGCAGTGTAACCAAGGTTAGTTTTAGTTGTAACCATAACAGCGACAAACTGCTGCTTCCCAGAAAGGTAATTAGCCACACGCCCAGACAAATGGTAATAATTGCGCCGGGTGTCATAATGCCCCAGAATAATTTGCGTTCCATGATGATGAAACGCTGCTTGCTAATTTCATCACTGGAACTGGCATGGTAAACAAATAACCGAGGTAGATAAAACAACCCGGCAAACCAGGTTACCATGAAGATTATATGGAAGGCTTTAACCCATAACATTGACTGTGCCGCCATCGTTTCGTATTTTGGCTCATAATACAGTGAATGCAGTAAATAGTGAAAAAAAGTTGATGAAGGTGAAATAATGTTATCGGTTGGTATTGTTGGTGGAACGGGTTATACCGGCGCTGAACTCTTGCGGTTGTTAGTGTTGCATCCTGAAGCCGCATTGAAAATGGTTACTTCACGCGCTGAAGATGGACGGAGTGTTGCTACCCTGTTTCCAAATTTACGTGGGTTTACCGACATTTGTTTTACTGCGCCGGACATTGATGCGCTGGCCGCGTGCGACGTTGTATTTTTTGCCACGCCCAATGGTACTGCGATGAAAATCGTCCCGGAGCTGATTGAAGCTGGCACTCGGGTAATTGATCTTGCTGCCGATTTTCGTTTACGTGATGCTTCAATGTGGGCGCAATGGTATGGAATGGAACACGCCTGTAAAACCATTTTAGCTGAAGCCGTATATGGTTTGCCTGAATTTAATCGGGATTTAATTCGTAATGCCAGAGTAGTAGCAAACCCCGGCTGTTACCCAACTGCCGTGATACTTGGATTTTTACCCTTGATTGAACAGGGCTTGATTAATAACCAGCATCTGATCGTTGATGCCAAATCTGGGATCAGTGGTGCTGGCCGTGGTGCCAGTGTTGCTGGGTTACAGGCTGAATCATCAGAAAATTTTAAGGCTTATGCAGTAGCGGGGCATCGGCACCTGCCTGAAATTCACCAAATGCTGTCTACTATTGCGTCACATGAAATTGGATTAACCTTTGTCCCACATTTGCTGCCAATGATACGTGGTATTGAAGCGAGCCTGTATGTCACGATTACTTCAACGGTTGATTTGCAGTCATTGTTGGAACAGCGTTATATCGATGAACCTTTTGTCGATGTATTGCCAGCAGGTACAATGCCTGAAACCCGCAATGTAAGCGGATCGAATAATTGCCAAATTGCTGTCTGCAGGCCACAGGACGGAGATATGGTTGTGGTTTCTTCCGTTATCGATAATTTGGTAAAAGGTGCCGCAGGGCAAGCGGTGCAAAACATGAATATTATGTTTGGCCTGGATGAAAGGTTGGGGTTAAATCAGGTGGCGTTGTTACCATGAATATGAAACCAGGTTACAGTCACCGAATCATTGTTGTTCAGCGTCCATGGCTCTGGATTATTAGCCTGTTGGTGCTTTTATGCATCGCACTGGTTGCTGTCTGGATGGCATATGAATCTGGCCGTTATGCAGCAGGTTATGACAGCGCAACGACACAACAACGTATTTCACAGCTAACCGTTCAAGTTAAAAAATTGCAGGCCAAAAGTGTTGAAACTCAGCGGCAAGCGTCTATGCTTGAACGTAACAGACAAATTGATGATGATGCGTCTGAACAATTGAAAGGCAGTTTGATTAAAGCACAAAGTAAAGTGCTGACGCTTAGCAAAGAACTTATTTTTTATAAAAGCATCGTTGCACCTGAGCAAGGCAGCCGAAGTCTTTCTATTCAGACCTTTCAGTTAAGAGCAGACGATAATGGTGGCTATCAGTACAAAATTATGATAAGCCAGCGTGGTCGCAATGATCGTTTTGCCCGAGGCATCATCCATATTTCGATTAAAGGGGTGATTAAAGGCGAGCCAACGACATTAAAATTAAGCAATATTTCGAGTGGGAATAAAAAGGTAATGAAATTTAGTTTTAAATATTTTCAGCGTTTTAAAGGTACTATGACCTTGCCAAAGGCATTTCAGCCAGACTCCGTACGTGTCAGAGTCAACCCTAAAAGAGGCAGGATCAAACCGATCGATGAACAATTTTCCTGGTCAGATCTGACTGCAAAAGGGGTGTGATATGTTTAACAAGAAGAAAATCAAATCATCCAAAATTGATACTTTAATCGGCCAGGGTGTAGAAGTTACTGGTAATATCAAGTTTCATGGTGGTTTACATCTGGATGGCAATGTTATTGGTAATGTGAGTGCGGTGGAGTCACAGGATGATATGGGTGCGATCCTGATTGTGAGTGATAAAGGACGAATCGAGGGTGATGTCCATGTTGCTTACGCGGTTATTAATGGCGAAGTAGCGGGGAATGTTTATGCCACGGAAAAATTGGAGCTATCAGCTAAAGCGCGTATTTTAGGCAATGTCTATTACAACTTGCTGGAAATGGCGAGTGGGGCTGAAATTAACGGTAAAATGTTACATAATACCAGCGAAAACAAGTACCTTGAGCATAAAGCAGAAGAGATCGCCGCTGATTCATCAGCTGAAGATCATCCGTTGGATGATACTGCCGTTGTATCAGGCTAAAGGTTGAAGTCTTGTGAATACTTGACTAAATAACTCGGGTAATGTTAATTTAGCCTGTCTTAATACAGTAACAGTCGAGTTAGTAATGGATATTCAAGTTAGTTTTGCACCAAAACCCAAAGTGGTTGAAGGTGCAACGGTTAAGTTTTCTGATGCTGCGGCTGAAAAAGTTAATGCACTGGTAAAAGAAGAGCATAATGAGAATCTGAAATTACGGGTAATGATTGAAGGTGGTGGTTGTTCCGGCTTTCAATATGGCTTTAAATTTGATGAAAGCGTTAATGATGAAGATGCAGTGATCAAAAATAAAGGCGCAACGATGCTGGTTGACCTCACCAGTATGCAGTATTTGAATGGCGCAGAAGTGGACTATCTGGAAGGTCTGGAAGGTGCGCGTTTTGTGATTAATAATCCAAATGCAAAATCAACCTGTGGCTGTGGTTCGTCGTTTTCAGTCTAAAGACAGGCTTGAAATAGACGGATTTACTGTCCGCTATAACGCAAAAACAGCACCAGGAGAATAATGTATTTTCTGGTGCTGTTTTATTTGTACCGTCTTGCCAGATATAAAAAATTATTACTACTCACAGCAATAAAACCCACCATGTATCAGTATAGACAATCTATCCTTAATGCAGCATGGGTATACACTATTTGCCGTTAAGATTAACGGGACAGCAGTGGGAAATTATATGAATTTTTAATTGTCATAAACCCTTTGTGATAATGTTTGTTAAGTTACCTTTCCAAAAGCAGGATATGAATATGACCAGTGAATATTTACCCGGACTGGCTGGTGTGCCAGCTACCAAATCTAACATTTCATCGATCAATGGCGAGAAAGGCATATTAGCTTATCGCGGCTACGATATACGCGAACTGGCTGAGAAAAGTACCTTTGAAGAAACCGCCCTGCTATTGCTTGATGGTCATTTACCGACAGAGCCGGAACTTGAAGATTTTGATCAGCAGTTAAGAGCTGAACGTCGGCTTAAGTATAGAATACGCAGTATTATGAAAAACCTGCCAACATCGGGACGCTCGATGGAAATGTTGCAGACGGCTGTTGCTAGTCTGGGTATGTTTTATGGTGGTGAAGAGGTTCTTTCAGACGGTATTGCGGGTAATGATGTGGAATATATACACAGCATGTCGGTGAAAATCATATCGCGTATGTCAACGATTGTTGCCATGTGGGAGCACATACGAAATGGGTATGATCCGGTGGAGCCAAGAGATGATCTGACACATGCTGAAAACTTTTTGTATATGCTTGAGGGTAAAGACCCAGATCCGTTAAAAGTTAAAATTATGGATGCCTGTTTGGTATTGCATGCCGAGCATACGATTAATGCATCTACCTTTGCTGCAATGGTTTGTGGCTCGACTCTGGCAAGTCCCTTTCTGGTTATTGCTGCTGCAATTGGTACCCTGGCCGGGCCGTTGCATGGTGGTGCTAATGAACGTGTTGTTGAAATGCTAAAAGAAATTGGTCGGCCTGAAAATGCCTCGGCCTGGTTGGATAACAAACTGGCTAAAAAAGAAGTTATTTGGGGCATGGGGCATCGTGAGTACAAAACCAAGGATCCAAGGGCCATTGTATTACAGAAAATGATGGTTGAATGGGGTGAGACACAGGGTAATCTAAGTTCGCAGTTTGAAACAGCATTGAGGCTGGAAGAGGCCTGTGAAGCCAGACTTGGACCCAAAGGCGTGTACCCGAATGTGGATTATTACTCCGGCATTCTGTATACAGAAATGGGCATTCCAACTGACCTGTTCACCCCGATTTTTGCTATATCACGCGTTGCTGGCTGGTTAGCGCATTGGCGCGAACAGTTGTCAGATAATCGAATTTTTAGACCAACACAGATTTATACAGGTAATGAATCTCAGTGTTATCTTGATATGGATAAACGATAGCGACAGGCATTAACCACTTTCTGGTTATGTGTTATTTTTTATCTCAGGCGGGTTTGGCCTGGAAGGGGTTGCGTTTGGGTAGGTGATATTCCCTAATACAACGCTATGTTTTGCGCCGGTAACTGCAGGCAGATTTCCAGGTAAGTCTTTTATTCTCTGCTTTGCTAACCAGGCAAAAGTCATGGCTTCAACCCAGTCGGGGTGGATGCCGAGCTGCTGTGTCGAAGTCACAGGTAATTTAGTCAGCATCTGCAATCGTCGCATTAGTTCTTTATTGTGTACACCGCCGCCACAAATATATATTTCATCTGTGTTTTCAGCAGACTGACTAATTGCCTGGATGATAGATATCGCTGTTAAATCACACAATGTGCTTTGCACCTCAGTACTTTTTAAAGCAGTACTGGGCGAGCTGGCAAGATATTTATCCAGCCAGGTCAAATTGAAAAGTTCAAAACCGGTGCTTTTAGGTGGCGCCAACTGAAAATAGTTTTCCCGTAACAACTTGGCTAATAAGTGCGTATTGGTTGTGCCACTGGCAGCGAAATCGCCATTTTTATCATAATTTCCTCGTTTATGTCTTGTGCTCCAGGCATCCATTAAGTTGTTGCCAGGGCCAGTATCAAAGCCGATCACGGGTTTGTTTCGTTGTTTGGGTAAGGCAGTAATATTGGCAATGCCGCCAATGTTTACAATGGCCCGATTCTTTTTATCACTGTGGAAAACCGCCTGGTGGAATGCCGGGACGAGCGGTGCACCCTGGCCCCCCATTTCAATATCAGCAGTACGAAAATTTGAAACCACATTGATGTTTGTCTGCTGAGCGATGCGTGTAGCATCACCAATCTGTAGAGAAAATGGATTGGCTGCGTTTGGTTGGTGACGAATAGTTTGACCGTGGCTACCAATAGCTTTGACTGCTGTTGTAGTAATACCGGCCTGTTTTAATAATGCATTTGTTGTCTGTGCAAAAATATCTCCAATTTTACTATCGAGTTGCTGGAGTGAACTGAGTTCATTATCGGTCAGGTAGCGTGTGGCAAAAATTGCATTACGTATTTCTAGTGGCCAGTCTTTGTTTAAGCTGGCAATAAGATGCGGGGAGGCATCAGAAAAATCAACCAGCACGGCATCAATGCTGTCTACACTGGTACCGGACATGAGGCCAATATAAAGATCAGACAGCATTTTATGTGTGTTAATCTTTGTCGGATCGGGTATCAGCCAGCGCCAGCTGCTGGTTGCGAGAGATCGAGTTCAGTTGTGCCAGTATGGGGGTAGTCATTAATTCAAAATTAGCAAGGTAGCGTTTCTGTATGGGTTTGGATTTTGGCAGTTTTACCGTGAGGGGGTTTCTGTGTGTGCCATTTACCCGAAACTCGTAGTGAAGATGGGGGCCGGTTGCCAGCCCTGAACTACCAACATAAGCGATAGTTTGTCCTTGTTTAACTCTGGATCCAGGCCTGATTTTTCGGTTAAAACTATTTAAATGGGCATAGAGTGTTGTATATTTAGGCCCATGTTGCAGAATGATAACACGCCCATAACCACCTTTTCTGCCTTCAAATATCACCTTGCCATCACCGGCTGCATAGACAGGTGTGCCTCGCTTAGCCGCATAATCGACACCTTTGTGAGAACGAAATCTATGCAGTATCGGGTGGTAGCGATTCAGGCTAAAGCGTGAGCTGATGCGGGTAAATTTGACGGGTGTGCGTAAAAAAGTTTTACGCATACTTTTACCGCCAGGCGTGTAATATTCGCTTATATTGGTTTGTGGGTTGGTGTAACGAACTGCACGGTACGTTTTTCCCTGGTTAATAAATTCGGCAGCAAGAATATTACCGTCTGCAATTTTTTCATCATTATGATAGAGTTCTTCGTATAAAACAGTAAACTGATCGCCTGCACGAATGTCCTGTGCAAAATCTATATCCCAGCCAAAAATACTTGCCATCTTCATGATAATATTTTGTGAGATACCCGCCCTTTTTGCTGCAAGATAAAGCGAGGACTTAATTTTTCCACTTGCGTGAGTTGTGCGAACATCAATCTGGTGGTGTGCTATCTTTGCAATCAGGTGTCCGTTTTTGCGTTCCACTATGAGCGAGGACTTTTTATTAATATCGTAGCGTAGCGCCTGAAGCGTACCATCGGCATCGGCCTGTATACGAAGCATATTATCAGGATAAATTCGGCGCAGTATTTTTACTGCGTCATCGGAGCGCATTAATTCATCAACCTGTTTGGCGCTAATGCCTGCGCGTTTAAATAATCGAGCGAGGCTGTCGCCAGACTTAACTTTAAATTTTCGCCATTGGTCTAATGGCGTATTATTTGCCTGATTAGAAACGCCCTGTTTTATAGATTTCTTTTTTTTGGGTTGTAGTTTTGGCAGGCTGAGAGAGAATTTTTCGCGGACCATACCTTGCATTACAGGGTGAGCTGTATCGACACCGGCGGTATTTTTATCTTTAGTAGAATGGGTGAAAGAGAGGGGTGGCATTTTTATCTCTGTTTTTACCGGCGGCCAAAATTTACTCACGATGGCAATGGCAATAATAATGCAGGTAATCGCAAAGAGTGACCAGCGCAATTTAGTATTTCTGTGAATAATTGATGCCGTATTGTGCGTTCGGAAATCTTTATTAATCAATGACATCAGTGTGGATAATGGGTTGTTGTTATTAGCTGAATGTAGTTGGTTATAGTGTTTTGGTCAATATTTTTCGGTGAAAGTCTTTAAGAAAAGGTATAAAAGCAGAGAACTTAAAAATTGTCTTACATTTTTG
Organism: uncultured Thiotrichaceae bacterium; assembly: GCA_964441285.1. Classification (GTDB taxonomy): domain Bacteria; phylum Pseudomonadota; class Gammaproteobacteria; order SZUA-229; family SZUA-229; genus S010-25. The sequence goes on along the minus strand of CAYTUK010000005.1, from coordinate 8,449 downwards.
TTGAGAAAGCTGCTCAGCGCGGGTATCTTATACACCTTTTTACTCTAATACCAGTTAGGAAAATCTATGAAGTCCATTGAGCAGCAACTTGAGATAATTCAGCGCGGCACAGATGAAATTCTTGTCGAAAAGGAGTTAATAGCAAAGCTAAATGAAAGACGACCTCTGCGTATTAAAGCTGGATTTGACCCAACCGCGCCGGATTTACATCTTGGACATACCGTATTGATCAATAAATTACGCCAGTTTCAGGATCTGGGACATGAAGTCATGTTTCTGATTGGCGATTTTACCGGCATGATTGGCGATCCTACTGGAAAATCAGTAACTCGTCCGCCACTGACGCAAACAGATGTTGAGAATAATGCTGTGTCTTATCAGACACAAATATTCAAAATTCTGGATAAAGAGAAAACACAGATTTTGTTTAATTCACAATGGATGGCTCAAATGAGCAGTGCCGAGATGATCAAGCTTGCCGCCCGCAGCACGGTTGCTAGAATGCTGGAACGTGATGATTTCAGTAAACGCTATAAAAGTGGGCAGTCGATCGCGATACACGAGTTTCTCTATCCTTTAATTCAGGGCTATGATTCAGTGGTGATGAAAGCGGACATAGAACTGGGTGGCACTGACCAGAAGTTTAATTTGTTAATGGGGCGTCAATTACAGGAACAACACGGACAAAGGCCACAGTGTGTACTCACTCTGCCGATTCTCGAAGGGCTGGACGGGGTGCAAAAAATGTCCAAGTCATTGAACAATTATATTGGTATTAATGATGCGCCCAATGATATGTTTGGTAAAATCATGTCAATTTCTGATGCGTTAATGTGGCGTTATTTTGAATTATTAAGTTTCCGCCCAATGGTTGAAATCGAAGGTTTCAGGCAGGAAATTGATCAGGGTAAAAATCCACGCGATGTCAAGTTTTTACTGGCGGAAGAAATTATTACACGGTTTCATTCTGTGCAGGCAGCAACATCAGCACGACAAAGCTTTATTGCGCAGTTCGCTAAAAATAAAATACCGGATAATATTCCTGAATTGAATTTTGATGCATCCGATGAAGGTTATCCGATTGCCAATTTATTAAAAGACGCAGGATTGTGTTCTAGCACCAGTGATGCTATGCGGATGATTCAGCAGGGTGCAGTAAAAATTGATGGTGAAAAAATAGCGGATAAATCAATCAGAATTCAATCAGGTACCGAGGCTGTTTTCCAGGTAGGTAAACGCAAGTTTGCAAAACTTTCTGTACGTTAAAATTATTTCAAATCAGCGACACGCTGCCAATACATCCATGTCGGCTCGACATCGCATCCCTGCTGACGGTCTTGAACCATAAATATCCGTTTCAGTAACTAAAGGGTAAAAAAGCAGCATAATGCTACTTTTTTACCCGGCTAAAGGCGTGTCAGGATGTAACTGTTTTATTTATCTTCTTTTTATAACCGATACCTATAAAACCAGCCAAACCTGAACTTAATAGCCAGATAGCTGCAGGAACAGGAACTGCACTCACACTCACTGTTGAACAGTTACCTGTTCCCGCAATGTTGGCTGTACCCGGTGTGATACATCCTAAATTAAAGTCAGTACGATTGACGTTACTGTCAATCCCGTTTGGCAGGCGAGACAGGTCAGTGATGAGTTTGTTGCTGTCTTTGGCAATAACAGGCGCGCCTTCTGTATATGGCGACAGGCTGCCTTCATACGATAGCGAATCCACAATATGCCGTTGATCATATAATGCCAGTGCATCAGGAGCGCCATTTTGTATCCAGCCGGTTTTATTTGTGAAATCAAAATTACAGTTTTCAACTCGAGTGGAATCACCACAGATAACAAAATAACCACCTGCATTCATATTGAATGTATCCAGGTTAATGGTCCGGTAAGTGGTATTTTTTGCGCCATTTATTAGCTTAATGCTATACCCTTCAAGCGAAACACGATGGCTCCCATTATTAAACAGTTCAATAAACTCGGCACGGTCTTTTCCGGGTTGGTCATAGTCAACTTCATTGATAATAATGGCGGCATTTGCCTCTGCGGTAAAAATTAGTGAACTCAGAGTTAGTGAACTCATGGCAAGAAATGCAGTAATGCTTGTTTTATTTCCTGTGTTTGATAGACATCCTGTTAAATCCATTTTATTGCTCCTTAGTGTTTTATTGCTGAAACGAATGAAAAGAATACTCATTGTTTAAGACTGTGGTGAATATATCTCTGTAGACTCGACACCCGCATTCTTGCGGCTAACGGTCTTGAACAATGAGTATCCTTTTCATCTGTACTGTTAGTATGTTGTTTAAAGTCCGGTTTTTCCAGTATTGAGAATTTGCTGAATTTTCTGTATAGAAATATCCAGCCACGATTTAAAAAAATAGCTAATTTCATTACCGATAAATTTAAGAATTTCCATTTGAGGTTTTCCTTTTTTAGATCATTTAAAGACTGTACAGCTCACGCTGAAACAGTGACGAGCACTTTATCAATTGAAAAGAAATATCGCTAATTATTTCTGTCGGTTTAATCAGGATAGTTGTGTAGGGGAATGATGACAAATAGTGTCATATTTTTTGCCTTTTCATCCATTTCAGTAATAAGTCGTTTACTTTTTTCGGAACTCAATGAATTTAAAGGGAGTGGCTTTCCTTCAACGGTGTCGCCAGAGTATGTGTAACCTGGTTATGGCCTTGTAGTGGCTGCTTAGGCAATTCGGCGCTGCATGGACAGGTGCTCTATCAATATGTGGTGCGGTAAAATACGATTAACTGTTTTGCTTATCCAGTTTTGCCCAGGTATCACGCAGTGTCACGGTGCGATTGAATGTTAGGTCTCCAGCTTTTATATCTTTAACAAAATAGCCGGTACGTTCAAATTGATAATGTAAATTAGTGTCTGCATCCGCTAAACAGGGTTCAAGTTTGCATTGTTTGAGCTGCTGTAATGAATCGGGATTAATGTGTTCGATAAAATTTTCGGTTGCAGCTGGATTGGGGTGAGTGAACAGACGGTCGTATAAATTAATGTCTGCATCAATGGCGTGAACCACCGACACCCAGTGAATGGTGCCTTTAACTTTCCTACCATCGGGGGAAGATCCGCCTTTTGTTTGTGGGTCGTACTGACAAATTAATTCGATAACGTCACCCGCTTTATTTTTCACTATGTCGGTGCAGGTGATGTAATAGGCATAACGCAGGCGGACTTCACGACCGATGGAAAGGCGGAAGAATTTTTTGGGTGCAGCTTCGAGAAAATCGCTGCGTTCTATATAAATAACTTTGCTGAACGGAATCGTGCGTGTTCCCATTTCTGGTTTTTGTGGATGATTTTTTGCGGTTAATGCTTCGGTTTTATCCTCAGGATAGTTTTCGATGGTAACTTTTAGTGGATTTAACACCCCCATAACACGAATGGCATGTTCGTTTAAATCTTCCCGAATACAGTTTTCCAGTACGGCCACTTCAATGAAGCTGTCTTTTTTGGTTACCCCAATGCGATTACAGAAATCGCGAATGGAGGCAGGTGTGTAACCGCGTCGACGCAGGCCGGAAAGGGTGGGCATACGCGGATCATCCCAGCTCTCAACATGGTGTTCTGTTACCAGCTGATTCAGTTTGCGTTTACTGGTGATGGTGTATTTTAGTTGCAGTCGTGCAAACTCAATTTGTTGGGGGTGCGCCAGAGTTTTGACCTCATCGAGTACCCAGTCATAGAGCGGACGATGGTCTTCAAACTCCAGCGTGCATAATGAGTGGGTAATATTTTCAATGGCATCAGAAATGCAATGCGTATAATCATACATTGGATAGATTGGCCAGGCATCACCCGTGCGTTGATGGTGGGTATGTTTGATGCGATACAGTGCCGGGTCACGCATATTCAGATTGGGCGAGGCCATATCAATTTTTGCACGCAGTAAATACTCGCCATCTTTAAATTCGCCCGCCCGCATGCGTGAGAATAAATCAAGATTGTCCTCGATGCTGCGGTTTCTGTCGGGGCTTTCCCTGCCTGGTTTGGTTAATGTGCCACGGTATTGACGAATTTGTTCTGCGCTAAGTGAGTCCACATAAGCTTTGCCTGCCTTAATTAAATCAATGGCATAGTCATACAGTTGTGCAAAATAATCCGAGGCATGATGCAGCTGACTCCACTCAAAACCCAGCCAGCGAAGGTCGGCTTCAATTGCGTTTACATATTCATCATCTTCTTTTTCAGGGTTAGTGTCATCAAATCGCAGGTTACATTTGCCATTAAAATCTTCAGCAATACCAAAATTCAGACAGATGGATTTTGCGTGCCCGATGTGTAAATATCCATTCGGTTCGGGTGGGAACCGCGTTTGAATGCAGCGGTGGTTGTCTGCGCTCAGATCGTCCTGAATAATCGTGCGAATAAAATTGTTCGGGGTGGTGTCGGTTGCTTCGGCGGTCATGAATTTTTTTTGAGTTATCGGCTATTTGTCGACCCATATTTTGCTAATGGGATAAGGTGTATATTCTAACCTTGAATGCAGGCTTTTGCTGATTTTTTATGTGCGGGATAATCCATTAGCTGTTTCTCCGGTGATTTTTTATGTGTAAGTCAGATGCTAAGCTATTTTTAGAACAGATAAACGTATTGTTTGCCAATGAGTATGAAGTCGATATTGTTGTGCTTGATGAAGTCAGTTCAACCAATGACTGGGTGATACAGCAGTTTCGTCAGGGAAGAAAATTACCGATAGTCTGTTTTGCAGAAAAGCAAACCGCAGGTCGCGGTCGTCGTGGCAAGCAGTGGGTTGGTGGCATAGGTTCAAATATTGCAATGACATTAGCCTGGCCGTTTAAGCTGGCATACGCTGAACTGACCTGGTTACCATTGGTAATGGCAATGGCAATAGTAAAGACATTAACTCGGCTGGGGGTGAAAAATAGTCAGGTTAAATGGCCCAATGATGTGCTGGTGAATAATAAAAAAATTGCGGGTATTCTGCTTGAGACAGTAGGGGCGAGTCAGGCATCGGGTTATAATCATGGTCCGGCGTTGACCGTAATTGGTATTGGGCTTAATTACGATATGTCTGTTTTGCTGGAGGGTGCCGAGTTAAATGGCATTGCCGTAACAGACATAATTTCAGTGATGAAAACCAGTACTCTGGATACGGTGGATAATAAAGTAATGAGTGAGGGTCAATATTTTCAACTTGATTCTCTATCACAAAGAGGCAGGGTGGCGGCAATTTTATTAGAAAATTGTCTGACTTTTTGTCAGGGCTATCCTGAAAATGTGGTGGCTGTCCAGCAAGAATTTACTAAAAATTATGATTATTGTAAGGATAAGTTACTGGATATTATGCTGGATGATGGCTCAAAACTGGTGGGTATCGCGCAGGGTTTAACGCCTCAGGCGGAGTTAATTGTTCTGGTTGATAACCAACGGCGAATATTTCATAGCGCCGATATTAGTGTAAGTGCGTCAACGTGAGCTTAAACTTGTGATTTTAGTTTTTGATGTGGGTAATAGCCGTATCAAATGGTCATTCTGGCAGGAGGGCGAAATGTCTGCGTCAGGTGTCACGACTTGTTCGGTTCTGGCATTGCAGGGGTTACTGGAAGCGCTTTTGATTGATTATGCACCACCAGAAAAAGTGCAGGCTGTCAGTGTCGCGGGCAAAGAAATCGAACTGGTTTTACGGCACAGCGTGCAACAATGCTGGATGCTGGAAGTTGACTTTCTTCGTACCCAGCACCGGTTTATTGGTCAGCGTACAACCTTGACTAATGCCTATGCGGATGTTTCAAAGCATGGCACAGATCGTTGGGCAGCGTTAATTGCTGCCAGTGATGAGTTCTCATCACCACTGTGTGTGATTAGTGCGGGTACGGCGATTACGCTGGATTTGGTGGATGCAGGAGGCCAGCATCTTGGTGGCAGGATTTTGCCGGGGTTTCAAACCATGCGGATCGCCTTGTTGCAGCAGGCTGCTGCCATTCGGCTTGCTCCAATGCTGGCTGAAGTTGAAACAGTAATCAGTCATGACAATTTGCTTCCTCCACTATTTGCAAAAGATACCGAAGGGGCGGTTATGAGTGGTATCTATTATTTACTTGAAGCGGGTTTGAGCGAAGCCTGTCACCAGGTTAATAGTGTACTTGGGGCGACATCAAAAACAATAATCACCGGTGGTTTTGCTGAAACCGTGCTGGGTTTTTCAAACCTGCCAAAATTAATCTATCGACCAGCACTGATTATGCAGGGTGTTTATACGGCATTTAATTAATTAAGACGGATATATGCGATAAAGGGTTTAAAAAATATGCGATGGTTGTTTCTTTTAATGGTTATATTGAATCTGTCATACATTGCGTGGGGGATAACAAATACAGCGGGAACAAAGATAACCTCTTTGCAGGAAGGCAAGCGGCGGACTGTGCCAACCATCCGCTTGCTAAGCGAAATCAGTAAAGATCAGCATACGGCAACGGCATCTCCTGCACTGGCCAATGGTTCAGTGGCTAAAATAGAAAACAGGGCAACTGTTGCTATTGCGCAAAATAAAGTTAATGTTAATAACAAACTGTTGCCAGAGGTGGCAGAGTCAGTCATCCAGAAGCCGGTAACGGGGGTGTCGGTTGCAACTAAAAAGCCGGCCTCAGAACCCGTAACGCAAGGTGTTTCTGTTCAGAATGAGCCAGTTCAGGATAAGTCAGTTCAAGGCAACGTTGTTCCAGGTGGTGTGGCTAAAAATACCCTGGTTAAGCCTGACTCGACTAAACATCGTTCTGCTCAGAATAAGGCGAATAATGGCAAAGGGAAGGCTTTAGCCAGCACCTGTTATACGTCAGGACCTTTTCGTGAACTGAAGAAGCTGCACGCATTTACCCATGACATCAGGAGATATGTAACCAAAACAGATGTTCGTAGCCATGAAAAAAAAGAGCCGTCGATTTTCTGGGTGCATTTGAAACCGCTGGCAAGTCGAGTACAGGCTAGAAGAACTGGCAGGCGGCTTCGAGCGAGGCACATAAAAGATTTTTATATTATTCGTGAAGGGCCGGATAATAACGGGATCTCGTTAGGTTATTTTAGGAATAAAAAGGGTGCTTATCAACTTGCGAGAAAAGTGAAAAAAATGGGTTTTAAGGTCGTTGTCGAGCCAAAATCGAGAAGTTATACTATTTACTGGCTTGATTATCAGTTGGCTGAAGGGGTGAATATTCCGAAGACTATTTTTGATCGATATATTCAGTCGAAAAATAATCAATCGAAAAAACAGGGAGAACTGAGTCAGTTAAGCCAAAAATGCAACAATTAATTGTCATGTGAGGCCTTTGCGCGAAACAGGTGGCAAGCAAACAATGGCTAAAATACCCCGACTTTTCGTGCAAAAGTTTCCATGTCATTAATTAGTCGATTCCGATGTTATTTTGAGTCAGAGTCTTTGATTAATCTGTTACTGAAATTCTGCGCAGGGCAGTATTTGACGTGAGATAGGGCATGGATGACGGGTTTGTAAAGAAATTTGTGAAAAAAATGTGGTATTTCATCTAAATCGTATTGCTTTCAGCAGGTTGATTCCCTACAATTGCCGGCCTTCGCCGGTGTAGCTCAGTTGGTAGAGCGCCTCACTTGTAATGAGGATGTCGTGGGTTCAACTCCTGTCACCGGCTCCATTTTTTGTATCGATGAAAATGACTGTATCTGGTGAGTGCGTCGATAGCATGGGAGGAGAAAGGCTTTCGCTTTAAAATATATGCCGTAGCAGCATTGTTATGGTTGACAGATGTGCTGTGCTAAAGCAAAATATGCGGCTTAATTTTTGGAGGGGTTCCCGAGCGGCCAAAGGGGGCAGATTGTAAATCTGCTGGTTCTACCTTCGGAGGTTCGAATCCTCCCCCCTCCACCAGTTTAGTAGAATTATGGTGTCGGTTACGTCATAAATCAAGGCAATGCCAGACGGATAATGCTGTTGGGATATGGTTGTTTAAGGTCGGTTCAAGCTGGTTGTTCCTTAAATATCTGTGTTTTTTATGTTCCATGAGTTATGTCTGGATTATTTTTGGATGCAGGAAAGAAATTTGGCCTTGAAGGTTTAACGCCCAGAAAAGACTGCGGGTGTAGTTCAATGGTAGAACTTCAGCCTTCCAAGCTGAATACGTGGGTTCGATTCCCATCACCCGCTCCAGTTTTATTGTGAGCAATGGCTGCGGACGTTTTCTGGTGCTAATTGTTGGTAAATTAGGTGCTTAACAGGGTTTTGCTCATATAGCTCAGTCGGTAGAGTACTTCCTTGGTAAGGAAGAGGTCACCGGTTCAAATCCGGTTATGAGCTCCAGTTTGTTTGTTAATGTTAGTTTGAATGTTAGATATTATTACCTCCGGGGGAGACACAAATCATGTCCAAGGAAAAGTTTGAAAGAACCAAACCACACGTCAACGTAGGCACGATTGG
>CAYTUK010000004.1:0-183798 GCA_964441285.1 uncultured Thiotrichaceae bacterium | reverse complement strand
CAATTAACGATGAAAATTCTCTAAAAAAAGTGTCCGGTTGGACTTGACCAGTACAAGCCTTGTCGAAACTGCAAAGGCTAATGGTTTGATCCCGTTTGATTACCTACGCTACCTGTTAGAGCAGTTACCGATGGACCCCGAAAACATTGACTACCTGTTACCCTGGAACGTGCTGTTAACAAAAAATTAGCCGCTATGATAGGTGGGGTTGGCTAGACGCTTACGAAGAAGCTGGGAAATTCAGGCACAAGATATGCGCACATACATTAATCAGCAGTTACCTAAAAGTCAGATGGATGGTGCACTCGAAGGAGGTTACTCTGAGGGTAGATCCTATGCAGCCACTTCCTGTTTGCAACAGGCTCCATCGGTTACAATAGCCAATCAGTAACCTTTTTTAATATGCTACCCATTTTTTAATATACTACCCAGGTCAAAATGGACGGACTTGACTAATCGTCAGTATTAAACATATCGGGGCGACCCAAATAATAACCCTGTACATAATCGATACCGATCTCCTTTAAAACAGATAACGTGGATTCATCCTCAACATGTTCAGCGATGGTTTTCAGGTTCATCGCCTTACCAATCTGCTGTATAGATTCCACCATAGCACGATCAATTTTATCTCGAGAAACATCACGAACAAAGCTGCCATCAATTTTAAGATAATCAACTGGCAGTGTTTTTAAATAAGTAAACGAACTTAAACCACTACCAAAATCGTCCAGTGCAAACTGACAACCTAGCTTTTTTAATTCATAAATAAAATGTGCTGCCTTGGTTAAATTACTGATAGCAACTGTTTCTGTCACCTCAAAACAAACATTTACTAATGATATATTGTTAATCGTTTTTTCATGTAGGATAAAATCTAGCAGTGAATCATCATTAATAGAATCACCTGACAAATTAATTGTTAAGATTCTATCGGTGCCGGCAATCAGATCAAATGAGACATCCCTGCTCATATATTTAAACGTTTTTGAAATAACCCATCGATCAATATCATGCATTAATCCATACCGTTCAGCAGCAGGCAGAAAAGCTCCTGGCAGGATAATTTTATCATTATCATCTAACATACGAATTAAAACTTCATGGTGTTCGACAAACTTGCCAGAAATCCCGATAATAGGTTGCTGAAAAAGACGAAAACGGTTATTTTCCATTGCATGCAAGATTCTTTCCGTCCAGCCAATTTGGCCAAAACGTTCTGATACAACCTCATCAGATGGCTCATAAACATGCACTCGGTTTCTGCCCGAATCTTTTGCTGCGTAACAGGCAATATCCGCCGAACTTAATATCTTTGCCATATCAATGTGTTTCGCATCAATACCAACCACACCGATACTGACACCTATTTCAAATATCTTATCACCCCAAACAAACCTGTAATCCTTAATTATCTGCCGAATTTTTTCGGCTATGGTTGAGGCTTGTTCCAACCTGCAATTTTCAAGAATAATACCAAATTCATCACCACCCAGTCTGGCAACAATATCACCACTTCGTAACACATTATTAAATAATGAGGGTAATTGTTTTAACAATTCATCTCCCGCAACATGACCACAGGTATCGTTTACAATTTTAAAATTATCCAGATCAAGATAAAAAAGCGAGTGAAATTCTTTATTTTCTACTACATTGTGCAAGACTTCTTTAAGGTGCTCTTCAAATCTTCTTCTATTGTATAAACCTGTTAATAAATCATGGCTTGCATGATATGATAACTGCCGCGTCAGCCGACGTGTATGACTCACATCCTGTATCACGATTACCGCACCAATTAAATCGCCCGAACTAGATTTCATCGGTGCAATTGATGCTTCAATTGACACCAGAGAAACACCATCAATCATCAGGGACGAGTGTTCTGGTAAATGCACCGTTTGTTTAGTAACAAAACACTTGTGCAAAGGGTCCTCAAGTACAACCGAGGTATTCTCATCAACAATATTGAAAACCTGATTAAACGGCTGGTTAATTATATTTTTTTCCACCACCCCCAGTAAAACCTCAGCAGCAGGATTGACATACAAAATGCGCTCCTGTTTATCTGCGGTTATCACTGAATCAGTAATAGAATATAATGTTATCTCTGCACGTTCTTTTTGTATGCTTAACGCCTTTTCCGAGCGTGAGGCACGGTCAAGTGCTTTGACCAGTTTATTCTTATGTCCCAGGATCATATCAATGGCATCATTAATAAATCCACCAAGATAACCAAACTCATCCTGGCGGGTATCATCGAATCTTGCTTTTTCATTACCTTTTGAAAACTGCCTGGCAGTAGCCACCATTTTCTGAAAGGGTGCGCTCAGCATTCTTTGTAATATACGTTGTAACAAAAACCCAAAAAGAATTAACCCGAGTCCAATGGATAATAATACCTGCTTACGTATCCTCGCAATAGTCGTTGTCGAATTCGCACAATATATCTTCAGATTAATCGTCTGTAGTAGCGTGGAATTTTTTGGATAATAATGGATAATATAGTTGAACACATCATCGTCCTTTTCAGGCACACCAATAACCAGTTTTGTTTTACCTTCAGTTATTGATACTGCACTAAAATCAAGCATAGATTTTAGTGCATTGACTTTAACACGTATACGGCTGGCTGCCGTTTTGATGACAGGCTTATAGGGATATTGATCAACTATATTTTCAATTTCGTAAGCGAGCGCACGCGCTCGAATTGTATACTGATCTTTTAATCTTGCTTCTGCGCTATGTAAAGCAATCACAGCAATCAGCAAACCAACAAAAATCAACCCCCAGAAAACCAGTCCGGTAATTCGGGCGGGCAGTTTCTCCTCAAATTTATCTGTCCGCTGTGACATGAATAATCTTTATCGAAAACCTAACCAGCGAAAAAAAAGCAGCATGGGGCAAACACCGCTTACACCTGCACCCATTATGGCAAATCCCATAAACCAGGGTATAAACCATAATACTTCAAGATGTTTCCCCTGTAATAAGATAAATGATCCTCCTAGTATTAATGCAACAGATAAACGCCAGACTCTAAAAGCTTCAAATGAAAAGCGTTGTTTGGTCTGAAAAATCACCAAACCCGCCTGAATTTTTTTATGACGTAGCGCTTGAAAGAATGTTGTCAGGCGTATATTACTTAAACCTTCAAACAACAACCACAGACAAAGTCCAAATATAATTTTACCCAGTGAAAGATACAATGCGACCAGGATAATTACTCCAACTAAAAACAGGTAGACTCGTTCACTCATAAAAATAAAGCAGTAAAATAAGTCCTTTACTGCTTTCCTCCCTTAAATAAGATGCAAGTTTGCATTATTTATCAGCACAGAAAAAATGATATTTCACCTTATATTACTAACTTTTCCTGAATTTATGAGAAATTTTATTTAGCAGCGGCTTATTTAATAAAAGGTAGCAACATAATATTCAGGCTTCCTCCTTGACTATAGCAGATGGTAAGGAATTATCCTGAATATTAAGAATGAATTTAAATCCATCTCAATCAATTTTCTCACTTACGTAGCAGCATCAGACATTGTTGAATCAGGCTGGGGCCCGTATAAATAAAACCACTATAAACTTGCACTAATGATGCGCCTAGCTGAAGCTTTTTTTCTGCATCATATGCGCTCATAATACCACCTACTGCAATTACTGGGATTTTACCGTTAAGCAAACAGAGTATTTTTACCAGCACTTCGTCCGCGAGTTGCACCAATGGTGCGCCACTTAACCCACCCTCTTCTTTCGCTATTTCCTTTTCGACTAGATAGTCGGGGCGCTGGTTGCTGGTATTGCTTACGATAACACCATCAATGTCAATCTTTATTAAGGTTTGAGCTATCTTCCTGATTTCAATATCCTCCAGATCAGGTGCAATCTTAACCAGCAGCGGTACATATCGACCAGACCGTGTTGACAACATTAACTGCTTCTGTTTTAACTTTTCCAGTAAGTCCTCCAGCCCTTTGCCATGTTGTAATGTACGTAATCCTGGTGTATTGGGTGATGAGATATTAATGGTTACATAATCAGCACAAGCATAAACGTGTTGTAGACAAATTAGATAGTCATCCACCGCATTCTCAAGTGGTGTATTTTTATTTTTACCTATATTGATACCAATTAGACAATCATTAGCTGAATTATCTTTTCGGATTTTTTTTACATTTTTGACTAACGCCTTCACCCCGCCATTATTAAATCCCATACGATTAATAATAGCGTGATCAGCCTGCAACCGGAACATGCGGGGTTTATGATTACCCGGTTGTGCAATGGGTGTTACTGTACCAACTTCAATGAATCCAAAACCACATTTGGCCAATGCATTAATATAACAGGCATTTTTATCCAGCCCAGCAGCTAGGCCAACTGGATTTTTAAAGTGAAGCCCCATAACATCAACAGATCTGTCGTTATTCTTATGTTTACTTCTAGCACCTAAGAAATATAAACTCACTGTTAACAAACCCATTTTATCAAAAATAGACAGTGCCCGTAGAGAGAAATTATGTGCTGTTTCCGCATCAAATAAAAAAAGAATTTTTCTAATCAATGGATACAGATTCATAATAATATTTACAGTAAATTAATTTTTAATGGATTTTGCAATTAGATTTGATATAGGACTTATTAACGATACCAATGCGACTCAGCAATAACATGCGGGTTCAATAAAATCAACAATAAGCTGTAAACTTCGATTACTACGAAACTCATTAACATCCAGTTGGTAAACGACACGAACCAACTGTTCGCCTTGAGGCAAATCTGTTGCTGGCATATTAAATGCAATCGCATCGTACAATCTCTGACTTTTGGCCTGTTTTAATACCAGCTTCAAATGTTTCTCACCTACAATTCGCCAGTTATCAATTGCAAAAATATCGTCAAATAATGGTGTTGGAAATGATTGCCCCCAGGGGCTAGAAAATTTAATGAGGTCAGAAGTTTCCATATTCATCACAACCTCTGCAATAGAACCATCAGTTTCCTTAGTCATTGCTAACGCGGCTGCATCTAATGACTCTTTTACCACACGATTAAATAACTGTTGAAATAACTTAAACCGAGTTTTTTTAATGCTTAATCCTGCAGCCATTGCGTGGCCACCAAACTTGAGTATTAAATTTGGGTGAATTTTTTCCATTAAATCCAATGTGTCACGAAGATGTAATCCGGGAACTGATCGTCCGGATCCTTTTAGAATATCGGTTTCTTCTGCATTGGCAAAAGCGAAGACGGGACGATGGTATTTTTCTTTAATTCTGGAAGCGAGCAAACCGATAACACCCTGATGCCAGTCTGGGTGATACAATGACAGTCCTACATCCGCTTTAGTTTCTCTAGCTATTTTTACAGTTGTTTCTGGCGTTTTTTTATTTTCAATGCTATCCAGTGAAAAAAACTCAGTGTCCAGCACTTTGAGAGCCTGCTGTAACATACTCCCTTCAATCTGTTTACGCTGATGATTTATCTCATCCAGCTGTTTAGCAAGTGTCAGGGCGTAATCATTATCATCCGTTATCAGGCATTCAATGCCAATTGACATATCTTCCAGCCTACCTGCTGCATTCAATCGTGGCCCAACCACAAAACCGAAATCCTGACTATGGCATTGCTTACTGTCTTTACCTGCAATAGATAATAATGCATTAATACCTGCACAACCTCGCTGTTGTCGGATGCGCTGTAAGCCCAGTTCGACCAGCCGACGATTATTTTCATCCAGTGGTACAATATCTGCAACGGTACCTAAAGCAACCAGATCCAGTAAGGTCGCCATATTTGGCTCTCCTTTTTTATCCAACCTGTTATTACTGAACGGCTTATTATTGAACCAGTGACTTTCACGCAAGCTGGCACGCACGGCCAGCATGACATAAAAGGCGACTCCAACTCCTGCAGTATTTTTATAAGGAAAATCACAACCTTGCTGATTCGGGTTAACGATGGCCGCCGCTGCTGGTATTATTTTAGCGGGTAGATGGTGATCAGTTACGACCACATCAATGTTTCTACGCCTGGCTTCTTCTACGCCATCAACACTGGAGATACCATTATCAACCGTAATAATTAAATCTGGTGACTGCTTATCCGCCAGGATGACAATTTCAGGACTTAACCCATAGCCATATTCAAAACGATTTGGTACCAGATAGCTAACTCTGCCAGCACCAAACATATTAAGTGCCCGCACGACCAGTGCCGAACTGGTGGCACCGTCCACATCAAAATCACCAATAATAATGATTTTTTTATTTTCTTTAACATGCTTCGCAATAATTTCTGCAGCAAGATCAATATCTTTTAACTGTTTAAAGTCAGATAATTGATCAAGGGTATATTGTATTTGTTTTAATTTTTGTACACCTCGATTGGCGTATAACTGTTGCAACAACGGATGCAAATCACTATTGAGTAATTCACGACTAATTATCGCCTGTCTACGTCGAATTTTTGAATTACCAGACCTCAGACTATCTGTTTTTATATTATGAATAGGTGTTGACATAATCTTCTATTTTTGTATTCCGCCAAAACTCAGGTGAATATAGGCGGTACCGATAAAATCGATCAAAACCGAATTTTTTATTATTACAGGGATAAAGTTCCAGTTTAATTCTCCCCTGCCGAACCAGAACCAATAAAGGCTTCAACCATTGCTGATAGAATTCTAATAGATGTTGTTGCCACATACTCGTATCGGTATAATTCAACCAGGGTAAAAGTGTATTAATATATAATAGAGGTTTCGTCTGATTTTTTATTTTTTCATAAAAACTCTCAATAGAATTTTTAATCTCAAACTCACTAATGGCGTTATTTTCATTATAAAAACTGTTTACGTCATACCAGGGTAACTTATAATATTGCGCCAGACCTTGTAATAACATATCGTCACAAATTATTGCACTAATCTCAGTCGCTGCCTTATCAATACGGGTTTTCTCTGGCAAACAACCACCACCATGCAACCAGAGGCTATTCACAGCAAGCCGCCCCATCTGTTCTCTTTGCTGATTACATTCATGCATATGAAGCAGCATCTGCGACTCATTCAAAAACTGTTTCCAGTAACCGGCACTATCGCCCGATGGCAGGATAAAATTAACATTCCGGCCAATGGCATCTTTTAAACTCGTTGTCGTGAGTGACGGTGATTTCTCTACACTTAAATACCAGTGCGATGCATCCATAGCAAAAATGTTTAGACCATCCACTTTAAAATGATCATGCAACTTCTGACTCAATTGCTTTGCTTCCTGCACTGATAAATTGAGATCTTGCGAACCTGTTAGTATGGCATGATCCATATCAGCACAAAGATGAACCGGATCAGCATGTAAAAAATAATTATCACCGCATAATAATTTTTGTATTACTTTTTTTGACATAAATAACGACTGCACACCGGATTCATATTCAGACTGCTCTGCACAGGCTAACAAACTAAGTGCTGCGGAGGGGAAATCTTCCGTCTCTTCCATCAAAAAAAAATGCGCCAGCAATGCATATAAGTTATTATCGGATAGTATGGTTAGTCTGGACTTCGCAATCTCGGAAAAGATAGCCTGACAATTCTTATCCTTAAGTAGCACTTCAATATCAGGTAGAGGACCACATAATCCAGGAATCAGCAATTGTAACTGTGGAATGCCAGGCATCAATATTTTTCTATCAATATGAAGAAATGAAGATTATAAACTCGGCATCTGATGACGTATTGCAAACAAACAGATGCCTGCTGCCACCGAGATATTTAAACTTTCAACCGTACCTTGCATTGGAATAGAAATTAACTGATCACAGGACTCGCGCGTTAAGCGGCGCATCCCTTTACCCTCCGAACCCATCACCAGAGCCATACGTGAGCCGGGTTGCAATTCATATAAACAGGCAGTGGCATCACCACTAGTACCCACTACCCAGATGTTATTATCCTGCATTTGTTTAATTGCCCGAGCAAGGTTGGCTACCTGAATATACGGGACTGTTTCAGCCCCACCACTGGCAACATTACGAATCACTGCGGTTAATCCTGGGCTTCGATTTTTTGAAACAACAACGGCATCAACGCCAGCCGCATCCGCAGTTCGCAGGCAGGCTCCAATATTATGTGGGTCCTGTACTTCGTCAAGAATCAATAACAATAATCCCTCACGTTCAAACAGACTTTCCAGAGTAAGCGTACTTTCTTTGTGCGGGCGTATCTCGGCTATTACACCTTGATGGCGACTATCAGGACATTTTCTCTTTAACTTTTCAGTGCTGATTGCCTGTACCGAAATACCGGAATTTTTAGCCAGGTTTAATAAGACCTGGGAGCGCTTATCCTTTCTACCTTGTTGCATCCATAGCTGTAGAACATCTGCCGCATGATGACGAATAATGGACTCAACTGCGTGTAAACCATATATAATTTCAGTCTGTTTATTCAATTTAATATTTTTTTATTTATATTCATTGCGGTTCAGCTAATCTTTGTATGTAAAGATTGTATGTCCATATTATAAAGGATAGATGGTTTACCCTAATACATGGCGACATGAACTGGAGTTTATATTAATGGATGATATGAGCCACAGATATTTTACAACTCATTAAGAGACCAGCTCAAAATCAATTTTACGTTCATCCATATCAACCCGCACCACACGAATTTTTACTTTATCATTTAAACCAAATTTAAGACCTCGATTTTCACCCTGTAACTGATGACTCCCCGGTTCAAAGTTATAAAAATCTTTCGGTAGATTAGTGATATGCACCAGTCCTTCAACGTACTCATCATCCAGTTCAACAAAAATACCAAACGCTAAAACACTGCTAATATGGCCAGTATAATCCTTGCCTATTTTATCCAGCATATATTCACATTTCAGGGCGGTCTCCGCATCGCGTGAAGCTTCATTTGCGCGACGTTCATTCGTGGAGCAATGTTCACCCATTTTAATCATATGTTCCATCGAATACATGTAATCACGACGAGCTCGATTATGTACAATGTGTTTAATCGCACGATGTATCAGCAAATCAGGATAACGTCGAATCGGTGAGGTAAAGTGCGCATAATGGCTCAGTGCCAGCCCAAAGTGTCCGGCATTCTCCGCTTTATACACCGCCTGCTTCATTGAACGTAACATTAAAGTCTGAATCACATTCATATCATCACGCGGTTTAATTTTTTCCGCTAATACAGCATAATCTTTCGGTGCTATCTTTCGCTGCGGTTCACCCAGTTGCAAACCTGAATCTTTAAGAAAACCACGCAAATCTTCCAGTTTTTCATCACCTGGCTCTTCATGCACACGATAAAGGCATGGCAGTTTACTTTTTGCAACATATTTCGCGGCACAGACATTAGCCGCAATCATGCACTCTTCAATAATTTTATGCGCAACATTTCTTTCAGAAGGATGAATATGGTTGATACGTTGGTCATCAGTAAATTCAATTACTGTTTCAGTGGTTTCAAATTCAATCGCACCGCGTTGTTTGCGCGTTATATCCAGTTTTTTATACATTGCGTATAAGTTTGAGACAGGCTCAAATACCATCGCCATATTATCTGTACAGCTAGCTTTATCTCCGTCCAATGCTTTTGCAACCTGCTTATAAGTTAAGCGTGCATGTGAACGCATGACTCCTTCAAAAAATTTAAAACTATCAATATCACCGTTACTGTTAACCATCATCTCGCAAACCATGCACAGGCGATCAACCTCAGGATTGATTGAACACAGTCCGTTAGAGATTTCCTCTGGTAACATTGGCACCACTCGGCCGGGAAAATAAACCGATGTTGCACGCTCATAAGCCGACTTATCCAGTGCAGAGTCCAGTGGTACATAATGTGCTACATCAGCGATTGCCACCAGCAGTCGCCAGCCATTTCCAGCCTTGTCACCGCGCGGCTCACAATATACTGCATCATCAAAATCACGCGCATCTTCGCCATCAATTGTCACCAGTGGCAGGTCTCGCAAATCAATCCGCCCATGTTTATCATCGGCTTTTACACAGTCACCCAATGTCTGAGCCTGCTCGATGACTTGTGCTGAAAACTCAGCCGGCAAACCATGACTATGAATGGCAATTTCAATTTCCATACCCGGTGCCATGTGATCACCAATGATGTCAATAATATGCCCAATAGCCTGATGTCTGAAAGTTGGCTGCTTGGTGATTTTAATTTTAACAATTTGCCCAGTTTCAGCACCAGCCAGCGATTCATTTGGGATTAAAATATCCTGGGTAATTCGCTTATTATCAGCGACTACAAAAGCCACACCATCGTCAGAGAAAAGGCGACCAACCAGCGTTGTATTCGCCCGCTCAATGACACTAATCACTGAACCCTCACGACGACCACGGCGATCAATGCCGGCAATAGTCACAACGGCGCGATCACCGTGTAACAAGGTACGCATTTGTTTGCCCGAAAGAAACAGGTCATCGCCACCTTCATCCGGCACCAGAAAACCAAATCCATCCGGGTGAGCAATCACATGGCCTTTAATCAGGTGTTTTTCGTCAACCGGTAGGAAACCACCACGGCGATTACGAATCAGTTGTCCATCACGCACCATCGCACCCAGACGACGACCGACACCTTCTTCCTGATCGGGCTGCACTTTTAACGCGCGAAATAACGCGCTCATGGTCATCGTGCCTTTATTATGAATAGTATCTAAAATCAGGCGGCGGCTAGCGACCGGATTCTCATAACGTGCCGCTTCAAGACTCGCCTCTGGGTCAACCACCGATGCTGAAGCCGGCCTGTTGTTCGCTTTATGGTTATTGGCTTCATGCTTGTTAGCTGATTTTTTTTCTGTCGCAGGCACTACTGCTGCCTTTTTACTGCGCTTCTTTTTAGCGATCAACTTTTTCTTAATTTTTTCTAACATTATTTAATCTGACACTATTTATTTATACTTAAATTTAATACTTTTATTCTGGAAGGAAAACAGAAATTGACAAGTGCTAATGCGCCCTGTAAAGTCGCGTCCTGTTTTGACCGTTAGTCACTTGCCGAGGTGGCGGAATTGGTAGACGCGCTAGCTTCAGGTGCTAGTGGGGTAACCCCCGTGGAGGTTCAAGTCCTCTTCTCGGCACCAGTCATGTTTGCTTACCAGACCACCATGATAACACAAAACTTTGTTTTTACTGATTTTTCGGTGCCAATACCGTCTCCCTGAGATCTAATACTACACATATCTAATATCACTTTGTCCACCATCTCATCCCTACATTACTAATCAACCTCAGAAACTGTCACCCCAGCTATTACGTTTACGTCGCCAGTTAACGCGTGTAATCAGTAAACCAATAAGTAAACTGCCTAGCGACACCCCGCCGCCAATCAAAAACCAGTTCTGCATGACGTTATCCTGCAATACCTGATTTTCTTTTTCTAGCTGAGCCGCGTTTGTCTGCGTCTGGTCAAGGTCATGTTGAAGCTGCCTGTTTCTATGGGAAAGTGCAGCCGGGTTCGCGGCGGTCAATTTTAAATTACTATACGCACTCGCTAACGCCTGTCGCTCGCTGTCGAGGTTTTTGTATTTATTTTCAAGTTGGTGATTTTGCTGGCCTAAACCAGTCATCTGTTTTTTTAGCTGTACAATAATATCACTGGACTGACTGATTTTTTTATTTGCCACAACAAGAAGGTCACGAGCACTCTGCTGTGGCATTATCAGCTTTGATTCCACCCAGCCTGAGTTACCATTTTGGGTTTCAACCTGTGTATAGCTACCATCTTCGGAAATTTGCATCACCGTCAATGCTGTTCCGCTGGGTAAAAATTTAATAATACGATACTGACTGGTTGCACCAGAACGCATTGGTATGGTTAACTGATCGCTCACATAAACCGGTTTTGCAATGGCAGGCGTTGCCTGCAATGCTATTGCGACTAACAATACAGATATGAGATATTTGGACACGTTTATATTCACCAATAAAATGTTTTATGCTTCTACATTATAATTACTTATTACTGAAACGGACACTTACTTATTCAAGACCGTCATCCGCGGGATGCAGGTGTCGAGCTTACATGGATGTATTGACAGCGTGTTTTAATAATAAGTATCCTTTTCATTCGTCCTGTTAGTAAATATTACTGCCCATTGTTTTTCGCTAATCTTTCGATCCGAGTGGATTAATTTTTATAGGCAAACACGCTGTCCACATCCGCAACATACTGTTCTTTAACCCAACTTAGCTTTTCATGTAGGCGTACCACTTCACCCACTATAATTAGAGTCGGTGGCTTTATATTTTTACTGGCAATAACATCCAGCAATGTTTCCAGTGTTGCGGTATAAACTCGTTGCTGCGGCGTTGTACCCTGCTCGACCAGTGCCACTGGTGTTGCTGCGGGCAAACCATGCGCTATCATTTCTCTGCACAGCGTTGGCGCACCATGTAAACCCATATAAAAGACAACTGTTTGATGTGGATGCGCCAGTGCTTTCCAGTTCAAATTAACTGAACCATCTTTCAGATGGCCGGTAACAAATACACAGGCCTGTGCATAATCACGGTGCGTTAAAGGAATACCCGCATAGGAAGAGCAACCACTTGCTGCGGTAATACCGGGCACAACCTGAAACGCGACACCTTTCTGAGCCAGTAATTCAATTTCTTCACCACCACGCCCAAAAATAAACGGATCCCCCCCTTTTAGGCGCAATACTCGTTTACCCTCCTGGGCAAGGCGCACCAGCAACTGGTTAATATTTTCCTGTTCCATGGTATGCCTGTCATTCTCTTTACCAACATAGACAATCTCAGCATCACGCCGTACCAACTCCATAATCGCGGGTGATACCAGACGATCATACACGACCACGTCGGCCTGTTGCATTAAACGTAGAGCGCGAAAGGTTAATAAATCTGGATCACCTGGACCAGCACCAACCAGAAAAACCTCACCAGAAATTTGTGGCTTTTCTACCTGCGACTTAATGGCTTTGTCCAGCATTTTTCCCGCTTCAGCTTCACGACCACCAAATACCAGTTCTGCGACCCTCCCCTCCAGAATTTTTTCCCAGAAGCCTCGACGTGATTCAACATTGGGAAACGCTGCTTTTACCTTATCACGAAAACCATCCACCAACTTTGCCAACCTGCCATAAGCTGCTGGGATACTGCCTTCAAGCTTTGTTCGAATCAATCTTGCTAATACGGGGGATGTACCACCGGTTGAAACAGCAATAACAACAGGGGAACGATCAATGATCGATGGCATAATAAAGCTGCATAAATCAGGGTTATCCACTACATTAACGGGCAGGCGTAACTGCTG
Source organism: uncultured Thiotrichaceae bacterium (assembly GCA_964441285.1). GTDB lineage: Bacteria > Pseudomonadota > Gammaproteobacteria > SZUA-229 > SZUA-229 > S010-25. The sequence goes on along the minus strand of CAYTUK010000004.1, from coordinate 170,468 downwards.
CGCCAAACGGGAAATATGCTGATTAATTTCGTGCTGGTCAGTAGCAGCAATAACCAGCACACATTGCGCCAGATCATCGTCTTCAAATTCACGCTGAAGGTGTTTTATCTGCTTATCTTCCACCAGCATGGCTAACTCATGACATAACTCCGGCGAAACCACGGTGACATCTGCCTGAGCTTTTCTCAGTAGAGAGATTTTTCTTGCTGCGATACTACCACCGCCGACGACCAGGCAGGGTCGTTGTTCTATTTTTGTGAATATGGGCAAATACTGCATAGGTTGTTTACTATTGAACTGTAGTTTTCAGATGTATTAAGGATAATCAGGTTAAGTTTAACAGTGTATCAAGTTCGCCACTGTGATTTATTGCGACAAGATCATCAAAACCACCAATATGGCGATCATCAATAAAGATTTGTGGGATAGTACGGCGGCCAGTTATTTTCATCATATGCTCAAACATGGAAGGGTCTTCGTCTACTTTGATGCGTTCATATTTGACATTTTTACTTTGCAACAAACGTTCTGCCGCTGTGCAATATCCACAGAAACGACCACAGTACATGACTATTTTTGGTTGTGACATAACTCACTTAATTACTGAAACGGATGAAAAGGATACTTATTATTCAAGACCGCCAGCCGCAGGGATGCGGGTGTCGAGCTTACATGGATGTATTAACAGCATGTCTGAATAAGAAGTATCCTTCTCATCCGTCCTGTTAGTACATACATAGAATTAATAAATAATATAAACAGACAGTTTATATCGCCAGTAATAGGCCTACAGGCTTTCAATTACTTTTTTCAGCGTTGCCTGAACCTCTGTAGCGATACCGCCTAGTGCTTCGTTCTGTATTGCTGACATTGATGCAACGGGATCAACTGCTGCCACTTCCACCTGACCTTCATCCGTCTCACGTACCAGTACATTGCAGGGTAACATAGTACCAATTTTATCTTCAGCCTGAATCGCCTTATACGCCGATTGAGGATGGCAGGCTCCCAAAATGGTATAGCGTTTCAGATTCGCATCCAGCTTTTTTTTCAGTGTTGCACTCACATCTATGGTGGTCAGGATACCAAAACCAACCTCGGCAAGTTGTGCTGTCACACGTTCAATTGCTGCATCAAAATCAGTGTCTAAAATTTTAGAAAAATAGTAGCTCATTATAAAAACCTCCACAGATGTAAAACTAAAAATCTGGCGAAAAAAGCGCAGGAAGCACATATTATACCTGTACAACACCCCTGAACGAAACCTAACTTAAGGAATAGAATAAATAATAAATATGAATAGACGTTTTCACTCTGACCAGAACACTACATCACATCATTGCTCGACACACTGCTACTGCCGGTTAATTGAAAAAATCAGCGTATCAGGTATCCAGCGGCGGCGGTGCGACACGTAAGACCTCCTCCACTGTCGTTTCTCCACGCGCAACTTTGTTTGCGCCACTCAGCCGCAACGGTTGCAAACCATCTTTAATCGCCTGCTTACGCAATGTAGATAAATCACCATTATCTGAAATCAGGCGTCGAGTTTCATCTGAAAAACGGAACATTTCATATAGTCCAATCCTCCCCTGATAACCAGTGTCGCGACACTCCAGGCAACCGACCGGGCGATAAACGGTTTTAGGTTTTTCTGCCTTCCAGGGCTGGACTAGCATTTGCCAGGTTTCATCACTGATTGGTGTTGGCTGCTTGCAGTGTGGGCACAGTGTACGCACCAGCCGTTGTGCCATAATACCCAGCACTGAAGATTGAATTAAAAAGGCCGGCACACCAACATCCAGCAGTCGAGTAACGGCTGAAGTTGCATCGTTAGTATGCAGTGTGGACAGAACCAGATGACCCGTCAATGCCGCCTGAATGGCAATATCCGCAGTTTCTTTATCTCGAATTTCACCAATCATAATAATATCAGGATCCTGACGTAAGAGCGTACGCACACCACTAGAAAAGTCCAGATCCACGTTCTTTTGCACCTGCATCTGATTAAATGCAGGCTCAACCAGCTCAATCGGATCTTCAATCGTGCAAACATTCACTTCGGGCTTTGCCAGTAATTTCAGTGTGGAATACAGTGTTGTTGTTTTACCTGAACCCGTCGGGCCAGTAACCAGAATTATGCCATGTGGCTGATCAATCATCGAACTCCAGATTTTATTATCCTTTTTACTAAACCCCAGTTGCTGGAAGTTTTTTACCAGCACATCGGGATCAAAGATACGCATCACCAACTTTTCACCAAAGGCAGTCGGCATAGTAGAAAGGCGTAGCTCAACCTCTTTTCCATCCTGGGTACGCGTTTTAAGCCGCCCATCCTGTGGTCGACGTTTTTCTGCCACATCCATACGGCCGATAATTTTTATCCGACTGGTGACGGCTTTCATTACCAATGAAGGAATCTGGTAGACCTCCTGAAGAACACCATCAATGCGAAAACGTACTGGGCTCATTTCCCGGCGTGGTTCAAGATGAATATCACTCGCACGTTGCTCAAAAGCATATTGCAACAACCAGTCAACAATATTAATTATATGTTGATCATTCGCATCCAGCTTGCCTCGCTGCCCCAATTCCATAAGTTGTTCAAAATTCTGGATACCATTACTGGTTTCATCAACACTGCTGGTTGCCCCCCGCACCGATTTGGCCATCGAGTAAAATTCCAGCAGAAAGCGGCGAATATCGGCTGGGTTAGCAATAACCAGTTTAAATTCTTTATTATGAATTTTCCCCAGCTCTATTTCCCAGTCAGAATCATAAGGCTGTGCGGTCGCAACGGTAATCCTGTTCGTTTCAACTTTTACAGGTAATACATTAAAACGTGCTGCATAGGCATAAGACATCACCTCGGTAACTTCCGTAACCGCTACGTTTAGCGGGTCAATGCGTACAAACGGTAATTCAACCCGTGCAGCGAACCAGAGCAATAAGGTTTCCAGGGTTAAAATTTGACTAGTTTGTAAATTTATCCAATGGCGTTCAGCAATAATCTCGAGCGGGTGTTTTTTACGGTACTCGTCTCTAACTGCCAGCGCCCGTAACATTTGCGCATTTTCCCTGTCGACCATTTCATCCGCTTCAAGCCAATCCAGAATATGGGGAATTTCCAGCTTTCCCTGCGGCGTTGACTGAGCAGAAGATTTATTAAACACGGCACTCATAATAACATTCTCACCATAACTTATTACTGAAACGAATGAAAAGGCTACCCATAATTAAAAACACGCGGTGAATACATCCCTGTCGACTCGACATCCGCACCCCTGCGACTGACGGTCTTGAACCATGGATAGCCTTTTCATCTGTACTGTTAGTATGCTGTCGGCCACACTTCAAACATTACCGGCAGCTTTTTACTTAATTTATTAATGGAAAACTTCATACATTCTATATTAGTCACTTTTGCCAGTTTCGGTCCGATTTCAAGCCATTTCAACATAGATTTAATGGCTACAGCTTCGCCATAAAGCATCACTTCCACTCGCCCATCAACGCAATTTCTTACCCAGCCTGATAACATATAGCGCTGCGCCTGCCGCCAGGTGTTCTCCCGAAAGAACACACCCTGAACCACACCACTGATTAATACACGGTAACATTGCTTCATCACTCAAAAACCATTATCCACACTCTTTATGCCGTGATGCCTTCAAACAAAAAAAGACCCGCAAGCGGGCCTTTTTTAAAGACTGGGTTTTAACTGTCCTGTTTTAAATACTCAATCTCAAATATCCAAAGTTAAATGCCAGAGATCTCGACTTAAATCAGATAAAAAACGTCTTATTGAGCCAGATATGCTTTATCCGACTGCTCAATATCACCCAGTGTCCACGCACCACGCGTTTTCGCATGGTTGACTGCGGCATCAATTTGAGCGGCTGAAGCGTTCTGATCAATATCAAAAACCTGACCAGGGAAAATTAAATCAGGATCCTTAATCTTGTTACGGTTGGTTTTGTATATCAATGGCCATTGGTAGGGATTGGCGTAAACGTCACTCTTACCAGATATATTCCAAAGATTGTCACCACGTACAACTGAGTAGCTGTTAACCCGACCGGCCGTTGCCCCCCGTTGATTGCTAGCCGCAGCGTTTACATCACTCGACTTATAACTGACACTCATAGTATCCAGGTATTTCTTATCCTGGAACTTAGCCTGTTTTATCGCCGTTTGTGATTGTTTTAGTGCTTTATTTGCCAACTTTAAGGCTTTAGCTTCATTACCTGCAGTCAGGGCTTTTTCAGCTTTTTTAATGATTTTACCAGTGTCACGCCATTCATAATGCAATCCTTTTGCTTCTGCGGTTGCAGTTTTAGCAGCAGTAATAGCTTGTTCAGCTGGACTTGGGCCACTTGCTGCCTGATTTTCGTCTGTTGTTGCACAGCCGGTTATCAGTCCTAAACTTAAAATAGCAATGCTAAACAAACGGGCAGTTGTACGCATGGTCATATGATCTCCGAATTGGTTTTATATTGGATGAGTAATTTAACTGTAATTATATTTGTTGTTATTCAATTATGCCAGAGAATAATTCTTTAGTTAATTGATACATACGGTACTTATACTTAGTACATTATAGTGCTAAAAGTTAACAATGTAACCCTATCCTGTCAAGTTATGTTTTCTTTGCAGAAAATCTGCCAAAATACCCTGCCTTAACTCTGTATAATTTAAACAATCCAGCCCATTATGACTATGACGAATCAATCAGACAGCATACAACTATTTCACAATCCACACTGCAGCAAATCTCGTGCAATGTTATCCCTGCTCACTGAGCGGGGCATTAAACCTGTTGTAATCGAATATCTGAACCCCACCCACAACTGAAGAATTAACCTATCTGCTTAAACTGCTGAACCTGGAGCCACGCCAACTGATGCGCAAGCATGAAGCCGTATATAAAGAAAATAATCTGGATAATATAACGCTTAGCCACCAGCAACTGATACAGGCAATGGTGGACAATCCTATTTTAATCGAGCGACCGATCGTAATTAAAGGCAACCACGCACTCATTGGACGACCAGTCGAAACAGTACTGAGGATACTCTAATGGCTAAAGAAATACTGGTGTTATATTACAGCCCGGGCGGAACAACAGCCGAAATGGCAAATGTCATCGCGCGCGGTGTCGAGTCTGTTGAGGGAATGCATGCACGCCTCCGTACCGTACCACCAGTATCAACTGACATTGAACAGCTTACTGCCACAATCCCTGGGCAGGGCGCACTCTACGCTAACAACAGTGATTTAACTGAATGCGATGGTTTAATCTTTGGCTGCCCTACGCATTTTGGCAATATGCCTGCAGCAATGAAATATTTTATGGATAATACCTCTGCGCTGTGGATGTCTGGTAAACTTGCGGGCAAGCCAGGTGCGGTTTTTTCTGCCAGCACCAGCATGCATGGTGGGCAGGAAAGCACACTACTCACCATGATACTCCCGCTGTTACACCATGGTATGCTTATCGTTGGGTTGCCCTATACCGAAACTGCTCTGTTTGAAACAAAAACCGGCGGCACACCTTATGGTGCAACACGTTTAACCGATGATATTATAACCTGCCCATTAAGCAAGGATGAAAAGAAGCTCTGTCTGGCACTGGGAACCCGTGTTGCCAGTACCACAAAAAAACTTTTATCCTGATAACTCGCCGACACTCACACGTACTATAAACTCTATGATAAAAAATAATAATACTCGCCCTATTCAGATAAGCCGATGGTTAACACTGATCGGCTACTTTGGTTTAATGGGTGGATTTTATCTCTGGCATTTATGGCTCCATCCACTGGAAAAATATTTAATTTCCATCATTCTTCTGTTCCAACTCGGACCATTGATGTTCCCCCTGTTTGGCTTACTCAAAGGCAAAGTCTATACCCATGCCTGGGCCATGTATCTTGCCATTTATTATTTTAGTATCGGCGTCTGGTATGCCGCTTCTGTGGAACAATTCTATTTTGGTTTATATATCGTCTTCACCAGCCTGGTATTTTTTACCGGCACCGTGTTTTATGTACGGCTGGTGAGTCGAGCACAAAAAACACAACTTCCAGATAGCTAATCAAAAAGAAAGACTGGATAGCCAGAAATGCGTGGCGATTGAAGCAACATAACCCAGCGCAATTACCCAGGTCCATTTTAAATGGCTGAAAAAAGTATAAGTACCTCTTGCCTGCCCCATTAAAGCCACGCCAGCCGCAGAACCGATTGATAGCATAGAGCCACCAACGCCTGCGGTTAATGTTACCAATAGCCACTGATTTACATTCATATCGGGCATCATTGTTAATACCGCAAACATCACTGGAATATTATCCACCACCGAGGATATTAGCCCCACAAGAATATTCGCCCAGCTCGGACCTAACTGTTCATATAAAAGATGCGAGGTCAGTGTCAGATACCCAAAAGCACTCAAACCACCAACACATAAAATGACGCCATAAAAAAACATTAACGTATCCCATTCAGCACGTTGCAACTGATGAAAAATATCAAATATTGGCTCATCATCAAGCGGTGCTTCGCCTTTAAGGGATTGCGACTGTTTCTTCGACGACTGCTTTAACCAGTAACCATAAAATTTAAGTACCCCCAGACCTGTCATCATACCAAGCATAGAAGGCAGGTGAAGAATACTATGGAATAGTACAGCCATTATAATAGTACAGAAAAATAAACCGATTACAACAAAACCACCACGCTTAACCTTACTCATCTCACCGGATTGCTCCGGTAAGCCCGCTGGCAAAAAGAATGACATAATCAATGCAGGAACAAACCAGTTAACAACAGCAGGTAAAAATAATGCAAAGAATTGATTGAAGTGGACAACTCCTTTTTGCCAGACCATCAGAGTAGTAATATCACCAAATGGACTAAAAGCCCCGCCTGCATTAGCTGCAACCACAATATTAATACAGCCAAGCGTAATAAATACCGGTTTATCTTTTGCCACAGCCATAACAACAGCACCCATAACCAGCGCAGTTGTCAAATTATCTGCCACCGGTGATATCAGAAAAGCCAATAAACCTGTTAGCCAGAAAATACCTTTTAGCGATAATTTTTTTGATACCAGATAGGTGCGTAATGCAGCAAACACCTGCCGCTCTTCCATTGTATTAACATAAGTCATTGCCGATAACAAAAACAATAGTAGCTCGGCATACTCAAGCACATTATGCTGTATTAGCGCATTCGCAGACTGGGTATCCCCGTGTGCATTAAAGGTTATCGCTACCAGTACCCAGATAATGCCCGCAGCAACCATAACTGGTTTGGATTTACGTAATTGCAGAAACTCTTCGCCAATAACCATAACATAGGAAAAAGCAAAAATAATGACCGAGATAATACCCAGCCATGTACTAGTGAAATCAGGTGTTGCCGGGCTTTTTGCTGTGCTCGCATAAACCAGAGCAGGAAATAAACTAATAATTAAAATCGTGATAAGTTTTTTCATTTACATCCTTTTTACTTTAGTTTTCTTCTTCAATTTCTTCACGGCAGCCCCATTAACAATTGGTGATATGAAATAAAAAAATGACCCGGTGAAGGGTCATTTGTAGTTATCCGCGAGTCTGTATTGTTGTTATTGTCTTTAAACTAACTCACTGGAATTTTTATAACTCGGCCTGCAATCAGTCTCTCGCTACTCAACGCATTACGTGCACATAAATCCGTTGTAGAGACATCGTACTGCTTCGCAATGGAAGCAACGGTATCACCCTGTTTAATTTTATATTGACTTGCCATCTCAGATAACCAGGTGTCTGGCGGTGCTTTTCTAACAAAATAATGGCTTACACCCCGGGTAATCGCTTTCGCCACCTTTTTCTGATAAGCCGCATTACGCAAATTCCTTTCTTCTCTGGGATTCGAGATAAACGCAGTTTCTAACAAAACCGACGGGATATTGGGCGCTTTTAATACCGCAAAACCTGCCTGCTGAACTCTTTTTTTATGTATACGGTTCACCCGTTTAATCTGTTTAAGAATTTCACCGCCCATATCAAGACTTGATTCAATCGTACCAGTAAGCGATAAATCAAATAATACTTTTTTCACCATCTTATCGTCAGCGGCAACATTTACATCACCAAATAGCTGGTCAGAAGCATTTTCGTTGTTAGCCAGTAAACGTGCGGCTTCTGATGAAGCGCCATCCAGTGACAAAGCATAAATTGATGACCCGCGAGCTCGTGGGTCAGGGAAGGCATCTGCATGCACTGAAATCATCATGTCTGCCTGATACTCCCTGGCCTTATGAATTCTTTCACGTAAATGCATAAAGTAGTCATTTTTACGTATTAACACTGCGCGCATACCCCGCTGTGCATTAATACTTTTTTCGAGTCGCCGGGCAATTTGCAGGGTGACAAGCTTTTCATGGGTACCACGATGTCCGGTTGCACCAGGATCTTTACCACCATGTCCGGCATCAATCGCAACGATTACATCACGCTTGCGTGTTGTTTGCGCTTCTCGAACTTTTCTAGCCTGTGCACGGCTCGATGTTTCACGAAAATCAAGCACCAGCCGATTACCTGATTTAGCGGAAGCCCCTAATAAAAAGCTACGGGGTGTCACTCGTTGATTCAAATCGAACACAATACGTAAATCATTCCGATTACGTACGCCGCTACGAATATCCTGAATTAAGCTGCTCGATTGCAAACGGTCAACCATGCCATGCGACATAGTTGTCTTTTTTAAATCAAGGACAATGCGTTCGGGATTATGCAGTGTAAAAATAGAATGTTCGACAACCTTACTTAGATCAAACACCAGGCGGATGTAGCCTTTATTTTTAGCCAGTCGAATATTTTCAATTCGGGCAACACCGGAGTCAGCCAGAGCTATAGTAGGCAATCCTGCGGTTGCAAGTCCACCAAGTCCAGCAAGGTTCTTAAGAAATTTTCGACGATTATTTTCCATCATTACGGATTACTACCATCATGCCTATGGTTGATGCTACATCTGCAGCATTACTGTTAACACTTAGTTTGGCAAATTTTGATTTTTTTGCAAGCTTTTTTCAGTAATTTTATAGACATACAGCACATATCTACAGTGATTAATTAGAAAATACCAGTAACATCAACTCCTTACCTTTATCACTCAAGGCAGAAATTTTTATATTCCTTCCCGCTTTATTGTAAGCAAACTCACATTTCCAGTCGGCTGGGGGTAAAAACCCTACGGCTTTTTCCGGCCATTCGATTAAACAGACATCGGTTTCATTGAAATAATCCCGCGCACCGATAAATTCCAGCTCTTCGGGCTCACCCAGCCGGTACAGATCAAAATGATAGCAATTACGCTGGTTAGAAATAGGATAAGGCTCTACCAATGTATAGGTTGGGCTTTTTACCACTCCATCAAAACCGCTGGCATGAATGAATCCTCGAGCAAACGTAGTCTTCCCTGTTCCCAGATCACCACTGAGTAACAGGATAAATGCGCCATTCAGCCTGTTGGCCACTTTTTCTGCCAGTGCAATTTGTGCTACCTCATCCACTAACAGAAGAAACAGTTCATTATGCTCAATATGATTATTCATCTGCACTCTGTCAGTTAAGGTGTATTTTTATGTATTTATAGAAAAGCAGGGATGGCATCAATTACATCGCTGGCAAGTAGCCCTCGCGTCATTCCCTGCGCAGCTTTATCACCGGCCAGCGCATGTGCCAGCACCGCAGTCTCCGCCGCCTGGCCGATGGCTAAACCCTGTGCCAGAAAAGCCGCAACAATACCACTGAGCACATCCCCCATGCCAGCTGTTGCCATCGCCGGATTGCCCCAGGGACAGACCGCCAGACGCTCACTGTCATAGATCAAACTCCCTGAGCCTTTTAAAATTATGGCAGCGTGCGCATCCCTTACATATTGATGATGAATCGCTTTAATCGCACTAAAACGGTCTTCAGCGATGCTTGACGTTGATAAACCTAATAGCCGTGCTGCTTCACCAGGGTGTGGTGTTAAGACACAGTTCTGATTAAGTTGTAAGCCCTGTTCGGCGATCAGATTTAATGCATCGGCATCCAGCACCAGCGTTTTATCGGTCTGAAGAACCTGTGCTAAACACTGTTTCGCCCAGGCATCGTTACCCAGCCCCGGTCCAATCACAATATGTGAAACCCGCTGTAACAGTTTATCTGGAATAAACTCATGCTGCGATGCCTTACCGCTCACCACCATAATTTCGGGGCAGACTGCATTGATCGCCGTAATATGCTCTGCCCGTGTAAAGACAGAGACCAGGCCAGCACCGGAGCGTAATGCCGCTTTCGCCGTTAGAATAACTGCCCCGGCCATAAACGTATTTCCCCCCACCACCAGCACATGACCAAACTGATTTTTGTGGCTATCATGCTGGCGTGGCGCAAATAAAGGCGGAAGCAGATTATTCAATAGATGAACCTCCGCTTTTATCTCTGCATAGGCTGCCATTGGTATGGATAAATTATGAAAAAATATTTCGCCACAACAGGCCTTGCCCGAACCGGTAAATAATCCCGTTTTCAAACCAATAAAGCTGACTGTATAATCTGCACGTATAGCCGTTCCAGCAATCACTCCTGAACTGGCATTCAAACCTGAAGGTACATCCACAGCAACAATTGTCTTGCCAGACTGTTTCCCGGCATGGTTCACTGCATTAATTAATGTGGCCCATTCACCACTAACATCTCTGGCCAGACCCGTTCCCAACAGTGCATCAACAATGAGCTCGGCATGTTCGAGCAATGCAGGCTCAAATGATTGGACTTCACCACATTCCAGCCAATGAACATACGCTTGCCGGGCAGCAGTTTTTAATTTTTCTCCAGCAATCAGACTGACTACGATTACTGGATAGCCCAACTGCTTTAATAAACGCGCTATCACATAGCCATCACCGGCATTATTGCCAGCACCACATAACAATAGAATGGTTTTATCTGCATCAAAGCCATCAACAGGAAATTGTTGATGAATTACATCAACAACCGCCTGTCCGGCTCGGCGCATTAAGGTATAACTGGAAATACCGTATTGCTCAATGGCAAGTTGTTCCAGTTGAAGAACTGAAGCAACAGAATAGAGTTCTGATGGTAACTTTTGCATAGCGTTTTATAGCATAAAAAGAATGTTGTAAACAGGAAGATATTATCCTGTGGTATTCAATATCCTTGCCGCCGTGACCATATTCATCAACGCAGGTTTAACCTCATCCCAGCTTCGGGTTTTTAATCCGCAATCAGGATTCACCCACAGCCGCTCTGCCGGAATACGCTGTCTTGCCTTTCTTATTAAATCAACCATTGAATCCACCGATGGGATATTCGGAGAATGAATATCATAGACGCCTGGCCCAATTTCATTTAGGTAATGGAACGCATCAAACACATCCAGTAATTCCATATCTGAACGTGAAGTTTCAATGGTAATCACATCTGCATCCATGTCAGCAATAGACGCAATAATATCATTGAATTCTGCATAACACATATGCGTATGAATCTGGGTTTCATCCCTGACTCCACTGACGGCAATGCGAAAGGCGAAAATCGCCCAATCAAGATAGATTTTCCACTGCGTCTGTTTTAATGGCAGCCCCTCTCTCAATGCCGCTTCGTCAATCTGAATAATATTAATTCCGGCCTTTTCAAGATCCAGTACCTCATCACGTATGACTAAAGCCAGTTGTAGACAGGTTTCAGATCGAGGCTGGTCATCGCGTACAAATGACCAGTTGAGGAGAGTTACAGGCCCGGTCAACATAGCTTTCATTGGTTTATCGGTGAGAGACTGAGCATATTTTATCCATGCCACTGTCATCGGTTCTGGTCGAGAAATGTCACCATAAATAATAGGCGGCTTAACACAACGTGAGCCATAGGATTGTACCCAGCCAAATTGACTAAAAACATAACCCGTTAACTGCTCTCCAAAATATTCCACCATATCATTTCTTTCTGGTTCACCATGAACAAGAACATCAAGCCCCAGTATTACCTGCTCATTAACGCAGTGTTTTATTTCATTACGCATCGCTATGCGATAATTTTCTACCGAAAGTTTGCCGTTACGAAAATCTTTTCTGGTTTGACGAATTTCCAGTGTTTGTGGAAATGAACCAATCGTTGTGACTGGATAAAGCGGCAGTTTAAGTTTTTCCCGCTGAATGGCTGACCTTACTTTATATTCAGACTGGCGCTGTGCCATTTCACTGCTAATAGCTAATACTCGTTTTTTCACTGCTTCGTTATGCGTACAGTCTGATTTTTTTCTACGCTTAATTGCCGCCACGTTTGCAGCCAGTTTTTCAGCAACAGCTGCTTTGCCATCGCCAAGTGCAACAGCAAGTGTATTCAACTCATCCAGTTTCTGAGTAGCAAAAGCTAACCATGATTTAATTTCGCTATCGAGCTGCTGTTCCGTATCCAGATCAACAGGTACATGCAGCAATGAACAGGAAGGTGCAAGCCATAAACGATGTTGCAGACGTTGATAAACGGGTTCTAACCAGTTTAATGTCGCTACCAGGTCTGTTTTCCAGATATTCCGCCCATTAATAATCCCCAGTGATAAAATTTTACCATCCGATTCCGCGAGTAAATTAACCATCTTATCTACCTCATCACTGGCATTAACGGCCTCAATGTGCAGACCGTCAACGGGAAGTTCACAGGCCAGTGTTCGATTTTCCTGCAAGTTTCCAAAATAGGTTGCCAGCAATAGTTTTAATGGCGTATTCTGTAATAGCTGATAGCTGGTTCTTAGTGCCTGCTGCCATGATGGAGAGAGTTCCATAACCAGCACTGGTTCATCCATTTGCACCCACTCCACCCCTGATGCCTCAAGTTCAATAAGCAATTGAGCGTAAACAGCCACAATGTCATCGAGTAATTCCAGTCTGTCTGAACTATCTTTGGATTTACCTAACCATAAATATGTAACCGGCCCAATCAATATCGGTTTCACCTTGATTCCTTGCTGTTTTGCTTCTTTAATTTGTGCCAGTAAATGACTGGAATCCAGAGAAAATTGAGTATTTTTATCAAATTCCGGCACAATGTAATGGTAGTTGGTATCAAACCATTTGGTCATTTCCCCTGCCTGTATGCAAGTACTTTCAATATCATTTGCTGATGCACAACCTCTTGCCAGGCGAAAATAATTATCCAGTTTATCACCGGGTAAGCCGCGTACACGCGCTGGTATATTACCCAACATAAAACTGGTGTCCAGGACATGATCATAAAATGAGAAGTCACCCACTGGCGCTAAATCAAGTGCAGATTGTACCTGCCAATGATCCTGGCGCAGAGTAAAGGCTGTTTCCATAAGCGTATTTTGGCTAATCATATTTTTCCAGTATTTTTCCAGTGCAAATTTCAGTTCCCGCTGTTTGCCAATGCGAGGAAAACCAAGATTGTGTGTTGTCACCATAATGCTATATCTCTGTCAGATAAAAACACTCAGTTTATTTCTATAATCACATGAATAATAATGATAACTTTTACCTTATCTATGATAAATTCACATATATGATTGAGCATAAACATTTAAAAATCATGCAGGCTCTGCATGAGAAAGGAACTCTGACCGAAGCAGCAAACACGCTGTATTTAAGCCAGTCCGCCCTGTCTCACCAGATCCGCTATCTGGAAAAAAAACTGCAAGTCACATTATGGGAAAGAGAAGGAAGGACGCTAAGGCTGACACAGGCGGGTGAATTATTATTGCAAACCGCACAGCAGGTATTGCCTGTGCTGGAACAGACGGAACAATCACTTAAAGCTTATGGTGAGGGCCGCCAGGGCATTTTACGAATTGGGGTTGAGTGTTATCCCTGTTACGAGTGGTTAACAAAAGTCATTGGTGTTTTTCTCAAACAAATGCCTGATGTTGATATAGATGTAATTAATAAATTTCAGTTTTCAGGGCAGGAGGGACTGTTAAATCACCATATTGATATTCTGATCACGCCAGATTTAGTAAAAAATAAAAAAATTTATTACGCAGAATTAATGGAATATGAGCTGGTATTACTGGTACCGGACGGACATTATTTAACCGACAAACCCATCCTCACAGCAGAAGCACTTGCTAAAGAAATATTACTCACTTTTCCTGTGCCTTTACAGCGTCTGGATATTATGACGCATTTTTTTAATCCCGCTTATATCAAACCGACAACCATCAAACAAATCGGGTCAATTGAGTTGATGTTGCAAATGGTTGCTTCAGGACGGGGCGTTTGTGTTTTACCCGAATGGCTAGCAGACCAATCCATTAAAAAAATGGCGCTAACTAAAATACGTATCGGTACTGCGGCAATAAATAAAAAATTATTTATTGCTTTGCGCATAAGGGATAAAGAAATAGCTTACATAAACCAGTTTATAACCGTCGGAAAAAAGATGGCCAACGGGGGTGAGGCATCCAATTAATAAAAACAGTAAGGATAAAATCAGAGCTTATTAAGCTGCAGCCTTTTGCATTCAATCACCCCGATTTATAAAAATAAATTCTACTTATATCGTTTTTTTAACAACCAGGTTTAGCGCTTACTTAAAATATATCTTGCCCTGATTATACAACTCAATAATAAATAATAATTCATCTTTATCCGCAATTTTTATTAATTCATCAAGCTGGATTTGCCGCTGCTGGCATAAGGCTCTGGAAAATTCCATGCTGACAGCATAATCTTCACCATCAATAAACAACAGTGTATTTCCCAGGTTATTGACAAAGGCAAATCGACTGGCGGGGTGCCGGTTTAAAATACGGCTACTGGATAATTCCTGTAAGGTTTCAATTGAATTTACCGGCTGTTCAGGCGTAGCGATAATATCGGACTTATTATCGCTAACGAAACGACCAAACCAGCGTTGCAACTGTGGGTGATCGGGCTGTAAGTACTGTTTGAGTATTTTGCTGACACGTTCCAGTGCATCCGGCTTTATTTCATTTGAATCATCCTGAATGGACTGATCGGGATCTCGATAGGTTAACTGAGGTGACAGGTTCTGGGTGATGTGGGCAATAAATTCATTCACAATATCAGCATGACTGGTGGCACGAAAACCAATTGAATAACTGATGCTTTCACCCAGTGACACTCCATGATGCGAAACGCCGGGAGGCAGGTAAAGCATATCACCGGGTTCAACAATCCACTCTTCCTCAGCCTGAAAATCCTGCTGGATTCGCAGTGGTGTAACTTTTACCTGATTCTCCGTTGCAACATCCTGCGTACTGATTTGCCAACGTCGTCGACCCTGACCCTGGAGGATAAAAACATCATATAAATCAAAATGTGGTCCGACTGAACCAGCATCCGCAGCATAACTGACCATTAAATCATCAAGTCGCCATTCAGGTATAAAACGGAACCGGTCAACAATCCAGGCAAGTTCAGGCAAGTATTTTTCCAGATCATTCACCACCAGTGTCCAGTGTGTTTCCGGCAGACTGGAATATATTTCTTCACTCATGGGGCCGAATACCGGAAACCAGGGATGCTCACCATCTTTTTCTATAACAATGCGCGAATTAACCTCATCTTCACAGGCAAGACCCGCCAGTTCTTCAACACTTATGGGCGATTTAAAATCAGCAAAAGCTTGCCGCACCAGCAATGGTTTTTTCTGCCAGTAGGTCTGCATAAAAGTTTCGTAGCTAATATCACCCAGGGGACTGGAGACAAATGGGTTGGAGGCCTGTTTCATCCTTCGCTTAGACCAATAATTTTCATACGTCGCATAGTCGGGTCAGTGTAAACATAATTTCTGCTTCGGTCTACTCATCTTTTTTTGGGTAACAGGCATGACATTAGCTTTTCTATTTGCCAGGGAATTTCTGCTTAATTTTGCCTGAAGTAAATGATCGCTGAATAATCCAGCTTCAAAAGATGGCTCAGTTTTGCATTATTGCTAACCGCAGTGAAGCACTGCGGTCTGGCAGAACTCTAGCATTGCGTGATCTGGCGATATAAAAGTGTAAGGCGCGTCGGAAGATCAGCCGGGTTTCTGATAATTGTGAAATTATTTTTTCCGAAGATATAGGGCAAATACTCATGTGCTTCCTGATCTATCGTGACGCAAAATACACGTAAGCCGAGCTTCCTCGCCTCATGCAATGCCATGCGTGTGTCCTCTACTCCGTACCGTCCCTCATAGTGGTCGGTATCATTGGGTTTGCCGTCTGTCAATAAAATAAGTAAGTGATCACGCGCCGGCCAGCGTGATAATATCTCTGCGGCCTGGCGTATTGCGGCACCCATTCTGGTATAGGCTGTCGGTTCAATCGAATTTATACGGCGTCGAACGGTACCTGTATATGACTCATCAAAAGCCTTAATCGTATAAAGCCGAACATCAGTACGATGGACCGAACTGAATCCATAGAGGCAGAATGGGTCTTTGCTCTCGGATAACGATGAAGAAAAAAGAAACATACTGTCTCGAATAACATCGATGACACGCCGGTTATCGCCTATCCATGCTTCCGTCGAGAGAGAAATATCAGCGAGCAACAAGCTTGCGATATCGCGTTCACGTCTGCGGTAATCAAGATAAACGTATGGGTCTGTATTCTCCTTGCTGGTGTAATGCTTGATATATTCATCAATATCAAGTTCATTCCCGTCGGGCTGGGATTTGAGCCGCGTACGATGGGGATTCAACGCACTGAAAGATCGAGTGAGCTGACGCAAAGGTTGTTGCAGATGATCAGGGATAAAGTTTGGTGCAGCATCAATCACCTTTATGGGTACAACCTTGATACGACATTGATCTGGCACCATGCACTGAGTATGATAATTCCATTCTGGTAGTAATTTTTCGCCTTCCAGCGCTACTGCAGTGTCATTAGCAGTCACTATATCCAGGTCCATACGAAGCTTCTTGGCGATATTCTTTCCGTCACGTACAACGCTAATCATATCGAGATCGTCGGCAAAACGACTCAATAAATCGTTTTCATTCTCACTGATCTCATGCTCTGTTTTGGCATATTCGGTTAAACTCAGAATAGTCTCTGGGCGGAAAAGTAACAGGGCATCGTCCCGTGACGGTAACTGCGTATGTTCGGCAGTGCGGCGGCGTTTATCTTCCTGTTGAGCACTGCTCTGGCCTTCAGCAGATGGTTGCGGGGGGAAGTTGGGTGCCGGGGTTACTGGTGCGGCGCCGATAATATCAGGTCGTGTCCATAGCAGTACAGGTTCCGGGGGTACCCGTGATGGAGGCAGCAACATAACAGTTCCAGGTCGACGTAATGCCTCCTGTATAGCGCGCTCTTGCGCGGCCTCATCAGCAGGTAAATGTTGCGGCGATGGTCGACGTGATATTTCTGCCTCCACAAGAGCAGAGTAATCCTTGTTTAATCCAGGAAATTTATCGATGATTTCAAGTGTTACCACCTGGTTTCTGGCTAACCACGGCAAATTTCGCTGGCGCTCGCAGGCGCATAATGCGGTGAGCCAGAAATACAAATTCCGATTCAATTGGCGCTCTGGATATATCTTTAACAATGGCGGCAATCGTAATGCTTCATGATCAACCCATGCCATATCAATCTTTTGTTGTGTACCCGCGATTTTCTGGAGCAGTGTACGTCGCGCACCATGTTTTGTCGCTGCACCTGACTGAACCTTCAATCCTGGATTACCACCCAGTGCACGGAATATAATTGCAAGCGTGCGTGCTATCGACGAAAGTTCTACCCCTGCATCGGGATATCCTTTATCGGCGAGATGCGTCGCAAATTTATGCCACAAGAGACCTACTCGTTCTTCCATTGCTCTCTTTTCCCGAACATTGATACGTTAAGAGGTGTCGTAAAATGCGGTTTATGTGATAAACGCTGCGCTGAAAAACGCAGTAAAGCAATTTCATTTATCATCAAAAACAGCAGATACAACCTCCATTAGCGCTTGGTTTATATCGTAATCATCAGACAAACATTCCACTATAGCGTAACGACAGGCATCAATTTTATTACAACCATTGACGATCAGCCTGGCTGCATTCACAATCAATCGTGTCCCCGGCGCTTCATCGATATCATGATTAGCCGAAGATCGAAACGCATTAACCAATGTCACCAGATGTTTTGCCGTTTCACGGCTTACGCCAGATTCATTCGTAACAATTTCTATTTCACGTTCGATTGTCGGAAATTTGAAAGACAGCGATACGAAACGTTGTCGGGTACTCGGCTTCAACCCTTTGAAAAGATTCTGGTATCCAGGATTGTATGAAACGATCAGCATGAACTGAGGCGGTGCCTTCAATATTTCGCCAGTCCTGTCTATGGGTAAAATTCTCCGGTCATCTGAAAGAGAATGAATAACCACCGTCGTGTCTTTTCTGGCCTCCACTATTTCGTCAAGATAACAGATACCCCCGTTTCTAACTGCTTGTGTTAGCGGGCCATCCATCCAGTATGTGCCTTCCGCCCCGATGAGGTGGCGACCAATCAGATCAGACGCGGATAGATCATCGTGGCAGGAAACTGTATACAGCGGTAATTCCAGCATAGCTGCCATATGTTCTACAAAGCGGGTCTTACCACACCCCGTTGGCCCTTTGATCAATACCGGAAGGTGGTTTTCATATGCAAGTTTGAATATTTCAGCCTCATTCCCGTTTGCAATGTATGCGGGAGTAGCGTTAGTCGATATGTCCGAGCTCTCAATGTTGGTAATGGGCATGATAAATCCCTGGTTAATGTGCGAAATAAGCGAGTCCTATAATGACTCCGATGGTGACAAGGTAGGTACCCATGATGGCCTGCCATAACAGTCTAACTCTGCGTAACCCCATAAAGTAGCGAATTATAAGCTGTCCCTTTACCAGGGTTATAACGAGTATGGAGGTAATGAAAAGTGTTCCGGTTCTGCCGGAACCCAGGATAAAGGATGCCGTGCTAAGAATAAGCAATACAAGCCATGCCAAAGTGCATGGCCTGAGACGTAAATATTTTCGTCTTAACATACGCGATCTTCCCTAATGCAATATGTAGACAAGTGAAAAAAGTATAATCCAGACTAAATCTACCATGTGCCAGTAAGCACCACCCGTTTCGACACCTGTATAGTTATCCCTGCTGTATTTTCCAGCATAAGACTTGTAAGTAACAACGGATAATATGACCATTCCCATGATGACATGCATAAAATGGAAAAATGTCAGCGACACGTAAAACATATAGAATAGATTTGAGGATATTGTAATCCCATTTATAAAATCATGGTGAAATTCATCAACTTTAATGCCGAGAAACAGCGCGCCAAGGATGAGCGCAAAACTCAGGAACCGACTACACGAGATTCTTTCCCCGTCCTTTATATGCCTGCTTGCACGTGCCACACAGTAGCTGCTGGTTAAGAGTACGATGGTGCTTATGAATCCATATATCTTGTTGATGTGCTGCTGAGATGCATTGAATAGTTCAAGATGCTCGTTGCGGGTTATTGCGTAGGCAGCGAATAGAATGGCAAATACTGTCAGCTCAGCAAATATGAATATCCATATCGCCAGATCCCCGGGGAGAGGTCGCATGGTGTCTGAAGAAGAGGCGATAGACATGTTTCTGTCCTGTTTGGCGGAGCCACGACCGAAGCCCCGCCATTGCAGATTAGTTCGTTAACGCTCGCTTGGTTTCTTCGCTGTACTCATACTCCCCGGGAATGAAGAAACTTATAAGGTAGGCAAGCAGGCCGATAGTAAACGCAACACCGGAATACTCCCTTACCCAGAAGAACACCTGTGCCTTATGATCCGTCTGCATAAAGCTTAATGGGTTTTCTGCTGCGCGCTGTAAAAATATAGTGACAATGCCAGCACCCGTCAACGCGAGTGTTATCGCGATCATGCTTAACACCATTATCCAGAATCCGGCCATTTCCCAGCGCTGCGCCTTCATGCTGTTAGCTTCTCGACCACGCAATTGCGGCATAGCATAGGAGATAATGGCGAGTGAAACCATCGCATAGGCGCCGAAAAAGGCCAGGTGTCCATGTGCTGCAGTAAAGTTAGTGCCGTGTGCATAATACTGAACAGGTGCCAGAGTGATCATAAAGCCCCACACACCCGCACCAAGAAAAGCCATCACCGGTGTGCCCTTGGCCCACAGCGCAGCCGCCTTATTAGGATGTTCTCGACGGCGTTGGCCGAATATCCTGAAGGCGAAAATCATCAGCAGCAGGAAGGGCAATGGCTCCATTACTGAAAAGGCCGAACCGAGCCAGATCCAGTATTTGGGGGCACCGATATAATAGTAATGATGACCTATTCCAATCAGGCCACTGATAAGCGTAAGCGCAATAATGATATACAACCATTTTTCGACAATTTCCCGATCCACTCCCGTCATTTTAATGAGAATAAAACCAAGCAGTGCACCCAGAATAAGTTCCCAGTCACCTTCAACCCAGCCGTGAACAACCCACCACCAGGAATAGCTCGCCTTTACCGTATCATGTGGAAAGTAGAAAGCAGGGAGGAAGAGTAACGCAAGACCCCAAAGGCTTCCCACAAGAATAAAGTTAAGCGATGTTTTTCTCCCTTTCACAAGTGTCATGGTCAGGTTAAAAAGCAAAGAGAGTGCGACTAACACGATACCTACTTTCGTTGGGAGTGGTTGTTCCAGATACCCCCGTCCCATCGTTGGTAACAGCGCATTGCCAGTAACACGCGCCAGCTCGGCATAAGGCACAAACAAATATCCGAGAATGGTCAGTACCGCCGCAATAAGAAA
Organism: uncultured Thiotrichaceae bacterium; assembly: GCA_964441285.1. GTDB lineage: Bacteria > Pseudomonadota > Gammaproteobacteria > SZUA-229 > SZUA-229 > S010-25. The sequence goes on along the minus strand of CAYTUK010000004.1, from coordinate 149,669 downwards.
TACCCAGAATGTCAGGATGGCGAGTTTTGGACTATACAGTTCGGTTTGCGCCTCCTCAGGGACGATGTAATAAGCCGCTCCCATGAACGCCATGAGTAACCAGATTATCAACAGGTTTGTATGGCTCATGTGAACGACATTAAACGGCAGCACGGTTGATAAAAAGGTTCCATCGACGTATTGCAAGCCACCGATGAGACCAAAAATGATCTGTCCCAGAAATAGGGCAAGAGCAGCAATAAAATAGGGCTTTGCCACTTTTTGTGTTTGATATTTCATAATCTCTCCTGAATTTGTTGGGGAGTTAGCGGTTGAATTTGTTGGCAGTTAGTATTAACGAAGTTAGCATTAACCCTGGATGTTTGGCGGCCAATTATTGGTGTTTATATTGGATACCCATTTCAGATAGGCGATAATGTCGGTCAACTGATTCTGGGTAAAGTTGAAATGCGTCATTTGTCTGCGACCTGGTACGCCGCTGGGTTGTGCGGGTATCCAGGCGCGGATGAAGGCCGCACCTCTGCGTTTGTAGACATTACCAAGCTCAGGTGCGTAATAAGAACCTTCACCATTAAGGGTATGGCATCCTATGCAATCATTGGTATCGAACAGATATTTACCCTGAATAACGGATGCCGTCATCAGATTGGCATGATCACGTATGGGAATTTTTTGCCATGTATCATAAGTAAGAAGGAGATATATGATGAAGAAAAAAATTGTCCCACCTAGAAAAATATTGCGTGCCATCGCTTTCGTGAATATCTGTTGCATGGAATTGCCCCCGGTAGATGCCAAGTTTGGTACAGTGGGGGATTATATATCAAGCAAACATGCGACTCCTTGACCAGAGTCAAGGCATTTCCGAGTGAGCGAATAGTATCAAATTCGCAGGGTATTATAGTCACCAGTGAACATAGGTTCTATGGAAGAAACGGTCCTATTCATCAGGTGCTTGTTTGGCCACCTGGAGGTTAGTCGCAGGGCATGATAAACACTGTTCGGTAGATAAATTCCCCGTTTTCCTCTCATTGAGTAATACGCAGCGACACCCCTGCTCCAATGTAATGGCACAAAGCTGAAAGAGGAATGATTAAGCCTGAAAACAGTCTGCCGAAAGGCAGGCCAGGCAGAGGTTAAACCCAACATGGTGGGATTTATAAGCAAGTGGGGCTGCTTTCTGTGCAGCCCCATTATTTCAAAAATACAGGATACTATCAAGAACGGAAAATACGCTGATTGGCTGCACCAGAAACTTTTATTTCTGCCAATAAGCCTTTTCGCATGACACGGCTCAGAGCATGGTCAACCAGCTTTATGGTTTCAGGTACGGGAAGCTTCATATGTCCGACAAATGTACTGCCGGGCGGAACAGACTGCGTCTGAATATAATGCAATGGTGGATTGGCTAACGCGCCCTGTGGCCAGGCATCTGTCCATACATTCCCGATAGGGTGAAAGCTGCTGGTCAGATTGGGCCCGCCATTGACCATAAATACTCGAATTGTTTCACCGACGCTGGCCTTCATGGCACCAAAGCGGCCTGGAGTCAATGCGTCTGCAGCTCCATTGAACAATACGTAAGCAGGATCTTCTGCGATCATACGTGTCCAGTCAAATTGAAGCGTACCTTGTGCACCAAAATTTTTGTCCGTGTAGACTTCATTCTGGCCAAGGTAAAATTCACGATCGACTTTCTGCAATCCATGTTTCGGTTCTACGACGATCATGCCATACATTCCGCTGCTAATATGCATATCCATATTTGGAACGACTGCACAATGATAGATAAAGGCACCCGGATACATTGCAGTGAAAAACTCAGTCTTGCTTTCTCCTGGATGCACCAGTGTTGCAGGCGCACCGCCACCGCTGCCATAAATGGCATGCATATCGACGTTGTGCATTAGTGTACTGCCAGTTGGATTTTCCAGAGTAAATGCAACTGTATCCCCTTCACGAACACGAAGCATCGGACCCGGAACCTGTCCATTGAATGTCAGAAATTTGAAGAAGGCACCAGGAGCTATTTCTGCATAACGCTCATCGACACTTAATTTGATTTTATGATGGATGCTATGACTGCGGTGTATCGGTGGTGGAATCGCGGTGGGTTTGGCAACCACCGGATTCCCATGTTTCACGCGACCACTATCTTTGCCCGCACCGGTTGCAACTTTAACCATGTCGGCAGCATTGGCGGTATGTAGCGCAAGGCCACTCAAAGCAACGGCTGCGGTGCCGGCACCCAGTTGGCGAAAAAGGTTACGCCGAGACATGTCTGCTATATCGAATTGTTTCATCAAATTTTCTCCTAAATAAAATTGAGGCTCGATCATGCATCGTTGTCAGCCTGATATAGCCTACGTATATGCGGAATTCACTCTGATTTATAATATTCCTACGGATTCAGTTTATCGCTCCGATAAGTTTATGTTCATTGATTAATGTCAAGGGGAGTTAAAAAAATTAAAACTTATTGCTACCGCAAAGAGTATTGCATCAATCAATTCAATCCAAAAATCACAACAAGGGACTTATTGAGTAAACAAAGGATCACTGCCGTCCTGTTAACGATCAGTGCTATGAATTGAGGTTTATTGCTGTAACCATCTACCGCATGGAGGCAGGAGGATTACAGGGAGAGGAGTTACAGCGGGTCACAGCAATAAGTTCTGTTCATCCCGCCAGGTGAGGCCTTTGCACAAAATAGGTTCTATGTATTATTACAATTAATGCAGGGTCGGGATAAGCCAGTATAATGTAACCAATAAACCGGATCAGAAAAGACTGTTACGCTGATAATTTTTTGATGCCGTTCATATACGGTTCCAATACATCAGGAATTATCACGCTACCATCTGCCTGCTGATAATTTTCCAGCACGGCAACTAAAGTACGACCAATTGCCAAACCCGAGCCATTCACGGTATTGAGTAATTCGGGTTTTCCGGTTTCTGGATTACGCCAACGCGCCTGCATACGACGCGCCTGAAAATCGGTAAAACAGCTACAGGATGAAATTTCACGGTAGGTCTGTTGCCCCGGTAACCAAACTTCAATATCATAGGTTTTTGCCGCCGAGAAACCCACATCACCACTGCATAATACGACTGTGCGATACGGCAGTTGTAGTTTCTGCAAAATAGCTTCAGCATGTCCGGTTAATTCTTCCAGTGTCGCCCAGGCTTTAGCGGCACTAACCAGTTGCACCATTTCAACTTTATCAAACTGATGCTGGCGAATCATGCCACGGGTATCTTTTCCGTAGGAACCCGCTTCGGAACGAAAACAGGGCGTATGGCTGGTAAATTTTAAGGGTAATTGCGCAGCCGCTAAAATTTCACCACGGACAATATTTGTTACTGGCACCTCAGCGGTAGGAATTAGATACTGCCCAGCATCTTTGTCGACACAAAACAGGTCTTCTTCAAACTTGGGTAGTTGGCCCGTGCCTTTTAAACTGTCACTATTGACAATATAGGGCACATAAACTTCTTCGTAACCGTGCTCATTAGTGTGTATATCGAGCATAAACTGGATTAGAGCACGGTGCAGTCTGGCCATTTGTCCACGCATCACCACATAACGTGAGCCGGTTAATTTGCTCGCCGTTTCAAAATCCAGCCAGTTGTTTTTTGCACCAATATCAACGTGATCCTTTACTTCAAAATCAAACGCACGCGGAGAACCCCAGCGGCGAATTTCCAGATTGTCCTTTTCATTCTGTCCAACTGGCACACTCTCATGCAACAGGTTAGGAATACCCATTGCCATATTATCCAGTTGCTGCTGAATGGTTTGTAATTCAACTTTGGCCGCGTTCAGTTTATCACCCAGACCAACCACTTCATCCAGTAAAGGCTGAATGTTCTCACCGGCTGCTTTTGCCTTGCCAATGGATTTAGATTGAGTATTTCTCTGCTGCTGTAAATCTTCTGTTAGTACCTGATAAGCCTTACGTTTCGCCTCCAGCTGTTCAAATTTTTCCACATCCAGTACAAAATTTCGTTTCTTTAACTGTTCTGCAACCAGCAGCAAATCGGCACGGATAAGTTTCGGGTCAAGCATAATTTATATTCAGTTTCATGGTTAATTGTTTGCATCGCAGCGCCACAACACCCGATAAAAACACAGGCATTAAAAAAATATTTTTCAGGTTACGAAAGTTGTGCCGCAAAGGTTAATACATGACACTGCGGAATAATATCTTCCAGTGTCTGCAAGACCTCCTGCACTTTTTCATCGGCATCAAAAAACTCAATTACCACGGGTAAATCAAATGACATATCGAGTAATTCAGAGGAATGCGTTTCACCTGAACGCCCGAAGCCACTAATACCACGAAAAACCGTCACACCATTGACCTTGTGCTGGTCGTGTAGCCGTTTAAATACTTTTTCGTAAATATGTTTGCCTTCAGTGACATAAATTCGTGCAACTGTTACATTCATAGCTATTTCCTCATAGTTGTCGACCCAGACTGAGGCCAAACCATACTGCAATCAAACACAAGATTAGACTCACTGCTATATTTGATAAAGCTCGTAAGGTATCACCCTGCTCCAGGATGGTCATTGTCTCAACTGAAAAAGTTGAAAAGGTAGTAAATGAACCTAAAAAACCGACCAGTATTGCTGCGCGCCATTCTGGCCCCAGATTTAATCGCTGCACAAGTAAAATACTCAGTATCCCCATTAAAAAGGAACCCATAACATTTACAAACAGAGTGCCATATGGAAAACCACGTCCGAGTAAATTATATACCCCCAGCGATGCACCATAACGCGAAAGCGCGCCGACTGCACCACCACCAGCAATAAATAGAAGCATCTTAATCATTTTATCCCGCCTGCCTTAATTTAGGGTAACTTTGACGCTATCTGCCACATTTTGATAGTCTGCTAACTGATCGAAGTTCAGATAACGGTATATTTCATTTGCCATCGGCACCACACCCTGCATGGCATCCATATATTCTGACAGCGTTGGAATATGCCCTAGAATCGCGGCCACGGCGCTTAATTCTGCCGAAGCAAGATAAACATTGGCACCGTTACCCAGTCGATTCGGAAAGTTACGGGTTGACGTTGATACCACCGTCGAGTTATCGGCAACACGCGCCTGATTCCCCATACATAAAGAACAGCCCGGCAGTTCGGTACGGGCACCAGCGCGACCAAAAATACTATAGACACCTTCCTCTTTTAGCTCCTGTTCATCCATTTTTGTGGGTGGCGCAATCCACATCCGCACCGGCAGGCTGGTGACTGATTCAAGTACTTTTCCCGCCGCACGATAATGGCCAATATTGGTCATACAGGAACCGATAAAAACCTCATCTACATGCGTTCCTGCGACATCCGATAATTTTTTTATATCATCGGGGTCATTCGGACAGGCAAGCAGAGGCTCGGTAATGTCTGCCAGATCAATTTCGATGATTTCAGCATAATCGGCATCTACATCGGCTTCCAGTAACTGTGGATCGTCCAGCCATTGCTGCATGGCGATAATACGTCTTTCCAGGGTTCGTTTATCCTCATAGCTGTTAGCAATCATCCATTTTAGCAGGGTAACATTAGAGCGAAGATATTCAATAATCGGTTCTTTTGCCAACCGTATAGAGCAGCCATTAGCGGAGCGTTCGGCAGAGGCATCGGACAATTCGAAGGCCTGCTCAACTTTCAGGTTTGGTAAGCCTTCAATTTCCAGCACACGACCATTAAAGACATTCTTTTTACCTTTCTTTTCTACTGTTAACAGTCCACGCTGAATGGCCACATAAGGAATTGCATTAACCAAGTCACGTAAGGTAATGCCAGGCTGCATTTCGCCTTTGAATCGAACCAGTACTGATTCAGGCATATCCAGTGGCATCACCCCCAGCGCAGCAGCAAAGGCCACCAGCCCGGAACCGGCGGGGAAACTGATGCCCAGGGGAAAACGTGTATGTGAATCGCCTCCGGTACCAACCGTATCGGGCAGAATCATACGGTTCAACCAGGAGTGAATAATGCCATCACCAGGACGCAGGACAACACCACCGCGCGTATGCATAAAAGTAGGTAATTCATGTTGCAGGGTAATGTCCACCGGCTTTGGATAGGCCGCCGTATGGCAAAAACTCTGCATCACTAAATCGGCAGAAAACCCCAGACAGGCCAGCTCTTTCAGTTCATCGCGTGTCATTGCACCGGTGGTATCCTGCGAACCCACAGTAGTCATTTTTGGCTCACAATAAGTACCAGGTCGAATGCCTTTCACGCCACAGGCGGAACCAACCATTTTCTGCGCCAGGGTATAGCCCCTGCCAGTCTCTGTGCCCTGCTCAGGACGTAAAAAAACCGTAGACGCTGACTCACCAAGGTGGCTACGTGCACGGTCAGTCAGGCCTCGACCAATAATCAGTGGAATCCGACCATTGGCACGAACTTCATCGGTAATAGTTGCTGGGCTCAGATCAAACTGACAGACTTCATCGCCCGCTTCATTAAGAATAACACCCTCATAAGGGCGTATACGGATGACATCACCCATATTCATATTACTCACATCACATTCAATGGGTAAGGCTCCAGAATCTTCTGCGGTGTTAAAAAAGATAGGTGCAATTTTGTTACCAAGTATGATACCACCCTCATGTTTATTGGGTACATAAGGAATTGCATCGGCCATATGCCAGAGCACTGAGTTAATCGCCGATTTACGTGACGAACCAGTACCAACTACATCACCAACATACGCGAGTGGATAACCTTTTTGTTTTAATTCAGCAATAATATCCAGTGGGCCTTTATCTTTTTCCACTGGCATGGTGTTTATCAGCATGGATTTGGCATGCAGTGGAATATCTGGGCGACTCCATGCTTCTGTCGCTGGCGACAAATCATCGGTATTGGTTTCACCCTGTACTTTAAATACCGTTACCGTAATTTCTTCAGCCAAAGCCGGTTTTGAAGTAAACCATTCCGCATCTGCCCAGGAGCGTATAACGCGACTGGCAACTGGGTTATTTTTTGCTTTTTCTGCGACATCGTGAAACGCATCATAAATTAATAGCGTATGTGATAACGCAGTAGCGGCAGTATCTGAGGTTGCGGCAATATCAAGTAAATCAATTAATGGCCCGATGTTATACCCACCCAGCATTGTGCCCAATAATTCTGTAGCATGTATCTGATCAATTAAATCACAGCGCATCTTCCCTTTTGCCACATCAGTCAGAAAAGCGGCTTTTACATAGGCTGCCTGATCCACGCCGGGTGGGACACGGTTAGTTAATAGATCAACGACGAACTCACCTTCCCCTGCCGGTGAACTTTTAATTAATTCAACGAGTGCGGCAACCTGACCGGCATCCAGCGGTAACGGGGGTAGGCCTTCGGCTTTGCGTTCAGCAACGTGTTTTCGATAGGATTCAAGCACGAACATTCCTCACTAAGAAAAAATTCTGCTTATTATATAGCAAGACGCATTAACCAGGAAATAACCGCCATTTCAATAACGCAAAGAACCCAGATAAAAATATCCAGGTCCTGTGTTATTTCTTAGGAAAAACCAATGGCTTATTGATGTTTTTTCCGGTAATTATCGACTGCCGCATTAATCGCATCTTCAGCCAGGACTGAACAATGAATTTTTACTGGCGGCAGCGCCAGTTCCTCAGCAATCTGTGTATTTTTAATCGTTTTAGCTTCGTCCAGCGTCTTACCTTTTACCCATTCAGTTAAGAGTGAACTTGAGGCAATGGCACTGCCACAACCATAGGTTTTAAACACCGCATCTTCAATCACGCCATTATCATCAACCTTAATCTGTAAGCGCATTACATCACCACAGGCAGGGGCACCAACCATACCTGTGCCGATTGAATCGTTTTCCTCAAAGGTGCCAACATTGCGAGGATTTTCATAATGATCCAGTACTTTTTCGCCGTATGCCATAATTTTCTACCTCTAATCGCCTAAAAACTAATATTTACTATTGAATTAACTTCATGGAACTCTAATCAACCCATGAAATCGTATTTTACAAGCTGTCATCATTCAAGATGAATCAGCAACTTCCAGGATAACTACAACTGGGTGACTAAAACCGACGCTGATTAATTACAGCTGCCTGTTTCCGCGCCAGCAGGAACCGACCGATCATTTTATCACGTTGGAGTGATAACTCGGGAATGCCAGGGCGATCCACAAATTGCGCCAGGGTAATACTATCGAGGAAATTATATAAGCGTTCACTCAATCCAACCCACAAATCGTGGGTCAGGCATTTATCACCACCCTGACAGTTACCCTCCCCTTTGCAGCGCGTGACATCAACATTCTCATCCACCGCGCTAATAATTTCGGCAATGCTGATTTCACTTGCCGGGCGCGCCAGTCGATATCCACCGCCCGGACCACGAACGCCTTTTACCAGACCATCCTTACGCAATCTGGCAAACAGTTGTTCCAGATAAGACAGTGAAATACCCTGACATTGCGAAATATCTGCCAATGTCACCGGCCCCGCCTTGTCATGAATGGCCAAATCCAGCATAGCCGTGACGCTATAGCGCCCTTTTGTCGATAACCGCATGGAAACCTCATAATTCCTGACTAATTTAGTAGGTTAATATTACTAATACCTAGTAAAACAGTCAAGTATTACCTGATATTTATTACATAAAATTGCATAAAATCATTTTATCGGTTCACTACCATGAAGTGCCTCGACGGCAGCTACACGCGTTGCGTGGGCTGGATGGTGTTCGCCAAGGCGCTTAAGCGCGGCGGTACGCTCGACACTCACTGCGAAACGACTCAGGCTGTGCACAATTTCAAGCGCTTGCACCACGTCGTTAGGATAGGCAAAAGCACAGTGAACAAGCGCGGTGGCGGTGGCAGGTTCAGCACGATAACCCAACGCAATGATTACGCCCATACGCACCTCAGAATGCGGGTGATCAAGCGCATGTAACAGTCGTTCGGTATAGGGTCGGTGCTGCCACTCGGTCAGGGATTCGCCACAAGCGGGGCAAGATTCAACCTCCCTCGGCATTTCAACGAAACATATCGGACAGTAGTATTTCATACTTACTAACAGTACGGATGAAAAGGAGACCCATGGTTCGAGACCGTCAGCCGCGGGGATGCAAGTGTCGAGTCTACAGGGACGTATTCATCGCATGTCTTTAACAATGGGTAGCCTCTTTATTCGTTTCGGTAATAAGTTATCACTGCTGTTCTGTTAACGATTAGTGCTATGAGCTGGAGTCTTTCGTCACTTTCAAATAAATATCTATCTTGCCCGTTCATAAACACCTCGCCGCTAGATTGAGCGCTGACACTTTCACCGCTGTTATCGAACTGACTTTAATGATACAACGATGCCCGCGCCAGTTCCTGAGTGTACGCCTGCTGTGGATGGTCGAAGACAGCTTCAACATCACCCTGTTCAATAATCTGACCATTACGCATTACGATAACACGGTGTGACATAGCACGCACCACACGTAAATCGTGGCTAATAAATAAATAACTCAGTTTATGTTTTTGTTGCAACATAGCCAACAGGGTGAGCACCTGCTTCTGCACCGACACATCCAGGGCACTGGTCGGCTCATCCAGCAAAATAACATCGGGCTTTAACACCACGGTACGGGCAATGGCAATGCGTTGACGTTGACCACCAGAAAACTCATGCGGATAACGCCACAATACATCCTGTTCGAGACTGACCTCATCCAGCACAGCAAGTATTTTCTGTTGGCATTGTTGTTTGCTCAGTGTTTTAAAATGCAATAACAGACCTTCTTCAATAATCTGCTGAACAGTCATCCGTGGTGATAAGGAAGAATAAGGATCCTGAAAAATAATTTGTAGGTGACGACGCAAGGGCCGCATCTTTTTTTCATTTAGCTGGCTCACGTCCTGCTGTTTAAATTCAATTTTACCGGTGGAGCGAAGTAAACGAAACAGCGCCAGTCCCAGTGTCGTTTTACCTGAACCCGACTCACCCACAATACCCAGTGTTTCACCACTATGCAAAGTCAGACTTATATCATCCACGGCCTTTATTTCATCTACTTTACGTTTCATAAAGCCTTTATAAACCGGAAAATAACAACGAATATTTTCTGCTTTGAAAATAATGTCTTTCGTTGAAGGCTGGGTGGCAATTTTTTTATCCGGTTCACTATCGAGTAGAAAACGGGTATATTCATGCTGTGGCTGATTAAATATTTTTACGGCTTCATCCTGCTCGACTATTTCACCCTGCTTCATCACACAAACTTTATCGGCAAACCGCCTGACCAGGTTTAGATCATGGGTGATCAACAGAACAGACATGGCTGTTTCCTGCTGGATTTCCAGCAATAAATCCAGTATCTGCTGCTGAATGGTCACATCCAGTGCGGTAGTTGGTTCATCGGCGATTAACAGTTCAGGACCACAGGCCAGCGCCATCGCAATCATCACTCGCTGGCGCTGGCCACCGGACAGGACATGTGGATAATCATTCACTTTATGTTGTGGCTGGGCAATACTCACCCGGTTTAACAAATCGATTGCACGCTGCTTTGCCTGCCCACGTGTCATCGATTGATGCAGCATTAAAACCTCAACAATCTGTTGCCCAATAGTATAAACGGGATTTAATGAGGTCATTGGCTCCTGAAAGATCATTGAAATATCTTTACCACGAATAGACCGCATTCTGGCTTCTTTCAGTTTCAGTAAATCCATTACAGGCTGAGCCTGTTGTTGTCGCATTTCTGGCTGAAAAAAAATCTCGCCCGTAGTATAAATTACCTGCCTCTCTTCATGTAACCGCAAAATCGACATGGCAGTGACCGACTTACCGGAACCCGATTCCCCCACAATGGCTATATTCTGTGATTTACATATATCAAAGCTGATATTCTTAACCACGTCCGAGCGACCTTGCTGAGTGTTAAAAGCAACGCTTAAATTTTTTACTGATAATAAGGGTTTGTTCATTTATCTGTTCAGGGGTCGTCTATACATTCAGATTTTACGTGTATCCAGCGCTTCCCGTAAGGCTTCACCAATAAAGATAAGTAACAACAAAGTACCCACTAATACGACAAAAGCACTCACTGATAACCACCAGGCATCAATATTATCTTTTCCCTGCGCCAATAATTCACCCAGACTTGGGGTTGTCGACGGCACTCCAAGACCAAGAAAATCCAGACTGGTTAAAGCTAAAATAGCACCACTTATTCTAAATGGCAGAAAGGTGATAACCGAAGTTAAACTGTTGGGTAACAAGTGACGGGTAATAATCGACCAGTTGCTTAAACCCATCGCCCGAGCAGCACGCACATAATCAAGATTACGCTCACGTAAAAATTCTGCTCTAACATAATCGGACAAACCCATCCAGCCAAACAAGGATAACAATATAATCAATAACCAGATACTGGGTTGGAAAATAGAAGCAAAAATAATCAACAAATACAGCTCTGGCATTGATGACCAGACTTCAATAATGCGCTGCATAATCAAATCTGTTTTACCTGAGAAATATCCCTGAATCGCTCCCATAACAATACCAATACCTACACCGATAACCATTAGAGCCAGCGCAAACCAGACAGATATTCTAAAGCCATAGATCACCCTGGCTAACACATCTCGGCCTCGGTCATCAGTGCCTAATAAATTTTGAGCCGAGGGTGGTGCTGGGTCAGGTACACTACTATTAAAATTTATTGTGTTGTAACTGTAAGGAATCAGTGGCTCTATCATCCAGTTAGAACCTTGAGTTAATTTTTTTCGAACATACGGATCTCTATAATCTGCTTCCGTTTTAAAATCGCCACCAAAGGTCGTTTCCGGGTAGGCTTTTAAAACTGGGAAGTAATATTCATGGTTGTAATAAACCACTAATGGTTTGTCATTACAGAAAAACTTTGCAAAGAAGCACAGGAAAAATAAAGTTCCAAAAATCCACAGGCTAATATAACCACGGCGATTGGCTTTAAAGCGCAACCACGACCGTTGTGAGGGTGACAAACTGATGTTGACGGCAGGTGTGTTGTGTGATTCTGACATAAGAATTTATTTATCCAGTCTATTGGTCCTGCCTGCTTACTTCTCTACCGAATCAAAGTGAATACGCGGATCAATTAGGACATAGCTAAGATCAGCAAGCAGCTTTGCAAACAGCCCCAACAGGGTAAATAAATATAAACTTCCCAGCACCACGGGATAGTCACGTTTTAATACCGACTCATAAGACAACAGACCCAGCCCATCAAGTGAGAAAATGGTTTCAATCAATAAACTACCAGTAAAAAAAGCGCCAATAAACGCCGAGGGAAACCCTGTAATTAAAGGAATCACTGCATTTCTAAAAACATGTCGATATAATACCTGCTTTTCAGTTAATCCTTTCGCTTTTGCCGTCAACACATATTGCTTACGTATTTCTTCAATAAAACTGTTTTTGGTTAACATTGTCATCACCGCAAAACTGCCGATAACGGAAGAAACAATCGGTAATACCATGTGCCAGAGATAATCTGTAATTTTATGGAACCACGACAGGGTTTGCCAGTTATCTGACACTAGACCACGTAATGGGAAAATACTCCAGAAACTACCACCACCGAATAATACCAGTAGAGTAATACCCAGGATAAACCCGGGAATCGCGTAACCAACTAATATTATCGTACTGGTGGCGACATCAAACCGGCTGCCATCACGTACCGCTTTGGCAATACCCAATGGAATACAGGTAGAATAAACAATCAAAAAACTCCACACCCCAATACTGATAGAGACAGGTAGTTTCGACATAATAAGATCAATAACCGATTCATTATGAAAATAGCTATTACCAAAATCAAACCGTATATAGTTCCCCATCATATCAAAAAAACGTTCGTAGACTGGCTTATCAAAGCCATATAACTGACGGATCTGCTTTAGATATTGTTCATCCAGACCGGCTGCACCGCGATACAGTCCGCTGCTACTGCTACTTACTTCTCCTCTTGTTTGCTTGCCCTCTAGTTGACTAACCAGTTGTTCAACTGGGCCACCAGGAACAAACTGAGTGACGGTAAAAGTAACCAGCATGACACCAAAAAGTGTCGGTATCATCAGTAACAGGCGTTTTAAAATATAGAGAAGCATCTTGATTTATTCTTATTTTAGCGTTACTTTTTTATCACTACTTTTAAGCCACCAGGTTTTAAGCATCCAGGTAACTGGATCGTAATATAGCGGTTGTGTTGCGGGGAGACCAAACTTGTTCCAGTATGCCACACGATGCACATTGATGTACCAGTTTGGCACTAGATAGTTGCCATATAAAAGCACACGATCCAGTGCATGAGCAGCAATGATCAGTGCTTTGCGGTCAGGCGCATGTATAATTTTCTGAATTAAAGCATCCACCACCGGGCTTTTTATCCCTGGCAAATTGCGCGAACCTTTTTGATCTGCCGAGGCGGATGAAAACATGTCCATCAATTCATTACCAGGTGAAACCGAGGAGGGAAAATTAGTCACTACCATATCAAAATCAAAATTATCCAGCCGACGTTTATATAATGAACTATCTACCGTACGATAAGTTGTGGTGATACCCAATTTTTTAAGATTATGTGCGTAAGGAGCGATGATACGATCAAACGCCTTCTGTACCAGCAAAACATTCAGCGTGAACACCTTACCATATTTGTTTTTTAAGACTCCATCCTGAATACTCCAGCCCGCCTTGCGTAATAAATCTCGCGCCTTTAACAGGTTTTTTCGTAAACTGTTTGGCGCTGTAGTAACAGGCGGCTTCCATTGTGCAGTAAATATTTTTGCCGGTAACTGCTTACGGTAGATCTCCAGCAGGGCTAATTCTTTTCCTTTTGGCAAGCCTTTGGCGGCCAGTTCACTGTTACTGAAATAGCTGTCAGAACGCACATACTGGTTATAAAAAAGATGGGCATTTTCCCACTCAAAATCAAATGCCAACGTCAACGCTTTTCTGACCCGGATATCTTTAAACTTGTCACGACGAAGATTAAAAGCGAAACCTTGCATACCTGCATTATTTTTATGTGTAAACTCTCTCTTTATTATTTTTCCTGAAGCATAAAGTGGACCTGTATAGGATCGTGCCCAGCGTTTTGAATAGTTTTCAAAAAAGAAATCGAACTCTCCCGCTTTAAAGGCTTCCAGTGCAATGGTTGAATCTTTGTAATATTTATAGGTAATCGTATCGTAGTTATACATGCCTTTACGTACAGATAAATTTTTTGCCCAGTAATGTTTATTCCTGACATAACGTATCGATTTACCCAGATCATATCGCTCAATGGTGTACGGACCGCTACTGATAGGTATAGTGTCAGCGGTTTTATCAAATGCTTTTTTACCTGCCCAGGCAGGAGAAAAAATTGGCATTTCACCAATAATTAAATGTAACTCACGATTGGTTTTTCTAAAATTAAACCTGACAGTTAATCGGTTCACCACGGTGGCAGATTTTACATCCGCGTAATACACCCGAAATTGTGGATGTGCCTGTTTACTCATCAGCGTGTCAAATGAATATTTCACATCCTTAGCAGTTACCGCATCACCATTGGAGAAGCGAGCCGCCGGATTAATATGAAAAGTGACCGAAAGTCGATCAGCCGCGAGGTAAAAATTATCTGCCAGCAAACCATATTCGCTGAAAGGTTCATCCATACTTTTTTCCAGCAGGCTTTCAAACACCAGCGAACCCAATCCATCCGCAGCAATACCCTTTAACAAGTAGGGGTTAAGGCTGTCAAATGAGCCAATTCCATCCATGACCAGATTACCCCCTTTCGGGGCATTGGGATTAACATAATCAAAATGAGTGAAACTCGCGGGATATTTTGGCGTGTATCCCATTGCCATTGATGATGCAGCAAATAATGGCTGGCTGAGAGGCGAAATAAAACCAGCAAATAAATAAAAAATAAGAACCTGTAGAATGCGTAACATAGGTTAATCTTGCTGAAATTGTATGTATAATCCACCTGATATTGGTTAGCCAAGTTTACAGCAAAAAATCATGCTCGCAAGCTAACCAGAAAATAATCATCATCCATAACAGGGGAGCAATATAATGGGCTTTTTAACAGGTAAACGTGCGTTAATTTTTGGGGTGGCGAGTAATCGTTCCATTGCCTGGGGTATTGCTAAAGCCATGCATCGTGAAGGCGCTGAATTAGCTTTCGCTTACATGGGCGAACGATTACGTGAACGCGTCGAAAAACTCGCTGGTGAATGTGATTCGGATATCGTTATACCCTGTGATGTTGAAGATGATGCACAGATTGAGGCCGTATTCGAACATCTTGATGATTTCTGGGATAATCTCGATATCATCGTCCACTCGGTTGCCTTCGCCCCCAAAGAAATGCTGGAAGGCGATTACCTGGACAATATCAGCCGGGAAGGCTTCAATACTGCACACGATATTAGCTCATACAGTCTCGCAGCAATTGCCAAAGCGGGGCGGCACATGATGCAAAATCGAGGTGATGCCTCCATTATCACCATGAGTTATCTCGGTGCCGTACGTGCCTTCCCCGGTTACAATATTATGGGGCTTGCCAAAGCTAGCCTGGAGGCTAATGTACGTTATCTAGCTCATTCGCTCGGGCCTGAAGGGATTCGGGTTAATGCCATCTCTGCTGGCCCAATCAAAACGCTGGCCGCAAAAGGTATTTCAGGGTTTAATAAAATTATTCAGCATGTCGAACAAAGTGCTCCCTTGCATCGAAATATTACCATTGATGAAGTAGGTAATGCCGCTGCTTTTCTGTGTTCGAACCTTGCCAGCGGGATTACTGGTGAAATCGTCTATGTGGATGCGGGCTACCACACTGCTGGATTAATGGGTAAATGTGATTAAAAAATAACTTTTTTAACAACGTCGATACAGGGATCAAAACTTAACGGGCGACTCACATTTATATTTTTTTATCTGATAATTGCTTATCTGATAATAACAGGGTCTGCTCGCCCTCAAGTCTTGCAATGGTAACCGCCGCACATGAATCGCTGAATACGTTAACTGCCGTGCGACACATATCCAGTACTCTATCGACAACCAGTATTAAACCAACTGCTTCCAGAGGCAAACCGATTGCAGATAAAATAATGGTAATCGCTACCAGACTGGCTGATGGAATGCCTGCAACACCGATAGAAGTGAGTAATGCGATTAGCACAATAGTAAATTGCGTGGTGAGATCGAGTGACAGGCCATAAGCCTGCGCTATAAACATAGCCGCAACGCATTCGTACAGGGCGGTGCCGTCCATATTTATGGTTGCACCCAACGGCAAAGTAAAACCGGCTATCTGATTGGACACACCAGCACGCTTTTCTACACTGTCCATCGTGATTGGCAGCGTTGCTGATGACGAACTGGTAGAAAATGCGGTTAATAAAGCCGGCAGCATGGCTTTAAAATGTTTTTTTGGTGAGACGCCCGCGATAAAACGCAGTATTGATGGCAAAATAATAAATAGATGGATGGCCAGCGCCAAAATAACCGTAAAAAAGAAAACTGAAAGCGGCTTAAAAGCCTCAATTCCCGCAGTTAATATCACTTTTGTAACCAGAGCAAACACACCTAGCGGGGCAAATTTCATGATCAAATTTGTCATCGCTAGCATAATGTCCAGCAGGCCTTGCCAGAAGTTTTTTTGTGCTTTAGCGGAAGAACCGTCTAGTCCTGATAAAAAATAGCCATATAACAGGCTGAAAAAAATCAACCCCAACATCTGTCCTTTTGCCGCAGCAGTCACAATATTCGCTGGTACCATACGTAACAGAACTTCGGCAATATCCGCCGCACCTTTGCCACTGACTTTACCCAACACGCTCGATGTATTGGCTGAAAGGCCGATTATTTCACGCGCAGGCACACCATCCACAATACCCGGCTGCAATAAATTAACCACAAATAGACCGATAAGAATTGCCACGAGGCTGGTAGTGGCATAATAGATCAGTGTTTTCCCACCCAGACGACCCAGCGTCTCCGCCTGTAAATTCATCATCCCAGTAATGATTGATGCCATAACCAACGGCACAATCAGCATTTTTAATGCATTAAGAAACAGTGTTCCGAAAAACACCAGCACCGATAACAGCGATACACCAAATAGCTGTGCATTATGCTTAAACAATAACCCAGTCATTACCGCAAGCAATAAAGCGATAAGTATTTGCCAGTGCAATGCGAGTTTAACGCCGAGCATCAATAGGCTTTTTGTAAAGAAGGATAAGTATTCAAATGCATAGCGGCTACGTTACACGCATTAAAACAAGATGGATAGAAGATTGCTTTATTTCAATACATGAGGGTTAATAACAATATCCGCCTTTGACTTGATTTCGCGAAGCACAGCCGAAAATTCACTCGAAGCTATCTGACGGTGAAGCTCGTTGCGAATCAAATTAAGTCTGTTACCTGCGATTTTTTCAGGCTCGATAATTTTATTTAGAACAATCAACGCCACATCGCCCGATAATAAATCAACACGTTTAATCACCGGTTTTGCACCAATCGGTGCAGACATTTTAAACGTAGCATTAATTAACGAAGGCTCTTTTACTTTTGCAAAATCCTGTCGCGATACCGGACCAATTTTATCAACAGTAATGCCTTTTCCAACGACCATATCGATGGCAGCATCTGAATCTATTCTTTTTCTAACGCCAGCAGCAGCAAGCAATGCTTTCTTGTAGCCCACTTTTGCCCTGAGGATAGCACTAATTTTTGCGCTGACGCTGGACAATGGCATGGGTCTAGCCGTTACATAATCATTAACCCGAAGAACAATAATATCTTTTGGCGTAAGCGGTATAACATCGCTGTTAACGCCTTTGGTTAACACATCAGGTGAAAAAGCAATATCACGTACCTTTTTATTGCTTGCAATACCCTTACCCTGCTGGCGGGTAAAATACGGGCTGGTCTCCAGCTTTAAATGCATTGACTCAACAATTTCGCCCAAACTATCGGGATTTTCAAAGGCTTTATTCGCCATTTTTTCACTTAAATCATAAAAACGGTCACTTGCTGCCTCAGTTCGTAACTCTTTTTCAATTTCAGGACGCTTCTGTGCCAGTGACTCCACTTTCTCTTTACGAATACCATCCAGCTTTATCAAATGATAGCCAAACCGAGTTTTAACAATACCGCTAACGCCCCCTTTCTTCAGCAAAAACAGGGCATCTTCAAACGGTTTTACCGTATCACCCGGTGATAACCAGCCCAAATTACCACCTCTAGATGCTGAGCCAGTATCCTGTGAATATTTTTTCGCCAGCACAGCAAATGATTGACCTGCATCCAGCTGTTTTTCTATGCCTAGTAGTTTAGCTTTAGCCGCCGCTTTAGACTTTGCACTTTTACCCACCAAAATAAGAATATGACTCGCTTTACGCTGCTCACGCTTGCTGGTGTTGGTCACATAACTTTCATACATTGACCTAACCTTATCTTTATCAATCGTAATCTTCTGCATAATTGAAGCTGTGGTTAATTCAACATAATCCACTTTCACTTTCTCGGTGCTCATAAAGCGTTGCCGATTCGCTGCATAATATTTTTTTATCGCCTGCTTCGTTGGCTGATACTTACCTGCAAATTCATCAACATTAAAAGTAATCACGTTGATGTCCCGTAATTGCTGCTCAAGCATAGCCAGTTGCAAAACGTCCTGTTTGCTTGCAATGCTGGAGTTAACGACACCAGCCTGCATCTGTTGAATACGCAGTTCATTGCGTAACACATATTCAAACTGCTGGGGTGAACGCCCCATTTCAGCCAATTTCGCATCCATTGCTGCCCGGTTGAACTTACCGCCAATTGAAAACAGTCTTTCTATTTGCGCTGACATAACCGCATCCGAAATGCGGTACCCTTCCTTATAACTAACACTTTCAAGCAACCGCTGGTTAATCAACTGATCAAGAACCTGTTTACGAAGAGCTGCTGCTTTAATGGGTAATTTACCCTTATATTGCTGAAATAATTTCTGACGCTGTTGTGAAACACTATTTTCCAGTTCACGGATAGGGATTTTTGTACCATTTACCTTGGCAGCATAATGTGGCCCGCCATCGTCCAGGTAAGACTGGATACCCCAAAGCCCAAAAGGCAAACCAATTAATGCAACAATAAATATTCCTAACCAACCCTTAATGCGATCACTAATAGCCTGTAACATAAAATTAATTCAACCCTGACTTTGCCAATATCAATATATTTTTGTGAATTATACCAAAAGCACCATGCTGCATGGCACACGAATAAAACTTTGTGAAGTATAAAGCAGGATGGCAAAAAATAATGTAAGGAATCACCTAGAGAAACCCTGTAACAGATGAATCGACCGAGAATCTCCTCATCTGTTACAACATTCTACACAATGTGGCGGAGCGGACGGGATTTGAACCCGCGACCTCCGGCGTGACAGGCCGGCATTCTAACCAGCTGAACTACCGCTCCATTTTGGTGGGTGCTGAGGGAGTCGAACCCCCGACATTCGCCTTGTAAGGGCGACGCTCTACCAGCTGAGCTAAGCACCCCGGCTGGAAAGCGCGCTAGTTTACGGCATCCTTCAATGCTTTACCAGGCTTAAATGCCGGAACTTTTGCTGCTGCGATTTGTATTTCTGCACCCGTCTGTGGGTTACGACCAGTACGCGCTGCTCTATCACGAACCAAAAAGGTTCCAAAACCAATCAAACTTACCTGCTCACCGCTAGCCAGGGTACCAGAGATTGAACTTAGTACTGCATCAAGTGCTTTTGCAGCATCTGACTTTGTTAATCCAGCTGCTTCTGCAACAGCATCCGTTAATTCTGTTTTATTCATTAAATGTTCCCATTGATTTGTGTTAAAAAAAGGCGAATGTAATAGAAAATTCTTTTTATTAGACCCGTACCATTAAAACAATACAGGTATGAACCCATTACGGTTAAAGGCAGGTTTTTGATAACCATGCACACTTCTCGCGGATGGCAGATGTTCGCATAAAAACACAGGTATTTACAGTCTTTTTGGTAATAAAAAAGCAAATACACCAGAAAAATGTATTTGCTTTAACAAAAATCACTGGGTTAAACGAAATAGTTGAGCACAGTCGATCAGGTCTCAGTGATGCCTCAAACTGCTACCTGACTTTTTTGACTTCGTTGTCGCTGACGATTTATTGTTGGAAACACCCGCCTCGTCCAGTGGTGTTGGTAATGCCGTTAGGGCGTATTCCAGTACTTCATCAATCCAGCGAATGGGTTTTACATCCAGCTTAGCCAATATATTTTTAGGTATTTCAACCAGGTCTTTTTCATTTTCATACGGAATCAACACCGTAGTTATGCCTGCTCGATGTGCCGCGAGTAGTTTTTCTTTTAAGCCGCCAATAGGCAATACCTCACCACGCAAAGTAATCTCGCCGGTCATCGCTACATTGGCATTAACCGGTATTTTTGTTAGCGCTGAAGCCAGCGCCGTACACATGCCAACCCCCGCACTGGGGCCGTCCTTTGGTGTTGCACCTTCGGGAACATGCACATGAATATCAATGCTTTCCTGAAAATCAGGTTTTAATCCCAGGCTTGCAGCCCGACTTCGAATCACCGTCATCGCCGCCTGAATGGATTCCTGCATCACATCACCTAACTGACCAGTGTATGACAGTTTACCCTTACCCGCCATAACCGCCGCTTCAATAGTCAACAACTCACCACCTACTTCTGTCCAGGCAAGACCATTGACCTGGCCAACCCGATTATTTTCTTCAATTACGCCATAGCGGAAACGTTTAACGCCCAGGTATTTCTCAAGATTTTCTGGTGTTACTCTGGTTGCAGTGATAGCTTCACCTTTAGCCTGCATAACGACTCCCTTCACCACCTTACGACAGATTTTTGCGATTTCGCGCTCGATACCGCGGACACCAGCTTCACGCGTATAATAACGAACGATATCGCGTAACGCATCATCGCTTAGCTGCAGCTCGCTTTCTTTCAAGCCATTATTCTCTCTTTGTTTCAATAATAGATAATTTTTTGCTATCTCAACTTTTTCATCCTCGGTATAACCAGGCAGACGGATTACTTCCATTCTATCCAGTAAAGGCCCAGGAATGTTCATACTATTTGCCGTTGCCACAAACATAACATCGGATAAATCAAAGTCCACTTCAAGGTAGTGATCAGAAAATGTATGGTTCTGTTCCGGATCCAGCACTTCCAACAATGCAGAAGCCGGATCACCACGAAAATCAGCCGCCATCTTATCAATTTCGTCCAGCAGGAATAATGGATTGCGGGTACCCACTTTACTCAGGTTTTGAATAATTTTGCCTGGTAATGAACCGATATAGGTACGTCGGTGGCCACGAATCTCTGACTCATCACGCACCCCGCCTAATGCCATACGCGTGTACTTGCGATTCGTTGCCCGTGCAATGGAACGCCCCAACGAGGTTTTACCCACACCTGGAGGCCCAACCAGGCAAAGAATAGGGCCTTTCAATTTTTTAACTCGCTGCTGCACAGCAAGGTATTCGAGAATTCTTTCTTTTACTTTATCCAGACCGTAGTGATCATCGTTCAGTACTTTTTCTGCTGCGGTTAAATCATGACGTATTTTCGACCGTTTCTTCCACGGACAATCAACTAACCAGTCAATATAATTTCGCACCACAGAAGCTTCAGCCGACATCGGTGACATCATCTTCAATTTATTTAATTCACTATCAGCTTTTTTTCTAGCCTCCTTACTCATGCCCGATTTTTCAATGCGTTGCTGCAATTCATCCGCTTCATTCGGGGCATCTTCCATGTCACCCAATTCCTTCTGAATGGCTTTCATTTGCTCATTTAAATAATATTCGCGCTGGCTTTTTTCCATTTGCTGTTTTACACGACCACGAATACGCTTTTCAATCTGTAGCATATCGATCTCACCATCGATCAGCTTCATGATATGCTCAAGTCGCTGCTGTACATCAACAATCTCAAGCAGTTTTTGCTTTTCATCCAGCTTTAATGACATGTGTGCGGCGATGGTATCGGAGAGTCTGGAAGGGTCATCAATACCGGCAAGAGAAGTGAGAATTTCTGCTGGTACTTTTTTATTTAATTTCACATACTGATCAAAGACACCAAGCGTAGACCGAGAAAGGATGTCCAGTCCCTGAGAGTCTTTTACTGCAGATTCTTCCATCAGGGTATAACCCGCAACAAAAAACCCCCCCGCTTCATTTATATCTTTCACATAGGCACGTTGTGCACCTTCAACCAGAACTTTTATTGTGCCATCGGGTAATTTTAATAACTGAAGAATGGACGCAAGTGTACCCACCTCATATACATCTTGAATCGATGGCTCATCAATATCTGCACTTTTTTGTGCCACCAGCAGGATTTTTTTGTTGGCCTGCATTGCTGCATCAAGTGCCCGAATAGATTTTTCACGGCCAACAAACAGCGGAATTACCATGTGAGGATATACCACAACATCTCTAAGTGGTAAAACTGGAACTTCTAATGAATCTAGATTCTGGTCATTTGAGCTGGCCATAACTTCCCCTGAGTAATGTTATTTAAACGTCCACGTAATTTTACGTAAAACCTTTAGCTATCAGTGTAGCCAACATCTGGGATTTCAAGCCAGGTTTGCAAATAAATTATTTATTTATTTCTATTTACAGAAAACCTGTTTACGATGCAGCGGTAAAAAAAGAGTTATTGTTCATGTGATAACCGCTTCGGCTCACCACCTTCATATACTATATATGGCTGATTACCGCCTTCAACAACCGCTTCATCAATAACTACTTTCGCAACACCCTCCTGTGAAGGTAATTCATACATTGTATCAAGCAACAATAATTCCAGAATAGTCCGTAACCCACGCGCACCGGTTTTACGCGCCATTGCCTTACGCGCAATCGCGTGCAGGGCACCCTCGCGTATTTCCAGCTCACTGCCTTCCATTTCTATCATTTTTCCATATTGCTTGGTTAACGCATTTTTAGGTTCCGTTAAAATAGTAACCAGAGCCTCTTCATCCAGTTCCTCAAGCGTCGCGACCACCGGCAAGCGGCCAACAAATTCAGGAATTAAACCATAAGAAATCAGGTCATCTGCTTCCAGGTCGTTGACGACTTCACTCGCTTTACGCTCTTCGTCTTTAGAGCGAACTTCAGCACCAAAACCAATGCCACTTTTATCCGAGCGGTTACGAATAACTTTATCCAGCCCAGAAAAAGCCCCTCCACAAATAAATAATATGTTGCCTGTATCGACCTGTAAAAATTCTTGTTGTGGGTGCTTACGCCCGCCTTGCGGTGGTACCGAAGCAATAGTGCCTTCGATAAGTTTTAACAGCGCCTGCTGCACACCCTCACCCGAAACATCCCGTGTAATTGAAGGGTTATCGGATTTTCTGGAAATTTTATCGATTTCATCAATATAGACAATGCCGGTCTGTGCCTTGTCGACATCATAATCACATTTTTGCAGCAATTTCTGGATGATGTTCTCAACATCCTCGCCCACATAGCCTGCTTCTGTCAAAGTAGTGGCATCAGCGATGGTAAAAGGCACATCAAGCAGCCTGGCCAGCGTTTCTGCCAGCAGGGTTTTACCCGAACCTGTTGGCCCAATCATAAGAATATTACTTTTCGATAACTCGATATCGTCTTTTTTATGTTTTACTTCAAGACGTTTATAGTGATTATAGACTGCAACCGCAAGGATTTTTTTAGCCCGTGCCTGACCAATAACATAATCATCTAATATATTATTTATTTCTATGGGTGTAGGTAACTTGCTAATCGCTGCACTCGACTCATCTTCCAGCTCTTCCAGAATAATATCATTACACAACTCAACACATTCATCACAAACGTATACCGATGGGCCTGCAATTAATTTTTTAACTTCATGCTGGCTCTTTCCACAAAAAGAGCAGTACAACAATTTTTCAGCATCATTACCAGTTATCGTTTTATCGTCACTCATATATTTCTCTCAAACATCCGTACACAAACACCTTGCCAACTTGCGTGCTATCTTGCAAGTATTAATTATTAAAAACATTCTATGTTAGACAATAGCGTACGAATAACATTCATACCATCTTCAGGGAAGATTTAGTCTGCTTTTTGACAGAAAATAACGAAATCATCGACAAACATCCTTTCTTATACCCTGTTTCTAAGTGTGCATTTTCCGACTTAAGCCAGCCGACTATTATTGTTTCCCTGGTAAAATAATAGCTGTCACCCGTTAGCGCTGCGTTAGCACTTCATCAATTAATCCATATTCAACGGCCATTTTAGCATCCATAAAGTTATCTCTCTCTGTATCATCACCAATCTTTTTAATAGTTTGACCCGTGTGATCGGCAAGCATCTGGTTTAATTGTTCGCGTATTTTCAATATTTCACGCGCATGAATATCAATATCAGAAGCTTGTCCCTGAAAGCCACCCAGTGGCTGATGTATCATGACACGCGAATGTGGCAATGAATAACGCTTACCTTTTTCACCTGCAGCAAGTAAGACTGCCCCCATACTCGCTGCCTGACCGATACACAGGGTACTGATATGCGGCTTAACAAACTGCATCGTATCGTAAATAGCCATACCAGCAGTAACGGAACCACCTGGCGAGTTAATATACACTGAAATATCCTTATCTGGATTTTCCGATTCAAGAAATAATAACTGGGCAACAATCAAATTGGCCATATGATCTTCTATTTCACCAACAATAAAAATTACCCGTTCCTTAAGCAGACGAGAATAAATATCGTAGGAACGCTCACCGCGTGAGGTCTGCTCAACCACCATTGGTACCAGATTTAACGATTCCGTGGTCGCTTTACCTGACTGTTGTGTCGAATGAGAAAAAGTAGAGGACTGAATAATTCTATTCATTATCTAAATACCTGTAAATATTATAGTTAGGGGTACTTTACACAAAATACTCGGCAATATCATTCTAACCACCTGCGCCTCGTCTCTGGCTCTGAAAAAATTTACGAGCCAGTATCTTCTAACCTGAAACGGGGTTCATTAAAGCATCAAAGGTTGTGGCTTTTTCTGTCACCTGAGCCTGCTCAACAATCCAGTCCACCACCATATCTTCCATCACTAACGTTTCAACACCACGTAACAACTGTGGGTTATTCGCATAGTAGCGCGTAAATTCTTCCGGATCTTCATAATCGCTGGCCATTGCTTCAATCCGCTCACGGACTTTGGATTCATCAATCTGTAAGGCTGACATTTTCGCAACATCTGCAAGCAAAATGCCCAGTTGGACACGACGTTTGGCGCTTTCCAGATAGCTGTTGGCAGAACGGTCAGTGGCCGGCTGGTCAGCCTCCATTTGTTTTTTTAAGGTTTCGGCTTCTTGCTGCACAATCGTTGAGGGGACTTCAACAGGGTTTATTTCAAGCAGTGCATCCATCACCCTGTTTTTTACGCTAATATGCATCACCTTTTCAAGCTCGCGCTCCATGTTAGCACTTATTGCCTGCCGCAAGTTGGCTATGTTGCCGTCTTCAACACCAAAAGCGAGAGCAAAGTCGGCATTAATCTCTGGCAATTCCGGGGCTTCAATTTTATTCACACTAAGCGTAAATTCAGCCTCTTTTCCAGCCAGGTTTTCGGCGGCATAATCAGTTGGAAAGGAAATTTTAAACGTTGTTTCATCACCCACAGACAAGCCAGTTAAATTTTCTTCAAAACCGGGAATCATACTGCCGGAACCAATTACCACAGGCACATCTGAACCACTTCCACCATCAAAAATCTCGCCTGCAACTTTACCGGTAAAATCAACGGTAACTCTATCGCCATCAATAGATGCCCGTTCAGCAGACACCCAGTTCACACGTTGTTTACGCAAGGTCTCAATCATGGTATCTACATCACTTTCTGCAACCGTTGCAATTTGTTTTTCCAGCTTAATTTCTGACATAGGTGCCAGCTCAACCACTGGATAAACCTCAAAGGTTGCGGTATATTCCATTTCCTGGCCCAAATTCAGATCTTTAACCGCAATAACAGGCTCACCTGCTGGATGTAGATCTTCTTGCTGCATGGCCTGCTGAAAAGTTTTCTCCATTAACTCGCCGGCAACTTCTTCTAATATTCTCACCGCATACTGTTGCTTAATGACTTTCATCGGCACCTTACCCGGGCGAAAACCATCAATACGCGCTGTATTTTTTATAGAGTTCAGGCGGTTAGTTACTTCTATCTCAACGGTTTCTGCAGGAACCTGAACCGTTAGTTTGCGCTCAAGACCTTCGCCTGCTTCAACTGAAACTTGCATAATTACCTCGGTAGAAAAATACAATGTAAATACAGATCGGAGTGGTGACCTGTACCAAAAACTGGTGCGAAAGGAGAGACTCGAACTCTCACGTCAAAGACACTGGTACCTAAAACCAGCGCGTCTACCAATTCCGCCACTCTCGCGAACGCGCAATCATACCAAAAAAATGAAATTTTTGCGGCTAAATACAAATAAAACACTAAAAAACGTCCTTCAAACGCATTAAAATACACGTAAGAATCGGACACTCTCAATATAATTTGAAGGTAAAACGAAATCTGTACAGACTTCAAGTCAGGGAGAAAAATGGGGTGGATGATGGGGTTCGAACCCACGACAACCGGAATCACAATCCGGGACTCTACCAGCTGAGCTACACCCACCATAACAAACACTTACAGTATCCATGCCCAAAACAACATTGATGGATTTGACACGCCTGGCAGAACGAGTCTGGCTTTCCGCCCTGCATCCCCGAACAGGCTTGCTAACTCCCTGCTGATGAAGATCAACACTCCATCATATAACCTGACGCATTAACTGGTACGCCTGGCAGGATTCGAACCTGCTACCCTCGGCTTAGAAGGCCGATGCTCTATCCAAGTGAGCTACAGGCGCAGAATCTACATTAATCTGGTGGGTAGAGGATTATTCCGAGCTTCCTACCCTCCACCCTGCTCAACACTAACCCGTAACAGGTTATTAACCAACCACGTTTCCATCGTAACCAACCTTTTAATCTGGTCGGGGTAGAGAGATTCGAACTCCCGACATTCTGCTCCCAAAGCAGACGCGCTACCAGACTGCGCTATACCCCGAATTGTTGCTATCTCATGACTCCAACAGGCGGGGAATAATACGCTTTGCATTGACTGTGGTCAAGACGTGATTCATTACTTGTCGCATCATTACACTCCATGCGAGAATTACGCTCTCAGTAAACTTTAAGCGCGAAACTTTAGCGCGCCCAACTTTTAATATGTCAGCAAAACTTATCAATGGTAAAACCATCGCCGCCGGCCTCCGTGAGCAAACCCGTCTCTGTGTTACAGAACGAGAACAGCAGGGCTTCCGTGCACCAGGACTGGCTGTGATTCTCGTCGGTGTCGATGCCGCCTCACAGGTTTATGTACGAAAAAAGCGTGAAGCCTGCAAAGAAGCTGGCTTTGTTTCAAAATCCTATGATCTTGAACAGCAAACATCTGCGGACACGCTACTAAAACTCATTGATACATTAAATAATGATAACCGCATTGATGGCATTCTGGTGCAATTGCCATTACCTGAACACATAGACGGCACTCGCATTCTGGAAGCCATTCATCCAGACAAAGATGTGGATGGTTTTCATCCTTACAATGTTGGGCGTTTGATGCAACGTATCCCCGTGTTAAGGCCGTGCACACCTTATGGCATTATTCATATGCTACAGAGTATTGGCGAAAAATTTAAACAGCGGCATGCCGTTATTGTTGGCGCATCCAATATTGTGGGACGGCCAATGGGGCTGGAATTACTGCTTGCCGGTGCGACGGTAACCACCACTCACCGCTTTACAACTGACCTTGCATCCTATGTAGCCATGGCTGATATTCTTGTCGTGGCGGTAGGCAAACCCGGTTTTATCAAGGGTGACTGGATAAAACCGGGTGCCACAGTAATTGATGTAGGTGTAAACCGACTGAAAAATGGCAAACTGACAGGGGATGTTGAATTTGAAGCCGCGGCTGAACGTGCTGCCTGGATCACACCAGTTCCCGGTGGTGTCGGACCAATGACTGTTGCCATGCTACTACACAATACGCTGCTCGCAGCACAAAAACACAGCGCTTCATAAGGGAGTAAAACAGTCTGCCTGAAAAATGATGGCTACAATTTTACCAGGCCCTTTAATACCATATCGGTATAGCTAACAATCCCAATCACCTTACGGTGTTCAATAACTGGCGCGCGTGATAGACCGAACTGATCAAAATATCTGGCGCAATACCGTATATCCATATCAGGATCCACGGGTAATAAAGGCTTTGACATTATTTCATAGACATTCACCCTTTCTGGAGAACGGTCTTTGGCTAACACATAACGGGCGATATCAGACAATAAAACCATTCCGTATTCATCATTTTCATCACGCTTATCAATGATAATAGATTTTGTTTCAACATGTTTCATTTTGCGCAATACTTCCATCACTGTGGTGCGACCATCAACCAGATCAAACCTCACCTTCATAACCTCCCTGACACGTATTATCGCCTGCTCAGAATGCATCATATTTCACCCTCCACAACATCAACCAGTTTTTCAATCTGATGCGAAACGCCAACAGCATCTTCAACATCAACCTGTATCGCAATACCTGTTCCCGGTCTGGCTTCAAACTCACCCACACGTTCAATGGTTTCCAGAATATGTCGGCTTAAATGTTCTTCCACCAAAAACAAGAGAACATCGCGCTGGGTTTCTAACGCTAACCCAAAAAAAGTTTTTTTCTGTGCCAGCCCTTCGCCACGCGCATTATTGATAATGGTCGCGCCGGTTGCACCCGCATCGCGTGCAGCAATCATTACTGACTCTGTTTTAGCTTCTTCAACAAAAGCTATAATCAACTTAAAGTGCATAATCCGTCCTCATCTATTTTATTTTCTACCGGGTAAATTGCAACTCGATTATTTTTTAATTATCGCCGACTACCCTGTTTCATCATCCACTGTGCGATCTGTGCATAAGCCATTACTGAAATTATCGGAAATAAACTGGCAAATGCAATTAAACCAAAACCATCAGCCAAAGCACTACGACCAGGCACTGCTTCGGCCAGCCCCAGCCCCAGTGCAGCAACCAATGGAACCGTCACTGTAGATGTTGTCACCCCACCTGAATCATAAGCCAGTGGCACAATCGCCTTAGGTGCAAAAAACGTCTGTATTACCACCACCACATAACCAGTAATAATAAAATATTGTATCGGCAAACCAACCACTATACGAAAAGTCCCCAGCGCCAGACCTAACGCCACACCAATTGCAACGGCAATGCGCAAGCCAAGTATACTTATGGTGCCACCAGAAACCTCGTGCGCTTTTATTGCCACCGCAATTAATGCAGGTTCTGCAATCGTTGTTGCCCCGCCAATTGCAAAAGCAAAAAGATAAACCCAGTAATAATCCTGCCATATTAATGGTCCGGTACTAAAACGAACGCTTTCAAGAAAAGCGGGATTTGTCATTTGGTCTGCCATACTTCGACCAATTGGAAACAAGGCTAATTCAAGCCCCAGTAAAAAAAAAGTAATCCCTATTAAGACATAAAACATGCCTAACGATACCTGTTTCAGGTTACTCAGTGGTTTACGAATAATCACATACTGAAAAAAGAGCAATATCAACACAATTGGAAACAGATCCAGTAATGTTGAAAACAGTAGCTGAGGCAGGTCATATAATAAGTCCATCAGATAATCATGCCATAAGCCAGGACAAAAATAATTGGCAATAGTGATGCAAATGCAATTAAGCCAAAACCGTCTGCCATTGCATTTCTACCATTAAATGAACTAGCGAGACCAATACCCAGTGCGGTCACTAATGGCACGGTGATAGTTGAAGTCGTCACTCCACCAGAATCATAAGCAATACCAATAATATTTTTTGGTGCAATCCATGTCATCAATACAACAATAATATAACCGCCCATTATCATATAATGGATTGACCAGTTCATCAAAATGCGAAGGACGCCAACGGCAATCGCAATACCAACAGATAACGCAACGGTAAACCGCAAACCATTCGCATATTCATTCATAGAAACGGCATCAGGCTTAATTATGCCAGCCCCAGCAACAACTTTTGATGCTTCTGTTGCTATAGCGATTAGTGCCGGTTCAGCTATAGTAGTACCAAATCCAAGCGCAAAAGCAAACAGCAGCAACCAGAAGACATTGCCTTTTTGAGCAAATGCACGCGCCATTGATTCACCAATAGGGAACAACCCCCGCTCCAGACCATAGACAAAAAAGGTCAGGCCAATCACCACAAATATTACACCAATAAAAATTTTTCCAGGATGTTCAGGCGGCCGATGCAGAACAACAAGCTGAAAAAAAGCGATAACAACTAATATCGGTAGAAGATCTCGAAAACTCCCCAGTAACGACTGTAAAAAAGCGAAGAAAGACGGCTTCAATGTAGCACCTCAACAGGCAAATAAAAGCAATTAGTCTCGGTGTAAAAAATAACCGAAATAATAACCAGATGAGGCTCAATTTTAGTTATTAACGGTACAAATAAAAAGACAATGCTTCGTTCAATACGCGCAGTAAATACATCCATGCAGAACCAATGTCCACAGCTCTGCGGCTGACAATCCTGAAAGAAGAGTTGCCTTTGTATTCGTTCCAGTAGCATATACATAGTTTAAACCTTGAAAAATAACCGGCTATTCTTGTAAGCGGCCGCACCAAGCACAGCTTCACTTATCTGCATTTTTTTTGCGACAACTTTAGCAATTTCAGGCAAATAATACGGCTCGTTGCGACCTTTCTTCAACGCCTGAATATTTAAGTTTCTGGGGAATAGATAAGGGGCATCCGTTTCCAGCATGATTCGGTCCAGTGGAACATGTTTTACAGCTGCCTGTAAGGCCTGCCCACGACGTTCATCGGTAATCCAGCCTGTCACTCCGATATACATATCCAGATCAAGATAAGCCTCTGCTTCGTCAGGCCCATCAGTAAAACAATGGACTACCGCATTTTTTAACCCAGAACGGTAATGTTTGATAATGCTTAAAAAATCTTTATGTGCCTCACGTTGATGCAGAAAAACGGGTTTTTGGCAGTCTACGGCCAGTTCGAGTTGTGCTTCGAATGCACGCAACTGATCTTTCCGACTGGAGTAATTACGGTTAAAGTCCAGCCCACATTCACCTACAGCCACAACCGATTTATGCTGACAAAGATCCTTTAGCTCAGTTAAGATATCCGTTGAATAATTACCCGCATGGTGCGGATGCAAGCCAACTGTCGCAAAACATATCGACTCATACCGTTGTGCTAACTCAATAGCCTGCCTGCTCTGCTCGACAGTGGCGCCCGTCACAATAAGTAGATTAACCGAAGCCAATAGTGCGCGCTCAATCACCGCATCAATGTCCTCGTTGAAGGCTGATGCAGTTAAGTTAACACCAATATCTATGTACTGTTTTATCAATTTTTTATCACCAGAAACTTCATCAATTAAACCGACTGCGCTATCATAACAGTTTCATTTACCACTACAGAGTAACGTTTATTTCCAGTCCGCCAGTAACTCCAGTTTCACTCTGCATTGTCTGCAATTTGCCGCAACATCTGACAGCGGCCAACACATTGGCACAATCATTACAGCTACCTTTGCGGCAACAAAAGGATACACAATATAGTTTACAATTATGTTATCTGGAAAATTATATCGAACTCTTCTCGAGTGAACTCAACACCGCCATCCATATTGATTTCTGTTCAGGCAAGTTGGCTCATCGCCATCAATACGGTGGTGGGCGTGGACAGGCAATCGCCAGAGCCCTCGGTTTAAAACAGGGCCGATCACCCAGCGTACTTGATGCCACTGCCGGATTAGCTACCGATGCATTTACTCTGGCGACCCTTGGATCCCCGGTTATCATGCTGGAACGCTCAACAATACTAACGACATTAATCAATGATGCGATTAAACGGGCTCGCAATGAACCCGCGCTGGACAATCTCTTTCAGCAAGGATTTTGTCTGCATAATATTGATGCCATCGACTACATGCAGCAATTGTCAACGGATAATCTGCCTGACGTTATTTATCTTGATCCAATGTATCCTGAAAAGAAAACATCTGCACGGGTAAAAAAAACGATGCAAATACTGCAATTACTTCATGGTGCTGATGATAATGCTTCAGAACTATTAAAAAGCAGCCTGCAATACGCGAGGAAAAGAGTCGTTATAAAACGCCCTGTTCATGCGCAACCAGTGAATACGATCAAACCTTCTACCCACATTAAGAGTAAAAATACACGCTATGATATTTATGCCATTGAAAAAATTTGATGACGTATTACTGAAACGGATACTTATGGTTCAAGACCGTCAACCGCAAAGATGCGGGTGTCGAACCTACATGAATGTATCGACAGCATGCCCTGACACCATAAGTATCCGTTTCATCTATCCTGCTAGTATCTAAGTTAGTGTCTAATCCCTGAAATTATTAAACTGTAAAGGCTGCTCAATTTCTGCCTCTTTTAAAAACACAATCACGGCTTGAAGATCATCACGTTTTTTGCCGCTAACACGCACCTGCTCACCCTGTATAGCAGTCTGCACTTTTAATTTCGCATTTTTAATCAGCTTAACGATTTTTTTTGCCGACTCGGTGTCAAGCCCCTGTTTTATCGTAATCAATTGATAAGCTCGCAACCCACGTTCTTCTACTTTTGCATGCTCCAGGCAACGCGTGTCAATACCGCGTTTAGTCAGCTTATTGACCATGATATCGCGCATCTGTTTTAACTGGAAGCTACTCCTGGCTTCAAGGTTCATGACTGATTCTTTCAGTTCAACGCTGGCATCACTGCCCTTAAAATCAAACCGCGATGTGACTTCACGGTTAATCTGGTCAACCGCATTCATTAATTCGTGTTTATCTACGTCAGAAACCACATCAAAAGAAGGCATGCAAAAACTCCGCTAACTGATTAGACTATATGATTATTTAGAAGAAACATCAATTATACCTGTTTTTCAACCATTACAATATTACGCAACTGTTATGTCTAATCGAATTGTCTCAATTGCTGCCATCAATGCCTTTATTGCTATCGCTGCGGGTGCTTTTGCCGCACACGGGTTAAAACATTACCTGAGTGCTGGCAACATTGCTATTTTCCACACTGCCGCTTATTACCAGATGGTTCACGCACTGGCTTTATTATTTATCGGGGTATTAAATAAAATTGAACCCCGACGCGAGCTTGATATTATCGCAAGATTTATGTTTGTCGGCATCATTCTGTTCAGCGGTAGTTTGTATGCGCTTGCATTAACTCAGGTAAAATGGCTGGGCTTTATTACCCCCATAGGCGGTTTATGTTTTTTAATCGCCTGGTTCTATCTGGCAATAACCTTTATCAGACAAACAAATTCATCCAGTACCCGCTAAACGCCTGAATTTTTTCACCCTTCACTCAACATTTTTTACCCTGCATCGCCGAACAGATGCCCCGCATAATCGCCACTTCACGTTGAGTGAGATCGGCTCGATTATACAACGCTTTTAAGCGTCGCATCACTGTCTCCGGTTCATGGGTACCAAAAAAAGCAATGCTCTCCAGCGCTGCGGCTAAATGCACATACATTGCTTCAAGTTGATCGGCACTGGCCGGTACATCATCACGGTGTTTTTTTCCACGTTTCGGTGTAATAACCGGTGCGTTTTTTAGTGCTGCCTGCCTTAATTCGTAACACAAAATCTGTACTGCTGCGGCCAGATTCAACGAGCTGTAGTCTGCATTGGCGGGAATATGTACTAAAGCATTACAGCGTTCCAGTTCGTCATTAGTCAAACCGCTACGTTCGCGACCAAACACAATCGCGACTTCACCCTCACTGTGACAGGACAGGCATTTTTCTACACACGCGACTGGTTGATACACCGGCCAGTCAACGCAACGGCTGCGAGCACTTGTCCCGACTACCCAGATGCAGCCACTAATTGCCTGTTCCAGCGTTTCAACCACTACGGCCTGATGAAGAATATCATCCGCTCCGGCCGCCCTGCTATAGGCCTCATAACTCGGAAAATCATTTGGTTCAACCAGTGTTAACTTGCTCACACCCATCGTCTTCATCGCACGAGCCGCTGCACCAATATTGCCCGGATGCGAGGTTTTTACCAGTACAATACGAATTTTTTTTAATCTTTCACCGGCTTCTATTACTTTTGTCTGATGTGTCATAAACGCTATTCTGCTATGCTATGCGCAAAATTTAAACTGTTGTTTGAAAAAAATTATGCAACCAATGCTAAATATCGCAGTTCGTGCTGCACGCGCTGCCGGGAACATTATTGTCCGTAACATGGATCGACTGGATCGACTAAAAGTCGCCACTAAACAAAATAACGACTTTGTCAGTAATGTCGATTACCAGTCTGAACAGATCATTATCGACACGCTGAAACAGGCCTACCCGGATCATGGCATACTGGCCGAAGAAAGTGGTGTTCAGGACGAGTCTGCCGAGTTTCAATGGATTATCGACCCTCTCGATGGCACCACCAACTACCTGCATGGTTTTCCTCAATTCTCTGTTTCCATTGCACTGCGACATAAGAAGCGTCTTGAAGTCGGCGTTATTTATGACCCGGTCTCACAGGAGCTCTTCACCGCCCTGCGTGGCAACGGAGCCATGCTCAATGGGAAAAAAATTCGTGTGACCAACCACAAAGGCCTGCACAATGCCCTCCTCGGCACAGGTTTCCCTTATTGCGACCAGAGCTATCTTGATACCTACCTTGACACCATGAAAGCCCTGATGCAAAAAACCGCAGGTCTGCGTCGCCCTGGCTCTGCCGCTCTCGACCTCGCCTGGCTAGCCGCTGGTCGTATCGATGGTTTCTGGGAATTCAACCTCAAAGCCTGGGATATTGCTGCCGGCGTACTCATCGTACGTGAAGCTGGCGGCATTGTCAGTGACTTTAAAAATCAGGACGGGTATCTGGACAGTGGCGATATTATTGCTGCGGCACCGAAAGTTTTTCCCGAAATGATCAGGATTATTCAGGCCAAAGTAAAAGACAGTGCTTATATGAGAGCACGGCTATCCCGTTAACGATCAGTGCTATGAACTGGGATTTATTGCTGAGACCCGCTGTAAATACTTCCCTGTACGCTCGACTGCCGCTTCCATGCGGCAGACGGTCTCAGCAATAAATCCCAGTTCATAGCACAAAATAAACAATCTATCCTTACTTATATAACATGGATATACAATATTCACACATAAAATTAACGAAACCACTGTGATATAAGACAGTAAATTCTGCGGCCCTTATCTACTCTGTGCATCTACTCTGTGCATCTACTCTGTGCAGACCATTCAGATTGCGTATACGCCTTAATCGTCAACGCATGAATTACGCCACTTTGAATCGGCTCATTTAACAGGGCATACACCATCTTTTGCTCAGCTATCAGGGTTTTACCTGCAAACACATCCGATACCACAATAGCAGTGTATTTACCCCCGTCTGCGGTAACGGTTGCTTCACTGTTTTCAATACCCGCTTCAATAATTCGTTTAACTTCACCTGTTTCCATTGTAACCTCAATTTTTTCACCACTTAAAATAACGCTATACTACCTTGTCTTTTTAGCTTTGGCACCCTACTTTTAACGCGTTTAATCACACCACGGAATCTCAATACAGATGTTTGACCAAATTATGCTGTTATGCCGACCAGGTTTCGAAAAAGAATGTGCCGGTGAAATTATTGATCTGGCTGAGCAGCAGCAGTTTCCAGCCTATATTCAGACTAAAACACAAACCGGTTTTGTTTTACTGGTGAGCAGTTCGACGCAGGAAACAAACGATTTAATCACTCGGATAAAGTTTAACCAGCTCATATTCACCCGCCAGTGGTTTGCATCGCCGCGAGATGAAATAGACTTGCCGGAAACCAACCGTCTGCCCGATATACTTCAGGCTATAAAAAAACTTGATGAAGTATTTTATGCGATTGAAATGAATTATGCCGACACCAATGAAGGCAAGTCGATGAATAAATTCTGTAGACAGTTCAAACCGCATGTCCTCACAGCATTAAAAAAACACCAAATGTTATCGGCGCATTCGCCCTGGCGATTACATTTATTTTTTCATAACTCACAACAGGTAACAGTCGGTCTATCGCCCGCAGAAAATAGTTCTGCAGACATCATGGGGATTGCTCGTTTTAGAATGCCTTCTACCGCACCCAGCCGTTCCACTTTAAAACTGGATGAAGCCATACACTGGTTTTTATCTGCGAGACAGCAAACACGGTTATTCAAACCCGGAAAAACGGCGGTCGACCTTGGCGCTGCGCCGGGTGGCTGGAGCTGGCAACTGGTAAAGCGTGGTTGCCGGGTGACAGCAATTGATAACGGATCAATGCAGGCGGCACTAATGGAATCCGGCATGGTTGAACACTTAAAAACCGATGCATTTACCTATACACCAGCAAAAAAGGTTGACTGGCTGGTGTGTGATATGGCAGAAAGGCCACTGCATGTCAGCCGTTTAATTGCCCGCTGGTTAACAAATAAACAATGCAGTCAGGTTATTTTCAATTTAAAGTTACCGATGAAAAAACGTCTGGCCACTGTTCAGGAATGCATTCATTTGCTAAAACAGAAACTCTCACAGGCTAATATTGAACACACCATACAGGCAAAACAGCTCTATCACGACCGAGAGGAAATTACAGTTTGTATTACAACATCAGGGCATCTCTAAATATTACTGAAACAAATGAAAAGGCTACCCATGGTTAAAGACACGCGGTGAATCCATCCCTGTCGGCTCGACACCCGCATCCTTGCGGCTGACGGTCTTGAACAATGGGTAGCCTTTTCATCTGTACTGTTAGTCAGTCATGTTAAGATAAAAACAGGGACGCTCTTATCATATTTATTCAAATACAAAACATCATCACAATAGATAAACCACTATGCAAAGTAAGTCTTTAAAACCCGAAGAATATTTCATTAAAGATGAACCGTATTACCACCCCACTGGTGATGAGATCGAAATTTTTGAAGCAGCCTATCGCCAGTCGTTACCGGTTTTACTTAAAGGCCCTACTGGTTGTGGTAAGACTCGTTTTATGGAGCACATGGCATGGCGATTAAAACGTCCGTTGATTACTGTTTCCTGCCATGATGATTTAACGGCCTCTGATCTGGTCGGGCGCTTTCTGATTTCCGGCGGTGAAACTGTCTGGGTCGATGGCCCACTGGCACGCGCAGTGCGTAACGGTGCCATCTGTTATCTGGACGAAATTGTCGAAGCGCGCAAAGATACGACTGTGGTGATTCATCCACTGGCCGATGACCGTCGGGTATTGCCCATGGAAAAAGTCGGTGAGCTGCTCGAAGCCACACCCGACTTCTGCCTCGCTATTTCCTACAATCCGGGTTATCAGAGCGTGATGAAAGACCTCAAACAAAGCACCCGGCAACGCTTTGTAGCGCTGGAGTTTGATTACCCGGACGCATCACTTGAAGCTAAAATTATTATTCAGGAAACCGGCATTGATGCAAACACTGCTCGTCAGCTGGTAAAATTTGCCCACATGACGCGTGACCTTAAAGGCAGCGGACTGGATGAAGGCGCTTCCACTCGACTGCTGGTGCATGCCGCTAAACTGATTCATGAAGGCATTAAACCCATCACCGCCTGCTCAACCGCCATTGCTCAGGCCATCACCGACGACCATGATATGCTGCTGGCAATGAATGAGCTTTCTTCTTCCTTGTTTTAACCTTCTCCAGCTGAATAGTCATGGCACCCCTGACACTTTCACTTAACCATATCATCGAAAAATTTGACGTTTATTTTGATGTTGAATTTACCTTTATCAAAAGCGAAGAAGCAGCAACGCTTATTGCTGCGCAATCCTCCGTTGAGCAAAACTTTATTCTCGATTTAACCCAGCGAATCGCCGCAACCAATAAAGAACTGGCGTTTCAATTTGCCTGTAATGCAGTCAAAGCGCTCACTGCGATGGACAGGCACATGGTCGAAGCCTGGGCGATGACCGCAACGGATAACTATGACCAGAAAGGTCTGTTTCCGGCAATGACCGTCATCCGTGAACTCGACCGTTTTGTTGAAACCGCCAAAATCAATGCCTGCGGCGTTGTACTCAAAGAAGAAATTGCCGTACTGCTGCCGTTTCTACACGGGCTTGCAGGGCGAAAAATGAAAATTGCTGAAGCGGAGCAAGCCTACACCGATACAGAAACCCTGTACCTGCCGCCGATAACCGTCATACTCGAAAACCCCAAAGATAACTTTCTTATTTATAAAGCAACTGTCGCTCTGCTTTGGGCTCAGGTGCATTACGGCACATTCAGAATCAATATGGATGCATTGCTTGAATGCGAACACCCACAAACCAGACTGAAACAGTTTTGCACCCTCGAAACCATCCGCCTCGAAGCCTGCATTAAACGCGAATTACCTGGCCTGTATCGTGACATGCAGGGTTTGAAACTAAAAACAGACACGCTTAAAAGTGCTGACATTAAGCGCCCTGTTGATAGCGATGTAAATCATCGCTGGCAAATTATCCGTAACCGGCTTTGCGCTGAAACGGCAAGCATTAACGATACGCTTAACTGCCTGAACCAGCTTGATAAGCATGATTCCCTGCCCGTTTACTGTTATCAGGGCATAATAAAAATGGATGCAGTTAAACAGGTGATGCAAAAACGCATTGAAAAAGAAAAGGCATATTTTCGTGTGGCTTTAAGTGAGCTGTCAAAAGAGCTGGAAAAAGCAAGCGAGAGCGAACCGGCACAGCAACAGGAAACAAGCCTTGCTATGCAAAAAAAATTCGACCTGCAGCAGCAAGATAATACACCCTCTGATAGTGGCACCATTGAACTCGAACTGGAAGGTGAACTGGTTCCTCTGCCGCAGTATGTTCGCGAATTAATGACTTCTATTATTGTCGACTTTGGCGAAATACCAGCAGAATATCTATATGCCGCCGGTCCCGGTGAATACGATCTAAAAAAATACGAAGATGAAGCCCTTAACCCGGACGATGTCTGGAAAGGCACTTACCATGAAGAAGGCGCAGAGTTATACAATGAATGGAATTTCAAACGTCACTATTACCACAAAAACTGGTGCGTATTACGCGAACTGGAAGTCAAACCCAAATACGATAATTTTGTCAACGATACGCTGGTAAAACATAAAAGTTTACTAAAAAGCTTACGCCACACTTTTGAAATTCTTCGCGGTGAAGATAAACGGCTAAAAAGACAGGTGCATGGTGACGACATTGATATTGATGCTCTGGTGGAAGCTTATGCTGATGCCACCAGTGGTATGGAAATGAGCGACCGTCTGTTTACAAAAATGCATAAAGAAGAGAGAAATGTTGCCGTTATTTTTATGGTAGACATGAGTGGCTCAACCAAAGGCTGGATTAACGATGCTGAACGCGAAGCCTTAATTTTGCTGGCAGAAGCGTTAGAAATACTCGACGACCGCTATGCTATCTATGGTTTTTCCGGGATGACACGAAAACGCTGTGAGCTCTATAAAATAAAAACGTTTGATGAAACCTACAACGACGAAATCAAAGCCCGCATTGCCAATATCCAGCCACAGGACTACACCCGAATGGGCGTGTTTATTCGCCATGCCAGCCGATTGTTTAGCGGCGTTGAAGCCAGTACGAAATTAATGATTACCCTGTCTGATGGCAAACCGGATGATTACGATACCTACCGCGGCGAATACGGTGTTGAGGACACCCGCCAGGCACTTTATGAAGCACATCGTGAGGGCATTCATTCCTTCTGCATCACCATTGATGAACAGGCACGCGATTACTTACCGCATATGTACGGTGCGGCTAATTACGTCGTGATCGATAATGTGGCACAATTACCGTTAAAAATTTCGGATATATATCGAAGGCTGACAACATAAAAATTGACCGTAAAATAATTTATCAACCTTTAATTTATTTGTATTTTTGCGTTCACCGCAACCTGAGATAAACGGCATTAAACGGGGAATATATGACAAATTCAATCTACTGGTACGACTATGAAACTTTTGGTATCGACCCACGTTTCGACCGCCTTGTTCAGTTTGCCGGCATTCGCACTGATGAAAATTTAAATATCATCAGCAACCCACTTACCTTATATTGCAAACCGGCTGATGATTTATTACCTGACCCTCGCGCCTGCCTGATTACTGGCATCACCCCGCAAAAAGCTGAACAGGATGGTTTGATTGAAGCCGAGTTTATGGCTAATATTCACGCCGAATTTTCAACCCCCGGCACCTGCATTGCTGGCTTTAATAACATTCGTTTTGATGATGAATTTACCCGTAATACCCTTTATCGAAATTTTTATAATGCCTATGCACATGAATGGCAGAACGGAAATTCACGTTGGGATATCATCGACATGGTGCGCCTGACCCGCGCACTGCGACCCGAAGGCATCAACTGGCCGGAAAATAATGGCAAACCAAGTATTCGTCTGGAGTTACTCACCAAAGCCAACGGCATCAGCCATGAAGCCGCGCACGATGCCATGTCGGATGTTTATGCCACTATTGCTGTTGCCAAACTGATCAAACAGAAACAACCGCGGCTGTACAAACATATTTATAAACTACGCAGGAAAAATATCGTCTTGCAACAATTTAATTTAAATCAGCACCAGGCGGTGTTACATGTCTCTTCGCGCTATGCTGCCGAACGTGGTGCCATTGCAATGGTTATGCCACTGTGCATGCATCCGACCAATAAAAATGCCATCGTGGTCTATGATCTGACTGCTGACCCGGAAAATTTCATCCACATTGATGCAGAAGAAATTGCCGCCCGACTCTATACTCCAGCGAGTGAACTGCCCGAAGGTGTTGAACGTATCCCGCTTAAGCTGGTACACATTAACAAGTGTCCAGTAATTGTGCCGCCGAGTACGATGAACGCAGAGGCCGCGCAGCGACTAAAAATTGATATAAACCAGTGCGAAGCCCATCGTCAATTTTTACTCGACAATATCGCAGGTATCATTGAAAAAACCACGCAGGTTTTTCAGCAACAGGACTACCCTGAAACCAGTGACCCCGAAGCTCAACTCTACACTGGCGGATTCTTTAACCGTGAAGACATCTCACGCATGGATAGTATTCGCCATACACCTCCATCGGAACTTGCAAATTTACAGCTTAATTTTGATGACCACCGCCTTGATGCGCTTTTATTTCGATACCGCGCACGCAACTACCCACAAACCCTCTCTGTAGATGAGCACCAGCAATGGAATCAGTATCGTCAACAAAAATTCACTAACCCGGCCTGCACGGTACGTACAATGAACCAGTTACGTGCAGAAATACAGTCTATCCAGACAGCCGATGATACGACTGGAGCCGACCTGATTATACTTGAAGCCTTACTGCAGTGGCTGGATCAAATTGATATAACATAACTTTACACTGCAGGACTTCAATTACCAGAACGACTGTAATCATCAGTAGTCGTAATTTTCAGCTTGCGTATTTCACCCTTCTGCTAAAGCAATCTTTTTCTCACCTCGAAAACACATTATTCACTTTAAATAAGTCATTTATTCTATCTTTAAGCTGTGTTGATGGTAACAGCCGACTCCTGTCAAAGTTGGCTGTTTGCTTTATGTATTCTGCAACCAACAAAGCAAAAAGTATGCCTGATACGCTATAAAGAAACCTGATGGTACACTACCGCCTTTGAAGAAATAACGACTAAGAGATAAGTTACCTTAAAAAATAAAATAAAATAATAGCCACAACCTCATGTTTCTAAAAACAAAAGGTAGAAACGCAAAGATATATACTCATATAAGAATATAGATATAAAAGTATTTTATAATTGACTTATATTCGTATAATCTAATATAATGGAATCATTGGTTCAATAGAACCATTAAGCGCATGAAATTTTTAGCTGTCTAATACATAATTGAGGATATACAAATGAAATCTTTACATATAATCGCTGCGGCTTCACTTTTAGCCGTATCTTCAGCTGCATCTGCAAGCTGGGATATGCCTTTCTTTGGCAATAACAATAATTCCAACTGGAATAACAATGGTTATAGCAATGGAAACGGTTACAGTAATGGTAATGGTGCAACTGACGGTTCTGCTGACGGCAGCTTCTCTTTCGGCATGAAAGTTAAAGGCAACGGCTCTGCTCGCGGCAACGGTAATGGTTATAACGGCTACAACGGTTATAATGGCTATGGCTACAATAATGGTTATAACGGTTACCGCGGCGCACCTTACGGCTATGCACCAGCGCCTCGTACTGCACCGTCATCTCAGGCAGTTGCTAAAACCGGCGGCGCACAAGGCCAGAACAGTGCTAACGGCTCATACAACCATCCCTACCACGGTAACCCTCACTACAACAATGGTAACAACTGGAACGGTAACAACAATGGTAACGGTTACGGCAATGGTAATGGTAACGGTTATGGCAATGGGGCTGCTAACGGAAACTTCAACAGCAACTTCTCTTTTGGCATGAAAGCAAAAGGTAACGGTTCTGCTCGTGGTAACGGTTATGGCAATGGTTATAACGGCTACAATGGTAATGGCTATAATGGTTACAACGGTAATGGTTATAACGGCTACAACGGTAATGGCTATAATGGTTATGCACCTTACGGTTATGCACCAGCACCTTATGGCCACGCACCAGCACCTCATGCTGCACCGGCTAAAGTAACGAAAAA
Organism: uncultured Thiotrichaceae bacterium; assembly: GCA_964441285.1. Lineage (GTDB taxonomy): Bacteria > Pseudomonadota > Gammaproteobacteria > SZUA-229 > SZUA-229 > S010-25. Next base: position 106,725 of record CAYTUK010000004.1, on the reverse strand, counting down.
AGCTAAATAAGTTTTTCATTTAGCGGAAAAAGCCCAACCTCCACAGGAGGTTGGGCTTTTTTATGTGCAATACGTTCTTTGATAAAAAGAGAATATGTACTCAGACAAACTGAACTTGGATATTTCATAGTAGTGAAGCTACATCATATGGTTAAAGACATGCGGTGAATATATCCATGTAGACTCGACACCTGCATTCCTGCGACTGACGGTCTTGAACCATAGGTAGCCTTTTCATCTGTACTGTTGGTACAATTTACTGCATACAGAATTCATCAGAGATACTCTAAGAGATAAAAAAGCTAAACATTACTGATATTTGATCTCTTTAGTATTAAAATAAGCCCTCTGTTACTCATCAACTGAGCCAGGTAGCCTCTGAGTAACCGACTATCAGTAAGCTTTATCGATAAGCACTATTTTCAACATTCGAAAATCTGGAAACACTTATGACTGACTCAAATAACACCCTGAAAAAGAGTGAAAATAATTATTTTATACCCATTGTACTGGTTTTAATTTCAGCAATCGTTATCATCGCTACTTTTTATAAAAGCCAACATGAATCATTGAAAGCGGCTAATGAGACCACAATATCCACCGCCGTGAAGCAAAAAAATAGCACCATCAAACCTGAGACAAACCCGCTAGCCAAGGTAAAAAATACGATTTCAGCCCCACTGAAAACGATACCGGCAAATAACACACTTCTATCTTCCAACCATGCGAATCCGAACCACACTGCAAAGGACAATACCCGCCATATTCAAACAACAGATAGAAAATTAAGCACAGTTAAGCCAATTAACCCAGCCAGGACTTCGACAAAACAGAATGCATTACAAAACAAACCTGTTATCACGAAGCCAATAAATTCTAACCCTGCCAACAAAACCACAGATGCTCATAATAATACCGCCGTCTTTGCTGTTACGCAGGAAAAAACATTAACGCCTGTTACTGCAAAAAGCACGCCGATAAAACCAGTTCCTGTGACAAGAAATATAAATAAACAGGCCGTTAGCTCAAATCGGCTGAATCCAGATAGACGGTATTTATCAAATAAAATATCACCTTCTCACGCAATGCTGCGCAAATATATGTTTATGCATCACCAACCATCAATACATGAACAGCGCTTATCTGCCTACGGCGCATATTCAAATAATTCCGCCATGCATCCTCAATGGTATTATCGGCATGAACCACAGCCCCGATTCAGACCACAATTTGTGCCTCAGCCTAATTCGCGCTTTAATCCACAACCCAATCCACAATTCAGTCGACCATTTAATCGTCTGCCACAAAGGACATTACAGACAATAAACAGGCGGAACTGGCAACCGCACACAGCAGCAAAACAACAACAGAAAATGATGGTACAGACGATGGAAAGACAGCGCCTGGACAACGATAACAGAATCAGAGATAGCAGAATTCGGGCTGAACTCGAACACCAGATAGAATATCTGGCACAGATGCGAGAAATGCAAAAACGTGTTTTCCAGCACGCAGACGATTACCGCCAACGGGCAATGCTGAAGATGCAGGAAATTAATAGTCGTTTCTGGTATTTACAAAACAAAGTGAAGCAACTTGTAAGTAAGTCAACCCTGATAAAACCAGATAAAAAGTTGCACCGATAACGGCTAACCCAAACACAAGAATAGCTTAAACGATACCAGGCCTTCACCCAGAACAGAAAACGAGTATAAATAGCCAGGGTCATCACCTGTTTTATGCTCGTTTAATTGATTATATTATTATTTTATAATATAATAAAACACAGGTCGCTTATTAAGGTTCGAACACCACCATACCATTAAATTTAATAATGACTATCTAACCTTTAGTTTATAGTAAAAAATTTTTGACCAAATGAGACAAAACAAAATGTAGTGTGATTGCAGAAGAGTTTGGCAGCAATCATGCGCTGCTAGGGCACGTTTGTTTGTCTTACTTACTTACTTACGTGCCCGCTTTTACTTAACTGATTTTAGCTGGCTGGAGAAACTGTTCACTAATGCCTGCTGCCGAATATGTCAGTACCCACCCGCACCAGTGTTGCCCCTTCTTCAATCGCCACTGTATAATCACCACTCATCCCCATTGATAGCTGATCAAAATTATTGCGGTCAAAATCGCTACTCACTTTTTGTTGTAACGTTCTTAATAACTCAAAAGATTTTCGGGTCTGCTTATTATCACCCTGGACGCCAATGGTCATTAACCCGCGCCAGCACAAACCAGGTAGACTTAGTTTCTGTAACCGTTCATAGAATGGCAGTAGTTCAGTGGCCAATAACCCTGATTTGCTCTGTTCTTCACTTACGTTCACCTGAATTAAGCAATTTAATACCGCCGATGCATTATATTTTTGCATTGCAGTGGATAATTTCTGCGCCAGACTTAAATTATCCACAGAATGCAGCCATTGAAAATAACCGGGAATGAATTTCGATTTTTTAGATTGCAGGTGGCCGATAAAATGCCATTGTGCTGAGGTATTTGATAATTCTGGAATCTTCGTCATCGCATCCTGAATGGTATTTTCACCAAAGGCATGCTGACCAAGCTGTAATAATGTTTTTACTGCGTTAAGTGTCCGTGTTTTGGATACAGCAATGAGCGTTATCTCATCAATCGAACGAGAAGATTTTTTAACACTTGCTTCAATACGCTCAATAACGTGGTAATAATTTTCTGCCAGTTTCGTCACGATAAAATATAACCGTAATACTTATTGAGAATAACTTTGCAGAAAATTTGCAATGTGGTTAATGGCTTTTTCCAGCTCATCAACTCGCGGTAAAAATACAATTCTAAAATGGTCAGTGCCCGGCCAGTTAAAGGCAGAACCGTGGACGATTAATATTTTTTCCTGGGTTAATAAATCCAGCACCATTTTTTCATCATTACTGATGTTAAATTTTTTCTGGTCGAGTTTTGCAAACAGGTACATCGCTCCCTGCGGTTTGATGCAACTGACACCGGGTATTGCTGAAACCATTTCATACGCCAGATCGCGTTGTTGTCGAAGCCGACCACCTGGCGCGATCAACTCATTGATACTCTGGTAACCACCCAGTGCTGTCTGAATAGCATGTTGACCCGGCACATTGGAACACAGGCGCATCGAAGCCAGTAATTCGATGCCTTCGATATAGTCGGTTGCGTAACTTTTCGCCCCACTGATGACCATCCAGCCAGCACGAAACCCGGCAACACGATAAGCTTTGGATAAACCGTTATACGTTATGAACACAATATCATCTGCAAGCGAAGCTGTAGATACATGTTTCGCCTCATCATATAAAATCTTGTCATAGATTTCATCTGAAAAAATAATCAGACTGTGTTTACGCGCCAGTTCAATAATCGCTTCCAGTATTGCCACTGGATAGAGCGCCCCCGTTGGATTATTCGGGTTGATAATAACAATGCCTCGTGTTTTATCCGTAATTTTACTTTTTATATCGTCGATATCTGGATACCAGTCAGACTGTTCATCACATAAATAATGTACTGCCTTACCACCGGACAGGCAGACTGAGGCCGTCCATAATGGATAATCGGGTGCTGGAATTAAAACTTCATCACCATTGTTTAACAATGCCTGCATCGACATCACAATTAACTCACTGGCTCCATTACCCAGATAAACATCATCAATCTCAACATTGGAAATATTCTTTTGCTGACAATATTGCATCACCGCTTTGCGTCCGGTGAATAAGCCGCGAGAATCGCTATAACCCTGGGAAAGCGGGACGTTATAAATCATATCCTGAACGATTTCTTCCGGCGCATCAAAGCCGAATGGCGATGGGTTGCCAATATTCAGTTTAAGAATTTTGTGCCCTTCTTCTTCAAGACGGCGGGCTTCCCGATGCACTGGGCCTCGAATATCGTAACAAACAGTATCCAGTTTATGTGACTTTTTCAACGTGAGCATGGGTTTAATTCTAGTGATTTATTAATAGTACGAATGAAAAGGATGTGCTTCGTTCGAATAAGCAGTAATCGTTGCTTTTACTAACAGTACAGATGAAAAGAATACCCATTATTCAAGACCGTCAGCCGCAGGATGCGGGTGTCGAGTCGACAGGGATGTATTCATCGCATGTCTTTAACAATGCGCATCCTTTTCATTCGTTTCAGTAATAAGTATATATCGTTGTACTGATTTTGTGTAATTTCATCGCAAAAAAAATAAACCAAAAAAGCGGCTTATGGCTATAGTTATTACTGAAACAGATAAAAAGGATGTCTGGTATTCAAGACTGACAGTACTGTTTTAAAACCCGATACAAATAATAAGCATCCCAGCGTCCTGCCAGTTCCCGAATGGAATGCATCGCAAAAGTAGGTACGCCCACATCCAGTGTCTTTACGCCTGTTTGAGCTGCCGTAATCGGACCAATCGTACTACCACAGGCCATATCAGAACGCATCACAAAAGATTGTACTGGCACATCTGCCTGCTCACACAACATTTTAAATCTGGCGCTGGTGTCACTAGCGGTTGCGTAACGCTGACTGGCATTTTTTTTAATAACTGGGCCATTATTTAATAATGGCCCATGATTCGCATCAAATTTATCCATGTAATTAGGATGTACTCCGTGCGCATTATCCACAGAGATCATCATACTGTTATCCATTGCGCGCAAAAAAGTCTGACTGGATGATGTAACTGCATTATGGTTGCAAATCCGCTCAAGTACCGATTTTAAAAATATCCCCTGTGCACCCGATGATGACATGCTGCCGACTTCTTCGTGATCATTGCACACTAACAGACAATTTTGCGCTGATTGCGTTTTGAGCAGCGCCTGCAAAGCAGTGTAACAACTGAGCAAATTATCCAGCCGCGCACTGGCAATAAAATCATCATGCAAACCAACAACAGCCGGTACCTGCACATCATAAAAACTTAACTCATAATCCAGCACTTGCTCCGCCTTCATTGTTTCGTGCTGAGCCTGCACCAGACTTAATAGAATTTTACGAAAATTAACTTGCGTTTGTTTGCCATCTGGGATTTTCATTAATACCGGTGGCATATGCTGCTGTGCATTAATACAGTGATTATTATTCGCTTCACGGTCAAGATGAATTGCCAGACTGGGAATGACCGCAACGGTCTTTTCAAAATCGATCAGCGCATGTTGCACCGTCCCCTTGCGATCAACAAAACTGACTTTACCCGCAAGTGACAGCTCACGATCAAACCAGGTATTTAATAAAACACCGCCATAGATTTCCACTCCCAGCTGTAGATAGTTCTGACTAATAATCTCAGGCTCAGGTTTCACTTTTAAACAGGGGCTGTCCGTGTGCGCGCCCATCATGCGAAAACCATTTTCTGGCAGCGGTTTGTTTAATACAAAAGCAATAATAGATGAATCATTGCGTATCACATAATAACGGCCTGATATATCTGCCTGGTTGCCAGGAAACCATTCATCAGATTCCAGTAGCCGCTGAAACCCTGCCTGACTCAATCGTTGCACCATTTCACCGACAGCGTGAAAGGGCGTGGGTGAGTGCTGCAAAAAAGCCAGTAACCCATTTACAAATTCAGTATCCTGCATTGTTTATACTCCACGCTCTAAAATAGTTCATCCCGATGAGTTATTACTGAAACAGATAAAAAGGCTACCGATTGTTCAGGACACGCTGTAAATACTTCCATCTAAGCTCGACATCCGCATCCCTGCGACTGACGGCCTTGAACACCAGCTATCCTTTTCCTCTGTACTGTTAGTAAGTTTACATTAACTCACGCAGATAATTCGTAAAGGATAAATGAAATACTTAGCATAGTCAGTTAAAATACCCTTTTATGCCAGAGCAAGCACCATGAAATTCCCAGCCTGTTACCAGCCCAGACATACTACCCTGAGCGTTAATATCGATGGCGTACTGGTTGGCGGAAATGCACCCATCGTGGTGCAATCGATGACAAATACCGATACCGCTAATATTGAAGCGACCACTCAGCAGATCATGCAACTGGCCAATGCTGGCTCTGAGCTGGTACGCATTACAGTAAATGATGCGAATGCCGCTGCTGCCGTGCCCTATATACGCGAATCTCTGGATAAAAAATTCTGTCAGGTTCCACTCATTGGCGACTTTCACTACAACGGCCATAAACTGCTCAGTGACTACCCGGACTGTGCTCAAGCACTGGCAAAGTATCGCATTAATCCTGGTAATGTAGGGAAAGGCAGTAAACGTAAAACCCAGTTCGCTACCATGATAGAGCTCGCCATTAAATACCATAAAGCCGTGCGTATTGGTGTTAACTGGGGCAGCATGGATCAAGGTTTACTCGCCAGTCTGATGGACGAGAATGGCAGGCACAAACACCCTCTGGATGCACACCATATTATGCTGGAAACCGTAATTCGCTCTGCGCTGGACAGCGCCGCAGCAGCAATGGACATTGGTCTGAAAAAAAACCGCATTATTCTTTCCTGCAAAATGAGCATGGTTCAGGACTTAATCAGCGTCTATCGCTCACTGGCACAGCGCTGTAATTATGCACTGCACCTGGGTCTCACCGAAGCAGGTATTGGCTCTAAAGGCATTGTTGCTTCGACCGCAGCATTAAGCATTTTATTGCATGATGGTATTGGCGATACCATTCGCATTTCACTCACGCCCAAACCTGGTGCGCCACGAGAGAAAGAAGTGATTGTCGCTCAGGAGATTTTACAAACGCTGGGGGTACGATCTTTTGTACCACTGGTTACCGCTTGCCCCGGCTGTGGCCGCACCACCAGCACCTATTTTCAGGAACTGGCTTCGCGGGTGCAAAATTATCTGCGCACAAAAATGCCACAATGGAAACAGAACTACCATCATGTTGAAGACATGTCTGTGGCAGTAATGGGCTGTGTAGTCAATGGCCCCGGTGAAAGCAAACACGCAAATATAGGCATTAGTTTACCTGGAACAGGGGAACATCCAGTCGCTCCAGTTTATGCAGATGGGGTTAGAATCGTGACCTTAAAGGGCGACAATATTGCTGCCGAATTTGAAACCCTGATTAATGCCTACATCCAGAAAACATACGCCCCAAAATAACCTCCCCCAATTACCGCCGTTCTATTGAGGCTTTAATCTCAGCACTTCATCCAGACAGGATGGATGAAACGGATACATACAATAGTGTCAGGACACGCTGTCAATACATCTATGCCGGCTCGTCACCCGCATCCCTGCGGCTGACGGTCTTGAACCATAAGTATCCGTTTCAGCAGTAAGTCAGTATTTCGGTGCAATAAAATCGACACCATTATTTATACCGGACAAATCAGCTTGCCCAGCTTTTCTGTTAATTTCATATTTTCAGAATAATCTACCGGGACATCGACCACCACCACCGTATTATCCGCAAAGGCCTGTTCCAGTGTTGGTACCAGATCTTGCGCTCTTTCCACGCGATACCCTTTTGCACCAAAGGATTCAGCGTATTTTACAAAATCAGGATTATTAAAACTAATATTATTGGAATGGCCAAAACGCCTTTCCTGATGCCATTTAATCAGTCCATACTCACTGTCATTCCAGATCATAATAACAATGGCGATTTTATAACGTAACGCCGTTTCGATTTCCTGTGAGTTCATCATAAACCCAGCATCACCGGTAATAGTAAGCACCTTTTTTTGAGGAAAAGCCATCCGTGCAGCAATCGCACCCGGCACACCAATTCCCATCGAGGCAAAACCATTGGAGATAATACAGGTATTTGGTTGCTGACAACGATAAAGCCGTGCAATCCACATTTTATGCGCGCCAACATCCGAGATTAAAATATCCTCGTCATTAAGAACTTTTCGCGTATCAAATAGAATTTTTTGTGGTTTTAGTGGATGACTCTCATCATTGGCATAGTCATCCAGCTCATCCATAATAATGCCTTTCAGATTTTTTGTTTTACCGGCATGAACTTTACTCGCCTGTGCTGCAATGCGCGTTAACGAGTTCGTAATATCCCCCAGGATACCCGCTTCGAGTATATAATGTGCGTCCACTTCGGCATAATTCAGATCAATATGGATCACTTTCTTTTCTTTATTCGGGTGCCATAAATAAGGATGGTATTCAACCATGTCATACCCAATACAGATAACAACATCGGCCCGATCAAATCCGCAGGCAACATAATCGTGTGCCTGCAAACCGACACTGCCCAACGACAGGGGATGTGAAAAAGGTATGACTCCTTTTGCCATAAAGGTCTGCGTAACCGGGATATTTAAGCATTCAGCAAAATCAACTAATGCTGCCACCGCATGTTCACGGATAACGCCATTACCCGCCATAATCAATGGGAATTTTGCTGCATCAATAATTTGAGCCGCCTGTCGAATTTTTTCTTCTGGCGCATCCGGCATTTGCGGGCTCTGTACTTTAAGCGGTAACAGATCATCCGCGATTTCCTCACCGGCGATATTTTCTGGAAAACTGATAAAAACCCCGCCGGGCTTTTCGGCCTGTGCATCCTTAAACGCTTTGCGTACCAGTTCAGGAATAACTTCTGCCTCAAGCACTTCGGTACTATTTTTTGAAATAGGCTCAAACAGACTGACTAAATTCAGTATTTGATGACTTTCTTTGTGCATCCGAGTGGTCGAACCCTGCCCGGCAATAGCAATCACCGGTGAGCGATCCATATTAGCATCAGCAAAACCTGTCACCAGATTCGTTGCCCCCGGCCCCAACGTAGCCAGACAGACACCGGCACGACCAGTTAAACGACCATGAACATCCGCCATAAAAGCTGCCGCCTGTTCATGCCGAACAGTGATGAACTCGATACTGCTATCACGCAACGCATCCATAACATATAGATTTTCTTCACCAGGAATACCAAAAATTTTATCCACGCCTTCATTTTCCAGACAGCGTATAAAGAGTTCTGCGGCTGTAGCCATCGTATTTTCACCTTGTTATTGATTAATTAAAAATTACCCGTAATCTACCAGAAAGCTATCTGATAACACGCTGTGTTTATGGCATCACCAGCGCCACAGATAATCATGGCGAAGGAGGTGGATAAACAACAGATCGAAACGGTTTGTTGACCGCAATCACTGGCTTCGGTTCAATAAAAAAACCGCCTGAGCTAAACTAACCTTGCCTTTGTGATTGACAAAAGACCTGTTCTAACCCATATACTAACAGGATGGATGAAAATTTCGACCTGTGCCTGCTATCCATTGATCCGTATGTAAAACTCACCCGGCAAATGACGGGTGAGTTTATAAAAAAAAGCTTAACGACCACACAGGAATCTCTGAATTATTAAACATCTGAACAAAATACTAACCAGTTACCCACCCATGCCATGCATATCACCAAGCTATTCAAAACGACTAAACTATTAAAGCTGACGCTAATGCTGTCTTCGGTCGCAGTTTTAGCCGTTAGCATTACCGTCACTGCGCTCTATAAGATCGCACTCAAGCAGGAGGGTCAGTTACTCACTGAAAGCGTAAGCAACCAGATTATGCTGATCCGCGCAATATCCCAACAGAGTAAACAGGATAAAGCGACACGCACTAAGCTCATTCACAAAACCATCAAGCATTTACAACTGATGAATCAGAATGCCAACAAGAACGGTCAAAGCGTCGAATTTGTGGTAGCCCAACGTAAAGCCCAGCAGATTATTTTTCTGCTATGGGGAAAGCAGACCAACAGTGACAGTAACCACTTTGTCGTCCCATTTAAGCTGGGCATAGCAGAACCCATGCGGCGTGCGCTGCTGGGTAAATCTGGGGTATACCTTGGCGTAGATCACAAAGGCAAAAAAATACTTGCCGCTTACCAATATATGCCCGAATACAAACTGGGTCTTGTTGAAAAAATTCCTGCTGAAAAAATATTAAACCCGTACCTGTTGGCTATTTTGATCGCTTCTGTGATCGCCATTATTTTTGTATTTATTGGCGCCTATATCTTTGCCACTTCAATCAGAGTTTTTTACTTAAAAGATGAGATCAGGACTGAACGATTACGAAAACAACATAAAATCATGTCTCAACTGGCCGAGAAAAGTGATATCACCCCCTGTGAGATGCAGATGATTTTTGAGGACATTGCCAAAGCCAGTTGTGAAGGGCTCAATGTATCCCGCGTCGGTATCTGGCTATTTGACAACAACTGTAGTCACCTGCACTGTGCCGATCTATACGACCTAGCCACCGACAGTCATATCATTTGTGATACCCAGTCAATCACCGATCATCCAATTTATTTTAGAATACTGCTGAAAAATCGGGTGATCGATTCCAGCAATACCTATACTGATGGCAGAACCCAGGAACTGCTCAATAACTACCTGAAACCCAATAACATCAGGGCCATGCTGAATGCAACCATACGATTGAATAATCAGTTTATTGGCGTTGTTTGTCATGAACAACAGAGCACTAAGCGAAACTGGAGTCAGGAAGATATAAATTTCACCTGCTCCATTACCGACTACATTGCGATAGCGATAAGTAATTGTCGACGCAATAAAGCGGAACAGTACCTGCAGGAATCTGAGGAGCGTTATCAGCTGGCAGTCGCAGGGTCAAACGATGTACTCTGGGACTGGGACATAATAAAAAATAGAGTCTACCATTCTCCACAATATGAAAAATTACTGGGGTATCAACCTGGTAACATGGACAGTTACGAGGCCTGGTTAACCTATCTGCACCCTGATGACAAGCAGAGAGCCGAGGACGCAATGGATGCACATCTGAAAAATGCGGGCACCGCATACAATGTCGAGTATCGCATACAGGCAAAGTCGGGGGATTACCGCTGGTTCCGCGCTCGGGGTGCCGCATTGCGTGATGATAACGGCAAACCCTACCGCGTATCGGGCTCAATCACCGACATTAACGACCTCAAAAAAACCCAGTACAAACTAAACCGCTTTAAGCAAACTCTGGGGGAAGTTTCCGAATACATATTTATGTTTGACCCCGAAACGCTGATGTTTTTCTACGCCAATACCAGCGCTATCAACAGTCTGGGTTATAGTGAAGCAGAGCTGATGCAGTTAACACTGCCGGATATCATGCCAGAATATAACCAAAAGAGTTTCCGGCAACTCGTCTCCGCACTGATTACCAAACCAGAAGAAACGCTTAATTTCGAATCCCTACAACAGCATAAAAACGGTAACCAGGTAACCGTTGAAATTCACCTGCAATATATCGCTCCTGACAATACCCCGCCACGATTTGTCGCTATTGTACGTGACATCTCTGCGCGCAGAGCGACTGAAATCGAAACCTATATTCAACGCACCATGCTGGAACATATCTACACCGTGCAGGAAAAATTTATTTCGGGAAAAAACCGGCAAGCAGTTTTTGAACAGTTACTCAATGGAATCATTGATATTACCAAGAGTGAATTTGGTTTAATTGGCAACATTATTTACACTTTAGATCGAGCACCCCGCCTGCATATTCGCCATATCACCAATATTTCCTGGGATGCAGAGGTCGCATCATGTTACAACCCGAAAACCCCGGCAAGTCCTAAAATCAGTAAGCTGGACAATTTACTTGGTGCCGTAATCTCAACGGGAGAAACACTCATTTCCAACGACCCCGCCAATGATCCGAGAGCAGGAACCCTGTCCGAAACGTGTTCTGCACTGCGGTCATTTATGGGTTTACCACTCAGACTAGGCGATAAGCTGATTGGTATAGTCGGTATTGCCAATCGTGACGAAGGTTACGATGATAAGCTTTTCAATCAACTAAAACCACTGCTTTCCACCTGCTCCAACCTGCTTGATGCAGAAAATACGGAGGCCTTACGCAAGACGACAGAAGAGGCTCTACGTCACAGTGAAGAAAAAGCGAATACCGTACTGGCCACGGTAGCCGATGGCATTATCACTATTGATAACAAAGGCCTGATTGAGTCTTTCAATCAGGCCGCCGAGAAAATATTTGGTTATAGCACGACTGAAGTTATCGGTAACAATGTCAATATGCTCATGCCCGAACCCTATAAAAACAACCATAATGGTTATCTACAGCGTTATCAACAATCCAGAAAAGCCGCATTCATCGTCGGTGACAGTCGTGAGGTCCAGGGTAAACGCAAAGATGGGACAATCTTTGCGATGGAACTGTCCGTAAATAAGATACACGATGACAAAACACTCGGCTATACCGGCATAATACGTGATATTACCAATCGGAAACAGGTGGAAACAGCTCTGATTGCGGCCAAAGATGAGGCTGAAAAAGCCAACCGTACCAAGTCTAAATTTCTTTCCAGTATGAGTCACGAGCTGCGCACTCCTCTCAATGCCATTATAGGTTTTTCCCAACTACTACAATTTGACACGAATCTATCTGGCCAGCAGAAAAAACAGATTAATACCATTTATAGTGCCAGTAACTTACTGCTCGATCTAATTAATGACGTGCTTGATCTTACTAAAATTGAAGCGGGTCACGTTGAATTATTAATCGACAACATCGAACTGGAACCCGTCGTGAAGGACTGCTTTAAGCTCATCGGCTCGCTGGCTGAGAAAAAAGGGATAAAACTGAGCTATGCCAATGACGGCAACAACATTAACAGCTGCAAGAATTTATGGGTCCGCGCAGACAATACCCGAATCAGGCAAATATTGCTGAACCTATTGAGCAATGCCGTGAAATATAATGATGAAGGTGGAACAGTTTACGTCTGCTGTCCACCACCGCCATTGGGTTTTCATCGTATACGTATAATAGACACTGGGCGTGGGATCAACGAGCAAAATAAAAAAAATCTGTTTCAACCTTTCAATCGCCTGGATGCACAACACAGCGATATAGAAGGTACCGGCATCGGGCTAGTCATCACCCGCAAACTGGTTGAACTGATGGGCGGAACCATCAATGTCGAGAGCGAATACGGCAAGGGTTCGTCATTTATTATTGATCTGCCTGTCGCCGATGCCATTGTTGACATGAATGGCAGGCAAAAGGCTGATGAAGAAAGACGGCCGGCCATCAGCAAAAAACAATATCGTATTCTGGCGGCAGAAGATAACCCGACCAATCAGGAACTACTTACCCTGCAGCTTGATACACTGGGCTATTCATCGGACGTAGTGGCTAATGGTAAAGAAGCAATAGAAAAATTACGCAAGCAGGATTATGACATGTTATTAACCGACATTCATATGCCCGAAATGGATGGTTACCAGCTCACCTATGCGGTACGAAACTCCAGAGATAGTCGCTTCAAAAACATAATCATTATTGCCATCACCGCTGATGTAACAACCAGCGAAACACTACGTTGTATTGAAGCAGGCATGAACGATCATCTGTCAAAGCCTGTTGATATAAATGAACTTCAGCACAAACTTGAGCAGTGGCTGACTACGGTTAAAAACACGACTGAAGATACGTGCTCGGAAATAACCACTGAGGCAACAGCGCCCCATAAAACCACAACCATTAAAGCTGGATCTGTGGCCACATCAAAATCTGAAGCATCTACCATAGACATTATTGATACAGCCATGCTGGTGCGTTATATCGGCAGCGACCCCAACAAGCACCGGCGTTTCTTCACGCTTTTCCTCGACACTGCACCAGGCACAATACTGGCGATTCATCGAGCACATACAGACTGCTGCTGCGATGACATCAAGGCAGCCTGCCACAAAATAAAATCCTCTGCGCGTTCCATCGGCGCAGTCCAGCTCGCAACATTATGTGAGCGTACCGAAGCAGCGGCAACCGATGCAGACTGGGCATCGATTAATGAAACCATACCAAAAATTGATGTTGCGATGTCAGAAGTCGCCCGTTATTACTACACACAACTGGCTGAAAAAGAAGCTCAGCCACTACAGTTCAGTTTTGATGATGTGCTTATTGTTGATGATGACCGCTTTGTGCTCGACCTGATTACTTTACGTCTTAACAGCATCGGCATCAGCCAGATCGACACCGCCGCTTCAGGTGAGGAAGCACTGGCTCACATTAAAAACTCACCCATGCCACCCTCTGTCTTATTGCTTGATCTCAATATGCCGGGTATGGATGGTGTTGAATTCTTGCGACACCTTTCCAACCAGTCCTACCCAGGCAATATTATTCTGATTAGTGCTGAGGATACACGTCTGATTCACTCCGCTGAAAGTGTTGCTCGCGATCGCAAACTGAACATACTGGGCGCACTGGAAAAACCTGTTACCATCACCCCTCTCACCGAATTATTGTTGCAGGTTGGCACTCAGTCAATCGCCCAACCTCAGCACAACAAAATAGCACTAACTGAAAGCGAACTCAGAAACGCCATTGATAAAGATGAATTCGTGGTTTATTACCAGCCACAAATAGATATCGCCAGCAAACAGTTAATCGGCGTTGAAGCGTTAATTCGCTGGATACATCCTACGCGAGGTTTAGTCCCACCCGATACTTTCATTCCCCTTGTCGAAGAACTCAAGCTGATTAATGAAGTAACCGATATTGTTTTGCATAAGGCCATGACACAGTGCACTCGCTGGCGTGAGCAGGGCCTCGACATCAATCTCAGTGTCAATATTTCGGTCGATTCACTGGATCGCCTCGACCTGCCGGAATACATTGTAAATTGCACTCAGCAACACCAGCTCAATATCTCAAAACTCACACTTGAAATCACTGAAAGTCGTCTGATACAGGACCTTACCTTAGCACTTGATGTGCTGACTCGCCTTAGTCTCAAGGGTATTGGCTTGTCGATTGATGATTTTGGTACCGGCTACTCATCAATGGAACAGCTACAACGTATTCCTTTCAGTGAACTCAAAACCGATCATACCTTTGTAAAGAGAGCGTTAACTGATAAGGCGGCACGCGTAATCCTCGAGTCCAGCGTTGAGCTGGCACAAAAACTGAATATGAGTGTTGTTGCGGAAGGTGTCGAAAATAAAGCTTGCATGAGCATGATAACCCGCCTCGGTTATACCGCCGCACAGGGTTATTATATTGCCAAACCCATGCCCGGCGAAGAACTCATGCACTGGCATGAAACATGGAAGGCTAAAAATAAGCCGGGCTATGCCATTAAGGAACCGTTAATTAATTCTGAATGAAGTAGGTTGTATGCTTCTATGTACTCGGTGGGTATTCAGCATAAACAGGTAAATCGTCACTACAGGACCACGGCGCACGCGAACCCCAAAAAATGCGCGCCTGCGGTGAAAGCGGCGATTGTGTATCAAGCGACCCAGCAGGAATTAATACCGCATCGAGTTCGGGAACCACGCGAGGCATTGGCCCGCCGCATTTTTGACAAAAGCAATTATAAAACCTTTCCGCCTCAGGCACTTTATAACGCTGTAATTGCTCTTCACCCTGTAGCCAGTTAATGCTGGTCTGTGGTGTCACCAGTAAATTACTCGCATGACCGGTGCCGCTCACCTTGCGACAACGCTGACAATGACAGTGGTAAAAACGTTTTGCCTGGCCACTGACCTCATATTGCACAGACCCGCATAAACAGCTACCCTTAACTACAATTTGTGTCATTGTATCCCCTCCTTAAATTGACTGGCGTAGTTTCTTAAAACTAAAAAGCAGAGAGACACAGTGTCATCAATGCTGCCGGGTATAACCCCAGGGCGAGAATAACCAGACCATTCACGCTTAAAGTAATTTGCATATCACGACCGCATTCAATCGGTGCATGCTCGGTTGCCTCATCAAAATACATAACTTTAATAAGACGAAGATAATAAAATACACCAATAATAGAGAAAATGACGGCCAGTACTGCCAGCCACACCATATTGACTTTAATGACCGCACTGATAACCGCCAGCTTTGCCCAAAACCCAAGTGTCGGCGGAACACCCGCCATAGAAAACATCAAAATCAGCATAATAAAAGCAAACCACGGACTGCGCTGATTCAGTCCAGTAAAATCAGAAATTTTATCGGCTTCAAAACCTTTTCTCGCCATCAATATAATGACACCGAACCCGCCTAATGCCATTAATGCATAAGAGATGGTATAAAACATGGCAGCGGCATAACCACCTGCGGTGCCGGCAACAATTCCCAGCAAGATAAAACCAACGTGTGAAATGGTTGAATACGCCAGCATACGTTTTATATTTGTCTGTGCAATGGCAATAAGATTACCGGCTGCCATCGATAAAATTGAGAGAATAATCAGCATTTGCTGCCAGTCGGTATGCAACCCGCCCAGCGCTTCAACCATAAGGCGAATCAGCATGGCAAAACCAGCCAGTTTTGGTGCGGTAGCAATCAACACTGTAACTGCAGTGGGTGACCCCTCATAAACATCTGGCACCCACATATGAAAGGGTACCGCCCCCAACTTGAAGGCTATCGCAACAACAATAAATACCAGCGCAAAGGTCATTCCAATGTGCTGTGTACTACCACTGCTGTTATTGACGGCTGCTGCAATGTCGGCAAACTGGATACTGCCAGACAATCCATAAAGAATAGACATGCCGTAAAGCAACATACCGGAAGCCAGCGCGCCCAGTACGAAATATTTCATCGCAGCTTCCGACGCATTACCATCATCCCGGTTAAATGCAACCAGAGCATATAAACACAACGATAATAGCTCCAGGCCGAGATAAAGTATCAGTAAGTTGTTCGCTGATATCATTAGCATCATACCGACAATGCTAAATAGCCCTAACACATAAAACTCACCTTTAAATATATTACGCTGAACCAGGTATTCGCGTGAGTAAACAAACACACCAAAACTAATAACCAGAACAAATGACTTCAGAATATCAGACAGACGATCCTGGATGTAAAAATCATTAAATGCCAATGTAGTTTGTTGTGCCGGGATTGAAAGAATCATTATCAGGGCAACAATAAGTCCTAACTGAGTCAGTATGTAACTGAAGCCGCGTTTTCCTTCGGGCAAAAAAGCGTCGACTACCAATACGAGACAGGCCATTATCAGTAGAAAGATTTCAGGCATAGCAACAGCTACATGTAGCGATTCTAAAGTCATGGAGTCTAAAGGCATTATTTCTTCCGAAAAAATCAGTACAGTGACAATTTGGTCACAGAAATGTGTTGTAAAAAGTTTTCAACCGTTGCATGCAGTACATTAATGACGGGTGCCGGCCATAACCCAAGTGCTAATACAGCAATTGCCAACAGGCTCAGAACACCGAACTCTCTGCCATTAATGTCGCTTAATGTGCGTACCGCATCATTGACTATTTCACCATAAAAGACACGTTTCACCATCCATAAGGTATAAGAAGCACCAAGTATTAGCGTAAGCGCCCCGAAGAAGGCATACCAGAAGTTAGCCTGGAAGCTGGCCAGAATAATCATAAATTCGCCAACAAACCCGGAAGTGCCCGGTAAACCCGCATTAGCCATTGCAAAGAAGACGGCAAACCCGGTAAATATCGGCATACTATGCACAACACCACCATAGGCAGAAATCTCGCGGGTATGCATTCTGTCATAAAGCACACCAATCACCAGGAACAGCGCACCGGCGATAAAACCATGTGAGATCATCTGAATCATCGCCCCTTCTACTGCAAGCGTTGCGCCCTGCCCACCCGCATTGAGTGGATTGGCGAAAATCTGAAATACAATAAACAATCCAAGGGTGACAAAGCCCATGTGTGCAATCGATGAATACGCCACCAGTTTTTTCATGTCTTTCTGAACCAGTGCCACAAAACCAATATAGACCACTGCAACCAGAGACATAAAGATAATTAGCCAGTCAAGCATATGTGCCGCATCCGGTGCAATCGGCAAACTAAACCGGATAAATCCATAGCCACCAATTTTCAGCATAATGGCAGCCAGAATCACCGAGCCTCCGGTTGGCGCTTCAACATGTGCATCAGGCAACCAGGTATGAACCGGCCACATCGGTACTTTAACCGCAAAAGCCATGAGGAAAGCAAGGAAAATCCATACCTGTTCATGTAATGTTAGTGGCAAATTTTGCATCGCAAGTATATCGAAGCTACCACCCTGGTAATACATATAAATCAATGCGACCAGCATGAATACTGAACCGATAAAGGTATATATAAAGAATTTTATGGTAGCGTATACCCGCCGTGGGCCACCCCAGACACCAATGATGATGTACATGGGAATCAGCATGGCTTCCCAGAACACATAAAATAGCATGGCATCAAGTGAAGCGAAAACACCAATCATGGTGCCTTCCATAATCAGGAAAGCCGCCAGATATTGAGCCGGTTTTTTCTGTATTACTTCCCAGCTAGAAATCACCACCAGAATAGTTGTAAACGAGGTCAGAATGATCAGCGGCATGGAGAAACCGTCCACACCCAGATGGTAATTGATATTGTATGCGGGTATCCAGACGGCCAGTTCTTCAAACTGCATCGCTGATGTCGAGGTATCAAAACCCGTATACAATCCGAGACTCAGTGCAAAAGTCACCACTGCAATCACCAGTGCCAGCATCCGTACACCACTTGAATCGCCCTTATCGCCTGCCAGCAGTATAGCAACACCACCCAGTATAGGAATCCACACTACCAGACTAAGTAAGGGTAAATCAGCAAACATAACGATCCTTTATCTCAATACGACACAATTCATAACAATACATAATGTTTTCTAAATCAGCAGTTATGTCCCACATTATCTAAACAGACCTATGGCAAATAGTCCCAACAAACCAATAATCATTGCAAACGCATAGTGGTAAAGTCGCCCAGTCTGAATACGTCGCGAGTACAGCGCAAACCAGCCAACCAGTTTTGTAGAACCATTCACCAGCAGACCATCAATAAATTTAACGTCACCAAAAGACCAGAGTGCATTACCTAATGCACGGCTGCCACCGCCAAACGCCCAGGCATAAATTTCATCGAGGTAAAATTTACGTTCCAGCAGCGTATAAATAAAAGCAAATTTCTGCCTGATTACTGTAGCGATACCTGGATATTTTAGATAAATGAACCAGGTGATAAACACCCCCGCCGCCGCCAGGTAAACAGCTGGCCCAGCAAAACCATGCTCGATAAAGGCCCAGGCACCGTGGAAATTCCTACCCACTTCTGCCAGACCTTCATGGCGATCTGAAATATAAATTGCGTCACCAAAATAATTACCGAACAATACTTTATCAATAGCGAAACCACCAATGAAGACTGAGGGTATAGCCAATAAAATCAATGGCAGCGTTACTACCCAGGGCGGTTCATGTAAATGTTGTCGGGTGTGCTTATCCATCCGCTCTTCACCATGAAACACCAGAAAAAACAGTCTAAAAGTGTAAAGTGCGGTAATGAATACTCCGCCTAACACCGACATATAGGCAAACTCATGACCAAAAATAGTCGAGCCATGCACCGCCTCGATAATGGCATCTTTGGAAAAAAAGCCGGAGAATCCGGGAAATCCGATTAACGCCAATGAACCGACCAGCATGGTCCAGTAAGTCACTGGAAGATATTTTTTTAGCCCACCCATCTTGCGTATATCCTGCTCATGATGCATGGCAAGTATTACTGAACCGGCGGCAAGGAATAATAACGCCTTGAAGAAAGCATGTGTCATTAAATGGAACACTGCGGCAGAATAAGCCGAGGCACCCAGTGCAACCGTCATATAGCCCAGTTGTGATAAGGTAGAATAGGCAATGACGCGTTTAATATCATTTTGGACAATACCAACCAGCCCCATCAAAACAGCGGTAAGAGAGCCGGTAATCAGTACAAAACTTAACGCTGTATTCGATAACTCATACAGTGGTGACATTCTGGCAACCATAAATATACCGGCTGTTACCATCGTTGCTGCATGAATCAATGCAGAAATTGGCGTGGGGCCTTCCATTGAATCAGGTAGCCAGACATGCAATGGAATCTGTGCTGATTTCCCCATTGCACCAATAAACAGCAAGATACAAATTACTGAGATGACATTCCATTCGGTGCCGGAAAAAATACTCATGGTCTGAGCAGACATGGCTCCCGCTTTTGAGAAGACATCGGCGTAATCCAGACTGCCTGAATACATCACCACCGCTGCAATGCCCAGAATAAAACCAAAATCCCCCACCCTGTTAACGATAAACGCTTTCAGGTTTGCATACACCGCAGTCGGTCTAACCGTCCAGAAACCGATCAGTAAATATGACATCAGCCCCACAGCCTCCCAGCCGAAAAATAACTGCATAAAGTTATTTGACATCACCAACATCAGCATGGAGAACGTAAACAGTGAAATATAGCTAAAGAAACGTTGGTACGAATTGGCACCTGCAAGACTATCTTTTGGCCAGTTATCCAGATCATCTGTCATATAGCCAATGGTATAAATATGCACCATGAGCGATACAAATGTTACCACTGCCATCATCAACACTGTCAGGTTGTCAATCAGAAAACCAACTTCAAAGTGAAGGCTTCCAGCAACCATCCATGTATACACATTCGCGTTATAAGCAGGAATACCCTGAAATACATGCTGATACAAAGCAATCAGTGATAGCACGAATGAAATACCAACGCCTGTAATGGTGACCGTATACGCACCTTTACGTCCAATTTGCGCACCAAAGAAACCTGCAATAATTGCACCTAACAAAGGTGCCAGTGGGATAGCAAGATATAAATTTTCCATTATCCTTAACCTTTTAACTCATCAAGTTCATCGACATCAATGGTGCGACGGTTACGGAATAATACAACTAAAATTGCCAGTCCAATTGCTACTTCTGCGGCAGCAACGGTAAGGATAAAAAAGACAAACACCTGGCCTGCCAGATCATTCAGATAATGTGAAAAAGCAATAAAATTTATATTAGCCGCCAGCAACATCAGCTCAATACACATCAGTAATACCACTATGTTTTTTCGATTGAGAAAAATACCCGCAACGCTGATGGCAAACAAAATCGCCGCGAGAGTTAAATAGCTGCTAAGCGTAATCATTTCTTCACCTCGGCCTGCATCGAAATAATCTTCAGACGATCATTACGTTTAACTTTTATCTGTTCACTTGGTCGCTGATATTTTGTTGTTGGTCGCGTACGCAAGGTGAGCGAAATAGCGGCAATAATCGCAACCAGTAATATCACTGCTGCAAGTTCAAATGCCAGCACGTATTTGGTATATAAAATCTCACCCAATGCTTTAGTGTTACTGTAATCTGCCGAGTGCACCACCGCCTGGTGTAAGGCAGCCGTGTTGCTCACATCCGGTCCAGTCGGGCCAACTACCCATACCATTATTGCCAACATCACCATAGCAAAGGCGATGCCTACCGGCAGGTAACTGACAAAACCTTCACGCATAGCCACGATATTAATATCCAGCATCATTACCACGAATAAAAAGAGAATCATTACCGCGCCGACATAAACCAACACCAGCACAATGGCCAAAAACTCAGCTTCCAGCATTAACCAGATTGCAGCAGTACAGACAAATGTCAACACCAGAAATAACGCTGAATGAACCGGATTTTTTGATGTCACAACACCCAGTGCCGATACGATAACCATACCAGCGAAAACAAAAAATAAAAAATCACTTATTGTCATAACTATCCTACCGGTAAGTGGCATCCGCCTGTCTATTGGCAGCAATTTCTGCTTCGTATTTATCGCCCATCTCTAGCAGCATATTCTTCGTCATTATCTGAGTACCATGTTCTTCAAAATGGTATTCAAAAATATGGGTTTCCACGATGGCATCCACCGGACAGGCTTCTTCACAAAAACCGCAATAAATACATTTAAATAAATCAATCTCATAACCTGTAGTGCGGCGGGTTCCATCAGCACGTTGTTCCGAATCAATCGTTATCGCCAACGCTGGGCACACGGCTTCACATAATTTACAGGCGATGCAGCGCTCTTCACCATTGGCATAACGCCGCAACGCATGCAACCCTCGAAACCGTGGTGACATCGGTGTTTTTTCCTCCGGGTACTGCACCGTAATTTTTCGTGCGAACAGATATTTACCGGTAACACCCAGGCCTTGCAGTAACTCAATAAAGAGAAAGCTTTTGAAGAAATGTTTTATTGTTTTCATATGGCTCATACCCACTCTATACGGCCTAAGTTGCCCACGGACCCACTTGTGCAACAACCATAACCGCTTCAACGACTAACCAGATAATGGTAACAGGGATAAATACTTTCCAGCCCAGGCGCATAATCTGATCATAACGATAACGCGGAAAAGTTGCCCGGAACCAGAGAAAACAGAACGCAAAGAAACAGGCTTTTGCAAAAAACCAGAATAAACTCGGTTCACCTAACCAGTGATTAGCGCCCACCAGTCCTTCAAAAGGCGACAACCAGCCACCCAGGAACAATAACGCGGTTAATGCTGAAATTAAAATAATATTGGCATACTCAGCAAGGAAGAAAACAGCAAACGCCATCCCCGAATATTCAACATGGAAACCAGCAACAATTTCAGATTCACCCTCAGCAACATCAAACGGGGCCCGGTTTGTTTCTGCAACACCGGAAATAAAATACACAAAAAACAGCGGCAACAATGGCCAGATATACCAGCTGGAAATACCTCCTGCCTGAGCTTCAACGATGTCACTCATATTCAAACTGCCACTTGCCATTAACACACCAACCAGTGCAAAGCCCATGGCAATCTCATAAGCAATAATCTGCGCGCCAACACGTAAAGAACTCAAAATAGCGTATTTGGAGTTGGATGCCCAGCCAGCAATAATAACCCCGTACACACCCATTGAGGTCAATGCCAGTATATACAGTAAACCAGCATTCACATTCGTCAGTACCATACCACGATTAAACGGAATCACCGCCCAGGCAGCCAGAGCCGGCATAATGGATAACACAGGTGCAATCAAAAATAAGAATTTGTCAGCCTTGCTCGGAATAATGACTTCCTTAAACATCAATTTCATTGCATCCGCAATCGGTTGCAACCAGCCGCGTGGGCCGACTCGGTTAGGGCCGATACGAATCTGCATATAACCAATAATTTTACGCTCGGCATAAGTAATGTAAGCCACACACAACATTAACGGGATAAGTATTAAAATAATCTTACCCAGAATTAATAACAGCGTTTGCCCGTCAGCAGGAAACCAGTTCCAAACTTCAAGACCCACTTTAATGACAGGCGCTAAAAAATTGTCAATCATTTCACTCATTCGCTCTACTCTTAATCACCTGAGCCTGATCACCTGGTTCTGCCTTTGCTGACTTTACATTCTCTATATGTACAACACCAAAAGCTGCACCCAACAATTCATTGCCTTCAACGGCGACTGGAACCCATGCACAGGCATCTGGAATACTGTTATCAATAATCAGCGGTAAATTTGCACTGTTACTTCCCTGCTTCACCGTCACAATGGTTCCGGTATTCAGTTCAAGCCGGTTGGCTTCTGTGCTGTTTAAGCGCACACATAATTTTTCAGCATCGACAGTCTGCTGTAATGATGCAGCACGACGTACAATGGCATCAACAGCATACATCGGCACATCCGAGCCACGATAAATCTCTTTTGAAGATGAATTTATTTCAATGCTTGCGGCAGAATCAACTGTATTTGATAATTCAATCGATTCACAGCATGAACGCACTTCATTTTTAACTGCTTCAGAGGAAATATAATCAAACCCTTCAACACCTGCTAGATTGGCCAGTACACGTAACACCTTCCACGCTGGACGCGCCTCACCTTCGGCTTTAACCACGCCTTTAAAACTTTGCCAGAACCCTTCTGCATTCACATAGGTACCGGAGGTTTCAGTGAAGTTAGCCGCAGGCAGAATAACATCAGCCACCTGTTTCAATGAGGCCGAATGGTAGGCTGAAACTGAAACCACAAAATCGGCCTGATTCAATGTCGCCATCAGTGCATTGGCATCAGCGGCATCGGTATCTGGCTCCACGTTTACCAGAAGACAGACAGCCAGTTTCTCAGCATTGATTTCAGTTAGATTTTTACCCGTAAGAATACCTTCCGTATTCCCCCCAGCACCACGATGAGGCACTGCACCAGCCAACCATGCACCGGCGGCATTTGCACCATCTGTTAAATAGCCAAAACAGCTGTCGGTTTCTTTTGCAACAGCATGTGCCAACGCTCGCAAGCTGGAAAATTGCGGGTGCATACTGGCGATATTGCCCAGTATTACCGTTGCAGTCTCTGCCTGCTTTAACTGTTTCGCAATCGCAGTATGCGTAGCATCGACGTTGACTGTTTTGATTGCTACAGCAATATTCGCTGGGACTTTACTGCCGGTTAAGGCATAAACTGCAGCGGCAACGGCGGCTAACTCAGCGACCATATTTTGTGGACAGACTGAAATATTATTCGCCACAGGATAATTGAATACAAACTTGCGCGGATTAAGAAATGAGATCTGCGCATTATTATTCACGGCGGCTTTGCGTAATCGCAAGTTGGCAATTGGCTGTTCTTTACGAGTATTGGAGCCAATGAATAATGCAGCATCAAGTTGTTCTAGCTGTTCAATCGTCTGGCCTAACCACGGCATAACCGGCGCAACATCCTGATCGGAAAAATCTGACTGACGTAAACGAAAATCAATGTTTCCACTGCCCAGACCACGTAATAATTTTTGGGTTAAATATTGCTCTTCCAGCGTTGCGCTGGCAGAAACCAGCGCGGCAATTTCTGTGGCCGTTACTTTAGTTCCAGCAACTTCAACTTCAGTAGCTTCAATTTCAACAGCTTCAATTTCAACAGCTTCGGTTGCAGTCGCTGCCGACGTTGCACTCTCGGTATCGGCTTTATGCGGGGCAGTTGTTTGCGCCTTGAGTTCTGTGCTCAGATCGGCAGCCGCTTTCAGTTTATCTGCAACCAGCTGTAGTGCTTCATCCCAGTTTGCAGCCTGCCATTGACCATCACGTTTAATCATTGGCCGGGTTAAACGGTCCTTGGTATGGAGACCCTCATAACTAAAACGGTCACGGTCGGACAACCAGACTTCATTAATCGCTTCATTCTCATGCGGCACAACACGTACTATCTTGTCACGTAATGTATGCACATAAATATTGGACCCAATACAGTCATGCGGTGCAATGGATTTATGCTGCATCATTTCCCAGGCACGGCCTTTAAACCGTGAGGGTTTTGCGGTTAAAGCACCTACTGGACAAACATCAATCACATTCCCTGACATTTCAGAATTAACACACGCATCCACAAACGTAGCAATCATTGAATTTTCACCACGCCCGGTCATACCCAGTTCAAGCATGCCTGCAATTTCACGACCAAAACGCACACAGCGGGTACAGTAAATGCAGCGCGTCAACTCGGTAGCAATTAATGGCCCGATGTTTTTATCAAAGACGACACGTTTGCTGTCAACATATTGTGAGGCATCATAACCATACCCCATTGATAAATCCTGTAACTCACATTCACCACCCTGATCGCAGATAGGACAATCCAGCGGGTGATTAATCAGCAAGAACTCCATCACCGATTTTTGTGCACTTCTGCTAACTTTTGACTGGGTATGCACAATCATGCCATCCATCACCGGTGTTGCACAGGCAGGTAAAGGTTTCGGTGCTTTTTCCACCTCAACCAGACACATCCGACAGTTAGCTGCAACCGCTAATTTTTTGTGATAACAGAAACGTGGCACATGAATATTATGCGCATCCGTCACTTCAATCAGCATCGCGCCTTTAGGTGCCTGTATCGACTGACCATCGACAGTAATCGTTACCATGTCTTCTGTAATAGACTCGGACATTTACGCTGCCTTCACCATGCTATGTTTGTGTTCAACATAATATTCAAATTCGGAGCGGTAGTGTTTGAGAAAACTCCGCACTGGCATCGCCGCAGCATCACCTAATGCACAAATGGTTCTACCTTCAATTTTGCTGGCAACGTCATCAAGTTTATCCAGATCAACCAGTGTACCCTTACCTTCAACAATGCGTGTCAGCATACGATACAACCAACCTGTCCCTTCCCGACACGGTGTGCACTGGCCACAGGACTCTGAAAAATAAAAGCGGGAAAGACGACGTAGCACCTGTACCATATCGGTAGTTTCATCCATCACGATTACCGCGCCTGAGCCTAACATCGACCCTGCCCCAACAATGGAATCATAATCCATATTGACTTTAATCATGATCTCGCCAGGCAAAACAGGCACCGACGAGCCACCCGGAATGACTGCTTTTAATTTTCGACCATCTTTTACCCCACCAGCCATTGCCAGTAAATCGATAAAAGGGGTACCCATTGGAACTTCAAAGTTACCGGGCCGATTAACATGGCCAGAAATAGAAAACAGCTTAACACCACCACTATTTGGAATGCCTAAATTCTGGAACCACTCACCACCATTGCGCATAATGGCAGGAATAGATGCCAGTGTTTCGGTGTTATTAATGGTGGTTGGTTTACCATACAAACCAAAATTTGCCGGAAACGGGGGCTTAAAACGTGGTAAGCCACGTTTACCTTCCAGTGAGTTTAATAAAGCGGTTTCTTCACCACAGATGTAAGCGCCGGCACCTAATGATGCATGTAAGTTGATACTCACACCGGAACCCAGAATATTCTCACCTAAAAGGCCTTCTTTATAGACCCGTTTTAATGCCTGCTTAAAGTGGGTAGCCGGCGCGTCCATAAACTCGCCACGCATATAATTATAACCTGTGTCAGCACCCATCGCATAACAGGCGATAAGCATGCCTTCAACCAGAGCATGTGGGTTATAACGTAAAATTTCTCTGTCTTTACAGGTACCCGGCTCACTTTCATCCGAATTACACACCAAATATTTCTGTACGGGTGCAGTGCGTGGCATAAAGCTCCATTTTAAACCAGTAGGAAAACCGGCACCACCACGGCCACGTAAGCCAGATTTTTTAACTTCCGCAATAACGTCTTCGGGTGGTGTTTTTTCCTGAAGGATTTTTCGCCACGCAGTATAGCCGCCTGTTTTAAGATAATTGTCATAAGACCACGGTGTGTCTGCAAATTGCAGGGTGGCATAACACACCTGCTCGTTCGTGTTATTAACGGCGGGTTTAGTGACTTCGGGCTTTATTTGTTTAGCTGACATAAGACCCATTACTCCAGACTATCGAGTATTTCATCCACTTTTTCAGGGGTAAGCTTTTCATAATAAACATGGTTAACCTGCATCATTGGACCACCAGCGCAGGCAGCCAGGCATTCTTCCTCTTTTTTAAGATAGATACGGCCATCAGCAGTACTTTCCCCCACTTTAACCCCTAGTTTCTTTTCAATATGGTCAACAATCGTTTGCGAACCCATTAACATGCAACAAACATTGGTGCAAATTGCCACATTGTTACGCGCTACGGGGTTTAATTCATACATTGAATAAAAACTGGCAACTTCATAAACTTCAATTTTCGCCAGTCCCAGATAGTCGGCAACCGCAGTCATTAACGCTTCGGTTAAATACCCGTTATTTTCATGTTGCACAATATTAAGCGCACCGAGCAACGCAGACTTTTTCTGCTCAGGCGGATAATGCGTTGATAGCTCGTCAATCTCCGCGCGCGCAGGCACAGATAATGATGTTGTTGCTTTAATGGATAGAATTTCAGTCGCCATTAACGATCAACCTCGCCAAAAACAATATCCAGTGTGCCCATCACTGCTACTACATCGGCCAGCATGTGTCCCTGCACCATCTCATTCATCGCCGACAAGTGCACGAAACCCGGTGCCCGAATTTTTAATCGGTAAGGTTTATTGGCTCCATCAGAAATCAGATAACAGCCAAACTCACCTTTTGGATGTTCAATCGCGGCATAAGCTTCGCCTTCAGGCAAGCAAAAACCTTCGGTAAATAATTTGAAATGGTGAATTAATGATTCCATATCGGCTTTCATTGCTTCACGTTTTGGCGGTACGACTTTATGATTCTCAAGTATTACCGGGCCAGCATTTTCACGTAACCATTCAATGCATTGCTTTATGATGCGATTGGACTGGCGCATTTCTTCAATCCGTACCAGATAGCGGTCATAACAATCACCATTAGTACCAACTGGAATATCAAAGTCCATGCGATCATAGACTTCATAGGGTTGTTTCTTACGTAAATCCCAGGCAATACCTGAGCCGCGTAACATTGGCCCGCTAAAACCCAGCGCCAATGCACGTTCCGCAGTTACGATGCCAATATCAACAGTGCGCTGCTTCCAGATACGATTGTCCGTTAGCAAGGTTTCATATTCATCCACATACCCTGGAAAACGCCGGGTGAAATCTTCGAGAAAATCGAGCAGCGAACCCTGACGATTTTCATTTAACCTGCCGACTTCACGCTCACTATGCCACTTTGAAGCTTTATATTTTGGCATCCTGTCAGGCAGGTCACGCGCCACACCACCCGGACGATAATAGGTGGCATGTAACCGCGCACCGGATACGGCTTCATAGCAGTCCATTAAATCTTCGCGTTCACGAAATGCATACAGGAACATGGTCATTGCACCCACGTCCAGTGCATGCGAACCAATCCATAACAGATGGTTTAGAATGCGCGTAACTTCATCAAACATAACGCGAATGTATTGTGCCCGCTGCGGAATATTTATTTCCAGTAATTTTTCCATCGCCAGCACATAGCCATGTTCATTACACATCATGGAAACATAATCAAGGCGATCCATATAACCGATGCTCTGGTTATATGGTTTTGACTCTACTAGTTTTTCAGTCGCACGATGCAATAGCCCAACATGTGGATCGGCACGTTCTATTACCTCTCCATCCATTTCCAGCACCAGACGCAGAACTCCATGCGCTGCCGGATGTTGCGGGCCAAAATTTAAAGTATAGTTACGAATCTCAGGCATTAGCCATCCCCATCAGCATCCACAGCATAGCGGTCATCTTTGCGAATAACACGCGGCACAAGCACCCGCGGTTCAATACTCACAGGTTGATAAATCACCCGTTTTTGCTCAGCATCGTATTTCATTTCAACATGACCAGTCAGTGGGAAGTCTTTTCTAAATGGATGCCCAACAAAACCGTAATCGGTGAGGATACGCCGCAAGTCAGGATGGCCTTCAAAAATAATACCGAACAGGTCAAACGCTTCACGCTCAAACCAGTTTGCTGACGGCCAGATAGCCATCACCGAAGGTACCATTGGCAGCGAATCATCTTCACAAAAAACACGAACACGCAAACGATGATTATGCGTAATCGACATCAGATGGTAAACAGCCGCAAAACGTGGGCGAGCATTATTTATATATTCGACTTCATCACCAAAACGCAAGCGGGCACCGGCGTTCGGTTCTACTGCACGACTAAAGCCGGTTGATGTGGTCGATTCTGTTGCCCATTCCACCGCCCCGTAAGCAGAGTAATCAACACCACAGACATCCATTAACTGTTCAAATTTTAATGCCGCATCGTCACGTAATATGCGGCAAACAGACAGTAATTCATTTGCTGCAACTTCAATTGTGACTTCACCATAAGCCACTGCATTGGCTTTCAGTTTTACCGATAAAAGATTGCTTAAAGCCTGGGATAATCGCTTTACGTTCATTAATTTTTGCCTTACGTGGACGTTGCTGCCGGCTCTTCAACAGGCAAACGAGCAATGGTATTGGTGCGCCGAATTTTATTCTGTAGCTGAATGATGCCATAGATCAGCGCCTCTGCGGTCGGGGGACAACCTGGCACATAAATATCGACAGGAATAATGCGATCACAGCCACGGACAACGGAATAGGAATAATGGTAATAGCCACCCCCATTGGCGCATGATCCCATTGATATAACCCAGCGAGGTTCAGCCATCTGATCGTACACTTTACGTAATGCAGGTGCCATTTTATTACACAATGTACCTGCAACAATCATCACATCAGACTGCCGTGGACTCGGGCGAAATAATATGCCAAAACGATCAAGATCATAACGTGACGCGCCCGCCTGCATCATTTCTACCGCACAGCAGGCCAGACCAAATGTCATCGGCCACATTGAACCCGTTCGCGCCCAGTTGATTAATTTATCTGCTGAAGTGGTAACAAATCCTTTTTCAAGAACGCCTTCTATTCCCATTCTAACGCTCCTTTTTTCCATTCGTAAATAAAACCAATAACCAGCACACCCAGAAATATACCCATAGCAAGTATACCAAACAGGCCAATTTTGCTTAGCACGATTGCCCACGGGAACAGGAAAGCAATTTCCAGATCAAAAATTATAAATAAAATAGCGACAAGATAGTAACGCACGTCAAATTTTACCCGTGCATCTTCAAAGGCCTCAAAACCGCATTCAAAAGGAGAGTTTTTTGCTTTATCAGGACGTGATGGTGCCAACATGAAGCCGCCCATAAATATGGCACCCATGCCAACCATCAAACCGACGAGAAGAAAGATTAAAACCGGTAAATAATTTTCGAGCATTGCCTCGATCCTTTTGTTATTAATCTATTTGGTGCCGATGGCCGGAGTCGAACCGGCACAGCTTACGCCACTACCCCCTCAAGATAGCGTGTCTACCAATTCCACCACATCGGCTAAAATTTACGTCTATTTTTTCTTTTTCACCGCGCCATCAGTCAAAGGTGCGACTGGTGGTGGTACATTCGCGTCAGTGGTGGTGGTAGCAACAGCCTTCTTAGCACTTGTTACTCGATGACCGGGGGATTCTTTGGCTGCTGGCGGTATGTCATCAGGACGCGCCGTTTTTGTAGCAGGGAGAGTATTGGGGGCTGCTTTAGGCGTGACGATCCGTGTTATCGGTGCAACCAGTCTATCCAGCACATTCTCACCCGTAACATTTCGGTGCGCAGCAAAATAAGCCAGTGCAATACTGTTAAGAAAGAAAATGGTCGCCAGGACGGCGGTTGATTTACTTAAAAAATTAGACGAGCCACTGGCACCAAAGACACTACCCGCACCACCGCCACCGCCAAACGCAGCACCCGCACTTGCGCCCTCGCCTTTTTGCAGTAACACTAACGCAATAATCCCGATAGAAAGGACAACTTGAAGAACTAAAAGCGCGACACTCATTATTTTCTTAACCTGCTGCTTTACAAATACTTAAAAAATCTTCGGCTTTCAGGGCTGCACCGCCAATTAAGCCACCATCAATATCCGGCTGCCCGATTAACTCGGCTGCATTCGCTGGATTCATGCTGCCACCGTACAAAATGCGTAGATCTACAGCAACATCCGCATTTAATGCCGCAATTTTACCACGAATAAAGGCGTGCACCTCCTGCGCCTGTTCAGGTGTAGCGGTTTTACCCGTACCAATGGCCCATACTGGCTCATAGGCGATAACGCCATCAGCCAATGCTTCAACACCTTCCAGGTCAATTACTGCATCAATTTGACGGGCACAGATGGTGTTGGTCACACCGGCCTCACGCTCTGCCAGTGATTCGCCGATACAAAAGATAGGTTTAATGCCATTACGGCGTGCTGCGGCAAAACGTTTTGCCACCAGTTTGTCACTTTCACCATACAAGGCACGGCGCTCAGAGTGACCAATAATGGCATACTCACAGCCTGTATCTTTCAGCATTCCGCCAGAAATTTCGCCGGTATAAGCCCCTTGATCCTGGTCGCCAATATTTTGAGAACCAACTTTAATCCTGGTGCCATCTGCAGCGCCGGAAACCCGAGCAAGATAAACAGCAGGCGGACAAACCACAACTTCAGCATCTGTAACCGAGGCCATGCCTGCTTTGATACCGGCCATCAACACTTTAACCGATTCACTGGAACCATTCATCTTCCAGTTGCCAGCAACCATCACCTGACGCATTACTTTCTCCAGCTATGTTTTTAAAGGATGAGAAGGATACCTGCCAGACAGTAATAAATCAATCTGGATAAATGTGTTTTGTTATTATAAATAGAAAAACTTACTTAATTAATGACCATGATCAATTACTATCAAAAAATCTTGCCGATACTTCCATTTGAAATAAGTCAATCTTACCGTGCAATAAAACTTGCGCCGCCAACTTTCTATCGGTTTCAGGCGGCTTCTGCAACGCAGTCAGCAATTACCTGTGTAAGCTGTTTAACCAAGGCTTCATCTTCACCTTCGACCATAACACGAATTAGTGGCTCGGTACCCGAAGATCGTAACAACACCCTGCCGCGGCCTTCAAGCGACTTTTCTGCCGCTCGCACCGCCTGCTGTACACTGTCGGCCTGCATAGGGTCTGATTTACCCTTTAAAGGCACATTTATCATGTTCTGAGGGAATTTGGACATACCTGATTTAGCCTCATGCAAACTAACATTGGCTTCTACCAGATACGCTAACACCTGTAACGCCGAAACAATGCCATCACCGGTTGTAGTACGATCAAGACAAATAATATGGCCAGACGATTCACCACCCAGGAACCAATGTTGCTGCTGTAGTGTTTCCATTACATAACGATCACCCACCTGGCTACGAGCAAATTTCAGCCCCAGCTCCTGCAGAGCAATCTCCATGCCCATATTTGTCATTAATGTACCAACCACACCATGAATATCGACACCACTGTGCTGACGTGAACGCGCAATAATATACAACAGCTCATCACCATCAACAATCTCACCCTTTTGATCAACCATGACAACACGATCGCCGTCACCATCAAAGGCAATACCCAGATCAGCGTCTTCAAGCAAAACCTGTTTGCGTAAATTTTCCGGGTATGTCGAACCACAATTACTATTAATATTCACCCCGTCAGGCTCATGCCCAATGGTAATCACGTTTGCGCCTAATTCGGAAAACACTTTAGGCCCTATATCGTAGGTTGCACCGTGCGCGCAATCGAGAACAATTTTCAGACCATTAAGCCGTATACCAATTGGAATACTGGCTTTACAGGCTTCAATATAGCGCCCTTGTGCATCAATAACACGGCTGGCTTTACCCAGTTTTTCAGAGCTCACAACCTGCATCGGGGAATCGAACATGGCTTCAATCGCCAGTTCAAGCTCATCATCAAGCTTTGCTCCCTGCGGCGAAAAAAACTTCAGTCCGTTATCAAAGTAAGGGTTATGCGAAGCACTGATAACAATGCCCGCAGAGGCGCGTAAAGTGCGTGTCAGGTAGGCAATACCGGGGGTCGGCATTGGGCCCAGCAAATGGATATCAACACCGGCTGCGGATAAGCCCGACTCAAGCGCAGATTCAAACATATAACCGGAAATTCTCGTATCTTTGCCAATAACGACCAGATTGTTCCCAGCAGTATGATTTTCAGTCGATGCCAGCACCCGGCCAACAGCCCAACCCAGTTTGAGCACTGACTCAGGCCCCATTAAACCCGTGCCTGCTTTCCCACGAATACCATCGGTGCCAAAATATTTCTTACCCATTATTGCTCCTCGTTCTCAATCATATTATCACGATGCCCGTCAATGACCGGATGGTCTACGCCCTAATGATCAAGCGCCATGCAGAGCTGTAGTGCATCAAAGGTTTCTTTTACATCATGCACTCTGAAAAAACGTGCGCCACGAGAATATGCCAACGCCGCTGCTACCACGCTACTGCTCATACGCTGATCAACCGGCAAAGCCAGTAACATGCCAAACATACTCTTGCGTGATACACCAATCAGTACTGGATAGCCCGTACTAACAAACTCACCTATATGTGACAACAATTGCAAATTATCATCGAGGCGCTTACCAAAACCAAACCCTGGGTCAAGTATTATGTTCTGCTTTGGCATTCCAGCTTTTCTGCACCGCTGCACCTGATCGAGTAAAAAGGTCTTCACTGCTACCACCACATCCTGATAACGGGGGTTTTTCTGCATGGTTTGTGGCTCACCCTGTTTATGCATTAAACAAACGGGGACAGCCAGTTCAACACAGGTCTGTAGAGCCTCTTTTGACTGTAATGCATTCACATCATTGATCATGTCAACACCCGCCATAACCGCAGCGCGCATCACTTCAGGTTTTGTTGTATCAATAGAAAGAGGTATAGCAGATTGTTGTCGAATTGCTTTGATAACGGGTATAACGCGCGCTATTTCATCGCCAGCATTAACCCGCTTCGCGCCGGGTCGGGTGGACTCACCGCCAATGTCAATAATATCCGCGCCCGCCAACTGCATTGCGCATACATGGTTAACCGCCGTATCAAGCTGATTATAATTCCCACCATCAGAAAAAGAGTCGGGCGTTACATTCAAAATCCCCATAATGACCGGCCGGTTTGAATGCAATTTGTGGAGTAACTTAAACATTTTTGACGCTATCCAAACAGGCGAATCAGAAACAGATAGTCGGAACCGGCAAGCAGAACCAACTAAAGCCAGTGTAATTAAAAAAGGAGCCGAGGCTCCTTTTTATCCAATCTGACACTCAGGGAACGCTGAATACGACATAAATGCACCGCCTGAACCCGGAATTTCCATCTACTTCACTCCGGCTTATTCAGCGTTGCCTTAGTGCTCACCAGCCGGACCGCCAATTGGGCCCTCTTTTTTCGTCGACTTATCCGTCTCCTCTGACTTACCCGCACTTCCGTTTATATTGCTATCATCAATATCGCTCCAGTCTTTCGGTGGCGGCACATCTTTGCGCGCCATCAGAGCATCAATTTGCTGGGCATCAATGGTCTCGTACTTCATCAACATTTTTTTCATTTCATGCAGTATATCCATATTATCACGCAACAATTTCTCAGCACGTTCATAGTTACGATCAATCAGAACGCGTATTTCTTCATCAATAATCCGCGCTGTGTCATCGCCAATATTTTTGTGTTGTGTTACCGAGCGACCGAGGAATATTTCACCTTCATCTTCAGAATAGGTTAATGGCCCCAGACGTTCCGACAAACCCCATTTGGTGACCATATTTCGCGCCAGGTCTGTCGCTCGCTCGATGTCATTCGATGCGCCTGTAGTAACTCTGTCCTTACCATAAATTAATTCTTCCGCCAGGCGCCCACCAAACAGGCTGGAAATCTGACTTTCGAGAAGTTTCTTACTGTGGCTGTAACGATCTTCCTCTGGCAGAAACATGGTTACGCCTAAAGCACGACCACGAGGAATAATA
Organism: uncultured Thiotrichaceae bacterium; assembly: GCA_964441285.1. GTDB lineage: Bacteria > Pseudomonadota > Gammaproteobacteria > SZUA-229 > SZUA-229 > S010-25. The sequence continues at coordinate 71,609 of CAYTUK010000004.1, read as the reverse complement.
CTCACCTTATAAACCGGATCATGATCCGGCACCAGGCGTCCAACAATGGCATGACCGGATTCATGATAGGCCGTTAACTCTTTTTCTTCCTCTGACATCACCATTGTGCGGCGCTCTGCGCCCATCATGATTTTGTCCTTGGCGCGCTCAAAATGCGCCATACTCACCGTTTTGGCGTTTTCACGGGCGGCAAATAATGCGGCCTCGTTAACCAGATTGGCTAAATCCGCACCGGAGAAACCCGGTGTGCCACGCGCAATAATGCCCAGCTTCACATCATCATTTTCCGGTACTTTACGAATATGGACTTTAAGTATCTGTTCGCGACCACGAATATCCGGCAACGGCACAATCACCTGACGGTCGAATCGACCCGGACGCAATAAAGCCGGATCCAGTACATCGGGTCGGTTGGTCGCAGCAATAACAATAACGCCTTCATTGCCTTCAAAACCGTCCATTTCAACCAGCAGCTGGTTTAAGGTTTGCTCACGTTCATCATGACCACCACCTAAACCGGCACCACGATGACGACCGACAGCATCAATCTCATCGATAAAGATAATACAGGGCGCATGTTTTTTTGCATTCTCAAACATGTCACGCACCCGTGACGCGCCCACACCAACAAACATCTCGACGAAATCAGAACCTGAAATAGTAAAGAAGGGGACTTTAGCTTCACCGGCAATGGCTCTTGCCAGCAGGGTTTTACCCGTACCTGGCGAACCAACCATCAGTACACCACTCGGAATGCGACCCCCCAGTTTCTGGAATTTACCTGGGTCTTGCAAAAACTCGACCAGCTCAGCAACCTCCTCTTTGGCCTCTTCTGCGCCAGCAACATCATGGAAGGTAACGTTTATATCATCCTCACCCAGCATACGTGCCTTACTTTTACCAAAAGACATGGCACCGCGGCCACCACCACCACCCTGCATCTGACGCATAAAGAAAATCCAGATACCAATTAATAACAGGAACGGGAACCAGGAAATAAATATAGTCATTAATAATGACTGACCCTGGGGTGGTTTTGCATCAATTTCAACATTATTACTCAGCAAATTACCAATCATCGCTGAATTATCTGTTTCCGGGCTATAGGTAGAAAAAATTCGACCACTGCTCATCTTGCCCTTGATATTACGCCCATCAATAGTAACCTGCGCTACCTGACCCGATTTAACCTGTCCAAAAAAAGTGGAATACGGCACAGCACTGGGCTTTTTCGCTGTTTTACTAAAATTACTGAAAACAGATAACAGCACAACAGCTATAACCGCCCACAAAATCAGATTTTTCGCTAGATCGTTCAAATGATCACTCCAAATTCAAACAACTCGATGTAAGATGGTAACGCATCAAACAAAGTTGTTGGTTTCTATTATTCATAATATATATATAGCTCAGACGTTACACTACTTTAAGACTCGTTTCTAGAGAATCCATCCAAAAAACCAGTCGCCAGCGCATATATCTCCCGACTGCGCGCACGAGACGCTCGTGGTTTTCGCATAACCACCTTTGAAAAACTTTTTTTTAACGCTTTGTTATAAACCTCAAAGCCCTCACCCTGAAATAGCTTAACCAGAAAACCACCGCCTGGCTTAAGTACCTGACACGCAAAATCCAGTGCTAGTTCGCATAAATAATAGGCTCGTGGCATATCGATACAGCCCATACCACTTATATTGGGGGCCATGTCTGAAATTACAAGGTCAACAGCACAATTGTCAACAATCTTCATTAACTGTTCAAAAACCGCCTCTTCCCTGAAGTCCCCTTCAATAAATTTAACACCACTTATTGATGGCATAGGTAAAATATCCAGCGCAATCATCTTGCCATGCCTGCCCACCTTTTTAACCGCATATTCTGACCAGCCACCTGGCGCAGCGCCCAGGTCTATAACATGCATATCAGGTTTTATTAAATGATCTTTTTTGTCAATTTCTATCAGCTTATAGACCGCTCGAGAGCGATAACCATCCTGCTGTGAACGTTGGACAAACTCATCTTTGAAATGTTCTTTTAACCAGTCTTTGCTACTTTTATTTTTTGCCATAAGACTTACTAACAGTACAGATGAAAAGGATACCCATTGTTCAAGACCGTCAACCGCAAGGATGCAGGTATCAAGTCGACATGGATGTATTCACCGCCTAAATATTCATGCTTTTGGTAAATCAATAATTGCCTGATCTGCGTTAATACGATACACCGATAACATTTTGCCGATTGACTGCACTTCTTCAGCACGGGATTTATTGCAGATTTGTGTGGCAATTTTCCGTCGCATTTCCCGATCTTCAACCGAGAGTTTAATTTTCACCAGTTCGTGATGTTCAAGCGCAATGTCTACTTCTTTTAATACTTCGTCTGTCAGTCCTTTTTGGCCTAACATAATGACAGGTTTTAAAGCATGACATTTTGCGCGTAGAAATTTGAGTTGTTTTTTTGATAATGCCATTTTCATTCGTCTTATGTTGCGTGCAAAAGTCTCTTATGTATAACGCACTTCAAGAATTTCCAGTGAACGTATACCGCCCGGTGTTTTAACTTCAACACCATCACCTTCCAGCTTACCGATTAACGCCCGCGCAATGGGTGAACTAATCGAAATCATATTCTGTTTAATGTCTGCTTCGTCATCACCAACAATCTGGTAAGTCACTTCATCACCGGTTTTTTCATCAGCAACATCAACCGTGGCACCAAACACCACTTTTCCGGTATTGGCCAATGTGGTGACATCAATAATCGTGGCGTTGCTCAGTTTGGCTTCAATATCCATTATTCTGCCTTCGATAAATCCCTGTTGCTCTCGTGCTGCATGGTATTCTGCGTTTTCTTTTAAATCGCCATGCTCACGTGCGGTTGCAATCGCAGTAATTACTTCGGGCCGATCTGTCGACTTTAACTGCTGCAATTCATCCTGAAGCTTTTTAGCGCCTCGCACTGTAATAGGGACTTTATTCACTTTGGCCTCGTTTCAATTTCTATGAATGCTGCGACTGTAGACTGCTAACATCTGTGACATCCAGGTAGTCCAACGCCTGCACCGTTGCGTTTGCACCTGCGATTGTCGTCGTGTAACTAACTTTATGCTGTAGCGCCGATGCTCTTATTGTATAGGAATCAGCGATCGCCTGTTTACCTTCTGTAGTGTTAATAATTAATGCAATTTCATCATTTTTAATCATATCGACTATATGCGGACGACCTTCATAAACTTTGTTAATTAATTTGCAATCTATCTGCGCCGCCTGCAATGCCTTTCCAGTTCCCTTTGTAGCAACCAGCTCAAACCCTTTGGCAATCAGCTCACGCCCCAGCAAAACCACATGTTTCCGATCACGATCACACACACTGATAAACACTCGACCTTTTGTTGGCAACATCATGCCTGCACCCAACTGTGCTTTGGCAAATGCCATCGCAAAGTTGCTGCCCACGCCCATAACTTCGCCGGTAGATTTCATTTCAGGACCCAGCAGCGGATCCACTCCAGGAAACTTTATAAATGGGAATACCGACTCTTTTACCGCAAACCGCCGAGGAATCGTTTCCTCTGTTTTGCCCTGCGATGCAAGTGATTGCCCAGCCATACAGCGGGCCGCAATTTTTGCTAATGGTACACCTGTTGCTTTGCAAACAAAGGGGACAGTACGCGAAGCCCGTGGGTTGACTTCCAGCAGGAAGATTTGCGCGCCCTGCTCGGTGAACTGTATCGCAAACTGAATATTCATTAAACCCACTACACCCAATTTCAAGGCCAGTTGCCGAGTTTGTTCCCGTAATTGATCCTGCACCGTCTGTGTCAGGGAGTAAGGCGGCAATGAACAGGCTGAATCTCCCGAATGAACACCGGCCTGCTCAATGTGCTCCATAATGCTGCCAATCAGTACATCTTTACCATCACAAATCGCATCGACATCGACTTCAACAGCATCATCAAGAAAACGATCAAGCAATACTGGCGCATCATTGGAAACACTCACTGCATTTCTCATATAATATTTAAGGTCAGTCTCGTTATAGACAATTTCCATTGCACGGCCACCTAATACATAAGACGGCCGTACTACCAGTGGAAAACCAATTTCCGCTGCTCCCAACACCGCTTCTTCGGTTGAGCGCGCCAACCGGTTAGGTGGCTGTTTCAACCCCAACTCATTCACCAGTTGCTGGAAACGTTCGCGATCTTCTGCCATATCGATACAGTCAGGCGTAGTACCCATAATCGGCACTCCAGCCGCTTCCAGCTCACGCGCCAGTTTCAATGGAGTCTGCCCACCATATTGCACAATCACGCCTTTGGGTTTTTCCTTATCCAGTACCTCAAGTACATCTTCCAGTGTTAGCGGTTCAAAATATAAGCGCTCAGAGGTATCGTAATCGGTTGAAACCGTTTCCGGATTGCAATTAATCATAATGGTTTCATAACCATCTTCGCGCATCGCAAAGGCTGCATGGACACAGCAGTAATCAAACTCAATACCCTGTCCAATACGATTAGGCCCGCTACCTAAAACAACTATTTTCTCTCTGTCGGTGGGTGCGGCTTCACACTCTTCTTCATAGCTGGAGTACATGTAAGCGGTGGCGGTGGAGAATTCTGCCGCACAGGTGTCGACACGTTTATAGACAGGACGAATATTCAGTGAATGACGATAAGCGCGCACCTCGTGCTCAGATACGTCTAATAATAGCTTCGCCAGGCGGGAGTCAGAAAAACCTTTACGCTTTAACTGGCGCAATTCATCCGTCCGCAGGTTTTTTAGCTCGCGCCCAGCCAGTGCTATTTCATCTTTTATAATGCCTTCAATCTGCACTAGAAACCAGGGGTCAATTTTGGTGAGATCAAATAGCTGCTCAACACTGTAACCTCGACGCATAGCATCCCCCACATAAAGCAGGCGATCGGCACCCGGCAGGCTAAGTTCCTTATTCAGAAAGGAATCAATACTTTCTGCCGGCATCTCACTGTCCAAAATTGGAGACAAACCATCAATATCCACTTCCAGACCACGCAATGCTTTTTGCAATGACTCCTGAAAATTACGGCCAATGGCCATCACTTCACCCACCGATTTCATCTGCGTAGTCAGACGATTCTCTGCCTGGGGAAATTTTTCAAAGGTAAACCGTGGAATCTTGGTGACAACATAATCAATCGTTGGCTCAAATGAAGCCGGTGTTGAACCACCAGTAATTTCATTTTGCAATTCATCCAGGGTATATCCAATCGCCAGCTTGGCGGCAATTTTTGCAATCGGAAAGCCGGTGGCTTTAGAGGCCAGCGCGGAGGAACGCGATACCCGTGGGTTCATTTCAATAATGGTCATGCGACCATCTTCAGGATTTACTGAAAACTGCACATTTGAACCACCAGTTTCTACGCCAATTTTACGCAATACCGCAATCGAGGCATCACGCATGCACTGGTATTCTTTATCGGTGAGTGTCTGCGCCGGTGCAACCGTGATGGAATCGCCCGTATGAATACCCATTGGGTCAAGGTTTTCAATGGAGCAAATAATGATGCAGTTATCATTCTTGTCCCGCACCACTTCCATTTCATACTCTTTCCAGCCGGTGATGGATTCTTCCACCAGTAATTCATTCACCGGGGATAAATCCAGACCTCGGCGACAAATATCTTCAAACTCATCGCGGTTATAAGCAATGCCACCACCACTTCCCCCCATCGTAAAGGAAGGCCGAATAATGGTGGGGTACCCTACCTGCGCCTGCACCTGATAAGCCTCTTCCATACTGTGTGCAATCGCGGCACGCGGCATATCCAGACCAAGCTCATGCATAGCATTTTTGAAACGCTCACGATCTTCTGCCATATCAATCGCATCCTTGCTGGCACCAATCATTTCAACATTGTATTTTTTCAGCACCCCTTCACGATCCAGATCAAGCGCACAGTTAAGTGCCGTCTGACCACCCATTGTAGGCAATAGCGCATCGGGTTTTTCTTGAACAATAACCGCCTCCAGCATCTGCCAGGTAATGGGCTCAATATAGGTCGCATCGGCCATGTCCGGGTCGGTCATAATGGTTGCCGGATTAGAATTAACCAATATAACGCGAACACCTTCTTCGCGTAGTGCCTTACATGCCTGGGCACCGGAATAATCAAATTCACAGGCCTGACCAATCACGATAGGGCCAGCACCAATAATTAAAACACTGTTTATGTCAGTTCTTTTGGGCATAGTTAACGATACTTTTTTACTTTTCTTTGGGCCTTTCGTGGCTAGAATGTTTTATGCTTTTGCCATCAACTCAATAAAATGGTCAAACACTGGGGCGATATCATGTGATCCAGGACTCGCTTCAGGATGCCCCTGAAAACCAAAAGCCGGTTTATCGGTGCAATGAATGCCCTGGAGAGAACCATCAAAGAGTGAACGGTGTGTCGCCTGTAGATTATCCGGCAGGCTATTTTCATCCACCGAAAAACCGTGATTCTGGCTGGTTATCATCACCTTCGAGGTAGTTAAATCCTGCACTGGATGGTTGGCACCATGATGACCAAATTTCATCTTCTGCGTTTTTGCACCACAGGCCAGTGCCAGCAGCTGATGGCCCAGGCAAATGCCGAAAACAGGTAACTCGGTTGCTAAAATCGCCTGAATCGCCTGAATCGCATAATCACAGGGCTCTGGATCACCAGGGCCGTTTGACAGCAAAACCCCGTCAGGTTGCATTGCCAGAACATCAGCCGCTGGCATTTTTGCCGGTACCACCGTTACCCGACAACCACGTTCGACCAGCATTCTTAAAATATTGCGTTTTACACCGTAATCATATGCCACTACGTGATATTTGGTCGCAACAATCGATGATGCCGGCTGATCTGTTTCAAGATCCCAGACGCTTTGCCGCCAATCATAGGGTTTAGCCGTAGTAACCACTTGCGCCAGATCCAGACCTTTGAGACCGGCAAAACTTTTCGCTGTTTTCAGCATCGCATCAACATCGATTACAACATTCTCGGCAACTACCAGAATACAGCCACCCATTGCACCCTTATCACGCAAAATTCGCGTCAGTCGACGGGTATCAATATCCGCAATCGCGACCACCTCATTTTCAAGCAAATAGTCCTGTAAACTTTTCTGTGCACGCCAGTTACTCATGACCATGGGAGCATCGCGAATTATCAGCCCACTGGCATAAACTGCTGTCGACTCGGCATCGCCATCATTGGTGCCAACATTGCCGATATGGGGATAAGTAAGGGTAACAATCTGATTTGAGTAAGACGGGTCAGTGAGAATTTCCTGATAGCCGGTCATCGCCGTATTAAATACCACTTCACCGATGGTTTCACCGGAAACGCCAATGGACTTGCCATAAAATAGGCTTCCATCTTCAAGCGCTAGCACAGCAGTGGTCAATATATTCTCCAGAAGGCGCTATTGGAAGTCGCTATATTATGATAATCAATCGATATACAAAGTAAATCGACATGCCCTATCAGCCTGTCAGCACAGATGGCCGATATAAAAAAGGCCGGTACAAATCCTGTCGAATTTGGCCAGCCTCTAATTTGAGCCCGCAACCTGACCGGTTACCGATGCTCTCAAATCGAAAATAATGGCGTCCCCAAGGGGAGTCGAACCCCTGTTGCCGAGATGAAAACCCGGTGTCCTAGGCCTCTAGACGATGGGGACACACAACGTTGCAACATCATCGTTCAGGCCCTGCTACAACGGGCGGGAAGTCTACGTGGGAAAAGGCTTTTCGTCAATAGTTTATTCCTAATTTAGCGGTAGAATCTATAAACATTAAGGTCCTTTTTTCTAATCAGCATGGTTCTGCGCCAACCTGCGAAAAACACTCATGATCACAGGCTTTAATATCCAGCCACAAAGACCCGTTTTCGAGGTAATACAGATGATGCCCAATCATGCAGTCATACTCAATCTGCGCAGATAAACAAACCTGGCAAACAGATTATCTGCACTGGATACACGGCACCAATTAAAACCTATATCGTCCGTTTTTGGTGCAGCCAAAGTAACAATGCTCACCTAATCATAGATAACACATTGTTTTAACAGTATTTAATATATTGGCACAATGCTTGCTTATTATCAATCTGTATAACTTATAGCGCACCGGAAGAACTCTTTTAAACCTTTTATTTAAACCGATAGGCAGGAGACAAAAATGTCATATGTAAAACCAGAAGTGGTCGTTGAAAACATGTTGCAGGCGGGAGCCAATAAAGCCAACCTTGCGATCAAACATCTTTTAATTCGGGGAGGCTTATCTGGCGCGTTCCTGGGTTATGCTACGACCCTGGCGATTACCGCAATCACTCAGACGGGTATCGGCATCGTGGGGGCAATTATTTTCCCGGTTGGCTTTGTGATGATCATCCTGCTAGGGCTTGAACTGGCAACAGGCAACTTTGCCCTGCTACCGATTGCAGTAATGGAAGGTAGAACCACAATAAAAAAACTGGTATTCAACTGGACATGGGTGTTAATTGGCAATCTGCTGGGCAGCGTATTGTATGCGTTTCTATATTACATTGTAATTACTAAAGTGGGACACATTGATCCGACCACTATTGCGGTTGCCGAAAAGATCATCGCAATTACCGAACACAAAACACTCGCTTATGCACAGTTGGGTTTTGCCGGGACGATTACCGCTTTTACCAGTGCCATACTCTGTAACTGGATGGTAACGCTGGGTGTCGTGATGGCATTAACCGCAACGACAACTATCGGGAAAATCGTCGCAATGTGGCTACCAATCACAACCTTTTTCGCACTGGGTTATGAACATGCCATCGTCAATATGTTTATCATTCCGGCTGGCATTATGCTGGGAGCCAAAGTCACCATAGGACAATGGTGGATATACAATGAGATCCCGGTCATTCTAGGCAACATTGTTGGTGGCGCATTATTCACCGGCATGGCGCTTTATATTACAGCAAGAAAAAAGGCCGTTACTGCTGCATAGATTTTTTCAGGCAGCGACGATTCTGGACGAAGAATATTCCTTGTTTATGCGTACTATTAATACCTTGACATTGGTGAGGCGACCGTATTATGTTAGCCCTGTAGACTAAGACCAGATCGTTTGTACTAGCGGCAGCCCACTAATTATTTACCGGTCACTGAAGTCGTAGTTGGTGACTAAACATCAGGTAGTATTGGAGTTTTACCTGGATAGTGGGTAGCGGAGAGTACGGGCTATCTGAATTTAAATAAATAAAAATATAAGGACTCCATTATGCTCTCTTTGAAAAAATACTCTGTGTACCTTATCGGTGCATTGTGTTCATGGTTACTCATTACCTCTCCCGCGCAAGCGCATAAAAAGCTGGCTGTCAACAAAGTTAAAGGCCCGTTATCAGTTGTTGTACTCGGTTCTGGTGGCCCTATGGCCACACCCAGTGGTCGAGCCAACGCAGGTTACCTGATATTCACCGATGGTAAACCCCGTATTTTGATGGATGCAGGTGGTGGTACTTTCCAGCGGCTGGCAGCCAGTGGAGCCAATGTTGCCGATCTTGATATTATTTTACTTAGCCATATGCACATTGATCACATGGCCGATTTACCCCCCATTGTTAAAACGATTTATTTCCACGCACGGCGTAAAAATATTGCCGCCGGCATCCCGTTTCCACCGGGACGGACAGCACCGATTCGTATTTTTGGCCCCGGTGCCAATGGCATCACGTTCCCAGCATCCAGTGGCTTACCTGATGTACCACAATATCCCTCAACAAGTGCTTTTGTAAACGGACTGTTCAACCCAACAACGGGGCTTGATCGCTATTTACATATATTCACCCGGGCAATTAGTGGTGGAATATTCAAATACAATGTCGAGGACATATCGCCTGACTGGAAACACTTTGGTGAAAAAACACTGGTCAATGAAGGTGGATTAGTGATTAAAGCCGTTGGCGTTAATCACGGCCCAGTACCAGCACTGGCCTTTCGTATCGAATACAAAGGAGAAACGATCGTATACTCCGGCGATACCAGCTCCAGGGGGAATAACATGGTCACTCTGTCACAAGGTGCTGACATGTTAATCTACGACACATCAATCACCGACACATTACCTGCCGCAAGACCGGGTGATCGTGCCTTTTTTGCACTGCACACCACACCAACAAGAATGGGCCAGGTTGCTGCCGCTGCGGGTGTCCATAAACTGGTGCTTTCCCACCTGACACCCATCACTGAGCCACGGATAAAAGAAGTTAAAAAACTGATTCGTGCCGCAGGGTTTGAAGGAAAAATCACCGCAGCAAGAGATCTTGAAGTCTTTAATCTCGGTAAGAAGGACGACTCTGACGATGATTAAACCACCCGTTTCAGGGTAGGCTTTCCTGCTACAAATGGCCACATTATTCCAGACAACACCTGTCTGAGATAATATGGCCATTCTGATAATGCGTTGCTACCAGCAGATGGTCACTCGCATTTAGCGCTATCTGTATTGGTCAACCCTCACCAGATGTTTTTTTAACGCATTATAAAAGATGCGTTAATCGTTAATAATTATTATCTCCTGTTAAAGGGTCCGGTACTATTAGTACCGCTACAATCTGGTAGTTGTCTCTAATCTTTACAGTTTTCTGTCATATGCGTACTTCAGCAATGCTGCATTGCAGTGTTGTCTCCCAGGTAGGCATAATCACCCCGAAATTATTTTCCAGCCGAGTAAGTTGTAAGCGTGAATTCAGCGGACGTTTTGCTGGGGTCGGGTATTCAAGTGTTGGAATTGCGTTGATACGGCTGATTTTTAATGGCTGATGAAGTATTTGTTCGGCAAACTGTACAATTTTTTCAGCGAAACCATGCCAGCTGGTTTCACCTGAGGCGGTAAGATGGTATAAATCAGAGGAAAACAGACCCACCATTCTCTCTTTAACTGACTGCTGAAGGCATAAGGCACTGCTATCAGCAATCAGTCGGGCGGAGGTGGGCGAGCCGATCTGATCGGCCACAATGCTTAACTCATCACGTTCTGCCGCCAGTCTTAAAATGGTGAGGAGAAAATTATGCCCTCTGGCGGCGTACACCCATGAGGTACGAAAAATTAGATAATCGCAGCCCGATGCCTGAATGACCTGTTCACCCGCCAGCTTTGTACGGCCATAGGCATTACCCGGGTTGGGTACATCTGTTTCGATATACGGGTCTACTTTGGCACCATCAAACACATAATCTGTCGAATAGTGAATCAACAATGCGCCCAGATTTTGTGCTGCTTCAGCCAGTACGCTCGGCGCTGTTTTATTGATAGTGGCTGCCAGTGCTTCTTCCGCTTCAGCTTTATCAACGGCGGTATAAGCAACCGCGTTGACAATAACATCGGGGTTAACTGTCTGCACAATTTTTCTGAGCGTTTGTGGGTCAGAGAAATCTGCTTCCTCTCTGCCGAACGCAACAACGTCACCAAGTGGTTGTAGACTGCGGTTTAGCTCCCAGCCAAGCTGACCATTTTTACCAAATAAAAGGATTTTTCTCATAATAAAGCCAGCAACAGATCCGTTAGCGTACACAATAAAAAGTAGAAACCTCAGAAAGCTATCTGCTTAGCATCAACAGGCATCATCAAATAGTCAATCACCAACAGAAAAAATTACGCTATCACATTAGTCGAAGTAATCTGCCTGCACAAAATCAACGCCTTGAGCATCTTTTTCAGAGACTAATGGCTCGCTCTGGCACTGCCAGTCAATAGCAAGGTCTACATCATTCCAGCGGATACAACGCTCATATTCCGGCGCATAATAATCCGTTGTTTTGTATAAAAACTCGGCCGCATCTGATAACACAATAAAACCATGTGCAAATCCTGGCGACAGCCATAATTGACGTTTATTCTTCGCAGATAATTCAACCCCGACCCATTGCCCAAATGTTGCGGATGCGCGTCTAATATCCACGGCCACATCAAGAACAACACCACTTATTACTCGCACAAGTTTTCCCTGCGGTTGTTTGAGCTGATAATGCAATCCGCGTAAAACGCCCTGCGTTGATTTTGAGTGGTTATCCTGGACAAATTCAGTCGTTATTCCCGTCGCTGCTTTGAAGGCCTTTTTATTAAAGCTCTCATAGAAGAAACCACGGTCATCACCAAAAACTTTTGGCTCAATAATCAGTACATCAGGAATTTTTGTGGGTATTATTTTCATGTTAAAAAATGCGTGAATTCTATATCCAGGTATCTTCTTTCGCTCGACGAAGTAAATATTGGCCATACTGATTTTTTTTCAGTGGCTGCGCCAGTTCAATCAGTTCTTCTTTGCTGATATAGCCCATTTCATAGGCAATTTCTTCAATACAGGCGACCTTTAAGCCCTGCCTGTTCTCAATGGTCTGGATGTAGTTTGACGCTTCCAGCAAACTTTCATGTGTCCCTGTATCCAGCCAGGCATAACCGCGCCCCATAAGTTCGACTTTTAAATCACCCTGTTCAAGATATTTCTGGTTTACAGCCGTAATCTCCAGCTCACCGCGTGCGGATGGTTTTATCTGTTTGGCAATCTCGATAACACTGTTCGGATAGAAATACAGCCCCACAACTGCGTACTGACTTTTGGGCTTCTCCGGTTTTTCTTCAACACTTAATACGTTTCCTTTCGCATCAAACTCAACTACGCCGTAACGTTCAGGATCTTTTACATAATAACCAAAAACAGTTGCTTTGCTATTATCTTTAACACTCGTAATTGACCTCTCCAGCATGGTGGTTAAACCGCTACCATAAAAAATATTATCGCCTAATATCAGGCACACATCATCATCACCGATAAACTTTTCACCCAGAATGAACGCCTGAGCCAGGCCATCGGGTGAAGGTTGCTCGATATAAGAAAAGACCATGCCAATATTTTTACCGTCACCCAATAAAGTTTTAAACTGGGGTAAATCCTGTGGTGTTGAGATAATTAATACTTCTGTTATTCCCGACAACATTAATACCGACAGCGGGTAATAAACCATTGGTTTATCATAGATGGGGGTCAGCTGCTTGCTAATCCCCTGAGTGATTGGATACAGGCGCGTTCCAGAACCACCAGCAAGAATAATGCCCTTCATTATTTCTGTTCCTCTACACCGAAACGCTCTCTTTGATAGCTGCCATCCTGTACATGCCGGCACCATTCACGATTGTCCAGATACCATTGCAGCGTTTTTTCGATGCCGCTTTCAAATGTCTCTGCTGGTATCCAGCCCAGTTCGGTGGCAATTTTATCCGCATCAATAGCATAACGCTGATCATGACCCGGACGATCAGCCACGTAGGTAATTAATGACTCATGTGGAACATGCGGTGAATCGGGTACCTGTTTATCTAGCAGGCGACAAATGGTTTTCACGACTTCAAGATTGGTCTTTTCATTATGCCCGCCAATATTGTAGGTCTCTCCTGTTGCGCCTGTTTCCAGCACCAGCCTGAGCGCACGAGCATGGTCATCCACATGCAGCCAGTCTCGAATCTGATTCCCATTACCATAAATGGGTAAGGATTTGCCTTCCAGCGCATTAAGCGTTACCAATGGAATAAGTTTCTCAGGAAACTGGTAACCACCATAATTATTTGAGCAATTGGTTATCACCACAGGAAAGCCATAGGTACGAAACCAGGCACGTACCAGATGGTCGGATGAAGCCTTGCTGGCCGAATACGGTGAACTGGGCGCATAAGGGGTTGCTTCGGTAAAATAACCGGTTGCTTCCAGATCGCCATAGACTTCATCAGTTGAAACGTGATGAAACCGAAACGACGTTTTTCTTGCGCCCGTTAAATTGTCCCAGTATTTTTTAGCCGCATCAAGCAGGTTATAGGTACCAACGATATTCGTCTGAATAAACGCAGCTGGGCCATCAATGGAACGATCCACATGAGATTCAGCCGCCAGGTGCATAATTGCATCGGGCTGATGCTGATCAAATACACGTTCGAGCTCATGACTGTCGCAAATATTGACGTGTTCAAAGTGATAACGTGGATTATGAGCCACCGCTGCCAGTGACTCAAGATTACCGGCGTAGGTTAATGCGTCTAAATTAATGACTTCATGTTCTGTGTCACAAATGTACTGCCGAATAACTGCAGAACCGATAAATCCGGCTCCGCCAGTGACGATAATCTTCATGATTCATCCGCGAAATGGCTGGTCTGTGAAATTGGTGGAGCTAAGCGGGATCGAACCGCTGACCTCAACACTGCCAGTGTTGCGCTCTCCCAGCTGAGCTATAGCCCCGAATTGGGCGTGAATCTTATATGCAATGCTCCACTTAGTAAAGACAAACCCATGGCAAAGATAAATAAGCTCCCGGTGAACTTACTTTATAAAAGCAATGGCCTGATCCAGGCGTTGCAATGTTTTCTCTTTGCCCAGTAATTCCAGCGTTACATCAATGGAAGGGGATTTGCCATGACCGGTCACAGCCAGGCGCAACGGCTGTCCAACTTTACCAAAACCCACTGCCAGTTTATTCACTGTATTTTCCACCACCTGATGAATCATTTCTGCTGTCCAGTCATCCAGTTCTGCATATTGTAGCCTTAAACTTTGAAGCGTTTCCAGGCTTGATTGCCTGAACTGTTTTTTTGCCTGTTTAGTTTCATATTCATCAAAATCTTCATACAGAAAACGAATGGCTTCCGCCAGTTCAACCAGGGTCTGACAACGCACCTGAAACACCTTCAGCACAGCACATAAATCAGGGCCATTTTCTGTTGAGTAAGCGGCTGCTTTTATAAAATCCTGTAACAGTCGCACCAGTTCTGCCGGGTCTTTATGTTTAATATAATGCTGATTTAACCACCGCAGTTTCTCGGTATTAAAAGCAGAAGGTGAGGTATTAATGTCTAGCGCATCAAACAACTCGACCATTTCTTCACGGCTAAATATTTCCTGATCACCATGCGACCAGCTCAGCCGAACCAGATAGTTGATAAGCGCTTCCGGCAGAAAACCATCTGCCTTATATTGCATTACACTGACCGCACCATGACGCTTGGATAAACGCTTGCCATCATCACCCAGTATCATCGGCACATGCGCATAAATCGGTGGCTCAGCGCCCAGTGCGGTTAAGATATTAATCTGTCGCGGAGTATTATTCAGATGGTCATCACCACGAATAATATGCGTGATTTCCATGTCCCAGTCATCCACCACCACAGTTAAATTATAGGTTGGTGCGCCATCGGTTCGCTCGATAATTAAATCATCCAGTTCGCGATTATTGATGACCACACGGCCTTTCACCATGTCATCAATCACGACATCTCCAGTCAGTGGATTCTTAAACCGCACCACTGTATTATCCGCTGCCGGTAAATTCCTGTCGCGGCAGCAACCATCATAACGGGGTTTTCTCTTATCTTCCATCTGCTGCTCACGCAGTGATGCCAGACGCTCTTTGGTGCAATCACAATGATAGGCGTCGCCACTGTCTAGCAACTGCCGAATAACTTCCTTATACCGATCAAAACGTTGTGTCTGATAAAATGGCCCTTCATCATAATCCAGCCCCAGCCATTCCATCCCATCTAAAATGGCCTTGACTGAAGCATCGGTTGAGCGCTCACGGTCGGTGTCCTCAATACGCAAAATAAACTGGCCGCCCATTTTCCTGGCATATAACCATGAAAACAGCGCGGTACGAGCACCACCAACGTGAAGATAGCCGGTAGGACTAGGGGCAAATCGTGTTCTTACTTTCATAAAACCTACTTACTGATTAACTTTGATGCTGTATTTTAGCTTTAAATGTGGGCAATAGTCATTTCATATAAAATACCCTTTATGTCAGCCACACCTCAAAACATAGATTATGCCCAACTTCGACAGCAGATAGCACAATGGGCGAAAGATCTCGGCTTTCAGCAGATTGGCATCGCAGATATTCACCTCACTAAACAGGAGAGCTACCTGAACAAATGGTTAGCCGCAGGCTTTCATGGTGAAATGAATTATATGCAAAAACACGGCAGTAAACGCAGCCACCCTGAGCAGTTGCTGGAAGGCACCTGTCGGGTGATTTCAGTTCGTATGGACTACCACCCACCAGATTGTACCCTGGCAGACAACGTGCTTAACGACCCTGAAAAAGGATTTATCTCCCGTTACGCACTGGGTCGTGATTATCACAAAATAATGCGCAAACGACTGCAAAAACTGGCCGAAAAAATTCAGGCCGAGGTTGGTAACTTCGGTTATCGCGCTTTTGTTGATAGCGCCCCGGTACTGGAAAAACCGTTGGCAGAAAAAGCCGGGTTAGGCTGGATCGGCAAGCACAGCAACCTCATTAATAAAAAAGCCGGATCCTGGTTTTTTCTGGGCGAAATTTATACTGACCTGCCATTACCTGTTAGCGAATCAGGCATTGAAAATCATTGTGGCCGCTGTCAGGCCTGCATTGATATTTGTCCGACACAGGCCATTGTTGCACCCTACCAGGTGGATGCCAGGCGCTGTATTTCTTACCTGACCATTGAATTACACGGCAGTATCCCCGAACAGTTTCGAACGGCTATGGGCAATAGAATTTATGGTTGTGATGATTGCCAGTTATGCTGCCCGTGGAATCGATTTTCTACAGCCACCACTGAAACGGATTTTTTTATCCGGCATTCGCTGGATTCACCGAATTTAATCGAGCTGTTTAACTGGAGCGAAGATGAATTCTTGAAACATACCGAAGGTTCGGCTATTCGCCGAATCGGTTATGCACGCTGGTTGCGTAATATTGCGGTAGCCCTGGGAAATGCACCCACGACTGAAACCATTACGCAGGCATTAAAGGGGAAAAAAGCAACTGTTCCCCCTGATGACCGAGCGATGATTATTGAGCATATCGACTGGGCATTGAAACAGCATAAAAAACGGGGACGCGCAGCCTGAATCAAGCCTGTCCATTTGCCAGTACTGTTTGTTAGTACTATTGATCAATGCTGTTGATCACCGCCGGCGAATAACTAATGCGGCTTGTTTTCGCATAAATGCTGGCAGTAATTGATCAGGTGATTAGTTGAATCATCATAACGGTTGGTCACTTCATTGACCGCTAACACTTTCTGGATATCGCTGGCAAGTTGTTTACCGTATTCCACACCCCACTGATCAAAAGAATTAATGTTCCAGATAATACCCTGCACAAAAATTTTATGTTCATACATGGCAATTAGTGCACCGAGTGTACGTGGATTCAGTTGCTCAAAGATAATTGAATTGGTGGGTTTATTTCCTTCAAATATTTTATGCGGCAGTACTTCTTTAATTTTTTCAGCATCCATACCACTGGCTTCAAGCTCGATACGCGCTTCAGCCTCAGTTTTGCCTTTCATTAATGCACGGGTCTGAGCAAAAAAGTTTGCCAACAGGACCTCGTGTTGATCACCCAGCTTATTTTTTAGTGGGTTTCTGGTATCCGCAGGAATCAGGAAATCAGCAGGCACCGGTTTTGTACCCTGGTGTAATAACTGGAAGAATGCATGCTGACAGTTACTGCCGGTCTCACCCCAGATAATCGGCCCAGTGAGATAATCGACACGCTTACCCTGACGATTAATGGTTTTTCCATTACTCTCCATATCCAGCTGTTGCAAAAAAGCAGGAAAACGACGTAAATACTGGTTATAGGAAATCACCGCATGGCTTTGAGCATCAAAGAAATTATTGTACCAGATACCTAACACGGCCAATATCATTGGCATATTTTTCTCGATAGGTGCAACTTTAAAATGCTGATCCATCGCGTACGCACCATCCAACATTTCTTCAAACCGATCAATGCCGATATACAGCGCAATGGGTAGACCAATTGCTGACCATAAAGAATAGCGACCACCCACCCAGTCCCAGAACTCAAACATGTTTTCTTCCAGCACACCAAATTCAAAGGCTTTTTCTTTATTGGCAGTCACTGCAACAAAATGTCGGGAAACCGCTTTTTCATTCCCGGTCTGATCGACAAACCAGTCGCGTGCACTTTGTGCATTTAACATGGTTTCCTGCGTCGAAAATGATTTTGAAGACACAATGAACAGCGTTGATTCCGGGTTAACTGTTTTTAAAATTTCAGTCAGGTGAGTCGGATCAACGTTTGATACAAAATGAACATTTAAGCCTCGTTGAGCGAATGGTTTCATCGAGTCACAAACCACATGCGGCCCAAGGTCTGAGCCACCAATACCAATATTGACAACATCTTTAATCAAATATCCACTATAACCGCGTAAGCGCCCATTGCGAACACGCTCGGTAAAATAACGAATCTGTGCCAATACCCGATTCACCTTGGGCATAATATCTTCACCATCGACAAAAACTGGCGTATTAGTCCGATTACGTAATGCCGTATGCAGTGCAGGGCGAAACTCAGAAACATTGATAGGTGCACCCGCAAACATCTGATCTCGCCAGTTTAAAACATCACGTTCACGTACCAAATCACATAATAATTTAAAGGTTTCTTCATTGATCCTGTTTTTTGAGAAATCCAGCAAAATATCATCCATCTGGGTACTGAATCTGGAAAAACGCTCGCTATCTTGCGCGAACAAATCGCGCATATGCACATCTTTGATCTGTTCAAAATGCGTATGCAAGGCTCTCCATGCGGGAGAATCTGTAAGCTGTAACATAAATTTTATGGCCTTTAACTTATTTTTAGCGGATTAATTTTTTTCAGCATAGTGTAAATCGACTAAAATAACCACAGTTCATTATTGAATGAGCACTGACCTCTGGTTAGCCTGATTTTATGGCTGAATATCCGCAATACAATAAATACGATATAATTACCAGTTCTTGCTCTGTTTTACACCTACATAGATTCAAACATATAAAACCAGATAACATATTCCTATTCCAGCAAAATATCCTTAACTATGAATTCAACAATCCACCCCCCTTTTCCACCTGCTCCGAACCCTCTAAAGCGGCAAGTTCAATCTGCCGGTTTACTCAATACAACTTCAACTGACAAGCAGTTGCGTGCTCGAGTAAAGCTACTGGGGAATTTACTGGGCAATGTTTTACTTTCTCAGGCAGGAACGGGGGTTTACGATGCCGTTGAAAGACTACGCAAAGGTTTTATTGCTTTACACAAGAAAGAGGATGCCCTCAAACGCCAACGTCTGATGGCATTAATTGAGTCACTGGATGAAAACACGCTGACACAGGTAGTCCGTGCCTTCAGTACCTATTTCAGCCTGGTTAATGTTGCTGAAGAGGCCTCCCAGCTCCGATTACGCCGCCAGCAAATGCGTGCTGAACAACTGCTATGGCGTGGCTCATTTGATTCTGTGCTAAACGATTTTAAGACGATGGGAATGTCTGCCGAGCGCTTGCAAACTTTGCTTGACAGGCTGGCTTATATTCCTGTTATTACCGCTCACCCGACCGAAGCAAAACCGCGTACTATCCTATATGCGCTACGCCGTATCTTCCTCGCCAATGAGAAACTCAATGATGCCCGACTAGGCAAACAACAACGCCAGGAGGTGGTGGATGAGCTGGAGACTCAAATCCAGATATTATGGCGTACAGATGAAGTTCGTGAATCACGCCCACAGGTACGAGATGAGATTAATAACGGCCTGTATTATTTTAAGGAAAGTCTATTTCAAGCTGTTCCCGTGGTCTACCGCAATATCGAAAACCAGTTACATAAACATTACCCACACAGCCAGATTCGCGTCCCCAGTTTTCTGCATTTTGGTTCCTGGATTGGTGGCGACCGTGATGGAAACCCCAATGTAAAACCAGAAACGACTGCGCTTGCTATCCGCTTACAGTCTGAAGCCATCCTGGAAGAATATGTACGTCGCCTGGGCAATGTTTTCAAACAGCTCACACATTCCAGTCAGCTGTGCACACCCAGTCGGGAATTTACCGAAAGCCTGAATCGAGACGAAGCTCTCCGCTTTGAAGTTTTCACTACAAAACCAACCGTTTATTGTGAAGCACCTTATCGTCGTAAGGCCACCATTATGCGTTACCGGCTACAACAAAATCTGGATAAAACACGCGCACTGATTAATGATGAGCAGACTGATATCCGTCTTTACCCACACGCCTATCCCTCTGAACAGGCACTCATCGACGATCTGCTGATAATTCGTGATTCACTGATTAGTCATGGTGATAGCCATATTGCCGATATTGTACTGAAGGACTTTATTCGACTGCTTGAATCTTTCGGTTTTTATCTCATGCATCTGGATGTCAGGCAGGAATCCAGTCGCCATACTGAAGCCGTGATAGAGATTCTTCAACAAATCAACACCAACATCAAGTATGAAAACCTGAATGAACAACAGCGACAGGAATATCTGGCAGAACTTATTCAAACACCGGATAAAACTTTTGTCCTCGATAAAAGTTTACTCAGCGACAGTAATCGTGAAACCATCGACGTGTTTGAAGTTATTGAAAATCTCCATGACGAGATCAGCCCAAAAGCCTTTGGTGAATATGTTATTTCCATGACGCATCATGCCAGTCACATAATGGAAGTAATGTGGCTGGCAACACTGGTTGGTCTGGCGGGTAAAAAATATGACCACCAGGCGAATCAGGAAAAATGGTTTTGTAGAATTCATATCTCACCTCTGTTTGAAACTATCGAAGATTTAAACCATATTGAAACCGTACTCGCACAGTTATTTAAGAATGAAACCTATCGAGCGTTACTGCAAGTTTCAGGTAACTTCCAGGAAATCATGCTGGGTTATTCCGATTCCTGTAAAGACGGTGGCATCCTGGCCTCGTCGTGGCAATTATACGAGGCACAACAAAAAGTTATTTCACTCGCTGATGCCCACCAGATAAACTGTCGGCTGTTTCACGGTCGTGGCGGCACCATTGGTCGCGGTGGTGGGCCAACCTATGAATCTATTCTGTCGCAGCCAGAAGGCACGGTACATGGTCAGATAAAATTTACCGAACAGGGTGAAGTGCTGTCAAACAAGTACAGCAATGAGGAAACGGCGGTCTATGAATTAACCCTGGGAGCAACCGGCCTAATGCTGGCAAGCCGCTATCAGATACTGCCTGGCACACCAACAGCCACTGACGAATACATGCATATCATGCGTGAAATTATGCAGATTGGTGAACAAAGTTACCGTAATCTTACTGATAAAACCGAGGGCTTTCTAGATTATTTTTACGAAGCCACTCCCGTCAGTGAAATTGCATTAATGAATATTGGCTCACGCCCATCACATAGAAAATCGGGGGATCGCTCCAAGTCTTCGGTGCGCGCAATCGGCTGGGTATTCGGCTGGGCACAATCCAGACATACGCTACCGGCCTGGTACGGTATTGGTAGCGCACTGGAACAATGGATTGATAATCAGGCCGAACGCCTGCAAACCTTGCAGGATATGTATCAACAATGGCCTTATTTTAGAGCACTGCTCAGTAATACTGAAATGGCGCTGTACAAAGCAGACATGACCACCGCTGCTGAATATTCCGAGCTCTGCCTAAACCATGAAACCCGTGATCGGGTATTCAACCTCATTGCTACTGAATGTGAACGTACTCGTCGCATCACGCTACAGGTATCCAGCCTGACCCATTTGCTTGATGACATTCCACCGCTGGCACTGTCACTGATGCGGCGCGACCCATACCTTGACCCTCTTAACCATATCCAGGTGAAATTACTTAAGCGTTATCGCGATAAGTCACTGGATAAAAAACAGCGTGAAAAATGGTTAAACCCACTACTGCGTAGCATTAATGCGATTGCTGCAGGCATGCGCAATACGGGATAGAATTACACTGATTAAATCCCGTAATTTCGCACCGAAAGTTGATTTATATCAAGTTTACGGCCGCAACCGTTGTTAATATAAACCCTATGAGTGCATTAAATTTTATTGTTATAGCCGTGCTGGTACTTACTTTTAGCGCCTTCATCCTGCGTCTGCTCTATATTATTAGCTGTAACGTAATCACTGGTAGAAAGTTTTACCTGTCACTTGAAAAGGAGTTTGATCGATTACGCCTTAGCCGTATGTTGAGCGCGCTGGGCATTAATAAAAGTCAGTATATACACCAGACCAGCACATTTGCCATTAAACAACAGATGCAAAGCTGCGATACATGTGACAACACCGATGAGTGTGATGCAACGTTATCACCAGGCGTATCGTCGAACAACATTGACATCGACGCCATTAATTTCTGCAAAAATGCAGCCGCATTAAAAGAAATCAGGCAGAATCAGTCCAAAGTTCAAGCCGCTAAATAAGCGCAGCAGTCGAAAGACTCATCGGTCAGGCAACCTGAACAGGAATCTGGTTGGAAGTGCGAATTATCTGATTATCCCCTCCTAGATACACCAGTGTTGGCTTGTAGTTAACGGCTTCGTGCCGAGGCAAGCGTACATAACTACAGATAATAACGCGGTCTCCAGGGCTGGCTTTATGTGCTGCCGCACCATTTACCGAAATAACACCACTGCCCGCCTCTGCCTGAATGGCATAGGTAATAAAGCGCTCCCCGTTACGCAGGTTGTAAATGTGAATCTGTTCATACTCAAGAATACCCGCCGCTGTTAATAACTCGGCATCAATGGCGCAGGAACCCTCATACTCAAGCTCAGAATGTGTCACCTGAGCCTGATGCAGCTTGGATTTAAGTAAGGTTAATTCCATATTTTGTACGTGTTGGTTAAAAACTCAGGAGTAATAATTTTAGTATAAATAATGCAGTAATAGCCCTATTATCGTTTATCTATCAGCGACCTTCAAGTTGAAACCAAGATTATCAATTAATCGAGTTTTCCCTAATCTGGCAGCAATCAGTATAATCAACGCATAATAACCGCTTACACGCGCTGCGGCAGGCACATCCAGCGCAGGCAATTCAAGGCGTTCCGGTTCACGTATGGTTAAATAATCCACCTCAAAACCCTGCTGCGTTAGCTGCTGGGTAATTTGCTGCTCTGCCAGACAAAAAGCCATGCCCTGCTGCACCTGGTCACGTAAGGTCAGCATGGAACGGTAGATTAATGCACTTTTCTCACGCTGTAGCCGATCCAGATAGTGATTGCGCGAACTCATCGCCAGACCATCGTTTTCACGGACAGTCGCCACGGATTGAATATCAACAGGCATATTCAAATCAGCCACCATCCGCTGAATCATCAGTAGCTGCTGGTAATCTTTTTCTCCAAATAAAGCGATATCCGGCTGCACTATATTCAATAACTTGTTAACAACGGTGGCCACGCCGCTGAAGAAACCAGGCCGAAACTCACCTTCTACCACAGAAGATAACCCTGGCACTTCAATAAATACAGGGTCTTGCTCAGCTGGAGGATAAAGCGTTTCAACATCTGGAGAAAAAACCACATCTACAGAATAATCGGCTAACTTGAGAATATCTTCGGCCAATGTTCGGGGATATGTTAAGAAATCCTCATCTGGCGAAAACTGCGATGGATTTACAAAAATGCTCACAACGGTACGTGATGCCTGCATATTTGCTGCTTTCACCAGCGCTAAATGCCCCGCATGCAGGTTGCCCATCGTTGGCACAAAAGCAATGGTCTCGGCCTGTTGCTTCCATCCTGCAAGCTGCTCACGAAACTCACTCACCGAGCGAATAATCAACATTCAGTTAGCCCATTATTCAAAACTGTGCTCAGCAGCAGGGAAATCACCCGATTTAACCGCATCGACATAAGCTTTAACTGCCTGCTCGATACTGCCTGCCTGCTGCATAAAATTTTTGCTGAATTTAGGTCGCAGACCAAAACTAATATCAAGGATATCGTATAACACCAGAATCTGACCATCACAATGACTACCCGCACCGATACCAATAACGGGAATCGATAATTGATAAGTAATTTCGGCACCAAGCACCTGTGGCACACATTCCAGCAGAATTAAATCCGCGCCTGCCTGCTGCAACGCAAGTGCATCATTAAGCATTTGGCTAGCCATTTCCTGATCTCGCCCCTGCACGCGGTAGCCACCAATTTTATGTACCCGCTGCGGCTGCAATCCCAGGTGTGCACATACGGGTACGCCCTGTGATGCCAACGCATGTACAATTTCCACCTGTTCACCGCCACCTTCCAGTTTTACCATTTTTGCACCACCCTGCTGCATTAATAAACCGGCATTTTTTAGCGCCTGATTGACCGAGGTAAAACTTAAAAATGGCATGTCAGCCATTAACAGGCTACGCTGTAACCCGCTGGCAACATTTCGGGTATGATAGACCATCGTCGACATTTCAACTGGCAATGTTGTTTCGTATCCCTGAATAACCATACCCAGTGAATCACCTACCAGTACGACATCAACTCCAGCCCTGTCGAGCAACTGTGCAAAGCTGGCATCATAAGCGGTCAGGCAGACAATTTTTTCACCTGCACTCTTTTTATTTTGCAAATCACGAATCGTAACCTGATGGGATATATCTGTCTGTGAACTCATAATAGTGAACTCATAACTGTAAACTCAAAAGCCAATGTAAACAATGAACTAATTACAGGGAAAATTGAGCTGGATTAAAATAATGTTACCCGCCGGAATTATCTATCCATTACAATTGGACGTAAATAATTCGCTGCATATGATGATTTCTCGATCAAACTTTTTAATTTACCGCTACCGGGAATATTAATGTTTTGGTCAATACGCAACAACGGCAGATAAACGAAGTCACGCTGACAAATACCTGTATGTGGCACGGTTAAATGGGGGTGATTGATTACCTCACTACCGTACAATAAAATATCCAGATCAATCGTCCTTGCCCCCCAGCGCTGAGTCCTAATTCGCCCCTGCTTCCGTTCAATCACCTGAAGACAGTCAAGCAACATTAATGGTTGCAGCATCGTTTCTATCAAAACCACCGCATTAATATAATCGGGCTGTTCCTGGGGGCCCATTGGTCGACTTAAATAATACCCGGAATTTTTTATTAATCTTGTTTCAGACAATTGAGAAAGTGCCACTAATGCAGTTTTAACCTGCAATAATGGCTGCTCAAGATTACTGCCTAAACCGATAAAAACGCTTTTTTTCTGAGACATAATAATGAGTCAAAGTTATTGGGTATCACCGGGCATTTTTATTTTACATGGGGTTTTTACCGGCTTTCTTCTGCGACTGGTGCTCCTTTTAGCATTATTCTCTTTACTGCTATCTGATTGATGTAATGGTTCATTGTGTTGCTGAAATTCAGTCCACCATGTACAGTCTGCCTCGACATCTTCACCCGCTTGTGCGCGCAAACATAAAAAATCATATGCCGCTCTGAATTTAGGATGTTCAAACACTGCGGTTACACGCCGACCTTTTCGATAATGAAACCGTGTTTGCAAACCCCAGATGTCGCGCATAGTTGAAGTAAAACGTCTGGGTATAGAAATACTTTTAACTTGCTCCGTCATTATGATCGTTACCGCTTTCTGAACGGCAACAGAATAAGGCATGCCTTTAGCAGCAATTTTCTGCGCACATTTAGATACCGGCACCCACAGTAAAGCTGAAAATAGAAAGGCAGGTGTCACGCGCAGAGCATTTTCTATACGTTCATCAGTACTTTTCATTGCCAACTGCAATAATCGCATAAACTGCGGATCATCTTTGATCGCTACTGCCGCTGCAGGAAACAAATAATGCAATAAATCATATTCATTTAATGCGGAAAAACTTTTTAAAGCATGCCCGGAATGAAACAGCTTTAAGACTTCCTCATATAAGCGCGCAGCGGGTATATCTTCTAATAAAGCACCCAGTTCATAGATGGGTGTGCGTGAGTTTTCTTCAATGGTAAACCCCAGCTTTGCTGCAAAACGAATCGCACGTAACATACGTACCGGATCTTCACGATAACGTGTCGGTGCGTCACCAATCATTTGCAAACGCCGATGCCTGATATCGTCAAGTCCACCAGTAAAATCAATCACACTGAAATTTGATATATCATAATACAGTGCATTGGCAGTAAAATCACGACGCCAGACATCGTCACTGATATTACCGTAAACATTATCGCGCACAATACGGCCACTTTCGTCCAGACTACCCAACTGTGAACGACCATGATCAGACCGGTAAGTAGCTACTTCAATAATCTGCCGACCAAAATGTACATGAGCAAGTCGAAAACGGCGTCCAATCAAACGGCAATTACGGAATAAAGCATCAACCTGTTCAGGCGTGGCATCGGTAGCCACATCAAAATCTTTTGGGGTGATACCCAATAACAAATCCCGCACCGCACCACCAACCAGGCACGCCTGAAAACCGGATTTATGCAACCGATACAGCACTTTCAACGCATGTTTATCAATATACTTTCGGGATATACCATGCTCGCCACGAGGAACAATGGTGGCACTCGCCAGGTGTTTCGCGTGTATTGTTGAGGACTGTTTAAACTGATGACGGGGTTTTGCTACGTCAGGCTGTGTGCAGGCATCAACTACCGGCATTTTTTTCACCATACGCTTATCACGAAACGGCTGTTTGAGTGTCAACGACTTTAACCATTTTAACATCAGTCAAAATCCTTGATGATCAGCGTCAGACCATCACCAATCGTTACCAGTGTTTTTATTACGCGTTGATCAGCTTTAACTGTTTCATTAAAACAACGTATAGCACGCGTAGCTGGCTCATTATTCTCTGGGTCAGCAACGCTACCTGACCATAGGGTATTATCAATCGCCATCAGCCCACCTTTCCTAAGTAACTGCAATGCCTGTTCATAATAAAGCAGATAATTTTGTTTGTCCGCATCAATAAATACAAAATCAAATGCTGCATTTCTTCCTTCATCCAGCAAATTCTGTAACGTTTGTTGTGCCGGCTGAAGGAATAATTCAATTATCCCGTCAAGTTCAGCCTGCAACCAGTATTTTTTTGCTACCTCGGTCCATTCTCTGGAGGTATCGCAACAAATCAAATGCCCATTATCGGCTAATGCACTGGCAATACAAATTGAGCTATAACCGGTATAAGTCCCCACTTCAATTGCATTTTTTGCCCCCATTAATCTGACCAGCAAGGACATGAACTGCCCCTGCTCAGGTGCAATTTGCATATTAGCGTACTCTATTGTTCGGGTTTCCTCACGTAGCTGCTGCAATAGTTCAGGCTCCTGAACGGATACCTCGCATAAATAGTTATATAAACGGTCATCAATCGACAGTGTTCGATTACTCAATAAATCACCTTTTGCAGAAAATGGAAAAAGTTAAGTGGTAAAGTTAAACAATACAGGAGTGCAAGTTACACGATATAATTTCGAGTTAAATTATATCAAAAAAACAGCGACTTATAAAATGCTAAAAAATCAATTAGGCAGACATGCGGAGCACATACTAACAGGATGGATGAAACGGAGACTTATGGTTCAAGGCCGTCAGCCGCAGGGATGAGGGTGCCGAGCTTACATATATGTATTGATAGCGTGTCTTGAACTATAAGTCTCCGTTGCATCCGTTTCAGTAATCATACGGTTCATGTGCTTTTGAAGCGAATGATATGTCGACGTTCGCGTTTATTGGGCCGCTTCACCGCACCAGGGTGAAACTTGGCAGCAAGGCGGCGATCTGCTTCAATCTGCACCCGTTTCTGCTTGCTGACCTCAGTCTCAACGTAGAGCAATACCGCCTCTTTAGCTGGGCGGCGTTTTTCGTTCAAACCCGCTACTTTGATGGCAAAACGTTCCAGTCCACGTTGAATACTTAAATGGTCCCCCACCTTTATTAATCGGCCAGGTTTAACCCGCTGCTGATTAAGATGTGCTTTACCACCACTCACCGCTTCACTGGCAAGTGAACGGGTTTTGAAAAAACGCGCGGCCCACAGCCATTTATCAATTCTAACCGTCTCTGCCATTTTTCTATTTATTGCAATGCATAACCCGTTTTACGATAAAATTATAATGCAACAGCAAGTACTACCACGCCTAAAACCCACCACCAGACATGCCCTCCTGAGCTGCTTTTAGCCACCTCAGAAGTGGGTTTTTTAACGGGTTTTGTCACTATCTTTTTTGGTGCTGGATTTAATATTGCAAGATTAATTTTTTCTTTAACCGGGGCTTTATCCGGTAGCGCGACATAAGCCGTTTCACCTTTACTAACCAGAGTACTGCCGGCTTTATTATGCACATTGACCAGCCCTCTTATTACTTCAAGATAAAAACCATTATCTGTATCAATGGTGCCACCACAACCTTTTGACTGAAAAACGCGTAAAGCATATTCTGTCCCCCTTACACCCACATTTGCTACGGGGGTTTTTAATTCATAAATATCATTTTTTAATCTGCCAATTGTGCCTGATATTTTACGTATACTCCCCTGGAGTAAATTTAAAATACTGCTCCGATTACCCGTTTCAAGCGCATATTTCTCAATCACCATAATGCTGTAACAATGCAAATCAAGTACCGCTTTATCGATCATATGCAATTGTATAAAACCATCTTTGCCGGTGACTAATTTATCCCCCAGAAATACCGGATTATTTTTTTTCAATCTGCGAGAAACTTTCCTGGCATCCACCGCAACAACCTGACCTCGTACTTCAGTGACAATACCCACCTGTTTTAGCTTAATCGGCTTAACAACTCGATGCCCAGGTAGCTTCAGTCTGACCCTGGCTTTCATTTTTGCTGCATCACCATGAATAAAAGCATGTGGATTAATATGTACTATTTCCGCACGTAGCTTTGCCCATTCCTTTTTTCGTTCCGGATATAAACGGCGGACGATATTATGCAAGGTCTGACCAGGCTGCACATAGAGATAACGAATTTTTGTATTATATTTTTCCTTTGCCATCCCTGCCACAGGAAAGCTACAGAAAATAGTCAATAACAAAATTAGTTTCAGAAATAATTCAGGCATAAGTAATCCGGGCATAATTACTAACAGTACAGATGAAAAGGAGAGCCATTGTTCAATGGCCGTCAGCCGCAGGGATGCGGATGTCGAGCCGACAGGATGTATTCACCGCGTGTCTTTAACAATGGGTCTCCTTTTCATTCGTTTCAGTAATAATAGATAAAATAAACCAACAATCAGTTGAGTTTAGCTGCCTGGCATAAAAATGTCTGGATAAAAAGCATATTTCTTATACAGAATAACTGTAACACATTGATAATAAATATAAAAATGTCGGTGAATATAAATACTCACCGACATTTTTCTTAACTTATCGAGTATCGATTAAAGTAGCCTCAGACTTTAACCATTTTTATTCGCCAGTAACTTATTAACCCGTTTAACAAAACTTGCCGCATCTTCTAATGCGTCACCCGCTGCAATCCTGGCCTGTTCAAACAGCAGGTGTGCCCAGTCTTCAAACAGATCATCATCCGTAATGTCCTTGAGTTGCTGTATCAGTTCATGATCTGGATTAAATTCTAAAACAGGTTGTGCTTTCGGTGCATATTGTCCGGCAGCTTGCATTATCTGCTGCATCTGTGCACTCATCTCATCTTCGTTTAAGACCAGACAGGATGGCGAATCAGTTAACCGTTGAGACATACGTATATCCTTGACGTCATCACCCAGTATTTTTTTGGCATGTTCAATCACTGAGGCATAGTCTTTTTCGAATTTCTCCTTTTCTGCTATCTTTTCTTTGTCATCCACGTCACCAAGATCCAGATCGCCGCGCGCAACCGACTGTAATTTCTTACCTTCCACCTCAGTGAGGTGTGAGACCAGCCATTCATCAACCCGATCACTCAATAGTAAAACTTCAATCTTTTTCTGTTTGAATATTTCCAGATGCGGACTGTTTTTTGCTGCCAGATAACTGTCGGCAACAATAAAATAAATTTTATCCTGACCTTCCTGCATCCGACTAATATAATCATCAAATGAAATATTCTGCTCATTATTGTCATTACAGGTACCGGCAAAACGCAGTAATTTCGCAATCCGCTCACGATTCGCGGTATCCTCAATTGGCCCTTCTTTCAACACCTGTCCAAAGTTTTTCCAGAAATCGGCATATTCTTCTGGTTTATCTTTTACCAGTGACTCCAGCATAGTCAGTACTTTCTTTACGGAGGCACCGCGAATGCGATCAATCACTTTATTTTTCTGCAGAATTTCACGCGATATATTCAGTGGTAGATCATCAGAATCAATCACGCCTTTAACAAAACGGAGATAATTAGGCATTAAATGCTCAGAGTCATCCATAATAAAAATACGTTTTACATAAAGTTTAACCCCGCGTTTATGGTCGCGATCAAATAAATCGAAGGGTGGTTTTTCAGGAATATAAAGTAACGAGGTATAGCTCTGATTACCCTCAACTTTTGAGTGTATCCAGATTAAAGGATCCGCAAAGTCCAGGCTAGAATGTTTGTAAAATTCTTTATATTCTTCTTCACTAATATCGCTTTTATCCCGCGCCCACAAAGCCGATGCGCTGTTGACACGCCCCAGTTTTCTACTGGTTTTAACCGGGCTATCTTCACCTTCGGCTTCTTTTTCATCTTTGCCTTCGTCTTCCTTGACTTCTTCATACATCATCACAGGAATGGATATATGGTCTGAGTATTGCTTAATAATATTTTTCAGCCGAAATTCACTGGCAAATTCTTCTTCACCATCTTTAAGGTGCAGAGTAACTGTTGTGCCACGGCTAGCACGTTCAATACTTTCCAGTGAAAAACTGCCCTCACCGTCTGATTCCCAATGCACAGCTTCATCCGTCGACATCCCTGCTTTACGTGTTTCCAGCGTCACTTTATCCGCAACAATAAATGCAGAGTAAAAACCCACCCCAAACTGGCCAATCATTTGCGAATCTTTAGCCTGATCCCCTGTCATTGAATCAAGAAACTTGCGTGTCCCCGAACTGGCAATAGTGCCAATATTATCAATAACTTCCTCGCGTAACATACCAATACCATTGTCGCTAATTGTCACCGTTTTTGCTGCCTCATCAAATTCAACAGTGATTTTTAACTCGCCATCACCTTCGTATAAGGCATCATCTTCCAGTGCCTGAAAGCGCAGCTTATCGCAGGCATCAGACGCATTGGATATCAGTTCACGGACAAAGATTTCTTTATTAGAATACAGCGAATGTGTCATCAGATGCAGGATCTGGCGCGCTTCCGTCTGAAATTCCATGGTCTTTTTACATGCTTCTACGCTCATCTACAAACTCCAAAAATAGGTTAACAGGAATAGTACGGGTATATGGGGTTCAATTATTTTATTTCAAGAATAAATATTTAGAGAAGCTCTATTCAACCCAGCGCACCTTCATGCCTGAGAAGCGCATATTTCATATCGGGCAAGGCTCCTTCGGTCGCGCCATCATAACCGCCCAATCCTTTTGCTGCAATAACCCGGTGACAGGGGATAATGAGAGGAATCGGGTTTCTGCGACAGGCATTACCAACTGCTCGTGGTGAAGTATTTAACTTTTTTGCAATGGTGCCATAGGTTTGTGTACAACCATAAGGGATTTGTCTGAGTGCTTTTAATACTTTTTTTTGAAAATCAGTACCCGCTGCACAAGTTTCAATCTCAAATTTTTTAAACCCGGAACCTGCTTCACAATAACGTAAAATCTGCCAACAGGCCTTTTGTACAACATCATCTGTTGAGTGTTTTTCAGCAACATCAGCTAAAAAATCGAGTGCCACCAGCTTTCTCTGTTGAAAAGACAATCCCAGTATTGCAAAGGGCGTCTGCATAATCGCCGCATACTGATTTAGACTTCTGCTACTACTATCAGCGCGGTTAATGTACATTTTGTTGTGCATTTTCTGTTTTGTGCCGGTACTGTTCATGCCGACGTTGTTGTGCGCGTTTTAATAGCATGACATGCTGTATTTTCTGTTGAATCAGAGACTTTCGCGACTCACTAACCGTAATCTGCAATAAGTCATTATAAATCTTTTTCGCATCATCATAAATACCTGCTTTAACTAAAGCATCCGCAGCTTTAAACTGCGCAGACTGCGACCATAAATCATTTTTTTCATTTTTTAGTTCATGTGCTGATTTCAGATAAAACAATGCCGCCTGTTCATACCGCTTAAGCGCATAATACGATTCTGCTTTCCAGAAATAAATTTCACGCTTTAGTTCGTCAGTTAACCATTCAGGTTTCAGCAAATCAAACAACTGCAATGCCAGTCGATGCTGTTGCACTGTTTGGAAATCAAACACCACCTGCATATATCGATCCAGCGATTTATCGTCAATCGTCGCCATTGATTTTATTGTTGCAGTAAGCAATGCGGCACTGCGTTTGTAATCTCCGTCAAAAACCAGTACACGGGCTTTACGCATACGCCAGTCAAATACATTTTTCCCATCAGGTGGCTCGGGTAAACTATTCATTAGCTTTTCAGCCTGAGCAATATCACCCTGGCTTAAAACATAGTCAACCAGATGATAGCGCACCTCTACGGGCAACACGGTAATATCATGAATCTGTTTACTGTGTAAATAAAGCTGGTTAATTAACTCCATTCCCTGTTTGTGTTGCTGTAGATTTTTCACTATGACAGCATTCGAGATTTTCTGCACCTGTGTGTTTTTAGTCGTGAATGCCAGTGCAGTAGCGAGGTACAGCGCCGACTGAGGCGATTTTACCGCGAAGGATTTAAGCAGCGTCTGCCACGCTGCATCATCACCAATGAGCAAGTCATTATTATTCGCAATACGCAACCCTGCCTGTTTATAAAGCGCCCACAACGCATCGACTGACACGGTATAATTCTTACCTAATACGGGATAATTTAGTGCCAGTGAAAACATATTTTCCAGGCTGCTTATCTGCAATGCAGAATCCTTTAGCATAACAGCAGCACGATAAGCGACGAAGGAGAAAGCCCAGCGCGCTGAACGTGATACTCCCTGTCCATCCAGCTTTTTACGCACCTGAATAACAACGGCTTTTATGCGTTTTAATCCTTGCTGATGATTAACCATTTGGGCGCTGGCTTGCAACTGTGCAAGCAGCTGGAGTGCATACACCTCACTGGATAAATGATTGGGCTGAATTGAAGCTAAAATCGTTTCAGCCTGTTCTGGCCGTCCAGTGCGTAATAGAACCTGTGCCTGTAATAATCGCCACTCGGTCTTTGCACTGGCTAGCCTGAAATCCTGATTGTATTTCACTAGTGCAACCTGTGCATCTTCATACCGTTGCAGTGATACGTAGGCGCGAATAACCAGCCGCCGCCACACTGCCGGCAGAGATTTATTTATCTGATCCGCGTCATGATTCCAAATTAAAAGCCGCAACTGCTGTAGTGCCTTTTTTGCCTGCCCGTCCTGTAATCTTGCAATAACCTGTTGTGTTTCAAACCAGAGCCTGATTTTTTCTGTTATCTGCTTTCCCGACGAGGTTGATAGCATCAACCAGCTAACGCGCTTATCCAGCGCCGACCAATGGTGCATTGCCGCGTAAATAACAATTCTTTTATATTCAAAGGGATACCAGTCGGCAGTAAAAGCAGGGCGTTTTTTTTGTTCCGTTTCAAGCAGGCTAAGCGCAAGCTCTGGAACACCATCCTCCATCATCTCATTAAGCTGCCCCAAAGACTGAAACACAATTGATTGTTTAACATCCTTTTGGGGTGTTTTAACGCGCACAGTATTGCCATCTACGGGGATTGTTTTTTCTACCTGCAAATTTTTATTTTTCTGTTGAACAACAATAATATGTCGTACCTTTTTCTGCGCAGGTACAACTGTTCCCGCTGGATTATTTTCAGCGTATAGGGGAATACAAATAAAATAGAGAAGTAAAATGAGAGGAAAGCGCACGTATCTATCCGACAACAATCAGCTATGGTGTTTAAAAGTACCACAAATATTCACTGACAACCACATTGTTCGCAGTAAAAAAAAGAGCGACCATCGGTCACTCTTTTTCTATTTCCAGCCTGAGCTGACAGTTAAATCAGCATAAATTTAGTGCCTGCTTTGCGGATAATATAGAGCGTCCACAAAAAAATAACAACAGGCTTATTTTAGCTTTTCGGTGATACGTGCAGACTTACCAGTACGTCCACGCAGATAATACAGTTTGGCGCGACGAACTTTACCACGACGCTTCACCGCTATCTCACCAATCGCATGACTGTAGGTTTGGAACACACGCTCAACACCTTCGCCATGTGAAATTTTACGTACGGTAAAAGCAGAATGAAGGCCACGATTGCGTTTGGCAATAACAACACCTTCAAATGCCTGTAAACGCTCACGGTCACCTTCTTTTACACGTACCTGAACAACCACCGTATCACCTGGGTGAAATTCAGGAATTTCACGTGTCATTTGTTCAGCTTCAAGCTGTTGAATAATGTTACTCATGTTTCTACTCCGCTCTCGCATTGCTTACATTGTTAACGCGTCTTGTTAAATATTTCATTCCAATATGTTTTTATCTTTACTTACCGGCTGCCGTTTTTGTTTGCCTGAATAAATTCAGTCAGTAATTTTTCCTTATTATCATCCCAGCCGACATTATGCGCAGTAGACTCAGGTGCAGCTGTTCCAGTCGCTTTTTTAAGGGCCTCAATTAATTCAGGCCGCCTTAACCATGTACGGCCAAGCGCCTGCTGCAATCGCCATTGTGCAATCGCCTTATGATCACCACTCAATAAAACAGCCGGCACGGTATAACCGTGAATTTCTTCTGGCCTGGTATAATGTGGGCAATCAAGTAAACCCTGCATAAACGAATCCTGTTGTGCTGATTGTTCGTCACCCAGAACGCCGGGACACAATCGAGCCACAGCATCAATCACCACCATTGCTGCCAACTCACCACCGCTTAATACATAATCACCAATTGACCATTCTTCATCAATCAGCTGTTCGACCAGACGCTCATCAATGCCTTCGTAGCGACCTGCAATTAAAATTAGATCCGGTGCTGCATCTGCAACCTGCCTAACTGACTGCTGATTTAACAACTTGCCCTGCGGGCTCATGTAAATCACTTTTGCCATTGCAGATGCCTGCTGCTTTGCCGCATCTATCGCAGCAGCCAGCGGTTGCCATTTCATCAGCATACCAGGACCACCACCATAGGGCCGATCATCCACTGTCCGATGCCGATCCTGGGCAAAATCTCTTGGATTGATGCAGTGTACACGGATCAAACCGTGCTTTATTGCTCTACCCAACACACCGCATGAACAGGCCTGTTCAATCATTTCGGGAAACAGGCTGATGACATAAAAATTCATCTATATATTTACCCGAGAACAAAGCTCGATAATAAAGCGGCTCAAATACAGCAATTATTTAATCCAGTCTTCCTGCCAGTCAACTTCTATCAGTGAAACTTCCAGGTTAACTGAAATAATCACCTGCTCAAATGACCAGGGGATAAGATGTTCCTGATGCTCACCATTGGTGCTATCACTGCGTACAACCAGCACATCATTGGCACCGGTTTCCAGCAGATGTTTCACCTTACCCAGGACGACACCCTGTCTGTTAACCACCTTCAGACCAATCAGATCCCGCCAATAAAATTCATCAATGCCGTTAAGCTGTTTTAGCTGCGATGAGTTAATGGCAATCTCATAGCCTGTATACAACTGCGCCAGATTTCGATCATCACAGCCCTGCAACCGAGCAATCACCGTTTTTGCATGGCCTTTCCCCTGAAGCAATTCAACCTGCGCCCAGTCAGACCGCCGATTACCTGGTCGCATGTACCAGGTCGAATAGTTAACAATCGCCTCTGCCGGATCAGTATAGGAATAGATCTTAATCCAGCCTTTTACACCATAAACACCCGATACTCGCCCTAGAATAACCATTTCATCGTGTGGCTCACTGTACCGATTATGCCGTTTTTCTTTATCTAACCGCATGAAAACGTCCTGTTGGCCATTCTCTTTTTCATCAGCCTGTTCATGCATCAACCAGATTGCAGGAATTCAGTGCCTACAAAATTTAGTGCTACAAATAGAGCATCGTGCACTTACACAACGCTAAAACAGATACCTGAGTTAAGCCGCAACGACAACTTGTGCAGCAGTCTTCATCAGCACGGAAACCCGATCAGAAGTTGTTGCACCAACTGATTTCCAGTACTCTACTCGATTCAGATCAAGCTTTAAACGTTCTTCATTACCACCCGCGCTCGGATTAAAAAAGCCGATGCGTTCAATATACCGACCATCGCGTGATCGCCGTGAATCTTTTACATCAATATGATAAAACGGGTTCTTCTTCGAACCGCCTCTGGATAAACGTATGGTTACCATAGTTACTCTCAAAAAATTAAATACGCACAACTACTGCCAAAGCAGGTAGTCACAGGAAACCGCGAATTTTACGTTATTATTATGCCGGATGGAAGCCTGAATTAGCTTTAAATGATAGATAAAAGTGTAATTTCCGGTAATAGCATCCCTTATACCAATAACCAACAATGGTATTTCCAATATAGGGTTCAAGTCGTTGCTGCAATTTATCTGGGCAAGCCGAGATCGCTTTATGCAAGCAGGTCTTCCCCGCCTGGTCGATAAGGTCACCAGGATACAGTTTTTAGTTGTTTTGGTGTAATAGATTCGTTATATCGATTTGCTCGGCCTAAAAACCCATGCCACCCGGCCCGCCAATGCCCGGTGGCATACCACCGCCACCACCTTTCATGGCGCGCATCATTTTTGCCATGCCGCCTCTGGACATTTTTTTCATCATCTTGCGCATCTGCATCTGTTGTTTAATCAGGCGATTAATATCTTGCACCTGCAAGCCACAGCCCTGGGCAATACGGCGTTTGCGCGAGCCTTTAATAATATCGGGAAATTTGCGCTCTTTGGGTGTCATTGAATTAATAATGCCCACCATACGTCGCATTTCACGGTCATCTACTTTACCCTTCAATTTTTCTGTCATGCCCGACATACCGGGCAATTTGTCCAGCATACCGGCCATGCCGCCCATGTTCTGCATCTGCTCAAATTGTTCCTTGAGGTCATTAAAGTCAAAGTTTTTACCTTTTTGAACCTTTTTTGCCAGCTTTTCCGCTTTTTTATGGTCAACTTTCTGCTGCACTTCTTCAACCAGAGAAAGCACATCACCCATTCCCAATATACGTGATGCCACTCGGTCAGGGTGAAAGGCTTGCAACGCATCGACTTTTTCCCCCGACCCCATAAACTTGATGGGTTTGCCGGTAATCTGGCGAATTGACAGCGCCGCTCCGCCGCGTGCATCACCATCTGTCTTGGTCAGTATCACACCAGTCAGTGGCAGGGCTGCATTAAATGCCTGCGCGGTATTAGCCGCATCCTGACCAGTCATACTATCAACCACAAACAGGGTTTCTACCGGATCCGCCGCAGCATGAATGGTCTTAATTTCGGCCATCATTTCGGTATCAATATGTAATCGGCCAGCGGTATCCACTAGCACTACATCCAGAAAATGTTTGCGTGCATAGTCGATTGCCGCACGCACAATCGCTGCTGGCTGCTGTTCGGTCGTGCTTGGGAAAAATTCGGCACCAACCTGATCGGCCAGTGTACGTAGCTGCTCAATTGCTGCGGGACGATATATATCACAACTTACCAGTAGTGATTTTTTATTTTCACGTTGTTTAAGGTACTGGGCAAGTTTGGCCACAGTTGTGGTTTTACCTGCGCCCTGGAGACCTGCCATTAATACCACAGCAGGAGGTTGTGCGCTCAAATCAAGGCCCTCATTGCGAGAGCCCATCACTTTTTCGAGTTCAGTTTGTACGATAGAAATGAAAACCTGACCCGGTTGCAAACTGGTCAAAACCTCTTCACCCAGCGCTCGTTGCTTTACTTCTTCAATAAAACTGCGGACTACTGGCAAAGCAACGTCTGCCTCAAGCAGAGCGCGGCGTACATCTCGCAATGCATCCTGAATGTTTTTTTCCGTTAAACGGCCTTCGCCACGTAATTTTTGCACCGTTCCTGCAAGGCGGTCACTTAATCCATCGAACATAATTTACCTGAGCATGTATAAAATAGTTGGAGGTGCACGAGTATACCTGAATCGTAATCGACCCTCACCTGCACAATGCTGCAAATGACTTAAGGACACCTCTATTAATTTAAGATAATGCGCAATTTTGTTAATTTTTACATTAATTTAGTCTAAACACGGTAATATGGTTTTTGTTATCCTTTTCTAGTGATACTATGCCATGCTGAATTAAATTATACGCTGCCAACTAGTCAGCACTGCGAAAGGCAACAGAGAACTTATGCTTAAGCCGTGAACGATGTATTGCCATCGACACAAACAACATTTACAAAACAACACTTAATCAGGACAACCTTAGCTTCACCTTTTGCAATAAAAATCTATCAGCGATTGTTGATTGATAGTTAAACCTAACACAGCCACTATGTACTCAAAAACACTATAAATCAGCATGGATAACCTCATCGTTACTTACGCGGCCTTCTTCCTTTACACCGCCTGTACAGTGCTCTTAATATTGAAGTTACGCCAGTATTCATTCACTGTGGCAGTACCAAAAACGCCTGTTTTATTCATTGGATTGCTGGGTTTTCTCGCACAGGGTTATGCTTTATATCTGGATATATTAGGACCATCAGCGATTAACTTAGGCATTTACAACGCCTTATCCGTTATCAGTGCTTTCATCGCTCTGTTTACTCTGGTCACGGCATTCCGTTATCGTACTGAACTGCTAGTCGTTATTATTTTGCCGTTGACTATGCTGTCAATGATACTCGACATGAATTTTACGTCCAACCATCTGCTCGAACCCAACAGCCCTGACGCACTCTATTTCCATGTAATCACCTCGTTGATCGCATACAGTATATTAGCCCTGGCTGCGCTGCTGGCGATTATATTATCCATTCAGAATCGGTTGTTACACAACCATCAACCAGGCGGTTTTGTTAGTCTGCTACCGCCACTTAAAACGCTTGAAAATCTATTATTTGAAGCGTTAACTGTCGGCTTTATTTGCCTTAGTATTTCTCTTGCCAGCGGACTGATGTTTCTGGAAGACATGTTTACGCAACAACTGGCACATAAGACCGTACTTTCCATTATTGCCTGGTTTGTATTCTTAATGTTGCTCATTGGTCGCTGGTTCCTGGGCTGGCGTGGGCGCATTGCCATTCGTTGGACATTAATTGGATTTTTTAGTCTGATGCTGGCTTATTTTGGCAGTAAACTCGTGCTTGAAATTATCCTCTCATAAATCAATGAGCAAGGCAGCCAAACTATTTTGCGCACCGACAACAGGCTTAACTCAATTACTTTTAGGTATATAATTCATCCGTCCCAGTTAAACGAGACTTAATTTTTGAACGATATTTCTACGGGTACACTTTTTCTTATCCTCGGCATCATGATACTGTTATCGGGTTTCTTTTCCGGTTCTGAAACAGCACTGATGACGCTTAACCGTTATCGCCTGAAAAGCCTTGCTGATAAGGGCCATCGCGCAGCCATACTGGCACAGAAATTACTCGACAGACCCGACCGTCTACTGGGTCTGATATTACTGGGCAACAATATTGTTAATATTTTCGCTGCCACGCTGGCAACGGTTATTGCCTCGCGCCTGTTTGGTGAGAACAGCCTGATTATTGCTCCGTTTGTCCTGACATTCGTTATTCTGGTCTTTTCTGAAGTAACACCTAAAACACTGGCGGCGTTAAAACCAGAAAAAATTGCTTTCCCTGCGGCATTTATTTATACCCTTATCGCCATCCCTCTTTACCCCTTTGTCTGGTTGGTAAATATCTTCTCCAATGCTTTGCTGGCACTCATTGGCGTGCATCCGGGGAAAAGTGCCAAACAGGAGCTCAGCACAGATGAACTCAGGGCCGTGGTAATGGAAACCCGATCTTTTATGCCCGGGGCACATACCAGTATGTTGCTTGGAATCCTCGATCTGGAGCAGGTAAGCGTCGAAGATATTATGATTCCACGCAATGAAATCACCGGCATTGATTTAAATGACAGCTGGAGCGATATCGTACACCAGATTACTCACAGTCAGCGCACACGAGTCCCTGTGTTTCACGACAGCATCGACCATACCACCGGAATTCTCCATTTACGTAAAGTGCTTAACTTTTTTGCCCGCGATGAACTTAACATGGAAACATTAAAGTCACTGATTCGACCCGTCTATTTTATTCCTGCGGCGACTTCATTGACTCGGCAACTATTAAATTTTCAGAGCAACAGACGCCGCTCAGGACTGGTTGTGGATGAATATGGCAGTATTCAGGGGCTGGTCACACTAGAAGATATTCTGGAAGAGATTGTTGGTCAGTTTACCACCGACTCACCAACGCGTAACCGTGGTATATATAAACAAATAGATGGTTCTTACCTGATTGATGGCAACACGCATCTGCGAGAGATTAATCGCACACTTGAATGGAAGTTACCGGCAAAAGGTCCGAAAACACTTAATGGTCTTATTCTGGAGCACATGGAGATTATCCCACCGCCTGGCACCAGTTTGATGATCGCGGGTTATACTATTGAAATCACTCGGGCAAACAACAATGCTGTCTTAACGGCGAAATTGCTAGACAGCAATGCCAATACAATCACAACATCAGACCAAACGGGGGCAGACGAAAGCGCTGATCAGAATATAACGAATACCTGATCAACGCCGCCTTACCCACCAGTTTCAAATGCTTAGTGAGCAGAATTAATGGGCAAATTTCTTATAACTGAAACCTAACACAAGCCCCCAGATAATATGCAACATCAACGTAGCAACCGGTGCCATCATGCCAAGATGCAAACCGAATAACCCTGCGCCTGCCATCGGCATTGGCCCAATCATCATCAGAAACCAGGCACCGATGGAAAAAATAATGGCACTACTCATTATCCCACCGGGAAGTTTATCCACCAGCAGTGCAAACAGTATTCCCCAAACAATGGTGCCAATCACAAAATGCGCTACCCAGCCCATCGCCAACGGTGCGCCCATCATACCAGCGAGCATTTTTATCGCATTAAGATCGGGCATCACTCCCATTTTTGCTTTTGCGATCATCAATATTGATAATACAACGGTGGCAATAAAACCTGAAATTATACCTGCTTTGATATTCATAGCTGTCTCTCCTGTTATTGTAGGACTTAATGTCCAATGAGTTATTGATACTCGTTGGATGCTAATCATTGCCATCTGGATACACTTAAATTACATATTTTATTATCGCTCCCGCAATTTGAGTATCGCTTTAATCAAATCCTCTGGTACATCATCGGGCACAGGCGCATCTGCTGAGGAAAATACAGCACGATCAAGATCAATTGAATGTTTATACGCCCGCAGGTATTGCCGACATGCCCGGCACAGGCGTAAATGCAAATCGAAGGCAGCCTGCTGCTGCACCGAAAGCTCACCATCAAGGTAATCGAGCACGAAATCCTCGAACTCCTTGCAGGTCATCAGGCGGCGGATATGTCTGAACATAAGGCCTTTCATCCAACGCCAGAATCCAGTTTTATTGTAATGTTTCATCAAAATGCCTCGCCGCGAAGTAGGGGTTCAAGGAGCTTTTTCAATGCTGCTCGCGCTCGATGAAGCCGTATTTTTACATTAGCTGCGGAAATATCCAGTAACACTGCAACTTCACCTGTATCATAACCTTCGATGTCACGAAGCAGCAAAATGATACGGTATGCGTCAGGTAATTGATTAATTTTTTTATGTATCTGTTCCCGATACTGCTCATCAGCGACAATTTTCTCAACACTCTCTAGCGTTTTCCAGCTGGCTTCAATACGGCAGCCATATTGATCGAATTCAGGCAGGAGTTCATCAATTGGCTGCTCAGCCAGGCGTTTTAAGCGACGTAATTTCATCAGT
This sequence comes from uncultured Thiotrichaceae bacterium, assembly GCA_964441285.1. Classification (GTDB taxonomy): domain Bacteria; phylum Pseudomonadota; class Gammaproteobacteria; order SZUA-229; family SZUA-229; genus S010-25. Next base: position 29,696 of record CAYTUK010000004.1, on the reverse strand, counting down.
GCGGCATTCACTGTAATACGGTGCAACCAGGTTTTTAAGCTAGACCGACCTTGAAATGAACTCAGCGAGCGAAATACGTTAATAAAGGCATCCTGCACAACATCTTCAGCAAGCGCATGATCACCCAACATACGCTGCGCCAATGCAAGCATCCAGCTAATATGCTCACGCACCAGCGCATCAGCATCCAGCTTATGAATACCCTGATTATTTAGTCGTTGCTGTTGTGCTTGTTGCTGGTCGGACATACTGGATTTAGGCGTACTTTGCCGTTTTATAAAAGAACATTATTCTATTCCTGGACAGATGCCTAGTCCATGCGGTGAGATTCGGTACTCGAAATAGGCGTATTGTAACGAAACACAACCAGATAAGTTGACAGCACGAAGCTGATAATAACCACCATTTGAATTAAATACGAAGTATATAAATCAATTAAACCCGCGGTCACCGCAGTATAAGCAACCATCAGGGAAAATTCACTGGCCTGTCCCAGACGCACACCCAGTTCAGTTGAAAGTGATTTTTTCTCACCGATCAGTTCAAAGCCTTTTTTGAATACAAAGGGTTTGATTATTACAATGGTTATCGCCAGCGCTACGCCGGCCTTCAAAACATCCTGCGAGACCAGAAAATTAAACTGCGCACCGATGGAAAAGAAAAACAGGATAAGAAAAAAATCGCGTAAAGGTTTCAGATCTTCAGCAATCACCATTGCAACCGGTGAAGAAGCAAAGGTGACTCCCGCAATGAAAGCGCCCATTTCATACGATAAACCAATGTAGTCGGCAATCCCTGCCAGCAACAGCCCCCAGCCTAACGACAGCAGAAAAGCATACTCACGAATGGTGTCAAATTTAATAAACAGGCGGTTAATAATATACTTCACCAGCAGGTATGAAAGTAGCACCAGCACCAGTAGCTTCACCAGTAACATAACGATGCCAATGAATACTTCGTTATTCTGCTTGCCAGTCATAACGAGGATTAACAGAATAGCGATGACATCCTGCATCAATAAAACGCTGGTCATCATTTCACCCGTATGCTTATGGTGCAGGGCGGTGGTTGGAATAAGTTTAAGACTAACAATCGTGCTGGAAAACATCAGTGATGCACCAATAACCAGACTCGCAGTCAAACCAAAACCTGACAGCAATGCCACTGACGTACAAACAGCAAGGAATACAATACTGGTTATTAAGGTGACTACGGCTGTTTTACTAAACAGGTGATAGAGCCGCTCCGGCTTCAGGTTCATACCAAGCAAATATAACAGCAGGATCACGCCGATACGCGAGAGCTGCGCAATATGTTCCGGGGCCTTAATAAGGTCAAGCCCCCACGGACCCGCGATCACACCCAGAACAATATAGGCAAGAATAATGGGTTGCTTTAAATAAAGAAAGACGGTGGCAAGTATTGCTGCGCCCGCGAAAATAAGCACAAATTCGAAGATGATGTTTTCGAAGCCCATTTTTTGATCCAGTTTTGTTTAAGCTGCCAGTCCTGTGCAGATTAAATTAGCCGCTCATTCAAGCTTAATTAAACTCACAGCTAATGCGCTTATGCGTGAGTACCGGAAACATTTCGCGGGTACGCTCTAGTTTAGCCATGTTCAGATCAGCAACAATCACGCCAGTCCCGTGGGGTAATCGATTTAATACTAGCCCCCAGGGATCAATCACCATACTGTCACCATGCGTTTCCCTGCCACCAACATGGTAGCCGCCCTGATCAGCGGCAATAATATAAGATAGATTCTCTATCGCACGAGCACGTAACAGCGACTCCCAGTGCACCTTCCCTGTCAGACTGGTAAATGCTGAAGGTAAAACGCAAATTTCCATGCCTTTATTAACCATAACACGAAAGAGCTCAGGAAACCGTAAATCATAACAAACTGCTAACCCCAACTTACCAAATGGCGTATCCACCACCACTACCTCATTCCCAGCACTAATCGTTTCTGATTCGATATAACTTTCGTTTGCTGCTTCAATGGTGACATCAAATAAATGAATTTTATCGTAACGCGCAATGCTTTCACCTTGATCACCATAGAGAAGGCAAGCTGCTGATATTTTTTCTGGATCGCTTGAAGTTAATGGCACCGTGCCGCCGACTAACCAGATATGGTGTTTTTTTGCCTGCTCGCTTAAAAAGTCCTGCAACAAACCTGAACCATATGTCTCGGCAATTTTTACTTTATCCGTTTCAGAGGTACCCATAATCGCAAAATTTTCGGGCAAAACGATAAGCTCAGCCTGTTGCTGAACAGCTATTTTTATCAACTTTTCTGCTTCAGCCAGGTTTGCTTTCACATTGGGGCCTGATGCCATTTGTATTGCTGCAACTTTACTCACGTACTATCTTCTCCAATTAGTGCACTTCTATAACGGTATAAATAATCAGTTATGGGAAGATCCATCTGTTCGACTTTATGACGACACAATTGATAGCTTAATAACATCATCAGCGCGGCTACCAGGCAGCATTAAAATGTGACTTGACGAGATGCCCAATGATACCAGCCAGTCCGCCAGTTCCTGCACCCAAACTTCACCATCTTCCCCGCCTGGATACTGCAATTCAATTTTTACACCTGGCTCTGTTTTAACGCGCTTAATCCAGTGCGTGACGACCTGATTTAAGACTGGCATTTTAACGATACTATTGCCGGTCCGATTTAACTCCCACTGCTCAGAGTTTAATAGCCATGCTGTAGGCTGATTCATTGCGGGCGCTGCAACTGAAGCAGAAACAGAAAGTAGATAAACAAGCGTGATAATAGATAGCAAAAAAAAACAGTAATTAAAACGAATAGTCGTCAGTGTTTTCATTATTCGTATCGCTTTTCTGGGTTATTTTTTTTATTTCAGGTTTATCCCATGTCCCAGTAATAGTATACACGTCATCACCAATAAGATTAATATTAAATATTTTTTGAATTAAAGCTAACCCTGCACCAACTGCAACACCGCCAAGCAACGCTCCGCCAGCAAAAGCAATACCATTAGAATGTGGTTTAACACGCATAAGTAAATTATAGTTGTGCTTGACCAAACCAATATCACCAAACATATTAATATCTGCCGATGGAGCTTTGATATCGAAGTTCTTAAGCGTACCTTCACCATTAACAAAATCAAGTTCGCCAGCTATTTTATCGAAGGAAAAACCCTTTTTATAGACATCCTTGAAATTTAATGCCAAACGATTCGTTAGTTGAAAAACATTCATTAAACCGAGTAAACGCCCACCAGCACCAGGATTCACATTTGGAATAGTGCCATTTTTAAGATTAAATGTTGTTTTACCTGTTACATTTTTCCACAATAATGAATAAGGCTCTGCTTGCCAACTTGCATTAAATCTTGCATCCAGCTTACTTTTTTCAATACTTTTTTCAAAACCTAACCCGGCTAAAGTAGTCCCCATATTATCACTATGAATATTGCCGGAAAAAACCGTTTTATTTTTATAGCGCCAATTGGATAACCAACTTCCCTTAGCATCCAGTGTCATCGCTGGCCCCGTTAATTTAAGCTTATTTATTACCATGCCGTGCTGTTGCCTGCTCGTTTTTAAAAAAATGTTATTAAACGTCCAGCCATTCCACAATAAAGTTTTTATCTGCCAGTTCAGGGGTGGGAAATCTGTTGGTCGAATTCTTCCACTTACCTGTTTATTGGCTTTAGATTTTAGCAGTGCATATAAATCTAATTTATCCAGATTTAAATTAACCTTTGTCTGTTTATCCAGTCCTTCGACAAAATCGCCCTTACCGATAACCATCGGTGAACTCACAGAAAATGTAATTAATCCAGCGCTATCTTTCAGCACAGATAATGAGATGATTTTCTTACTTTTAAGCTTAATCCTTAATTTATCCTTAGCCATAACATCCAATGCAATGGACACGGGTATTACCTGTTTTTCCAGTTTACTTACCGCATCTGAAACCTTAATAGAAACACCTTTTAATGTTGATTCTGCATTGACATGCACTAGATATTTTTTTGGATGAAATGGGACAAACACAGATATATCCCAGGGTGATACGCCTGTCAACCAGTTTTTCGGTACCCATTTATATGTCTTCAGCAAGGTATCTATATTAATAGGGCCATGTATTTTAAATATAACTTCTGGATTGGTGTTTTTCTTAATGGTGTGGGCAGACAAAAGAACAGGGCGGCCATCGATTAATGCACGCACTCGTGTTGCGGTAATACTATTTTTAGTAAAATGGAAATTCCCATTGACGTTTTTAAGTGAATATGCCAGTTCAGGGTAATACCAGCTTACATGATTTAACCTCAGATCACCCTTATATGAAGGCGTTACAACATCAGCATATAACGGGATATTTAAGGAAAGATCTAACAGCGTCTCTCCCTTAAACTTAAAGATTCTAAATGTTTTACCAAGAGAAGCCTCCAGTGGAGAGTGCGTTATATAGTGCTGTAAATTTTTTATTGAAGAAACAATTTTTGCCTTTACTTTTAACTGAGGTTTCTCTAAGTCAGGGATACTTGCACTGACATTTGATATGTAACCATTACTGGTATTTCCAATGCCATCATAAATCGACATGCTTTGATTATAAAATTTTATATTTGCGGATAAATTTGAAATTGCAGGCCAGTTATGGAGAAATTTTAGATTAATGTTTACCGGGTGAAATAAAATCTCCATCACGCCACTACCATCAGCATAAGGAAAATCATCCGCATTACCATGTAAAATAAAACTGCCTGCTTCGGTATACCCGCCACGAATTGAATTATCCAGCCAGTTAACTAAAGCTGGCTGCATTATTCCCACGGGTAAATAAACGGAGGTATATTTAGTATACGCATCATAAAAACTTGTTTGCATATCAATAAACAGGTGTTGTTGCGCTTGCGCCAACAACTTTCCTACTTTCGGATTGACTTTCTTTTTCGAAGCATAAGATGTTGATTTTACTACCGTAATTACTGGCGGCATAGTTAACGATAAGCGCGAGTAGGTATCTATATGTGCATTTTTTATGTGCAATAATGGTGTAGAAAATGACCAGGCATGATTCTTTTTAAATTGCTTTGAAAACTGGACAACGCCCTTACCTGTCAGTACTTTTGCCAGCAAAGGCTGGCGAAATAAATTAGCTAACGTGATAGTCACATTCTGTGACAAAAACTGGATATTAATTTTATTTTTATTAAATTTTATACGGGCGCCCAACCCAGCCACTACAACAGGTACATGCTGCAGATTAAAACCAAAATTAGCGAAATCACCCTGTAGCCGAGTATTTCCAGCATTACTCCCTGAGTACATTAGTTGGAGATTATAAATATCCCCAACGGGTTTCAGCCCGGCGATTACTTTTAACGGCTTACTGTCCGCAGCAATAATATTTGCAATTTTCAAAATATCCTGCAACCGTAAAAAGTCTGCATTAAAAAACAGATTATTACCGTCAATACCAGCAATAATATTCACTGGTTCTGGCCACAAAGGTTTTCCTTTCTGCTCCATTTCCAGACTGGATATATTTAAACGCCACTGTTTATTCAATTTCTTCAGCCGCAACAAGGTTGAAAGTTTATCAACTTTCCAGGACGAAATTTTTTCCTTGCTGTTTGCAATTGAAAAATCCATTGCAGTTAGCTGAGCGACGACTTTAGTGAGTAAGTTATTTTTTACTGTTAGCCAGACTGAACTACTAACAACACCACTCAACCTGAAATCAGGCAACCAGTCAAAATATCGCTTCCACTGCTTCAGGTTTATGCCGCTGCCATTAATATAAAGCTTGCCACTAATGGATTTATCCAGCACTCCTTTCAGTTCTGCGACAACATGCAGGTCTTGACCATAACCCGCTGGTAGCTTCATATTTAAGTCCAGCGTATGATTATCCAGATAGTTTTTAACATTAACATTAACATCGAGTAAATTTAGCGACAGCTTGTTTTTAGTTAGATCACGATAATAGATATTACTGTCTAAAAGTGAATAATTTGCATGTTGCAAGGTATACAGTAATTTTTCTGCCATACCTGTTGATTGATTATTCTTAATCTCTACTCCCTGAATCAGCCAGCGGTTTCTGGTCTGCTTTTCAACTGAAAGAGTAACACCAACCAGGCTAATTTCACCCACTGTAAGTTCACCACGAAGCAGGCTGCGAAACGTGTCCAGTTCAAATAATATTTTTTTAAAATGGAATAAAGGGACTTTATTTGTTGCATTATAAACAGACACCTGCAACAATTTTAAACGCGGTGAAAACCAGTGCATGTCTGCATCAATACCCTCAACATGAACCGGCAGACCAATTTGTTGACTTAATTCAGCTTCTATTTTGGCTTTATAACCGGTGGCATGGGGAAGTACAGCACGAACCAGACTAAACGCAATGGCCGCAAGTATTAATATAACCGCCAGACTGACAATTACACAAAGTCGAAACCGCAGTAACCAACGTATCATAGTTTTAACTAATAACTTTTATTTATCATTGTTGACTGGCTAATTTATAGAATCACGACATCATACTGTTCCTGGGTAAACAGCGCTTCAACCTGAAATTTAATCGGGATACCGATAAAATCGACCAGTTCAGCAAGACTGCTCGATTCTTCATCAACCAGCATGTCCACCACATCCTGAGCCGCAAGCACTAGTAGTTCCTTTGCATCAAACTGTCTGGCTTCGCGCAGAATTTCTCTAAAAATCTCATAACATACCGTTTCAGCTGTTTTAATGGTACCCCGCCCTTTACAGGTAGGACAGGTTCCGCACAATACATGCTCCAGACTTTCACGGGTTCGTTTGCGTGTCATTTCGACCAGACCCAACGAAGACACCTGACAAATACTGGTTCGAGCATGATCTCTTTCCAGGGCTTTTTCCAGTGCGCGCAAAACCTGGCGTTTGTGTTCTTCTTCAAGCATATCAATAAAGTCCAGAATGACAATACCACCCAGATTCCTTAATCTTAGCTGTCTGGCGATAGCCTGTGCCGCTTCAAGATTAGTTTTAAAAATCGTTTCTTCCAGGTTTCTGCTACCAACATAAGCCCCGGTGTTAACATCAATGGTTGTCATCGCTTCAGTCTGATCAATAATCAGATACCCACCTGATTTAAGTTGAACTTTACGTTCGAGGCTTTTCTGAATTTCATCTTCTACACCGTGTAAATCAAAAATTGGACGCTCACCAGGGTAGTGCTCGATAAACTCAACGACTTCAGGCACATATTTTTCGGCAAACTCCTGCATAATTTTGAATGTTTCCCGTGAATCAACACGTATAACTTCGAGTCCTTCATCCACCATATCACGCAATACACGTAAATAAAGTGGCAGATCTTTATGCACCACATTACCAACCTCTATAGCGTCAGAATTATTCAGGTTTTCCCATAAACGATTCAGGTATTTAATGTCGCTGGCAATGGCCTTTTCATCAGCAACTTCTGCCGCAGTACGCAAAATATAACCTGCTTCTTTATTTCTATGTTCTTGCGCCAGCACCATATTTCGCAAGCGATCACGATCTTCTTCACTTTCTATGCGAGTTGATACACCAATATTATCGCTATAGGGCATAAAAACCAGATAACGAGAAGGAATGGTAATATTCGAGGTTAAACGTGCGCCCTTGGTTCCTAGCTGATCTTTAATAACCTGCACCAATACCGTCTGACCTTCATGCAATACCTGACCAATATGCGGCATGGTATGACTTTCCGTTTTTACTGTGACATCGGAAACGTGTAAAAATGCGGCTTTTTCCAGCCCTATTTCGACAAAAGCAGCTTCCATACCGGGTAACACACGCACCACTCTGCCTTTATAGACATTACCGACTAATCCACGACTGCGATTACGTTCAATATACAGTTCGTGCAACATGCCATTTTCAAGAAAGGCAACGCGGGTCTCCTGCGGTGTAATGTTAATTAATATTTCCTTACTTAGTGCTCTGTTCACAATGCTTAAACCTGTTTATCTGCTATTGAATTACAATTCAGTAGTATGACGATTAAATTAATGGGTGAGTATTAGTGGATTAATGTTTCCACGTAATAATAATTCTGTGGTTTCATAGAGAGGCAAACCCATCACACCAGAGTAACTACCATGAATGGATTTCACAAACTGTGCCGCCCGCCCCTGTATGGCGTAAGCACCGGCTTTACCCATCGGCTCTCCTGTTGCCACATATTGTTCAATACGCTGTCGTGTTAGCCTGGTAAAACACACTTCACTGCAGCTTAGCCCCTGTAACACGTCCACTTCAGTCATCAGTGCCACGGCGGTATAAACAAAATGTGCCCTGGCTGAAAGTTTAGCCAATATCTCGCAGGCATGGGTCGAATTATTCGGTTTGCCCAGTATTTCTCCATCAACTACTACCGTAGTATCACTCCCTAAAACGACGATGGGTGACGGGTTAGAAACATTCGCATCCAGAACGATCTCCTGGTAGGCCTGTTTCGCTTTCGCCAGTGCTAGACGTTGTACATAATTTTCTGCCACTTCCTCAGCTAAAACACTTTCATCAAGGTCAACCGCATGGACAATACTGGTTATCCCAATTTGTTCCAACAGCTCACGCCGTCGCGGTGAAGCTGAAGCAAGTACGATTTGAGTATCCGTCATAATATTATCTTTACAGCGAGCGGGACACTATTATGCTCGGTGATAAGGGTGATTATTCAAAATTGTCCACGCCCGGTACAATTGTTCCATTAGCATGACACGAATGAGCGTGTGCGGAAAAGTGAGTGCAGACAGTGAAATTTTAAGCTTTGCCAATCCAAGCAATTCGTCCGAGACCCCATCTGGGCCGCCGATAATGAGTGATACATCCTGACCCTGCTGCATCCAGTTAGCCAGCATTTTAGATAGCTTTGGTGTCGATAGAGATAGCCCCAGTACATCCAGTACGACAATAGTAGAATTTTTTGGCACCGCAGTAAGTAGCTTCCGGCTTTCGTCACGTTTAATACGGGCCAGGTCAGGGTTCTTGCCCCGTTTCATTAAAGGCAATAAAATAGTATCAAGACGAATTTCAGCAGGCAGGCGACGACCATAATCCTCACAGGCAAGATCAACCCAGGCAGGCATTTTATGCCCGATAGCGATTAAATGTATCCGCAAATGATTTCCCTTTCTTCCTTACATTCGTTCCGGTGAGACCTAAGCTTCCTCACGACGGCTAGTGTCTAGCTGCCAGAGACTTTCCAGATCATAAAACTGGCGAACGTCTTTTTGCATCACATGCACAATTACATCCCCCAAATCTACCAGCACCCATTCCCCCGTATCGTCGCCCTCAACACCTAAGGGCTGGACACCCGCTTGCTTAGCTTCAACCACCACGTTATTCGCAATCGATTTAACATGGCGACTGGAGGTACCACTGGCAACAATTATCCAGTCAGTAAATGACGCTTTATCTTTTACATCCATTGATATTATATCTTCGGCCTTCACTTCTGTCAGCGCACAGATAGCGATGGTTTTTAAACCCATTTCAGTCATACTGAGAAAACCTCATTAATTGTTGATAAACCTTTGGCGGCATTAACTTATTTATTGACGCATCCTGCGCGGGCAATGCCTGCACCAACCGACCCTGTTGCAGGCATTGCCTTATCTCTGTTGATGAAATCGCCAATTGTGGCACAGATTGTAACAGGATTCGTCCCGTTGCTTCGGTTTCTAACAACTTTGCATCATCGGTGATTCTTGCTCCGAGTTGCTCACTTATTTTACCTGTCGGCCACTCAACCCCCGGACGTGGTGTAATAACCAGATGGCATAACTGCAAAATATCCTGCCACCGATACCAGGCATCAAACCCGATAAAAGCATCCAGCCCCAGAATAAGGCAGAGCGATTCGCTCACAAATGTCTGTTTGAGCGTTTGCAGTGTATCCACCATATAAGACGGACCATCACGGTTTAGTTCACACTGATCAAGAATAAATTCGGCATAATCCTGTAATGCCAGGTCTAATAAGATCAGCCTTTGTTTAACAGATAACCAGGGCTGTTGGCGGTGAGGCGGAATCCGATTGGGAATGAACCGAATGTGAGAAAGCCCCAACGCCTGCAAAACAGCCTGTGCCGGTTTTAAGTGGCCATAATGAACTGGGTCGAAGGTGCCTCCAAAAATACCGATCATTAAGCCGGTGGTCGGTCAAGATTGTATTGATAAACCACTCTCTTCACGATACTGATACTGAAACAATTAAATTTTATCACTGTTTAGCTTCTAATATGCCCGTCCCCAAGCACCACAAATTTCTGGCTGGTCAGTCCTTCCAGTCCAACCGGACCTCGTACATGCAGCTTATCGGTACTGATACCAATTTCAGCGCCCAGGCCATACTCAAAACCATCCGCAAACCGGGTGGAGGCATTCACCATTACCGAGCTGGAATCAACTTCACGCAAGAACTGGCGTGCGTTGGTGTAATTTTCAGTAATAATTGACTCCGTATGCTGTGAGCTATGCGTATTAATAAAATTGATGGCACTCCTTATATCATCAATTATTTTTATTGATAAAATGGGCGCAAGGTACTCCGTATCCCAGTCCTGTTCAGTCGCAGGCTGCATTTTCGCATACACTTTTCTACTGCGTTCACAACCTCTTAATTCCACGCCTTCTGCCACATAACGGGCACAAAGATCGGGCAATATCAAACTGGCAATTGACTCAGCAACCAGCAGTGTTTCCAGTGTATTACAGGTGCCATAGCGCTGGGTCTTGGCATTAAATGCCACGTTTACCGCTTTTTTAACATCCGCATCACTATCAATATATACATGACAGATGCCGTCAAGATGCTTAATTACCGGAACCAGTGATTCATTACTAATCCGTTCAATTAAACCTTTACCACCACGAGGGATAATTACATCCACACAGGTTTTCATCCGCAGCAATTCACCGACTGCGGCGCGGTCAGTGGTTTCAACCACCTGTACCACATCCGCAGACAAGCCCGCTGCTTCAAGCCCCTGTTTAATGCAGCTAGCCACCGCCTGATTTGAGTGTAGCGCTTCGGAACCGCCACGTAAAATTACTGCATTGCCCGACTTAAGACACAACGCAGCCGCATCGGCAGTAACATTGGGGCGAGATTCGTAAATAATGCCAATAACACCCAGTGGCACACGCATGTGCCCAACCTGTATGCCGGATGGCTGGTACGCCAGATCAGTTATACCGCCAACTGGGTCAGGCAGGCTCGCAACCTGACGCAAACCTTCAGCCATTGCAGTAATGCGCGCCGGGGTTAATTCCAGTCGATCTAACAATGCGGCACTGAGCCCTTTGACCTTACCCGCATTCAGATCAAGCTGGTTCGCCTGCACCAGTTTTTCGACCTGAGTTTCAATCAACGAGGCAATTTCTGTAAGCACCCGATTTTTAACGCCGGTTTCAGCCCGTCCGATTTCACGCGATGCAATGCGCGCGCGTCTACCGACATCAAGCATATACTTTTCAATATTTATTTCTGGCGGCTGGACGTTTGCATTCATAATATTAAGGGCTCAATTAAAAGAATATCTTACATAAACAGTAACGCTGTATTATATCGAACTTGGGCGCGTAGTTGAAATGCTTTTGCGCTGAGACCACCGTGACATCATCGGTCACACCGACCGACTGCGACCACCAATACGAAAACACAACCCCTGTAGTTCATCCCACACATTTGCTTGTGCCATGCCTTTACTCGCACTGTCGATCAAAGCGCAACGTTTTAACATCGCCTGAAAAAAACGTGGTGAGTGACGTGACAGACAGGATTTGAACAATATCACGCGGTTACTCCAGATGCCGGAACGGCTCAGCACAGAATCAGCGGACTGCGGATGTTGCGCCGCTTTACACAATAAACGGATGTCTCTTGCCAGCATACCATTGATAAAAATCGTTTCAATCCCTTCAGCTTTTAAGCCATCAACAATTCGAACAACGCGTGTCTGATCGCCTTTTAGCATCATATCAGTCAATTCGAAAACACTATAGCGCGATTGTTTGGCAATGGCTTGAGCAATATCGGCATAGGTTACTTTTCCGGGGCCCATTAACAGAAACAACTTGTCAATTTCCTGCGCCGCAGCAAGTAAATTACCCTCAACCTGCTGACTGATATAAGCCACAACATCTGCATCAGGCTGCATCTCACACTGCAAAAAACGTTGTTTTACCCAGGCGGGTAATTTTCCAACATTCACCGGCCAACACTGTACCACCATGCCCACTTGTTCAATGGCCTTAAACCAGACACTTTTTTTCGCGCTGGCCTCAACTTTACCCGCATGAATAAAAACCACCGTATCTTCAGCTGGTCGTTGACAGTACTGCTTTAATATCTGCGCACCCTGCTTCCCAGGTTTGGCTGAAGGTATGCGTAATTCCAGAATACGCCGAGTGGCAAATAGCGACATACTCGCGGTTTCTTCAATAAAAATCTGCCAGTCAAAATTAGCATCAATATCCAGTACTTCGCGTTCACTGTAATCCTGAGAACGTAGAAACTGGCGAATTTCATCGCTTGCTTCCATCTGTTGTAATGGCTCATCGCCACCAACAAAATACAGCGGGTAAATTTTTTTTGGCAATATGGCACTTAACTGGTCGGGACGAACATTCACGTTTATTCGTTCCTCTTTGCTTTAGCTTTAGCTGCCGTATCTAGCGCCTCTAATCTGACAAGAATACGACTTGCGGCATCACGTCGCATATCACGGTAGATCGTTGCCCGCTCATCGGTTACCGCCAGGATTGCATTCGGGTCAAACAGTAAAGTGCGATTTATCGAAATGGTATCACGGGTTGGTTTAATCCTTACCCCTTTAAACTGAACCTGAACACGATAGGTTAACAAATATTCACGCGCCCTCCCGCGAGTGTCAATCGATAAAACATGCTGTGTTCTCGACTCACTTAGCAGTATTAAGCTGGCATTAGCCTGGTCAGCTTTTCCAACCACATCAATATCATTCCCGCTTAACAAAGCCCTTAAGTCACGCGCCAACGCATAAGCCGAGTTTTGCTGTAAATATAACGGTGACAAATTATTCGATAGCTCGACACGACCTCGCAAGTGAAAACCACAGGAAGTAAGGCTTAGCATTAATAACACTGCAGGCAACATCAATGTTCGTTTTATATTATATGGCATTACTTCTCATTGCGGTGTTTTGTATCACTGTTTCGCTCCCAGACACAATAATCCTTGAGCACAATAACAATATTACCATACTGTTTTAGCGTAGCTGCATGTACGGGTAGCTATTTAAGGTTCTATGCTTGCTCTGGAACCAATCGCAGCCTGGCATTCCCTTACCCGACCCATCGAGCAAGCGCGAAAACATAACCTGAACGTTAATTCTGACCATATTTTCCGGCTCATTTCGTCCATCAGGCAAGAAAACATGAAAAAAAGATATTTTATAATTGGAATAAAACCGATATGACCGCGTCTTTTTAATTAAAAACTAATTTTTATTGATCTATTTTTTAGATTTCTATATTTTCTAGGTATAATTTCATTATTGATAGAGGATTAGAAATAAATTATAGCGCAATATATTATCTATATCATTGAAAAAAAAGAGGAAATAAAATGTTAAGAACAATCCATAAGCAGCGAAAAGCTGCCTTAATAATAACGTTAGCACTAAGCTGTTTGATCAGCAATATAGCCCTGGCAGGTAAAGATGTCGGCAAAGGTCACGACCACCGCACCTTCAATGCCAATGGCAAGATTGATTACGGCAAAATTAGCGATTCTTATACGGCAAACCTATCCATGTACCTGGCAGGCAACCAGTTTATGGTGATGAAAGACCTGATTGATGCGTTTCAGAAACGTAACCCCGACATTAAGAAAATATTTGTGGAAACCATTCCACCAGGCCAGATTCTAAAAGGTCAGATTCTGCAACAGGGTAAAATTGCCGGCCAGAAGATATCCATGCATCCCGACCTGTTTGCCAGCGTCAACGTTAATCATCTCAAAAAGCTACATAATAAAAATATGATGAATGACTATATGATATACACCCACAATAAACTCGCATTAGAAGTGCTCGAGGGCAACCCTAAACATATCAAAGGACCGCGAGACCTGGCGCGTGACGACATTGTAGTCACTTTGCCCAATCCTTTGACTGAGGGTATCTTCAAATTCTATGGTTCAAAGATGCTTAAAGATCTGGGTATTTATAAAAAAGTAGCCGGCAGTAAAAAATGCAAGAGCTGCTGGGCGATCAAGGGTAAGACCTGGTTTACCTCACGTCATCACCGTGAAACACCCTTGCGCCTGCTTGCTGGCAAGACCGATGTTGGTCTGGTGTGGACCACAGAAATTATTTATCAACGGCAGATTGGTCGCAAGATTGAAGGCATAGCTATCCGCGCACCATATAACATGGGCAGTAAAGTAGCCTACGTTATCGGCATCTTAAAAGCTGGCCGTCACCCCTACAATGCAGCGCGCTTCCTCGCCTTCCTGGGCACCGATGAAGCGCAGAATATTTATGCCAAACACGGATTTATTAAGGCGACGCAGCGAGAATTGAAACTAAAACCACTGCCATCGAAGCATAAGTAACGTATCAAACAATACTACTCAATAAACTCTATGACAGGGATGTCAATAGAGGCATCGACCACGGTATTAGAATCGACTACAGGATTAATTGATAAGCAGATTAATTCGCGACAATATTAACCAGCCGCCCCGGCACTACAATCACTTTACGCACAGTTTTACCGGCTATATTGGCAATGATTTTTTCATCCGCCAGCGCAGTAATTTCGATGATTTTATTTTCTGCATTCGCCGCAACATTGATTTTTGAGCGTAGCTTGCCATTAACCTGTACCACCAGTTCGATTTCATCACGTACCAGTGCATGCTTATCCACCTGTGGCCAGTCAGCATCAATAATTAAATTTTCATGACCCAGTTCCTGCCAGAGTTGCTGCGTAATATGTGGCACAATCGGCGATAGCATCAACACAACACTTTCCAGTGCTTCGCGTATTACCATGCTACCCTGCGGGCTATTATCATCAAATTTTGCCAGTGCGTTCATTAGTTCCATTATCGCAGCAATAGCCGTATTGAAAGTAAAACGGCGCTGCATATCGTCACTTACCTTGCTAATGGTTTCGTGTAATTTACACCGCAAATTTTTCTGCTCAGTGGAGAGCTGCGCAATATCAATAGAGCTTGTTAAGGCTGTACCCGTCTGAGTGATATGACCAGCCACCATCTTCCATAAGCGTTTAAGGAAACGTGAAGCACCCTCAACACCGCTATCTGACCATTCCAGTGACTGATCTGGTGGTGCTGCAAACAGAATAAACAGGCGCACAGTATCCGCCCCATATTGTTTAATTAAGCCCTGAGGGTCAACGGTATTCCCTTTTGACTTGGACATTTTACTCCCGTCTTTAAGCACCATACCCTGAGTTAATAAGGAGACAAAAGGCTCATTAGTCGTCACCAAACCTTCATCACGCATTAATTTGTGGAAAAAACGCGCATAGAGCAGATGCAGCACCGCATGTTCAATGCCACCGATATACTGATCAACCGATAACCAGTATTTTGCACGTTCATCCAACATAGATTCGGCATCGGGACAGGTAAAACGGGCGTAATACCAGGAGGATTCAAAAAAAGTATCGAAGGTATCCGTTTCCCGTGTTGCGTCACCACCACAGAATGGACAGCTGGTCTCGTAAAATGCCGGCATTTTTTTGATGGGTGAACCGACCTCTTCACCGTATTCAATGTCTTCGGGCAAGACCACGGGCAACTGATCTTCCGGTACCGTTTGGGTACCGCATTTGTCACAATAAATCACGGGGATGGGTGTTCCCCAGTAGCGCTGTCGGGAGACACCCCAGTCACGCAGACGATAATTCACCTGTTTTTCGCCCCTGTCCATTGAGTGTAGTTTCTCTGCAATTTTATCCATCGCATGGCTGGAATTTAAACCATCAAACTCGCCAGAGTTTTTTAATATCCCGCGTTCCACATAGGCTTCTTTATCGACACAGATATCCGTGCCATCGGCGGGGAAAATAACCTGCTTAATGGGTAAGCCGTACTTTTTTGCAAAATCATAATCGCGGTTATCATGTGCTGGTACTGACATGACCGCGCCAGAGCCATAATCAATTAATACAAAATTTGCCACCCAGACCGGTACCGATTCACCCGAAAGTGGGTGAATCGCCATCAAGCCGGTTGCCATACCCCGTTTTTCCATGGTTGCCATATCCGCTTCGGCGACACTGGATACTTTGCACGAATCAATAAAAAACCGCAATTTGGCATTACTGGTAGCGGCCTTTTTTGCCAGCAGGTGTTCAGCGGCAATCGCCACATAAGTGACCCCCATTAAAGTATCGGCACGGGTGGTATAAACCGTAAGCGGATTTTCATTCTCGACTTCAAACTGTAACTCGACTCCTTCAGAGCGACCAATCCAGTTGCGTTGCATGGTGCGCACCTGCTCTGGCCAGTTTTCTAACGTATCAAGATCATCAAGTAACTGTTCAGCGTATGCAGTAATTTTCATAAACCACTGCGCGATTTCGCGGCGTTCAACTTCGCTATCACAACGCCAACATTTACCATCAATGACCTGCTCATTCGCCAGTACGGTTCGGTCATGCGGACACCAGTTCACCCCGGCAGTTTTTTTATAGACCAAACCTTTTTTATATAGCTGTATAAACAACCACTGTTCCCAGCGATAGTATTCAGGCCGACAGGTTGCCAGTTCTCTATCCCAATCATAACCGAAGCCCAGACGTTTAAGCTGGTCGCGCATATAATCAATGTTTTCATAGGTCCATTTTGCCGGAGCGACCTTATTTTTCATTGCCGCATTTTCAGCAGGCAGACCAAAGGCATCCCAGCCCATCGGTTGCAAAACATTCTTCCCTTGCATACGCTGGAAGCGTGAGATTACATCACCGATTGAATAATTGCGCACATGCCCCATATGCAGGCGACCGCTGGGATAAGGGAACATTGACAAGCAGTAATATTTTTCTCTGGTTTTGTCTTCAACAACCCGAAAAGCAGACTGTTGTTGCCAGCGATGCTGGACCTCAGCTTCAATTGCATGTGGATTATATTCTTCATTCATAATAGTTTTATACAGTTCGTCGGGTGCTTACGCAGTTTTAAAGTAGGTGGTCTATAAATAATAACAGATATTAATTGAAGCGGATTCTACATGATATTCAACCAGAACCCGAACAGAAATCAGGAGCAAATTGGTGAATAACAAGACCAATGTTCGTCGCCCTAACTTTACCCATCGTAATCACCTACTGATCACCTACAACCAAATGATAATTGATATGGAAAGCATCCTGACTCAAACACAGTCAGGTTATCTATCCTTACAGGCCGCGCTGGAAACCGTAAAAAAATACGCGATTCAATCGGGTAGCGTAAATAATGAGGAAGCCAGTGAAATAACACGTTATATCAAAAATGATGTGAATGATGTTGCTGATTCGATGATGGAATCAGGTGCAGAATGTTATGACTGGTTAATGCTTGATATTGAAATGATTGAACACCGTGTTCTGGATCGATATTTATCTGCCGCCAGCCTCACACGAAGCCTGATGGCGCAACTTAGGCAGCATTGAAAAACACGGTTTGAAAAGACTTTTCAGTGCTTCTCTGACAGCGGCATCACCTCTTTTGTCAGTTCAGACATCGACAGTGTATTGCTATCCGTACGCTGCTGATAAATAAGCGTGTAGGCAAGCACTGAGATAACATATTCACGCGTTTCCTTAAATGGAATGGTTTCAATCCAGATGTCAGCAGGCAGCGCCTCATCTGGCAGCCACTGTTTGACCCGACCAGGCCCAGCATTGTAAGCAGCAAGCGCAAGCGCATAGTGTCCATCAAATTTTTTGAGCAGATGTTGATAGTAATAGGAACCATACTTCAAATTTCTTATCGGGTTATACAGGCTGTCACTCCCACGCCAGCGCTCCCTGAAATGACGCGCAATCTGCCGACCTGTTCCTGGTAGAATCTGCATTAAACCACGCGCTCCGGTGGTCGGTGAATACGCTTGTTTATTAAAGGCGCTTTCTCTGCGTACCAAGCCAAATAAAATCGCTGGATTAAGTTTTTGCTGCGCTGCATTTTCATAAATTTTATCGGCATAACCGAGTGGGAAACGCATTTTTATATCATTCCAGTATTTTATTTTAGCCAGGGTAAAAATCGCAATTTCATCCCAATGCCACTGCTGTGCCAGTTTTGCTGCAACCATTATTTCATTTTTATTTAATGGTTTTAACGCATACCACCATTGCAATTTTGCCTGTTGCTCACGACCAAGCGACATAAATTCATAGGCAATCTGAAACGATTTTTTATTTTTTAATCGGGTAATTTCATCTGATGCAACCATTATTGGGTTATCCACAAGTTGATACATGCTGTCCATTCTGTCTGCCGCAAGAAAGCCATAAAAACTACGTTTAACCGCAAGCACTGAAAACAATCTTTCTGCCTGTTCAACTTTTCCTGTCTTAAGATAGGCTCGCGCCAGCCAGTATTGCCATCTTTCACTTTTTTGTTGCACACGGTTTAATGCCTGTATTGCAGCAATCACTCGACCCCAATTTTGCTCAGAAAGTGCTGAGCGGACACGCCATTCCCGACTACTTTCATCCAGATTTTTTAACTGGCCAAAACGTTCATAGGCACCCGACTCTCCCTTATATGCCAAAACTAAAGCAAGGTGTTCTTCAAGCTTTTCCGCATATTTCCGGTCAAGTTTAAATTTTTGTTTATTCGCATCCCACAGGACGATTGCCAAATCAATATCTCTGGTTGCCAGTCTGTCTATTGCATGGCTAAACATTTGTGCTGACTGAGCCGTTTTAGGTGAGTGAAGCAATACATGAATATACCGTGCCGGATTGTGGTACAAATTCAACCACAACTGTGCTGTGGCCTGGTAAGCGACTGACATTTGTTTTTTCACATATATCGCCAGGCGAATTTTATTATTACGTAAGGCGGCATCAAAACGTTTCCAGCGCAAGTTCTGGGTAAAAAAATTGGAACGCTTTAACTTTGCAAACAGCGGATCGCATTCTTTCGGCTGGGAATAGCCTACCGCCCAGAGTTTTGTGGCGGCTTTAAGTGCCAGTTGTTTTTTATTGAGGGCAAACTGAGCGCGGCGATAATAGCAACTTAACACCCTTTCATGCATATTGGTGTAATGCTGTAAGAATATTTTCCAGCGTTTGTGTTTTGCTAGATGGTATAACCATTTACGCTTTAGTATCGGTGCATACCTCGACAATTGCTGCGTATTTAAAAAATGTTCTACCTGGTGATTATTGCCCAGATGTTTTTTTAACCACTCATATTGCAGATACGGGTATAACGGATACTTTTTGAGCCGATCCGCGAGTAAAAAATACTTTTTGTTATCGCCATTTTTCAGCGCATTTTCAGCCCGTAAAAATAACTGCCGCAGCCGGATAAGTTTTTTCTCAGTAACCGCTTTAACGTCTGGATTCACCACTAAATCAATCCCAATCGGTTGGGATTGTTGAGTTTCTATTTGAGATGAGTGCAGGGAAGTTAATTGATCGTAATTTTCATACAACATATTAGCATTGATCTTTGCCAGTACCTGTGTGTTTTCTGTATTTGTTGTAACCAGCGTGCTGAGCTTCACCTCAGCATTATCTACCGATGGTGCTTTGCTGTTACCAGAAGAGTTGTAGGTATCTGTATCAGGAGGATGGCTAAACACACTTGTTGATAACAACAGACACAATAGTGAAAATAACAATAAAATGAGGTGATTGTCTTTCATTTTATTGATCGCCCGTTTTATCGAGGGCTGAGTCCTAGCCGTAGGCCACGATGACAATATTTAGGAACAACACCCATACTATAATCATCCTTTTAATCAATGATGAAAATCAGACAAAATAACTATTTTTTTAGCCCGTCATATCACAAAAAAATACGCTATTTTCTTAAAGTGTAGACGCTCACTATACCGAACGCCAGAATTGACCCACAAATTAATAAAATCAAATAATCACCCCAGATAACATAGGGGGTTGAGCCAATCAAGGGTTGAACGCGACCACTTAATGTTGCTATCTTAAACAAGGGAGCCTGCTTAATAATGTCACCATGTGGACCAATAATTGCACTGACACCAGTATTGGTTGAGCGGATCATATAACGGCCTGATTCCAGCGCTCGCATTCGCGCTATCGCCAGATGCTGATAAGGCTCCTGAGAATGCTCAAACCAGGCATCATTACTCACATTCACCAGCAACTGCACCTGTGGCAAACCAATTAAAATATCTCGCGCAAAGGCTTCTTCAAAACAAATAGAAACCCCTACCGGAATACCTGCAGCATACATTAACGGCTGCCTGTTATTACCACTGGCAAGATCAGACATGGGTATATTCACCCATCGCCTGAAGAAATCAACGAGAAAGCGTAAGGGAATGTATTCGCCCAAAGGCACCAGATGGCGCTTACTGTAAATTTCACCGTTAATATTCAACACACTATTTAACAATTGTCCTGCCTGGTTTCTGACAAAAATACCAAACATTAAATCAGTGCCTCGAGTCTGCATCGCCAGCTTCATTTCATGAATAAAGGGCTGTACATGAGAGCTGAGATTCGGTACCGCCGTTTCTGGCCAGACAATAAGATCAACATTTTTATTTTGCTTTAAGGTTAGCTTTCGATACCGATCCAGTGTCGGCTGATACATCGCCGAGCTCCATTTTAATGACTGTGGAACATCGCCCTGAATAAGACTGATTTTTATTGGCTTGCCATGCGGCTGCGTCCAGTTAATGGGTTTAAGTAAAATACCGACAAACCAGATAAGTGCAATCAACAGGACAGCGTATACACTTTTTTGCCACACTAAATTATTATGCTTAAAAAACGCATAAAATTGCGAACACAAAAGCGCCAGGGCACCAGCGCTCATCGCAACCAGACCACCAACTCCATGATTGCCTAACAGGGGGGCATAACCTGCAAGGGGTGAATCAATCTGTGTATAACCGGTTTGCATCCACGCAAACCCCGTTAACACATAGCCCTGCAACCATTCAAATACCACCCAGGCCGCAGGATAAAAAAAGAGTAACCGCAAAACCGGCTTTGGTGGACAAAATCGCGTCACGATATAGGCGGTAAAACCAGTATAAATACCCAGGTAACAGGCAAGTAAGAAAACCAGCATAATGGCAAACGGCGTGGGCGTACCACCGTGAACATGAAGGCTATAGTAAATCCAGCTTACCCCTGAAAACTGCAATCCGACCCCATATAACCAGCCGCTTAGCCATGCCTTTACTGGTGTTAACTGTTGCCATAGAGTAAAGATGATCGCCTGCGAAACAAAAACCAGCCAGACCTGATTATATGGTGCAAAAGCAAGTGTCGCCAGTGCTCCCACGATAACACTGGTTATTAATAACAGGGAATAAGTGCCGGTAGAAAGTAATGGCCTTCCAGATGCGGTATCAGGCATGGTTAAGTTCACATCAATTTATCGATTCAATCGCGGTTCAGGCTTCTTTATTATGGATGATATCAACCGATGAGGTAACTGTCTCAGTAGCAATTTCAGCAACTTCAGGCAACAGGTTTAACTGCATGGCATTAACCCGTCTTGAATTTGCGCTAATAATTTTAAAATGATACTTATCCATTAATACTTCTTCACCACGTTGCGGTAAATGACCTAATTCATGTGTAACTAAACCCGCCATCGTATCGAACTTACCCGCTGAAAATCTTTCATCAAAAAACTGATTAAACTCTTCTATGGGAGTCAGGCCTCGAACATTGTAACGTTTAAAACCACTGCGACGGATATTCATCACATCTGCAGCATCATGCTCATCATCAATCTCGCCAACAATCTGTTCCAGCACATCTTCAATGGTAACAACGCCAGCAACCCCGCTATATTCATCAATAACAATTGCCATGTGATTTCGGCTTTTGCGAAAATCTTTTAATAAAATATTTAAACGCTTACTTTCTGGAACGAAGATAGCTGGGCGCATTATGTCTTTTAATTCAAAGGATGAACGGCTCTCTTCGTACTGATAATGTGTCAAATCTTTTGCCAGCAAAATGCCTTCAACATCATCCAGACTTTCATTTACCACTGGAAATCTGGAATGGCCTGAATTTGCCACAATTGACAGCATACCCTCAACACCCATATCCATATTAATTGCCACAACATGTGAGCGCGATACCATAATATCCCGTACCCGCATTTCCGCTACCTGAAACACTCCTTCAATCATCATGAGAGAATCCAGGCTGAGAACCCCATTACGTTGAGACTCTCGCAAATGTTGCAATAATGCAGCATGCTCATCTTCCTTTTTTAAAAATAGATCTTTAACAATACGAAAAAGTGAGCGTTTGGGTAGTTTTTTATGCATTGAATTATTGATAAGGATTAGCGAATCCAAGTTGGTCTAAAAGTGTTATTTCAAGCTGTTCCATTGCCTCAGCCTGTGCCTGTTCAGTATGATCAAAACCCTGCAAATGCAACATACCGTGTATCACCATATGCGCCCAGTGTGACTCAATGCTTTTACCCTGTGCTTGTGCTTCCTGTTTTATTACCGTTGCACACAGAGCAATATCACCTAACATCGTCATATTCATTTCATCTATAACAACTTCATCCATTAATTGCATTGGAAAAGATAACACATTGGTTGGCTGGTCTTTATCCCGAAACTGATAATTCAGTTGTTGAATTTCTTCAGTACCAGCAATATAAACGTTTACACTGGCAGGCAATGGTTCATCAGTAAGAGCGTGCTGACCGGGTAATTGAACCGCCTGCCGGTTATTGACTGTATTGCTATACGCCGCTGTGGCCCATTGCCTGAACAATTGAAGTTCAGGCACATCATCATTAACAGTTATACTTTCAGACAGGCTAATTTCTACTGTCAATGGCATCGATCTGGGCATGTTTACTTCGATTCATCCTGTTCATAGGCATGCACAATTCTTTCAACTAGTGGATGACGCACGATATCACCTCGATTGAATTGTGTAATACCGACACCTTCAACACCGGAGAGAATTTTTAATGCATGACGTAAACCTGAGGTTTTTTCCCGCGGTAAATCGACCTGAGTTATATCACCCGTTACAACAACGCTGGAGCCAAAACCAATTCGCGTTAGGAACATTTTCATCTGATCAATCGTGGTATTTTGCGCTTCATCAAGGATAATAAATGAATCCTTTAATGTTCGCCCACGCATATAAGCCAGCGGAGCAATTTCAATCGCATTTCGCTCCATTGCTTTTGCTACTTTCTGCTGCCCCATCACATCAAAAAGTGCATCATACATAGGACGAAGATAGGGGTCGATTTTCTGCGCCAGATCACCAGGCAAAAACCCCAGTCGTTCACCCGCTTCAACTGCTGGCCGCACCAGTATAATTCGATCAACTCGCCCATTCTCCAGTGTTTCAACCGCGCTGGCAACGGCCAGGTAGGTCTTACCCGTACCTGCTGGACCGACACCAATGGTTAAATCATTATTTTTTATCTGCTCCAGATACTGTTGCTGGCTTGTACCTCGGCCGATTACTTTACCCGGTCGACTTTTAACACTGCTGTATGGTTGTACAGTTTCTGCTTCGCTATCATTAAAGCGTGTTTCTTGCTGTGCATGACCAGATAAATTATCCATTTTGCTTGCTTCCGTTTGCGGTTTATTGTCTACGTAATGGTTCTGTCTATGCGGGTCAATCATCGTCACAGATTGTTTAGTTTTAACCCTGGCAAGCTCATCTGACCGGTTATCACTAAGATAAAGCTGTATTTTAGCAGGAGAAAGATATTCATGGCCGGCAACATTGTAAAGCGTCTGTACAACTGTCTTGACTGCTTTTAAACAATCTTCATCACCTCGTATTTCAAAGTGATTACTGCGATTATCAATGCTGACATTAAAATGTTTTTCCAGCTGAGATAAATATTCATTAAACGGTCCACATAAATTTGCCAGTCTGGCATTATCTGCCGGCACCAACTCAAAATGAATACTCACTGCTTGAGACTGACTTGAAGGTTTCTGTGTCATACAGGGCAGACAATGTTACTGTGAGAAAAGTTCTTCGCCAACAAAATTAGGTGTTGCACTGGTTGACACAGCTGTTAATTCAACTGCATTATGAACTTCTGCCTGCAATGAGTTGGTGAAGGCATGAGTAATTTTTACTTCGACAAACTGGCCAATCAATGATCTATCACCCGCAAAATTCACCACCCGATTATTTTCAGTCCGCCCCGAAATCTGTGTATCACTTTTTCTTGAAACACCTTCGACCAGAACACGCTGCACCGTATCAACCATTTGTTGACTAATAGCTGCTGCATTCGCTGCAATCGCGCTTTGCAAAATAGCCAGTCGGTGTTTTTTTATTAAGCTAGTGGTGCCGTCAAACAGTTCTGTCGCAGGCGTTCCCGGTCTTGCACTATAAATAAAGCTGAAAGACTGATCAAAACCAATTACTTCGACCAGTTTCATCGTATCAGCAAAGTCTTCATCCGTTTCACCAGGAAAGCCAATAATAAAGTCAGAGGAAATAGCAATGTCTGGTCGTACCTGTTTCAATCGGTGAATAATTTCAACGTACTCAGCAATCGTATGACCACGCTTCATCGCGGTCAGAATGCGGTCAGAACCAGACTGCACTGGCAGATGTAGAAAGCTGACCAGTTCTGGCACTTCAGCATATACCTGAATCAGGTCATCATTAAATTCAATCGGGTGTGAGGTGGTAAAACGAATGCGTTCAATGCCGCCAATCTGTGCCACATAATGAATCAGCAGAGCCAGGTCAGCGGGCTCATCATCGTTCATTTCACCGCGATAGGCATTAACATTTTGCCCCAGTAGATTAACTTCGCGCACGCCCTGCTCCGCCAGAACGGCAATTTCTGCCAGCACATCATCAAACGGACGACTAACTTCCTCACCACGGGTATAAGGCACCACACAAAAAGAACAATATTTACTGCAACCTTCCATAATGGAAACAAAAGCACTCGGCCCTTCCGCCTTTGGTTGCGGCATACAATCAAACTTTTCAATTTCAGGAAAACTGATATCGACCACTTTTTTATGCAACCGGGTGACTCTGTTAAGCATCTCCGGCAAGCGGTGAATCGTTTGCGGCCCGAAGACCACATCCACATAGGGCGCGCGTTGTTGAATAGCCGCACCTTCCTGACTGGCCACACAACCACCCACACCAATCACCAGATCAGGTTTGGTTTTTTTCCAGTTTTTCCAGCGTCCAAGCTGAGAAAATACTTTTTCCTGCGCTTTTTCACGAATCGAGCAGGTATTGAGCAGTAATACATCCGCTTCTTCAGGATCATTGGTTAATTCAAGTTGGTGGGAATGTTCCAGAACATCAGCAATCCGCGAAGAATCGTACACATTCATCTGACAGCCAAAAGTCTTGATATACAGTTTGCGCATAGATGGAAGACTGGTGTGATTTTCAGGTTTGCTCATTAATGCTAAAAAATAGTTTCAGGGTGTCTAGAATACCATGCCATGCGCCTCAATTTCCAGAACCAGGCCTGAATCCTGTCATTATTACAACTCCAGGCAAGTAAAACAGTTGGTTACTCACCAATAAATATTTATACTTTGAAATAAGACGTTACAATGTTTTATTACCTATAACTAACCGTACAGATGAAAAGGCTACCATTGTTCAAGACCGTCAGCCGCAGGGATGCGGGTGTCGAGCCGGCATGGATGTATTCACCGCATGTCTTTAACCATGGCTAGCCTTTTTATTCGTTTCAGTAATATCTGTAACCTATTATCTATAAGCCCTACAAAGTTGCCCTATAAAAAATTAATTTCTTTTACTCGTATTCTGTATTGAAATAACAGTCTGCCTTATTTCGGTGGATGATGTTTCCGGATTGTACTGAACCTGAACAATTCGTTTACCTTGTGCTTTCAAATAATCCTCGACACCTCGATTATGAGGTTTCTTTCCCCAATCTTCACCAATAACAAAAATATCTGCTTTTACTTCCTTACACACAGTTAAGTAATCAAGTTCATGATATGGGATAACAATATCGACACAACGCAAGGCTTTAAGCATTTCAATTCGTTGATCAAGAGGGATAACAGGAATATTCGGCTTATAGAGCAAGACTACCTCATCTGAGGCAACACCAACTGCAACTGTATCACCGAGTGTCTTACAGTATTTTAGTAAAGCAAGATGCCCCACATGCAACAAATCAAAAGTACCAACCGTATATACAACCATTATGCTATTTGATTCCTATATCAAAATAATTTTCGTTAATACTCTTTGTCAATTTTGTTGTTTTCTATAGGAGCTTCCAACCATAGATTGCAGTTATCCCAAGAGTATAAACAGCCAGGATATAAACATTGACCGGGTTTCCAGAAAGTTTTGGTGTTTTGATTTGTGACACATTCAAAGCAGCAAGACCAAGACAGCTAGCATAGAGAATAACAGTAAAAACTCCCCTACTAAAAATATTTTCCAATAAAAAAATAAAAACGAGTATTATATTATTGTTATCAAGAGCCAAGCCGGTGTATTTCGTTCCACCAGCAAGACCAAAGGTACTAAAATAACTCAACCGTATTGCGCTGGCAGCCAACATTAAAAAAGCGCCAACTAAAAATAGTGGCTCAAATCTTCCATAGCTCAACAGAAGAATGGACGGCGCAACACCATAGCTAACAATATCTATTAAAACATCAAGTTGTCCACCAAAAGCTCGGTCGTTACCTGTCCGCCCTTGCATTCTTCGTGCGACAAGACCATCTGCCCAGTCAAAAGCGACAGCCCAGATCATGCCAATCATTGCTGCGGAATAAACACCCAGAATACTATAGTAAATAGCTAAAATAGTACATGCCAATCCTGCAAGTGAACACAAATTTGGTAGATCTTTTACAAAAGAAAGAATGGTAGGCTGCAACGTCCGAGGTTCTACATTGTCTGTGGTCATAACGCTCCTAACGGTAATAAATTCAATGTTATGATGGATTGGTCGGCATAACTTCTACTTATACCCCATCTGTACATCATTATATACGCACTAAAATATTATTGTACTGGTCAACCTTCACTGGACACTTTTTTAAATTATCACTTCCATTTCTCTATCCCAAAGCATCGCTCTCCGTATGTAGCTGAAGAAATACAAATCTTGGTATCCCGCATAAACATTAATCAAAATAAATTTTTAGTGTCATTTATTTGTCATAAAACTTACGTATACTTTTTACACTGTTAGTAATCAAAAAATGCAGTAATCAAAAAATAACTTCTTGATTTAGTCCTGTATTCGGAGTATATGATGGCAGAGAAAGTAATACTCATTGTTCTTGATGGGTTAGCGTATAAGATTGCTGAGCAATGCATGGGGTTTGTGCAGTCGTTAAGTGAACAAGGCGATGCGACCCTCTACAAAGTACAATGCGAATTACCTTCTATGTCTCGCCCACTCTACGAGACCATCCTGACGGGTGTAACACCCGCTGTTAGCGGAATCGTTCACAACCAGGTGGTGCGCAACTCCAACCAAAAAAGCGTTTTCAGTTTGGCTCGCGAAGCGGGATTGTCCACCGCTGCCGCTGCATTTCACTGGTTCAGCGAACTGTATAATGCAAGCCCTTACAATCCTGTACGAGACCGCCATACAGTCGATACCGAACAACTCATCCAATATGGTTCTTTTTACCACGATGGGCAATACCCTGACGGGCATTTGTATCTTGATGCTGAATTATTACGTCGCCGTTACGACCCTGATTTTTTACTGGTTCATCCTATGAGTATTGATGAAGCCGGGCATCGCTCTGGACTTGATAGTTCTCATTACCGCAACACCACGCGCCGCTCAGATAAAGAGTTATCTGAATACCTTCCAACCTGGATTGAAGCCGGTTACCAAATCATCATTACTGCCGATCATGGCATGAATACGGATAAAAGCCACGGCGGCGCTTTGGCCGAAGAGCGAGATATTCCATTATATGTCATTGGCGATCGTTTCTCTCATCAAGCTGGTTGCGCGCCAAAACAAACTGAGATTTGCGGTATTATCTGTGAACTACTGGGACTCGTTGATCACAGTAAACTGGTGACTGAAAATTTATTATTGAACGAAGAGCAGGAGCTATCTGAACACAAAATAATAATGGGGGCATGGTAACTGACCGAGGAACTACCCAATATCCTCTCGCCCAGTGTCCCCTGCAATCAGTGGAGTCTGAATCAGTGTGAAGGCGAATTCAAGTTGCAAGTGCACCACTCATTGAACCAAAGAAGACTTCATGAGGTGTCTGATAATCGAGACATTTTCTTGGTCGATTATTGAATTCCTTAACGACTAAAGCAAGCTGTTTATCATTAATTAAACTTAAATCACACCCTTTAGGCAGGTATTGTCTCAACAGCCCATTTGTGTTTTCATTTGTCCCTCTTTGCCAAGGTGAATAAGGGTCTGAAAAATAAATATCGAGACCTGTTTTATTTTCAATTTTTTTAAATTCAGCAAATTCTTTACCATTATCTACCGTTAATGTTTTTCTAAAAATTTTGAGTATTTTAAAGTATCTGTATCAATGGGGTCAATGGGGTCAGAGTTATTGATATTGAGAATTACCCCTATATTTCTCTGACTTCCTATCCCCGCCCCTCGGTAAAGGAGCCGCTCGTCTACCCGTTTTCTTTTCAATTCGTCGCTTGAATTGGCGGCTACCAAGGACCCAGGCTCGGTTTAATGATTCTCGGATTTCTTCAACTGTATATTCTGCTATTTCATTCTCAAACAAAGCGCGGTAGCGCTTTTGTCGGGTTTTATCTGTTTTGGCCAATTCTGTATATAACGAATGCGGTGTAATCAATTCAACAGGGACACCCAGGGCATTTTGTCGATAACTTGACCAGGGATAGTCTGAAGGGTGCGCTACCATGTCTGCTCTTACCGGATTGAGTTCAATGTATCGACTAACGGTGAGAAAATAATTGTCACTGTCAACTAAAGTTGATTTATAGCGGCCTTCCCAGAGCGTTCCGGTTCTTTCATAGGTTTGATTAATGTAACGCACATAATAGCGACCTAATGACTGCATTAACTGGCTCACGCCCGTTGTCGTTGAAGGTGTGAGTAATAGATGGACATGGTTTGTCATTAACACATAGCTGTGGACTGCCACATTGTATTTACGGCTATAAAGCTTCATCTTATCCAGATAAACCGTGTAACCCTCATCTTCAAAGAAACAAGCTTGCCGATTATTACCCCGCTGCACCACATGCTGCGGTATTCCAGGTAAATTTAAACGCGGTAAACGAGCCATGGCTTTATTTTTGCCTGATTGTGTGAGTTGGGTGATTATATACTCATTACTTCATTAAATCAATTACTCTGACCCCATTGATTGCTGACCCCATTGATTGCATTGATTGACCCCATTGATTGACCCCATTGATTGACCCCATTGATTGACCCCATTGAT
>CAYTUK010000003.1:0-229500 GCA_964441285.1 uncultured Thiotrichaceae bacterium | reverse complement strand
GCCAATGCAAGCACCCACACAAACTATCTGATCCTAATTGTAAAAGAACTTGTTGGAACATTTAGCCCAACAAAGAAGCGGAAGTTTAGCAGATTCTTGTTCTGCCTGGCAAGCGTTTTATGAAATAATTTTTTATTTAAGTCCTTGTCTTACGAACCAAATAAATGCCTGCCTCAACCGAGGAGCGCATCATACATAAAAGCTTTTCAGCTGTATATCTTTTTTTTATTTATTTTTTAAATTTACTTCTTTTAGGCCGTAATCCTGTGCATTTCCAGCTATTGTATTGCCGCCTAATTACACTCATACTGTGCGCAGCCTGCGCTGTATTCAGGCCAGGCACCACCGGTGACGCAGCGAATTAACCGCTTGGCGGATAAATAACCCGCTATTTCTCAGCAACTCACTAAGACACGCTTAATTCGGTATTTAAAAAATCGTTATGACCACTGCTAATTTACTCAATCTCGAAACCAGCCCTTATCTTTTGCAGCACGCCGAGAATCCGGTGCACTGGTACGCATGGAATAACACCAGCCTGGCGCTGGCCAAAACCAAAAACAGACCAATCCTGCTTTCAATCGGATATTCAGCCTGTCACTGGTGCCATGTGATGGCGCATGAATCTTTTGAGGATGCCTCAATAGCTAGAATCATGAACCAGTACTTTATTAATATAAAAGTCGATAAAGAGGAGCGACCCGATCTAGATAAGATATATCAAAATGCGCACTCCATGCTTACCGAGCGCGCTGGCGGCTGGCCGTTGACGGTCTTCCTCTCGCCAGGTGATCAGATGCCTATTTTTGCCGGGACGTATTTTCCCAGTAAGCAGCAATATGGGCTACCTTCATTTGAGCAACTATTAATGCACATGCATGATGTCTGGAAAAATCGTAAAACCGATATTGAGAAACAGTCTACCTCGCTGCATGAGGCTTATCAACGTCTTCACGAGACCCCTTCCTTTACCTCGAAAACACTTTCTGCACTACCGATTGACGTTTCTCGCAACCAGATTGAACAACAATTCGATAGCAAAAGCGGCGGTTTTAGCCAGGCACCCAAGTTTCCACACTCACCGATCATTGAACGCGCCCTGCACCACTGGGCACTGGCTGAACACAATAAACCCTCCGATCCACATATTCTGCATACCGCTTTACATAGCCTGAAAAAAATGTGCAATGGCGGCATTTACGACCACCTGGGCGGCGGCTTTTGCCGTTATTCAACCGATGCCGACTGGATGATTCCTCATTTCGAAAAAATGCTTTATGACAATGGACCTTTACTGGCACTGTACTCACAAGCATGGTGCATTAGCAACAAAACGTACTTCTATAATACGGCTACTGAAACAGCGAACTGGGTCATTCGTGAAATGCAATCACTCGAAGGCGGGTATTATTCAGCCCAGGATGCCGACTCTGAAGGTATTGAAGGTAAATTTTTCGCCTGGCATATTGACGAAGCTAAAGCCGTTATTGATGATGAATGCTGGCCGGTATTTGAACAACGCTTCGGTTTCAACAAACCTGCTAATTTTGAGGGCAAGTGGCATTTACATGGCTACCGCAGCGAAACCGAGCTGGCAAAAAAGCTGAGCATTGACATCGAAACCGTTTCTAATCACCTTCAGCTGGCAAAAAAACAACTCTATGCCCGTCGGGAAATGCGTATTCACCCCGCTCGAGATGAAAAAATGCTGTGCGCATGGAATGGGTTGATGATACACGGCATGGCAGCTGCCGGGCGTCTGCTAAACCAGCCTCTATATATAGAATCAGCCAGACGCGCAGCTTACTTCATAAAAAATAACTGCTGGATCAAGCAGCGTTTATACGCAAACTATAAAGCGGGACGTGCCCAGCTCAACGCGTATCTGGATGATTATGCTTTTTTACTGCAGGGTCTGCTTGAATTACTGCAATGTGAATGGGACGCTTCACTCTATGAATGGTCACTTGAACTGGCCGATACTTTAATCGAGCAGTTTGAAGACCATCAGGGTGGCGGCTTCTATTTCACTGGCCACGATCATGAACAGCTAATTCAGCGCACTAAATCATTTGGTGATGATGCCATTCCATCCGGCAATGCCAGCGCCTGCATTGCGCTGAATCAACTCGGGTATATTTCCGGCCGAACACATTACATTGAAACCGTTGAGCGCTGCATAAAATCCGCCTGGCAAGCAATCAATCAGGCACCCATTTCACATTGCGCCATGATAGACGCACTGAGCGAATACCTTAACCCACCCACCATTCTTATAATAAGAAGCCATAAACAGGACTATACTGAATGCACCGAGCTTACATTTTATCACTACCTGCCTTCAATACTGGTCTTTAACATTCCGGCAGAACAGTTTATTCACTCAACCCTGGCAGCAAAAGAAGCACAGCGAGACACCTGCGCTTACCCTTGCCAGGGGCCACAATGTTACGCGATAATAAAGACTGTCGAAGAAATGCGCCAGCTGATAAAGAATAACAGTTATCGCATTTAAGAATAAAAACCCAAAACACCCATAAAACAGCACTTAAACGGCGCTATCTCCCGCTATTTCACCTTAAGACTCAAAAGACGGATTTTTCCTGCTTGCTAACAACAGACATTAAGTAGTATGGTTGCAACCTGACTTAAATTTAATAGTCAGAAGACTGTCAAACTTAATTACACAAACAACACGAGGATAACGTTATGTCAGACAAACGCAAATTGACCATCATTGCAACCAAAGGAACGCTGGACTGGGCATACCCTCCATTCATTCTTGCCAGTACTGCAGCGGCCTTAGGCATGGAAGTATCCATGTTCTTTACTTTCTACGGCCTGAACCTGTTACTGAAAGATACCAGCAAACTTCGCATTACACCAACAGCCGCACCGGATATGCCAATGAAAATGCCCTGGGGACCTAAATGGTTCAAAAGCATTGACTTCGGCCCTAAAATA
The DNA here is from genome assembly GCA_964441285.1 of uncultured Thiotrichaceae bacterium. Lineage (GTDB taxonomy): Bacteria > Pseudomonadota > Gammaproteobacteria > SZUA-229 > SZUA-229 > S010-25. The sequence goes on along the minus strand of CAYTUK010000003.1, from coordinate 226,536 downwards.
CCCAATTTATTGTGGAATATCCCCTTTATGGATCCGATCTGCACAACCCTGATGAAGAAAACTATTAGCAACTGCGGCGTAGCCACCATTGCAGAACTGCGTGAACTTTGCCAGGAAGCAGAATGTAAGTTTCTTGCCTGCCAGATGACAGTTGATCTGTTTGGTCATGACACCAGCGCATTCATTGATGGCTGCGATTTTGTTGGCGCAGCCTCTTACTTTGAAGAGTCCGCAGACGCAACACAGTCGCTATTCATTTAGTCAATAAGTCTAAATACTAGCTTGAAAGGGCTGCATTTTGCAGCCCTTTTCATCACGCTAATCAATATTATATTTCCTGCGCCTCCGCATTGCCGCAATGAATCATTGTTTTGGCTTTTTCCCAGTACGCTTCGAGCTCTTTAAGTTCGCAGTCAGCCATTGATTTATTTGTTGCTTGCAGCTGTTGTTCAATACTTTTAAAGCGCGCTATAAATTTATGATTCGCTTTTCTTAGCGCCTGCTCAGGATTGATGTTTAAATGCCGAGCAAGGTTTACACAGGAAAACAGAACATCACCCAATTCCTCTTCGGTTCTCACCAAATCAGCATTCGCCTTAATTTCATCTTTTAATTCACAGATTTCTTCATCCAGTTTATTTAATACCGGCGCAAGTGTTTGCCAGTCGAAGCCTGCAGCAGATGCCCTTTTCTGGATTTTTTCCGCCCAGCACAGCGCAGGGAGTGTCGAGGCGATACCATCCAGCTCACTTTTTACTGAAGTTGCCAGTGGCGCTGCTCTATCACGCTCACTGCGCTTATGCGCTTCCCAATCAAGCATTAGCTGGGCTGCATCTTTTTCGACAACGTCCGTAAACACATGTGGGTGGCGACGGATCATCTTGTCATTAATGGCATTTACAACATCACGAAATTCAAACTCTTCCTGTTCCTGTGCCAACCGTGCATGAAAAACCACCTGAAATAATAAGTCACCCAACTCATCTTTCAGATCACATAAAGCATTACGCTCAATCGCATCCGCCACTTCATAGGCTTCCTCTATGGTGTAAGCTGAGATTGAACTAAAATTCTGTTTTTTATCCCACGGGCAACCTGTTTCTGGATGCCGCAAAGCAACCATAATATCCAGCAATGTCTGTATTTCTTTCACCAGCGCATTAACTCTGTTTCAAACCTGACATAAAAAGACGGGGCAATAAAATTGCACCATTCTTTTACCAATAAACAGGAGTCTGACTGAGCGCTAGAACTCAAATCGTATACCAATATTGGCAGCGTTATCAACATCATAATTAGATCTGTTATTCAAATCCAGCTGTAGGCGACGATAACCAACATACGCTCTGGCACTTGGAGTCACTTCAAACTCCAGAGCAACACGGTACTCCTGCACGCCATTAAAATCGGCAAGACTGGTGATATTCGGCGCATAATAACCTTCTGCGAGCACGGCCAGGGGGATACTACCGGGGAAGACATAACGTACCCGTGCGCCAATCGCCACTGCACCACCATTCTGATTCTTAACCAGACCATTTACGGTACCGGCGTAAGCTTTAATGCCAACCCCAAAGTGCAGGGCTTTTACATCACCAGCGCTAGTACCACTGACCAGTATGGAGGCATTACCAATAAAATCATTCCTGCTATTCACCAGTAAACCAAAACCAATATCAGCACCACCATAGCCAAAACTGGCATTTTGCGTTAAATAGCTCAATTCTGCGGTATTATTACCCAAGCGAAAATCAATCGCACCTGCGTGCGCACTGGTTAGCGTTGCTGTCGATAGTACCAGCATGGATGTCACCATTATATTTTTAACCATCGTATTCTTAAGCATATTCATTAATTACCCCTGCTAATTCTACGGACGTTGCCGTATCAAAATTTTAGCGAATTCTATCATGTGTTATGCGCGGTAAATAGCCTACACATACATATTACTGAAACAGATAAAAAGGATACCGATTATTCAAGACACGCGGTAAATACCTCCATGTAAGCTCGACACCCGCATCCCTGCGGCTGACGGCCTTGAACAATCGGTATCCTTTTTATCCATCCTGTTAGTAAATAAAGTCTATACTCAATATTCATAATCAGGCAATGTCGAGGAAACAGACATGCAATACAAGGTTATACCCGTTATACTTTTGCTAACATTCATTGTTTTTTCGGTACAGGCCAAATTATACAAATGGGTGGATAAACAGGGGCAGACCCATTTCGGAGATAGCATCCCGACACAATACCTGCTTAAAAAACATCAGGAACTGAATCAACAAGGTGATGTCATCAGGCATTTCCCTGCCGCTGAAACTGCCACACAAAAAGCAGGGAAAAGACGTCTCGAAGCAAAACAGAAGAAAATCGCACTGCAAAAAAGAAAAGCCCAGCTGCGTGATCGCGTATTACTGGACACCTATACCTCAGAGCGTGATTTAACCCTGGCAAGAAATGCCAGGCTAGATGCGATAAACTCCCAAATTAACCTCGCAAATTCGATCATAAAAGATTCTAACAACAAGATAAAAATCTTAAATAAACAGATTGCAACAATTAAAGTTTCTGCTCGCAAAGTACCGCAATATATTTTTGATCAACTGAAAAATGAAACCCAGCAGATTAAAGTTCATACCCGAGTTGCGGCAAATGATCAAAGACGGCGTGACGAAATCTTGCAACAGTTTAATGGTTACATTAAGCGTTTCAAAGTACTTAAGGCACAACAGAGAATCGAACACGATAAGTTAATAAAGGCGCGTGAAATTGATGAAGGCTTATGATTTATAAGCATCATCAATTCAACCTTTAATCAGAGTGCCAACACCTTCATCGGTTAGTAGTTCCAGTAATACCGCATGCGCAACACGACCATCAATAATATGTGCCGTTTTTACCCCTGAATTCACCGCATCCAGTGCGCAACTAACTTTAGGCAACATACCGCCATGTATTGTCCCCTCAGCAATCAACTCACTTACGCGTATGGCATCAAGCCCAGTAAGAATTTCATTTTTACTATCTAAAATACCTGGAGTATTGCTAAGCAATAATAACTTTTCTGCCCCCAGTATGCTGGCTATCTTGCCCGCAACCAGATCAGCATTAATATTGTAGGAGGTTGCATTACTGCCGACACCAATGGGCGCGATCACTGGGATGAAGTGACTGCTTTCAAGTGATTTTATCAGCGCTGGGTCAATCGAAGTCACTTCACCAACGTGCCCAAGATCGATAATCTCAGTCACTTTCAAGTCAGGTGTCTTACGTGTAATTTCCATCTTCTTTGCACGTATCATGGAGCCGTCTTTACCCGTTAAACCCACTGCCTGACCACCATTGTGGTTAATTAAACTAACAATACTTTTATTCACCAGACCACCCAGCACCATCTCAACCACATCCATAGTCTCACTATCGGTCACACGCATACCATCAATAAACTCTGATTTCTTACCAATCTTCTCCAGTAATTCTCCGATTTGTGGGCCACCGCCATGAACCACCACCGGGTTAACGCCAACTTGCTTCAGTAAAACTATATCTCGGGCAAAACTATTTTTTAATGCTTCGTCTACCATCGCATTACCACCAAATTTGATGACAATCGTTTTATTATTTAACCGTTGCAGATACGGCAGGGCTTCAGATAAAACACTGGCAGTGTGAGTGGCGGACAGTTTATCCACAATGACTCCTGAGTAGTTGATATAAATAGCTAATGGCAGTATTTTGCCTGTAGTTTTAAATAGATGGAAGTACGAACGTATTTGCGGCTGCTTTTGACACTCTGTTTAGAAGGGCAAAACGAGGTGACTATCTACTGCCAGTAATTGCTGGCGAAAAACCTGCTGGATAGCATCCAGTGTATTGGTGTCATCGGCTTCAAAACGTAATACCAAAGATGGCGTGGTGTTGGAAGGACGCACCAGACCCCAGCCATTTCTGTAGTTGACTCGGATACCATCAATAGTAATTATCTCCGCATCATTAAATTTGGCATTGGCGATAAATTTTTCCATAAATTTATAATGCTCACCTTCCGCAAAATTAATCTGTAATTCGGGCGTGTTGACACTATCGGGTAATTTTTTAAATAAATCAGCCGTGGTTTCTTTCTGCTGACTAATAATTTCCAACATTCGGGCCGCACTGTACAGACCGTCATCAAAACCAAACCAGCGCTCCTTGAAAAAGATATGACCACTCATTTCACCGGCCAGTTCAGCACCGGTCTGTTTCATTTTTGCTTTAATAAACGAGTGTCCGGTTTTCCACATGAGCGGTTCGCCACCCAGTTTTGAGATTACCTCGCCCAGGTTGCTGGTCGATTTAATATCATAGATAATCAGTGCACCTGGCTTGCGTTTTAGTACGTCTTCGGCATACAGCATCATCTGACGATCCGCCCAGAGAATATTTCCCTGATTATCTAAAATACCCACACGGTCGCCATCGCCATCGAACGCCAGCCCTATATCCAGCGACTTCTCGCCAATGACTTTTTGCAGATCAATTAAATTCTCCGGTCTGGACGGGTCAGGATGATGATTGGGGAAATTTCCATCCACTTCACAAAACAATTCAGTCACAGTGCAACCCAATCGGGTGAATAGTTCGGTCGCAATCACTCCTGCCACACCATTACCGCAATCAATAGCGATATTTAGTGCGCGCTCAAGCTTGATACCGTTAACAATGGTATCGCAATATTCCGCGAGAATGGACTGTTCACGAAAGTGACCACTGCCACTACTGAGGTGATTTTCAACTATGCTGTGATAAAGCATTTTTATGCTATCACCATAGAGTGTATCGCCACCAATCAACATTTTTAAACCGTTATAGGCCGGTGGATTATGGCTACCGGTGACCATAATCCCCGTGCCAGTTTTTAATTTGTGCGTAGCATAATACAGCACCGGTGTAGGCACCATACCAATATCAATAACATCGCAACCACCTGCTCGCAGGCCTTCTGCTAATTTTTGCGCCAGCGTGGGACTGGAAAGTCGTCCATCTCGACCAATGACAACGGTTTTCTGTTGTTGTGATAAAGCTTGCGTGGCAAATGCCCGCCCAATCTGGCAAACAGCATCAGGTGTTAGTGCATTTTCTACAATGCCACGAATATCGTAGGCGCGGAAAATATCTTCTTTAATAATCATAATCGTATCACTGTGAAATAAATTAAAATTTGTTAGCCTGCCGTTGTTTTTTTAACCAGACAAAAGTAATTTATTACTGAAACAGATAAAAAGAATACTTATTGTTCAAGCCACGCTGTCAATACATCCATATAAGCTCGATACCCGCATCTCTGCGGCTGACGGGCTTGAACAATAAGTATCCTTTTTACCCATCCTGTTAGTCAGTATTATGTTCTGCCTTTCTATATGTCTGAATTTCACGGTATAAACGGCTGATGTGCTCAATAAGTTTTTTGGCCAGACGTGTTTTACGCTCAGTCGCAAAATGCTGTTGCGACATTACGCCATTATTCTGCCAGTAGACTTGCAATGCATTATAGTCACTATTAAAACCTGTCGATTTCTCACCACCTGTTGATGCATTTTCACTAACATCATTTGCCACAATCATATCCAGATTTTTTCGTTTAAGTTTCTCGATAGCATATTGCTGTAGATTTTCCGTTTCAGCCGCAAAACCGACCAAACAGGGGCGTTTTGGCAGAGCGGCAACTGCGCTTAAAATATCTGGATTCCTACTCAGTGAAAGACTTAGTTGGTCAGTCTGCTTTTTAATTTTTTGTAGGGCAATTTTTTCAACACGATAATCGGCAATCGCCGCAGCAGAAATATAAATATCACAATGCCCAATTTTTTCCATAACAACCTGATACATCTCTGCTGCCGTTTCGATACCAATAAATACATCTGTAGCAGGCTTCGGCAGATGCGTTGGGCCACTTAACAGCGTCACTAATGCGCCAGCTTCCTGCGCGGCTTCGGCAATGGCATAACCCATGCGCCCTGAGCTACGGTTGGCAATATAACGCACCGGATCGATGGGTTCATAGGTGGGGCCAGCAGTAACAAAAACATGCAACCCCTGCAACAGACCATGATTAAAACACTGGCTCAAATTTTTTAATATAGCATCAACTGCCTGCATACGACCTTCGCCAACTTCACCACAGGCCTGTGATCCACTGTCTGGGCCAAACTGATACCAGCCCTGGTCGAGCAGGGTCTGGCAGTTATGCCGGGTATTTAAGTCTTCCCACATCACCCGATTCATCGCCGGAACGAAACATTTAATGGCTTCACTGGCAAGACAGACGGTAGTAAGCAGATTATCGGCACGGCCTTGTGCCAGTTTGGCAAGGGTATTGGCGCTGGCAGGCACGATGATTATGGTATCAGCCCAGCGTGCCAGCTCAATATGGCTCATACCCGTTGTTACCGTTTCATCAAACAATTCACGGTGAACCGGATTACCGGAAAGTGCCTGAAAGGTTATTGCAGAAACGAATTCCGTTGCTGCTGATGTCATCATCACCCGCACCAGAGCACCGGCTTGCTTTAACCGACTACATAGATCAGCACTTTTATAGGCCGCAATGCCACCGGTGATGCCAAGAAGAATATGTTTACCTTGAAGACGCTGCATAAAATAATTTTAACAGAGTCTGCCCAATATTGTATTCTCAAAGTAAAAAGGGTCACACACCACATCTCTGCCGACATACTAACAGTACAGATAACAAGGCTACTCATTGTTCAGGACCGTACTGCCGCAGGGATACGGGTGTCGAGCCGACATGAATGTATTCATCCGCGTGTCGTTAACAATGGGTATTCTTTTCATTCGTTTCAGTAATAATTTACCACACATGGCCGTTGTTATTTTAGTAGTAGATGCGTAATATGGCTTACCGATTTATTTTATCGACTCAATTTCAGGGATGAACTATGGCTATAACAGACTGGCTGCCACAGGAAAGGCCGCGGGAGAAACTGCTACTAAAAGGAGCTGCGGCACTGTCCGATGCTGAATTACTGGCCATATTTCTTCGCACTGGCACAAAGGGTTTAACCGCTGTTGATCTTGCGCGTTCGCTACTGGAAAGTTTTGGTGGATTAAGACCGCTACTGGATGCCAGCCAAAAAGAATTCTGCATGGAAAACGGGCTGGGTCCGGCAAAATACGCACAGTTACAGGCCGTGCTGGAAATGGCACATCGACATCTGTTTGAAAAATTAAACCGTGGTAATGTCTTAGGCAGTGTGCTGCAGACCCGACAATATCTATGTATGCAACTAAAAAATTGCTCGCAAGAAGTTTTTGCCTGTCTGTTTCTGGACAATCGAAACCGCGTTATAAGCTTTGAGAAAATGTTCTATGGCACCATTGACTGTGCCAGCGTTTATCCGCGGGAAGTGGTACGCCTGGCATTAAAGAAAAATGCCGCTGCACTTATTTTTGCGCATAATCACCCTTCGGGTGTTGCCGAACCTAGTCAGGCCGATGAACAGATCACCCAACGCCTGAAAAATGCACTTGCACTGGTGGAGATACGGGTACTGGATCATTTTGTAATCGGTGATGAGGTGGTATCGTTTGCTGAACGCGGGTTGCTGTAGTGGTGTATTCTACCTTATAGAAACCAGCTTTATAGAAATGATTCACCCACTTTAAAAAACCGATGGTCGTTATTCAGAACATTCTCATTCCCGGTTACAGCCCAATATCACTACAGCTTGCAGTGGCTACATGCACGGGTATCAATGGTGCATCAGGAAGTGGCAAAACCCGATTATTACGCGCACTTGCTGATATGGATGTGCATGCAGGAAACGTGACGGTGAACGGTGTTGAAACATTATCCGTTGCAGCAAATGCGTGGCGCAAAAAAGTGGCTTTGCTGCCCGCAGAGAGCGTCTGGTGGTTTGATTCTATCGGTGAACACTTCCGCTCTTATAATGCTTATTTTTCCGCCCTGGGTTTTTCCGAAGACGTGATGCAATGGGAACCAGTACGTTGTTCCAGTGGTGAAAAACAGCGCCTGTCGATCATTCGACTGCTTGAAAATGAGCCGGAACTGTTATTGCTGGATGAACCAACCGCGAATCTGGATAAACATAGCCGCGCACAGGTTGAAACACTGATACTTGATTACCTCATCAAACATAATGCGGCTGCAATCTGGGTTAGCCATTCAGTGGAGCAATTGCAACGTGTATCAAACCGACAGTTTTTAATCCGCGATGGCCGTCTTCAGGCCATGAAAAATAATGAATAACCTGATTTCACTCACGCACTCCGACCTGCTTCTTGCCGCTTTACTGGTACTGGCACTGGTTGGGCTGACAGCCAGGATGCAGCTGGGACTAACCACACAGCTTGTTATTTCCGCCGTACGAACCACCCTGCAACTATCCATCCTCGGACTTATATTAAAAGCCGTTTTTACTGGCTCAAATTTTTTTCTAATCGCAGCAATTAGTACCGTTATGTTGCTGGTAGCTGCAGTTGAAATTCTGGCACGTCAGCAAAGAAAACTGCACCGACACTGGGGCTTTACTGTCAGCATTATTTCCTTATTTGCTTCCTCTTTTGTAATGACACTTTTTGCACTTTTGGTTATTATCCGAGCAGATCCCTGGTACACACCACAATATGCCATTCCGTTACTGGGAATGTTGCTGGGTAACACCATGAATGGTATCGCACTGGGTATGGACAGACTGGTACAAACAGCCTGGCAACAACGCATGGTCATTGAACAACGCCTGATGTTAGGACAAACCGCGCTGGAATCCATTCACGATATTCGCCGTGACGCGATGCGTGCAGGCATGATCCCAATTATTAACGCAATGGCTGCCGCAGGTATCGTCAGCCTGCCGGGTATGATGACTGGGCAGATTTTAGCAGGTAGCTCACCGCAGGAAGCAGTGAGCTACCAAATCTTAATTATGTTTTTAATTACTGCGGGCACCGGCTTTGGTGTTGTAACCATATTAAGCTTAATTTCTCGACAGATGTTTGATACACGGATTCGTTTACGCTTTGACCGCCTGCTAAGAAACACCAAACGATGAGCCAGCTATACCATATCTGTCTCGGTAGTTTTTCATGGTTTCAAGATGCACCCTGTATGATTCCACTGTTACAAGATAGTCAATCAAATCTGTCAGCGTAATAATACTAAAAACGTTAATGCAAAAATCGCGTTTTACCTCCTGTATCGCAGATAATTCAGCCTTTCCTTTTTCTTCTCGGTCAAGCGCAATTAACACCGCAGATATCTGTGCAGATTCAAATTCAATAAGTTCGACTGCTTCGCGAATTGCAGTGCCTGCAGTGATTACATCATCAACAATTAATACTTTACCCTGTAATGGCGCTCCAACCATCACCCCGCCCTCGCCATGCTGCTTGACTTCTTTACGATTAAACGCATAGGGTTTATCAATACCATGCGTGTCCGACAAAGCACAGGCAATGGCAGAAACCAATGGAATGCCTTTATACGCAGGGCCAAATAAAATATCATAATTTATTTCATTATCAATAATGGCCTGCGCATAACATCGGCCCAATTCTGACAACGCACAACCAGTATTAAATAAACCCGCATTAAAAAAATAAGGGCTAATCCGTCCAGATTTTAAAGTAAACTCACCAAAACGCAGAACATTATATTCAAGCGCCAGTTCGATAAACCGTTTTTTATTTTCCTGCATGACTCTAACCTGTTATGACAGCCTGAATTATACGTGATTTCAGCTTCCTGACCTCACCATTTCAGGTATTATACGCACACATAGACTCAAGGTTTCAATATGCGAATTATATCAATCAATACCAATGGCATTCGTGCAGCAGCTAAAAAAGGCTTTTTTAACTGGTTAAAAAAAGTCGATGCCGATGTTATCTGTATCCAGGAAACCAAAGCCCAGGAACATCAACTTAATAGCGATATTTTTCAGCCGACTGAGTATTACCGTGAATTTCATGATGCACAAAAAAAAGGCTATAGTGGTGTTGCCATTTATAGCAAAATAAAGCCTAAAAAAGTGATTAAAGGTCTGGGATGGCATGATATTGATATTGAAGGGCGCTATATTGAATTTCAGTATGAAAAACTCAGCATTATTTCACTTTATATGCACTCTGGTTCTGCCAGTGAAGAACGCCAGGCCGTTAAGTTTGATTTTATGGAGCGATTTATGTGCTACTTACAGAGCCTACGACGTAAACGCCGTGAATTTATTATTTGCGGTGACTGGAACATCGCACATAAGAACATTGATATAAAAAACTGGAAAGGAAACCAGAAAAATTCTGGCTTCCTGCCAGAAGAACGCAACTGGATGGATCAACTATTTGGCGACATTGGTTTTGTTGATGCTTTTCGAGTCGTTAACCAACAGGCCGATCAATATACCTGGTGGTCTAATCGCGGTCAGGCGTGGGCAAATAACACTGGCTGGCGGATTGATTATCAGGTGATTACGCCAAAACTTGAACCCTTTGTAAAAGCGGCAAGTATTTATAAAGACGAACGTTTCTCTGACCATGCCCCGCTAATTATTGATTACGCTTACACGCTCAAATAATTCCGCTTTCGATATGCCTTATTTACCTGCCTAGCCCGTCTCTAGTCGAATTTGAAACACTCCCAGCCTCAACTCGAACAGCACAAAACCTGGTCACAGGTTATTACCTCATTATTAAGCGCCCGCATGTTACTGGCACTGGTGATGGGGTTTTCCGGTGGCCTGCCTTTATTACTTACCGGTTCGTTATTACAGGCATGGATGATCACAGCAAAAATCGACCTGAGTACTATTGGCCTGTTTGCACTGGTCGGCCTGCCCTATACCTTAAAGTTTGTCTGGGCACCGCTAATGGATCGTTACAGCCTGACTTCGCTTGGTCGTCGTCGCGGCTGGCTACTTATCTGGCAGCTCTGCCTTACTGCGTCCATTATACTGCTGGCTTTTTCCAGTCCAGCCAACCACCTTACCATGCTCGCTCTAGCGGCTTTATTATTGAGTTTCTTTTCTGCCAGTCAGGACATTGTGATTGATGCCTATCGACGTGAATCACTGGCGGATGACGAACAGGGCATGGGCGCATCACTTTATGTTGGTGGTTACCGTCTTGGCATGCTGGTAGCCTCTGGCGGCGGCCTCATACTGGCGGACCTGATCGATTACCGCATGGTATATCTGATCATGGCGGCCTGTATGAGTGCAGGTATCATTGCCACGCTGCTGGCCGCTGAACCGGATGTCGAACACGGAAAACCTCAGAGTTTACGCGAAGCCGTTATTGACCCTTTCAGAGAGTACTTTAGCCGCGACTATGCACTGATAATCCTGCTATTTATTTTTTTCTACAAAGTCGGCGACACGATGGCGGGGCAGATGACCACCCCGTTTTACCTCCACCTTGGCTTCAGCAAAACTGAGATCGGTTCTATCGTCAAGCTCTTTGGTTTCTGGGCAACCATTGGCGGCACAATGCTAGGTGGTCTACTGGTAATGCGGCTGGGCATTTTTAAAAGCTTATTCGGCTTCGGTTTACTTCAGGCCATTTCCACCGCCGGTTTCATCTGGCTAAACCATATGGGGAATGTGATTTATGCCCTCGCCCTTGTGGTTTCATTTGAAAATTTGAGCGCAGGACTCGGTACCGCAGCATACGTGGGTTTTATCGCCAGCCTCACCGACAAACGCTTCACCGCCACTCAGTTTGCACTATTAACCTCTTTTATGGGAATGCCTCGTGTTTTTGCCGCCGCACCAACCGGTTACATGGTTGATGCCTTCGGCTGGAGTGGCTTTTTCCTCATTTGCACCCTTATCGCAATCCCCGGTTTAATGCTTCTTTTCTGGCTACATAAACGCGTATAAGCGGTTAATCTATAATACTTACCGCATCGATATCTTCACGCATACTGATAAATCAATCGCTTACACACTGCCCGATACTTATACTGAGCCGTTACTCTTTTTTTAACCTAAAAAGGCTAAAAATAGTATGAACTTAATTATATTAGACTATACTAATCAATAGTATTAATTCATCTGGAGATTCACGATGATTACCGATAATCTGACTTATGTCGTTACAGGTGTAGCAATTATTCTAACAATAATTATTATCCGCATGGCAATTACAAAGAAAACCTGAGTTCTTGCTTAACACAAATAGCGCATCACAACACCCCTTATCAACACGATCAATCACTATAAATGAAGTCCACAGAGCATTAACCAACTGCAAATACTAACAGTACAGATAGAAAGGATACCCATTGTTCAAGACCGTCAGCCGCAGGGATGCGGGTATCGAGCCGACATGGATGGATGCATTCACCGCGCGCCTTTAATCATGGGCAGCTTTTTTATTCGTTTCGGTAATATGTACTGATACTGTCGCTGGATCGAGTTTCCCTCAATTTGTCGTTAATAATCTGCACTATAGAATGCGGTCTGTCGAATTTTTATTCCCAGCCTATTCTATCTGACAATATCGAAGTATAACTGTTAAAGTTATATCTCTTTTCTCCTGTATTTTTACTTATTTACCCGTGACACTTTCACCTCCACTCAGTCTATACGTCCACATACCATGGTGCATTCGGAAATGCCCTTATTGTGATTTCAACTCTCATAAAAAAAAGTTAGATTTTGATGAGGAAACTTACACTAAAGCATTATTACTGGATCTTGAGCAGGCGCATAAAATTGCTGAACAAAAAGAACTTGTCAGTATTTTTTTTGGTGGTGGCACTCCCAGTTTATTTACGGCTAAATCGATAGAAAAAATTATTACCCGCACTACCGAATTATTTTCTACTGAGGGTATCGAGATTACGCTTGAAGCCAACCCTGGAACCTTTGAACAGGAAAAATTTTCCGCTTATAGAAATGCTGGAATTAATCGCCTTTCTATTGGCGTTCAAAGTTTTAATACGGATTTTTTATTGTCCCTTGGTCGAATACATAATGGTGAACAGGCCTTAAAAGCCATCGAAACAGCGCGGCGCGCTGGTTTTGAAAATATAAATCTTGATTTAATGTTTGGTCTACCACAGCAGTCAGTTGCACAGGCGGTTGAAGATGTCAGTATTGCCTGCCAACAGGCTATTAGTCATATTTCACACTACCAGCTAACCATTGAACCTAACACTTATTTTCACAAACATACGCCCTCACTACCAGAAGAAGATTCATTGTGGGCAATGCAGACACAATGCCAGCAACAATTAAGCAGAGAAAATTATCACCAATATGAAGTGTCTGCCTACAGTAAAGTTGGCAAACAAAGCCAGCACAATCTTAACTACTGGCTATTTGGCGATTACATCGGTATTGGCGCAGGCGCACACAGTAAACTGACAAATACACAGTCGCAAACGATTATGCGCCAGTGGAAAACACGAAAACCTGTCGCCTATATGGAAAACAGTATTCACCACAGCGCGGTTTCAGGCGAAAACTTTCTAAGCAAAAAGGATATAGCTTTTGAATTCCTGCTTAATGTACTACGACTAAAACGGGGCTGTAAAACAGATAGCTTAAAACAATATGCCGGGATTGAGATTAAACAGCTGCAACATACATGCAAGAATATCGATGCTGAATTACTCACCATCAATAATGAAATAATTTGCACGACGGACAAAGGTTTCCTTTTTTTAAATGAGATACTTGAACGGCTTTTATAAACGAATTGGAAAATAATCGTGCCCAGACTATGCTTACTCAGGAGTCCATCGCGAACTAATCCTTAAATCTTTCATGAACCAGCTTCTCGTAAACAAAACCGTTAAGCAATAAGCGTTTATCGTCATTTATTTCTATAAATTGCACACCATATAAATAGGCAGGCTTGCTATCGTGCTCAACATCTCGACATGAGCATATTTGCGCTTCCAGGCTTAACAAACGCTCCTGTTCAGCAACATTAATTTTTGTAGAAATTATAATTTTTTTAGCTCCATCAGGCAGCATTTTTAGTAATTGTAACTGACACCCAGTTGTGCTCATATTAAGAATTTTTGCCGCATAGGCATCCGCTAATTTATGCTGCTGAGGCTTATTTCCAGCATCGATATTTTCATTATCTATGGCACATTGAATTGAGGCAATATTATCGACATCAACCCTATAGGCATTTCTAACATTACACTGCTGTATTTCTACTGGGGGCTTTAAATGAACATAGGCAAATGGATTATTGTAAACTTTCATTACTTCGGAATTAAACCCAATAATTTGTTTCCCAGATAATAATCGGACGACAAACTGCTGACCTTCACGTAGCAATAACAGATGACCATGCATTTTTGGCGCAGTAATCATTAAACTACAGTCTTCGACATAACCAATAACTGTTACCGGGTAGCGCCCCCGCTCAGGCTCATCCAGAAATTGCAGCTGCAGGTTATCGCCTGCCTGCAAGGCACAACGACTTGCTATTTTTGCAGAAGCTGCCGACTCATTTTCTTTTTGCACCAACATAGATAACCGGTGGTTAATGTTTTAATCTGTGATTAAGGTCGAGCAGGCATCGGTTTATCTTTTCTTTTTTAATCAAATCAGAGGTAGCCATATTACGTGCAATTTCCCGACCGGATTCCCCTGCAAGCACAGCATCAAACAGGACGTTTAATGCGACCAGACGATCTCTGCTTTCGATAAATTGTCGCGCCTCTTTTTCCTGTAAATGCATTATTGATGTTGTCACATCAGGTTCATCTAATAATTTTTTTTTCATGTTATTTCTCGTTTAGTCCCTACTACTGAGCCGCATAAAAAGCAACGCTTAAGATAAGCTTTTTAGCGGCAAACTGCTGAATAAATATCAGTGTCTCTAAATATAATAATCCACAGCGCCGTTAACCATTTTTACTTTTTGCATCAATATGTTTGGCTGCTCCAGTCCACTTTTGTGGTTAACACCACTTATTGATGACAGCTGGTTTGCTCTTGATTCGTGTTGTGTGAAACTATTGTCCTGGTGCTGAGAAAAGCTCTGCTGCGAAATATCCGCTCCGTTCAAATTTAAGCCCTGCGCTGCCATCATCTCACGCAGACGAGGCAAACTTTGCTCGATGGCATGGCGCACGGTCATATGCTGGCTACTAAATGCAACATTGATACCGTCATCTTTCATCTCAATACGAACATCAATCGAACCCAGATTAGCTGGATTCAATCTTAGCTCTGCGCTACGAATATTTTGATTTGCCATCCACACAACCTGTTTACCCATGCTCTGATCCCAGCCTGGCTGACCAAATGTGTGCTGTAATACAGACTGATAGAGTGCCGATGCATTTGCTGTGCCCCCCCCAGTGGCTGGGCTTAATGGTAACAATAAAGGCGCCATGTGTGCTCGCTGCTCCGTGCCCGTTAATGTGGTTAAATTATCCAGTTTGCTTAATATCGAACCTGGCTGTAATTTATGATCGAGCTGCCCATTACCCATCTCTTTTAGAAACACACTACCTGTAGCCTTCATATCCGTTAGTGAAAAACCAGTCAGAGGTTTTCCATCCTGCTGCATTAGTGGTGACGTTTTAGGTAAATGTGGTTCCAGCCCGGCAAGTTTTAAACTCTGTGCATCGGTTTTATTTTTAACCCTGGAAAGATGCTTACCCTTTAGTTTCTCTAATAATTTAAAATCATGATTAATTGATGCGGGAACGGCAACTGACCCGGCTACAGCTTGATCATTTAGTGATTTTTTTGCCTTTTTCAGGCTTTGTAATTTTTCCTGCAATATAATTTTTTCAGTTTCATCTGTAATCGATTTATGCGTAGTAGCCTTCTGCACATCTCCATGAGTCAGTGTTTTCATGGCCTGTAACGAGTTAGCTTTGACCTTCTTCTGCTCTGCCTCTGAAATTTTCCTGGACGCACTGGTGCGGTCATTCTTTACCGTTTTATCAATTGGTTTATCCGCTTGCGGCAAGATATTTCCGCTATCATTCTGTTTCTCTTTCGACTTTTCATTTCTTTTTAAGGTATTATCCATGAGCTTATTAAACGCTTTTTTCTCTGCTTTACCGGTTGCAACAGAATTTGTGTTTGCGTCTATACCAGCGTGGTTAACGCCTGGCTTATTCTGTGCGGGAGGTGTCACCACGGCCTGTATTGCTACTGAAGTTGCCATATTCAATTCCTGAACTTTACCTAACGGTTGTTTCGTTATTTATTATCTGCATTACGCATTTCTATTTTTAACAATGCAAACCTTATGCCATGATTGATTAAATATGGTCGATTAAACCTGTAATGACTCCTTTGTCTGTTCGATCTGTAGCTTGTTTTCTTCAATTTCGACCACGTTTATCTCAGTATCTATGCCGAGCTGCTGGAATGCTGGCACCTGGTTCCAGTCATCAGGCGCATACTGTTCGGGCACAAACGCTCCCTGCAATAAGGCAACCTGTACAATATCAGTCAGGTTGGCCTGGCCATCATGGCTATAGCTGAAATCATGCGCATAAGTAACCACATCCGTGATTGCACCAGTAAAATTCCAGCGGGTTAATATCAGCTTTCCAACAGTGTTCTGCAAGGTATAAATCAACTGACCTAATACTTCAGCATTATTAAAAAGGTCAGCATCATTCTCTGCTAGTACAAGAATGGGCAAGGCACCGATGTTATGCACCAAACCAGCCAGCAATGCCTGCTCTGGATTAATTCCTCTGATAGTCGTTGCCAACATACGGCTAATTGCCGCCACTTCGACCGCTGTATTCCAGCTTTGACGAAAATGCAAATCCAGCACTTCTGTGGTTGCCTGAAACATCTGTTTCATTGCCAGACGCACAACTATATCGCGCACCATGTTCATGCCTAAGCGGGTAACCGCAGTCTGTATGTCCTCAACTTTTTGTCGACTCCGATAAAAAGGGCTGTTAGCCACCTGCAATACACGCGCTGACAGAGATGCATCCTGCTTTAATACATCAGCAATTTGTTGTGCCGAACTTGATTTACTTTCCACTGTTTCACGAATTTTTAATGCCACTTCCGGTAACGTGGGCAAAACCAGTTTATCATTATCAATTGCTGTCTTTAAAGTGCAGAGAAATTGTTCTGCTTTTATACTCATACTGTTATATTCACGCTCTCTGTCCGTTTAACTCTGACTTCATCATCAAAGAGGTTAACTTCAGCCAGGATACCAGTGGCGTATCGGCAAACCCGCGCATCTTTTTCCTGCAACTGACCATTCAATAATCGTTTTTGCAGATCTTATTTCTTATTCCCAACAAAGTTCGCTGCACTCCTGTCATCAAGCTCGCGCTGTTCTCTGCTATTTCTCTCCTGCTGCGCCTGATGCTTTCGCTTTTCTACGATTTTATTAATCATCTCACTATGGTTATGCCTGCCGCGCCAGTCACTCTTACTTTGCTCACAGCTCTGATGAGACTGCGCTACCTGCTGCTGCTGTTGCTCGATAGCGGTATCCAGGCGACTAAGAAAAGCCTGATACCCCCGCATCTGAATGGCTGACAATCCCACTTTGCTCGCCCGCGAAAATTTTTGAAAATATTTCTCACGATAATCTATTAACATGTTTAGCTGCGTTTGCTGGGCTTCTGTCTGGCGCAACATTTCGCTCATCACCCGCGCTGCATTCCGCTCCTGTGATTTCGCAACTCTTGCTACCGGCTGTAATTGTTGCTCATTTTTCATTACTTGATACCTGCTAGCCTGCTGTTAAAACTTTTTCCCAACATGAATCCACGGATAGTTGTCCTCATCTGTCTCGGTCCGATGCACTCGGTTAACCAGCTGCGCTTTTTCCTGTTGCTGTTCGAGAACTTCTACCTGTGGATTTAATGCTTCTAACTGTGTTTCATAATGCTGTAGCTGTTCTGTGTATTGCTGCC
The DNA here is from genome assembly GCA_964441285.1 of uncultured Thiotrichaceae bacterium. Lineage (GTDB taxonomy): Bacteria > Pseudomonadota > Gammaproteobacteria > SZUA-229 > SZUA-229 > S010-25. Next base: position 208,628 of record CAYTUK010000003.1, on the reverse strand, counting down.
ATCGCTGACTACATTGATCACCGGAGGCATGACATTGTTCAACCCGTTGCTGTTGCTGATTCAGTACCTCATCAAGATGCTCCATCAGTAACTTACATTCACGCCGTTGTGCATAATAGAAAGGGGAATCAGGCAGGGAGGCATAACCTTTTTTACATTCTGTCTGATAGCTAGACAGTGACGCCAGTTTTTTCTCCTGCTCGACTAATTGATGCTGTACTATACCAATATCATCTGCAACATCCTGTATGCTTCGGCGACAATTTTTAATGGTTTGCTGCAATGCTTCGAATTTATCCATTCTTAACCTGTTTCAGCTGCCGATACTTCTAATTAGATAAGTCACCAGGTACTATCGACTCATCTCCAAGAATCTGTAGTAATGTTTGGAAACTTGTTTCAAAAGACACTGCGTCCTCACTATTTTGCTGTAAAAATTGCTGAAGTAACGGGTGATAATCAATCGCCTCATCAACCTGCGGGTCGCTACCACGTTGATAAGCACCAATACTGATTAAATCCTGATTTTGCTGATACGCAGAATACAAACGACGAAAACGCCGCGCTGCCGCCTGATGCGCAGGGGAAGCGACATCATTCATCACGCGGCTGACCGAACCTTCCACATCAATTGCTGGATAATGGCCGGATTCGGCAATTTTTCGTGATAACACGATATGACCATCAAGTACCGCACGCGCTGCATCCACAATCGGATCATTCTGATCATCACCTTCTGCCAGTACAGTATAAAAAGCGGTGATGGACCCCCCAGCGGCACCGATATTACCAGCACGCTCGACCAGTTGTGGTAGTTTTGCAAACACCGAGGGTGGGTAGCCTTTCGTTGCTGGCGGCTCACCGATGGCCAGTGCAATCTCACGCTGCGCCTGTGCAAAACGGGTTAGTGAATCCATCAGTAATAAAACATTCAAACCCTGATCTCGAAAATACTCGGCAACTGTCGTTGCCAACCAGGCACCATGCATTCGCATCAGTGGCGAATTATCTGCCGGACTGGCAACAACCACTGCGCGTGACAGACCTTGCTCACCCAGAATCTTATCCACAAAATCTTTCACCTCACGGCCACGCTCGCCAATCAGACCAACCACAATCACATCGGCATCGGTGTAGCGCGTCATCATGCCTAGGAGCACGCTTTTACCCACCCCGCTGCCAGCGAATAAACCCAGACGCTGACCACGACCAACCGTTAATAATGAATTAATTGCCACTACACCAACATCCAGCGGTTCATTGATGGAACGGCGCTCCAACGGGTTACTCGGACGACCAGCCAATGGCATTGAGGCTTCATGTTTAATTGGACCTTTACCATCCAGTGGCTGACCTGCCGCATCAATGACTCGCCCTAGCAGGGCATTACTCAGGCTGACCTCATAGAGTTTCTGCCCAGGAATCACCCGAGCACCAGACACCAGACCACGAATATCACCGGTCGGCATCAGGTACAGGCGCTCACCAGAAAAACCAACCACTTCGGCTTCCACCACCCCACCGTCCAGAGTATCAACCCGGCAGCGTGACCCCACTGCTGCCTGGCAGCCAACAGCTTCCAGTGTTAAGCCGACCATCCGTGTCAGCTTGCCTTCCACCACAAAGGGCACTGGAATATCGGCGCGCTCGGTTAAAGTATGCAGCTTGCTTATCCAGCGCTGATTTTGCTGTTGACGAATCTCAGAGATTGTTTGCATTAGTCTGTGCGCCTGTTTTCAACCTTATTAGTACACATGAAAAGGCAGCTCAGAAGCAGGTATCCAGCCGCATTTAATCCACATGACGTTCCCCTCCCATAACTGCTGCGATGGTGGCATTCAGACGATTTTCAACGGTCGCGTCTATACGCGATGTCTGTGTTAACACGCGGCAACCACCACGACTTAAAATCGGGTCTTCTATAATCTGCCAGCCGGGATCATTCCCTGCTTTCATCAATGCTTCACGGACTATCTGTGCATCTTCAGGGTGCAGCTCAAGCTTCACATCACCCGACGATACCGGTAACAGATGTAACGATTCTCGAACAACAGCAACAATTTCTCCGGGCGAAATTTTTAATTCACGGCGGACCATCTGCCTCACTGCTGCCATACATAATTCAACCAGTTCGGTAATGACACTACCATCCAGCGCCTCAAACGGAGCCTGCATCGCATCCAATATTGCGCTTATCTGCTGTATCATTTCACCCGCTTCCTGTTGTCCTCGTGCCACTCCATCCTGATAACCTTTAGCGAATGCTTCGTCATAGATGCGCTTCTGCATCGCCTGTTGTTGTTCTCGAGTTAATAGCGGTGGTTCGCTATTATATTCAAGATGCCCGATCTCACCATGACTAAAGTGTGGAGCCTGCCATGCTTCACACGCTTCACTGGTGGCGGTAATAATTTTAGACATACTCATCATCTCCCTTACCGCCTAAGGAAATATCGCCCGCATCAGCAAGCCGTTTGGCAACCGCCAGTATCTCTTTCTGCGCATCTTCTACATCTTTCAATTTTACTGGTCCTTTGGTTTCAAGGTCATCGCGCATCATGTCTGCAGCACGCGAAGACATATTGCTGAAAATTTTCTCTTTCATTGCATCATCCGCACCTTTCAGTGCAACAATTAAACTTTCGGACTGCACTTCCCGTAGTATCGTCTGCATACCACGGTCATCCACATCCATCAGATTTTCGAAGACAAACATCTGTTCCTGAATCTGCTGGGCCAGTGACTCATCCTGCTTGGTAATGGCCTCAGTAATCGCTGCTTCTGAAGTCCCATCCATAAAATTCAGGATATTTGCCGCTGTTTTAATGCCACCTACACCCGATTTCTGCATTTTGCTACTACCGGAAAACTGTTTCTCCAACACGTCATTAAGCTCCTGCAGGGCAATGGGAGGCACACCTTCCAGGGTAGCTATACGCATTAACACATCTGTGCGTACACGTTCCTGTAAATGTGATAACACTTCAGCAGCATGGTCACTTTCAAGGTAGGAAAGCACAATCGCAATAATTTGTGGATGCTCATTTTTTACCACATCAGCTACCGCACGTGGATCCATCCATTTCAGAGAATCCAGCCCTTTGGAATTTTTCCCCATCAGAATGCGGTCAATCACGTTACCCGCCTTGTCTTCGCCCAGTGCACCAATGAGAACATTGCGGATATAATCATCTGAACCAACACCGACCGCCGACCGATCTTCAATGACAGCAGAAAATTCGGTCAATACATTGGATACCCGCATATTCGACACGTTGTTTAATGATGCCATCGCAACACCAACGCTCTGCACAATTTTAGGATCCATGTGTTTTAATACTTCTGCCGCACCCTGCTCGCCCAGCGTCATCATAAAGATTGCGGCACGTTCTGCACCCGCTATTTTTTCAGCTGCTTTACTCATCTTCTGCAACCCATGTTGTCATGACCTGAGCCACACGCTTAGGGTCTTCCTTCGCCATATTGCTGGCAATTTCAATAAGTTGCTGCTCGCTGCTTTGTGATCTTCCTGGTGCGGCCTGCCCATTGGCTAATGCCTGTGAAGATTCACCATCTGGGGATTCCAGCTGCGCCTGTGGCATAACATCTCCAGCCACCGCAGTATTCTTCTTTACACCAGAGGTGGACAGGTTTTTCAACATTGGACGTAACACAAACAACACGATGAATAAAACTCCCAGGCCACCCAGTACCTGCCTGGCCAAATTCATAACCCAGGGCTGCTGCCAGATTGGTGGCGCAGGTAAAGGTTTAACTCTTGCCGGCAACTGAAACTGTGTATTCACCACATTAAGGGTATCGCCTCGGCTGGGATCAAGCCCAACCGCTTCTTTAACCAGAGCCTTAATATGATCAATAGTGGCTTTATCCAACGGCATACGCTTTCTTCTACCTTTTTTGTCAATGCCATTAACATAATCGACAACAACGGCAACAGAAAGCTTTTTCAATACAGCGGGGGAAGAGCGGGTATGACTGATGGTCCGCCCCAATTCGTAATTTTTCACTGCTCGATTGATACGAAAACCAGGGTTTTTATTCATTTTCTTCTGCGCGGCAGCAGTAGTGGCATTAGTAGTACCACTAGCAGGTGGCTGATTCGACAGCGCTCCGGGCACACCCATCGCAGATGCATTCGTACCATTTTCTACAAATACCTGCTCACTACGTAACGCCTTCTGTTTAGGTAAATACCTTTCACTGGTCTGCTCCTGTGAAGTGAAATCAATATCAGCAACCACCTGCGCACGCACGCCATTAACCCCGACAATCGGGCTCAGAATGTCTACGATGCGTTTGACATAACTATTATCAAAACGCTGGGTATAATTAAAGTGACTGCTATTTAACATCATGCCACCACTGCCTTTTTGACTCAGCAGGTGCCCTTTCTGATCAATTACAGTGACATTTCTCGCTTCCAGCTCAGGCACACTTGATGCCACCATATTTACAATACCTGCTATCTGTGACTCATTCAGTACCCAGCCAGGTCTTACGTTTAACACAACAGATGCTGCAGGCTGGCTATTTTTGCGAGCAAAAGCAGACTGCTTGGGCATCGCCAGATGGACGCGTGCGCTCGCTATCATCTCCAGATCACCAATCGATTTAGCCAGCTCACCCTCCATCGCCTGGTTGTAACGCGCTTTCTGCATAAAACTGCTAACCCCAAACCCCTGATCCTTATTCAGCAGGGCATAACCCGTATCACCGCCGATCATTATGCCCTGTGAGGCAATTTTCATTTTTGCCTGCTGCAATTTTTCTGCGGGCACCATTAAAGTTCGGCCATCATTGGTAATCGTATATTTAATATCCGAGCTATCGAGAGCCTGAGTGACCTGCGCTAGATCTCGCGCCCTCAAACCGCTCTGTAACACGCTGTAATTAGGGGTTTGCGACCACATTGCGATGGTTACACCAAGCGCGATAGTTAACGCCAGCCCCACCAGTAAACCAAGCTGACGAACTGCAGGCAAGGAACCAAAACCGGTTGCCTGTGCCGTTATATTTTCTGCTGATACCAATGCCATTATCTGTTATCTCTTAGCACATTTTCATCGAAAAACTTTAATTAAGTTACCCTTGCCTAATACCACTGAGGCTAAACCTGCATATTCATAATTTCTTTATAGGCTGAAACCAGGTTATTCCGCACTTCGGTCATCGCCTGAAATGATACATTCGCTTTTTGTATTGCAATCATTACTTGACTCAAATTTACCTGAGGATCACCCGCATCAAAGGCTGTCGACATCGCCGCAGCCGTATGCTGAGTTTTATTTACCGCATCAACCGAATGCTTCAACATTTGACTAAAATCAGGTTTACTAACATCCTTACCCATTTCCACTGCTGGACGGGCTTCAGACATGGCGGCCATACTGCGCATTTGCTGTAATATCTGACTAATTTGCATATCACTCATTTTTATCACCCATACTTTCTTTTACGGTTTACAATTTTTACTGCTTTAGAAGTTACCTAAATTCACATCTCGCTACCCACTGCTCAACGCAGTTTTTGTGCCAGTCCCTGCATGGCTGTTGGCTTTATGCTGGAATTGCAACCCCTGCATCCCGCAGTTTTGCCAGTTTGTAACGTAATGTTCGTGGACTAATACCCAGCTTTTCTGCTGCGGCCTTGCGGCTACCACGACTTGCCAGTGCCGACATAATTAAATCTTTTTCATGCGCAAGCAGATCCTGGCTTAAGTCATTCTTTGCTGACAGACAATGACTATTACAACTATTTTCACTGACACCCGCCACACTTTCTCTGCGCTGAATCCGCTCAGAATCAGACATTGATCTCACCTCATATACACTGTCTAGCTGCTCAAAATGAATGTCTACACGCTCAATAACATCACTTGTTTTTAAAATTATCGCCCGCTGGATAACATTGTCCAGCTCGCGTACATTGCCTGGCCAACGGTGCGAAACCAGGGCATCTTTTGCCGCTACAGACAGTGTAACCGGCAAGTTTTTACTGTCTACATACAGGCCGTTAGCGCTATAACGCTGGAGCAAGCGCTGTGCCAACGGTAAAATATCCTGCACCCGCTCACGCAATGGCAGTAGATTCAGAGGAAAAACATTCAGGCGATAGAACAGGTCTTCACGAAATTCACCATCAACCACCCGTTGGTGAAAATCCTGGTTAGTGGTAGCAATAATACGCACGTCTAGTGGAATGGGCCTGCGACCACCCAGGCGTTCCACTTCGCGTTCCTGTAATACACGTAGCAATTTTGCCTGCAACCCCAGATCCATTTCAGTAATCTCGTCTAACAGTAAAGTCCCTTTTTGTGCCTGTTCAAATTTCCCGGCTTTAGACTGATAAGCACCAGTAAAAGCACCCTTCTCATAACCAAACAGAACCGACTCAAGCATATTTTCCGGGATAGCCGCACAGTTAATAGCAATAAAAGGACCGCTTGCGCGCGAAGAATGCCGATGGATAAAACGTGAAATAACTTCCTTCCCCACACCTGACTCACCCGTAACCATAACGGTAGCATCGGTGGCTGCAACCCGACGTGCTACGGCAACCATTTCCCGGCTACGTACATCTTCTGCAATCAGCACATCCGTTTTCGTTTCTTTCTGACTGGTGTTCTGTATATCCGTTGTCTTATCCTGTTCAGGCCTGTTGGTTGCTGCTGACAACGAAATAAAATGCTCAGCCATCGACAGCAACGTCTCGGCTTCAAATGGTTTCACTAGATAGTCCGAAGCGCCTTTCCGCATAGCATTAACGGCTTTTTCAACAGTGCCATAAGCAGTCATTAAAATAACCGGCAAGTGAGGAAAACGGGTTTTTACTGCTTGCAGCAATACTTCACCATCCATTGGCCGCATCTGCACATCACTCACCAGTAATGAAATATCCTGATTGTGTTGCAGTAGCTTTAATGCCTGCTCACCATCCTTAGCGGTATGCACACGATAGTTTGCCAGTTGCAAGGTTTCGCTTAATACTTCACGTAATGCTGAGTCATCCTCAACAACTAAAACTGTCGCCTTGCTCATAGGTAAGCCTCTTTTGTTTCATAAATTGAGTTTGATTATTTTTTCTAACCATTACTCTTCGATGTATTTGTGTTGTCATATAATATTCTGCACGCATTATTTAAACCATCATAAGATGACAGCGATAATGGCTCCGGGCAAACATCAGCACTCCCGCTAACATCAACATCCGCACCAGGTATTTCACCATTTAACAGTTCACTGTTTAGCGCTGTATGCTGAACACCCGTTGGCAACGTAATAGTGAAACAACTGCCTTCACCCTGCTGCGAATGAATATCAAGACGACCATGATGATTGATCACAGTTTCATTTAACACCGCCAGCCCAAGACCAGTGCCACTGCTACGAGTAGTAAAAAAAGGCTCCAGAATACGCGCCCTAATCTCTTCACTAATACCACAGCCATTGTCTTTAAAAGTAAATTCAATCATTCTATCTGCACGTTTATTTACTTTGATTTCAAAAATTATTTTTTCATCACTACGCTTCTCACCCGCTTCAAGCGCGTTACTGGCAAGATTCTGGAACGCACTAACCAGAGCATCACAGTTACCCTGTAAAAATACATTCGAAGCAGCATTGCTTATACGCAAGTGGGCACCCACCTTGGTAAATTGAGGTGCCAGTAAATGTTGCAGTTGCGTCATTAGTTCACCAACAGTAAAACTTTCGTTTTCAGTCACACCACCGCGAGCAAAAATAAGCATATCATTTACCATCCGCTCCAGATGCCGCAGCGAGTCAGTTGCTTTGTTAGAAAAGCGCTGGCGATCTTCACAGTTCGCATTAGGATGGTTAATATTAGAGACATAGAGCAGTGCTGACGACAGTGGGGTACGAATCTGGTGCGCCAGGCTAGCAACCATTTCACCTAAAGAGGTCAACCGCCGCTGATGGTTTAAGCTAGCTTCAAGCTGATGTGTTTCGGTAACATCGGTAATTAAAATGATTTTTCCAGTCGTCTCTTTATTTATCTGCCCTGTTACTTTTTCTCGTTCCTGCACGATTGGGCGCGCATAGAGACTAACCCAGCGACCATTGCGTAATCGCAAGCCGTCCCCATCACAAAGGAAATGCCGTTGCGCAATATCATCCCAGACCATACCTAACAGGCCACTGCCAAACATTGACTGCGCATTAAGATTAAACTGATTTACACGGCCAGTTTCGTCAAGCACAACAACACTAGCAGGTAAGGTATTCAGCAACACCTCAAGACGATTAGCCAGTTGCTCCTTTTCAGCCAGTTGCTTTATACGTTCGTTACGCGCTTCAGCCAGTTCGCCCGATAGCTGTGCAGTCTGCTTTTCCAGCACCCCATACGACTGCGTTAACTGCTGCGATAATTGATTAAACAGATTAAAGGCGGCTTCTAACTGTTCACCAGCAAGATGCTGTGGCAAAGGTGATGCAAATGCTGTGTCTAAACTCATTCTCTGGTCTCCTGTTTATGCACCACTACTCTCAGTAGGCGCAAAACAATGCTTTAATTCAGTATCTGCAAAGACCATGCCTAAAATTTAATCTATTTTTATTTCATATACTTAGCTATAATTTCGAAAACAATTTACAACGGTGACAAATTTTCGTCGTAATTTTCAATGGCCAAATGCCAGCATTCTGACGTTATAAGAACAGCCGGAATACCCAGTACAGGGTGATTTTTTATTCGCTCTAAAGATACCGCGTAAAAAGGATCCACACTGATTTCTTTTCACTACAACATGCGACCCAACCAGCTATACTTACGGTTACAATAAAAAGAATAACAAACTAACACGCTAGACTTAGTATGGCTCTATACTCCATTGATACACTAATAGAAGAAACGCGGCGACTGGCGGCTGAATTTCGGCGCACCACCGGTACGATGCTCCCAGTTTCAGGCGAGATTGCGCGTTATGATGTCTGTCACCACCTGGGGCTGCGCATTATTGAAGAACGGGGCAATGGTTATGATGCAATCGGTAACGATCGTTGGAAAGATTTAAAAATTCAGATAAAAAGCCGAATCATTAGTAGCACGGTTAAGTCAGGACACCGAATCGGCCAGTTAAACCTGGAAAGTGACTGGGATCTGATCATACTTTCACTGATGAACAATAATTTTGAACCAATTGAAATGTATAAACTCTCAAGAGCTGAAATTGAACTGGCGCTTACCGCAAAAAACAAACCCTCAAAACGCGGCGCAATTTCTGTGGCCAGGTGTAAAACACTCGGTGAACGGGTGTGGACAAAAAAGCAGGGCATTACGTGTTAGCCAACAAGTCCAGCCGCACTGTTAGACCAGGCTAAAATACGCTCCCCCTCCATTGGTTTCGCAATATAATAACCCTGTGCAACATCACACCCCAGCGCCAGTAATAAGTTCCAGGTCGCCTCATCCTCGACACCTTCTGCAACAATTGTCATGCCTAGCTCATGCCCTAACATCGTAATCATTTTTACAATGGCCAACGCTTCCGGCTCGGTGGTGGCTTTTTTTACAAACGACAAATCAATCTTTAACTCTGAAAAAGGGATCCGGTAAAGTTGCACCATAGAAGAATAACCCGTACCAAAATCATCAATCGATAACGATATGCCTTTCATGCGAATGCGGGTGAGGATATCCAGCGACTTAATCAGTTCCTGCATCAATGTTGTTTCGGTCACTTCCAATGTCACCTGCTCTGCTTCCAATCCGTAGGCCTTAATAACTTCACAGATCGCTTCAGGCAAATCAAGGTTTTGAAAACTCACCGGCGGCATATTTATCGCAACATTAATATGCAAACCTTGCTGCAACCATTCACTGGTCTGCTGTAAAGATTTTTCCAGCACGTTTAATGTAAGCAGATCCATTAAACCCGCCTGCTCCACCAACGGGATGAAATAATTAGGCATAATCAGGCCACAACTCGGATGTCGCCAACGCACTAATGCCTCAACACCAATTAGTTTGCCACTGCTAAATTCAACCTGGGGCTGAAAGTGTACCTCAAGTTGATCGGCTTCTATTGCTCGCCTTAAATTCTCTTCGGTAACAATCCCAGGATCGAGTAAACCCGATTCATGCTGGTGATCCAGTGATAAAAATGCCAGATTACTCAATAAAAGCTGTATTTCCTCATATCGAAACGGCTTCGATAACGCACCAGCAACAAATAATCCCTGCTCTTTTGCCAGTTTTTTTGCCGAACTCAATACACTTTTATCGTACCCACTTATTAATATGATCGCTGAGGTCGCATTTAAATCTGCCATTACCCGCAATAATTCTATGCCATCGCGCTCGGGCATAAACAAATCCAGCACTACCACATGCGTGTCGCTAGTATAATAACGCTCAAAATCTACTGCCTTATCAATAAACTGCGCATCAAATCCAACTTCTAGTGCAATATCACGTATCAGTTCTCCGATTTCCGGTTCATCGTCAACGATCAATAAGTGGTGTTTACCCTGCATTCCCTTACACTCTAAATTTAAATTAATAATGATTTCAGGTTAGGTATTGTGCTTTAATCTGTCGTCTTTGTCAGCAATTTCTATACTTTAACGAATGCATCTACTGGCCATTTTCCAGGAGCCTGACTCAGAATATTCTACAGGCTACTCTGGGATAGAAAAATGGTGCCGGAAGGGAGAATCGAACTCCCAACCTCGTCATTACGAATGACTTGCTCTACCAATTGGAGCTATTCCGGCGGCGCCGATATCTTATCGGAAAATGACATCAAATGTCATTATTCAGGGAAGCAATTATTATTCACCATCAATGCGGTGCGGTCATTGCGTATGGTGAGACAGCAAATTTTGGTATTTCTCCCAGCACGATTGCAGCCATCAGTTCGGCAGAAGCGGCACCCAGCACAATCCCATTACGGTAATGTCCAGCATGAATATAAAGCCCATCAATTTTATCATGCGCACAGACATAAGGAATACCACTTTCTGTACCCGGCCGTAACCCCGCCCACTGACGCTCAATCACCAAAGTTTCAAGCTGTGGTACAAGCGCGATGGCAGCGTGATGCAATTCAACCATTGCAGCGTCTGAAATCGTTTTATCGAACCCCATTTTTTCCAGTGTACTGCCGGCTAAAATCCGGCCGTCTTTACGGGGAATAACATAATGCCCTTCCGCCAATACAATACGTTTCAACAGATCAGGGACACCTCGATACATAATCATTTGCCCCTTCACTGGCTGCACCGCAACAGTATCGGTGGTTACGCTGAACTGTGCGGTCCAGGCACCGCTTGCAAGCACAACTTTATTGCTGTGGAAAACCTCCTTTTCGCTACGCACCCCGATTATTTTATCGTCTTCCACCAGTATCTCAACAATTGAACAATGTTCTCTGTAGGGGATGTTCAGTCTATTAAAGCTTCCCCTTAGTGCTTTCACCAGTTTCGGGTTGCGTACCTGCATAATATCCGGCATCCAGAAACCGGCACCAACAGCCTCACCAACAGCAGGTTCCAGCGACTTTATTTCAGTACGATCTACGAGATATTCCATATCGACTAACCAGCGTTTACCCCATTGGCGGACAGGCTCAACGGCCTCATCCACCAGAACAAATAAACCGCTACGAATCAGCTCGCTATCAACTCCACTTTCATCCAGAAGTTCCGCCACCAATTGTGGATAAAGCTGTTTACTGCGTTCGGCGAGCTGGTTGACCGCATCCGCATAACGCCAGGCATATAATGGCGAAACAATGCCCCCGCCGGCCCACGAGGACTCGCCACCCAGAACGCCACGTTCAAGGAGCAAGACATCCATACCCGACTTAAACAAAGCCCGCGCGGTAAGCAGACCAATAACGCCACCGCCAACGATGATGCATTCAGACATAAGAAAAAGCTGCGCTATTTATTCCGGTAGCTTCTCACGCAGGGCATCACGGTCGAACCACCATTGATCTGCGGGTACAACCGCGCCCAGTACCAACGATAATCGAGGTAAAAATATCGCTGGGTCGGTCAATTGCAGGCGCTCCATCCAGGCAGTCATTCCGGCCTGATCTTTTACCGAAGAGTGCGCTTCGGCCACATTCGCAAGCATTTGTTGCGTTAGGAAAGTGAGGCTTTCGCGCTTATCTTCATCCGTCCGAATATCGGCTATATAATGCGCCGTAATCGCGGCAATCGCTGCGCCGTCGGCATTGGGCGGGGTTTCATCAATGAGATAACCCAGCATATTTATCGTCAGCTGTGGTTCCATCGGGTAGGTCACCGCTAACCAGATACCCTGTGCCAACGCAACCAGTGAAGCTGGCTGCGAAGACTGATACAACACATCACAGCTTTCAACAGCGTCCTGCCATTGTTCTTTATCAATAAAAACCTGCATCGCCATGCGTGCTTTTTCCCAGGCTTCATCAGCACGGTTAACCCCAACCAGCGCTTCTGCCACATCCAGTTGCAGACGTGCGCGTGCTACCGGATCAACTTTCTCATCCAGCGCAGCATAAGCCGCCTGTTTATCTTCCAGGTATTTCTGGATTTCTTCGATAGATTGGGCGGGTGCCGAACTATCAATTACTGTGTCAATATCTTGCTTAGTTGTCATAATGTAATTACCTGACCCGAGCTTTAAATACCCATCAACTGCAGTAGACGAATAACCCACGGGCGCAAAAATATATTTTAAATAACGGACTATTATACCTGAACCAATATGCCATACCGCTAACCATTAGGGATAGCCGCGCTTATGAATAACGGCAGGCGCTTTATGCGTTTAAAACATGGAAATTGTAAAATGGGACGTGTACAATAAAACACCAGCCTAACTAAAACACGCTAAAATTACTGCATGTCCAGCGGAAAGCTCATCGAACCTAAAGTCATTACTGATATTCATCAGCGCACCGTATGCCTGTTACCAACAGGTTTCTACTTTAACGATGAACGCTGGGAACAAATCTGGCAGCGTTATGATGAAAAAGGTGACACGTTGTCCATGTCTGATCTAAAAGCGCTGTTCCCTGCCGAAGCAACCGTACAAAATCCGGCTGAAGAGACCGGTGAAACATTTAATCATAAAGCCAGATCAGACAAAAGTAACACCGGATAACCGCTGATATCTAACTCATCGCAATAGCGCAGCAATACGTTCATCCTGTTTATTTCAAACGTAACATGAAGCCTGTAGCTTTTCCTGGAACATCAGGACTAGCGGCAGGTTGATTTAAACCTGGCAACCGCACCAACACAGGAGGCATCAATAAATTTTTTTGTTTTTTTTTCCGGCTTCACCCCCTCTGAGTCTGTTGCCACAACCGATTCAGACTGTTGCAGCAACGGCTGTGCGCGCTTCGCCTTTTCGAGCTGCCGTATTTTCTCTATTTTCTGTAACTGCTGCCGGTCTTTTAAACGCGCCTTTATCAGATTTCGTTTCTCGGCCAGCAGCCTGGCATTTTCTTTTTCATGCGCCTGCCAGGCCAACCTTGCCTGCTGTTGAGCAAGCCATTGGCGTTTTTTTGCTGCCGCCTCCAGTTTTTCTACTTTCTGTCTATTTTTTAGCACGGCAGCTGTTAATGTGGCGGCGGCTCTAGCCGCACCTTTTTCAGCCAGATTTTTTTCTGCTGCCATTTTAGCCAGTGCCTGTTTTTTTTCCTGCTGTAACGTTTGCGCCTGTTTCCTCAGTTTCTTTTTCTCATTTTCAAGTGCCTGCCGCGCCTGCGCTAACGGGAACGTGCTATTACCGTTAGCCGGTTTTTTTAAAGCCTGTTCAGGCAGTGGTGCGCTACTGGTTAAAAAGCCGGCTCTATACAAAAGAAAAGCAACAACAATCAAGCCCATTGCAGCAATAGCATAACGCTTCCATTGGGATATTGCTGCTTCTGCTGGCTCAGGTGAAAGGGTTTCGACGGTATTAATTACCAATTTTTTTTCTACTACTGCATCCGGTTCCTCGCAGACAGGTGCTCGATCAACATCAGACTCAGCGGCAGCCGACGGTTCCTTGCTATCCCGTGTTCCACTTGCTGCTTCGGCTGCAACGCCGTCCTGTTCATTGTTATGATGGCTGGTGATCGAGGGAAAGTCACGAACCAGTTTCTCCATCGCCTGCTGATCATTATCTTTCGGCAACTCACGATTAACCAGTGGCACCAGACTGTCCTTCATCCGCTCCTGTACCATCTCTTCAACCAGATCAACATCAATTAACGCCCGCTGATCAGCAAACCCATACACCATCACCGTGTCGCACAATAAATTAATTAATCGGGGCGTACCACCACTATAATTATGAATCCGCTCACAGGCCGCCGGGGTAAACACATCGTGTTCGGCACCAGCAGTGATCAATCGGTGCTGAATATAACCACAGGTTTCTATTGCATTCAGTGTTCCAAGGTGATAATCCACACCGATGCGCTGTGCAAACTGTACTAATTCAGGAATTCTCAGGGTTTCTTTTAATCCGGGCTGTCCAGCGAGAATTACCTGTACTAACTGGTCTTTTTCAGAATTAACATTGGACAACATACGCAATTCTTCAAGCGCCTCGGCTTTCATATTTTGCGCTTCATCGACAATCAGTAAAACTTTTTTATTTTTTGCATATTCCGCAATCAGGAAATCCATTAATTTCTGATGCATTTCAACCTGGGGGATATGACCCGTATGCAGGTTAAACGCAGACAATATCCAGTCAAGCAAGCTACCAAATGACTGATGCGTATTGGTAATCATGCCTACCGTATAAGAATCATCAATACGCTCTAGCAGTTTTCTTAACAGCGTGGTTTTACCCGCACCGGTTTCGCCACTGATAACACAGAACCCGACACTATTCATCAGGCCATATTCCAGCAAGGTAAGAGCCGTCTGGTGTTTTTTGCTTAGATAGAGAAATCTGGGGTCGGGCAGCATAGAAAAAGGCTTATCCCGGAGACCATAAAAAGCTTCATACATAGTGTTATAAATCCAGTTTATTCATTTAAGATCATCGCGCTACATTAAACACATTCATTGTTAATGAAATCTGCCATGAAATTTTTAAATTAATACACCTATAATAGACGCTCCAGTAAATAATGTATGCGTAAACATCCAGACTCGTTACTATACACTAACACCAGAATGGGCTGAGGCCGATATTGGCCTCCGCACAAAACAGCAACTTACTAACAGAATAGATGAAACAGGTATAAACAATGCAACCGCCATCCACCGAAGAAAATGTAGAAGAACTGATCCTAAAGGAAAGCATTGTCAGTGCCGCCGGACTCGATAGTGATCAGGTCATCGTGGGCATTAAAGGGGACCCTTCACTTCGAGAAAGCGCTCCCCTGCGTAAACGTTACAGCAGCAAAGTCGACAGCCTGTTTGATCAGCTTGGCCCCCACCTGGAGGATTTAATGCTTAATCGGGGTATCTACCGTATGTTTATCGGTTTCAATAGCGGCGAAATACGCACTAACTCAATTTTCGACCCATTACGCCAGGAAATTCACGATGCCGAGAAACTGGCTAACACTGAATACATTAATCGGCACTTTCCCACTATTCGGTACGATGAAAAAATCAACCTGATGCGCCAGCTCTACACCACCTTACGTGCTTCTACGCAATATAAAAATATGCCAATTTACTGGCAGAATATTCTTAATCGCCGCTCCGATCACTGGAAACCACTTGAACCGGAAAATATTCCTCATATCCTTTCAACGGTTAAACACCTGCGCGACATTGAAGAATATTATTTACGCAATATCACAATCTGTATGGTTCAGGGTATTGTACGGATGCAGTTTAACTGTGACGGCACACAGATTATTGATGCACGCAATTTCCAGCGCTTTCTGGAAGATAATGTGTAAACAGAATAACAGGTTATGCCCTAATGATATTTTTCCGTTGTCAAATGCCCTGGTTCCCGCCGCCGATGTTTGCGTAACCCACGCTTATGCAGAACCTCCGTTACACTACTAATCATCGCCGCACTACCACACATCATCACATGCGAGTCCTCGGTATTAATCGTTATCCCAGTACATGCTTCAAACTCACCACTTTCAAGACAGTCCGGGATACGTTTATTGATGCTGTCGGCGATCACTTCGCGGGTAACAAAGGGTGCAAAAATAAATTGATTTCGGTGCTGTTGCTGTAACTGTTGAATAAGTGGCTGGTAAGAAAGCTCGGAGGCATCACGAACAGAATAAGCCAGTACCATTTTTTCAAACCGTTGCCAGGGTGGTGTTGATTTCAAAATAGAAAGAAACGGCCCCAGACCCGTACCTGTTGCCAGCATCCATAAATGCTTACATGCCGGCACTTCGTCCACCACCATAAAGCCGTTCGCCGCATCCGTCACAAAAATTTCATCTCCTGTTTCCAGCGCGGCCAGTTTAGGTGACAGCGGCCCCTCCGGTACAATATTAAAATATATTTCAAGACAGGGCTCAGCCGCTGTATTTACCAGAGAATACGGACGGGCTATGCGCTCACCATCAATATCAAGTGCCACTCGGGCAAACTGTCCCGCTTTGAATGCCGGAAAATCAACCTCTATCTGTAGTGAGAACAAGCGAGCATTCCACTGCTTTTTTTCATGAATACGAGCTGTTAACCAATTTGCCATTGTTTCACCCTGTCGCACAATTTCGATTATCCTGTACATATTACCCGAAAAAGACATTATCCTGAAAAAAACTATATTCTGCTTATATCGTCATGTACTTTTCCACGCAGTTTTTTGATCTTACCACGATGATTCTTACCTTTTAGCCGCTTTAACCTGGAGTTTTTTGTTGGTCGAGTCGGCCGTCTCAATCCTGGAGTTAGCTGCACGGATGTGATCAATTCTTGCAGACGCACAAGCGCCAGCGCCCGATTACTCAACTGGCTACGGGTTTGTTGTGATTTAATAATAACCACACCTTCCTTACTAATACGACTGTCATGCAAAGCCAATAATCGCTGCTTCAGGCATACAGACAAGCTTGAAGCATGAATGTCAAAACGCAAGTGAATGGCCGTAGCGACCTTATTCACATTTTGCCCACCCGCACCCTGCGCGCGCACAGCGAAAAATTCTATTTCCCGGTCATTAATAATGCTATTTTTTATTCTCATAAAGATGACAATTAATTCGAGATTAAAGCTAATCAGCTCCCATAAAAAGCGATACAATGTACGCAATAATATTTACACCACTCACTTACTACTGAGTCGCATAAAAAGGCTACCCTTTGTGCAAGACACGCAGTGAATACATCCATGTAGGCTCGACATCCGCATCCCTGTGGCTGACGGGTCTGAACAAAGGGTAGTCTTTTATACGTACTATTAATATGAAAGCAAACGAAATCAAAAAAGGCCAGGTTTTTATTCTGGACAATAAAAATATCCTGATTAAAAAAATTTTTGTCCAGTCCCCCTCATCGCGTAGTGGTAGCACATTATATAAAATCTCTGGTAAAGACATTCGTTCTGGACAAAAATTTGAACGCAGTTTTAAAGGTGATGAAAACATCACCGGAATCGATGTGGCACGCCGCACGGTGCAATTACTTTATCGTGATGGGGATGGTTATACTTTCATGGACACAGAAAACTACGAACAATTTACCCTGTCTGATGCTGCCGTCGCCGATGAAAGCCCCTTCCTCAATGATGGCATGGAAGACATTACCGCGCTCATTAGTGAAGGCGAGCTGCTCGGCATAGAACTGCCTAATACCATCATTATGGAAATAACCGATTGTGCGCCGGGAATGAAATCTGCCTCTTCCTCTGCGCGCACCAAACCAGCAACCATGCCTACCGGCCTCATCATTCAGGTACCAGAATATTTAACGCTGGGCGAAACCATTAAAATTAATACTGAAACCCGCGAATTTATTTCTCGCGCCTAATTTATCCAGATACTATGGATATAGAACCCATCAATACGCACCAACAAAAACAGGTTATCGAACAAACGTACGACTACATTCACCAGGCAACGGTGGCTTACCACCAAACATTCAAGCGCATTGACGTTTTATTTGATTTATCGGGCAGAAATGCAGGCATGTACCGCGTTAATGGTCGACAACACTGGATACGCTACAACCCCTATATTTTTTCCCGTTATTTTGATGACAGCCTGCAATCGACGGTGCCACACGAAGTAGCACATTATATCACCGACTGTTTGTATGGGCTTAAAAAAATTCGCCCTCACGGTATTGAGTGGCAAGGCCTTATGCATACCTTTAATGCAAAACCAGAAGTAACCGGCAATTATGACCTGACCGGTATTCCACAACGCCGACAAAAACGCTACAACTACCACTGTGCCTGTATGCAACATCAGATAAGCGCAGTTCGTCACTACCGTATCCTGAATCAACAGATGCAGTATTACTGCAAACACTGTAACCAGTCTATCCGCGCTACGTCCAGCTAAAACAAGCAATACCCGCTTTCAACGATTATATAGATCTCGATATAAACCTTCACGGCCAATTAACTCATCATGACAGCCTTCATCAATAATTTTCCCCGAATCAAACACCAGCACACGATCGGCCTGCCGCACCGCACTTAATCGATGCGCAATAATTAAGGTCGTACGATTCTGCAAAAAGGTGTGCATTGCTCGATGCAATTTCGCCTCAGTTTCAGCATCCAGCGATGAGGTTGCTTCGTCCAGTATCACCAATTTGGGGGCGGACAATATCATTCGAGCAATAGCAAGACGCTGGCGCTGACCACCAGATAAACGAATACCACTGCGGCCAATAACTGTATCCAGCCGTGCTGGCATCGCCTCAACCCCCGCTTTCATCTGCGCGATGCGTAATGCATTCCAGATTACATCATCATCCAGCTCACGCCCCAGCGATAAATTTTCTCGCACCGTGTCATTAAACATGGCAGGATGTTGCAGAACTGTTGCGACATTTTCACGCACTACATCCAGGCCAATCTCACGTAAATCAATGCCATTAAATTTGAGATTACCCGAATCTGCCGCATACAGACCAATAATGATTTGTACCAGAGTTGATTTCCCGCCACCACTGGCACCAACCAAAGCAACTTTTTCACCCGCTTTAATCATTAACGATACGCCGTCTAACACCGTTAAACCTTCGCCATAAGCGAAGCGAATATTCTCAACCGACAGGCCAACCGTATGCTTATCAATAAAAGGATTTTTTAAATGCGGATAATTGGGTTCGCGCTGTAGCGCCAGCAATTTATTGATCCGTTCAAGCGCCGCATTCGCACCATAATAACTGTACTGAATACCCAGTATTTCCTGTACCGGACCCATCATAAACCAGAGGTAAGCATACACTGCAAACATTTCACCAATACTTAAACTGGTAAAAAGCACCAGCACCATACTGATGCCTCGGAATAATTCAAACCCCATTAGAAAGATGAAGAAAGACAGGCGATTAGCCACATCACTTTTCCAGCCGAATGATGCCATATGCTGCTTTAAGGTTCTTGCCCGCATGGTTACGCGCTGTAGATAATGCTGTTCACGATTACTGGCCCGAATCTGCTGGATACCATCCAGTGTTTCAATTAGCGCCTGTTGAAACAGCTCAAACGATACGTTTTCATTGTGCTTTAATTTTTTGACTTTCTTTCCCATCACCATAGTGAAATAAACCACCACCGGATTCATCAATAAAATAAACAACGCAAGTTGCCATTGCATCCACAACAACACCCCCGCAACGCCAATAATGGTTAGCACTGCAACCATAAACTTGCTCAGGGTTGAGCCAATAAAATCATCAATCGCATTCACATCCGTGACCAGATGAGAAGTAATAGCCCCCGAGCCAATCACCTCGTATTCTGCCATCGACACAGACTGTAAATGCCGCAACAAACGCGTACGTATTTTATAAGTAACGGCTTTCGCAACCAGGGTAAATTCCCGAGTTTGCAACACTCCCAGCAATAATGACAACAGGCGCATCAACATTGAAGCCAGCATCACCAGTACAATAACAACGACCGGCCCAAACCATTCCGGTGGCAACAACCACTTGACTGCTGCAACAATTCTACCGGGTTTACCCAGAAGTACTTCGTCCACCAGCATGGGCATCATTAGAGGCACTGGCACACTTATAGCGGCTGATAACAATGCGAACAGTTGTGCATACAGGAGTGCTTTTTTGTAACGCAGGGCAAGTAAATAAATATCTTTCCAACACATTATTTCATTACAGAGAACAAGGTTTAATTGACTCAAAGGCGGGTCAGTGCCAGATAAGTAGACTCAACTGGGCAGAACAGATCGGCTTTTAAAAAAAGCTATACTAACAATTCCTGCCCATATCAGGGTAATTATTCAGCTATAGTCTGGATAAACCAGTCATATGGCAATAATTTTAAGCAGCCGCTGATTAATTCAGTATAAAATAGATTATAAGTTACGGTTTTATGGGTTGAGCATCGATTTCCTTAAGATATACCACGCTTTTACTGGTAGTTTCCGAGGCAATGTGTAAAAATTTATCCATTAGAAACATAACTGCATAATACCCCGTTTATAGATAAGTGAATTATTATGAGCGAGAATGAATACAATAAACACTATTCTGGAAAAAATCAGGCTATACAGCGCAGAGCCCGTATTCGGCCCGATATAAACAACGAGCAATTTCTGGCTAACCTGAGCACCGCCATTCGAAACAATGAACTTCTGATCCATTACCAGCCCCGTTACGATGCGCTGACAGGTCATGCGTGCTATTTCGAGGCACTGGTACGCTGGGAACGGCCGGGGCTGGGTACATTTTACCCGCACACATTTCTCCCTGCAGCCGAAGCGCATGGCTTAATTTTTGCGTTAGACTTATGGGTGTTTGAACAATGCTGCAAAGACTTAATCTGGTTGCGAAGAAACATCGGCAGCCATTTGAAAATAGCCGTTAACATCTCTTCACTTGACTGCGAAAGCGTCTATTACTCACAAAAACTCATTGATATATGCAGCCACCATAACTTGAAGCTGGCTGATTTTGAACTCGAAATATCAGAAAGTCATGCCATTAACGACATCCGAAAAACCATTGCTTTCTGCAAAACACTGGGTGAATACGGCGCACAATTTTGCCTTAGCGGCTTTGGTAGCGGACACGCATCGTTATTGCGACTGCTCGAATTACCCATTAACAGCATTAAAATTGACACCGCTTTCATTGTGCAAATTGGCGAATCTGAACGCAGTGAAATAATCATCAAAAGCCTGCTCAAGCTCACTAAAGCATTAAACATAAAATCCATTGCTAATGGGATTGAACATAAATACCAATATAATTTTTTAATTGATTCAGGCTGTGACCTGTTACAGGGATTTTATTTTATGCCGCCCAAAGAAAAAAATAAAATCAATAAAACCGGGATATTTATTACGGATAAAAAAAATCGCTAATCGCCTCTACCCCTCGCCAATTCTTACTCGATAATTATAAATCCCCACTGTTGTTCCCTCGTTACTAACAGGATGAAAAAGATACTTATTGCTCAAGGCCGCCTGCCACACAGATATGAAAGTTGAATATATCGAGCTGGCAGTAATAAATTTTAGCTGTATATTCGGCCTGATTTCTTTTATTTCTATACCCATGCCTTTGCTGTAGAATTCTCAGCAGATAAAACCTGTCGCATGATAAAAAGGGCGCTTATGATTACTTCAGTCAGTAAGAGAAAAAAATGAAACCAACGTTAAAAGCCCTGATCTTTGATGTGGATGGCACCCTTGCCAATACCGAGGCAGATGGCCATCGGGTTGCCTTTAATCGCGCATTTGATGAATACAACATTGGCTGGCACTGGGATATAGATACCTACGGTAAACTGCTTGCCGTTACCGGTGGTAAAGAACGTATGAAGTATTATGCCACCGATTTTCTACAGAACAAAAACCTACCCGATAATTTTGATGCATTAATTCCAGCATTGCATCAGATCAAAACAAAACACTATACTGAATTGCTGGCTACTGGCGCTATCCCTTTACGTCAGGGTGTTGAGCGTTTACTGCATGAGGCACGCGACTCTGGTCTGCGACTGGCCATTGCAACCACTACCACCCCAGCAAATGTTACTGTCCTGTTAAGCCACACTTTAGGCAAAGCCGCATTAAACTGGTTTGATATCATTGCTGCTGGCGACATTGTTCCCAGCAAAAAACCTGCAGCAGACATATACACATACAGTCTCAAAAAAATGCAGCTAAGCCCGGATCAATGCATGGCATTTGAAGACTCACATAATGGTCTGCTTGCCTCTCTGGGGGCAGGCTTACAAACTGTAATAACGACCAATAATTATACCTTAGAGCATAATTTCAAGGGTGCAACAATCGTGCTCGATGGTATGGGTGAACCAGACAGAGCCTTTCATGTTACTCATGGGGAAGCTAAGGGATTCAGTTTTCTCAACACTGAAATGATTGAAGCGATGCATCAGCAGAAGCAGTAGAAAAATCAAAAATTACCACATCTCCCGATATACAAACAAAAAGCACAATTAGAACAGGCTAATGACGATAACCATTATCACCTACCTGTTAACCGACAGTTTTGCGGGGTTCGCCGCTGGCTTGCTCGGTGTTGGTGGTGGCTTAATTATTGTGCCTGTGCTCTACCACATTTTTACCATACAAAACATAACACCCGCGCAGGTCATGCACATGGCACTGGCAACCTCACTTGCTACCATCACTGTCACCTCAATAGCATCGACACTTGCTCACCACAAACAACGCGCTGTCCACTGGCATCTCTTTTTAATATTACTGCCTGGAATTCTCATTGGCGCCTGGACAGGTGGACTCATTGCCAGCAGGCTGGACAGTAACAGCCTTAAACCCACCTTTGCTGTCTTCGAGCTGGCCGCCGCTATCATCATGTTGCGTAATTTTAAAATACACCAGCACATAAAAGAAACCACCATAAAAACCCTGTTAGATTTCTCTTGAAGTCCTGTACACGGGTGCTATAATGAGTCCAGTTAACAGCACCTTTTGGAGCGAATTCACATGCCTATCAAATTTTCTCAAGATATAGTCCCACTGTCAGATTTAAAAGTTAATCCTGGAAAAATAGTAAATCGAGCACAAGATACCCATAGACCAATATTATTAACAAGTAGAGGTCGTGGAGTAGCAGTAGTGCAGGGACTAGAAGAATATGAAAATCTTGAGGAGGAGCGGGTATTTATGAAGGCTGTAACTCAAGGTTTAGTGGAAATAAAAGAAGGAAAAGAGCAAAGTCTTGAAGATGTTAAAAAGAAATTGGGCATTAAAACTTGAAGATTTTGATATCTGATTCTGCGTATGCTGACTTTGAATCAATAATAGAATATTACACCGAGATAGGTGCTCCGCATATAGGGGAGCAATTTGTAGCCAGCATAATTGAGCACATCGAAACAATACCCGCAAACCCTGATATTGGCAGAAAAGTACCCGAGTTCAATACAGATAAAATTCGCGAATTGATTCATAGCCCATTCAGGGTGGTATATCTAAGAGAAGAAAAATTAATTCACGTAGTTAGAGTTTGGCGAAGTGAACGATTACTCAAACTTGAAGACACACCAGCAGAAAGAAAAATCTAACAAGCTCATACAGCAGACTGCCAAAACTGGCGCATGTCTTACCGGAAAAAGCATTAAAAAAAATTTTCGCGCTGTTTTTAATATTGCTTGGCATTAAAATGCTAACGGAATAATGTTACAAACCATAGAAATAATGAATTATCCTTTTCAACCTGTTGTCACACTGTATTCTTAGTACCAATAATTAAAAATTATGTCTACATTCGCCGAATTAAAAGTCACCGTATTTAGCGACCTGATCTGCCCTTTTTGCTATGTAGGCTATCATCGCTTATTACGCTTACGCGACAGTTATGATTTAAAAATAAACTGGTGTTTTCTCGAAATACATCCTGAAACCTCAGCACAGAGTGAACCCATTGCTTCACTCGATTATCCATCAGAAACCTGGTTACAAATGATGAGAAATCTGAAGCATATCGCTGAAGAAGAAGACATACAACTGGCTGAAATAAATTTCATCACTAATTCTAAAAATGCATTATTGCTCGCTGAGGCCACCAAACAGGTAAGTAAAAAGCGTTTTTATTCATTACATGAATCTCTATTTAGAGCGTATTTTATCGATGGCCTTAATATCGCAGATAAAAAAATATTACGTCGCATTGCAAAAAGCTGTCGTTTAAACAATGCGACCATCAATGCTGCCTGGTCAAACTCAGCTTATGCTTTACGGTTGCAACAAAACTACAACGAAGCCAGAAAATATAATATAGAAAGTGTCCCCAGCTTTATTTTTGGAGATAAATTACTGACCGGTGTTGTTGCTGAAAAAAACCTAAGAAAAGCCGCGGCTGCTCTTCTCGAACAGACCATACCTTGCTATTAAGACTACTACGTAATAAAATCAGGAAATCTTCGAACATTCAAGCAAACAGGCACACTCTTACCACTTCAGCCAGTTCATCATGGGTATACGGCTTTGAAACAGCATTTTCAAAACCGTAAGCACTGTAATTTGCCATTACCGGATCATTAGAATAACCGCTCGACACAACGGCTTTCACCTGCGGATCAAGCGCAAGAATTTTCTGAATAGCATCCTTTCCACCCATACCACCCATTATAGTCAAGTCCATTATTACTAGATCAATCGGTTTCCCTCCCTGCATTGCTAATTTATATTCTTCAATCGCCTGCTCACCATTTTCAGCATGCACAACCTGATAGCCCATCTCTTCCAGCATTGCCTGGCCAATTTCACGAATCATTTCATCATCATCCATAATCATTACACGCTTTTGCTTTGTAGCACCTTCACTAATGATCTTATCCTCTGACTGATTAATTAACGGCGTTGCAACAACCGGCAGGTAAATCGTAAAACAGGAGCCATGGCCCAAAGTAGATTCAGCAGAAATCAAACCCTGATGTTTTTTAATAATCGAGTATGACAACGCCAGGCCAAGACCTGAACCATCATTACGGGTAGTAAAATAAGGATCAAAAATCGAATCCAGTACATCCTTTGGCATACCCCGACCAGTATCTTCAATAGTAATTTTTACATAATCACCACTCGATAAACGGGGTTTAATGTCTTCATCTATTACAAAATCGGTTAAAAAAGTACAGCGAATCGTAATATCACCACCATCTGGCATCGCCTGTCTGGCGTTAATTATTAAATTCTGGATAACCTGACCAATCTGTCCACTATCCATCTTGATAATACTCAGCCCCTCCAGGGATTCAAAATGACATTGAATATTACTACCATGTAAACTAAATTCTGCTGACTCGCGTAATACCGTCATAATATCGGCATCTTTTTTTACCGGATCACCACCTTTGGAAAAGGTAAGCAGTTGCTGAGTTAATCCGGCAGCACGCTGACAGGCTTTGTCTGATATTTCCAAATAGCGTTTTACTTTATCCGGCTCAGAAAAAGAACGCATTGCCATTTCAATATTGCCAATCACCCCACCCAGCAAGTTATTAAAATCATGGGCAATACCACCAGCTAATACACCAATTGACTCCAGCTTACTGGCTTTAAAATACTCATTTTCTGCTTTTTTCTGCTTGGTGATATCTTGAAGTGAAACCACTGCACCAACTGTATCACCCAATTCATCATGATAAGGCTTACAACTAACACTCAGATAAAATGTCCCGCTGGGAGTTTCGATCCACTGATTTACATGGCTCATCTCATTATTTAAAATGGCTTTTTTCTGTAGCCTGTCGAAAATATCGAACAGCGTATCGTCAAGCACATCCGCAACACCCACACCAATAACTTCATCTGGTTTTTTATCAAACAAACATAAATAGTTTGTGTTCGCCAACTGATAAACACCATACACATCAATAAATGCCAGTGCATAATCGCTGTTGGTAAAAATATCTTTGTATCGCAATAAGTTTTTATTGTCGGTTTTTTCAGCCGTAACATCTCTTAATAAGCCGCTAACTCGCTGTTCACCCGGTATCCCGGTATCCGCAAATGAAACCGCCAGAACCATTGTACTGTTATCTTTACGGCAACCATTGAATTCCATTTCAGCTGTTTCACCTGTCTTACTGCAAACATCTTTTATATAAATATCCAGTCTTTCAGCATCAGTTCTATCCATCAGTTTGTGGATAGAAGTAGCTATAATCTCCGCCTCTTTATAACCAAAAAGATGTTCAGCAGCATGATTAAAACTACTTATCACACCATTTTCGTCCATTGTTATCATGCCGTCCTTCACCGTATCAACAAGGGTTTGATACTGTATTTCACGATGCGTCAATAAGTCTTTCAGTATATTTTTACCCCGCAAAAACTTTACAATCAGCACCCCGATTAATACCAGAACAACGAGCAAGACCAGCTCAAGCACAAGCTTAAAATTGCGCCGTGCGCCCAGAAATTTTCTGTTTAATGCTGCAATAGTCCGGCCTACATCCAGCTGCGTCGCTTTACTCATTAAATCAATTTTTGATAAAATTTTCACCTGATTAATAATGCCTTCATTAATCATCATATCAAAAGCGGCTGCAGGTTCGTTTTTAACGAACAAATCCGCGGTCTGATTTTGTAGTCGCTCATTTTTTCTTGCCATTTTAGTCAAACTCGCATTGAGCGCCTGCCAATTTTTATCCATTCTTTTATTAATTGATAACAAATTTTTTCTGGCACTTATAAATTTTTCTGCCTGCTCACGCATTCTCTGCCGCAGGTCATCAAGTTTAAAGGCATCCGTTTCAGCCGCCATTTGCAACAAAATTAAAGAACGTTCGCGTGACGCACGATACATTTGTGACAGATCGTACTGCCTTTGGTACTGTCTGGTAATAACTGTACGTGAATCTTCAAAGATAGAGCTTAAAGTCATATAACCATTGAAGATCAAATAGGCAGACAGCACTGCCGTCACCATGACCAGTAACATTAAAACAATGTTTGCTTTCTTTTTAAATGACATAAGTCAATTCATCGTCTTGGCTGAATCGTCACTACACTGATTCAAAATAGAACTTACTGCAATACCCAGTCTGTCCTGGCTATAGGGTTTACTCACTGCACCTTTAAAACCATAATCGCTGTAATTAGCCATTACCGGGTCATTTGAATATCCGCTGGACACCAACGCTTTCACCTCAGGATCTATCTGTTGTATTAGTTTTATTGCCTCTTTACCACCAACCCCGTTTAAAACAGTAAGATCCATAATAACCAGATCAATCACTTTATTCTGCTTCATCGCTGCCTGATAAAGTAAATAAGCCCTGCGGCCATCTTCGGCCTGAATAACTTCATAACCAAGATTTTCCAACATTGCTGTGCTAATTTCACGGATCATTTCATCATCGTCCATTAGCATAATATGTGCCCCACTGTGTAGACTTTTTTTCTTTTCTTCTTTTTTTTGCTTATTTGCTGCAACCCGCTCACCCGTCGCAGAAACAGGTAAATATACGGTGAAAACGGCACCCCGATACTGTTCTGAATCCACAAATATACAACCATTATGCTTCTGAATAATGGAATAGGTTAGCGCCAGCCCCAGACCGCTACCTCGTTGTTTGGTGGTGAAATAGGGATCAAAAATCGAATGAATAATTTCCTTCGATATACCTTCACCACTATCGCCAACTGTCAGTTTAATGTAACGGCCAGGCTTCAATCCAGCCAGAACATTACTCTTATCCAGTACGGTATTTTTACAGTGGATATCCAGCTTGCCACCTTGTTGCATTGCCTGGCGCGCATTAATCACCAGATTTTGCATGACCTGGCTCATCTGACCCGTATCAACATCGACATTCCATAAATTATCTGAGCAGGAATAATTCACCTGAATACTACTACCATGCAGACTAAAATCCGTCGATTCATGGATAATTTCCATTATATCCGCCGCCTGTTTGACCGGCTCTCCGCCTTTAGAAAAGGTGAGTAGCTGCTGAGTTAAATCGGCGGCTCGCATTGAGGCGCTGGTTGCTTTATCAAGGTATTTTATCGCTTTACCAGGTACGTCCACACTGCGCTCGGCAAGATCAATATTACCCAGTATAATGCCGAGCAAATTATTAAAATCATGCGCAATACCACCCGCCAGTAACCCAATTGAATCCAGCTTTCTGGCTTTTATGATTTCTTCTTCCGCTTTTTTACGCTCAGTAATATCATTCGCCAGAGCCACAACAAATTTCTTACCATTTGAATTAAAACGGCGCAATCGAACTTCTACTGGAAACTGACTACCATCTTTGCGCTGATGCGCCCCAGTAACTGTAATCGAGCAATCAAGCGCTAATTTTTTCTGAAATTCACCTATATTATCTTCATGAATAGCTTTTTCAATGTCCATAATAGACAGGGTTAATAGCTCATCCCGAGTATAAGCCAGGCTATCACAGGCGGCCTGATTGACATCAATAAACGCATCCTTATCATTTATCAGGAACAGTGCATCTGCCGTATTTTCAACAATAGAACGGTACTGCTGCTGACTTTCAAGCAAATTTTCCCGGTCACGGTGCTGCTGTGTCACATCACAAAAAGTAATGACTGTACCGGCTGTCTCGCCCTTTTTATTTCTAATCAGCGCTTTGCTGATTAAGAGATGGCATAAGCCGCCATCAGCCGAGGCGAGCATAATATTATTGTCCTGGAAAGGCAGATTCTCATCTAAAATACAGGCGATCAGATTATGAATTTTTTCTCCTGAATCCGGGTTAAAGATATTAAAAACATGATTAACATTCTGCCCAACGGCGTTCTCATGCCTCCAGCCGGTCAAGCTTTCAGCTACCTGATTAAAAACAATAATATTGCCATGAATATCGGTACTGATTACGCCTTCTGCAATCGAGTTGATGGTTATATCCAGGTTCTGGTTACTTTCCCATAACAGTTTTTCTTTTTGTTTTCTTTCGATGGTAGCTTCTTTGCGCTGGAAAATAATGCCCGCAATGGAAGCGCAGATATTCAATAACCGACTTTGGAAACCATCCGGGGTACGAATATTAAAACTGGACAGTGCAAAACTGCCAATTGCCTGCTTATTACTATTGCGGATGGGGCTCGACCAGCAGGCATTGATGTTATAACTTTTTGCAAAATCACGGGTATTTTCCCAACGTACATCCGTCATAGTATTGCAAACGTACATATCCTCATTATGAAACACCGCATTACCGCATGAACTGTCACCCACTTTCAAACCATCCACTGCTGCCATTGCCTCCGCTGGAATACTGGGCGCAGTATGAGTAAATAACTGTCGTTTGTTATCATCTAAAAGCATAATGGAAGCAACCGCATCGGGAGTCAGTTTTTCCGCAAACAGACACAACTGCTCAAGCAATGTCGCAAAATGATCACTGCTAACGGTCGCCCCCAGAAGGGTGCTTTGCAACTCAATTAAATTTTCAAGCTGCGCGCGCGAAACCAGAGTTTCATCAACCGCTGGATTTTCAAATAAGTTACGCGATGTCATTGTCTGCACTCATTTTATTGCTGTCACCCCTATGCGCTACTCTGTGGCAAAGCATTTGACTGACTATTCATTAGATAGAGTTTAAACATAATTTTCTAAAATACACTAAATCACGCTATTTATACGCCAGAAGAACCGCTACTTCAATCCGGGTGAGGTAGATTTTGCACTCAAGGATTCGTGCATTCACACTTTAATCAAAGCTTCCCCAGGTATTGCATAAGCTGCTGCCGGTTGCCTTTAAAAGTTATACGCTCAGATTTCTTATTTAACTGGTAGTCATACATCGGGTCATAATAATCAAATAATAATCGTGCAATCCATGCTTTATGCTGCTCGCAGTCATTTTGGTTGCGGTGTTGCTGTAGCGCTGTATGCAAAATAGTCTTTAATTCTGCATGCGCTTTCCCTCCCAGTCGACGTTGTATTTTATCCAGTGCTAGCGACAGATATTGCGCCCACTTGTCAAAACCAGTCGCTTCGCCATAAAAGCGGACATGCTCATTTAATGCCTGCGTTATATATTCATCAAAAATTATATCAATCCGTTCATCCGCATCGGTTTCAAGCAATAATATCGGCGCATGACGCATTGCGTTGACGATATTATCTGGGAGTCGCCTGGCACCAATACAGGGCGATTCATCCTCCAGCAACAGTTTGCAGTGTTTATTCTGCTGCATTTTCAATAACTGAACCGCCAGTGTATTTTCAATATCAATTTGACTCGGTTGTGGCTCGACATGCTGCCCAAACACCGAACCGCGATGGTGATAAAGTTTCTCCAGATCAATTTTTTCCAGCTGCGTGTTACCTTCAACTTGATCCAGCAACAGCGTTTTACCCGAACCCGTGCGCCCGCTTAAAACCACAAACGGCATGGTTGCTGCCGCAGATTCCAGCTGCTGCAACAAAAATTGCCGTAACGCCTTGTAACCGCCTTTAATCCGCGGAAATTTTTTGCCGGTTTTTTCGTATAACCACTGTTGGGTGATTTTTGACCGCATCCCGCCACGAAAACAATACAGGATGCCATTGGGATGTTGCTGAAAGAAGTGTTCCCACGCATCAAGTCGGGAGGATTTAACCTCATCCGAAACCAGTTGATATCCCAGTTCTATCGCCTTATCCTGACCCTGCGTTTTATAACGCAAACCAACCTGATGACGTTCTTCATCATTTAACAACGGCATATTCTGGCTATGAGGAAACGCACCCTGCGCATATTCAACAGGCGCTCTCACATCCAGTAAGTCAACATTATCAAGAAATAGCTGGCGGAAATTTTCGATCTGAGGTAAAGACATAACGGTTTCAAACTCATGCTAACATTCGCCAGGCGGTGGTTATATCTCTGGCTAATGCTGATTATCTTTCATTGGGCGTAGCCATGTGACTACGCTATAATGCAGCGTATTATACTAAGGAAACGGTGATTAATTAAGCGTTTCTGTAATAGCAGGGATGCGATGCTTCTTTCGTCTGCGCCTGTGTGGAGCCAACATGAAATCGTTTCCCCTGTTTTTTTTACTGTCCGTAGCCTTCGCCGCACTGCTGCTACTTAGCGCGTGCGACAAGACACCACCGCCAACACGGGCACATAAACCGATACCAGAAGTTACCGTAATAACCGCCCATATTCAAGCAGTGCCACTCACGCACGAATCAACGGGGCTACTGGCACCGACTAAAATCGCGCAGGTACGGGCGCGCGTAGCAGGCATTATCCTTAAACGGGTCTATACCGAGGGCACCGATGTCAAACCGGGGCAGATATTATTCCAGATTGATCCGGCCGCTCTGAAAGCCGTTTTACACACGGTAAAAGCGACATTAGCCAAAGCACAGGCCAATGCAGTCAATGCAGCACTCATCGCCAGACGGTCTCAAAATTTAGCCCACAAAGGGCTGGTCAGTACACAGGACAGAGATACCGCGCTGGCGAATAAACGCACCACCGCTGCACTGGTTAAGGCTGCTCAGGCCAAAGTCACACAAGCCCGCATCAATCTTGGTTACACGACAATAACCGCACCCATTGCCGGTCATGCTGGAAAGTCACGCGTCACTGAGGGCGCACTCGTCGGCCAGGGCAAGGCAACGCTACTCACCACGATTGAACAGATTAACCCCATCTATGTAAACTTCAGCCAGTCCGTCAGCAGTCTGCGGCAATTGAAACTGTCGGCCAAGGGTCACTCGGCGAACAATATGGATATAGGGACTAAAGTGGAAATTTTACTGCCCGATGGTAGCGTTTACCCTCACCTCGGCCAGCTGAATTTCTCTGCGCAAACCGTAGACCCGCGCACAGGAACTCTGTCGCTACGTGCCATTATACCCAACCCAAAACGACAGCTATTACCGGGGATGTTTGTCAATCTACGGCTGACTATGGGCCAGCTCAAACGGGCTTTTCTACTGCCACAGGCGGCGGTGCAACGTGATCATATGGGGGCTTATGTGATGGTGGTAGCGGCCAGCGGCAAGGTTGAACGGCACCGGGTACAAACGCATGGCATGACACAAACCGACTGGATTATTACCGGCAAACTGGCAGATGGTGATCAGGTCATCACCACAGGACTGCAAAAAGTGAAGCCTGGAATGGTCGTTAAAGCTGACCTCTCAGCCAAATCTGCCAGCAACCACTAAGGAATCACTGATGCCACGTTTTTTTATTGACCGGCCTATCTTTGCCTGGGTCATTGCAATCATCATCACTCTGGCAGGCACGGCCGCTATCTTCAAGTTACCTGTGTCCGCTTATCCTTCTATTGCACCTCCTCAGATCAGTATCAGCGCCAGCTATCCCGGTGCCAGTGCTCAGGTGCTGGAAAAAACGGTCACCTCGGTGATTGAGCAACAACTCACCGGGATTGATAATCTGCTGTATTTTGCTTCCACCTCACGTTCCAACGGCACCATACAGATCACGCTGACCTTCACCAATGGCACTGACCCGGATATTGCCGCTGTGCAGGTACAAAACCGACTCAGCGTAGTGCAGTCACGGCTGCCAAAAGAAGTGGTACAGAACGGCATTACTGTTGCCAAAGCCAACCGGGATTTCCTTATGGTGGTCGCGCTGAAATCCACTGACCCTGGCCTCGATACTTATGCACTAAATAACATTATTGCATCTCAGGTAACAAATTCAATCCAGCGGCTGCCAGGCGTTGGCAGCGCTAACTTGTTTGGTGCGGCTTATGCCATGCGTATCTGGCTCAATCCCGACAAACTGCATGGCTACGACCTGAGCGCAACGCAGGTACTGGCCGCAGTGCGCGCGCAGAATGTGCAAATCGCCATCGGCAGTATCGGCGCTGAACCCGCCCCCAAAGGTCAGGGGTTTACCGCCTCGGTGACTGCCGCCAGTCGCTTCAACCGTCCTGAACAGTTCGCTAATATTATTCTACGTACCAAACCCGATGGCAGCACAGTCAGGCTGAAAGATGTTGCTCGCATCGCACTTGGCGCAGAATCCTACGGCCATGACGTGCATGTTAATGGCGAACCGATTGCCGGTCTGGCGATTCTGCTGGCACCCAATGCCAATGCGCTGAAGGTCGCCGATGACGTGCGCGCCAAGATGAATCAACTAGCGCAGTATTTTCCGCCGGGCGTGAGCTGGTTCACCCCCTACGACAGCACCACTTTTGTAAGCATCTCCATCCATGAAGTGCTGTACACGCTGGTTGAGGCCGTTGTCCTGGTGTTTCTGGTCATGTTGCTATTCCTGCAAAACCTGCGCGCCACGCTGATTCCAACACTGGTCGTTCCTGTTGCCCTGACCAGCGCATTCGCCGGCATGTACCTGGCCGGATTTTCCATCAATGTACTGAGTCTGTTCGCATTGGTGCTCGCAATCGGTCTGGTCGTCGATGATGCCATTGTGGTGGTGGAAAATGTCGAACGCATTATGCGCGAAGAAGGTCTGTCAGCGAAAGCCGCAACGCGCAAAGCGATGACACAAATCACTGGCGCGGTGATTGCCATGACTTCAGTATTAGCCGCAGTCTTTATCCCGATGGCGCTGGTCGGCGGCAGCGTGGGTGCAATCTACCGCCAGTTTTCGCTCACTATCGCCATTTCTATGGCAATTTCAGCCTTGATGGCACTCAGTTTCACACCGGCCCTGTGCGCCTCTTTACTCCAGCCAACACACGCTAAGCCCAACCGTTTTTTTCGCGGTTTCAATCGCTTATACCAGGGCCTCAATACAGCCTATCTACGCCGAGTCACACAGGCCATACGCCATACTCCCCGCTGGATGATTGCCTTTGTGCTGCTGATTAGTCTTGCTGTGCTGCTATTTAACCGTCTACCCACCAGTTTTCTGCCAGCAGAAGATCAGGGGTATGCACTGGCCATGATCCAGCTACCGCCCGGTGCCAGCATCGAGCGTACGAATGCAGTGCTACGTCAGATGGAAAAGATTATTGAGAAAAACTCGGCGGTAGATAAAGTACTGGATGTGGCAGGGTTTAGTTTTATGGGTCAGGGAGAAAATGTTGGCCTGGGTTTTATCCGCCTCAAAAACTGGAGCCAGCGCACTCAGCCTAACCAACAGGCAAAGCGCTTTATTCACTGGGCTAATGCTGCCTTGCAGCACATTAAAGGTGCCCGTATTTTTGTCGTCAACCTGCCCACTATCCGTGGATTAGGCCGCTTTGGTGGTTTTGATTTTCGGCTCGAAGACCGGGCTGGTCTGGGGCGCAAAAAACTGATGGCTGCGCGCAATCTTTTGCTTGGAGCCGCCGCAAAAAATCCAGTGCTCTATGGTGTACGCCCTAACCAGCTGGCAGATGTCCCTGAACTCCACCTACATGTCGACCGGGTAAAAGCAAAAGCGATGGGGCTGTCCTTAACGGAGATATACAATACTGCCCGTCTTATGCTCGCTCCCGTCTATGCCAATGACTTCAACTACCAGGGTCGAGTGCTCAAGGTACTGTTGCAAGCGGATGCACCCTATCGCAGTCGGCCTGGCGATTTAAGCCGCTATTACCTCCCCGGCAACACGGCTGGACTGAATCATATGGTACCTTTGAGTAGCGTGATCACTTCAAGCTGGGTGCTGGTAGCTCCCGCTGTTGATCACTACAATGGTTTCGCTGCTATGCAGATAAATGGGAGTGCCGCTCCCGGTCACGGCTCAGGGGAAGCAATGGCCGCAATGCAAAATATCGTCAAGAAATTATTGCCTGCGGGTATCGGTTACGAATGGTCGGGGCAGTCATACCAGGAAATTCTGTCTGGCAAGCAGGCGCCTATCCTGTTCGCGCTTTCGCTATTAGTGGTCTTTCTGGTACTCGCTGCATTGTACGAAAGCTGGACTGTTCCCATTGCAGTGATGCTGGTCGTGCCACTGGGCATCCTCGGTGCGGTCACTTTCACCTGGCTACGCGGCCTGGAAAATGATGTTTATTTTAAAGTTGGGATGATTGCGGTTATCGGTCTGTCCGCCAAAAATGCAATTCTGATTATCAGTTTTGCCAATGCTCTGCGTCAGGCTGGGTACGGGCTGCTCGAAGCCACACTGGAAGCCTGTCGCCTACGGCTGCGACCCGTCCTGATGACTTCAATCGCCTTTATCCTCGGCGTGCTACCACTCGCTATTTCTACCGGAGCCGGTGCCAATAGCCGCCATGCCATCGGCACGGGTGTCATTGGTGGTATGTTCGGCGCAACCGCACTGGGCCTGTTATTTGTGCCGGTATTTTTTGTTGTGGTCAGGCGGCTTTTCGGTGACAAAAACACACTCAATGACGTTACCGAAAAGAGCGATAGAACGATTCCCCCACCCACTTAACTATCTGCGATATGCGTAGAAGTCTATCCGCACTTTTCACCACCACGGCAAGCCCTGACTCAGGCATAGCGAGACGGATATATCTCGAGTAAGATACTTGTTACATTCCGAGCATATTTAATCAAGGGCAAAGTAAATGGGCAGAGCATACCAGAATCGTAAAGAATCCATCGCCAAAACCTCCGATGCCAAAGCAAAAGTCTATTCCCGCTATGGCCGGGAAATTTATGTCTGTGCCAAAAATGGCGGCATCGAGCCGGATGCCAACCTGGCATTACGCCACTTGATTGAGAAAGCAAAAAAAGACCAGGTGCCCGCACACGTTATCGACAAGGCACTCGATAAAGCGAAAGGCGGTGCCGGTGAAGACTTTGTGATTGTGCGTTACGAGGGTTTTGGCCCCGGTGGTTGCATGGTTATTATCGACTGTCTGACCGACAATAATAACCGGACTTTTGGCGATGTCAGATTATGTTTTACCAAAACTGGATGTAAAATTGGCACACAGGGCACAGTTTCTCATATGTTTAATCACTGTGCCGTGCTGGAATTTAAAGGGAATGATGAGGAGTTGATACTTGACTCGTTGATGA
The DNA here is from genome assembly GCA_964441285.1 of uncultured Thiotrichaceae bacterium. GTDB lineage: Bacteria > Pseudomonadota > Gammaproteobacteria > SZUA-229 > SZUA-229 > S010-25. The sequence continues at coordinate 172,627 of CAYTUK010000003.1, read as the reverse complement.
ACGCCGACATTGAGGTGAATGACATTGAACTCGAAGATGGAACCATCACCGTCTTCACCGCTGACACAGAACGGCTCAAGGCAAAAAACGCAATTACCGAAACCATACCAGATATTCAGTTCGACACCGATGAAATTACTTTTCTCCCGCAGACAGACACCACCATCAGTGGTGATGATGTCCAATTATTTGAAAAATTTATAACCCTGCTCAATGCTTGTGACGACGTACAACATATCTATCATAATGCCATTATTGCGCGCTAGAAGACACCATCTCCAATTTTAATAAAAGCAGACATATACGCTGTACTCAACTAATATTATGGATGGAGAACATTATATGAAAAAAACTCTTCTATTCATTACGGCGCTCTTATTAGGTGCTCTCACCTCCCTGTGTCAGGCTAAAATCAGACTCCATATCACCACAGGATTTACCCCGCCCGTTGCTGATTTCTATAGAAAAGTATTTACCGAAATGGATAAGCGGCTACCTGATATTTCTATTAGCTTCGAGGCATTACCCGCAGAACGCGCATTAATTCTGGTCAATCAGGGGATCAATGATGGTGAATGTTGTCGTGTTCCCACCGCGTTGAAGCATAAATATAAAAATCTTATTCCTGTTGATGTCAGTTTTTCTTCAATCCAGTTTAGCGCTTTCACAAAAAAACAGAATAAACCCGTCCATAGCTTCCAGGCACTTAAACCTTTTTCTGTCGGTACCATTGAAGGCTGGAAAGTGGCGATAAATAAAATAAAGGCCATTAACCCCGCACAGCTATACATTGTGAGCACACCAAAGCAGCTATTTCAAATGCTGGATCAGGGTCGAATCAATTATGGTGTTTTTGGACATCTTAGTGGTCTGAAGAGTATTGCCGAACTGAACCTGCACGACATACGGGTCATAGAGCCACCCCTCGTTGCGAAACCCATTTATCTGATGCTAAACAGCAAACACAGCGATCTTATTCCTGCATTTAATGCCGTAATAAAACAAATGATGGATGATGGCACCATCAACAGATTACACCAACAATTAACCAACTCCATTAAATAATATTTATCCGGCCATTATTTTGAAGCATCTAAAAAGTAAAATTTCCAGAGCATTGCTTTTATACATCATCCTTTTCGGCTCGGTGGTAACACTCGTACTGACAGCGATTCAGTTCCGTCTGGATTATAACGCCGATATCGCTGTCATTCACCAGCGTATTCATCAAATAAAACTGACAAATATCAATGCTATTACGCAGTCATTATGGACCATGAATCGCTCCTCTCTAACAATTCAGCTGGACGGACTAATCCGCATTCCTGATATTATATTTACCAAAATTACGGATGAAAATAATAAGTTACTTTCATCCGCCGGTAACATAAATACTCATGATACGATTTCTAAAACCATAACTTTATATAAGATGTATCGTGGCAGAAATCTTACGCTTGGAACATTAACGGTCGTTGCTACCAAAAAAAATCTTTATCACGAATTAATGAATACCGCTATCATCATTTTAATATCGGCGGCGATTAAAACTTTCCTTATCAGTTTTTTTATACTTTTTATTTTTTATTATCTGGTAACCCGACATCTGGAAAAAATTGCACAATATTCTGCAACCCTTGAACTTACATCCAGGCCGCCACGATTAACCCTGGACCGAAACGACACGCTCATTACCCGAGGCGATGAACTCAATCATGTGGTTGAGTCGATAAATACCATGGCGGATAAAATATCTTCTGCATATAGCCAGCTAATTAACAATCAACATGACCTGGCTGAGCGAGAAGCAAGATTTATCGCCATCTTTAACTCAATTACTGATGCCATTGTATTTGCCGATTGTGAACGCCACATTCTGCAAACCAATGTCGGCTTTACTCAACAATTTGGTTATAACAAAGAGGAAGTAACAGGTAAATCATCGATTATGCTTTATGCGCATACAGCAGGTTACTATAACCAAGGCAAGGAGCGTTACAATGACCAGGCTACACCCATGTCTTCCGCTTATGAGATGGAATATCGGCGCAAAGACGGCTCGGTTTTTTTTGGTGAAACAACAGGCGGCGCAGTATTATTAAAAGACGGCACACAAATAGGCCTAATTGCTATTAGCCGAGATATTACGGCTAAAAAACAGGCCGAAGAAGAAAACATCCGCCTGCAACACGAACTGCAACAAGCACAAAAAATGGAAGCTATCGGCCTCTTAACTGGCGGTATCGCCCATGATTTTAATAATATTCTGGCGGGTATTCTGGGTTACTCCAGATTAACGCTGGACTTACTTAAAAAGTCGGCTGACCCAAAAGTCATCCGCTATATTGAAAATATTAACAACGCGGGAGAACGTGCACGTGAACTGGTCGCGCAATTACTCACCTTCAGCCGAAAAGACCCCGGTGATCCAAAAATCATCAAATTACCCACCCTGATTGACGAAGTTATCTCCCTGATTCGCCCCGGCATTCCTTCCAGTATCAAGCTGGTTAAGGTTATTGATGATAATGTACCCGCCGTGTTGATGGATATCACCCAGATGCATCAAATATTGATGAATTTATGTATTAACGCCCGCGATGCAATGTTGGAACATGGCACACTAACAATAAAACTCGGCTTTGAAACCAATGTGAATGCGATTTGCCACTCCTGCAGGGAACGAGTCCGGGGTAACTATGTAAAACTCACCGTTGAAGATACTGGCAGCGGGATTAATGAAACCATACTTGCTGATATTTTTGTCCCTTTCCTGACAACCAAAGATGTAGGGAAAGGGACTGGCATGGGTTTATCGGTTGTTCATGGCATATTACATAAACATCATTCTCATATTATTGTTGAAACACAGGCGGATGTTGGCACCTGTTTTCATCTTTTGATTCCACCGGTTATCGAAACAAACATTCCCCCGGATACCACCCCCGAGCCGGCTACACTTCCACCCGATAATGGTAACGGAAGACACATACTGGTTGTGGATGATGAACCCACCCTGGCCCTGTTGCTACAGGATTTACTTGAACTTTATAACTATAAGGTCACCATCTCGACGAGCAGTATGCATGCTGTCGATTTATTCAGGCGATCACCAGCCCAATTTGATTTAATTATCACTGATCAAACCATGCCTGAAATGACCGGCACAGAAATGATTAAACAGATTTTTCAGATTAATCCTGATATCCCGGTTATTTTATGCAGCGGCTACAATGAACATGTGGGTGAAAAAGAGGCACTGAAGTTGGGTTGTGCACTTTACCTTGGCAAACCTGTCAATAATAAAGTATTGCTTCAGGCTGTGCATACAGTACTTCAAGCCAGACAAAACAGTTAATCCGCTTAATTATCATCAATCAAAAAAATCCGCCCAATGGGATAACTGGAATATTTCTTGAACCTCGAAACCTGACACAAAAAAAGCCTGTCATTAGACAGGCTTTTACGGCGGCAACTGCCCACTCTCTTCCTGTGGGGAAGAGAGCCAGCGGGTCAGAAACTTAGAACTTAACCTGTGCCCACAGGCCGATTTCCTTATATTGTCCTTCATTGGTGCCACCAATTTTTCCATTACTCGTATTCTGGGTACCATTTTTAACTTTGTCGTTTTTGTAAACCAGTGCCAAATCCACATTTTTTTGGGCTTGATAAGCAACGCCAATATTGTAATAGGTATCCTTCAGACCAGGATTGACGTCCTTACTGGGTTTGGCTGAATCATAACGCGCAAAAACAGCAATCTTTGCGGTCGGTTTAACTGTTGCCCAGAGTGAATAACCATCTGCTTTGTCGCTGGGGCCCGTTGTTATTGCAGTTTTGTTGTAGTTGTTAGCACTGAAATATTCACCACCAACATTAAACATACTGAAGCGATAATCCGCCAGAAAATCAACCCGAGTTGCTGTATTTTTAGCACTGAAAGTCTGCGTTTCCTGACCGAGCTTGCCATTATAAAAGCCAACTGCCAGGGTAAGGTTTTTTATCGGGGTAGCGCTGATGCGACCCTCGATGTCCATGCTCTTTGAGCGCGAAGGATTCTTATAGCCATTACCATTAACAACAGAGATGGCGTACTGCACCTTATTATTAACCAGTTTGCCTTTCAGGTGGACACCCCAGTCTGCAGAAGTACCAAACTTGAGCCGGTCGATAAGTGTATTTTCTACATAGCGGAAGCCATACATATGCTCGGCAAAAGGTATCCAGGGTAAGTCGGCAGAACCTATGCGTAATACTGCGGCATCAGAAAATTTCGCCTGTAGGTAGGCTTTTTTTACATATAACTGGGTTGCCTTCGCTGCACCTTTGTCATATTTAAAGTCAGTCGTCAAATTAACCGACCACATGCTATCAAAAGTGTGGTTAACACCGAGATAGAAACGTTTACCATCAGCACCCACGCCACTGGGATCAATCTTTTTTCCGTCCCTGGTCTTATTAATACTGGTCATATCCAGATAGGCTTTTCCACCCACGGTAGTCACACCATTTTGAGCGGCAACGGCGGTGAAACTCATCCCCGTACAGGCAACCATAATGGCTGCTGTCAATATACGCTTATGCATTCAGTTAGCTCCTGTCTTGCGATTGATTAATGCGACACTGCAACATGCAGCATCACCGATTACTCCAGAGAACCTCGGCTTAAGTCGTGAATCGACAGCTTGCAATTAAAAACGTCCTGCTGCTGCGTGATGAAACTTCGCAATAGCTCGGCTATTACCTGTATTCCATACCTTGAAGCAGAACATTTTAATCACAACCTGTTCGACCCAGACTGAATCAGAGGCCCCCTGATTTCGTCTTTGCCCCGTAATTCAAGGGCAGATCGTGGTTGTCGACGTGGGCAGAATCTACCCCTTCAACTGGCGCGCAGTATAGGCGGGAGATATGACATTTTTATGACGATGGTCATAAATATTACAATCGATCCCATTTGAATAAAAATAAAGCATACAGGCCAAAGAATGTTTCTGGCTTTAATAAAATCAACAAAATACTTTAATCTGGTGTGATAATACTGGTAAGATCAGCCAATAACTGCGTTGCACACCCAGAAAAAAAACTAACTACTGCCGCGCGCACCTCAAATCAGTCAACCATCATTATTTTAATAACAGCAGAAATCCGGGAGGATACTTTTTTATGTCCATTTCTAGACGCGAGTTTTTACAGCTAATGAGCCTTGCTGGTGCGAGCGGTATGTTACCCGGTTCAGTATTCGCCATGAATCGCCGGCCACAGGATATTTACGAGATACCCAAATTTGGCAATCTAACACTCATGCATTTCACCGACTGTCATGCACAATTAAATCCCATCTACTTTAGAGAACCCAGTGTCAATATTGGTGTTGGCAAGTCCAGGGGCAAACCCCCTCATATTGTAGGGAAACATTTTCTCAAATATTTTGATGTGCCAGCGAATAGCGCCCAGGCACATGCATTTACCTATCTGAATTATGCTGAAGCCGCGCAAACTTATGGAAAAGTGGGTGGCTTCTCTCATCTGGCCACACTGATTAAACGCGTCCGTGCAGAACGCGGCGAAAACAACTGCCTGTTACTGGATGGTGGTGATACCTGGCAGGGTTCTGCCACCGCACTCTGGACCAAAGGGATGGACATGGTTGGTGCCTGTAATCGTCTGGGTGTCGATGCCATGACTGGACACTGGGAATTTACCTACCAGGATACACAGATATTAAAAAACATTAAAGCCTTCAACGGTGATTTTATTGCACAGAATATCCACGTTAAAGAAGATGCCCTGTTTAATGATGCCCCCGTCTATGATGATAGCGCGCATGCCTTCAAGCCTTATACTCTGAAGCGAGTCAATGGCGCAACCGTCGCGGTTATCGGTCAGGCTTTCCCCTACACACCTATCGCTAACCCAAAACGCTTTATTCCCGACTGGAGTTTTGGCATCAACGAGAGTGATATGCAAGCGCTGGTGAACAAAATACGTCGCACCGAAAAGCCCGATCTAGTCGTGCTATTATCCCATAATGGCATGGATGTAGACCTGAAAATGGCTTCCCGCGTCACCGGCATCGATGTGATTTTTGGCGGCCATACCCATGATGCTATCCCCAGGCCCAGCATTATAACCAACAAATCGGGTAAAACTCTGGTGACCAATGCCGGGTCTAACGGGAAATTCCTCGCCGTCATTGATTTCGATATAAAGAATAAAAAAATCAAAGACTACCGCTATCGCTTGCTACCCATATTCTCTAATCTGCTGGAAGCGGATAAGGAGATGCAAACCTATGTCGATGCCGTGCATAAACCTTACCGGAACAAGCTGGACGAAAAACTGGGCATGGCTGATGAGCTGCTGTATCGAAGAGGTAACTTCAATGGCACTTTTGATCAGGTCATCTGTGATGCCCTCAGATCCGAAAGTGATGCTCAGATATCGCTCTCACCTGGATTCCGTTGGGGGACCACGGTACTCGCCGGGCAGCCAATTACGCTGGAAAATGTCATGAATCAGACCGGCACTACCTATCCTGAAACTTACGTCCGAAAAATGAAAGGGAGTGATATAAAAATAATACTCGAAGATGTTGCCGACAACCTGTTCAATAAAGACCCCTACTACCAGCAAGGTGGTGATATGGTCAGAGTTGGTGGCATGGATTATGTTATTGACCCAACCGCAACCGCCGGAAAACGTATCAGCCACATGACGCTGGATGATGGCAAAGCTGTGGAAGCATCCAAAGCCTATAAGGTGGCAGGATGGGCTACCGTAAACTCAGTCGCACCCGGCCGGCCAATATGGGATGTCGTCGCCGACCATATTCGGGCACAGGATCGAGTCACCATTAAAAAGCTCAATACCCCTAAAATTATTAATGTTAAGGGCAATCCTGGGCTGGCATAATTGTATACAGAGAGTCCCGCTGTGGGACTCTCTGTATACAATAAACTAAAAACTGAAACTTTAAAAATTAACCCTGAAATAACCTGCGGGCTTTTTCCAGATCCTGTACGGTGTCAACCGATAAACTCTGATAGTTATCAACAGTGGTAACGTCGATTCTAATGCCATATTCCAGTGCCCTTAGCTGTTCCAGCTTTTCTGTTTTTTCCAGCGGCGATTGCGCTCGACACGTAAGATTCTGTAACGCTTTCCGAGTATAGATATAAACGCCAATATGAACCAGTGCCTGCTCAGGTAATTTACCTGTCTGCGTAACAGGGATACAGTGGCGGGAAAAATACAGTGCATTACCCTGTAAAGTCGTCGTGATTTTGGCAGTAGCCGGATCGTTGAGGATATCCACATCACTGACCCAGTGCGCCAATGTACCCATTTCAGCATCCGCTTTAGCAGTAAAAACGTCCACTAGCTGGTCAATGTGTGTCGGTTCCAGCAGCACTTCATCACCTTGCATATTAACAAAGATATCGCCACTGGAATCCTGCTGCATATATTCAGCGATACGGTCAGTACCTGAGGCACAGTCAGCAGAAGTCATTACGGCTTTATGCCCAGCATCCAGCACCGTATCCAGTATTCTCTGGTCGTCGGTTAACACCACCACATCATGCAGGCGTTTTGCCTGTTTGGCTTTTTCGAGTACATGCAAAATCATCGGCTTACCACCAATATTACAAAGTGGTTTTCCAGGCAGGCGTGTTGACGCATACCGGCTAGGGATACAACCGATAATTTTCATTATTGATACTCTGGAATCGAAGCTAAGCTCTGACGAGAAAAAATTTGGCTCAGGTAAATTTCTTCGCATCTTGTAAAAAGGCAGCGATCCCAATATCGGTGAGTGGGTGTTTTTCCATTTTCTCCAGCACACCCGCAGGAATGGTAAAAATGTGCGCCCCAACTAATGCCGGTTCGACCACATGCAGCGGGTTACGAATAGAAGCAACAATAATTTCTGCGCTAATTTCAGGATAATTATCAAACACAGTCGCGATTTCACCAATCAGCTCATTGCCGGGTATTGAAATATCATCCAGACGACCCACAAACGGGCACACGTTTGAAGCGCCTGCCTTGGCTGCAAGAATCGCCTGACTGGTTGAAAAAATCAAGGTCACATTGGTTTTAATGCCTTCATCAGCAAAGCGTTTTACCGCTTTAAGGCCTTCATGACACATGGGGATTTTGACCACGATGTTGTCCGCTATTCTGGCGTATTCCTTCCCTTCTTTATAAATACCCTCGGCATCCAGCGACAACACTTCGGCATGAACATCCCCTTCAACAATAGCACAAATATCGCTGATCGCCGTCATCATGGATTTTCCGGTTTTTGCAATCAAGGTTGGATTAGTGGTGACACCATCGCAAAGACCCAGATCAAGTCCGTTCTGAATTTCTGCTATGTCGGCACTATCGACGTATATTTTCATTATCTGGCTCCGATAAAATAATCTTCTGTACGAGTAAGTAAACCCTGCGCATCGAGCAGAGTATCAAGCATTTCTCTAACGGCGGCATCACCGCCTTTTCGCTGTGTAATCCAGTCGGCATCCTGTCTGACACGCGCAGCGGCATTGGCCGGCGCAACGAAAACGCCAACGTAAGGCTGGCACACCAGGTCAAGCACATCATCGCCCATATAAAGAACCTGTTCAGCCGTCAAACCAGCGGCGTTAATCATCTCACGTAATGCCGTCTGCTTATAGAAATGCCCGCATTCGTAATAATCAATTTTCAGCTCATCGACACGTCGACTGACCGCAGCCGAGGTTCGACCCGTGAGGATACCAAACTTGATGCCCGCCTGTCGCGCCAGCGTCACGCCAAAACCATCCTGCACATGAAAGGCTTTGGTATCAGACTCTTTGCCCGCAAGGATGATGGCACCATCGGTCAGCACACCATCAACATCGAGCACAATCAGCCGAATAGCCAGTAACTTCTGTTTCAGTTCAGCGTTGAGACTGACCACGCGCTAACTAATGCCCCAGGACTGAACCAGGTCATGGATTTCAACCGCCTTTTTCAACAGGCCTTCCATCTCATCCAGTCGGTACATGGACGCGGCATCGCATAAACCCTGCATCGGTTCTGGATGGGTTTCAACAAACAGGCCATGTGCGCCCGCGGCCATTCCGGCGCGAGACAAAGCCGGAATAAACTGTGGCTCACCGCCACGCGGGTCTTTTGAACTAATACCGTAAATACGCACCAGATGACCGGCATCAAAAATAACCGGATAACCCAGATCAGCCATAATGGGAATAGCCCGCATGTCCGAAACCAGGCGGTGGTAACCAAAGCTGGCACCGCGTTCACATAACAAAATATTTTTGTTATTGACTGACAACAATTTGTCGACGGCAGAGGCCATGTCTTCCGGGGCGAGGAACTGACCCTTTTTCACATTAACCACTTTGCCCGTTTCACCCGCCGCAACCAGTAATGACGTCTGTTGACACAGGTAGGCCGGTATTTGCAATATATCCAGCACCTCAGCGGCAACCGCGCAGTCGGCTTCACGATGCACATCACTTAGTAATGGAATATCAAAGGCTTTGCCAATCGCCTGATGGGCTTTGAGGCCTTCATCAATACCCAGACCTCGATGATTACTGGCAGCTCCTCGATTATCTTTTTCATAAGAGGATTTGAAGACATAATTAAAACCCAGCTTTTCTGCCAGCCCAACCATGTGCTCGGCTACACGCATCCCCAGCGCCTGACTTTCTAGCAGACATGGACCAGCAATCACACAGAGTTTTTCGCCCTTGCCGATACTGAAGTTCCCCACCTTAACGTTGTTCATCTACAACCTCTATTCATTCTTCACAGCAAACCGGAAATACTACGAGGAAACATCTGTCGAGTCAAATAGTGCGACCCCGCACAGGCACCATGATTCCGGTAAAATTAAGACAGTTTATCATCCGCAATATGGTAACCAGGGTCTTCCAGTCGGTTCACTTCAATCAGGTTACCGGCTTTATTCAGCAGTTCACTGCATTCTGCGGAAAGGTGGCGCAAGTGCAATTGTTTGCCCGCCCTGATATAACTTTCCGCTAATGAGTCAATGGCTTCAATCGCCGAATGATCAGCCACCCTGGAATTCTGGAATTCAATAATGACATCAGCAGGGTCATTTTCCGGCGAGAATAGTTCGCGGAAATTTCTAACCGAACCAAAAAATAACGGCCCATTCAACGCATAAATTTTTGAGCCATGCTCATCAATATAACTGTTTACATTAATATGCTTGGCGTGTTCCCAGGCGAAGACCAGTGCCGCAACAACAACACCAATAACCACCGCCACAGCAAGATCGGTCATAACGGTTACCGCAGAAACCAGCACCAGTACGAAAGCATCATGCCGAGGGATTTTATTAAAGAAACGGAAACTCGACCATTCAAATGTACCGATCACCACAACAAACATCACTCCCACCAGCACTGCCATTGGAATCTGCTCAATTAAATCGGATGCAAACAGAATAAAAGCCAGCAGAAACAGTGCTGCGGCGATACCCGACAGACGTTTATGGCCACCGGAATTAACATTAATCATACTTTGACCAATCATGGCGCAACCACCCATACCACCAAATAGCCCAGTCACTGTATTAGCAATACCCTGGCCGATACATTCACGATTGCCTCGGCCACGAGTATCGGTCACTTCATCAATTAACGACAGTGTTAATAGCGATTCGATTAAACCAACCGCCGCAAGGATTAATGAATACGGAAAAATGATTTTCAAGGTGTCAAAATTATAGGCCACATCGGGTAAATGAAACTGAGGTAGACCACCTTTAATGGATGCCAGGTCGCCGACCGTTTTGGTATCAATATGCAATCCAGCCACCAGCAATGAACCCACCACAATTGCCACCAGTGACGATGGCACTGCTGTCGTTAACTTGGGTAAATATTGAATAATAGCCATCGTTAAAATAATCAGACTCGCAAAAATTAGCAGCGGCTGGCCGGTCATCCATTCTTTAGTACCATTCACATCAATCTGGAAATGCTGCAATTGAGCCAGGAAAATAACAATCGCCAGGCCATTAACAAAACCCAGCATAACCGGATGCGGCACGATACGGATAAACTTGCCCAGTTTCAGCACCCCTGCCAACATTTGCAGAATGCCGGTAAGAACGACTGCCGCGAACAAGTACTGCACACCATGTTCGGCAACTAGCGAAACCATGACCACGGCCATCGCGCCGGTTGCACCTGAAATCATCCCTGGGCGGCCGCCAAAAATAGAGGCCAGTAACCCCACCATAAATGCCGCATAAAGCCCTGACAACGGCGGCACTCCGGCGACAAAGGCAAACGCAACGGCTTCAGGGACCAGCGCCAGCGCAACCGTCAGGCCGGAAAGGATCTCATTTTGAATGCAGACGCGATTTTCGCACCCCAGTCTAAACATAACTCAGGACTCTTTTTAACTAAAAAGGGCGCGGAGTATAACAGAAGCAACGCATCACCACCCGCTGGAAATCTGAAGATGACTCAATTATGCTCTACCGTAACAACGCGCCCACCTTCAGTAACGATCCTCACGCGCTGCCCAACTAAAAACTTCTTGCCTTTGGCAATAACCACAATTGAGCCACTATCATTCAGTTTGACCGTTAGCTCCTGCGCATTGGCTTTAGCCAGCTGTTTTCCCGCATAAGCACCCAGCAATCCGCCGCCCAATGTTGTCAGCGTATTACCACGCCCCCCACCCAGGGTTGAACCAAGTACCGCGCCAGTGATGGCACCCAGAAAACCACCCCCGCCAGCGCCCTTAATAATAACCGGCTTAACCTCTGTAATCGTACCGCTTTTGTAATGCATAATATAGTTCGTCGAACCGGAGCCAACCTCATTAACGCCGTTGCTTGCGCAGGCACCAAGCGTGAGTAGCAGCATACTCAGAGCAATAATATACAGTTTTTTCATAGTGATCTCTCCTTTTCATATTAAGGTTCTAGTTTCGAAAATCGCGGCTTAATGCTGCATAAAGTCGATTACAAGCTGAATAATTCAGCTTGTAATCGACTTTATGGATTAATTAGAGCTTCTTTTCCGTTAGCACTAACACTAATATTGGGACTTTCTGTGCAAAAAAAACCCTGATTAAATATATTTTTCGAGTCACGACTCGTCTCGTTAACGATCAGTGATATGAACAGGAGCATAAGTAATTGATCCTTACAACAGGAGCATACAATATTTACATAGAAGATTAACCAGATAGCCGTGTTTTAAAGTAGGATTTCTTTTACAATATATGGTTATATCTGACTACGCCTAAACACTTTAGTTTCCATGAAAAAACCTGAACTACTTTCACCCGCTGGCCTAATAAAAAACATGCATTACGCTTTTGCCTATGGTGCAGATGCCATCTACGCGGGCCTGCCTCGTTATAGCTTAAGAGTACGCAATAATGATTTTCGCCTGCCCAATCTGGAAGCGGGTATAAACGAAACGCATGCGTTAGGTAAGAAATTTTTCGTCGCCACGAATATTCTCCCGCATACATCGAAAATCAAAACCTTCATGGCAGATATGGCACCGATTATAGCATTCCATCCAGATGCATTAATTATGGCTGATCCGGGGCTGATTATGATGGTCAAAGATAAATGGCCAGATATGCCTGTTCATTTGTCGGTTCAGGCCAATACCTTAAACTCACCGGCGGTGAAATTCTGGCAGTCAGTTGGCATTGAACGGGTGATTCTTTCACGCGAATTATCCCTCGAAGAAATTGCCCAGATTCGTGACGACTGCCCTGATATTGAACTGGAAGTTTTTATTCATGGCGCTTTATGCATTGCCTATTCCGGGCGCTGTTTATTATCCGGTTATTTCAATCATCGCGACCCTAATCAGGGCTCCTGCACCAATTCATGCCGCTGGAATTACAAAGTTAAAAACAATGATATTGATGCCAGCATTGAAAACACCGGCAGCTGGAAACCCGATGGCAGCGAAATCGCTTCGCAACAATATGTTATCGAAGAAGCCGCCCGACCCGGTGAGTATATGCCCATCGAAGAAGACGAGCATGGTACCTATATTATGAACTCTCGGGATTTACGTGCCGTTGAGCATGTACACCGTCTGGTCGACATTGGCGTGGATTGCCTGAAAATTGAAGGTCGAACAAAATCTTATTATTACACAGCCAGAACCACTCAAATTTACCGCCGCGCCATTGATGATGCGGTTAGTGGCAAAAAATTTGACCCGCAGCTAATGAGCGAACTGGAAAATCTCGCCCACCGAGGCTACACCGATGGATTTTTTGAACGCCATCCCCCGCAAGAATTACAACGCTATCGAGATAGTAGTTCACGCAGTCAGCGACAGCTTTTCACCGGTGAAGTGTTAGAATTTGACAAGCAAAATAAACGCATTCTGGTTGATGTTAAAAATAAATTTTCTCAGGGTGACGACATGGAGTTACTAACCAGTGAGGGTAATTACCGGTTTATTCTGCAGAAAATGGTTAACCACGATGGCAAGCCCGTTACCTGTGCTCCAGGTAGCGGCCACAAAGTATGGGTCGATATTGATAAAAATATCCATGAAGTAAAACTGGGTTTATTGTGCCGAACACTTGACGAAGCCGCTGTCAAAGATTAAAAAACCACCAGGCATTATTGCGTTGTCACTAATTTTTTATTGACTAGAGAAATTATTTGGCCTGATAATTCATCAACAGCCCGACTCAACATATCCACAGCATGGGGATAGCCATCCTGATTTAAACTATGGGTAATATCAAATGTTTTATCAATTTTTAACCCACCTTTTTTTTCATAAAGCCAGTAACGTCCACCAATAGTAACCGTCGCATTATCTCTAATATAAAATTTATCAAATCGCAGACGCAGATTAAAAGTTGCGTTGTCATTCCAGGCACCCGCCATCCGCTCAAACTGGTAGTTATTCGTTTTATGGTTTAAATCCTGAACCAGTAATTCTACGATAGCCGTATTCAATGGTTGCGCCCAACGATTATAATTCGCCATGTAAATCTCATGGTTACCAATCCGGGTTACGATGCCGCCCTGGCGCAGAAATTTTGCTAAATAAACGGGGCCTATCGTTACCCGCGAGGCCACCATATTTCCCTTATCCTCAACATCCCTTACTTTATTATCCGCAGCGGAGCTTAAGGTATAATATTTAACTGGTCCAGCCGAAGACGCACATGCATGTAAAGCCAGAATCAGCACCATACAAACCAGATTTTTAATTATTTTCATTATGGCTTACCTTTAGGCTCAATGTCTTTTGCTTTTCGTTGACCAAAAATCAAACTATTGGGTTGTTGATTCAAACGGAGAAGCAAAGGTTTAAGTTCAACCAGTGAGTCCTGCATTGCACTCAACGTATTTTGCAGCGCCTGATGTGTCAAAGAGCCTGTTGAAAATTCGGCGGATAACCTTTTAATATTTTTTAAAGTACTCTTAATATTAGCCACAAGATTTTCATCCGTAGTCTGTTTAAGCAAAGTATCCAGCTGTTTTGCCGTATTTTCAAATGCCTTTAAAGTTGCCGTTACCTGCTGCAGTGTTTTACCCGTATTATTGGCGACTGTTTCCAGCGGAAGGTTATAAAGTTTATTGACCAGTTTACCCATTTTTTTAATTATCTGACCAAATCGACCTTGCCGCGTTGGAATGACCAGATAACCACTAAAATGTTTCAATGCACCGATCATGCCCTTACCATATTTCAGCTCTATATATTTGCTCCCGGTAAGAAAATTACCTGTCACAATACTGCCGTGCAAACCTTGCTTTAATAATTTAATCATAGCCCTTCTGGCTTGAAGAACATTTTTCCTGTTTTTATAACCCAAATCTAAAGGCTCAATAGCGATCATTACTGGAATTAGCGTGTCCCGATCAAGTAAATGCACAATTTCAGGGTAAGCCACATCAGTACGGGTTACATTGCCTACTTTAATCCCTTTATATTCTACCGGTGCGCCGGGATTTAAGCCTCGAATAGAATCTTTAAAAAGTAAAATATAGTGCAACCCATATTTATAACGACTCTTATAAATTGCATCCTTGTTAGGAAAAATAGTAAAAACTTCTCGCTTAGTAACAATTTTACCGGGCTGCATGTTATCGGGCACATCAAATGTCACACCTCCAGATATCATGGTCTCTAATGTTCCAGATTGAATATGGACCCCTTTTGCTGACACATTCATTTCAATTCCATTTACTTCCCAGAATTTAATATTTTTCGTCACTAATTTATCATAAGGACTTTCAATAAACGCATCATAATAAACAATTCTTTCTGTGGTATTAAAATAGACATATTCAATTCGACCAACATTAATACCGCGAAATAATATTGGATCCCCCACATGGAGCGCATGGTAACCCTTACTCGCAAGAGTAATATGCAAGCCAGGTGTCCCCGCCGCCGTTACAGGTTCATTTTCCAACCCTGTGAACTTATATTTCCTTACCGCTGAAACGCCTGGTGAAAGCTCAATGTAAGCACCTGAAAGAAGCGTTCCCAGTCCGGTAACACCACCTTTACCTATTCTTGGTTTAACCACCCAGAACTCTGTGTCTTTCATTAGCAGATCAGCATCGTTATTTTGAATAACAGCGTTCACAATAACGCCACTTAAATCATCGTTTAATTCGAGCTCTTTTACCAAACCAACTTCTACATTTTTTACTTTTATTTTTGTTTTCCCTGCAACAATACCGTTACCATTTTTAAAATAAATAACAATTGATGGCCCCTGATTGCTTATTTGCCAGTAAATCATCCATGCACCAATAAGAATCGCAACCACAGGGACTAACCAAATAATGGAGATAGATCTAATTCCTTTTATTTCTGCCAGAACCACTTCTTTTTCCTTATTCATTAATCTTCTCGTTATTTATTGGGTCCCAAATTAAGCGCGGGTCAAAACTTAATGCAGCCAACACGGTAACAATAACCAGGGCAGAAAAGGCAACAGCTCCCCAACCAGGATAAACGCTCATAATTTCTCCCCGTCTTATTAGTGCAACCAGTATCGCAACCACAAATACATCGATCATTGACCAACGTCCAACTAACTCCGTAATACGATACAAAATAGTCTTCTGTTTACAGGCTTGATGACTGTGTACCTGAACGCCAAAACAAAGCCATGCGAGTGCAATAATTTTCCCAACGGGCACCAGCACGCTTGCAACAAAGATAATTAATGCTATCGGGTAGGAGCCATGCTGCCACAACACGACAATACCTCCAAGGATCGTACTGGCCGTTTTTTCCCCCAGATATTTCGTTTCCATAACAGGCAGTATATTTGCAGGTATATACAATAAAATGGAGGTAAATAAAAGCGCCCATGTTTTCTGGATACTCTTATTTACCCGCTGATGCAAACGGGCACCACAGGTTGCACAAATACTCTTTGAACTATCGATCACATCGGTACACACATGGCAACTCTGGTACTGCCTGTTTTTTATCTCAGGCACAGCAGGGGTTTTTTCTTTGTGTTTAATCCACTGCCAGATCTGGTGCTTATCAATATGCGACATAACGATAGTCATGCTTAGAATAAAGAACACATAGGCCCAGAAAGAAACTCCAAGTGTGATTTCAGCTAAAGAAGCTATTTTAATAAAACTAACCAGTATCCCGATCAAAAATATTTCTGCCATATTCCAGTGCTGCAAACCACCGATTAACTTCAACAATGTATATGTCCCAGCCAGCAAACGTGCGCGTTTTAATGAAACGTACACATAAATAACGCTTAGAAGATAGACGACCGGAATAACAATAACAGAGGAAAAAATCAACAATGCCAGGATAAAAAAATTCTGCGTAACTAACGTATAAATACTCTGTATAAGCGTAACCGTCTGCTCATGACCTTGCGCGCTAAAAGTTAAAAATGGAAAACAATTTGACAACACAAGAAAGAGTATTGCCGTAATAGAAAAAGCGATAACTCGATTTTTCGCATTACAATGATTGGCCGTTAAGAGATGATTGCAACGCGGGCACAGCGCCTTATTTCCCATCTCTAGCGGTACCAATTTAAGCAGCAAATCACATTGTGAGCAGGCAATATAGGTGCTTTCAGTCATAGTTTAAATCACTGCTCCTCAGCTAACACCAGCGCCCATGAGCTGGAAAGCGCTATTTTGTTCAGATTTATCCTACTATACACTTTTTCCCACCGAGTTAATCTGACCTCAGAGAATAATTGCGCATTGTCACTACTTTATTGAAAATAAGAGAAAAGGTCGCTCAACTCAGGGAGATGACTAAATCAGTGAGCTTGAAGGAATGATACGGCCAGGCCGAGGAGAGTTGATTATGCAGCAATAGCTGACAGGAGGAGTTGAACAGGTTTAACTCATCGAAAAGAAGCCTTCCGTGGCAATAGCAGGAGTCTATCCATTCATAAAATTGTAAAGCCGGAAATCTTAAACAAAAGTTATGACAATATTGCTACAGAATTACTACTATTTTGTGAATACGTAAGTATAATCACGCCGAAACCTGTTAGCTATTTTTCAGGAAATATGCAGATTTTTTCTACATTGCTACCCGTTAACTATCTATCGGTGTTTTTTCTAACAGCCTGACAATAACCTCAATGGTTAACTCCAGCTCCTGCAAGTTACGAGCGATGTCTCTGAATGATTTTTTCGCTCTGTAAAAATGGGGTGTCATTAGAAGTAGATTATTAATCTGCTCCTGACTGGTAAGCTTAATTTTGAATTGTAATTGCTGTTTATTAAGCAACAGAAACTCTGTTTCGCTGGAAAATGAAGCGGCTGAATTTGTTGTTTTGACTGCTGGATAAATGATTGCTCGCAACTCACGCAGATGATCTGGACCAGGATCAAGCAAAATAATTTTACCGCCTGGTTTTAATGCTTTATTAAACCCTTCAAAGCTATAAAACCCAAATAGACATAAAATAATATCAATACTGGCAGCATCCACGGGCGGCAATCTATTTGTACCAACAACCCAGCTTATCTGCTTATTTCTTTTTGCCGCCTGAGCAATTGCCTCTTTTGATATATCCAGCCCAATAAAAGCAAGGTCATTATCTCCTTCTTTAGCACTAAGACAATTAAAAATAGCATTAAAATAATAACCCTCACCACAACCCGCATCCATTAAACAGGCAGTTTTATCATTAGCAATCTGCGTAACAACCAGGTCAGTAAGCAGATTAGCAATCGGCCGATAAAATCCCGCATTTAAAAAGCGCGTCCTTGCACGAACCATCACTTTACTGTCACCCGGCTGTTTTGATCGCTTATGCTGCACGGCCAATAAGTTCACGTAGCCCTGTCGCGCAATATCAAAAGTGTGTCCATTTGCACACACCAGCTGCTTATCACCAAATTCAAGCTTTATGCCGTCAATGGGACAGACCAGATTATGTGCTTTAACCATATTCACCTATCTTTAAGCCCAATGCCTGTAAGCTACGCTAAATCGCTACTGAGCCTTTTCACTGACACTAAAACTACTAACAGGTAAGCTCGACACCCGCATCCCTGCGGATGACAGCCTTGAGTAATAAGTATCCTTTTCATCCGCTTCAGTAATAAGCTTTAATTTAGGCTTTATGATAGATTTCGCTACCTGATTCGATAAATTCGACCGCCTTGGTTTCCATGCCTTCCTGCAGGGCTTCATCTTCACTTATACCTTGCTGAGCAGCATAATCCCTCACATCCTGCGAAATTTTCATTGAACAAAATTTGGGCCCACACATTGAGCAGAAGTGCGCCACTTTATGCGCTTCTTTTGGCATAGTTTCATCGTGATATCCACGCGCACGTTCTGGATCGAGCGCCAGCTTAAACTGGTCGTTCCATCTAAATTCAAACCTGGCTTTTGACATGGCATTATCACGTATTTGTGCACCAGGGTGGCCTTTGGCAAGGTCGGCGGCGTGGGCAGCAATTTTGTAGGTGATAATGCCGGTGCGTACATCTTCTTTATTTGGTAATCCCAAATGTTCTTTTGGCGTGACATAACACAACATGGCACAGCCATACCAGCCAATTTGTGCGGCACCGATGCCGGAAGTAATGTGGTCATAACCGGGAGCGATATCAGTCGTCAGTGGGCCGAGTGTATAAAATGGCGCTTCGAAGCAGCCTTCGAGTTCCTTATCCATATTCTCTTTAATCATTTGCATGGGGACGTGGCCAGGGCCTTCGATCATCACCTGCACATCATGTTCCCACGCCAGTTTAGTTAACTCGCCCAGCGTTTCCAGTTCGCCAAACTGGGCTTCGTCATTCGCATCGGCGATAGAACCAGGGCGCAGGCCATCACCTAATGAGAAGGCAACATCATAGGCTTTCATGATTTCGCAGATGTCTTCAAAATGCGTGTAAAGGAAACTTTCCTGATGATGTGCCAGACACCATTTCGCCATAATAGACCCGCCGCGTGAAACAATCCCAGTAACACGTTTAGCCGTCATTGGTACATATTTCAGCCTGACACCGGCATGGACAGTAAAATAGTCCACACCCTGCTCTGCCTGTTCAATTAATGTGTCTTTGAAGATGTCCCAGCTAAGGTCCTCGGCCACACCACCGACTTTTTCCAGGGCCTGATAAATCGGCACGGTGCCAATAGGAACTGGCGCATTGCGCAAAATCCATTCGCGGGTTTCATGAATATTCTTGCCTGTCGATAAATCCATAATGGTGTCGCTGCCCCAACGAATGCCCCAGACCATTTTTTCGACTTCCTCGGTAATGCTTGATGTCAGTGCAGAATTACCCAGATTACCATTAATTTTTACCAGAAAGTTACGACCAATAATCATCGGTTCCAGTTCTGGGTGATTAATATTCGCCGGGATAATCGCCCGACCACTGGCAACTTCATCACGCACAAATTCCGGCGTAATTTCGTGCGGTAAATTGGCACCAAATGACATGCCAGGATGCTGCATCAGCACCTTTCTATAGTCAGGATTACTGCGTAGTGCCTGCAATTTCATACTCTCACGAATGGCGACATATTCCATTTCAGGCGTAATTACCCCCTGTTTTGCATAGTGCATCTGCGACACATTGGCACCCATTCTAGCGCGGCGCGGTGTACGAATATGTTCGAAACGTAAATGCATTAATTCTGGATCACTCTGCCGCTGCTGACCATAACTTGACGTTGGGCCAGCCAGCCATTCGGTATCATCACGCTCATCAATCCACTGCTTACGCACATCAGACAGCCCTTCAAGCAAATCAATTTTTACCGATGGATCCGTGTAAGGCCCAGAGGTGTCATAAACTGGAATTGGTGGATTTTTTTCAACACCAAAACTGGCCGCAGTATCTTCCAGATGAATTTCACGCATTGGCACCTGAATATCCGCCCGTGAGCCCTGCACGTAGATTTTATCTGAACCATCCAGTGGCTGGGTAGAATCGGCAGATAATTGGGCAGTGCGTTGAATAAAATCGTCAGGAATGGCGCTCATAGTCTTGTTTCCAGCTACAGGTTTATTAAAGATTTAGCATAATAACGCATTCTGCCGACCAATAAACCCTATTCTGCACCACTTTAAATCCGTATAACCAAATTGCAGGCGTCAACAATTGCTGAAGAATCGCTCCGAAAGATTCCATCGCTGGCTAACAAAGAGTAAAATGCGCTTTCATTTTTCCAATTTACCGATAATGGTGGCAACACCTGATACATTATTATGGATTTCGAAAAAGCACGTTTTAACATGGTTGAACAACAGATACGTCCCTGGAATGTATTGAACAGTGATGTTCTGACTGTTCTTGGTGAGATACCACGCGAAAACTTCACCCCTGAAAAATACAGGAATCTTGCCTACACGGATACTCGCATTCCGGTTGGTGATTTCGAAGATCAGCACTTAAGCATGATGCAACCCAATCTAAATGGTCGCATCTTACAAAATCTAAACCTCAGCAAAGATGATTTGGTACTGGAAATCGGAACCGGCACCGGCTACCTTACCGCTTGCCTGGCAAAACTGGCGCGTTTTGTGGATAGCGTTGATATAAACCCCGAACTTGTTATGCAGGCTCAAAAAAACCTGTCAACTTTAGGTATTAGTAACGTCAATCTAAGCACGGGGGATGCCGCCAGAGGTTGGGAGCAAAAACACTGCTATAATGTAATTGTTATTTGCGGTTCCATGCCAGTAATACCTGATGAATATAAAAAGCTGCTAACTACAGATGGGCGTATGTTTGTGGTAACAGGTGAAGCCCCCGCCATGACAGCGACACTGGTAACACGCATTGCAAGTAACCAATGGCACACCGAAGCTTTATTTGAAACCTGTATAGCGCCATTAATTCATACGCAAAAAGCCGCAACGTTTGTATTTTAAACACCACAATTTCTACCCAAAGTTTTCTCATTTTGGTACCATACAAACATCCTGTTATCAACAGTTAACCCTGTAACAGGTACACCCCACTGCTTTTTCAATACCCATTGCTGGATTACAAAATTGACAGGTCAATAAAAGATGCGTGAGCTAAGTGCGCAAGAACTAAAACAATATCTTGATAGCGGAGAGGAACCTCCCTTTCTTCTCGACGTGCGCCAAACCTGGGAGTACGATGTGTGCAGGCTGGAAAACAGCACCTTAATCCCTGTATCACAAATACCCGCCAGGTTTAACGAGCTCGACCCGAATCGAGAAATCATTGTTGTCTGTCACCACGGCATTCGCAGCCGCAGTGCTGGCCGCTATCTTGAGCAGGCTGGATTTACGAATATTATTAATTTATCCGGCGGCATGGATCAATGGGCCAAAACCGTCGATAAAACCATGCCAACGTATTAACACAGTAACAGGAATGTAGCGACTCATGAGAAATAAACTCCGTTTTGGTATCCTGCTAACGCTTAGCTTCTCCTGCCTGTTTTCAACCCTTAGCGCTCACGCCCTCGATCTGTCTGAAGCACTGGCACGCGCACAACAGTACGACACGACTTATCAGGCCGCCTATGCACGCTACTTAGCCACTAGCGAAGCAACCTCACAAAGTACCGCAGCAATATTGCCGCAGCTTGGTTTTAATGCCTTTATCCAGCGTGGACAGAACCAGACTGAACGTTCAGGCATAACCAGCAGCTCACAGAATAACAGTAATGGTTACAGCCTTAATTTAAACCAGGTTATCTATAATAAAGCCATATTTGATCACCTTGCCCAGGGAGATGCCATCGCTGCCGAGGCACGAGCCAACCTTGAGGTCGCCAGACAAAATACCATCTTGCGAGTAACCAAAGCATATTTTACTGTGCTCACTGCGGTTGATGCACTGGAAACCGCTGAGGCCGAAAAAAAAGCCATCGGTAAACAACTGGAACAAAGTAAAGAACGGTATAAAGTGGGTCTATCTGCAATCACCGACGTAAAAGAGCAGCAGGCCAGTTACGATATTACAACAGCGGATAAGATTATCGCCACCAATAATCTCTCCAATGCCCGCGAAGCACTCGGTGTCATTATTAATTTATACAGCACCAAGCTAAAAATTGTGCGCCCAAAAATTCCACTCGTTGCGCCTGAACCGATGGACATCAACGCATGGAAAAAGAAAGCGCTGGAAAATAATTTCTCCATACGTGCTGCACAATATGCGGTTGATGCGGCCAATAGCGCCTACGATAGCAGCAAAGGTGGTTACTATCCAAAAGTAAGCCTGAACGCCTCTTATGGCACGACTAATTCAGGTGCTCGCAACTTTTCCGGCTTTCTCTTTCCTGCCAATAAAAGCACCGATGCCAAAGTAATCCTGTCACTCGACGTCCCCATTTATAGTGGCGGCCTGACCAGTTCAACCATTCGACAAAAAGCGGCTGACCTGGACAGAGCACAGGCGCTTCTGGAACAGGCGCAACGTTCAACGGCGGCACTCGCACGTTCTTCATTCCTGGGCGTTGAATCGGATATTGCCACGGTGAAAGCAAGAAAACAGGCCGTTATCTCTACACAGACCTCGCTTGACGCAACCACTGCTGGCTATGATGCAGGCACCCGCACCAGTGTTGATGTGTTAATTGCACAGAAATTATTATACAGCAGCAAACGCGATTATTTTGCAGCACGTTATAAATACATTACTGACAGTCTGGAGTTAAAGAGCGTTGCTGGCATTCTCACCCAGGCTGACGTGGCTGGAATTAATAAATGGCTGATTCGAAACCCCGGCTAATGCGTAACCCACTGGTGTCACCAATTAATCCGCATTATTCAGACAATAAGAAACTGGATCGCATTTTATACATACGCAAACCCCGCACCTGATCACAGCGCCGACTAACAGTGCCTCACACCCGATTTCCATACAAAAGCTACCTACAACCAAAATACTGGCCGATGTGGTTAGGGTTTGGGGTATTAAAATTATTCACTTACCTGCCGGTGAGCTGGTCATTTTTTCTGGGTTCAAAACTTGGCTGGCTAATCTATCAATTAACCACATCGCGAAAACGCATTGCATACATTAATCTAAAACAGGCTTACCCCAATTACACCGAACAACAAATAGAACAACTCAATCTTGCCTGTTTCCGCAGTCTGGGGATATCCATATTTGAAACCGGACACGCATGGTTCGGAAAAACCGAAAAATTGAAAAACAACTGTACCATTGAAGGCCTGCATTACCTTCACCATGCCATGCAAAAAGGTAACGGTGTCATCTTACTCACCGGCCACTTCACCACTCTCGATATTGGCGCACGGATGATTGGTTTTTATGCGGCACCCTATAACGGAGTCTATAAAAAAGCCCATAACCCGCTATTTAACGCCATGATGGAACATTGTCGCGCTCACTACGGCGACGAATTAATTGAAAACAAAAATGTACGTGCTGTCATTCGTGGTCTGAAAAAGGGTCATTCTACCTGGTTTGCACCCGATCAGGATTTCGCTGACCAAGATATTGTTTTTACTCCTTACCTTGGAGGTATAGCCTCCACCCTGACGGCAACAACTAAAATGGTAAAAATGACCAGTGCCACCATTGTGCCCTTCTACCCCGTGCGCCTCGAAAAAACATCAGCCTATAAAATAGTGATGCTACCCCCACTGGACAATTTTCCTTCTGACAATATCGAAAACGACAGTGCCCGTATTAACCAGAGCATCGAAACAATGGTATATGCCAATGCTGAACAATATGGCTGGATGCACAAACGCTTCAAAACCACCGCAGACCGAAACAATAATTTTTATTCAAAACACAAACAATGACGTGATAAACAATGATATTTGGTTACCGCCTGCTGATTTTTACTTTATCACCCATTCTACTGCTTTATTTCGCCTGGTTTAGTCTGCGTAATAAACAGCTTCGCTATTTCTGGCAACGTACCGGCTTCAACTTAAATCATTTACCGAAGCACGCGCTCTGGTTTCACTGCGCATCCGTTGGCGAAGTTATTACTGCTCTGCCATTGATAACCGAAATTTTGCACGACCAGTCTTCTCTACAGATAATCGTCACCACTAATACTGTCACCGGTGCAAAAATAGTACAGCAGCAAGCCCGCTCTAATCTCAAACACGCCTATCTGCCCTTTGACTGGGCTTTTGCCGTAAACCGTTTTATTCGCAAACTCAAGCCACAGGCTCTGTTCGTTGTAGAAACAGAAATCTGGCCTAACCTGTTTTATTACTGCCATAAAAACCATTGTCCGGTTTCAATTATCAATGCACGTTTATCGATAAAAACCATGTCTGCAAATGTCTGGATAAAAGCGTTACTAAAAAGCACATTATGTTACACCGACAATATTTATACCCGTTCCGAGCTGGATCAGACCGCCTACCTGGCACTCGGTGCAGATGAAAATAAATTGCATGTCATCGGTAATTTAAAATATGGCAAAAAAGCCGAGGCATCACATCATGCGACGTTAAAAATAGACCGCGACTATGTGCTGGTCGCTTCCACCCATAATGATGAAGAATTACAGATAGCCAGGCACTGGTTAAATCTAGACCGCAATGAACTGCTGTTTATTGCGCCGCGACACCCCGAACGCTGCCCGACAATTATGCGCCAGTTAAAACAGTTAAGCCCTGATTTAACTATTGCTGTGCATAGCCAGCACGATGTTATCGACAACCATACCAGTATTTATATACTCGATACCGTTGGCGAATTAATCAATTACTTCGCCGCCGCAAAGCTGGTAATAATGGGAGGATCGTTTGTTCCCATTGGCGGCCATAATATACTTGAACCCGCCCAGTTCGGCTGCGCTATTATTTGCGGCCCATACATGAACAACTTTAAGGATGAAGTTAATTTATTGCTGGAAAAAAATGCACTGCTACAGTTAACATCACTAAATCAGCTTGAAACAACATTGGAAGGATTACTTGCGAAGAATAACCGGCTCAGGCAATTAGGCAGTAATTCACAACCCATTAGCCAGGATTTTAATCGCATTGTGGTTACGTATGCCCATATTATAGAGAACGTAGTCAGCAGCAGTATCACTGCTGCCAGCTTGAATAATATAGATTAACTGGAGCCATCGGAGCGGATAGTAATGCAGATCAACCCATCTCGGACACTTTTCTAGAGAATTTCCAGCGTTAATGGGGCTGTAAATAAAGCGGTGTAACTGCCTATTATTAGCCCATTGACCGGGCAGGATAGATGGTTATTACTGAAACGAATGGAACGGGTTAAAGACACGCGGTGAATACATTCCTGTCGGCTCGGCACCCGCAATCCCTGTGGCTGACGGTCTTGAACCATAGGTAGCCTTTTCATCTGTACTGTTAGTAAATGGTCGCATATCTGAAATAAAAAGTTGGCGTTATAGTCAATTGCTGGTATAAATCTATCTTTTCTACCGCATTGCCAGACCTTAATTAAAATGAAGATAAAAAAATTACTCAACTATGAATGGGATGCGATAGCGGGGCTTTTCGCTGCCGCAGCGGCTATCATTCTGAATATGTTAAATGTTGTGGATGATCATGGCATTCTGCTTATCGTATTAGCTTTAATGGGACTCCTGTTTATTAATTTCATGCGTCACACAAGAAATAATGAGCGCACCGCAGAACAGATCGACCAAACTGAACATGTAGTACGCAGAATACAGTCAACACTCAAGTCACCCGATATTATCCTGGTGGGACCACGGCAGCTACGCACGGTGAATGAACAGTTTGCCCGACACATGAAAGAGGACGTGATTATGTACAATGTCTGCCTTTCGATGTATCAAACTCAGCCACTATTCGATGCACTACTTCGCCCTGTGGTGGAAAATTCTATGGTCACCTCGATCCAGTTCGTTCTCGATGAGAGCCAGCTGGCACTGTGGCAGAAAGAAATACACCCAAAAATCCTGGCATGCCCAGGTCATTCCAGGGTCAATGAACCTCACTGGTGCACATTGAGCAAAAATATTTCATTTATTCTTGCCGACAGCCATCATAGTGGCGGTACCGAAGCACTGCTTAGTTTCTGGGGTGAACCTTTTATGGCACAATCTACCGAGCGAAATGTGCCGCGATATATTTTTCATGTGCAAAAACATTCCGAGTTATTGCCACATCTAGTAGAGCTGGAACGCGACTGTGCCTATCGCTAAACGCAGAAAGGAGGGTTTACTTTTCAAACTATTTTGTCTTTATTGTACTTTTTAAAAACTTTTTTCAGAAGTATGTACTTAACGCAAATTAACATATATTAATTTATTTCAAATAATATACATGTTACTAAATAGCTTGGTGTGCCAATTAAATGCAAAAGAAAGTGAATCAATAAAGTCAAGCTATTTAAAAATAGTGGGTGTACACTACATGTTGCATGTGTAGAGTTTTTTTATACAAGATAGTCGTGAACTGAGGTATAAAAAGTGTTAATAATCGCCCATTGGTGACATGAAGCACAATAAAACAATAACACTCCCTTGGAGCCATACCTTTTTAGGTTGTGGTCAGGTAATATCTCTTCCCATTTTTGAACCCTTAAACTTAAAATCTAATAGTGTTTTGGTGCTGGATTGCGCCTTACCATAACCAGAGAGTGTGCCATGAATAAAAACATTGAAGCAAAAGACAGATTGATCGTTGCCCTTGACTTCAACACCGCAGATGAAGCTATGCAAGTAGTGAAAAAACTAGGTGATGAAGTTGAGTTTTATAAGGTTGGATGGCAGTTATTTTTCGGTACTCATTACACGGTTATAAATGAATTAGCTGAAATGGGTAAAAAAGTATTCTTAGATTTAAAGATGTCAGATATACC
The DNA here is from genome assembly GCA_964441285.1 of uncultured Thiotrichaceae bacterium. Taxonomy (GTDB): domain Bacteria; phylum Pseudomonadota; class Gammaproteobacteria; order SZUA-229; family SZUA-229; genus S010-25. The sequence goes on along the minus strand of CAYTUK010000003.1, from coordinate 145,317 downwards.
TACCACCATACAACAAGCTATTAAAAATACTCCTAGTGAATCAGTGGATTTTATAGAACTAATGACATTAGATGGAGTTAGTGAAGTTGTTATAGCAGCAAAAAAGGGTGCAAGCAGTGACAAGTTGAAATTTCTTATGCTTACAGTATTGTCAAGTATGGACGATGATGATATTAAATCTCTATATGGAAAGGATGCAACTATTGATAAAGTTATTAGTTACAGGGCAAAAACAGCAATTGAATTAGATTGCGATGGTGTTATTGCATCTGGTGAATCAGTTAGAAACTTACGAGATGAATTAGGAGATGATTTCTACATTGTAACTCCAGGTATTCGCACAGAGAGGGCATCAACAAACGACCATAAACGATCACTCACTCCATATCAGGCAATTACATATGGTTCTGATTATTTGGTTGTTGGTAGACCTATAGTGCAGGCAAGTGATCCTCTTGAGATGGCAAAAAACATAATTACTGACATTCAGAGGGCTTTGGACGAAAAAAAGCCAAAAACGGTTCATAACAATGCATCTAATTATAATGGTCTAAGTGATTGTATGGGTGCAGTACAGATGATGTGATCCACTGCGGTATAAGTACTAAAATTCAAAGCCTGCTTTTGCAGGCTTTATTTTGTGTGAGATAAAATATTAACATATATATAAATTTATACTTGGCGCAATGTGTTGTGGCTTAATGAATCTGTACACCTGAAGGGGATAAACTTCCCATGAAATAAATTATGAAAAAGAAAAAGACAGGCCCTAAACCAGACAATCTCAAGATAGAGGGCGATTGGGAGAATGCTATGGGTAAGGCGATCAAAATCTTCTGACAAAGACTCTAAAAAAGAGAAAACCGACGAAAAATAATAATATTATGCGGAAACGGTATAAAGTCTTTATTTATCAATGCTTTGCGTAAACGCCATACTTCCGACTTTTTTGATGGCAATAGCGGCAGCATTAAAACCAAATGTGGCAGTAACCGCCACCACCGAACCATAACCAAAACTGCAATCCAGCGATAACCCAGCCACCCCTGGTTTTTTATATCCCACATTCCCCTCACTGTCCGGGTAGCGTTGCTGTTCGGAAGAATAGACACAGGGCACACCGAAACTGCGCTTTGGATTACGGGTGAAATTATACTGCTGTCGCAGACGCAGGCGAACCGAAGCCGCCAGTGGATCATTCCAGGTACGCGCTAAATCTGCTACTTTGATTTGCGCGGGATCGATCAGCCCACCAGCTCCTCCTGTAGTCACAATGGGAATCTTATTACGCCTGCAATAATAAATTAATGCCGCTTTGTATTTAACGCGATCAATCGCATCAATTACGCAATCAAAATCAGGCTGAATAAGATCAAACAGATTTTTTTCATTAATGTATTCTTCAATAACAACACATTCACACTCAGGGTTAATGTCCAGGATACGCTGCTTCATCACCGTCGCCTTCATTAAACCAAGGGTCGATTCGAGTGTATGACATTGCCGGTTGACATTACTCCGAGCAATATCATCACCATCAATTAGAGTCATCTTTCCAACACCCGTACGTGCCAGTGCTTCTGCTGCCCAGGAACCGACACCGCCGACACCCACCACACAGATATGCGCGTTTTGTATTAGACCCCAGTTTTTGCGACCATACGCGCGCGCTAGTGAACTAAAACGCTCTTCATTCATATCCTATCACTTCTTCTTTGGTTACTGATTTTTCATTTGTTTCAGTAATAAAACTACCCGCTATTTTTTAAGGTAACATACGCATATTTTAAATATAGACAATAGCCCATGTCCCCTCTATCCGATAATCATCCCGCTCGTATTGGCTTCGTCAGCCTGGGTTGTCCCAAAGCCACCGTTGACTCCGAACACATTCTTACCCGGTTACGTGCCGAAGGTTACCTTATTTCACCCACTTATGAGAATGCTGATCTGATCGTTGTGAACACCTGTGGTTTTATTGATGCCGCCGTACAGGAATCGCTCGATGCTATTAGTGAAGCATTAAATGAAAATGGCAAGGTAATTGTCACTGGCTGCCTGGGGGCTAAAGGCGACATTGTAAAACAGACTCACCCTGACGTACTAGCTGTAACTGGGCCACATGCGACCGATGCTGTCATGCATGCCGTGCATCAGCATCTGCCACCGGCTCATGACCCTTTTATTGATCTGGTGCCACCTCAGGGTATTCGTTTAACACCCAGACATTATGCCTATCTGAAAATATCCGAAGGCTGCAATCATCACTGTACTTTTTGCATTATTCCATCCTTACGTGGCAATCTTGACAGCCGGCCAGTCAATAATGTTTTACTCGAAGCAGAACGTCTGGTTGAATCCGGGGTAAAAGAATTGCTGATCGTATCGCAGGATACCAGTGCTTATGGTGTCGATATAAAATACAAAACCGAATTTTATAACGGCCAGCCAGTTAAAACACGGCTAACTGAATTATGCTCAGCCTTAAGCCAATTTGGAGTCTGGGTGCGCTTACATTACGTTTACCCTTACCCGCATGTGAATGAAGTTATTCCATTAATGGCAGCAGGCAAAATTCTACCCTATCTGGACATTCCCTTTCAGCATGCCAGCCCAAAAATACTAAAAGCCATGAAGCGTCCTGCATCCAGTGAAAACACATTACAACGTATTCAGGAGTGGCGCGCCATCTGTCCAGATATTACCTTACGCAGTACCTTTATTGCTGGTTTTCCTGGCGAGACTGAAGCCGACTTTCAACAGCTACTCGATTTTCTCGATGCCGCCCAACTGGATCGCGTTGGCTGCTTTGCCTACTCCGCTGTCGAAGGTGCAAAAGCTAATGCAATAGAGGGCGCTGTCGCTGAAGAAGTTAAACAGGAACGGGTACAACGATTCATGGAAAAGCAGGCGAAAATCAGCACAGCGAAATTAACCACCAATATCGGTAAAACCCGTGAAATCATTATTGATACGGTCGGCGAACACATCATCGGCAGAAGTAGCTCAGATGCGCCGGATATTGATGGACAGGTATTTATTGATGCACCAGAAAACGCCAGTATTCAACCAGGAGATATTATATTGGCAGAAATCACCAGGACTGATGCCTATGATATGTGGGGTATTACAGACACGAATAATAAGCTTAAGTAACTGACATAACGCAGCCAAAAAAGATCAAAAAATAGAATATATCAGGCCTCTTGACACCCATTGATCGGCCTAGTAAGCTCCTAGCCAGGCAGGCGATGGAGTTCGCCTCGAACCGCCTCCGGGCTGATAACTCCTGGTTCAGAATAGCTTACAACGCCGTTCCGGCAGGAGTATTTATGACCCAGTTATCACGTCTCTGGATCGCACCCGAGTGCGGTTCATTAGTTCTCTGCGGGTTTATTTTTACAGTATACATCACAACTCATGCATCCGGCACAGGAGCATTTAGTGAATAATATCGCTCTTCAGATTGGTCAGGTTGCGGCAGTATTATTGCTTTCGCCATTGCTGCAGGGGTTTATCCTGCGTTACGAAGAACGTACCCAGCGCGCCCGCGGTCCGAGCCTGATTCAACCCTATCGCGATCTCTGGAAGTTATTCCATAAGGAACTGGTGCTGCCGGAGGGTGCCTCACTCATTCACTTTAGTGCACCGGTTGTCGCATTCACTGCAATGCTGATTGTGCCACTGCTGATTCCTGTATTGACTAATTTCCCGCTACCGCTTTCCGATATGGGTGATATTCTGGGCGGTGGGCTTATTCTAACCCTGGGCGGTTTCTTTATCGCTCTTGCCGGGCTTGATTCAGGCAGTGCCTACGGTGGTATCGGCGCCAGCCGCAGCGTGATGATTGCTATTCTCGCCGAACCAACCCTGATACTGGTGTTCGTCGGTATTACGTTGCTCGCCAAAGCCATGTTACCGTTTGTTGTCAACCATCTGCTTGCCGCCAATGTGGCTGTTTACTGGAGTCCGGCGCACGTATTTCTGGTCTGTGCTTTCTTCATCCTTTTACTGGTAGAAACCGATCGTCTTCCAATCCACTCCAGTACCCATATTGAAGTGTATATGATCGAAGAGGCGCGGGTGCTGGAATATTCAGGTCCACTGCTTGCATTGTTGAGATGGGCTTCAATGATGAAACAGTTCATTCTCTATACTATTTTCTGTAATGTACTGGTATTACCCTGGGCGCTGTCAATACACGGAACGGCGGTGGGTGAGCTGGGCGCAGCTGTTGCCCTGCTTGGAAAATTTGCCCTGGTTGCAGGTGCCGTAATTATAGTAGAAACGGCACAGTCACGGTTACGTTTTTATCGTTATCAGGAGCCACTTGCCGCTTCATTTTTGCTCGCGGCGCTGGCAGTAATCGCAAACCAGATGTGGATATCATGACACTGCCACAGTTCACGCCGTTGGCCGCCTCTCTGTTTAGCCTGCTGGCTATCGGCAGTTTGCTGCTTGCCTTTGTTATGCTGGGTTCACGCTGGTTGCGTGATTATATGTACGCCTTCGGTTTGCAATCGTGGTTGATTGCGCTGCTGTCAGCGACGATGGCTTATTACGCGCATTTCCCTGAGCTGTATGTGGTTGCGATATTGACCGCGCTGTTCCGTGGCCTGTTATTACCTTATCTGATTCTGCGTATTCTGCGACGTTTGGGAGCGGACCGCGAACTTCATGTCATTCTGCAACCATCGACTGCTATGGTGGTGGGTGCAGCGGCCGTCGTGCTTGCACTCGCAGTCGCATACCACATCGCTGCTGCCATCGGCACCTCCAGTCCGGTCGTTATTCTTGCGCTGACGGTGATGTTGTCGATGAAGCTTATCGGTTTTCTTATGCTGGCTGTGCGCCACGAAGCAATTAGTCATATTCTCGGCCTGCTCATTCTGGAGAATGGTATTTTTATTGGCTCTCAGATACTTATCCCCGGTATGCCGATGCTCATCGAATTAGTCATTCTGTTCGATCTGCTGGTTGCCGTCGCCTGCTTTGGTGTATTGGCACGTTATCTGATGGAACACGCTGGCACCACCAGTAGCCTCAAATTACGGCGGCTGACCGGATGATTATGATACTGGTGTTTATCGTGTTGATTGCACCACTGGTCGCGGTGGTGCTATGTGCAACGGCACGTTCCGCACGAATGGCCGAAGCCAGTAATCTGGTGGCCGCGCTCATCACCGCCGCAGCGGCATTGCCGCTGCCGTTTATGGCACATACTCCCCACATTACCCTGGGTGGTTATCTGTTGGTGGACGGGTTTGGTTGCTGGGTCGTATTGTGTGCAGCGCTGGTCTATGCGCTCGCTTCAATTTATGCGGTTGGCTACATGCGCCTGCTCGGTGAACCACAACGTCTGATGCGTTTCTATGCACTGTTTGCTGGTTTCGCCTGGACCACCATTGTCGCCCCATTAGTGAATAATGCGGGGGTCTACTGGATTGCGGTAGAGATGACCACGTTAGTCAGCACCTTTCTGGTTGGTTTCGAACATGCACCGGAAAGTATTGAGGCGGCCTGGAAATACATTGTTGTGGTATCTGCCGGTCTTAGTCTGGCACTGCTCGGTACGGTGTTGTTCTATTGGGCCGGTAGCATGGTGCTCGGACCCAGTTACAGTATGACATGGCAGGCATTAACGCAGGCGGCGCCACAGATGAATGCAACCCTGGTGACAATGGCATTTTTGCTGACGCTGGTTGGCTATGGTACCAAAGCCGGTCTGGCGCCGATGCACACCTGGCTACCCGATGCCCACAGCGAAGGCCCGGCACCGGTTTCAGCATTACTTTCTGGCGCATTGCTCAATACGGCGATGGTGGGTATTGTGCGTTTCAAAAATGTGGCCGAACTAACCGGTGCTGGAACCCTGCCGCGTACCGCATTGATTGTGCTGGGCGTTCTTTCCCTCACACTGGCAGCACTGTTTATTGTGCGCCAGCGTGGTATCAAACGGCTGATGGCTTATTCCAGTGTCGAACACATGGGGGTGATCGCACTCGGTTTTGGTTTTGGTGGCACGCTGGGTGTGGCTGGCGCACTCTATCATATGCTCAACCATGCCTTGAACAAGTCACTTATGTTTTTTGGTGCAGGCGCAATGATGCGCGCTTATGGCACCAAAGATATAACCGGCATCCGCCATGTTGGCATGCGCTTCCCGTTAACCGGTGCGCTGTGGTTAGCCGGTGCGGTGGCGATCACCGGGGCACCGCCATTTGGCCTGTTTCTTTCTGAACTTACCATCCTGCGGGCCGGGTTTAGCTCTGTAGATATCTGGGCCGCCGCTATCATGCTGGTGTTACTGGTGGTGATTTTTGCTGGCTTTCTCAACCATTTCCGCATTATGTATTTCACCGAAGCACCTACCCCCCCGCCGGATGTACAGGCTGTTAGTACATGGTGCGTCGTCGCAATGTTACTCGCTGGTATTCCATTGCTGGTGCTGGGGCTGTGGTGGCCGTCCGCTTTCAGTACGGTATTTCACACCGTGAGTAGTGCACTTGCGGGAGGTGCATCATGATATGTGCGACAGAAAGTCGGCTAATTGATGTGACAGCACTAAAAGCCGCCTGTGCCGAGTTACTGGAGAGTGGTGGCCGGATGCAGATGGCCTGGGGGCATATACCAGTCGGGGAGTCTGCTCCGGTATTATGTTATCTGGCCGCACCCGGTGCGCAACAGGACTTCATTGTCTGGCGTGTGTGCACCAATGGTGGCAGCGTACCGAGTCTGGCGCAGCAAACACCGTTACTGGGCTGGTATGAACGTGAAATAAGTGATCTGTTCGGCGTACATTTTGAAGATCATCCCGAGCCCCAGCCATTGATATTGCACGCTGGTGCGCGACCTTTTTATCCGTTGCTGGATCCACGTTATCCAGCGCAGGTTATGCCCTTTACACATGAATCACCCACTCTGCCAACTGTGTCAGGTCCCGATGTACAGTTGCTGCCTTTTGGCCCGGTGCGTGCAGACGTAGTGGAATCGGCACGGTTTTTCTTCTTTTATGTTGGCGAGCATATCCTGCACTATCACCCGCAACTATTTTTCAAGCACCGTGGTATGGAAAAACGTTTCGAGGGTTGTGATGCACACCATGCCGTCATTCTGGCTGAGCGTGTTTCCGGAGTCGGCAGCATCGCCCACTCACTGGCTTATTGTCAGGCGGTCGAAGCCGCTGCCGGAGTCTCTCCCCCAGTGCGTGCACGGCGTCTGCGGGTATTGCTGGCAGAGCTGGAGCGTCTCTATAATCACCTCCATTTTCTCGGGCACCTGGCGGACACCACCACGCTTAAAGTGGGTCAGGCCGAGGGGAAATTACTGGAGGAACGGGTTAAGCAGATTAATGCGCAACTCACTGGCAGTCGTTTTCTACGCAGTATTCTACTACCCGGTGGATTGCGCCGCGATATATTAGCCACGCCGGAACTGTCTCATCAGCTTGAGGCGCTACAGCGTGAAGTCGCTAACTACACACATACCCTGGAGGCGACCACCAGCTATCGGGATCGTCTGCATGATACCGGTGTACTTGATCAACGCACTGCATTCGATCAGGGTGCCACCGGCCCGGTGGAACGTGCCTCGGGGCTGGATCGTGATCTGCGCCGCGATCATCCCTACGCAGCTTATGCCGATACCGACCTGCATGTGCCGGTGGAAAATACCGGTGATGCCTATGCTCGCGCTCAGATACGTGTTGGAGAAATTGATGCCAGCTTCAGCATAATTCAAAACCTGATACCACCGCTAAGCGAACCCGGTGAAGTATGTGTTGATGTTGTGCTACCGCCTGGTGCGGAAGGTCTGGGCTGGACCGAATCACCGCGGGGTTCACTTTACTATGCAATACACTGCGATGGCGATGGACGGCTGGCCCGGGTCAAAATTAAATCCCCATCATTTTCTAACTGGCGGGTGTTTCCGCGCACCGTACACGGCAGTAACATGATGGACTATGCCATTAATGAAGCCAGCTTTGGCCTCACCATTGCCGGCTGCGACCGCTAGGAGTGAAATAGAGCTTATGTGGACCTGGTTTGGACTAAAACGCGGCAGTGCCACCACCAGCTGGCCGCAGGCGGGTGGCGATGACGGCCAGGCAGGCGCGCTGGGTATGCCGCGTTTCGATCCGCAATGTTGTCAGCGCGGTTGCCACGCATGTACCGATATTTGTCCAACTCATGCGTTAACTACTTCGTCGGCAGGTGCTGAATCGCCCCCTCTGCTTGATTACGGTCGCTGCATAGTGTGCCAGCTTTGTACCGACGTATGTCCCAGCGATGCACTGCAAGTTTCTACCGACTGCATGTTCGCTGTGCGTCAGCGTGACGATCTGCGCTGGCAGCAGGCAATTGAAACACCCGCAGGGCAGCAGCTTAAACAGTGCATCAGTGCGTTTAAGCACAGCCTGCATATCCGTCATGTCGATGCCGGATCGTGCAATGGCTGTGAATCAGAGCTTCAGGCGCTGAATAATCCGTTTTATAACCTGCATCGCTTCGGGATTTTCTTTACCCCTTCGCCGCGCTTTGCCGACCTGCTGCTGGTTACCGGGCCGGTTACGCTACCGATGCGTGAACCGTTACTTAACACCTATGATGCCATGCCCGAACCACGTCTGGTGATGGCAAATGGTACCTGTGCGGTAGCCGGTGGTGTCGCGGGTGGTGGCTATAACACGGGCCATGGGCTCGATGAACTACTGCCGGTCGATCTGTATCTGCCCGGTTGTCCACCCAGTCCCGCCGCCATTATTGAAGGCCTGCTAATTCTTTTGCAACGACTTCCACAACGCATAAAAGGAGGTCGACTTGAGCGCTAATCTAATTATGTTAGCCGCCCTGATATGGGTGCTGGCCGGTGTACTGGGTACTGCAGGATTGTCCCCAACGTTTGCCCGCAAGCTGCTCGTGGTGGGTACACTGATACTCATTGCAGGGGTGGTACTGGCATTGCCCGAAGGGACCCCGCTGTTGCAGCTCGGCCTTATGTTTACCGCGCCAGTTGCCTTTCACCTTAGCCCCGAAGCCTGCTGGCTACTGGCTTTTGGTCTGGTACCCGCGGCACTGGCTATTGCACTGGGTTCGCCGCTGGCGCGTGGACGTTTATGGGTCACCGGTGCAGCCGTAACGTTACTCGGTGCGCTGGGTGTGTTTGGACTCAATGAAGGAACCGCCTTTCTTATTGCCTGGGAGCTAATGAGTCTTGGTGGTACGCTGATGGTGCTTGGCGAGCGCAAAGCAGGCAGCCAGGGTAGCGCCGTGCTGTTTATGCTGACGTTGTTGGAATTAGGTGCGGTCTGCCTTCTCGCTGCACTGCTCTGGTTGGGTACGGTAGCGGGAAATCTGGATTTCACTCATTTTGCTACGGCCGGTGCCACACTTTCACCTACTTCTCGTTATGCAATTGGTTTACTGTTTATTATCGGTTTTGGCGCCAAGCTGGGGTTATTGCCTTTTTATGAGTGGTTTCCGGGCGTTTACGGACGCGCAAGCGGTGCTACCGGTATGTTACTTTCAGGTGTTGTACTCAATGCGGCCTATTTTGCCCTTAGTCGCGCACTGATAATGTGGTTACCGGGTACGACAGGTGACGGCTTCGCGCTTGGCCTGACGCTGCTGGCACTAGCCGTACTTACTGCTATTCTCGCCATCCTGTATGCGTTTCAGGAAGATGACTGGCGGCGTCTGCTGGGTTTGTCAACGGCAGAGAATGCGGGTATTGCCTGTGCCGCGCTCGCTGCTGCAATGCTGTTTCGACACGCCGGACTTGCCGAACTGGCGGGACTCGGCTGGATCGTCGGGTTGCTTCATCTCGCGGGTCATTCACTTGCCAAGGGCGCACTGTTTATGACTGCCGATGGGGCACAGCAGGTTACAGGTAGCTACCGGTTGCGGCCACAGGGTTTACTACGACGCAGCGCCTGGCCGTTGGGTGTGGGTGCATTGTTTGCCGCCATGAGCCTTGCTGCAATGCCGCCCCAGGCCGGTTTCGTCAGCGAATGGTATATTTTTCAGACGGTATTCCAGGGCTTTCATCTACCGGGTCTGGCTGGCCCGTTAGCACTGGCGGTGGCCGGTGCGGGTCTGGCACTTACCGCTGCCGTGGCACTTGCTACCTTTATCAAGGTATTCGGCATTGGCTTATTAGGCGATGGCAATGTGCAGGATCCCGGTATTCCAGTCCGCTATGCGAGTGCTGTTGGTCTATTAGGGCTATTGGTGCTGGCCACCGCTGTTGGCATGCCGTGGTGGTTGAGTGCATTAGAAAAAGGGGTAACCGTCGCCTTCCCCGGTGCCAGCGCCGCCGCCATGCACTCTGGCTGGTTACTGGTGCCACTTACTGCTCATTTCGCATTTATCTCGCCGCCTATGTTAGTGATTGTCGGCTCTTTGCTGGCGTTAATCCCACTCGGTCTGTGGTGGGCATCTCACGCCCCGCGTCGGCGTACACCCGCCTGGTATGGTGGTTTGCCGCGCACTTCGGAGCAAGTAGCAATCTCGCCACTGGCTTTTTCCAATGCGTTGCGCACCTTCTACAGTATGGTCTATCGTCCTACCGAAGACATGCGCCACGAACACACCGGTCTGCGCTATTTTGTGCGTCATCTCAGCTTCGAACATCAGGTGGCCCCGCTGTTTGGATCGACACTGTTTGCGCCCATCGTGCGTCTGGTCTATCGGCTGGCCACATGGTTACAGGCGTTACAGTCCGGTAGTCTAAATCTGTACCTGACGCTAATTGGTATGATGTTGGTGCTGATTTTACTGGTGCCTCTGCTTTGAATTTTGCATGCTGAAATAACGCATTTAACCATCTCAGAACAAACATAGAGCTATAGATGTAGAGTTATAGATGATCGTCGCCACCCTTGGTCATACACAAGCTTAATGGGGTGACAGTGATAGACAAATAATACATGGCTTTACATTTATCTGTTTACAGATTAATCATGCTGTTTTCCAACCAGCTTGAATTTAGAAAAAGCATTATTTATAAAATAGTTTCGCACCGAGTGCGGATAGCGCCTGTGCATTTTAGCTTTAAGCACCCTTTTTTCTAGAAAATGCCATGAAGGGATGGCCAGCAGTAAGGTTAAAAACAATGAAATAACAAACATAATAAAAGGTGAGTCTATGTAATTAAAACTCGATATAACCTGTTGAATGGGAAATGCATAGATATAGATACCATAAGAATAATCGCCAAAATGATTAAACTCTCTGACATAACCACCTGGCACGTAAGCAAGAAACAGTAATAAGTACGTCAGGAAAATATACATAAAATACAACGCTGCGGCTTTACTAAAAAAGAAAACCAGCACCAGCAGGAAAAGAAAGATAAAAAAATACCTGAGCCTGAGTTTAATTAAATGAAGTTCTGTAAATACAGGCCCGATAAAAAATGCGCAGAATATTACCGATAGAAATAATGCCGGGTATATTCTAATGATGCGCGCATATAAAAATATAACGAGGTCACCACGATCATGCCAGCTTTTTACAATTAAAAACCCACTTAATATAAAGAACAGATTAACTGCTAAAGATCCAAATGAGAGTCCTTGTGGGAACAATAAAGTGAGTGGTTCGTGCGCACCAAAACCAGTGAGACTGTAGCTATGTGAAAACACCACAAGCGAGGCAGCAATAAATCTCAATAAATTAAAATTATTATTTCTACCGTTTTTAATATGCGCATCAAGAAACATAAAATTTTATATAACAAATAGACACCGGCTAAATTATTGATAAAAAAACGATTAAAATTCAGGATAGTGTAAATTATTCTGTGTAACTGTCCTGGTTAAATATAATCAGTTAAACGTTCTTCAAATTCAATCATAAACCTATTCAGTGCAGGCTTCCAGTTTCTAATGGGCATCATCATGACATCTTTATCTTTATTTGCAGCAAAGTTTAATGAACATATAACGCGCCCATTTTTGTGAGATAACCAGACCGGCTTCTATGGTTTTTCCTAAGCCAACTTCATCTGCCAAAATAGCGCCGGATGAAAGTGGAGATTTAAAAGCAAACAGTGCTGCTTCAACCTGATGCGGGTTAAAGTCTACCTGGGCATCCATCAAGGTGCTGGTGAGCTTTTCAAGGCTATCAGACGAACTGCGTTTTATTGGCTCATGAGCATAGTATTGTGCTTGGTAATCAGTGACTTGCAAACCCACGCCGTTCCCCAATTCTCCATTTTTTATTATTAGGGCATCTCTATTAATTGCTTGTGCCCTCTGGCTTTACACCCGGCTCAGAATCAAGGCGCGCTTTTGAAGCCATGCTTATTGCCTATCAAAAAAGTGCAACGCTGAGTCTGAGCCGGGTGTAAAGCCCCGTAGGGCGTGATCTGAAGCATGCATCTGCCGCGTTGTGAACCTGGCGAATGGAATAACCATTCTGCTGTGGCTCACGCCTTGCATCTACATGCTTCAGATCACGCAGAGGACATAAGAAATTAATAGAGGTGCCCATTAGTCATTATTTGTTGTTAGAGAAAATACCAGCGACCAAATGCATTTATAAATTTAAGAAGAATCTAATTCAATTGTTGATTAGTCTCTTATCAAGAGTACACACTGTAATCTACCCACTCGATTTAGGGAAGGGGCAAAAATATAATACAAGCTCAATGACAATCAACATAAACTGATATACTCCACACTTTATTCACGGGTAACAAGCCTCCTCATAAGCTGAATATTAATCATGTACAACGCGTATTTCGGTTTCAAAGAAACGCCCTTTTCTATTGCGCCAGACCCGCGTTATCTCTACATGACAACGCAGTACCGTGACGCACTGGCGCATTTAGTTTATGGCCTCAATAGCAACGGTGGTTGCATCCTGCTAACGGGTGAAGTCGGTACAGGCAAAACCACCATCTGTCGTTGCCTGCTGGAGCAAATTCCTGAAAAGGTAAACATCGCACTGGTGCTTAACCCTAAAATAAGCGAGCTTGAATTACTTGAAAGCATTTGTGATGAGCTAAATATCAAATACCCTGAAAATACGACAAGCACCAAAACTTTCACTGATCGTATTAACCAGTTTCTGATTGAACATAATAGCAAAAACGAACACACTGTATTAATTATTGATGAAGCACAAAATCTGAGTAGTGATGTGCTTGAACAGTTACGCCTGCTGACTAATCTTGAAACTGATCAGCGAAAATTATTACAGATAATTATCCTGGGTCAGCCTGAACTGCTCGATATGCTTGCCCAGCAGAAAATGCGCCAGCTGGCACAGCGTATTACAGCAAGATACCACCTTAAGCCGCTATCGCGTGAAGAATTAAAAGGCTATTTAAGTCACCGCCTCGCAATAGCTGGGCAAAATATCCAGATATTTCCTGAAGCAACTATCAAAAGGCTTTATAAACTGACTGGAGGCGTACCTCGACTAATCAATATTATCTGTGATCGTGCACTATTAGGTTGTTATGTTGAAAACAGTTTTAGCGTTGAGCCCGAAATTTTAAATAAAGCGGCTAAAGAAGTTTTTGGCGAATTAAAGAAAGTAGAAAAAAGACAGTCACAACCCAAAAAAAATATCCTACTGCTTGCCATAATAATATCCGGTATCTTTATTACTGTTGCTTTGTTGCAATTTAAACCAGAAATAAAAAATGCTTCACTTTTTCCATCAAAAACAGGAATCTTACAGACTGGATTAACTAAACATAAATCTGAAGAAAAACCAGGCGCGGTTATACCATCTTCACTATCTCAACAAGCGACACCATTGCAGATAAACAATAAATCCGACTCAAAAGATAGTGCTTTATCATTTAAAAAAATCATCGACCAGAATCCTGGCAACAGTAAAATAGCCGCTTATCAACATTTATTTAATCAATGGCATCTTAAATATGATACCCGGAAACCCAGCATGGCATGTAAACAGGCAAGCAACGCCGGTTTGAATTGCCTGCACAAACAGGGAAATTTAAACAGTTTACTTCGATATAACAGGCCGGCCGTATTAAAACTTTTTAACCCTTCCGGGAAAAATACTTATGCCACACTGCTTTATATCAAAAAAAATATCGCGACCATTATCATTAACCAGACAACACTTAACATTGACACAAAAGTACTGGATAAACACTGGCTTGGGCAATACACACTATTATGGCACCAACCTATCAGCTATCAACATCCCGTCACACCCGGTGAACGCGGTTATATCGTCAACTGGTTAGCGCAAAGTATTGCTACCATTAACCATACGCATCAGGCAATGCAAACCAATAACTATTATCAGGGAAAAATTATCCATCAGGTTAGGCAGTTTCAGCGGCAACAACAACTTACTGCCGATGGTGTCGTTGGCCCTGTTACCATCATTAATTTGAATACGGCTCTTGGTATGCAAGTGCCCACACTCAGACAATAGAATACACTATGTCCTATATATTAGACGCCCTTAAAAAGTCGGAACAGGAACGCGGTCATGGCAATGTACCAGGTGTGCAGACCATACACTCATCAGGTTTGCTCTATCGAAACGAAAAAAAATCTCTCTGGCCCTATTTATTAATCATCGCTGTTTTACTCAATCTTATTGTGATTAGCGTTTATATTTATACTCAAAAAACTGGCACACAACAGAAGAAAGAACGCAGCACTACTGTTGCACAGATAAAATCAGAAAATAAAGCAGAACAAACACCCATTTTTTCTCGACTAAATACACTGCAAACAAAGAGAAGTCAGCCACATTTACCACAACCGAAAATCATCCGCACCAGCAACAAATCAACGCATAAATTAACAAATAAAGAGGAAGCGCTTACCGTTAATCAGTTAATTTCCATACGACAATCAGACATTTCCCCACAACAAAACCGACACACTAACCGTATAAAACCAGACGTACGAAAAAAATCGAGGGAAACAAAACTCGTTGCAAAGAACTTAAACCACAAATCATTACCTGCTGGTAAAGCGATTACACCACCACCGATTAAAGCCGGACCTAAAATTATTGAACAAGCTGATTTACCTGCTGAAATAAAGCGAGAGCTACCTACAATGGTGATTACGGCACATGTTTATTCCAGCGACCCAAAACAACGCAGTATGGTCATCAACAATCAGTTTCTGGGGGAAGGTGACTATATTATGGATGGACTGGTATTATTTAAAATAACACCTGATGGTGCCATTTTTGATTATAAAGGTCTGTTATTTCATAATCACATCGTATCAAGCTGGAAAGAGTAATATTCAGGGAATCTCGTTTACTACAAAATACCTTAGCTGCCATGACAATCGAAATTATTTATCAGGATGAAACCATCATTGCCATTAATAAACCGCCAGCATTACTTTCGGTGCCTGGTATTGGCCCAGAAAAACAGGATTGTGCTATTTCTCGCCTGTTAAAAATAGAGCCCGCCGCAAAAGTGATTCACCGCCTCGACTGCTTTACCTCAGGATTAATGATATTCGGTATTGGTATTGAGTCACAACGCGCTCTGAATAAACTGTTTCATGACAGAAAGATACACAAAGAATATATCGCTCTGGTGCCTAACTGGTTTGATGAAAATACAGGCGTTATTAAATTCCCAATACGTTGTGACATTGATAATAGACCGGTGCAAATTGTTGACTATACACAGGGTAAATCAGCCGTCACTTACTGGCAGGTATTAGATCGCACCAAGCAATGCACACGTCTGTTACTTAAACCTGAAACTGGGCGTACACATCAATTGCGCGTCCACTGCGCCGCTATGCAACACCCCATTATCGGTGATACTCTGTATGGTGACAAGCTAAAACCCCAGCCAAGAATGATGTTGCATGCTGATAAGCTACATTTTATCCATCCCTTTAAAAACAATCAAATGACATTATCCGCCGTCTGTGATTTTTAAAAAAACTGGCGGCCAGGCACTATTTTAGGTAAGGTCAGAAGCAAAAGAGTTACAGGACAAAAGAATGAAACGAACACAGGATGATGTGAACAAAACACACCTCGGAAAGCGTATCCAACTGGAAGAAATACGCCTCCTTTATGCGGCTACACCTTTCTCCTTCACCACCTCAATCATTATTGCACTACTCCTTTATCTGGTCCTTAACGGACATACCGATTCAGCCTTTAAACTGAAGCTATGGTTTGGCAGCGTTTTACTAATGATAATCATTCGAAGCCTGGATACGTATTTTTTTACCCACAGTTCCACTGGCAGACAACAACAGAGCAACTGGCGTAAACATTTTTTCATCGGCGTTTTTATCAGCGGCCTGTTATGGGGTGCACTACCCTGGCTAGGTTATTCATCTGAAAGGCAATATTTCGACTTTTCAATCATTTGCCTGGTTGGAGTTATTGCCGGTTCGCTGTCATCGGTAGCCTATCGTTGGGAGACTATCGCGCTTTTTCTGATCCCCTCCAGTTCTCTGTTAATCCTTCGCCTTCTCGTTGATAACAGCCAGCTTTCTACCGAAACATCATTTCTTGTTGGACTTTTCATTTTGTTCTCATTTTCGGCGGGAAAGCGTATTTTCAATACTACCCAACAAACCATCCGCCTGCGTCTGGAAACAGATATACGGGAGCAGGCAATTGAGCTGATGCATCAAAAACAGTTATTACATTTACAACAAACCCCCCTGGCCATTATTGAATTTGATACTGACTTTAAAATCAACGAATGGAATAAAGCGGCTGAGTCTATATTTGGTTACACAGAACAACAGGCCATCGGGGAAAATATTATGCGTCTCATTTTGCCCCGTGACAGCAATGATGCTGCAGAGCAAATATGGAACAGTCTGAAGAAACTTGAACCTGTTAATGGAACTGTAGTAGAAAATAAAACCAGTCAAGGTCAGCATATCTATTGCGAGTGGTTTATTACGCCACTAACCCAGCGCAATAACGAAGTTGTTGGTATTGCTGCAATGGCGCTGGATATTTCTGAAAAAATACAGAATGAAAGAGATTTAATTACCTCAAAAGAACAGGCCGAGAAAGCCAACCAGACTAAATCTGATTTTTTGTCAGGCATGTCTCACGAGCTACGCACACCGCTTAATGCCATTTTAGGTTTTACACAGTTACTTAAGTATGAAAAATTCATGACCAAAAAACAACTTTCGCATGTTGACGAAATTAGTAATGCGGGTAATTTATTGCTGGAACTGGTTAACCAAATTCTTGATCTCGCACGGATTGAGAAAGGGTATTTACACTTATCAATGGAACAGGTTCAAATTGCTGATATATTTAAAGAATGCAAATCCATGATGATGCCGTTAGCTAAACAATACGCTGTCTCCATCAATATAGACACCGATATAAATGGCTTTGTTATTGCTGATTATACTCGGCTAAA
The DNA here is from genome assembly GCA_964441285.1 of uncultured Thiotrichaceae bacterium. Classification (GTDB taxonomy): domain Bacteria; phylum Pseudomonadota; class Gammaproteobacteria; order SZUA-229; family SZUA-229; genus S010-25. Next base: position 127,938 of record CAYTUK010000003.1, on the reverse strand, counting down.
ACAGGTGATGCTTAATTTACTGACCAATGCAATTAAATATAATGTACCGGATGGGTCGGTATCAATCCATATTGATGCGCTCAAAAATGAACGGGTGCATATTAGCATTATAGATAGTGGACAGGGCATTGAAACTGATTTAATCAATGAAATGTTCCAGCCTTTTAATCGCTTGAATGCTGCTTCAAGTATTGAAGGCACAGGTATCGGATTATCCATTAGTAAACAGTTAATGGAAAGAATGAATGGAAAAATAGGCGCTGAGAGCACAGTTAATGTTGGCAGCGAATTCTGGATAGAACTGAGTGGTCGACTGTATCAAACCCAGCTGACCCCTGGTACATCCACAAACACTGAAATAGAAAACCCAGCGGATACCGATCATAACATTAAAATTCTGGTCGCAGAAGATAACCCAACAAACCAGACGCTTATTATTAATCAACTCAATACTCTGGGTTATAAGGTGGACATGGTTCATAATGGCCAGCAAGCGCTGGAAAGACTTGCGCATTCCCATTACAGCCTGTTATTAACTGACTGTAATATGCCGCTGGTTGATGGTTACGAACTGGCGACTACAATTAGAGCGGGGGGGAATACTGACCTGCCAATTATTGCACTAACTGCTGATGCCTTTCCTGAAAAAAAAATCCAGTCATTAAATGCAGGGATGAATGACCACATAACAAAACCCGTCACACTGGAAATGCTAAAAGCCACGATTAATAAGAATCTAAAAATAAAAACCTGAAAATAATAACCTGGGGAAGCGCTGATTTAATCCCCGATGAATAGAAGCTGATCGATGTCAAAACCAACTGAAGAAGAACTCGAAACCGCATTAAAGATGGCCAAACAAATGCGAGACAAAAACCTCGACCCGTTCTTTATTGCAAAAACACTGCTTAACCACAACTACCGTATTAAATATCTTGAAGATATTATGCAAGCAGCGGACTGTTACCTGAATCACGGTATGGCAGAACAGGAGCGTAGCCGATTATTGCGAGCGATTGAAAAAGCCAAAGATACCGAATCTTACACCAGTGGCCAGAATAGAAAGTATTTTGGTCTGTAATAATACATTTGATATCAGTGCAAAACAGTAGCATGACCGATGCCGCGTTTATCTGATGCGGCGTGCACGACACCCGTTTTTTTATTAATCACCACTACTTGCATATTGCCATATTTACTGCCCAGTGGTTGTAATTGATACCCCATTTTTTTTAATGCCGTAACCACGGAGTGATCAAACACACCGGGTTCGTAATAAATTTTATCCGGTAAATATTGATGATGATAACGCCCCAGATCAACCATATGCCTGGCAGATGCCCCCTTATAAAAATCAAGAATCGCGCCGAGTATCATCGTAATAATTCGACTACCGCCCGGTGTTCCAACAATGGCAATACGATCTTTTGTTTCAACAAAACTCGGACTCATACTCGACAGCATGCGTTTACCTGGCGCAATCGCATTGGCTTTCGTGCCTACCAGACCATAAACATTTGGCACGCCAGGTTTGGCAGAAAAATCATCCATCTCATCATTTAATAAAACCCCACTTCCAGCCGCCACAAAACAGGAACCAAAGGGGTAATTAATCGAAAGTGTTGCTGCAACTCGATTGCCCGCCTTATCAACAATAGAAAAATGGGTGGTATCCGTGCCTGCACCTGTGGGGTCAGACAACTTTTTTAAATGGCTGCTGGGTGTCGCCCGATATTTATCAATACTATGCACCATCGCCATCGTATGTTTTTCAGACAACAGGTAATCCGAAGGCACCGTAACGTAATCAGGATCACCCATGTATTCTGCTCGATCACGATAAGCTCGGCGCATCGCTTCCACAATAATATGTACACGCTGCGCTTTGGGCATGGACTCAATATCAAACTTCGATAGAATATTCAACATTTCCGACAGTGCCAGACCACCCGAAGAAGGCAGCGATGCAGTGACCAGCTTCATCCCTTTATAATAAGCAACGTTGGGAGTTCTCTCGATCACTTTATAGCTGGCGAGATCGTTCATTGTCCAGATACCGCCGTGTTTGCGTACGGCTTTAACCATTTCTCGTGCGACGGCACCGCTATAAAAACCCGCTTTACCCTGTTGCGCTATTTTTTCCAGGGTATCTGCCAAATCAGGCTGCTTAATTAAATAACCCAGAGGTGGTACTTTGCCGTTTTTTAAGAATATTTTTCTGGCATCCTTAAAATGGCGTAAATCAGCTAGTCGAAAGCGCGCCATACGCTGATAATACGCATCCACCAAAAATCCCTGACGAGCAATCCTAATCGCGGCTGCCAGGGTTTCTGTAAGTGGCAGTTTGCCATAGCGTTTTGCAAGATACACCAGCGCTGCTGGCTCACCTGGTATACCAGCGGCAAGTGGCCCAGTGATGGATGCCCCTGCTATCACAGCACCCTGTTTATCCAGATACATATCACTGTGTGCCTGAAGTGGTGCCCGTTCACGCCCATCAAGCATAACATCACGACCTGTTTTTGCCTTGTGCAATAACCAGAAACCACCGCCCCCAATACCGGAACTATAAGCTTCCACTACGGCTAATACACTGCTGACCGCAACCGCTGCATCGAAGGCATTACCACCTTTTTTGAGAATGTCTATTCCAGCCTGTGTTGCCAGTGGATGCGCTGAAGCAACTGCTGACTGTGCAGCCACAGGGATAGATGATGTTTGAGCAAAAACGGGCAGTAAGTAAAAAAAAGAGAACAGAAACAGGAGACGCAGAACGCAGACTTTAATCATAACAATATTCAGGGCTTCCCTGGCTAATCTCCCGACAGTTGATGGTATTTCTCCAGCAATTCATCTTTTGTTTCTTCATGATCGGGATCAAACGGAATGCAGTCAACGGGACACACTTCAACACATTGAGAAGTTTCATAATGGCCGACACATTCGGTACATAAGTCAAAATCGATTACGTAAATTTCATCCCCCGGGCTGATTGCGTCATTCGGACACTCAGGTTCACACACATCACAGTTGATGCATTCATCAGTAATTATTAATGCCATAAAGAACTCTACTTAAGCTACGCGGGTTTTAATCATAAGCATGTCACGCTGTTATATTTTATCCTTAACATTTTTTAATTCTTCCACAATGCTTTCATGGACAAACTGTGAAACATCCCCGCCATGAAACGCAATTTCCTTAACCAGTGAAGATGAAATAAAGCTGGTTTCATCACCCGGTGTCATAAAGACGGTTTCAACCGAATGATCCAGTTGGCGGTTCATGCTCGCTAGCTGCATTTCAAATTCAAAATCGGATACTGCACGTAAACCACGCAAAATAACTCTGGCATGGCGTGCCCTGGCATAATCCACCAGTAACTCAGAAAACCCGCAAACTTCAACATTTTCAAAGTCACATAATATCTTCTGCGCCATTAACACACGCTGACTTAAATCAAATAAAGGTGTTTTTGTCGGGTTTGCTGCAATCGCTACGATCACCGTTTCAAAAATACCGGCAGCGCGCGCGATTAGATCAGTATGGCCATTAGTCACCGGGTCGAACGTTCCCGGATAAACCGCAATCACAGACACAAGATTCTTCTCCAGAAAATACCTGCCATTTACTCGGCAGGCAAATTAACATAAAGTTTATAGACTAGCTGACCTGCCACTTTGTCTTTAAGTAGCTGCCAATGCTGTGGCACTTCGATATTACCACCCAGTGCATGTTCCAGGTAAATCTTTGCCCCAGGACACAATAATCTGCTCTGTGCTAACAAAGTGCAACTTTGCTGTAATAATTCTGCCTGATAAGGCGGGTCGAGGAAGACAATATTAAATGTCTGTGGACTTGCCTGTTGCTGCACCTGTGTCAGCCAGCGTATTGCATCCACTTTTTGTAAAACTATATTTGTTGCCGCCAGTGCAACAATGTTTTTTTTTAAATTACACACTGTGACTGGATTATTTTCCAGCAGCCATACATGTTCAGCGCCTCGTGAAACGGCTTCAAACCCCAGAACACCACTACCTGCAAAACAGTCCAGACAATAACTGCCTGCCAAATCAGCCTGTAACCAGTTAAACACCGTTTCGCGCACACGACTAGTGGTTGGACGTAAACCTTCTGCATCATCAAACCAGATATTACGCCCACGCCAGTTTCCAGCAATAATTCGACAGCTACCACGCCTGGCCACGTTATCTGCTCCTGTCAGGCATTTTATTTCTTTGCTTTAGCTGTAGCTTTTACCTTACCAACAATGACTGTAACCATTTTATTCGCATTTAACCGGCGTTTCATGGCAGCATTAATTTCTGCCAAACTTACCGCTTTAATGTGATCAGTGAAGGAATCAAGATAATCCGTTGGTAGATCATAAAAACCGATCATGCCAATATAACCCAGCAACTTACTGTTACTGTCAATATTCAATGGGAAACCACTAATCACATTACTCTTACTTGCAGCCAGCTCAGCTTTACTCGGGCCAGTCTTTAAATATTTACGCAATTGTGCATTTAATAAAGACAGCGCTTCGTCCGTTTTACTCGTCCGTGTCTGCATGCCCATTATAAACGGCCCGTCTTTACGCATGGGTAAAAAGTAACTGTAGACACTATAAACCAGCCCATTTTTCTCACGTATTACATGCATCAGACGTGATGAAAACCCGCTACCACCAAACGGCTGATTAGCCATATACAATGTAAAATAATCTTTGTCACCGCGCTTAATTCCCGGCTGACCTTCATAAATATGCGTCTGACTGGAGGGGTAATTAATAACGATAGTTTTCGCTTTTGTTAACGCTTTAACCGCCGGTAAAGCGGCCGCTTTTTTACCTGCTGGTAACGCCGATACCAGCGTTTGAATAATCTTTTCTGCCTGTGAACGGGTAACTTCACCAACAACTGCAATGGTTGCATTTTTAGCCACATAATATTTATGATAAAATTTCCGCACTTCCTGCAGCGTTATTTTATTTAAACTTTCTCTTGTCCCGGAAACCGGTGATGCGTAAGGGTGATTACCATAAATAGCTTTATAGAAGGCTTTACTGGCAATCGCTTCAGGGGATTGCTCACTCGCCTGCACCCCCACTTTCATCTGTTCCAGTTCACGTTTAAATGCTTTCTGTGGAAAACTGGGCTGTGTCAATACTTTCCGAAAAGTAGCTAATGCACGCTGCAGATAACGCTGCCCCGTCAACGTGCGCAGACTCAGCAAGGCCATATCACGCAATGCATCATTGCTGTATTGTGCTCCCACCGACTCAAACGCCTCAGCAACATGTTGCGCATTCATGCCGACCACACCGTCAGCCAGTAAACTGTTGGTTAACACCGCCAGACCACTCAAACCCTGGTCACGGGCACTGCCCGCATCGAAGGTGATGCGCACATCGAGCATGGGAATACCTTTGGTGGGGATAAACAGGACTTTGGCACCATTTTGTGTCGTCCAGGTCTGAACCTTTGGTATCGCCTGAGCCAGTAAACTGTTAGAGAGTAAAAAGACCCCAGCTAAAAACAGCGTAGTTTTCTTTATTACGGATACATTTTTCTGTAATACTAATACATGGCGCATAATTATTGTGTTAGCGAACATAACGACCTCCACCAATCCCGTTCACTGGTATCTGTAAGAATTTGCCTGGTTTTGCTTTTATGGGTAGTGGATCCAGCACGGCTATCGTCAATCCTGTATCAACTAGATATTTTTTTGCCACCTGTTGAACTTGCCTGGCAGTAATTGCCTGAATATCTTTTACATATTCATCTTTCACTTGCCAGTGCAGTCCCACTGTTTCCAGCATACCCACGTCCATCGCCTGATAAAAACTTGAGTCTTGCTGGTAAACATTCGATGCCACCACCTGTGCCTTCACTCTCTCCAGCTCTTGCGGATTCACCCGAGCCGCCTGTAAAGCAGCAACCTGCTTACGTAACGCGATCTCCAGTGTATGAACAGAAATGCCATCATTGGGTATGGCTGACAGCGTAAACAGGCTTTCATATCTGGCTGTCATGTCATAACCGGCACTAGCACTGGCTGCGATTTGCTGCCCACGGACAAGATTTTTACTCAAGCGCGAACTGTCACCGCCATCCAGTATGCCGGCCAATACTTCCAGCGCATAGGCCTGCCATTTCTTTTTAACCGTCATTAACACGGGCACTTTGTAGCCCATCACTAAATAAGGCACCTTTGCTGGTACTTCAACCTTCAGGCGTTGCAGACCAAACTGTTCAGGTTCCAGGCGTGGCTTTAATCTGGGGATACTGGATTTGGGGATAGCACCAAAATATTTGTTCGCCAACCGAAAAACATCGGCCGCATTAACATCGCCATCAACAACCAGCGTAGCATTATTGGGTGCATACCATTTTTTATACCATTTTCGGACATCCTTTACGGTCAGTTTATTCAGATCTTCCATCCAGCCAATTACTGGATGATGGTAGGGGTCATTGGCAAAAGCCGCTGCATTAAGACGCTCGGCAGTGAGCGCCATAGGTTTATCATCAGTACGCATACGGCGCTCTTCCTTAATCACTTCAATCTCTTTTTTAAACGCTGATTTTTTTAATAGAAGATTGTGCATGCGGTCAGCTTCCAGTTTAAAACACAGGGCAAGATGCTGCTTTGCAATACGCTGGAAGTAAGCCGTGTAATCCGCCCCAGTAAAGGCATTCTCACGCCCACCCTTCTGGGCAATAATTTCTGAAAATTTACCTGCCGGGTATTTTGGCGTGCCTTTAAACATCATATGTTCGACAACATGGGATAAGCCCGTAATCCCTGCATGTTCGTAACTGGAGCCAACTTTATACCAGATTTGTGAGACCACCACGGGTGCACGGTGATTTTCTATTACCAGCACTTTCAGACCATTGTGTAATTGATAACTCTGTACGCCCTTCTCCACATGTTCTGACAGTTTAGCACTCCTGTTTGCGGCAAATAACGGCAACCCTGACACCATTGAAAGCACAGCGACAGTTATAATTATAAACTTCATCTTCATAAGTAATTATTCTCTGGAAATGTTTGTTAACATACTGCGTAACCAGCAACTGGGTGATGATAGGATATCTCCCCCATTTACACCACTACAATTCATCATTAACGTAAAACTTTATTATTAAAAAAATTATGTTCGGTTTCATTAAAAAACGCAAACAGAAAAAAACGGATTCACCTGCCGCGGATACGACTATTTCTACGACAGACAACGAGGAAAACCCGCATGAAAACGCATCACCAGCAATGGATGCCACGACAAACCAGCTATCTGGCAGCGATGTTGATGCAACCGGACAGAACGATCTAAGCCACTCACTGGCAAAAACCCGACGCGGATTTGCTGACAGCATGGCAGATTTTATTCTGGGTAAAAAAGACATCGATCAGGACATGCTTGATGAACTCGAAACCCAGTTACTCAGCGCCGATGTGGGCATGGAAGCAACCACAACCATTATTAACGAATTACACAACAACCTTGCTCGCAAAGCGATAAATAACGAAACCGCATTACACCATACTTTAGCCCATGTTATGGAAACAATTTTACAACCCTGCGAACAACCGCTGATACTGGACAATAAAACTCGACCCTTTGTTATTCTTGTCGTTGGCATAAACGGCGCGGGCAAAACCACCAGCATCGGCAAACTCGCCAACCATTTTAAACAACAGGGTAAAAGTGTCATGCTGGCTGCGGGTGACACTTTTCGCGCTGCTGCTGTCGAGCAGTTACAGGAATGGGGAAAACGCAACCAGGTTCCTGTTATTGCACAGGGCACCGGTGCCGATGCCGCATCCGTTATCTTTGATGCCGTAGAATCAGCAAGTTCAAAAAATATTGATGTGGTGATTGCTGATACCGCTGGCCGCCTGCATACACAGGATAATTTAATGGAGGAGCTGAAGAAAATCAAACGCGTATTAGCCAAAATTGACTCCCAAGCACCCCATGAAACTCTGATTGTTATGGATGCCAGTTTTGGCCAGAACGCACTACATCAGGTACAGCAATTTCATCGCAGCATCGGCCTGACCGGGCTTGCCGTAACTAAACTTGACGGCACCGCAAAAGGCGGTATTCTGTTCTCTATTGCCAAAACGCTGAATCTACCGATACGTTTTATCGGTATTGGCGAAGGCATTAATGACCTACGCCTGTTTAATGCCAGTGAGTTTGTCGAAGCCCTGCTGAAATAACAAAACGGTCGTCGCATGAAACATAAAAGCCCGAAAACAGTCAGTGGAACACGGCAAAATGGCCACTTCACTTTTTACCGTATAACAACTTTTACCGTATAACAATATGATTCACTTTGATAATGTCAGTAAGCGCTACCCCGGCGGTCACGATGCATTAAGCCGAGTCAACCTGCGTTTACTCAAAGGCCAGATGGCCTTTCTCACCGGTCACTCAGGTGCTGGTAAAAGCACACTACTAAAACTGATTGCAATGATCGAACGCCCAACGCGTGGACAGATATTTCTTGACGGAGTTAATCTAAATAATATTGGTAATCAAAAAGTCCCCTATGTACGGCGCAATATCGGCATTATCTTTCAGAACCATCACCTGCTCTACGACCGCCCGGTTTGTGATAACGTTGCCATGCCGCTGGTGATTCAGGGTTATCGGCATAATGAAATACATAAACGTGTCCGTGCGGCGCTCAATCAGGTAGGTCTGCTGAGTAAGGAAAAAGCCAACCCCATCACCCTCTCTGGTGGTGAGCAACAACGGGTTGGCATTGCCAGAGCGATTGTGCACAAACCCGCGCTGTTGCTGGCTGACGAACCTACGGGCAATCTTGACCCCGAACTTTCCCGCGATATTATGCAGCTATTTGCCCGTTTTAATCAGGTTGGCACCAGCGTATTAATCGCCAGTCATAATCTGGACTTAATTTCCCGCATGGGCGCACCAGTTATTAGCCTGCAAGACGGTCAGGTAAGCGACAATACCCTACCCTGTCATCCGGTCTGAAATGCGTAAACAAAAACCAAGAAACTCGCGTATTACCGCCTACATACTGAACCACTTACAGGTTATGCTGGCTAGCCTGGGGCGATTATATCGACAGCCCGTTGCCACGCTTATGACTATTGCAGTCATTGCCATTGCGTTAACCCTTCCCTCTGGACTATTTCTCGCGGTTAATAATCTTGGCGGCCTCAGTCAACAATGGGATAACTCAACACAAATTTCAGTTTTTCTTTATCCGCAGGTAAACAAACAGCAGGCGCAACAATTGGCCAGCCGATTACGTCTGAACAAAAGCATCCTCAGCATCGCGCTCATCGATAAAAGTACCGGACTAGCGCAGTTTAAAAAAAATTCAGGGTTTAATAACGCGCTCAAATTTCTTAATACGAACCCGCTGCCCATTGTGTTAACTATTCAACCCGCTATAACCCCGGGACAACCCGATAAAATCACCCAACTGGTACAACAATTAAGAACAGAAAAACAGATTGAACTCGCGCAACTGGATGTGCAGTGGGTGAAACGTCTGTTTACTCTGTTAGAAATCGCCAACCGCAGCATTTGGATTATTGGCTCGATGCTGGCGCTGGCCGTATTACTTATCGTTGGCAATACTATTCGCCTGGATATCCAGAACCGCCGCGCTGAAATAGAAGTGGCCAAACTCATCGGTGCCTCTAATGCGTTTATTCGTCGCCCCTTTCTCTACACCGGTTTCTGGTATGGGCTGCTTGGCGGCATCCTCGCCTGGCTACTGATCAGCATTTCTATTCTACTGATCCAGCAACCTGTTCATCATCTGGCGCTTTTATACCATAGCAATTTCAGCTTAATCGGCCCAGGACCTTCAAATATATTCATATTAATATCAATAAGTTGCTTACTTGGACTGACGGGTTCATGGCTAGCTGTTTCACGTCATCTGAAAGAAATTGAACCCACCTGAGCACGACTTTCGTATAAGCCTGTTATTTTTCATCTGACTAAAAACATCCCTCTCGACACCGCTAAATGAATGAACCGAACACAAAGATAAATATCCGTATTACGCTGAACTTCTCGCTCTATTAGCACTCACACTGATTGAGTGCTAGAATTACCCAAATGAGAGAAGAAACCATGACAAAAGCATTAGTTCCCGCACTCCAGATTGCCAGCCTGTCAGCAGGTAGCCTGGAGGCGTATATTCGACAAATAAACAGTGTTCCCATACTTACCACAGAGGAGGAGCGTGCGCTTGCCGTACGGCTAGAAGAGAAAAATGACCTGGCTGCAGCGCAACAGCTCATTTTATCCAACCTTCGCTTTGTGGTAAAAATTGCTCGGGGTTATAGCGGTTATGGCTTACCACTCGGCGACCTGATACAGGAAGGCAATATAGGACTAATGAAAGCGGTAAAACGGTTTTCGGCCATCCATGAAGTACGCCTGATTTCCTATGCTGTGCACTGGATAAAATCTGAAATCCATGAATTTGTATTACGCAACTGGCGTATTGTTAAAATCGCAACAACCAAACCACAACGCAAACTGTTTTTTAAATTACGCAGTTCAAAAAAACGTCTGGGATGGTTTAGCCATGCAGAGGTTCAAGATGTCGCAGAAACCTTAGGCGTTAAGCCGGAGACCGTGCTGGAAATGGAGTCTCGCTTAAGTGGCAATGACATTACGTTTGACTCGCCAACCAACAATAATGACGACGATGAGCGCAACTTTACCCCTGCCTCCTATCTAACCGATGCCGGTGCCGACCCAGCAAAACAGCTCGAAGTGGATGATTCCCGTTCACAGGATTCAAGCCTGATGACCAGCTCACTGGCGACACTGGATGCACGCAGCCAAACAATTATTAAACGCCGTTGGCTGAATGAAACCAAGGCAACACTGCATGAACTGGCAGATGAATTTAGTGTTTCGGCCGAACGCATTCGTCAGCTGGAAAAGAATGCTCTAAACAAAATGCGAGTAGCGTTTGAGGCTTAAAACACAATAACGATGGCTCAAAAAAACCATGCGCGATACGGTTTGAGTGCCTTAATTTTAGAGTTCTTAGCTCGACTATATTTATAAGAATATAGTGTATCGTTGACACCTGATGCACTATTTCTAATCGCCGCATTTTTTATTGTAATCATCCTCTTAGCTGGAATATTTTGCAGCCCTATGAAATATCCTGATTAGGCTAAAAACAAGGGTTTCTCCCAATTCCTCTCTAATCTTGTTTCATATTATGAGGCTGGGACTTTACATTGATAATGAGAACCATTATCATACGTATTAACGAACCCTTACCCCGACCTATTGAGATTACCATGTTCAACCATCGTTCTGCCCTGATTCTTTTCACCTACGCCCTGGCCATCCCAGTGCTGGCATCAGCCAAAGATCTTGCCCCTGTTATCGTCATTCAACATCAACAATTTAAACCGAATCGACTGGAACTACCTGCAAATAAAAAAGTAAAGCTCATTATCCACAACCGAGATAACCTGCCTGCCGAGTTCGAGAGCTACGATCTGTCACGCGAAATCATCGTGCCCGTTAACGGCACGATCAGCGTGTATGTCGGCCCACTCAAAGCGGGTGAATATAAATTTTTTAATGACTTCAACCGCGCCATGAGAGGCAAGATTATTGTCAACTCAGTCAAGGTGAACTAGACATGCTTGCCACCGCCGTCGTCCTGTTTCGCGAAGTTCTCGAAGCCTCCCTTATTGTCGCTATCGTACTGGGTGCCAGCCGCGGTCTCGAAGGTCGTGGACGCTGGGTTGCTGGTGGTATCATCCTGGGCTTGCTTGGTGCCTCACTGGTGGCACTGCTGGCAGCAGACCTGGCTGCCAGCCTGGGCGGTAACGGCCAATCCATTCTAAACGCCATAATTCTTCTCAGTGCGGTAATAATGCTGACCTGGCATAATGTCTGGATGAGTGCTCACGGTCGCGAGCTCGCTTCCAAATTATCCACCGTAAGCACCGAAGTCCAGGATGGTAGCCGGCCACTGGCTGCATTGATGATCGTTACATTGGTAGCGGTAATGCGTGAAGGCTCAGAAGCGGTACTGTTTCTGTGGGCTATCGCCGCTGGCGGCGGCAAAAGCTTCAGCATGATGCTCGGAGGAATCGCTGGTGTCGTCGCAGGCGTTCTCGTCGGAGTCCTCCTGTATCGCGGGTTACTGCGCATACCGCTACGCCACTTCTTTTCTTTTACCGGCTGGATTATTTTGCTCCTTACCTCCGGCCTTGCTGCGCAGGCAGCAGGTTTTCTTAACCAGGCAGGGTTTCTGCCTGCGCTGGGAAATAGCATCTGGGACACCTCGCATCTGCTGAGTCAGGAGAGCGTTATTGGGCAGCTGCTGCATATTTTACTGGGTTATATCGCACGGCCATCCGGTATTGAACTGGTGTTCTATGCCAGTACATTTACTGTCGTACTCGTATTGATGCGTACCGTGGGCAAACCGAACATAAAACCCAGGGTACAGACTGCATGACCCTTAGCACTTACTAACAGTAATGGATGAAAAGGATATCTGGTGTTCAGCGGGTATGCGGATGTCGAGCTTACATGGAGGTATTGACAGCGTGGCCTGAACATCAGATATCCTTTTTATCTGTTTCAGTAATAAAGCCGCGGTGCTCGCATTACGTTATGGTGCAATAAAAGCTTTTGTGCCGTCAGTATTAATCAATTTATATGGTTACACTCAATGAAAGAACATCACTTAGATACCTGGCCACACCGGATATCCCGTACTCGGCTGACCACCCGCCTGCTGATATTGATAACTGCCAGTTGCTCTATGTCAGTACAGGCCGGGGACTTTATTGTTTATTCACCCCATGTAACACAAAGTCGCAGTGAGCTGGAGTTTCGTGGCTCTGGTTTTCGCGACAATAGCCCCAATCTGAAGGGAACACGCAGCTACACACTCTCTGCCGCCTATGGTGTGACATCCTGGTGGAAACCCGAACTGTATTTTGCACAATATGACCGCCAGCCTGGTGGTAGCACACAACCCAGCGGTTATGAATTTGAAAATACCTTCCAGCTGGCGCCAATGGGTAAATACTGGGCGGATCCGGGCTTTTTATTTTCCTACGAGCACGTCAAGGCATCAGGAACACCCAATGTAGTAGAATTTGGTCCATTATTTGAGAAACGCGATGGCCGTATCGACCAGCGACTCAATATGATCTGGGAAAAACAGGTTGGCCGCGGGGCAGGTGGTAACTACGCATTTCGTACCGCCTACAGTATCGACTACCGACTGAACGTTGCATTCAGACCGGGAATCGAGGCCTATTACCGCCCCAGTGACAACGCCTCCCATCTGGGACCAGTGTTCAATGGTGAATTACACACCACCGCAGGACGCGAACTCGATTACAGTGTTGGCGTGGTATTTGGTCTCAATTCCCGCGCGCCAAATCAGACCATTGTTGCCCGTCTTGAGTATGAATTTTAACCACCCGTCCTGAAAACATTTCTTTTTTAAGGCCAAAAAATACCCTGGTGTTTTTAACACATTCGGGATTATTTCATATTCGATGATGCGGTAGTATTGCATTAAATTCCGGCTATAATCATTAATAATGCGTAATACCGACCACAATAAACCAGCTAGCCATGCCCACGGTGATGCCCAGTTCTATTCAGAGCTGCTGCGCGCCTACTTTGACAGTACACAGGATGCCATTTTTGTGCTGTGTGATGAAATGAAATTTATTACCTGCAACAAAACCACGGAACATTGGTTGGGTAGTTCGGAACAGGAACTTACCCTGCACAACAAACGGATACCCATCACACAGCTTTTAGGTAAGGATTATGCTGCCGATAAATTCAGTACATTTTTTAATAACACGCTCAACGGTCATTCTGCTTTATTTGAAACACAAATCAATCCACCTATGGGTAAGGAACGCTGGGTTGATATAAACCTGTCGCGTGTTGATATTGAAGATGGCAATATGGTTATTGCGGTTGCACGCGATATTTCTGAGCGAAAAAAACATCTCGCCACCATCAAGTACAAATCTCACCATGACGAGCTTACTGGCTTGCCTAATAGAACATCCATCATTGAACACCTGGATGAGTGCCAGAATCAGTATCAGCTACCATGTCAGAACAAAGGCAATATAAAAGCATGTGAGCTGGTGCTACTGGTTTTGGATATTGACCGCTTTAAAGATATTAATGAAAGTCTGGGCTATAAACTCGGCGACTTTATTTTGCAGGAAATCGCACGACGGCTTAGTCATCTTACCAGTATTTCAGCCGGTGAATTTACAGCTCGGCTTAGCAGTGATGAATTTGCTATCGTTTTTCCTAACACCGATCTGTCACGCTCACGTATTACAGCACAAAGAATCCGGCAGATCATTTTACAGCCCATTATTATCGAAGCTAAAAAAATCAGCCTGGATTGTGCCATCGGCATCGCGACACTACCGACACATACCAACGACAGCACTAAATTGATACAACTTGCTGAAATGGCAATGTATCATGCCAAATCTCAAAAACTTGGCATCAGTATCTATAACACTGAATTATCAGATGCTTCTGGTAAGCGGCTACAACTGGTCACTGACTTACGTGAAGCACTAAAAAACGGCCACATCAAGACTTACTATCAACCCATCATTAACATGCACACAAAATCTCTGCATATCGAAACACTGGCAAGGTGGCAACATCCTCAGCATGGTGAGATAACCCCCGATATATTTATCACACTGGCTGAAGAAACGGGAAACATTAATAAATTAACCTCAACAATTATGGACTCGGCTTTACAATGTTGTGCAACGGTATTAAATAAAAACTTAATAGAAAATCTTTCTATTAACATTTCACCCTATTGCCTGACAAACCCAAAACTTTCAATTGAAATAAGGGCCTGTCTGAAGAAATATGGCGTTTCTCCTGGCTCAATAACGCTTGAGATAACAGAATCAGCCATGATGTCGAATTCATCTGCGGCACAAAAAAATATTGAGATATTACAAAAACTGGGCCTGTCATTTTCAATTGATGACTTCGGTACTGGTTACTCCTCCCTGTCAAAGCTAAAACACATGCCACTCAGAGAGTTAAAAATTGATAAATCCTTTATTACCGATATAAACCAGTGTGAAAATGATGCCGCAATCACCAATGCAGCAATACAAATGGCGCACAGTCTGGGACTGGATGTTGTCGCTGAAGGCATCGAAAATGAAGCAACCTGGGATCAGCTCAGGCAAATGGGCTGCGATTATGGACAGGGTTACTGGATAGCAAAACCTATGCCTTTTAATGATTTACTTACCTGGGTAAATAACCATCACACCTGGCTTACCCCCCCTGCCACTTCACAAACCTGCCTATAATTCTGCATATTGCTGCGCCGTTAATTTCCTATGTAAACCGGGTATATCCATGCCGTACAGGAATCGATTATTTATGCAAATACAGGATGATATGAAGCAGGATTTATTGTATTTAGCGTTGCAATACTACACTGACCCTCTGTCCCGAAATCAGATTGTCATCCGGTGCTAACTGCGGTTTCCATGCATGACCGTAAATAATTTCATAACTGGCAGGTAACCCAGCTGTGGTACGAAATTGCTCATAAGCCATCCTCACCCGCTGCAAAATGCCTTTTGTGGTTAAACCTTGACGGTGCCCTGCTGCGGTCACATTGGCACCAAGGTGTTTTAGATCAAACATTAAATCATCTGCGCTGGAATAATTAACGGTAATAATTTCAGTTTCCATAACCGGCTCTGCAAAACGTGTCTGCAATAGAAGATCACCGATATCATGCATATCAATAAAGGTATTCACATGCGTTTTATCGTCAACCGTCTGCCAGCTAGCGCATAATTCTTTTAGTGTGTCCGGGCCAAAGGTGGTAAATACAAACAGGCCACCAGGTTTCAACACACGCCAGGCTTCCATTAAAGCCGTATTTAAATTATTACACCATTGCAAACTTAAACTGGAAAAAACCAGATCAATACTATTGAACGCTAGTGGCAAGGCTTCCATATCAGCGCACAATAAAGCCGGTTTTCGAAAGAGATGCCCATGCTGCGCCGACTTTAATAGCATTTTCTCGGAAACATCCATTGCAATAATATGCGCCTGTTTAAAACGTTTGTATAAACCGGGAATCGCTGACCCTGTACCGGTTCCTGCGTCAAGAATAATTGCTGGCGACAACCGAACAAAGTCCAGTTTTTCCAGTAGACGCTGGCACACTTCCTGCTGCAACACAGCGGCTGCATCATAAGTTTCTGCTGCGCCATCAAAGGCTTCGCGCACTCGCTGTTGATTTATCTGTACCATATTCTCTTATTTTAAATAGTCATTATCCATTAGCGAAGCCTGGCGGCCTGCTCAACCAGTGCTTCAATAAATTTCTCGGTATGTGACAGGAAAGGGATATGTCCGGCATCCGCTTCGATATAAACTTTATGCTGTGTGTACATTTGCCGTATTTTGTCTGCCAGTGTAACGGGAACCAGGGTATCGCGTCCGCCCAAAAACCAGCTAACCGGGCAATCTAACGTGGCTAACGTAGCACGGTAATCTGTTTCTATCAGCATCTGCAAACCTTTGTTTAATGCCAGAGTGGTCACTGACCCGCGCTGAGCCATGGCTTCCTGTAATTGTCTCACGGTCTGCCGCACATCAGCCAAACCCTGCATTTGCAATGAAAGAAATCGTCTTAAAGTTTTATTCTGTGCATACGACAAGGCTTCACCAAACCGCACGAAAGCCTCTTCATCAACGGCTGCTTGCCAATTTTCACGCTGGACGAAACAGGGATTCGCGGCAACCAGAAACAGTGCGGCAACCCGCTCGGGATATAACTCTGCCAGCCGTATTACAGCAAGCGCCCCCAGTGACCAGCCAATCCATAATACGGGGCGATGCGCCAGCGGCATTAATGCCTGAACATAATCTTCAAGCGTGTTTGCAGCCACCGCCGCCATACTTCCATGACCAGGCAAATCAATAAAAACAGCATCAATCCAGTCGGGTAGCATAGCCTGACATTGCGCCCAGACAGCACTATTCATCGCCCAGCCATGCACAAAAATACAGCTTACTGATTTCGTTAATTTCTTCTCTTTCATCCAAATATATAACAACGAGCGCCAATAAAACCCTGCTGACCAACGGGCGCTTCAAGCAGAGATAGAAAAACAGAAATATTTCCGGTTCAGGATTTTCCACCAGATTAACCGCCAACGAGCGAGGTGATGGGGTAAACTTGCCGCTCTTTATTTTGACATATATCTGCCAATGAATCTCAATAGTCCAGTTATTGACTGTTTAATTATTATTGCCGCCTATTTTATCGGCTCCATTTCAACGGCCATCCTCACCTGCCGATTACTCGGACTACAAGATCCACGAACGACGGGTTCAAACAATCCAGGTGCAACCAATGTATTACGTTCCGGTGGTAAAAAGGCCGGCATCATCACGCTACTTGGCGATATGTTCAAGGGTCTGTTGCCGATACTAATTGCGCGCCAGTTACACCAGAACGAACTGGTACTGGCAGCCACTGGCTGTGCCGCTTTTCTAGGACACGTATTTCCACTTTATTACAGGTTTAAAGGCGGCAAAGGAGTCGCGACTTTCTATGGTGTTTTACTTGGATTTCACTGGTTGAGCGGTTTAATTGCCTTGCTTATCTGGGGGATCAGTGCACTGATATTTAAAATCTCATCACTGGCCGCATTAATTTCTGTATTTTTAGCCCCCCTTGTTCTCTATTACCTGAGTCGATCTCCCAGCCTCACTGCCAGCGTGCTGATAATGGCCGTTATTCTGTTCTGGCGTCATCGCCGCAATATTCAGCATCTGTTAGCAGGCACTGAAAAAACCATTGGCAAGTAAAATTCAAACAATGGCTGACAGATCTTGCATCGACCACCGAGCCCGCGCATTAATCTCCAGTGATTGCGACTGCCCAGCCTGAAGACGCAAGCAGCCGACCAACGCGATCATCGCACCATTATCGGTACAAAATTCAATGGCTGGATAAAATAACTCACCCTGTATTTTTGCAACCATCTCGCTCAACTCTGAACGCAAGCGCAGGTTTGCACCAACGCCGCCAGCGACCACCAACCGATAACATTGCTGTTGCTTTAATGCGCGCTGCGATTTAATCACCAGTGTCTCTACCACCGCCTCTTCAAAGGCCAGCGCCACATCGGCCGTATCTTGCTCATTCAAGCCCTGTTTATTCAGTGTTCCAGTATCTGAGTACTGCTCCGCGAGTTTCATCATGGTATTTAAAGCATGTGTTTTCAACCCGCTAAAACTAAAATCCAGACCCGGCCGGTCAAGCATGGGTCGGGGGAAACGGTGGGCACCGGAGTGACCTTTTTGTGCCACGGCTGCCAGTGCTGGGCCGCCAGGATAACCCAGTCCAAGTAGTTTAGCTGTTTTATCAAATGCTTCACCCGCCGCATCATCCAGGGACTGCCCCAGTAAGGTATATTGGCCAACCGCCTCGACATAAGCCAGTAAGGTATGCCCCCCCGATACCAGCAAAGCCACAAACGGGAAAGCTGGTGGTGTCTTTTCCAGCATGGGTGCCAACAAATGACCTTCCATATGGTGCACTTCAAGTGCCGGAATACCTAAAGCCCAGGCCAGTGAACGTCCGACTGAAGCCCCTGACATTAATGCACCAATCAAACCGGGACCAACAGTATAAGCGATACCATCCAGTGCGGTTTTAGCCACGCCCGCCTGCGATAACGCCTGCTCGATTAAGGGAATCAGATATCGAATATGATCACGCGAGGCCAGCTCTGGCACCACACCGCCGTACTCGGCATGCAATTTGATCTGGCTATGCAATGTGTGCGATAACAGACCTTTTCCACTGCTATAAACGGCGATACCGGTTTCATCACAGGAGCTTTCAATACCTAAAACAATCATTTTTATCCAACTTTTTGTATAAATTATGCACAGGCACTTTGGGGTTTCACAAAGAATGCGATATAATACGTGGTTTCACCGCATACCTGTGCGGATTTTTTATGTCTTATTTTATCATTAAGAGCTGAGAACAACCTATGCCTGCTATCCGAGTTAAAGAAAACGAACCCTTTGATGTTGCATTGCGCCGCTTCAAACGGTCCTGCGAAAAAGCCGGAATTCTTACTGAAATCCGCAAACGCGAAGCTTATGAGAAACCCACCACTGAACGCAAGCGTAAAGCGGCTGCCGCAGTGAAACGTCACCTGAAAAAGCTGTCCAAAGAACGGAATAAATTTTCTCGCTCACCCCATCAGCGGCGGCGATAACCTTTATTTGTTTGGCCCGTTATTCACTTTAACTTTCTGTTTGGACGATTTATCTTGATGAGCAACAACGCAAACCTGAAACAACAGATTCAGGACGCAGTCATTCTCGCTATGAAAGCGAAGGACAAGCCTCGTGTATCCGCAATCAGGCTAATTACCGCCGCGATTAAACAGATCGAGGTCGATGAGCGCAAGACAGGCGAAACCATTGAACTGGATGATAACCGCGTTATCACCGTGCTGGATAAAATGGTAAAACAACGCCGAGAATCTATCCGCCAGTTCAAAACAGCAGGGCGCGACGAACTGGTGGCACGGGAATCTTTCGAGATTGATATTATCCAGACATTTTTACCTCAGCCACTCAATGAAGAAGAGATAGAAACCATTATTAATGCCGCTATCCGCCAGACGGGTGCCTGCTCCATCAAAGATATGGGCACAGTAATGGGACGAATAAAACCACAAACGGCTGGGCGCGCAGATATGGGTAAAATTAGTGGGAAGATAAAAACCCTGCTCAGCAAAACCTGACTCGCTATCCCATAATCGACCACCGGAGACAGACCACTGTTTAAACACGGCTCGCTAATTCAACTGTAACGCTTTAGTCATCCATCATAACCAGTAACAACGAACGCTTGCAGACAATATACCGATCACCTGACAGCAACACCAATTTTTTAGAGCTTGCAAACCACCATGACTACGTTAAAAAATGATCGCTTTATCCGTGCTCTTCTCAAGCAACCTGTAGACCGCACACCCGTCTGGATTATGCGACAGGCAGGACGTTATCTACCCGAATACCGTGAAATACGCGCCAAAGCCGGTGATTTCATGACCCTTTGCAGCACGCCTGAACTGGCTTGTGAAGTTACCTTACAACCTGTGCGCCGGTTTGATATTGATGCCGCTATTCTGTTTTCAGATATTTTGACCATCCCAGATGCAATGGGCCTGGGTCTGTATTTTTCTGAAGGCGAAGGCCCTAAATTTCATTCACCTGTAACCACGACACAGGACATTAACCGGCTGATCATCCCTGACCCAGCGGATAAGTTAAAATATGTCACCGATGCTGTTTCACTTATACGCAAAGAGTTAAACAATGCGGTTCCCCTGATCGGGTTTGCGGGCAGCCCCTGGACGTTGGCGACCTACATGGTAGAAGGCGGCAGCAGTAAAACTTTTTCCAAGATCAAGGCATTGCTGTTTACAGACCCTTCCTCTGCACATAAACTGATGAGCAAACTGGCGACTTCCGTTGCCAGTTATCTGAATGCACAAATTGATGCTGGCGCACAGGCAATCATGATCTTCGATAGTTGGGGTGGTGCACTGACTACACGTCAATATAAAACCTTTTCACTGGCTTATATGCACCAGATTGTAGAACAACTGCAGCGTGAAAAAGACGGTCAACATATTCCCGTCACCCTGTTTACCAAAGGAGGCGGCATGTGGTTACCTGAAATCGCTTCAACTGGTTGCGATGCCATCGGCCTTGACTGGTCGGTTGATATAAAACTGGCGCGTGAACAGGTTGGCGCTCAGGTTGCCTTACAGGGCAATATGGACCCCGCCATCATGACAACCAGCCCGGATGTTATTGAAAAAGAAGTCGCAAATATTTTAGCTGATTATGGCAGCGGCCCAGGACACATTTTTAATCTTGGCCATGGTATAACGCCCGACATTACGCTAGAAAATGTTAGTGCACTGGTCGATACGGTACATACTTTAAGTGAAAAATACCACGCATAAAATATAGGTTACAGCCCGGCGCACACCTGCGCCGTTGCTGTAGATAAAACCCGTTCCAAACCGCCACTAAAAAGCACAGCATATTGACGACAGTTTTACCCGATTAGAAAAGTTGCTCAGGAATAGGCGCCTGCCCATGCCTGCTTCCAGTGCCTGCTGTATCACCACTTTTAATCACCGGCACGTTTTCTTTTCTAAATATTTCAAAAATTGTATTCGTGTCGTCGTCTGTAGCGGCCTCACCCGTTGCAGCATCAATTTTAACTGTCACTAAACCCGCGGGACGTGGCAATTGTTTTTCTGGCACATCTTTCAAGGCCGCTCGCATAAAATTAATCCACACCGGTAAGGCTGCTCGGGCAGCAGTTTCATGGTTGCCTAATGGTTTTAGCTGATCAAACCCCAGCCAGACTGTTGTTACCAGATCAGGGTTATAACCATTAAACCACGCGTCACGTTGCTCATTGGTTGTCCCTGTTTTACCAGCAAGATCCTTACGTCCCAAAACCAGCGCACGACGTCCAGTGCCACGAAATATCACATCTTGCAAAATGGAGTTCATCTGAAAAGCAATGCGTGGCCCCAGGGTACGCGCAGCCTGTTTTGGTAATCGAACAAGCGCATTGCCATCATCCAGTTCTGCTGATGATTGTATATTTTTTGACAACACACAGGCTGTGCAAGCCACTGCAGGGTCAGCATTAAACAGCACCGTACCATTAGAATCTTCAATTCGCTGAATGACGTATGGCTTGATTAAATAGCCACCGTTTGCAAACACAGAAAAAGCGCGCACCATTTGCAACGGACTAACTTCACAGCTCCCTAGTGCTAACGATAAATCATGTGGCAGCTTACTGCTTTTAAAACCAAAGTTTTTTGCAAACTTGATGGCATAGCCAATGCCAATGGAACGTAAAATGCGAATGGACACCAAATTTCGTGAGGTGTAAAGCGCTTTCCTTAACCGTGTGGGACCAAAGAATTTGCCACTATAATTTTCAGGCCGCCAGTCACCTTCCAGCGCCGCATCTTTAAATACCACAGGAGCATCATTAATTAACGTGGCGGGGGTAAACGATTTAGCCAGCGCTGCTGAATAGATAACCGGTTTAAATCCCGAGCCAGCTTGTCGTCTTGCCTGTGTCACACGATTAAATTTACTAAATTTAAAATCAAGGCCCCCGGTAAGCGCCTGTATCGCACCGCTATTTGGATCAATCGAAACCAGTGCGCCCTGCACCCCGGGTATCTGTGCCAGATGCCAGCCAGTCATGATGTTTGGTTCAACCCAGATAACATCACCAGGGCGTATCACTGCTGAAACACTGGTTAATGCCTTGCCTTCTCGATTAACACTAATATATCGGCGGGCCCAACGAATACCCTGCCATAAGATCGGTATCTTCTCACCGTCTTTCAACATAACAATGGCTGCCGGTTTATTTTCCCCTTCCGTTTTGGCAGTTTTTTTATCTGATGACGCATGGGTAACCGCCGTATCATCAATTTTAAGCACAAGGGCGGGCTTAAACCGGCCATAGTCTTCATCTTCTTTAAGCACACCAATCAATGCATTTTTATCAAGATTAGTAATATCAACATGGCGCACGACACCGCGATAACCGTGGCGATGGTCATAATCAACCAGGCCATTCCATAGGCTATTGTTCGCTGCCGTCTGGAGGCGATGCTTCAGTGTTGTATAAACGCGCAGGCCTTTGGAGTAGGCACCGGCACCAAATTGTCTCACAATTTCTGCCCGTACCATTTCATCAACATACGGTGCCTGCACTTCGATACGGCTGCGGTGGCGAGCAGCGGTTACCGGCGCATTTTTTGCGGTCTCAAAATCTTTGGTATTAATATATCCCAGTTGGTGCATGCGCGACAGAACATAGTTACGGCGAATGACTGCACGCTCAGGGTTAACAATTGGATTATAACTCGAAGGGGCTTTCGGCAAACCGGCAATCATGGCAATTTGCGCTAGTGTCAGGTCTTCCAGTTTAGCGCCATAGTAAACCTGCCCTGCAGCCGCAACTCCATAAGCGCGTGTCCCCAGGTAGATTTTATTCAGATAAAGTTCAAGAATTTTTTTCTTACCCAGCTCCCCTTCAATCTTTAGTGCCAGTAAAATCTCGTTTAGCTTACGCAAATACGTTTTTTCACTGCTTAAATAAAAGTTACGCGCCAGCTGCATTGTAATCGTGCTACCACCCTGGCCACGCTTACCTGTACGTATCAAATTGATCGCCGCACGCAGTATGCCCTGATAATCAACGCCTGGGTGCTCATAAAATCGGCTATCTTCTGCCGATATAAATGCATCCTGCATCA
This sequence comes from uncultured Thiotrichaceae bacterium, assembly GCA_964441285.1. Lineage (GTDB taxonomy): Bacteria > Pseudomonadota > Gammaproteobacteria > SZUA-229 > SZUA-229 > S010-25. The sequence continues at coordinate 104,475 of CAYTUK010000003.1, read as the reverse complement.
GCAACGGAATTTCATCCAGCCGCTTTGGTGTTCGCCTTTTCTCACCAAATTCACCCATTAATTCACCTTCACTGCTATATATACGTAAAGGAACCTGGAGCTGCACATTACTCAAACCTTTAATAGAGGGTAATTTTGGATTGAGATAAAGGTACCCGCCGATAGTGGCAACAGCAGCGAGTAAAGATGAAATTAGAAAAAGGATAAAACTTGCTTTGATCAGTCGCACTGTACCTGTACCTGTGACAGATGGATAATGAAGAGTTGGTTCAAGTGGGTGAGTATAAAGCTTTAGGGTAAATTAATCGACAATGTTTAAATTCAGACTAGAATTTTCAATACTTACCACTATTATTTAATGCAAAAGTTATAATATACTCTATAACTATATAAAAATTATAATGTATTAGGGGAAAATACAGTGCCCTTGTTTAAGCGCAAAAAACCAGCTATTTTAGGATTGGACATTAGCTCAACTTCAGTCAAGTTACTCGAACTGGCTGAGGATGGTGATACCTATCGTGTTCAAAGCCTCGCGGTAGAAGCCTTGCCGGATAATGCCGTTGTGGATAAAAATATTCAGGATATTGAAGCAGTTGGTAATACCATTCAAAAAGCAGTCAAACATGCCGCGACGAAAGCAAAAGATGCGGCAGTTGCGGTCGCAGGATCGGCAGTAATAACTAAAATCATTACCATGCCTAACGGCCTGAGTGATGATGAACTGGAAGCACAGATTGAACTGGAAGCTGATCAGTATATCCCTTACCCACTTGAAGAAATCAATCTTGATTTCGAGGTACTTGGGGCAACAGAGAATAATCCTGAAACCGTTGACGTACTCCTCGCTGCATCACGCAGTGAAAACATTGAACTACGCTCGGCGGCTTTATCACTCGGTGGCCTGAAACCCAGAATTGTTGATGTCGAAGCCTATACCATTGAAAATTCTGCTGCGCTGATAAGCAATCAGGTAGAACGCACCAGCGAAGACCAGATTATTGCGATCATCGATATTGGCGCAACCATGACCAGCCTGAATATTGTCGAAAACAATCACCTTATTTATACCCGCGAACAAAGCTTTGGTGGTAAACAGCTAACTGAAGAAATCATGCACCGTTACGGCCTCGCTTATTCAGAAGCCGGCAGACTGAAAAAAGAAGGCGGATTACCCGACAACTACATTCCTGAAGTGCTTGAGCCCTTTAAAGAAACCATTGCACAACAGGTGAGCCGCTTTTTACAGTTTTTCTTCACCTCAGGTCAGCACAACACCGTCGACCTGATCGCGCTTGCCGGTGGTTGCGCCTCGATTCCCGGCATTGATGAATTAGTCGAATCACAACTTGATAGCCCTACTATTATTGCGAATCCATTCTCAAAAATGACTTTATCCCCAAAAGTAAACCCACAGGCCTTAAGTAATGACGCCCCCTCTCTAATGATAGCCTGCGGGCTTGCCATGAGGAGTTTTGATTAATGGCACACATAAATCTCCTGCCCTGGCGTGAGGAACAACGCAAAGAGCAAATTCGGCAATTTGCCACCACAGCAGGTTTATCCGTAATACTCACGCTTGCTATAATCGTACTGGTACATGTCACCTTCAATAGCCAGATCAGCTTTCAGAACCTGCGTAATAAAACTTTACAGGATCAAATAGCCATTCTAAATACCTCACTTAAGCAAATTGCAACGCTGGAAGAAACCAAGAACAAATTACTCTCACGGATGAACGTTATTCAGTCATTGCAACAGCAGCGCCCGCAAATTGTACATTTATTTGATGATTTTGTTCGCACCGTACCCGAAGGGCTCTACCTCACCAGCATTAATCAAAAAGGTAAAACACTCACCATAAAAGGTGTTGCTGAATCAAACGGTCGGGTTTCTGCTTATATGCGAAATATTGATGCCTCAGACTGGATGACTACACCCAAACTACAGGTAATTCAGGCACGTAAAGGCAGGCTGCGAAGCAGTAATTTTACTCTGACTACCTCACAGTCATTCCCAAATACAAAAAAGAACAAGGGCAATAAAAGCGAATGAATCTCTCTGAAATACGACTGGAAGATCTTGATATTGAAGATCTTAAGAAAATTGGTAGTGCTCCCATTGCGGTTAGAGCCATTGTTATTGCTCTGCTGTGCATTATCGTTGCAATTGCAGGGTATTTTCTTGATACGACCAACCAAATCGCAAAACTAAAAACAGCGGTCGCTCAGGAACAAACGCTGAGAAACACCTTTGTAGCGAAACAGTCTAAAGCCGCCAATCTTGATGCATACAAGCAACAACTCAAGGAAATGCGAACTTCATTCGGCGCACTTTTACGCCAACTACCTAATAAAACTGAAATCGAAACCTTACTGACCGACATATCCCAAACCGGAATCTCTAGCGGCCTGAATATTGATTACTTCAAACCCGAAGGTCTGCGACCAAAAGAATTCTATTCTGAATACCCCATCAAGCTAAAAGTCACCGGGCATTTCCATGAATTCGCACAATTTATTAGCGGCGTTGCATCACTCCCCCGCATTGTGACTATTCAAGATATTTCAATACAACCCGACAGTAAAAAAAGCAAGGGTAAATTAAGCATGGAATTAACTGCCGTCACTTACCAGTACCTGAATGAAAAAGGTCAGGGAGTTGGAAAATGAAGCTTTCTGCCAGTACTATCAAGTTAGTCATTTTCGGCAGTCTGTTTGCCTTATCAGCCTGTAGTCGGAACATGAATGACCTGAACGCCTTCATTGCACGAACAAAAGCGGCACATGTTGGTAGCGTAAAACCAATCCCCCAGTTTCAGCCCTACGAGAGTTTTAGCTATACAGCGGCAAAATTACGCGACCCATTCGTTGATGATATCGACACAAATGAAAACAAAAGCACAGCAAGTTCACTAAATCCTGACTCCAGTCGTCCTAGAGAGGCCCTGGAAAACTTTCCACTTGATACGCTGAGAATGGTTGGTACGCTGCAACAGAAAAAACAGCGTTGGGCCTTAGTCAAGGACCCACAGAATATCGTACACAGAGTTCAGGTCGGAAATTACATGGGGCAAAACGAAGGACGAATCACCGCCATTGACGATTCATCGATAAGTCTTGATGAAATTGTTCCTGATGGCATTGGCGGTTACATAGAAAGAAATGCATCCATCGCTATTGGCAACAAATAAACCGAGTGGCAAAAGATATGCAAAATACAATAACAAATACATTTCAAACAGGACGCACTATGTTAGTCATAAACCGATTCAAACCTACACTGTATACGCTACGCCATTGGTGCCTGTTATTACTGCTTATGATCTCGAGTAATGCAGCAGTAGCAGCGACCAATACCATCAAAAAAGTACAGTATTCAAGTCTGCCGGGGAATCGTATACAAATTGTGCTTGAATTCAGTGAAAAAGCCATTGAACCGTTAAGCTTTACCATTGACAAACCAGCACGCATCGCTTTCGATTTTGCTAATACAGTAAGTACGCTACCAAGACGCCCTCAACCCATCGATATTGGTGCTGCTCAGTCAATTACTACCATCTCAGCTAAAACAAAAACACGGGTTATTTTAAACCTGACAGAGGTTGTTCCCTATCAGGTAACGACTGCCGGCAAAAAAGTTCTGATCACCTTAGGCAGTGAAAATAACAGCAGCGTATTTGCCGATGCCCAGACCACATCAACAACGAACTCAGCAGGATTTTCTACCACGGCACGCAGCATCAAAAAAATTGACTTCCGTCGTGGCGACAAAGGTGAAGGCCGAATCATTATCCACCTCTCAGAGCCGAACACTCCGGTGGATATTAGTGAAAAATTCGGTAAGATTATCGTTAAATTCCTGGGAACAAAACTGCCGAATAAACTCCGTCAGACTCTGGATGTACTCGATTTTGCCACCCCGGTAAAATCCATTAGCAGCTTTGAAAAAGGCAATAACACCCAGGTCGAAATCAACCCTGTAAACAGTAATTTTGAACAAATTGCTTACCAGGCCAACGATATATTTACGATCGAATTAAAACCCGTCAGTAAAAAAGAACAGGAAGAAACCAAAAAAGATAAATTCGGTTATACCGGTGAACGTCTTTCGCTTAATTTCCAAAATATCCCTGTACGCGCCGTGTTACAGTTAATTGCCGATTTTACCGGCCTTAACATTGTCGTCAGTGATTCAGTGACTGGTAACCTCACTTTACGCCTCAAAAATGTCCCCTGGGATCAGGCGCTGGATATAATTCTTCAAGCCAAGGGCTTATCCAAACGCCGTTCTGGTTCAGTCATTCTAATTGCACCAAGTGAGGAACTTGCCGCACAGGAAAAAATTGACCTGGAAGCCCAGCAATCACTGACTCAACTTTCCCCAATACGGACAGCCTTTTTTAATATTAACTTTGCTAAAGCGGGTGAACTGGCTGCCCTTTTTACTGGTAGCACAGGGAGCAGTAGTAACTCCAGTAGTAATAGTTCTAGTAGTAATAGTTCTAGTAGTTCTAGCAGCACCAATGCAACCGGTATCCTAAGTTCACGCGGCAGCGTCATTGTCGATGAACGAACTAACACGCTTATTGTAAAAGACACCGAAAAAGTAATCCGCGAAGTGCGGAAAATGCTGAAAAAACTCGACGTTCCTGTTCGCCAGGTTATGATTTCATCAAGAATCGTTATTGCTACTGATGAGTTTACTCGCGAACTGGGTAGCCGCTTTGGCGTCACTCATGCAGCGGCATCCTCAAATGGGTTTAATGCAACCAGTGGTTCTTTTAAAGCGACTGACTCGATTGCAGCAAGTGGTCTGAGTAATATTGCAGCAGGTGGTTCAGCTAAACCTTTTAATATTCCAACCGGTACCAATGCCGTAAATCGCTTAAATGTTAATTTGGGCGTAACTGGTGCGACTGCAGGCAGAATTGCTTTTGCGATACTCAGTGGCAGCTCCCTGATTGATCTGGAAATTTCAGCACTACAGGCCGAGAACGAAGGTGAAATTGTTTCCAGTCCACGGGTCATTACTGCGGATCGGCATACCGCACATATCGAACAGGGCGTTGAAATTCCGTATCTCTCAGCGGCGTCCAGCGGCGCAACCCAGGTGCAATTTAAAAAAGCCGTTTTAAGCATCAAGGTTACACCACAAATCACCCCAGATGACCGTGTTATTATGGATCTAACTGTAAACAAAGATTCAGTCGGTACGATATTTGCGGGCATACCGAGCATTGATACTCGTGAAGTCTCAACACAGGTACTGGTTAATAACGGCGATACTGTCGTACTAGGTGGTATTTATGAGCAGACCAAACAACATAAAGTGGACAAAGTTCCTTTCTTTGGTGATATACCCGTACTCGGTTATTTCTTTAAACATACGCTAAAAAGCAATCAAAAAAGAGAGTTACTTATCTTTGTTACACCAAAAATCATCAAAGATTCACTTGCACTTTAGGCCATAGGGCAGACAGGTTGAAAAATGATTGCCTCATATAATTAATTATTTGGTATTCTAAGCGACCTTTAAACAGGTCGTTTTTTATGAGACAGATAAAAAATATTTTTTTAATTGGCCCTATGGGGACAGGGAAAACCACTATAGGCCGCCATCTCGCTCGCAAGCTAAAAATGAACTTTTATGATAGCGACCGGGTTATTGAAACAGAGACAGGTGCTGATATTCCACTCATTTTTGAGAAAGAAGGTGAGGCCGGATTTCGCCGGCGCGAACAAAATATTATTGACAGACTCACGCAGCAATCGGGCATTATCCTCGCAACGGGAGGCGGCGCAATACTAAAAAAAGAAAACCGCCGACACCTGAAAAACCGTGGCAATGTTTTTTACCTTAGGAGTAACCTGAAAACATTAGTCGAGCGCACCAGCAAGGACAAAAATCGCCCTTTGCTCCACACTGATGAACCTACTGAAGACATTCTTGGGCGCTTACTGGAAGAACGCGACCCACTGTACTATAAAACCGCCGATTTCATTATCGAAACAGCAAATAACTCGATTCACAACGTGATACACGCTATTATTAAACGCCTGAACAACAACCACTGACCGCTTTACCACTCAAATGGCAACACTCAAAGTCGACCTCGGCGAACGCAGCTACCCAATTTATATTGGTACGAACCTACTTGGTGATAACGAATTACTGCACCAGCACATTCCAGGAAATAGCGCCCTGATTGTCAGTAACGAAACGGTTGCGCCACTCTATCTGGAATCAATAAACGCGATGCTTACTGGCATTCGCCATGAAACCGTTATTCTACCTGATGGTGAAAAATATAAAAATCTTGAAGTTCTAAACCAGATATACGACGCTTTGTTAGCTAACCGGCTAGACCGCAACACGACTATCATCGCACTTGGTGGCGGCGTCATTGGTGATATGGCTGGGTTTGCCGCAGCCAGCTACCAGCGTGGCGTGCATTTAATCCAGATCCCCACCACCTTGCTCTCACAGGTCGACTCATCCGTTGGCGGAAAAACAGGAGTTAACCATGCTTTAGGGAAAAATATGATTGGTGCTTTTTATCAACCCAAAGCAGTGATCGCTGATACTGACACACTGAACACGCTGCCAGCACGAGAACTCCGTGCTGGCATTGCAGAAATCATCAAATACGGTTTAATTTGCAACGCGGCATTTTTTAGCTGGCTGGAACAAAATATGGATGCACTGCTAGCGAAAAATAGCAGTGCATTAAGTTATGCCATTGAAATTTCCTGTCAGACCAAGGCTGATGTAGTCGCTGCAGACGAACGCGAAAACGGCAGCCGAGCGCTACTGAATTTAGGCCATACTTTCGGCCATGCGATCGAAAATTGTCTTGGTTACGGTGAGTGGTTACACGGTGAAGCGATCAGTGCAGGCATGTGTATGGCCGCAGAAATGTCACGGCAGATGCACTGGATGACAGCTGCTGACACCGCAAAAATTTTCAACCTGATTAAAAAAGCAAACCTGCCCACTCATGCCCCTGAATCGATAAGCACCGATGAATTTCTCACCCTCATGTCAGTCGATAAAAAAGTGATGGATGGCATTCTACGACTGGTGTTAATGCGCGGCATTGGACAGTCTACAGTAACCAGCGACTACAGCCGAAATCAGCTTATTCGTGCCATCGAAAGTACAACAACCGTCACAACATAATTACTGAAGCGGATGGAAAAGATACTTATTACTCAAAACTGTCATCCGCAGGAATACAGGGTGCGAGCTTACATGGATATATTGATAGCATGGCTTAATAATAAGTATCTTTTTCATCCGCTCTGTGAGTAAATTATTATAATGAATAAAAGTAGTTATACAAGCCGTCTGGTCAGCTACGCCTGCCATGATACAGCTACACGAGGCCGAAAATTTGTTGAACAATATCCAACTTATCGAAATGAATACCAGCGTGATCGCGACCGGATTATTCATTCAGCAGCATTCAGGCGTCTGGAGTATAAAACGCAGGTGTTTGTTAATCATGAAGGCGACCTGTTTCGTACCCGCCTCACGCATTCACTGGAAGTTGCCCAGATCGCCCGCAGCATAGCACGCGAACTGGGCTTACACGAAGATTTAACCGAAGCCATTGCACTGGCGCATGATCTGGGCCACACACCTTTCGGCCATGCCGGTCAGCATGCACTGAATCAGCGAATGAAAAAATTTGGTGGCTTTGAACATAATCTGCAATCACTGCGTGTAGTGGATAAACTTGAACAGAAATATGCTGATTTTGATGGCCTTAACCTTACTTTCGAAACGCGTGAAGGCATTTTAAAACACTGCGCTATTAATAATGCAAAAAAACTTGGTGATATCGGGCTACGATTTATAAACAAAACCCAACCCAGCCTGGAGGCACAGCTAACTGACTACTCAGATGAAATCGCCTACAACAATCATGATATAGATGACGGTCTACGTTATGGTTTAATTGATATTCAACACCTGCTTGAAATTGAATTATTCCGCACCCAGTATGACGTAGTAAATAAAATCTACCCTGGGCTGAATCAAAAACAGCTTATTCATGAAATTATTCGACGCATGATTAATATTATGGTTGTTGACCTGATAAAAACATCTGAAAAAAATATTGCCCGTGCTCAATTAAACTCTCTGTCAGACGTACACAAACAGCGAGAACGACTGATGGCATTTAGTGATAGTATGAATGAAAAAAAACTGGAACTTAAATTGTTTTTACGCGAACAACTCTATCAGCACTATCGTGTACACCGGATGACACAGAAAGCAACCAATGTGGTACAGACACTCTTTGATGTTTTTATGAATGACCAGAAAATTCTGCCCACTGAAGCACGCACGCATTGCAATCTGTTAGCAGACAAACACGGTGAAAAAGGCACTGCCAGAGGAATTGCCGATTACATTGCAGGCATGACAGACCGATATGCTATAGTCGAACACGAACGGATTTTTAATCCTCGACAACTCTCTTTTGTTAATCTTATCCCCTGAGATTTCTCTCTTGTCAGGGCGTATACCACACAATTTTATTGATGACCTAATTTCACGTACGGATATTATTGAAGTTATTAATTCTCGCCTACCGTTAAAACGCAAAGGTAAGGAATACACTGCCTGCTGTCCGTTTCATAATGAAAAAACACCGTCGTTCACAGTAAGTGAAACCAAACAGTTCTATCACTGTTTTGGCTGTGGTGCACATGGCAATGTCATTGGCTTCTTAATGGAGTTTGATCATCTTGAATACGTTGACGCTATCGAAACGTTGGCCGCTGACCAACATCTGGATGTACCGCGCGAAGGGTCTGGTGAGAAAAAAAATCAGCCGAACAATGCACCCATTTATGCTGTTCTGCAACACGCCAGCCAGCTATATCAACAACAGCTAAATACATCAACCCGCGCAATTAATTACCTTAAACAGCGGGGTCTGGGCGATGACATTATAAAACAATACAAAATTGGTTATGCTCCTGATAACTGGAACTTCCTGCATAATGCATTAACAGACAAAACCTTTACCACAGAGCAATTATTCCAGGCTGGTTTGCTAATCCAGAATGATAAACAGAAACCATATGACCGTTTTCGTGACCGTATTATGTTTTCCATTACTGATCAACGTGGCCGTATTATTGGTTTTGGTGGCCGTATTCTGGATAAAGGCGAACCCAAATATTTAAACTCACCAGAAATCCCAGTTTTCCATAAGGGCACAGAACTCTATGGTCTCTATGAGGTTAAGCAAACACTGCGGAAAATCGAACGTCTATTAATCGTTGAAGGTTATATGGATGTCATTGCACTGTCACAACATAATATAAATTATGCCGTTGCATCACTGGGTACAGCAACGACGACCGAACAGATTCAAAAGATGTTTCGTACTACACATGAAGTTATTTTCTGTTACGACGGTGATAACGCCGGTAAAAAGGCCGCCTGGCACGCACTGGAAAATACACTGCCTGTTATTCGCGACGGTATGGTGGCTAAATTTTTATTTTTACCAGAAAATGAAGATCCTGACACCATGGTTCGTAAAGAAGGGAAAGCCGCTTTTGAGCAACGCATTCAAACAGCCACACCATTATCTGACTATTTATTTAATGCGCTTTCAGTACAGATAGAAAGTGACACCGTTGAAGGCCGGGCAAAACTTGCCAAGCAAGTAAGCCCCCTTATAACTAATATGCATAACGGTGTATTTAAAGATTTATTACTGGAACAACTTTCTCAACGTGTCGGTTTAAACTCATCACAGCTGGAAGCAAAAATTAGCCAACAACAAAAGACAATAACTGCAATTAAGCCTAAGCCAATAGCCAGGCAACAGGTGAAAAATAATAAAACCCGTGTTGCCATTGCACTGTTACTGCAAAACCCCGCGTTTGTTTCCAGCTGTGAAATACCGCCCGATTTTAATACTGCAATTACCAAAGGGTTATCGCTGCTTTACCACTTGCACCAAACCATAAAGACTAACCCTGGCATCACCTCCGCAGCACTGCTCGAACGTTACCGTGGTCACAAACATGAACTCTCACTCAATTCGCTGGCGATCTGGACATCACTAGAAACTGAAAATCCAAAAACCCGCGAACAGGATTACATTGATATTATTTCGCGTCTGGAACTGGAAGATCGCTATGAATTTCTGAGCCATAAAGAAAAAAAAGAAGGCCTAAGCGAGAAAGAAATTTGTGAATTTCTGGCCTTATCCACAAAATAAGATGTTTCCATTTGACAAACCATTCGCCACTGACTAATCTTAAGCCTGATGAAGCGCTAATTTGACTCAGATTGCGGGCGCTATATAAATTCCGCTAAAGCGATTATCGATAAGATCTGTTTTCGAAAACCCGTTTTAGCCTGGCTGGAACGGGTTTTTTTTATCGCCTCTTCCTTTATGTTTTTTATCGATATATTTTTTATGGATACGATATTTACCCATATAATCAGTGAAGGTGTTAATTATGAGCAGTTATTTATTTACTTCCGAATCGGTTTCCGAAGGCCACCCGGATAAAGTTGCCGATCAAATTTCAGATTCCATTCTTGACACTATTTTCGAGCAGGATAATAAAGCCAGGGTTGCCTGTGAAACCCTGGTCAATACCGGCATGGTGGTTATTTCCGGCGAAATTACCACAAATGCCTGGGTTGATATGCAACAGGTGGTACGCAAAACGATTAGGGAAATTGGCTACAACAGTTCAGAGATGGGGTTTGATGCCGAATCCTGCGCGGTCATCACTTCTATCGACAAACAATCCACTGATATCGCTATGGGTGTTGATGCATCGAGTGACCATGAACAAGGCGCAGGGGATCAAGGTTTAATGTTTGGTTACGCCAGTAACGAGACGGATGTGTTAATGCCCGCACCGATCACCTACGCACACAAACTGGTCAAACGTCAGGCTCACGTCCGTAAAAATGGCAGCCTGCCATGGCTGCGCCCTGACGCCAAAAGCCAGGTTACTTTCCGTTATGAAAATGGAAAACCGGCCGGCATTGATGCCGTAGTATTGTCCACGCAACACGCCCCGGATATTCACCTGGATAACCTGCGCGAGGCAGTGATGGATGAAATTATCCTGCCGGTTTTACCGCAAGAATGGATTGATAAAAAAACGAAATTCCATATTAATCCAACAGGTAATTTTGTTATCGGTGGTCCGGTGGGTGATTGTGGATTAACTGGCCGAAAAATTATTGTTGATACTTATGGTGGTATGGCAAGACATGGTGGTGGTGCTTTTTCTGGTAAGGACCCATCGAAAGTTGATCGCTCAGCCGCGTACGCAGCACGTTATGTAGCAAAAAATATCGTTGCTGCCGGGCTGGCAGATAAATGTGAAGTACAGGTTTCCTATGCCATTGGTATTGCCGAACCCACGTCTATTTCTGTCGAAACGTTTGGTACCGGAAAAATTGAGAATACCCGTATTGTCGAACTGATTCGTGACGTATTTGATCTCAAACCCAGGGGACTTATCGCCATGCTGGATCTACTCCGCCCGATCTATCGTAACACTGCTGCTTATGGTCACTTCGGCCGCGAAGATGCTGATTTTAGCTGGGAGAAAACCGATAAAGCGACAGAGCTTAAAGCCGCAGCAAAACTGTAATCACCCAGAAGCAGACAGCAGGAAATTAAGCTCCTGGAATCTATTGCACGGGCTGTAGCCAGCGCAATAGATTCCAGCCTGACTTTCAGGTGAAAATAACTTTCGCACAATTCATGCTATAATTTTAACCAACCCAAGGAGCGCTGCACCGGATTATCAGAATCCGCCAGGCTTGGGTAATTTTCCAATACTAAAAACGGCGCTTATTTCTTAACCACTAGGAGATGAGCATAATGAATGCCGTTGTTGAAAATAATTTCACCGATTTTAAAGTTGCTGACCTGTCACTGGCTGACTGGGGCCGTAAAGAAATCGCTATTGCTGAAACCGAAATGCCCGGTTTGATGGCCATCCGCAAGGAATTTAGCGCTCAACGCCCCCTGCAAGGGGCACGCATTGCCGGCAGCATCCACATGACAATTCAAACGGCTGTACTCATTGAAACGCTGATTGCACTGGGTGCTGAAGTTCGCTGGGCATCCTGTAATATTTTTTCTACACAGGACCAGGCTGCAGCAGCCATTGCTGCTTCGGGTATTCCTGTATTTGCCTGGAAAGGCGAATCAATCGAGGAATACTGGTGGTGCACTGAAAGAATTTTAAGCTGGCCTGACGGACAGAAACCCAATATGATTCTGGATGATGGTGGCGATGCGACTCTGCTGGTACATAAAGGCGCTGAATACGAAGCAGCTGGTGCCATACCCGATGCTAAAGATGATGATAACGAAGAATGGAAAGCCATTCTCGAAGTACTAAAACGCACCATTACAAATGCTTCAAATAAATGGACTGAAATTTGTGAACACATTAAAGGTGTCACCGAAGAAACCACAACCGGCGTCCACCGTCTTTACCAGATGATGGCCGCAAATGAATTACGTTTTCCCGCGATGAACGTAAATGATTCTGTTACTAAATCAAAGTTTGATAACCTCTATGGTTGCCGCGAATCCTTACTTGATGGTATTAAACGTGCAACCGATGTGATGATTGCTGGCAAAATCTGCGTCGTAGTTGGTTATGGTGATGTCGGCAAAGGCTGTGCACAGGCATTCCGTGGCATGGGCGCAACCGTATGGGTAACTGAAATTGACCCGATCTGTGCTCTACAGGCAGCGATGGAAGGCTACCGTGTTGTCACCATGAAAGATGCCGCACCATTGGGTGATATTTTTGTAACCACAACTGGCAACTTCCATGTGATTGATCACGATCATATGATCGTGATGAAAAATGAAGCCATCGTATGCAACATCGGTCACTTTGATTCAGAAATTAATATTGCTTCGGTTGAAAAATATGAATGGATTGAAATCAAACCACAGGTTGACCATATTATTTTCCCTGATGGCAAACGTATCATATTATTAGCCAAAGGGCGTCTGGTTAACCTCGGCTGTGCAACGGGACATCCCAGTTTTGTTATGTCGGCCTCTTTTACTAATCAGGTAATGGCACAAATTGAATTCTTTACAAACGCGGGAGCCTATAAGAATGAAGTGTATATTCTGCCTAAAAAGCTGGATGAAAAAGTTGCCCGCTTGCACCTGGAAAAAATTGGTGCCAATTTAACCATACTTTCCACTGAACAGGCTGATTATATTAATGTACCTGTTGACGGCCCTTACAAATCTGAACACTACCGTTACTAATGACTAAAAATAGAATAAAAAAATCATGACAGATAACCATAGTAACGCGCCTGTTTTTAGTTGTGAGTTTTTCCCTCCCCGCACCGAAGCAGGGAGGGAGAAACTTTTACGAACACAGATGGCATTAACGAAGATAATTCAACCCGCCTATTTTTCCGTTACCTTCGGCGCTGGCGGCAGCACTCGAGACAGCACCCTTGAAACAGTCAGAAAATTAATCAGTAATGGTACGCAGGTTACTCCACACATCTCCTGCATTGGTTCAACAAAAAAGCAATTAAGTGATTTACTGCAAACTTATCAGGCTTTGGGGATTTGTCAACTGGTCACACTTCGAGGTGACATCCCTGAAGGTGCCCAGATAAGTAGTGACTTTAATCATGCCAATGAACTGGTCGCTTTTATCCGTGAAGAAACGGGCGATCACTTTGCGCTTGAAGTAGCTGCCTACCCAGAATATCATCCAGAATCAGCCAATCCACACACTGATTTTGAAAATTTCAGAAAAAAGATTGATGCCGGCGCAACCGGTGCGATCACCCAATATTTTTATAACATTAATGCTTACAGCCATTTTATGGAAAAATGTCTGCAGGCAAATATCAGCATTCCCGTTACACCCGGTATTATGCCAATTAGTAATTATGCACGCCTGACACGGTTCTCTGATCTTTGCGGTGCAGAAATACCACGCTGGATACGCACACAACTTGAAGCTTATGCCGATGACCTGGATAGCCTGCAAGCATTTGGTCTGGACGTAGTTTCCAGTTTATGCCAACAATTGCTCCAGCAGGGAGCGCCCGGGTTGCATTTTTACACTCTCAACCAGATTGAACCGACCACTGCAATCTGGCAACGTTTATACTAACAGGATGGATAAAGACGAATAAAAAACAAAAGATCGTGCGTATTACAAGACTTTTTTATCCAGATAACCTGGAATGCAACACACACATCCATCTGGATAAGGGCGCATCGTCTCACCTGATTCGAGTATTACGAACAAAACCCGGTACAAATGTTATTTTGTTCAATGGCAATGGAAAACAATACTGCGGTAAAACACTGGATACTAACCAGAAAAAATTAACTATTGAAGTTTTAACAGAACAAATAATTAATCGTGAATCACCGCTAAAAATCAGCCTTATTCAAGGTGTTTCCAGAAATGACCGAATGGATTTCTGCATACAAAAGGCAACTGAACTCGGTGTTCATCAAATTATCCCAGTCATCTGTGAACGTTCAAATTTCCGGTCAGTTAAAAACAGACAGTTAAAAAAATTATCACACTGGCAAAGCATTGCAACCAGTGCCTGTGAACAATCCGAGCGTAATATCATACCAACAATAGAGCCATTACAAACGCTCACCACATACCTTGAAAAAGAAATTCCCCATAAACTGAAACTTTTTCTCAATCCAGATGCTGAACGATCATTAAAGACCTTAAATCCTGACATAGAAAAGATTAACCACAAGATGCTATCAATATTGGTCGGGCCAGAGGGTGGTTTAAGTGGGCAGGAAATTAATTTCCTGCGGAAACTAAGCTGGAATGATATTAAAATTGGGCCACGAGTTTTACGAACAGAAACCGCCGGTCCGGCAATCATTGCATCACTGCAAATGCTTTGGGGCGACTTTTAAAAATAAAATTTCTTACACATCTTAGCGATCAGTCTATCAGACTCCCATACTGGATTCGTTTATCTTGGAATCTTCACTATGAGGCGGTAAATTAACATCACCGTTCAAGCTGTGCAACATTTCGACTATCGCATCAATATCCAGAATATTAACGCGTGCACCATTTATCCTAACCTCCTGTGCAATCATCGGATGATCATCCAGATCATCCTCACTGGTTGCTATCTGCTCCCGGGTAAAATGCGTTACATGCGGAACACCTGAAGCCACTAGTGCCAGAAACGGTATATCTTTTTCACCATGCTCACCAACCGAATTTATCACAACCGCCTGGGTATTTAAATTAATGACTGATACATCTTCATTAGCCGCAGCCTCAAACGATATTAATGGAACTTCACTCCCTCTCCATTTCATCTCACCCAGAAACCAGTTCGGCCTGTTGTTCGCTAATTTAAGCTCCTTTACCGAAATAATTTCAACAAAATTTGCACTGGATAAAATAACATTTTGCTTACGCATTGTAAAAATTACGCACTTGATTTCTTGTGTATCATCAGTCATATTAAATATAACGCTTAGCGCATCCTCTTTCGGGTTATCAGGAAACGAGATTAAGCAGTGAATTGATATTATTCATTAATTCTTCTTCCTGATAAGGCTTACCAAGGTAGTGATTAACACCAATTTCCATTGCTTTTTCTTTATGTTTGCTCCCCGTACGTGACGTAATCATAATGATTGGCAACCCTTTCAATTTCTCATCATTGCGCACATAACTTGCCACTTCAAATCCATCCATACGTGGCATTTCAATATCCAGTAACATTAAGTCAGGTATATGATCCTGCATTTTATTGGTCGCATCAATACCATCTTTTGCCAGGACCACATCAAAACCATTGCGGCCGAGTATACGCTCAGTTACTTTACGTATAGTAATCGAATCATCAACCACCATGACAGATAATCTTTCTTTTGGTTTAACGTGTTGAGTAACGTCAACTGTTTGCTGCGATCTGAACAAACTTTTCGCGGTGATTAATGCTGACATTTCAAGAATTAACACCACTCGACCATCAGCAAGAATTGTTGCTCCAGAGATGCCGTGTACGCCACCAATCTGCATACCAACAGGTTTAACAACAATTTCACGTCGACCAATCAGATCATCTACATGCAGTGCAAAATTTTTCTCACCGACATTAATAAGCAATACTGGAAATAGACGAAGCTGTTTTGAATAGTCCAGCTGGACACCTGTCAACATTGCACCCAGATGTTTTAACTCGTATTCAACACCGTTAAATTCGAAAAGGCTGCCTTCAGGACTATCATAATAACGTTGTAATTCCATACCTGTCATTCGCACCACACCTTCAATACTGGTCAGCGGTACCGCATAAACATCTTCACCTGTAGAAACAAGCAATGCCTGATTAATCGCTAACGTTAATGGCAACCGAATATTAAATTCTGTACCGCGACCCGCAATGGTATTTATTTCAAGTACACCACCAAGCTGCTTTATTTCACTATCGACAACATCCATGCCAACACCACGACCCGATATCTGCGTTACCTCATCGACCGTACTAAAACCTGCATGCAAAATAAACTGCAGCACCTCATGGTCTGATACCTTCGACTTTGGACTTATCAAACCCTGAGCAGTGATTTTATCTCGAATTTTACCCACATTAATGCCAGCGCCATCATCCTTAACATTAATGGTAACATCAGCTCCCTGGCGACCAACCGTAACAGTAATTCTACCAACTTCGGATTTACCACTAGCAAGCCTTTTATCCGGCTCTTCAATACCATGCGCAACAGCATTTCTTAACATATGTTCAAGCGGTGCAATAATTCGATCAAGAACCGTACGATCAATCTCACTATCTTCGCCCACAATACTCAATTCAACTTCTTTGTTAAGCTCTTTGGAGATTTGCCTCACAATGCGTCGCATCCGGGATGACAAACCACCAAAACGAACCATTCTAGTACGCATTAAACCTTCCTGCAGGTCGGTACTAACTCGTGATTCCTGAAGCAACAAAGTTTCGGAGTCACGGGTTATTTCGCTCAGAATATTATTAATACTTTCTACGTCACCAGCAGTTTCCATTAAACTGCGAGAAAGCTGTTGCAACGTTGAGTATCTATCCATCTCAAGTGGATCGAAACCTTCGTCATATTCATCAGCCTCTTTTTCGTAACCGGAGCGAATCTGAATTTCTGTTTCAATTTCCAGTTTACGCAACTGCTCTTTTAAACGCTCAACGGTTTGCGATAATTCCAACAGGTTAAAACTAAAATCAGAAACCTGCTTGCCCAGGCGGGCATGATAAATGTTTACTTCACCCGCATAATTAACTAAATTATTTAACAAATCGGAACGCACACGAACCTGTTCCTGACTTTCTACAAAATTAACATCGGTAGCACGTTCTCCCCAATGCGGTTTACCTGTTTTTAAACCGTCGGAGGTCGGCTGTTGTTTAGCTGCATCATTTTCGGCAGTCGACGACTGATCATTTTGATCATATGGTAATACAGCATCACTTTCCGGTATTTCATCAAGATCACTTACATTCAGCTCGAAGCGTTCAATGGAGCGTTTTTCTTCAACCTCTCCACGCATAAACAGTTCAATTTTCTTAATTAATCCATCAACAGAGTCTAATTGCTTACGCTGCTTCACCTCTGCCATCATGCTAGTAAGCGTATCAACCGATTCCTGCAGTAAATCAAGTATATCTTTATTAATCTCAAGCCTTTGCTCACTAATTAAAACAACTAGAGACTCGAGTACATGGGTCAGGTCACCAACAGGGATAAGTTCAGCCATCCGTGCGCCCCCTTTCAGGGTGTGCATATTACGCTGTAATTTCTGAATAGATTCCGCAGAGTTTGGCGCCTGCCTTAAAGACTGCAATACTTTCTCACAGCCTTCCAGAAGCTCCTCAGCTTCTTCAAGGAAAATATCTATTAGTTCATCATCAATATCAGCATAAAAGACAACAACTGGTTTTGGCTCTTCTGCAGCCGATGGTTCGGCCTTAGAAAATTCAGCGACCGCTTTACCCTGATGGGATTCATCATCCAATTTAATCGCATTCATTTCAGCAGCATCGCTTACAAAAGCCTCATCAACCGCCACATCAGTTGTTAAAGAGCTTTGTAGTTGTGCCTGTATTTCCTGCTGCAAGGCTTTGTTTATCTTTTCAAGCAATGCCTTGTCACCTTCAGGCATTTCTCCAATTTTAACAAACGTCAACATGTGCTCAAGCGTTGCTTCTATTTCTTCAAATAAATCAACAATCTCATTCCCTAAGTTTTCATCACTGCTCCCCTGCTTCGCTTTTAAATATTTCTCAGTAGCGCCACTTATTTCTGCTATTGCAGAAACCTCCGCAGTACGTGCGCTACCATATAGTGTGTGGAATGCTCGGCTAATATTTTTTTCTGCTGTCAGGTTTTTTTCACCTGACTTATGCTGGCGTAATAATTCATGCACATTCAACAGGTGATTTTTACTTTCGTCGTAATAGATTTTCAATAGCATTGGGTCAATATCTAAAACATTAGCACCCGTTAATTCAGCAGTTTTAGATTCATCAATTTCTACAACATATACATCATTAACCTCATCATCCGCAGCATGCGTAATCTCAGCTTCATCAATTGATATTTCCTCTATCACATCAACGTCATATTTACCATCAACCAGACTCTCATCTATTTCTGTCGTTACTTGTGGTTCACACTCTACTTCATCACTTGAATCTGCGTCCAAACAGTTCAAATCAACGAAATCTTCAGCAGAATTATTGCTGGCATCAGTAGTGTCAAGATTCAATATCTCTATATCATCAGCAGATTCAACATTGAGCTGGCTTTCAGAACCAGTTTCCTCAAGCTCTATTTCGCTATTTAACCCTTCAGATGTTATTTCTAACGCCTGACTATCTGCTTCGCCTAGCGCTGTGATTTCACCTGTTTCAGCAATTACGCTACTCTTATCAGGTGAATTATCTGCATCATCCGTAGCATCAATTATATTGCCGATATTAACCGTATCAGCAGCAGGCATAACTATTTCTTCACCGCCTACACTCTCATGAAAATCGGAAGCCGGCATTGCTTCTCCATCTTCATTATCAGTTAATAGTATTATTTCAATTGCTTCTTCTTCAGTAAAAGTTTCTTCTCCTGATTGATTTTCGCTACTATCACTTGCAATTACGCCATCCAGCTCATCAAAATCAATTTCTGCATCTCCATCAACTAAGTCCTTTACTAAAGCCTCATTGGTATCATCGCTATCTTTCGCATCAAATATTGGCTCTTTAGCGGGTGCCTGCTCTGTCGATACAATTTCTTTGCCTTCTGCTAGTGCATCTGCTGCTGCCATTAGCGCGTTTATATTGGGAATGGGCTCACGATTACCCTGTAGTTGCTCAATTAACTGCGGTAATACAGCTAATGCCTCATCGATTGTATTAAATAAATTGGCACTAACAGAAATTTTCTTATCAATGACTCGGTTTAGTACGTTTTCGAATCTCCAGGAAAACTCACCAATTAACTCAGCACCGATTAAACGGCCACTTCCTTTTAGCGTATGAAAACTTCTACGAATATTTGCTTTCGCCTCCTCATTATTATGATTTTCTTTCCATTGAGGGACAAAATTATGTAATTCCTCGAGAACTTCTATCGCTTCCTCTATAAATATTTCAACAATTTCTTCATCTGCATCATCGATAAGAATCGTGAGCTCTGCATTTAAATCAGGTGGCACGATTATGCTAGTTTCCTCTATCTCTATCAGCTCGTTAGAAGCGGGTAACGACTCACTCGCCATGACAGCGTGTGCATCAAAAGTTTCAGCATTTAGATCATCAGCCTCCGTTTCAATTATCTCATTACCAACTACATCTGTATCAACCGCCTCTGCTTCAGCTTCCCCAGTAACATTATTCTGATTATTTATTTCATCATTAAGACTATCGGTTTTCTCTCCATATTGGCTATAAATATCTTTCAGCTTTTCTGCTGCTCTGTCGCCACTATCCAGGCCCTCGTCAATACCTGGCCGACCTTCTGACAATGCTTCAATGTAATATTCAATAGCGGTTACAACATCGGCGACCCTATCCTGTTCTTCGCTTTCCGCACATCTGTCATTGTCACGTAGCGCAATACGAACATAATCTTTCAGCCTGTCGATCTGACTCTCAATACGACCCAGAGGCAGCATTAAAGCGACGCCACGAACTTCTTCAAGTTTATTTAAAATCACATCCAGCTGTTCTTTGTTTCCAATACCGGCAATATAGGAAAGCAACGCTTCTTTTGCCACCGTAAAATTTTTCAGAGTTTCGTCAACAACAGTTAATATAACCTGTCGATACTCTGAATTTGGAACGATCTGATCATCGCCCTCATATTGGTCAATATAACCGGAACGATTGGTGATAAATACTTTCAGATCAGATTCAGCATTGAGTAATTTTTCCGCAACACCCAAAACCAGTGATTCACTGATAACTTCATCACCACAAATAATTCTATCAATGATATTACGTTGCTCAATAATACTCTGGCGTGTCATTCCCATACTGAGCATACCGAAAGTATCAGCAATTTTACTTAGTTGCTCACAGACAAATTTTAGCGAGCCGACATCCTCGGCACCATTGTGCATAAAGATTTCAAGTGCGTCTTTTACCTGAAAAAGATCTTCTGCAATCCCTTTAGAGACCGTATCAAATAGATTAGCGTTCAACCCGCCAATGACTGATGCATTCTGCTCATCTTCACTGGGTATAAATTCTTCAAGTTTATACGCCTTCTGTACTGCCTGTATACGTGGATTATCTGTTTTACAGATACCGATGTAATACAACATGTTTTTTAATAGATCTCTGGAATATGATTCTAAAAATACCTCTTCATCTTTATCCAGAATTTTTTTCAACTGCCGGTCAAGTGCAGTTAACAACATTTTCACACTAATATTATTATCGATACTTTCAATCAACAAACCTTCGACCAGTGCACCTGCGACCATCCATAGACGCCGAACTTCATCGTTATAACTCACTTTTTCCAGTGCTTTGAGAACCGCTTTAATCCGTTGCAAACCAGAACGTACTTTCTGATTACGGATAACATCAAGTAATCCCAGCTGAAAATGCTTTCTAAGACGTTTTACTTCAGCCGCTAATTTGCCCGTTTCTATCACACTGCTGTCATAATCCTCTGTATTTAATTCGACACCATCCGTATTGGCAACAAATAAAACACTCTCTGATAATAAATGGTCATTACGTGCTACACGTAAATCATTAATCAAAGACATAAGTATTATTGGTGTATCCTTTGCGCCTGCCTGTATATTTTCGAGGTAATCAGGCAATTGCAACATAGCGCGCATTAATACGTCATAGGCCGTTTCTATATTTTCAACCGCTCCACCCTGTAAGACAACCGCTGTATGTTGCATTTCCTCAGCAAGCATTGCGGCACCATAGACTTCGACCATTTGCAACGTGCCGTAAACAAGTTTTAAATGTTCGACGCACTGTTGCATGTAAGATTCATTATGGTTTTCTATATATTCACTCAGACTAACTTGAGCATCAACCAATACCACATCTAACTGTTCTTTGACCCAGCTTAATGAGTTATATTTTAGGGTTTTCTCTGGATTCATAATCCTCTCACTTTGATTTTTTCATCTGCAGTACCTATAGAAATGATTAGCTCTCCAAAATAACAGTTTCTATTTTTTCCGGGGCATCAGACTCCGGCAGCTTAAAGCCGGATACTGAACGCCCAAGTTCACTTGAAAGCTGGTTCAATGCGGTCAGTGATGTAGATGTTTCCTCCGTACCCTCGGATGTTCGCAGGGTAATCTCCTGAATTACATTCATTGATTCAGACACGGATAATGCAATTTTTGATTGCGTTTTAGTTGAGTCAGAAATGCCTTTAATCAGTTGTGACAAGTTGGTAGATACTTCCTCAATTTCTTTTAGTGCCTCACCTGCATCCTCGGCCATCGATGCACCATTGACCACGCCGGCGGTACTAATTTCCATCGATTTTACAGCTTCCTTTGTATCTGCCTGAATAGTATTAACCAGCCCTTCAATCTGTTTGGTTGCATGGCTTGATCGTTCAGCTAACCGCTGCACTTCATCGGCAACCACCGCGAAACCACGGCCTGCATCGCCAGCAGTCGATGCTTGAATGGCTGCATTCAGCGCAAGAATATTCGTCTGATCTGCGATTTCAGTAATTAACCCCACAATATCGCCAATTTCCTGAGATGATTCACCCAGACGCTTAATCCGCTTTGATGTTTCCTGAATTGTTTCGCGAATGTTTTCCATACTGCCAATGGTATTGCGCACCACCTTGGCTCCTTTCTGTGCAATATCCATTGATAACTCAGCCACCTCAGTAGAGTTATCCGCACCTTTAGTAACCTCAACCATCGACTCAGCCATATCAGTAACTGCGGCACTGACTGAAGCAATTTCTCGCGCCTGCTGGTTTGAAGCATCAGCCAGTTCGATGGCTGTATGCTGGGTTTTTTCTGTTGATGCAGAGACTTCTTTTGCAGTGACATTAATGGTTGTTACCAGTGTGCGTAAGGCATCAATAGTGAAATTTACCGAATCTGCAATGGCACCTGTGATTTCCTCGCTCACTGTTGTATGAACAGTGAGATCACCATCAGCAAGATTAGCCATTTCATCCAGCAGGCGTAAAATAGCACTCTGGTTACGACGGTTATTTTCCAGCGCTTCCTGCTCACGACGTCTGGCATCTTTCAATATCAATAGACTACCGATAATCATTAATAATACCGCCAAACCGCCAGAAGCAATGCCTAGTAGCTGAATTTTGTCCAGCTCATCGCCCTGCGCGATAATAACGCTCTGAAACCGCTTCAGCGATTTCAATAAATTTTCGCTGTTATTACTGACCAGGCCGGCTGCATCTTTTACCTCAAATAGTTCTGGTGACAGCTCCAGAATACCCGCGATATTATCACTCACTGCACTAATTAACATAGCCACTTCACGTAATTTACTGACCGCTGCCGGGTTAGTTACTTTTTGAATGTGCAATGTTTTAGAGCCTTTTAGTAAACCATCAAGAACTCGACCAAATAAAGCTGCATCACGACCAAAACGATCTGCTGCTGCGGCCGCTGCATTACCACCCAATAGAACTTTATTTAGATTATTTTTAATCCGTTGTGACAACATCATCTGGCGAGTGGCTAAATAGATTTGTCTATCGGAGGCTTTTCTCTTAACCAATTCGCCGACGACTTCATCAGAATAAGTCAGCATTTGCGGGATAAAACTATCAATGACCTGATACAACTGGCGTACTTCTGAAATAGCCTGTTTACCTTTCAAAATAATTTGTATATTTTTACGATAAGGCCGCCAGTTAGCTTCCACATTACCAAGTGAACCAAGTAATTCTTTAGCCAAAACAGGTGTGTTCTTATCGCCTACTTTAAACGCCTTTAAGATCGAATCGAACTCTATGCGTGATGCCAGTAAACGTTTAAAACTTTCTTTATCGCCTGATGATGCCGATAATGAAAAGGTTGCCATTTGCTGGGAGAGCAACAATTGTTCTGCGGAAAGTTCTACATGTCGCTGCAAAGTTGCTCGTTTTTCTCCTACATACAACACACTGGCAATCATAAGTATAATAAATACCGATAATAATATACCGATAAGTACAAGGGGCCTACCTATGGAGATTTTTTTTCTTTCTGCGCTCATAGGGTGTATTCTCCAGTCATTTTTTTATCTCGTGCAGCCTGTTTTTTATCCAGACTATTTAATTTTAATGTTTACTTAATTAAGGTCTGTTTAATCAGAGTGACGCTTGCCCAAAGCGATCATCATGTATCATTTTCTCAAAACTAAAAACAGGCCAGAACTCGTCGCCCTGTCTGTAATTTTTCTCAATATAAGGTTTTATCGTGCCATCTAGATCAGGGTTTTCCTCATTAACTTCATCCGCCTCTAAAAAGTGGCGCATACCATATATTTCTTCTACAAGCAGCCCAGTATGAAAACCCTTATAGGTGATCACAAGAACACGGCCTTTGTGCCGCTTAATAATATCTTTATCCAGTATATAACCCTTTAAATCTATTATAGGCAATAAACTACCTCGTACATTTGCCACGCCAATAACCCAGGATTTGACCCCTGGCACAGTGGTAAATACCGGTAGCTCAAATATTTCTTTTATATCACTCATTGCTGCAATTAAACGATTACCACCAATGCGAAACCCCACTCCAATCCATTTATCCGAGGCCTCATCCAACACAATTGGACTGGTTGGCGCCTGTAACACACGTTGCTCATAATTTCGTAATAGATCAAAAGGATTTATCGTACTCATCAGTTAAGACCCGTTAATTTAACTGGATAAAACCATATTGACATGTTCAAGCAATGCTTTCCCCTGCACTGGTTTAACAAGATAATCTTTAGCCCCCTGGCGCATGGCCCAGACTTTATCTGTCTCCTGGTCTTTCGTTGTTACCATAATGACAGGAATAGAGGAGGTATCCTTATTTTTTGATAGCTGTCGGGTCGCCTGAAACCCGTTCATACCTGGCATAACCACATCCATTAAAATCAGATCTGGCGACTCGTGTTTTGCCATTTCAATCCCTTCTTCACCTGAGTTTGCCACTATAATTTCGTGACCATTTTTAGCCAGCATGGTTTGTATTACATGTACTTCAGTTGGTGAATCATCAACGATTAATATTTTTGCCATACGCTACACCATTATTGTTAATTTTTACCGAGATTATTTTTAAGCGCTTAATCTGCTGCACTCTATTTTTTGCACAGCCATTCATGTTTTTAAATATACTGTTCTGGTATTGCATCATTGTCATATGGATATTACCCATTAACAACAAATTCTTTAATTGCACCGAGTAAATCTTCTTTTGTAAACGGCTTGGTTAAATACTGGGTTGAACCAACAATTCGCCCGCGCGCACGATCAAATATACTGTCTTTGCTCGAAAGCATAATGACAGGTGTTGTTTTAAATGTCTGATTATTTTTAATTAACGCACAGGTCTGATAACCATCAAGTCGTGGCATCATAATATCAACAAAAATTATATCCGGTCGAGTCTCTGCGATTTTTGACAACGCTTCAAAACCATCTATCGCAGTAACAACTTCGCAGCCTTCCTTTTTTAGCAAATTTTCTGCTGTCCGCCTGATTGTTTTACTGTCGTCAATGATCATTACTTTAAGATCACTCATCGCCACATTTTTTTCTGTCATTAATATTTCATCTCTTTAAAACGCATTTCTATAAAGACATTCTAGTAACTTTGAATGTAGACCATGTTTTGTTTATTGCCAACAATTAACAAAAACATTAACAAGATTGGCTAAGATTTTGCTTACAGGTTATTTTTTTATTCAAATTTACATAAAATAGAGACTGTCAGTTGTAGACAGCAATATAAAAAAGTAGAATCAGAGAAGCTCCGACCAGACTTATATGAGGCGATTGTAAACCGAATTATTCCGCTTCAAGGTGGGCAACGCGGTAATAGAACAGGCGATTGTGAAGCCTCACCACGCCGAAGCCAGGCGTTTCAGTTTGTAAGATTACGAGTTTATGGATTGATAAGAAACGCCTTAGTTATTAAACTTCCCTCTTCATAGACAGACAATATGCTTGAATTCACTAAATCATGCTGATAAGCAGAGTAAATAATGGCGACCAAACCCAACCAGAAGAGAATACCACCAGTCAAAGTTGGCTTTATCATTGACCCGCTGACATCACTTAAAGTTTATAAGGATAGTAGTGTTGCTATGATGCTTGCCGCGCAAAAAAAAGGCTGGCAAATTCACACGTTGGAACAGGCAGATCTCTACGTTGAAAACAACCATGCCAGCGCACGCACAAGAATAATTAAACTTACAGAAAATTCTGAGCTAAAAACAAACAACCAGAACTGGTTTGAAGAAATCACCAAACAAATCATTAACCTGGCCGATCTGGATGTGGTCTTTATGCGCAAAGACCCGCCTTTTGATATTGAATACATTACCAGCACATATATACTTACACTGGCCGAGGCAGAAGGTTGCCTGGTAGTAAACGCTCCCGCCAGCCTGCGGGATAATAATGAAAAGATGTTTATTACCCAGTTCCCTCAATGTTGCACGCCTTTTCTAGTCAGCCGAAAGATGCAGTATCTGCGTGACTTTGTTATAAATCGCTATCAGGCGGCACAGCAGGATGTTATTCTGAAACCTCTTGATGGTATGGGTGGTGCCTCTATTTTTCGAGTACGACCTGATGAACCAAATTTATCTGTTATTCTTGAATCAGTCTCCTGCAATGGAGAAAAAACCGTTATGGCACAGCAGTTTATCCCCGAAATTACTGCTGGCGACAAACGTATTTTAATGATAAATGGTAACCCCGTACCTTATGCTCTGGCACGTATCCCAGCAGAGGGTGAAACGCGTGGCAACCTGGCCGCTGGCGGTAAAGGCACTGGAGTTGCTCTAAGCGATAGAGACAAATGGATATGTGAGCAGGTTGGACCCGTCCTGCGACAGAAAAGAATCCTGTTTGCAGGCATTGATGTCATTGGTGACTATCTGACCGAGATCAACATTACCAGCCCTACCTGTATTCGCGAGCTGGATAAAATTTATCAGCTGGATATTGCTGGTGACCTGATGAACTGTATCGAAGAACAACTGCAAATCAGCGGAAATGAGTAAACTGATGCCTGTATACCGACCAATATATCTGCTTCTAGCCATTTTTTTTGTACTGACCAGCAGTGGTTGTAGCCGCCGGCTGGAAGAAAGTAAAACAACCCTGCTTGCTTTTGGCACGCTTATCAATATAACCCTTTACGATGTCACCGCCAAACAGGCCAATATGGCCTTTAAACAATTAGAATCTGACTTCCGACGCTACCAACATGACTGGTCACCCTGGGTAGATGGCCCCTTAAGTAAAGCCAATCAACATTTCAGGCGCGGTGAAACTTATACTTTGCCTGCCTACATGGTGCCATTAATCCAGCAGGGCATTCAATTAAGCCAGTTAAGTCATGGCCTGTTCAACCCCACTATCGGTAACTTGATTAACCTGTGGAAATTTCACCTCCACGACCAGGCTGATGTCAGGCCACCTTCGAAGCAGGCTATTCAAACTGTACTCGACACGCATCCCGAAGCCACCGACATTCGCCTGAAGGGGAACGTTATCAGCAGCCACAATCCTGCCGTCCAGCTAAGTCTTGGTGCTTATGCCAAGGGTTATGGCATTCAACTGGCATTGAGTACGTTGGCAAAAATGGGGATACATAATGCGATAGTTAATGCTGGCGGTGATCTCGGTGTGCGTGGCAAACACGGTAAACGACACTGGAATATTGGGATTCGAAACCCACGCACTAAGGGTGTTATTGCCAGCGTTAAGGCCAAAAGTGGCGAAAATGTTTTTACCTCGGGTGATTATGAACGCTATTATTTCTATAAAAACAAGCGTTACCATCATATTCTTGACCCCAACACGGGGTATCCTACGGTGGGATTCAGTTCGGCCACCGTTATTGACAGGAATGCTAGCCTTGCCGATGCCGCGGCAACAGCATTAATGGTTGCTGGCCCAGCCAGGTGGTTAGCCATTGCCCGATCAATGAAACTTAAGTATGTCATGCTCATTGATGAACAGGGTACGATCTATATGAACCCAAAAATGGCGAAAAGAATAAGCCTGGAAAAACCTGAGTTAGATCACATAATTATTAGTAAGGCACTATAATCAAACAATACAGTCAATATATAACAGTGATAACAGCTCGGCAAGAGCGTAAGTCGCGCTAACATCGGTAAGACTATCGGTACAAAATGATGCGTAAAAAACGTGTTAGAGTAAAACCTGACATCAGCGATAATGACCGCTTCGGTCTAACTTTTTTACTGACAGCCATCTTTCACGGCATAGTCATTCTTGGCGTTACGTTTACGTTCACCCCTGCTGCCGACAGCAAGACTTCACCCGCCCTGGATATTATTCTGCTACAAACACAGTCCCCCAGTAAAAACAAACACGCTGATTATCTGGCGCAGATTTCACAACAAGGCGGCGGTGACAGCAAAAAGAAAGTCAGACCCCGCGACCTCTTTAGCGCCCCCACCCTGGCACAGAAGTCGGGGTTAACAATGCAGCATCAACAGCAGCCAGCCCAGCCACGACAAACCAGACAAGTGGCTTTGTTACACCAGGCGACTGCCAGTTATCAAACCCACAGGAATGACCAGCATAATACCCCTGACGATAAAAATCGGACTGAACTAAGCCACGTTACCAAAACTATTCAGACCGCACGTCTGGCTGCCGAAGTCAGTGACACCATTGACGAGCACTCAAAAATGGGTAAAGTGAAATTTCTTAATTCCAGCACCCGTGCATTTGTGCCTGCCGAATACATGCGCCACTGGATCGATCGTGTAGAACGCATCGGCAATCTGAACTACCCTGATCAGGCGCGCCGAGAAAAGCTCAGTGGTACGCTGATTATGGATGTAACAATCAGTGCCGACGGCAAGCTACTTAAAACTGATTTGCGGCAATCATCCGGCCACCAGATACTGGACGATGCCGCCAGACGCATTATAAGATTGGCCGCACCTTTCCCCCCTTTCCCAGCAAAACTGCGCCAACAGGCAAATGTCATACACATTACCCGTAGCTGGGAATTCCTCAACAGCAACGGCCTGCACACTCACTAATAAACAAACCATGACCACTGACAGCAAAAATAGCAATCATTTGGTTGGACACTTTCTTATTGCTATGCCCAGCTTGGGCAATGATTACTTTAATCAGGCAGTTACTTATATTTGCGAGCACGATGAAAACGGGTGTTTTGGTATTATCATTAACCATCAAACAGATATTCCGCTCCAACAGGTAATTAATGAAATGGCAATTAAAAGCCAGTCTCATGCGTTACAATCTAACCTCATTTATCTAGGCGGACCGGTTGCCACCGGACGCGGTTTTGTACTACACCGACCTATTGGCAACTGGGACTCCAGTTTAAGGATTAACCCTTCCATCACACTCACTACATCCAGAGATATTCTTGTTGCCGTAGCGAATAATGAAGGTCCTGATGATACGCTGGTTGCGCTTGGTTATGCTGGCTGGGCAGCCGGCCAACTGGAATATGAAATGGCACAGAACACCTGGTTAAGCTGCCCCGCGGATGAACAGATCATTTTTAATACACCAGCCCAGCAACGCTGGCAGGAGGCAGCGAAACTGATTGGCGTTGATCTACAGCTATTGAGTCAGGACGTGGGACATGCCTGATAAGCTAGCACTAATACTTAATATCTTGCCGGAAACTGACGGGTAAGACATAATTGAGAAATATGGCCATCCCCACAAAACCCCGGACAAATATCACCCGTGTTCTCGGTCTTGATTTTGGCAAAAAACGCATTGGTATCGCTAGTGGTCAAACTATCACACACACTGCAACACCACAAATCACCCTGCAACAGGTTAACGGCAATCCTGACTGGGCAGCAATAGCTAAACAAATAGAGCAATGGCAGCCACAAGCTCTAATAGTAGGCATGCCCTATCATCTTAATGGCAATACCGATACCAACACCACCATGACCCTGGCCGTTAAGGAATTTTGTAATGGACTAAAAAAGCGCTTCAAACTGCCTCTTTATCTTATTGATGAAAGTCACAGCTCAGCTGAGGCTGAAGAAATACTGAAAAAAAATATGGAAATAGGCCAGCATAACAAACACGAGGTTGATAAAATGGCAGCTGCAATTATTGTGCAACGCTGGTTTAAGCAGAATTGGGAACCACCTGAAAACACAGCAGATAATAAACCAGATAGGCCGTAAAATGACCACGCTAACAAAATCGATGCAAACACTCACTCGGCCGAACGAACTTCTACAACAGCTGGCTGCACAATTAAAACAGATACTGCTCGAAAAAAAAATCGAACAACCACTTATGGTTGGCATCCATACTGGTGGTGTCTGGATTGCTCAGCAACTGCACCACATATTGCAGCTCGACGAGCCCCTGGCAACCCTGGATATTAGTTTTTACCGTGATGATTTTTCCCGCATTGGAATACACCCTCAGGTTAAACCATCACAACTACCGCCACAGGTGGAAAACCGCCATATTATATTAGTGGACGATGTATTACATACCGGGCGCACCATTCGCGCTGCCATGAATGAAATATTTGATTATGGTCGCCCTGCCAGTATTACGCTTGCCTGCCTGCTGGAACGCAGCGGCCGCGAACTACCGATTCAAGCTGATGCCGTTGCTCAGCACTTGCACCTTGAAGCCAGTCAACATATAAAATTAACCGGACCCACACCGTTAAAATTTGACTTACAGATAATATAAACAAGACGCCACACTTAAAATGGTCTACCGATAAGCTAAAAATACGAATGCTAACCACAATAACTGTACGCTATGGTAAATAAAGCCAGTAAACCAACCGATCCGATAATTGGTCAGGACACATGGAATATTCAGCTGGACAGGCATGGCCAGCTCAAACACTTCCTTACCACCGAAGGTCTGGGCAGTGAAATGCTTATCCGTATTCTGGATACCGCTGAAAGTTTTGCCAATATCAACGATCAACGCGTTAAAAAAGTGCCTCTGCTGCGCGGTAAAACCATTGTTAATCTTTTCTTCGAAGCGAGCACACGCACGCGCACCACGTTTGAACTTGCCGCGAAACGCCTGTCTGCCGATGTGCTAAACGTTAACATCAGCACCTCTGCCACTGCAAAAGGCGAGACCCTGTTAGATACCCTGCAAAACATTCAGGCGATGCAATGTGATATGTTTGTCGTACGCCACGGCGATTCTGGCGCAGCGCATTACATCGCCAACCATGTTGCACCCAATATCAGCGTAATCAATGCAGGAGATGGCAGCCACGCCCACCCAACACAAGCAATGCTCGACATGTTCACTATCCGGCGTAATAAAGGTGCCGATTTTGGCCAATTACGCATTGCCATTGTTGGTGATATTTTACATTCACGCGTCGCACGTTCACAAATTCATGCGCTCAATACTTTAAACACCGGGGATGTTCGCATTATCGCACCAAAAACATTATTACCGGTTGATGTTGAAGACATGGGGGTGAACGTCTTTACCAATCTTGAAACTGGTATCAAAGATGCTGATGTTGTGATTATGCTCCGCCTGCAAAAAGAACGTATGCAAGGCGCGTTATTACCTAGCGAACGGGAGTATTACCGACTTTATGGTTTAACCCAACAACGTTTGAATGCAGCAAAAAACGATGCCATCGTAATGCATCCAGGCCCAATTAACCGTGGCGTAGAAATCGATTCCAGTGTCGCCGATGGGACGCATTCCGTTATTCTGGATCAAGTCTCCTATGGTATTTCCGTGCGCATGGCAGTTATGACAATGGTGCTGGGCCGAGACGATACCAGCATAGAATCACCTGCTGACAAAACCAGTAAAAATGGAAAGGTGAATTAATCATGTCCCGCTTACTCATTAGAAATGGTCGACTGATTGATCCAGCAAACAGTTTTAGCCAGCTTGCCGATATTACTATTGCAAATGGAAAAGTAGCCGCGATTAGTCGTGCAAATACCGCCAGCAAAGAAACACAGACTATTGACGCAAGCGGTCTGATCGTTTGCCCTGGCCTGGTTGACTGCTGTGCCCGCCTACGCGAGCCTGGCGAGGAAAACAAAGCTACGATTGCTTCAGAAACGGTTGCCGCCTGCCACGCTGGTATCACCACCTTATGTTGTCCACCTGACACTAACCCGGTGATTGATGAACCTGCTGTCGTTGAGCTTATCCATCAGCAGGCAAATAATACCGCGCATAGCCATGTCGTCACACTGGGCGCACTCACTGCGGGTTTAAAAGGCAAACATTTAAGCGAAATGTTTGCTCTCAATCAGGCGGGCTGTGTGGGTGTCAGCAATGCCCGTAAACCCGTCGACAATACGCTTATTTTAAAGCGTGCCTTCGCGTATGCTGCAACCTTTAATTTGTGCGTTTTTATTGAGCCCAATGACTACTGGCTTAGTCAGGGCGGTTGCGCGCACGAAGGGAAAATTGCCAGCCGACTTGGATTACAGGGCATCCCCCGCTCCGCGGAAACCGTTGCCATCGCCAGCGCATTGCAATTAATTAAGGAAACGGGTGTTAGAGCACATTTTGGCCGGCTTTCAACGGCTGAAGCAGTCACCATGATTGGCCGTGCTAAACACGAGCAACTTGCTATTACCGCAGATATCAGCGCCCACCAGCTACATTTAACCGAACACGACATCAGCAGCTTTAACAGCCGTTGTCATGTCCAGCCACCACTCCGCACTCAACGTGACCAAAACGCACTTAAACAAGGTATCGCAAGTGGTATTATTGATGCTATCTGCTCCGACCATCAACCCCACGAACAGGATGCCAAACAAGCACCTTTTGCCAGTACTCAGCCAGGCATTTCTGCACTTGAAACATTTTTACCTCTGGCTTTACGCTTAAGACAAGCAGGTATAAAAACAGAAACGATCATCCGTGCCATCACCGCTTCACCGGCTAGAATTCTTGGCCTTAATAGCGGTCAGCTCAGTATTGGTGCTACTGCTGATATTTGTATTTTCGACGCAGAAGAAGACTGGCAACTGGAAGAAGGACACCTTCTCAGCCGAGGCAAGAACACCCCTTTTATTGGCTGGAATCTACAGGGTAAAGTAAAACATACGATTATCGATGGAGCCTTAATCAGGAGGCGCAGCTAAAACAAAAAAGTTGGCATTCAAAGATTTCAAACATGGACCGAATAAAGCGGGTCATCACCCCTGATTCAGGTCTCCAGGAAACTGTAATGGTTCGGAATCGTTTCCCTTCGCCTGCAATTTTTTTACCCCACCACCAAAATTTATTTTCCATTCCAGATCGGTACTCGAATCTGCATTGACCAATGCAGATTGAAGGTCAATTTTTCTTGCTTTGAATAATTCAAACAATGACTGATCAAATGTCAGCATCCCAGCCTCGTTCCCTTTTTCCATAATTGCCTTTATTTCATGAAAATCACCAGCACGTATCAATTTACTAATATAAGGCGTATTCACCAGTACCTCAACGGCCACCACCCGATTACCATCAGTGCCTTTCACTAACCGTTGGGCCAAAATACCATTCAGGTTTAGTGATAAGTCCATCAAAACCTGGTTATGCGCGTTCGTAGGGTAAAAGTTCAACAGGCGTTCCAGTGCCTGGTTGGCATTGGTAGCATGTAGAGTGGTTAAACATAAATGCCCAGTATCAGCATAACGCATCGCCGCTTCCATGGTTTCATGATCTCGCGTTTCACCAATCATAATAACATCCGGTGCCTCACGCATCGCTTCACACAAAGCATTTTCAAAGGATAAAGTGTCCAGACCGACTTCACGCTGACCAACGATACATTTTTTATGTCGAAACATAAATTCAATGGGATCTTCAACTGTCAGAATATGGCCCGTTTCAGTCATATTACGATAATCCAGCATGGATGCCAGTGACGTGGATTTACCCATTCCCGTCGCCCCGGCAACCAGAACCAGACCTTTATTTTTCATAATCAGTTTTTTATATATACCAGGCAAACCGAGGCTTTCCAGGGTGGGGATGTCAGCACGAATATAACGAATCACCATTGATACTTCGCCACGTTGCAGATAAACATTGATGCGAAAACGTCCAAGTTCAGGGTAGGAGATTCCCAAATTCAATTCCAGTTTAGTTTCAAAATCTTTAATTTGCAGCGGGGTTAACAAATCATATACCAGTTTTTTGGTCATCCCCTGACCTAACATGCTTTTACCAACCGGGCGTATTTTTCCATCAATACGCACACTCACCGGTGCGCCAGTGGTGAAATACATATCAGAAGCATGTTGTTCAGACATTAATTTTAAATAGGGCTGTAAGTTCATTTTATTTTCATTCGCTTCAGTAATAATTGGCTATTTTATAAAACTAACGCACTCTCGAACCATCATTATTATTACTATCAACTGTAATCTTGTCCAGACCATCCATTAAATCGTGATGTTTTGCTTCTTTGCCTTCGAGTTTAATACGCAGGCGCAAATCATTGACTGAATCGGCATTACGCAAAGCATCCTCGTATTTAATCTGGTCATTTTCATATAGCTCAAACAACGACTGGTCAAATGTCTGCATACCCAACTCTGTTGATTTATACATCAGCTCTTTAATTTCATGCACCTCTCCCTTAAAAATCAGATCAGCCATTAACGGAGTATTAATCATAATTTCTACCGCAGCAATACGCCCTTCACCAGAAATATTCGGCACCAGCCGCTGTGAAATCATACCTTTTAGATTCAGGGATAAATCCATCAGCAATTGCTGACGGCGATCTTCAGGAAAAAAGTTAATGATTCTGTCAAGTGCCTGATTGGTACTGTTAGCATGCAGCGTAGTCAAACATAAATGCCCGGTTTCAGCAAAAGCAATTGCATGCTCCATCGTCGCGCGGTCACGAACCTCTCCAATTAAAATAACATCCGGTGCCTGGCGTAAAGCGTTCTTCAGTGCAATCTCATAACTTTCAGTATCAACACCAACTTCTCTTTGCGTAACAATGCAATTTTTATGGTTATGAATAAATTCGATTGGATCCTCAATGGTAATAATGTGGCCCTTACTGTGCTGGTTTCGATGCCCGACCATGGCTGCCAGTGAGGTTGATTTACCCGAGCCTGTTGCACCAACAAATATCACCAGACCACGCCGGGTCATGGCAATATCCTGAAGAATAGGGGGAAGGTTTAAATCTTCAAATTTGGGAATCTCTGAACGGATAACCCTTAAAACAACCCCGATTGAACCTCGTTGAATAAAAGCATTTACTCGAAAGCGCGATACGCCCGGCAGACTAATCGCAAAGTTACATTCCTGGTTGCCTTCGAATTCAGCACGTTGGCGATCATTCATAATTGCATGAACCAGTACCTGCGTATGTTGCGGACTCAATGCCTGATTAGATAATGGCTGTATGGCACCATCAACCTTCATCGAGGGTACTGCACCAGCGGTAATAAACAGGTCTGAGCCATTCTTCTTCACCATCAGGCGCAGCAGGTCATACATATATTTTATTGCTTTATCTCGATCCACAAAATTACTCCATGTCGTAAAAACAGGATGGTAGTTATAATCGGTTAAAAGACATCTTTATTTGCCGCTTTCTTTCTTGCCTCATCTTTACTAATCAGGCCACGATCAAGTAACTCCTGTAAATTTTGATCCAGTGTTTGCATCCCTATTGACTGCCCAGTCTGAATTGCTGAATACATCTGCGCGATTTTATTCTCCCGAATCAGATTTTTAATGGCTGAAGTACCCATCATAATTTCATGCGCTGCCACACGCCCACCACCGATTTTTTTTAACAGTGTTTGTGCGATTACCGCACGCAATGATTCTGATAACATCGCACGTACCATTTCTTTTTCTGCTGCCGGGAACACATCAATAATACGATCAACCGTTTTCGCCGCAGAACTGGTATGCAGCGTACCAAACACCAGATGCCCCGTTTCAGCCGCAGACAGCGCCAGTCGAATGGTTTCCAGATCACGCATCTCGCCGACCAGAATAACATCAGGATCCTCACGCAGGGCAGAACGTAATGCTTCACTGAAACCAAGCGTATCACGATGCACTTCGCGCTGATTAATCAGGCTTTTTTTACTTTCATGAACAAATTCAATGGGATCTTCAATGGTCAGGATATGGCCATAATGATTCTCGTTAACATAGTTAACCATAGCTGCGAGTGTAGTTGATTTACCTGAACCAGTGGGCCCGGTAACCAACACAATGCCACGCGGGGTATCAGAAATTTCTTCAAATATTTTTGGTGCCTGCAACTCTTCCAACGTCAGAATTTTTGAAGGAATAGTACGAAACACAGCACCTGCACCACGATTATGATTGAACGCATTAACACGAAAACGCGCCAGGCCCGGAATCTCAAAAGAAAAGTCGGTTTCCAGATACTCCTCAAACGTCTTACGCTGCTTATCATTCATAATGTCGTACACCATGCCATGCACATGCTCATGTTCCATCGGCTCAACATTAATGCGCCGAACATCACCATCAACACGAATCATAGGCGGTAGCCCTGCCGACAGGTGCAAGTCAGAGGCACCATTTTTAACACTAAAGGCAAGTAACTGCGCAATATCCATCAAATTCCCCTGTTCTTTTATTAAGCCCTTAAAATGCAGCTGAGTTATTGTTTAAGTTATCCTTCTAGTTATAGCCAACAATCTTTAAATCTTCATGGATTCCGCATTCAATTACACAATTTTTTTACTCAAACGTCTATTTTGCTGCTGTGTTAAAATTTTTCGTCCAATAGTTATACAGAAAATACCCAATGACACTTACAACAGGATTCATCGGCGGCGGCAATATGGCTGGCAGCCTGATTGGTGGCATGATACAGGCAGGCTTTCCAGCCAGTGAAATTCTGGTCGCAGAACCCAATCTGTTACATCGTCAGCGCCTTGAACAGACATTTTGCGTACAAACGACTCCGAACAATGCCGATGTATTAGAGTGTGAATGTGTGGTGCTGGCCGTAAAACCACAGCTTATGCACACTGTCTGTGAACAGCTTCGACCCTGTATTGGTGAATCAGCGCCCTTATTTATTTCTATCGCAGCCGGTTTGCTAAGCAGTACGATTAATCAGTGGTTAGGCAATAATAGAGCGATCGTACGCTGTATGCCGAATACCCCGGCACTGTTGCAATGTGGTGCAACAGCGATGGTTGCCAATGCAGCAGTTACTGCTGCACACAGACAACTAACTGAAAAAATTCTCAATGCTGTCGGTATAGCGGTATGGGTAGAGACAGAGGCACAGATTAATGCTGCCACCGCTGTGTCTGGCAGTGGTCCCGCCTATTTCTTTTTGATGATGGAAGCCATGCAGTCTGCCGGAGAGAAACTGGGACTGGATGCCACAACCGCATTGCAGTTAGTCCTACAAACTGCGCTGGGCGCTGCGCGCATGGCAAATGAAAAACAAACACCACCGGCCATCCTGCGCGCACAGGTGACATCAAAAGGTGGCACTACGGAACAGGCCATCGCCAGCTTTGAAGCGAATAATTTCAAACAGGTTGTAATGCAGGCACTGCAAGCGGCCAATAATCGCTCGGCTGAACTAGCTGAAGAATTAAAAAATTCTAATTAATCAGTCAGTCAGAGCCAGCTTAAACGTTTATAATTAACCCTGCACCGATTATGCTGTGCTAAAACACTGAACTAAGACACCACTGATTAATTCTGCATGAAACCGAAAGGCGTGAAACGCATGGAATAGCTGGCTATTGCGGAGTTTCACCACGCCGAAGCTAGATGCTTCAGTTCGTAAGCTACGATTTCATGGGTTGATCAGGGGTTCTCTAAATTTTCTGTACAAAATCTGGAATTTAAAAATGAGTAACGGTGATCCCTTTGTTTTTTTAGTTGATACATTATTTAGTATCTATATAGCTATCATGTATTTACGTTTTATCCTGCAACAGGTTGGCGCTGACTTCTACAACCCGATTTCGCAGTTTATTATGAAAGCGACCCAGCCACTGGTAAAAAATGCACGTCGAATTATTCCTGCTATTGGACACATTGATACCGCCTCTATCGTATTAACTTTCCTGCTTATAATAATAAAGATACTGTTGGTTTATATTATTATTTCCGGTTTTTCTCTTAACTATATCCAGATATTTCTGCTTAGTTTACGTGATCTCATCACCCTCACTTTTAATATTTTCATATTTGCTATTTTCATTCAGGCATTATTAAGCTGGGTTAATCCTGATCCCTACAACCCCCTCAGCAGCATCCTCAACCGCATTACCCATCCTGTACTGCAACCGATTAGTCGCTGGATTCCACCCATGGGAGGCATTGATCTGTCAAGTCTGGTTGCATTGATAGGGCTTATATTCTTAAAATTACTGATACTAAAATTTTTCTAGCCATGTTTTACCATTGGCAGGACAAAGACCTGATTCTGGATGTACGTGTCCAGCCTGGCGCATCCAGAGATCTTTTTGCTGAAGTACTGGGTGAGCGGTTAAAAATATGCATTACTTCACCACCAGTAGAGGGTAAAGCCAATAAGTATTTAATGACTTTTCTGGCCAAACAATTTAAAGTACCCAAATCCAGAGTCCAACTTATTTCCGGTAAAACGGGCCGAAATAAACGCCTTAAAATCACACAACCAGGTAAACTCCCTGATCTATTTATTGGGTAACCCCCCTCACCATTTGCATCTTCAGGCCGCACTGATTACACTGCCTGTTTTACCCCTATCTATATTAATTGCATTAAATGCCTGCAACACTGCCTGAAAATTCTATTGGTCTGGTTGAAACCCATAACCTACATTTTTCCACATCGCTCACGCTGGAATGTGGAAAAATACTCCCTGAGTACGACATTGCCTACGAGACTTATGGCGAACTCAATGCCGCACGCAGCAATGCCATTCTAATTTGCCACGCCCTTTCCGGTGACCAGCACGCTGCTGGTTACCACCACCTGGAAGAGAAGAAACCCGGCTGGTGGGAATCAGCCATTGGCCCTAAAAAACCTTTTGATACCAATCATTTTTTTATTGTATGCGTTAATAATCTCGGTGGTTGCAAAGGTAGCTCCGGCCCCAATACCCTCAACCCTGAAACTGGAAAATACTGGGGGCCTGATTTTCCCATTGTTACCGTAAAAGACTGGGTTGAATCGCAACAACGCTTTATGCTGGCACTCAATATTCCATACTGGCATGCCGTTATCGGCGGTAGCCTGGGCGGGATGCAGGTATTACAATGGTCCATCGACTATCCTGATCTGCTCAACTATGCTGTTGTTATCGCTGCGGCACCAAAACTGTCCGCACAAAATATTGCTTTTAACGAAGTTGCACGTCAGTCCATTATGTCTGACCCGGATTTTCATCATGGTCATTATTTGCAACACCAGACCAATCCACGCGGGGGTCTGATGCTGGCGCGTATGTTAGGTCATATTACCTATTTGTCTGATGCCGCTATGCGCAATAAATTCGGGCGTGAATTACGCGAAGGCAAACTAAATTTTGGCTTTGATGTCGATTTTCAGGTAGAAAGCTACCTACGCTATCAGGGGAAATCATTTGTTGACCGTTTTGATGCCAACACCTACCTGCTAATGACGAAAACACTGGATTATTTTGACCCCGCAAGCGAGTACAACGATGATTTATCACTGGCATTGCAACGTGCAAAAGCTGAATTTCTGGTTATTTCCTTCACCTCCGACTGGCGCTTTGCGCCTGAACGCTCACACGAAATTGTGAAAGCGCTGCTTCAGGCAAAAAAACAGGTCAGCTATATCGAGATTAAAGCCAGTCAGGGGCATGATGCATTTTTAATCGCCATACCGCATTACCTCAATGTGCTTGATGCCTATATGAAAAACATTCAACAGACTATCGCTAACCCCCAAACAGTAACAGAAACATGAATTTAAGAGCGGATCTGGCAATTATTGCTGACTGGATACAGCCTAACTCAAGTGTTCTGGACTTAGGCTGTGGTGACGGCACATTACTCAACTATTTGCACAACAACCGCAATGTTAATGGTTACGGCCTGGAGATCAATGCGGAAAATATCGAAATCTGTGTTCAACACCAGGTCAACATTATTCAAGCGAACTTAAATAATGGCCTGCATGACTATTTTTCCGACAACAGCTTTAACTACGTTATTATGAGCCAGACGTTACAGGCAACACAACACCCTGACCAACTCATTGATGAGATGCTGCGCGTTGGCCATGAAGGTATCGTTACTTTCCCCAACATGGCACACTGGAAAGCGCGCTTACAGTTAGGTTTTTTGGGTATTATGCCAGTCACCCGTAATCTACCAAACCAGTGGTATAACACCCCAAATGTACACCTATGTACACTGAATGATTTTGAGGTATTGTGTAAAAAACATGGTATTTCTATCTTGCAGCGCACCGTTGTGGACTATAGCCATCATCAGGGGCGTTTCTGGATGAAGTTGTTGCCAAATTTATTTGGTGAAATTGCCATCTACCGATTCTGTCGCAAATCATGAATCGATGGCCGCGTATGCAGAATA
Organism: uncultured Thiotrichaceae bacterium; assembly: GCA_964441285.1. Taxonomy (GTDB): domain Bacteria; phylum Pseudomonadota; class Gammaproteobacteria; order SZUA-229; family SZUA-229; genus S010-25. The sequence continues at coordinate 64,134 of CAYTUK010000003.1, read as the reverse complement.
ATTAATCGTTATCAACAGATAATTGACAACACTGATCAGCTACCCAATAAAAAATTAGGGTCTGACCCAAAAATCAACCTGAAGAGCCATTGATCAATGCTGCATGAAGTCGATTGTATGCTAAATTATTCCGCTTCAAGGCGTGAAATACACGAAATAGCTGGCTAATTTAGCGCGTAAGATACGCTTTCACCGATTGATTAGAGGTTCCCTAAATACAACAATAATGCGACAATTCACGATAGAGGCCTGCAAGTCATGCGCGACACTGCTAAAATCCACCTGAATAAAGTCATTAAATAACCTTGAGCTTATACCTTAAACAATGCCAGTTGCTCTGCTTACTCCGTTAAACAACCCAGCGAAAATCCAGGCACTCAATAAACGTCTATCGGTGCTGGTTAATGTGTTGCTGATTCTTGCCATAGCAGGATTGTTATCGAAAGTTAGCTGGCTGTTTTTACCCCACAACAACCCTGCTCGAATGATTACTCCGCGCACAGAACCTGTCGCAAATTTACAGGCACAGCAAAATTTCAGACAACTAACCGCCTCACATATCTTCGGCCTTAGCACCATCGCACCCTCATCAACTCAAACCCGTGCACCAGAAACAAAACTCAACTTAATATTAAAAGGTGTATTAGCCGCCCAGCCGATGAAGCGGGCAAGCGCCATTATTGCACAGGGATCAACAGGTAAAGAAAGCATTTATGGCATTGGCGATAGCATAAAAAATGGCGTTACCATAAAAGAGATTCAGGCTAATTATGTTGTACTGGATCGCCGTGGTCGCCTTGAAACACTCAAATTCCAACACCAGCGCGGCTTGCATAGTGTTAGTTTTAGTCGTGCGGCTACAGGCAATTTAAACACACTCGGTGCCAGCACACCTGGACAGGTGCTCGCCAAAATTCGCCGCGATATTTTAAAATCACCCATGTCGTTTGGTGATTACGCACTACCTATCGTGGTAAGAGCAAACGGCAGACAAATTGGCTACCGCCTACAACCTCAGGCAAAAGGACAGTTGTTGACAAAACTTGGTCTGCAACCATCCGATATTATCACTCGGATAAATGGTATCAGCCTCAACAGACCTCAAAATGCTATCGCTGCATTGCGTAAATTAAGCACCGCAGGGCAGCTTCGTCTGATGATAAGACGTAATGGCAGTGAAATGCCACTTAATATTCAGCTAAGATAGTCATTGGCTAGAATGTTGGCTTAATATTTATCTGGAAAACACTGCTTAAGCGCTTTCCAGTGCACAAGTGTGAGTCGTCATTTTTAGCCATCGGTAAGTAATTTAAGATAAAGAAAAAAGTGGGATTATATTTCCCCTTTTTCTCACGCGGGTAATTCATGGATGAACGAATCGGTGTTTCCATAAATAATAAATCAGGATATTTGCATGTTTTCCCCTCTCTCTCACACTGCAAGCACAAAAAATTGCCTGAGAAATGATCAGTCAGTATTTCACTCAAAACTATGCCAACTGTGTATCACACTGCTAATAACGCTAACAATTAATACCAATGCAATGGCTGCGGGAATCATCTTAAATCTTAAGGATGCAGACATTCGGGCACTGATTAGCACAGTTTCAAAATTTACCGGTAAAAACTTTATTGTCGACCCACGCGTTAAGGCAAAAGTTACCGTTATTTCGGCAACAACACTATCACCCAAAGAAGTCTATGAAGTCTTTTTATCCATTTTGCAGGTTTATGGTTTTGCTGCGGTAAAAACAGGGCCAGTGATTAAAATTGTTCCAGAGGTTAATGCCAAGCAGGGCCCGCTGCCTGTAGAAACCTCAAATCATACATATCCAGAAGATGCATTGGTAACCAAAATTATACATTTGAAGCATGTTCCTGCCTCACAGCTGGTTCCCATTTTACGCCCACTGGTACCACAGCAAGGTCACCTGGCCGCATACAATCCAACCAATACGCTTATCATTACCGATCATGCCGGCAATATAAATCGATTGCTTAAAATTATCGCCCGCGTTGATAAACCCGCTGGTAATGAAATGGAGATAATTCCACTAAAACATGCCTCGGCTCCAGAACTGGTGCGCATTTTGAATTCTCTCAATCGTGGCGTAAAACAAAATGGCATCAATGACAATGTCAAATTAGCCGCTGATGAACGCACTAACAGTATCTTAATGACCGGCTCGCGTAGCGCTCGCCTCAAAGCTCGCGCCACCATCGCTTATCTCGACACACCGCTGGAGAAAGGGACCGGCAACACCCATGTGATTTACCTGAAATATGCCAAAGCCAAAAACCTGGTAAAAATACTGAGTGGTATACAGGACAAAAAGAAAGCCGCGACAAGAACGGCGGCAGGAAGGCAACTTTCAGCAACGGGCAGCCTCAGCCAAAACACCATTATTCAGGCAGATGATGAAACTAACTCGCTCATTATAACCGCAGATAACACCACCCTGAAAAGTTTGCAGTCAGTCATTCGCAAACTGGATATTCGCCGCGCGCAGGTTTTAATTGAAGCCATTATCGCTGAAATCACCGTTAACAAAAAGAAAGAGCTAGGTGTTGGTATTGCCGTCGATGGGACCACCAGTAAAAACTTAAACACCCCTACAGGCATCAGCAACCTCGCAGGTATTGGTAGCCTGGTTACCTCCATTATCAGTAAAACTGCGGCAACACTGCCCGCGGGCTTATCGCTCGGAATTGGAAGAACCATGAGCTCCGGTGCACGTTATGCGCTATTATTACGCGCACTACAGGCCGATACCAATACCAATATTCTTTCTACGCCAAATATTGTCACCCTGGACAATCAGAAAGCTGAATTAATTGTTGGTCAGAATGTTCCTTTCGTAACCGGCAGCTTCACCGGCACAGGGAGTACCAACCCTAACAACCCGTTTCAAACCATTCAGCGCCAGGATGTGGGCCTGACCTTGAAAGTGACACCGCAAATCAATGAAGGCGATACCGTTAAACTGGATTTGGAACAGGAGACATCCAGCGTTATTCCTGGCACCTCAGGGGCTAATATCTCAACCCGTAAGCGCTCAATTAAAACCAGTGTACTGGTCGATAATGGTCAAATCCTGGTACTTGGGGGGTTAATTCAGGAGGAAGTCACTGACAGTGTAAATAAAGTGCCATTATTAGGTGATATCCCGCTACTTGGTAAACTATTTACCTTTCAGAGTACAACCAAAACCAGACAGAACCTAATGGTATTTTTACGCCCAAGTATTCTCCGCGACCACCACGATTCTGCTTTCGCCACCAGTGAAAAATACAACTATATCCGCGCACTTGAAGATACCGTCAATACCAAAGCAAAAAACGGATATGGCTTATTAAATAGTGGCGCGCCAGTGCTACCACCGATAAAAAAAATTAAACAAATAAACAAAAAACCCACAATAAGTAACAAATCCACAACAAATAATACGGATAACGGAGATGGCTGGGACGATGAAGACAACGGTTATATCTGAACCTGTCCCCGCAGTGGAGACATTAGAACCGCTGCTTCCGCAAGTTCTACCCTACACGTTTGCCAAACGTCATGGCGTATTGATCGGGCAGATTGATGATAATGAAATCAACCTGTTATACCGCGTCAACCCCAGCCCGATTATTCTCGCTGAAGTAGCTCGTGTCACCCAGCGAAAAATTACCTTAAGCGCAACCAATGACGAACAATTTGCCGCCCTACTGGCACAAACCTATGAACAGGCCAGTGACCAGGCAATGGCAATGATGGAAGGCGTTGGTGACGAACTCAATCTTGATGAACTGGCCGAAACACTGGAGCCAGAAGATCTGATGGAAACCGATGATGATGCCCCCATTATCCGGCTGATAAATGCCTTATTAAGTGAGTCGATTAAAGTCAATGCCTCCGATATTCACATTGAGCCCTTTGAAAACCGCATGCGTATCCGTTTTCGTGTTGATGGCATGTTACGTGAAATTTTAAAACCACCAGGTAATATCGCACCACTTATCGTTTCTCGCATTAAAGTCATGGCTAAGCTCGATATTGCCGAAAAACGCCTGCCACAGGATGGGCGTATTTCTCTGCGTATTGCTGGCCGCGCTGTTGATGTGCGCGTTTCTACCCTGCCTTCCGGTTATGGCGAACGTGTGGTGCTGCGTATTCTTGATAAACAGGCAGGGCGACTGGACTTAAATCATCTTGGCATGTCTGTGCCATTACAACAGGGCTTTGAAAAATTACTGCATAAACCTCATGGAATTATTCTTGTAACGGGCCCGACTGGTTCGGGTAAAACCACCACCCTGTATGCTGGTCTGACCATACTAAATGAAAAAACACGTAATATTCTCACTGTTGAAGACCCGATAGAATATTACATTGATGGCGTTGGTCAAACGCAGGTAAACACCAAAGTTAACATGACCTTTGCCAAAGGTCTACGCTCAATCCTGCGTCAGGATCCAGATGTCGTTATGATTGGTGAAATTCGTGATCTGGAAACCGCCTCCATTGCTGTTCAGGCCAGTTTAACTGGCCATCTAGTCCTGTCGACTTTGCACACTAATACCGCCATTGGTGCCATTACCCGCCTGCGGGATATGGGTGTAGAACCTTTTCTGCTCGCATCCAGTTTAATTGGTGTCATGGCCCAGCGACTGGTACGCAATCTGTGTCCAGACTGTAAAATCCCGCATATTATTACCGAAACTGAAACTGAATGGCTGGGCTTAAATAAAAATGAAAACTATGAGATCTATAAAGCACAGACATGTAGCCACTGCAACCACACTGGATACAAGGGTCGCAGTGGTTTATATGAGTTTATTCCCATCGACAATACGCTACAAAATATGATTCACGAAGGTGATGGTGAACAATTAATGGAAAAATATGCCCGCACCAAAACGCCCAGTCTGGGACAAGATGGCCGCCGCCTGATTCTTCAGGGTAAAACCTCACTGGAAGAGGTTTTACGGGTTAGCCAGGAAGATTAGAACCATGCCACTGCTTTTTATCGAAACAATCTACCTACTTTACTGGAATTTTTATGGCCGCATTCGACTATATTGCTCTCGATAATAATGGTAAAGAACGCCGGGGTGTCGTCGAAGGTGATACTGCCCGTCAGGTTCGCCAGCTATTACGTGAGAAAGATTTGCTGCCACTGGAAATCAGTGAAAGCCTGAAACAGGCACAACAGGGAAAAAAATCCACCGCTTTTAACTTCAGTGGATTATTCCAACGCGGCATTAGTACCACTGAACTATCACTACTCACTCGACAGTTAGCGACTTTAGTCCAGGCTGCATTGCCACTGGATGAAACTCTCGCTGCCGTTGCCAGCCAGACAGAGAAACAACGCATCAAGAGCATGGTATACGCAATACGTTCACGCGTACTTGAAGGTCATTCGCTTGCCGTTGGTATGGCGGCTTATCCAAAAGTTTTCCCTGAGCTCTATCGCGCCACCGTTGAGGCAGGCGAACAGTCAGGGCATCTTGACACGGTACTGGAACGACTCGCTGATTACACCGAAAGCCAACAGGAAATACAGGGCAAAGTCAGACAGGCCTTAATCTACCCGGCTTTCCTTTCTCTGTTTGCCATAACAATTGTCATTTTCATGATGACCAGCATCGTGCCACAGGTGGTAAATGTTTTTGAAGACACAGGGCAGAAGCTACCCGGACTCACCCTGGCGCTTATCGCTATTAGTCATTTTGTCGTCGCCTATGGCAGCTATTTACTTTTTCTTATTATTGCTGCCATAATCGGTTTTAAATCCTTGTTAAATCGACCCGAATTTAGATATCGTTATCACCTGTTTCTATTCAAGCTCCCCGTGATACAACGACTGGTACGCGGTTTAAATGCCGCCCTGTTCACGCGCACATTCAGTATTCTCACTGGCAGTGGTGTCACCATTTTAGAGTCCATGAAAATTTCTGCAAAAGTCGTCGCCAACCTGCCTATGCGAGAAGCCATCCTGGAAGCCACTAACCGCGTACGCGAAGGCAGCGGAGTAAAAAATGCGCTGGATCACAGCAAACTATTCCCTCCCATGACATTACAGTTAATTGCCAGTGGTGAAAATAGCGGTAAACTCGAAGAAATGCTGGAACGCGCTTCAATACAGCTTGAACGTGAGCAAGTTACCATGATTGCCTATATCGTTGGCATACTTGAGCCAGTAATTATTCTTATCATGGGGTTAATGGTGTTATTGATTGTGCTAGGAATCCTGCTACCTATTTTTGACTTAAATTCATTAGTGAAGTAATCCGTCATGCCTAACATGGAAAATACGTCAGTCTTACTCTGGGGAATGTTATTCGGTTCAATTGGACTGGGTTTCTTTCTCTACGGCAAAAAACAAAGAGCCATCGTGCCTTTATGCACAGGTATTGCACTTTCTATTTTCCCTTATTTCATCCCTAATTTAACGCTGCTTATCCTGGTCGGTGTTGTATTAATTGCATTGCCCTATTTTATAAGACTATAAACACTTACTAACAGGATAGATAAAAAGAATACTTTATGGTGTCAAGACACGCTGTCAATACATTCATGTAGGCTCGACACTTTCATCCCTGCGGCTGAAGAATCCAGGCTAAAAGAAAATATTTCTAATAACCAAAATCGCCCAGCCATTTACCTTTTTTGTAATCCAGTTTTAACCATTTAGGGATGTATGACTCAGGTTTTTTAATAGGAAAGTCACTCAGCGGTGGTGGTGCATCTTCATGATCATGCACACTACAGGTTTTAGTCATAACCGGACGAAAACCCAGTTCTAACTTATCAGAAACAGTTACTTTGAAATCTGAAGTTAACTGCTCACGAAAGCGCACCTGCTTACGTATCAGGCAACTGAAATACAGTTCCATTTCCATGCGAAGCGGTTGTGTACGCTTTTCCAGTTGTAATGCAGCGGCCGGTGTCAAAGCAAAATTAATGGTTTTATCCAGCATTTTTATGGTACGGATACTAGTTGACATAAGCAATACCTATACACGCCTGTGCGCTCAATTTCACTGCGGTGTATTTTCCATTCTCAGTAATCAATTCGACAAATTTTTCACCTACCCGTTCGGTGTTTTCCTTGCCCAGCTGTTCAAACAGTAAAACGAGTGGTGGTGCAGAGGAAGTAAAATCATTCCAGAACTGCTTAACTGATTCAACTTCAAGAAAACCTTGCATAGAAAACACATTAACCTTATGAAAGCCGGCATTTAACATACTTTCTTTTAATGACTGCTGACCACATAATCGTGCCCATACTGGTGTCTGTGTCGGTATTTCAAATTCAGGCACCACCAGTAATATCGCCTGCTGCAGATAATTCATCATTTCAAAATGCTCAGGATGATCCCAGCAAACCACCGCACAACGTCCCTGTGGTTTAAGCACTCTTTTTAACTCACTTAGACCTTTCTGAATATCAGGAAAAAATATCAGCCCGACAACTGAAGCACAGGCATCAAAACTGGCATCGGCTACAGTTAGGTTCTGACCGTCCATTACCGCTGTCCTCACATTATGAATCGCTTTTTGATCCAAACGTTGTTTTAAACGATCAATCATCCCAGGAGAGAAATCCGTCGCGAGCACATCTGCCCCAGTTTTTGCTGCAACCAGACTTAACGAGCCAGTGCCTGTGGCAACATCCAGTATGGATTCTGACGGTTTCAAATCGAGCTGACGAACCACCTCTTCAGAGAATTGTATCGTCAGTTTTTCAAATGCGCGCTCATAACCGGAAGCAATATTGCTCCACTGTTCAGGAATTTGATCGGGACTTAACATAGCGTATTTACCTTTTAGTTTCATTACCAAAAACAATGCTGACAGCTTAACTTGCGTTTACCAGCAAACACTTTAGACTAAACTTGCGTTGTATATTAGTGCATCATCTGGAATATGATTCATTCGTGTGTGGAATAAAACATATAAAGTATTTCTAAAGCAGCCATGAATAAGTCATGGATAAGAATATTGAGACAATTCAAACCCTAACTAACTGTTATAAAAGGTTTTTTATGGATGTAATGCAGAGCATGGAAGTATTTCGTCGTGTTGTAGAAGCCGAAAGTTTTTCCGCCGTGGCACGCGAAACTAACATGTCACAGTCCACTGTAAGCAAACACGTAGCGGCCCTGGAAGAGCGGCTCGGCATCAAATTGCTTAATCGAAGCACCCGCTCGCTTAACCCTACAGAAGCAGGAAATGCGTATTACCATGACTGTATTCGTCTGTTAAACGATTTTAATGAAGCCGAAGCCAGCATCGGTAAGGGGAAAATAAAACCCACTGGCACCTTACGACTATCAACCAGTACAGCCTTTGGGCGCACCTTTATCATTCCCTTTTTAAGCGAGTTTCTTACTCAATACCCTGAGATTAACTGCGATCTTGTTTTTAATGAACATTATATCGACCTGGTAAAAGAAGGTATCGACCTGGCTATTCGCATTGGCCCATTAGCCGATTCTACTTTAATTGCACAGAAAATTGGTATGAGCCAAAGAGTTGTGGTGGCAAGCCCATCATATCTGGTAAAACATGGTCGTCCCAGAAAACCTGCTGACCTGATAAACCACAACTGTCTGCTTTACTCTCAACAAAAATCCCCTGGTCTCTGGTTTTTTCACAGTACAAAAGATGGTGATGAAACTGTCCGTGTAGCCAGCCGCTTTAAAGCCAACAGCCCAGATGTAATTACTGATGCAGCGATTTCCAGTCTTGGCATTGCCATGATGTGTGACTGGTCTGTGCGTGATTATATCAAGCAGGGCAAACTCAACGTTATTCTACCGAGCTATACAACCACTCCTCTTGAGGTACATGCCATCTACCCTGAACGCCGATTTATTCCTCAGAAGGTCAAGCAGGTTATCGATTGTTTACGCATGCGTTTTCAGCAGTACGAAGACCAGATTAAACAGAATCGATAATATAATGGTAAAAGAAGCACTGATAGCTAATGTCAGTCATTAAGCAGGCTGATACAATACAGACGATTTTAATATTATGGGAAAATACAGTGGCTGTCAGTGGAAAATATTCAGCAACCAGAATGCGCCGGATGCGACGTGATGATTTTTCACGACGCTTAATGCGGGAGAACCAACTGCATGTGAACGACCTGATTTACCCGATGTTTGTCATCGAAGGTGAAAACCAGCGTGAAGCCATTGGCTCCATGCCGGGGGTCGAACGTGTCAGTATTGACCAGCTTATACTCGAAGCCAGAGAATGTGTTGAACTGGGCATACCCGCCATTGCTCTGTTTCCAGTCGTTTCTCAACATAAAAAATCGGATGATGCCTGCGAAGCCTACAACCCTGACGGCCTCGCACAAACTGCTGTGCGCCAGTTAAAAGCAGCCTGTCCAGATCTTGGCGTGATAACAGATGTTGCACTTGATCCATTTACTCGCCATGGACAGGATGGACTGATTGATGACAAGGGTTATGTCTTAAATGACGAAACCGTCGCCGTACTGGTTAAACAGGCACTGTCACACGCTGAAGCCGGTGCCGATATCGTCGCCCCGTCTGACATGATGGATGGTCGGATTGGCGCAATCCGTAACGCACTGGAAACCAGTCATTTCATTTACACGCGCATTCTCGCTTATTCTGCAAAATATGCCTCCAGCTTTTATGGCCCCTTTCGTGATGCAGTTGGTTCTACAAAAAATCTGGGAGGAGGCAATAAATACAGCTACCAGATGGATCCGGCAAACTCCGACGAAGCGTTGCGTGAGGTGGCACTGGATATTGAAGAAGGCGCAGACATGTTTATGGTTAAACCTGGCATGCCTTATCTGGATATCGTGCGCCGAGTTAAAGACCATTTTGCCGTGCCAACTTATGTTTATCAGGTAAGCGGAGAATATGCCATGCTAAAGGCGGCGGCACAAAATGGCTGGCTGGATGAAAAAGCCACGGTGCTGGAGAGTTTATTGGCCTTTAAACGTGCAGGGGCTGATGGCATTCTGACCTACTATGCAAAAACTGCTGCCCAATGGCTCAATAAAAATTAAAATAAAATCCTGAACGGATATGTCAGACACTCTCATTGACCATTATGCTGTATTCGGCAATCCGATTACACATAGCAAATCCCCCCAGATACATACTCTGTTTGCCAGACAGACCGAACAGAACATGGTCTACACCGCAGAACTGGCAATCATCAGCCAGTTTGAACGGGCGGTGCATGATTTTTTTAAAAAGCAGGGTAGAGGCATAAATATTACCGCCCCCTTTAAGGCGGATGCCTGGAAACTCGCTGACACGCATAGCGAACGTGCCCAACGGGCTGGCGCAGTTAATACCCTGGTATTACTCGACAATGGTCAATTATTTGGTGACACCACCGATGGCGTGGGACTGGCGCGTGATCTTATTCTGAATCAGCGAATTTCTGTTGCAACAAAAAACATACTAATCCTTGGCGCTGGCGGTGCTGTACGTGGTGTACTCGAAGCGCTACTGGAACAACACCCCGCAGCACTGCTCATTGCCAATCGAACAAAACTCAAAGCCACCGAACTTATGCACAAGTTTGCCGGCCTCGGCAATATAAATGCTTGTGGACTAAATGAACTCGGCAAGCAAAAATTCGACATTATTATTAATGGCACCTCTGCCAGTTTGCATGGTGAGCTACCAATATTGCCGGATAATCTATTTAATGCCGATGCCTGCAGCTATGACATGATGTATGCAAAAAATCCGACACCCTTCATGCAGTGGTCGCAACAACAGGGGGCTAAAAAGGTTTTCGACGGTTTGGGCATGCTGGTTGAACAGGCTGCCGAATCTTTTTATTTATGGCGTGATGTCAGACCTGAAACACAGTCCGTAATAAACATCATTCGAAATTCATTAGCGCAGCCATAACTCAGAACACCTTCTCTTTCAGATGCAGGAAGATATCACTAGCAAGTGCTTCTGTGCTTCTATCTTTAATTACCAGCGACAGATCATGCTCACCCAATGGCCCATAAAGCAGCGGGCTACTCTCTTTAAAAAGTGCGATAGTACTAACACCTGAAGCACAGGCAAGATGCATTGGTCCGGTATCAGCACAGATAAAAACATCCAGTTGTGACAAAAATGCGCCCAGCTTACGTAAGTTTTTTTCCGCGTAACTAACCATGTTTGCCACCAGTGGTTCAGGTACATCGGGTGAAAGAATATCAATAAAAATCAGCTCTGAATGCTGTTTGTTAAGTGCACCGACTAACTGTAACCACCAGTTATTTTCAATTTTCTTCTCATTTCTGGCATTTCGAAACAGGCCGACAATTTTTGTATGATTATTCAGCTCATGCCAATTAAGCAGCTGGGTTAAAACGCCATTTGCTGTTTTTTTTTCATTTGCACTTAAAGCGATTGAAAGTGTTTTTGCAAACTGATGCTGTGGTTTGAAAATATTCATTAATGCAAGCGGTTTAAGCGCTTCATGTATGAGCACGGGATCAAGTTCAACACAACGGTTAATCGGTAACCATGAGTTATTCAGACAAAAGCCGAGTTTTATCTCCGAGCGCGATAACAATGTTGCAATACGATCACTGCTGGAACCAGCATTCAGATTAATTAACAGGTCATATTTTTTTGCACGGATACGTTTAATGTAACGCCATACAGACAAAGGATTTTTTAATAATTTTCTTGGAAAATCATAGATATTATCAATCTGTTTAAAGCCTTCAAAAAAAACCTTTGTGTAGGCAGCCCCAACCAGTAAATCTATCCGTGCGTGGGGCAGTTCTTTCTCCAGCGCCTGAATAAGCGGGGTCACCATCAACATATTACCAATTCGATAGTTAATGCGAATAACAAAAATCGAGTGAATCGTTTTAGGGTCTATCAAAGTATCGCTGAATTTATTCGGCCATAGTGTCTGCACTATTTTAAAAAAAACATCTTTAACTTTTTGACGTAACCGAGAATGCAGAGGTAAAGCCATTAACGAACCTTTGGCAGTTAGATGATAAAGTAATTATTGTGACCGTTATTACTAAAACGGATGGAAGGGGTACTTATGATTCAAAACACGCGGCCAATACATTCAGGTAGGCTCGACAGCCTCCTGGCCAGCGTGACGGTTCTTTAATTTCACATACTGCGCCGCAGAATAAAGTAGAAAACCTTTTTCCTTTTCTGTTAGCTCACGAACACGTTTTACCGGACTGCCGAGCCACATATACCCGCCATCAATAACCTTGTTTGGTGGCACCAGACCAGCCGCACCCACCATTGCACCAGACTGTACCACAGCGCCATCCAGCACCACCGAACCCATACCAATCAGGCATAAATTCTCAACTGTACAGGCATGCAGGACAACACTATGGCCCACCGTCACATCATCGCCCACTGTTAAACCATAACCGCCAGGAGCATAGTCACTGTCATGAGTAACATGCAACACACTGCCATCCTGAATATTGGTTCGCGCCCCGATTCGTATATGATGAATATCACCACGTATTGATACCAGCGGCCACACCGAACTATCCTGCCCGATGACAACATTACCAGTGATAATAGCACTCTCATCAACAAAAACGCTATTATGGATATCAGGTGAAGCCCCTTCAAATTCGCGTATATTTTTCATCTTCTTATATTACCTGATAGCCGAACAGGGTTATAGTATTAAGCTGATGCGAGATTAAAGTAAAATCAGCAACTGAATCCACAAAAGACCGTAAAAAAAGCAAATTTGTTTCAGTAATAGGATCTTACCCCGTGATTTTTTTACCACAAACCGTGGGGGGACCAAACCCCTGAAGATTAAAATAGACAGGTCAAAACTTTATCTCTAAGGTAAAATATCTGACAATGCGATTTAAAAAATCCTCCTCTCCCTATTTAAGACATCTGCAACGTATTGTTAATATGGTACGAAAATTCGCCTGCCAGTTAAAAAAGTGGTTTGACTCTGCTGCTCAATATTTCGATAGCTGGATTGATTATCTGGCGACACATCCGCTACTGGATAAACTTGAGCTGCGATACAAACAACTTAAAACACATTTCGTTCAACGATACCAGTCAACCAGGCAGTCCGGCTGGTTTGATAAACTAAAACTTTATATCCAGCTGGTTCGTCTGGATAAACCCATTGGTATCCTGTTGTTATTATGGCCAACATTAATCGCATTATGGCTGGCGGCAGGTGGCTGGCCTCACCCCTCTGTGCTGATTGTTTTCGTGCTCGGCGTCATTTTAATGCGCTCGGCAGGATGTGCAATTAATGATTATGCCGACAGACACATTGATAATAAAGTAAAGCGCACCAGACAACGACCCCTCGCATCGGGAAAGCTTACTGAGAAAGAGGTGCTTCTGGTTTTTGCTGCACTGAGCCTACTGGCATTCATCCTGGTATTATTTATGAACACGCTGACAATATGGATGTCTTTAGGCGGGGTTTTACTGGCTGCCAGTTATCCTTTTATGAAGCGATACCATTATTTGCCCCAGATTCATCTCGGCGCTGCCTTCGGCTGGGCAATACCGATGGCTTATGCGGCACAGGCAGATGAAATAACCGCAGTAACATGGCTACTCTTTCTTGCCAATATTTTATGGACGACCATTTACGACACGATGTATGCAATGGTTGACTATGACGATGATATAAAAATCGGCGTAAAGTCTACAGCCATTTTGTTTGGTAATCAGGACAAACTTATCATTGCTATTATGCAACTGCTATTAATTTTAAATTTACTTATTATCGGTCATCGCGCCAGTCTTGGTGGATTTTATTATGCTGGTGTTGCCGCCGCGACTGTATTCGCTATCTATCAGCAATACTTAATTAGAGATCGTGATCCCGCACTTTGTTTCAGGGCTTTTCTGAATAATAACTGGTTTGGCCTGGTGTTATTCGTCGGTGTTTTTCTAAATTATCAGTTTGCTACGATAACCTGAAAACACCCTAAGATTAAAAATCGGTTATTTCTCTAATAGTTGATTAAATTCTTTTGTCGAAACCGGTTTAGCCATATAAAACCCCTGCACAATATCACAGCCAAATTTTACCAGAAGATCGTAAACGGCTCTATTTTCAACACCTTCAGCAACCACAATTAAATCAAGGTTATGTGATAATTCAATGGTTGAATGCACAATAACCTCAGCGTCTTTACTATCAACCATGTCTTTAATAAATGACTGGTCAATTTTCAATTCACTTACGGGTAATCGTCTTAAACGACTTAATGAGGAATAACCGGTACCATAATCATCTATTGATAAAGTAATACCTAAAGCACAAATGTGTTCAAGTACAGATGAAAGACGTTCAAATTCAGAGAGGAAAATATTTTCAGTAATTTCAAAGCAGATTAAATCACCATCACGTTTCGAGGTAATGATTTCATCAATACGCTTGATAAAGCCTGGATGCATTAATGTATTTGGTGAAATATTGACTGAAACACGAACCGGTTTATATTTTTTCTTCCATTTTTTCGCCTGTTTCAATACAGTTTTAATTGCCCAATAAGTATAATCATCAATTAAATTATTTTGTTCCAGTACCTCAATAAATATTATGGGGGAAACGACACCCCGGGTATTACTGGTCCAACGTCCTAGCGCCTCAGCAGAAACAATTTCATTTGTACTCAATGAATATTTCGGCTGATAATACAGCTCAAATTTCTTTTCTTCTAACGCCTTACGTACATCGGTAACCATCGCAAGGCGGCCTTTCGCATGATAATCATTACCCGATTTATAAACACACACTGACTGACTACTGTCTTTTGCTCGATACATCGCAATATCAGCGCGACTTAGCAAGTCACTAATGGTTGTTCCATGTTCAGGAAAGACTGAAATACCAATGCTTGCACCAACAACAATTTTATTATTGTCAATGCTAAAAGCTGGTTTCAACAATTGAATAAATTGTTGTGCACGTTTATTCCCCGATGACGCATTGTAATCAGGTAAGATCACCACAAACTCATCACCACCCAGACGTGCCAGCGTTTCATTACCCTGCATCTCTTCAGTAAATCGTCGTGCAATTTTATTAAGCAATAAATCACCACGATCATGCCCCAGGGCTTCATTAATCTGCTTAAAGCTATCCAGATCAATCAATAATAGCGCAATTTTTTTATTTGTAACTACGGCCTGAGTGAGATTCTGTGACAGACGATCATGAAATAATGAGCGATTAGGTAATCCAGTAACCGAATCATAAAGTGAAAGAAACTCTAGCTCCTTACTGCTTTCTACCAGCTGTCGATTCAAGATTTCCAGCCGCATTCGATAGTCTTCATTTAAGGCATGACTGACTTCCATGCTTTTTACCGCCATCGCATTCTCAATGGCAATAGAAACTATACTGGCAAATAGTTGTAACAGGTTTAAATCTTTTTTATCAAACTCACTACCATTCGCTTTATTTAACCCGGCAATACCGCCGAGAAAATGCCGTTTTCCCTGCAAGGGCACCAGAATCATATTTCCGACTTCATTTTCCCAGCAATTTTTTTCATGTTCACCAAGATCTTTTAGCACCCCTTTCCACCACGGTTTCTTATTTTTCCAAACCCAACCACAGACACCGAAATCCAGGGGTAGAGATTCGCCGACAATTTCATCCACATTCTCTCCTGACCCGGCACGGTAGGTATATGTCTGACAGTTATCATCCAGTAATGGGATCAATAACGTTTGTGCACCAATGATTTTCTGGGCGCGCTCCGCAACAATTGCAAAAACTCTGTCTAAATCAAGCTCACTCCCAATTTCGGTAAAAGTCTGCTGCAATAGCTCTATCTCAGCCGTTTTGTCTTTCAGACTGCGGTTAAGCTCAATGATATTTGTAGTATTTTCTTTTTTGGCTTGCACTATATAAATTCCAATACCAGACAAGCAGATGCCTGTCAGATTACTCAAAAAGTATAGTACAACAGAAAAATAATCAAAGGTAGTGGCTTTAATTTTACGACTGGCCCATTAATCATCAATGATATAAAAAAGGTTTATTGCTCTGAACACCGGCTGTATGGGGGCAGCAGGTGGTCCTACAGGGGGGTGGTTACAGAGCAATAGACCCAGTTCAGCCACCATGCATTAGCATAAACATCACCTTATACAACATGGACGGGTAATCTTTACATAGAAGATTACCGCGACAGCAGTAAATCAATTTATCCAATTATGCTCTGGCTACACTGTATACATCCACTCGTTCAGTACCGCCACGCTTTAAAATTCTCGCCAGTTCATTCACCGTTGAAGCTGTTGTAATTACATCATCAACAATTGCAACATGTTTAACCAAAACAGGCTTCACCATTTCAAAGGCACCCTTTATATTTTTTCTGCGCTGTTTTGCATTCAACCCGGTCTGGGTTTCAGTATTGCGTGTTCGTACCACATGGTTTGTTAGCACCGGTATCTGCAAGGCTCTGGATAAAACGTTTGCTAGCTCAATGGACTGGTTAAAACCGCGGTGCCGCAAACGTGATTTAAACAGCGGCACGGGCAAAATACAGTCTGGTTTTACCGGCAGATTCTGTATTTTATGTGAAATCAAGGTTCCAAGTAACCTGCCAAAGGCCAGTTTCTGATGGAATTTAAACTGATGCACCATATTAACAATATCTGCCTCATAACGAAATACACTGTAAGCCGCATCAAAAAACGGAGCTTTTTTCTGGCAGTGCCCACACAATACCTCCGTTTCATTTTTATCGGCAAGTGGAATAGCACACTGTTTACAACTACGGGTATTCCACGGCAACTGGGCATAACAGTTGGCACAGATATCCAGCTTATCAATTCCCGGTTGTTGGCATAACAGGCAACGTGGCGGATAAATACGCTCGATAAGCCTGCTGATGAAGGTCGCTGTAGCAAGTTCCATTTTGGTAACGACTCCCTGTCGTGTAAGATAGTGTCACGCTATTAAGACACAAATAAACTCATGATACAACCACGCTCCGACTGGTCAAAAACTGAAATTACCACTTTATTTGAACTGCCCTTTAATGATCTTCTGTTTAAGTCGCAGTCAATTCACCGCCAGCACTTTGACCCTAATCAGGTACAGATTAGCACTCTGCTCAGTATTAAAACCGGTGCCTGTCCAGAAGATTGCGGGTATTGCTCGCAGAGTGCGCACAACAATGCAGTGGTTGAAAAAGAGCGCTTATTATCGCTTGAAGAGGTCATTGAGAAAGCGACCACAGCAAAAAATAACGGTGCCAGCCGTTTTTGTATGGGCGCGGCCTGGCGCAACCCGACCGATAAAAATCTCGATAAAGTCATTGACATGATTATTGCTGTAAAAGAAATCGGGCTGGAATCCTGCGTTACCCTTGGCATGTTAACTGCTGCACAAAGTCAGCGCCTGAAAGCTGCTGGACTGGATTATTACAATCACAATCTGGATACCTCACCGGAATATTATGGCGACATTATCACCACCCGCAGCTACGATGATCGTCTGGATACGTTACAACACGTTCGTGATGCCGGCATTCATGTTTGCAGTGGCGGTATTCTTGGCATGGGTGAAAAACGCCATGATCGTGTTTCCTTGCTACAGCAACTGGCTAATTTGCCGCAGCACCCGGAAAGTGTACCAGTTAATATGCTGGTACAGGTTGAAGGCACACCCTTGCATGGCGTTGAGAATCTGGAGCCACTTGAGTTTGTTCGCACCATTGCCGTTGCCCGCATTCTGATGCCTGTCTCCTATGTGCGTCTGTCTGCGGGTCGTGCCGAAATGAGTGACGAAACTCAGGCACTGTGCTTCTTCGCTGGTGCTAACTCCATATTCTATGGCGAAAAACTCCTCACCACAGCTAATCCAGATGAAAACCACGACCAGCAGTTATTTAAAAAGCTGGGACTGCGCGGGATGCAGGTCACACCACCAGTCGAAACAAAAACCGGCTGCGCCTGCACTGGTTAAAAGGCTTAATCTCACTTGAAAGACCTCAACAAACCACTGGCAGAAAGAAAGCAGCAGCAGCGTTACCGAAAACGGCGCATCAGTGAAGGCCCGCAACAGATAGAAATGCGCATTGATGGTCACAACATCATCAGCTTCTGTAGCAATGACTACCTCGGCCTGGCCAACAACCCACAAATAAAACAGGCTATGATAGACGGCGTTAAACGCTACGGTGTCGGCAGCGGTGCCGCTCACCTGGTTAATGGTCACAGCAGGGCACACCATCAGCTTGAAGAACAGCTGGCAGCGTTCACCGGTTATCCACGCGCCATTTTATTCTCTACCGGGTATATGGCAAATCTCGGCTTATGTCAGGCACTGCTGACTAAAAATGATTCTATTTTTGAAGACCGCCTGAACCATGCATCATTAATCGACGGCGGCCTGATCAGCGGTGCACGCTTGCAACGTTATCGGCATAACAATGTTTCCAGCCTGCAGGAAAAATTATTCAAAGCAGCAGATCAATCAGCCGACAGACTGGTGCTGACCGATGGTGTTTTTAGTATGGACGGTGATATCGCCGACCTGCCCGCACTGTCCGCCCTATGTAAAAAAACGGATAGCTGGTTAATGGTTGATGACGCACATGGTTTTGGTACTTTGGGTAAAACCGGCAAGGGCTGCTTACAGCATTTTTCTTTAAACACGGCTGACATCCCTGTTTATATGGCCACACTCGGTAAAGCCATTGGCACCGCTGGTGCCTTTATTGCTGGCAGCGAAGCGCTGATCGAAACCCTTATCCAGCAGGCGCGTACTTATATCTACACCACCGCCATGCCCGCCGCTATCGCCGCAGCCACCTGCTGTAGTTTAAAAATTATCCAGCACGAATCGCAACATCTGAACAACCTGAACAACAATATCACCTACTTCAGAACCTGTTGTAACGAAGCAGGATTAAACATCGAAAACAGCCAGACTGCAATACAACCACTGCTCATTGGCGATGATGAGAAAGCCATGAAAGTTAGCCAGCAATTATTTAATGCCGGCTTCCTGGTAACTGCTATTCGACCACCCACTGTTCCAGAAGGAACTTCACGTTTAAGAATAACGCTTTCGGCCAGTCATAGTAGAAACCATATTAACCCATTAATTGAAGCACTTTTACCACTGTTAGGTGATAGACTATAACTAGTCGATCCTGAAATATCCACCTCAGACTATACTGGTCAAGTCATTCCGGACACTTTCTTTAAAGAATTTATCTCATAGTTAACTGGTGACTGATCACCATTCGCAGGATGCAGCCTATCAAGGTTTAATGCCTCATGTAAGCCGCTACATCTTTTCTCATAGCTCACACTGGTAGGTTGATATCCAATCGTACCTGAGGTTTCCAAAGAAACGCTGAGGACGAGGTTTACATTACACAGCAAGGGAAAAATATTATTATTTCTGCAAAAGAGCCTACATGGGATGATTTTTTTGATTCTAAATCTGCTGTTAATAATGATTTTTTACATGACAGAAATGATGCTTTTCCTCGGGACAGGGATTTTGATTAATGTACAGGCTCGATACTAATATTTGTATTTATGTTTTAGCAGCCCAGCGATACTGATTGCATCGGTAATTTCACCACTGAATACTCGCTCAATCGCTTCATCCAGCGGCAGTTTTTGAATCAGTAACGCTTCGGTTTCCTCGAATTCAGTTTCACCCTCGGTTAGTTCACGGGCAACATACACCAGTCCACGCTCGTCAGTAACCGAGTTAGAAGGATGCAACTCCATCAACTTGTCCCATTTATTCGCGGTTAATCCGGTTTCTTCTTTTAACTCACGTTTCGCTGATTGTAACGGCTCAATATTTAGTGGTCCACCGCCCATCGGGATCTCCCAGGAGTAACAGTCTGGTACATAGCGGTACTGACCAATTAGCCAAGTATTATTTTCTTCATCCAGAGGAATTATGCCAATTGCCAAGTTTTTAAAATGCACTTTACCGTAGTGTGAAAGACCACCACCAGGATTAATAACCTCATCCTCATGCAGAGCCAGCCAGGGATTATCGTAGATTCGATGACCACTCCGGCGTTTCCAGGGATTAGGCGTTGTCGGCAATCGATTGTTTTTTTTCATCCAGCCTGTACTATTATTTTTTAATTTGTTATCCACAACACACTACATTGGTCGGTTCGCATATAACGCAGTTTACCGAAACAGTAGAATAAAATACCCTGCCTCACTACCGCCCCATTCATCTTAATGTATAAATATTGTGTCTCCACGTTGTATAAGGACAAATTGTTTACCATAACACATGGCGACAAAAACAAAATGAATATTCTCATATCGACTAAATAATCTTCTGTGCTGAAACATTTCCTGCTAAAATTATCCAACCTTTAATCGACAGCAGGCAGGTAATTGACCATGAACCGACTTCTGATATCCGTTATACTACCGAGCTTTCTGCTATTATCGCCCCTTGTTAGCGCCGCTCAACAAGCTGGCAAAATAAAAACACCCGCTCACTCTCAGCAATCAACACATTACACGCCGCCAGCGCCAGAATCTGCTCAGTTTCGACCAGCAAATCCTTACCTGTACCGCCCGAATATATATACTTTTAACCGCTATCGTTATGCGCAGGATCCGGTACAGGTCATTCAGGATACACTGGGGAAAATTACTGCATTCACCACCCATACAGGCAGTGTAAACCCAGTAGAACTACGCCGTTTCATTGAAAATGAAATCATTCCTTATTTCGACTTTAACAGTATGTCACGCTGGATAACCGGCCCTTATGCACGTTACATGACAGCAACAGAAAAAAACAGCTTCCAACAGCAATTACGCGAAACATTTTTATCCAGCCTTGCCCAACATATTGGTAGTTTTGACACTAAAGACACCCGCATCCAGTTTGCACCTGCTCAATACAGGGGACCGTCAGAAGCCTCCGTAAGAGTGTTTATTTATCGTCGCCAACAGCCACCTATGCGACTAAATTTTCGCATGCACTACTCCGAAAACAGCTGGAGAATTATTGATGTAAGAGCCAATGGAGCCAGTGCAGTTCTCTATTACCGAAATCATTTTATCGCACAATTACAACGCTATCGCAACAGCTACTAACTATTCCTGGCATCAACCCGTACCCGTGTTTGGTCTATTACTGAACACGGGAACTTCTGCTGTATTTTTAAATCTGTAAATAATACCAGCCCATCAAGTAGCGATTCTCTAAATAAATTCATGACCGAGAACAGTCAAAAAAAAACCACCCGGCGAAGTAGAGCCACTATCTTATTTATTGGTACTATACTGCTTGCATTTATTTTCATCCGCAGGCATGAAACCGTTAACACCATAGAATGTACCCCACAGATCATTAAACAAAAACCTGATATTGTTATGCTTGGCGCATGGTGGTGCTCTTACTGTTACCAGGCAAAAGCCTATTTTCAGAAAATAGGCATCAGCTACTGCGAATACGATATGGAAAACACCAAAATTGGCAAACAGCTTTATAAAAAAAACGGGGGCGGTGCCATCCCGTTACTTTTAATTGGCAACTACCGCATACGAGGATTTGACCCAGAAAGAATTAAAATTGCTCTATCCAGATTACATAACCAAAATAATTTATTATCCAATTAATATTATGCTCACTAAACTACAACACTTTTTTAACCAGTATCTGTGCAATACAAATGACACAGCCGCATCACTCGAACACTGCCTCCAGCTTGCCTGTGCTGTATTAATGGTTGAAATGATCAATATTGATAACCAGGTCACCGTTGAGGAAAAAAGCAAGGTTCGACAATTACTGAAACAGGATTTTCAACTAAATGCTGATGAAATCTCTGCATTAGTAAAGCTAGCCAATAATGAAAAACGCAATGCAACGGACTATTATGAGTTCACTTCTTTGCTGAACAAACACTACACGCAAAAACAAAAAATAAAACTAATCGAAGATCTGTGGGCGCTGGCTTACGCTGATGATAAACTGGATAAATACGAAGAATCCCTTGTCAGGCAGCTAGCGGATTTACTCCACGTACCACACCATGCGTTTATTAAAACCAAGCACCGTATACAAAGCCATACCGCAACACATTAATCAGCCAAACTTTTATAACACCAACTTTCGGCTTAAACATCAATTTATTACTGAAATGAATGAAAAAGCTAGCCATGGTTAAAGACACGCGGTGAATACATCCCTGTCATAATTATTTAAGCCACACCAGTACATGCGTGATTTCTTAATGTAACGTACTTTCTGAACCCCACATTTTGTCATAACGCTCCACGACTTCACGAACCTCCTGTGGATAACCAACAATATCCATTTGCTGCATACCTTCATGAAGAAACTGACGGGCATCTTGTGGTAAATTTTTTATCAGCATATTATAAGCTGACTCAATTAAAGCAGGGTTATAGCTACGGGTTGCAACAATAGCATAATTTAAATTAAGTATTCGCCACGGGCGCATCCTGTTAGTTTGCTCAACATCACCGCGTATTTTACCACTACAAGCTTCGATAATTTGGCCAATAATATTGCTCAATTCAGCAAGCTGGGCTGGATCGGTAATTTCATTAGCATAGCTCGCCAGTGAATTCACCACCATTTCAATCTGTTCAAGTCGCCCTCCATGATGCACCACCCAAAGCGATACCGGAATGGAGAGACGCATTAAGTCACGATCTTGCTGGTTTGTTTTATCCTGCACAAAAGCAACCAGTCTTTCCAGCAATTCCAGTGTATAACCCCCTATTTCCGTGACATTCTTTTCTTCCAGAACGCCCCCGTTTTCAGCCGATGTTGACCGCTTAATGGCAGCGCTTGCATTCGCTCGCTCCATCACATCAATCGCCTGATCCATCGCAACAAGCAGATTATGCGGTGAATTTATATCATCAGCATCACTTTTCATTTCGCTCAGATGATTTTTTATTGCGGTATGAAACAAATCTCTAAATATTTTTGCATTAAATGAATAATTCATAATAAAAATCATCTATATATTACTGAAACGAATAAAAAGAATACCCATGGTTAAAGATACGCGGTAAATACATCTATGTCGGCTCGATACCCGCATCCCTCCGGCTGACGGTCTTAAACAATGGGTATCCTTTTCATCTGTACTGTTAGTAATTAACCAATTAAAGGTATTATACGGCACCATACAATGACTAAAGCAACTTTATTATAAGGCAATTATGCAGCGACTTCACACCATGCTTCGGATTGAAAACCCGGAGTGCTCCGCCAGATTCTACACTCAAGTTTCAGACCTACAATTATTGCATCCGCAAGATAAGTTGACTGCAGCATCTATTGCAGCCATCAATACGTATGGGCATGAAATTGAATTATTCGCCTCTGAAAAACTCAAGAACAAGCCATGAAACCAGTTCTTATTGAAAAGCAGGCAGAGATGGAGCAACTACTTGGCTTACTGGAAAACGAACCTGTGCTGGCTATTGACACTGAATTTTTCCGCGAAACAACTTATTATCCACATCTTGGTCTGATACAGATTGCCAGCGATAAAATTATCGCCTGCATTGACCCGCTTAAATTTGATGCTGGCATAACACTAAAAAGAATATTTCTTAATCCAAACATTATTAAAGTTTTTCATTCTTGCTCACAGGATATGGAAGTGTTGTTTCATACATTCGGCTATATCCCTCAGCCAGTTCATGACACTCAAATCGCCGAAGCATTATTAAGTTGCCACAATCAAATCGGTTATGCTCAGCTGGTCGCAGCAGAACTGGGTGTTAATCTGGAAAAAAGTCAAACTCGCACTAACTGGGTAAAGCGCCCCTTAAGCCAAAAACAAATCCAGTACGCCGGTGATGATGTCACTTATCTATTTACCCTGTATAAGATAATGGTGAAAAAATTAAACACCGCAGGGCGCTATCATTGGTTCGAAACTGACTGTGAGAGACTATCCCCAACTGGAGCAACGCTGGCAACTCTGCAGGAAAAATTTACTGTTGACATAGCTTCGTTATGGAAACGCGTCAAAGGTAGCCATAAATTAAATGCCTCAACACTCGCGATTATTCAAGCTATCGCAAACTGGCGAGAACAGCTAGCCATTAAAACAGATACCACTCGACGACGCGTACTACCTGATGAAAAAATTATTCAGCTCGCACTTAACCCGCCAGAAAATCAAAACGAACTGACACCTTACAGTACAAACCAATTCCGTTTATCGACTAAACATTTAGACGCTCTGTTTAGAGCCATTCTCACCGCGCAACAGATAGACCCCAGTCAGTGGCCAGTAAACACTCCCCCTCCGCCTACAGATAAAAGTCAGCTAAAAATACTCCAGCAACTCCTTAGCCATAAAGCGAATGAACTAGGTATCTCGCCCGGAGTACTTTGTCCCAGAAAAGACCTGGAAAGCATAATAAAAGGCGAGACAAATGTACCTGTGTTTCAGGATTGGCGTAACAAATGCGTGGGCAGGAAAATTCGGCAGCAATTGCAGGGCGAAACCAACCAGGACGGATAAAAAGGATACTTCTTATCCGTCCTGTTAGTAATTCAGTTTACAACCTACCTCATGCAGAATTAATCAGCAGTTCCTTAATTGAATCCAGCATTACTGATTGATAAATATTTTTACAGGATTACAATAGTAGCGTAGCCATAATGACAATGTTTGCTAACAATAAAAAAACATCCATTTAATAAAGAGGAAAGCAATATGACTAATTACATGAATAAAATTATACTCACACTACTTGCTCTGGCTTTAATCAGTCTAAATTCACTGAGTTATGCCAACGGTTATACTGAAAATGTAAAGACGGTTGGTGACTACGCCATTCATTACAACGCTTTCCGCAGCGACTCTATTCCCGTGGTGGTTGCCAAGCAATATAATCTGCCACATGCAAGCAACCGTATTCTGATTAATATTGCTATCTTAAAAAAGGTAATGCATACAATGGGCATGCCTACCGCATCAAAAGTTGAAGGTTTCGCCAGCAATCTTGCCAACCAGTATAAAAAACTTAATTTTAGAGAAATAAAGGATGGCCCTTCCATCTATTACCTGGCCAGTATTGAAGTCAATGATGGTGAAACGCTTAAATTTAATATCAAAGTCACACCCGAAGGTGAAAAACACCCAATACAACTACGCTTTACCAAACATTTTTTCATCCGCTAGGAACCTTGATTCCATTTTCATATCCGGGCTGACATAATCAGGGAGTCGCTCATTGCCAACTCCCTGATTATGACTCACGGACAGGAAAGCTCGTTTCTACAATTTGCTGGCCAATTAACACAATATGACTATATTGCCGACCTTCATTATCATCACTGTATTCAAAGCTGTATAAACGACAAAGTTGCAAACCCGCGCCCCGTCTTTTGCGCAGCCAGGTGCGCTGCCTGACAACAGAAGCATCGAGCAGTTGAAAATTCGCTTTCTCACATGCACCGCGGCAATAAAGCAATACCAACTCCCCACACTTTCGGGTATCCCACCAATACAAAGTTACCGCTATAATTATCGCTAAAAGCACTACGTTTTCCATACCGCAGGATTATACAGCTTATTGGCGAGTGTAAAAAACACCAGCGTATTAACAAGGATAACCGGTGTTCAAGACCATCAGCCGCAGGGATGCGGGTGTCGAGCTTACATGGAAGTATTTACAGCGTGTCTTGAACACCAGTTATCCTTTTTATCTGTTCCGGTAATAACTTGCTTGTCATATCATAAAAGAGAATTTTCCTATAGAATTAACGGATTAACTTAAACGCCTGCTTCTGCATTAAAACAACAGATTTTGGTCGTATTTTGTGCAAGCCCGTCAATTGAGAACTAATACCATGTTAGCAGATAAGAATGCCACTGAACGTCTCGGTTCATATAGTTATGAAGACTTATTAACCTGTGGCCACGGTGAGTTATTTGGAGCCGGTAACGCACAACTACCCTTGCCAAACATGTTAATGCTTGATCGAATTATGCACATTTCAGAAATCGGCGGTTTTTACGGTAAAGGCGAGATTCAAGCTGAGCTGGATATCAAGCCCGACTTATGGTTTTTTGATTGCCATTTCAAAAATGACCCCGTTATGCCTGGCTGTCTTGGACTCGATGCAATGTGGCAACTGGTGGGCTTTTATCTGGGCTGGATGGGAAATTCTGGACGTGGACGTGCCCTGGGTGTTGGTGAAGTTAAGTTTAGTGGTCAGGTTCTACCTGAGGCTAAATTAGTGAGTTATCAGATAAACATTAAACGCGTCATCGCAAGGGGACTTGTTATGGGCATTGCCGATGCGACCATGTCTATTGACGGCAGGGAAATCTATATAGCAAAGAATCTGCGCGTCGGATTATTTGCCTCAACTGAAAATTTTTAAGGCTACATCAATATGAAACGAGTTGTAATTTCAGGCATTGGCATTGTATCCTGCCTGGGAAATGATAAAAATACCGTACTGGAATCTCTGCAACAGGGACGCTCAGGTATAAAATTCAATCAGAAATATGCCGATATGGGCATGCGAAGTCAGGTTGCTGGTAGCATTGAAATTAATATTGATGATTTTATCGAGCGTAAAATCAGGCGTTTTATGGGTGATGCTGCGGCATTTTCCTATATCGCAATGCAGCAGGCCATTGAGGACGCAAAGCTGGAACAAAGCCAGGTTTCAAATAACCGTACCGGAATTATTATGGGTTCAGGTGGCGCATCTTCAGCCAATCAGGTAGCCGCTGCCAACATATTGAGTGAAAAAGGTATCCGTCGTGTTGGCCCTTATATGGTGCCACGCACTATGTCCAGCACCGTTTCTGCCTGCCTGGCAACCCCGTTTCATATCAGAGGCGTGAATTATTCTATTAGTTCTGCCTGTGCAACCAGTACGCACTGTATTGGTAATGCGTATGAGTTAATTCAACTTGGCAAGCAGGATATAATCTTCGCTGGCGGTGGTGAAGAAGAGCACTGGACACTCAGTATGCTGTTTGATGCCATGGGTGCGCTATCAACCAAATATAATGCAACACCGGAAAAAGCCTCCCGCACCTATGATAATGACCGTGATGGCTTCGTTATTGCAGGGGGCGGCGCGACAGTGGTTGTTGAAGAACTGGAACATGCATTAAAACGGGGCGCACCTATCTACGCCGAAATTGTTGGTTATGGTGCCACCTCCGATGGTGTTGATATGGTTGCACCGTCCGGTGAAGGCGCTGTGCGCTGTATGCAAATGAGTTTAGAAAACGTCGAAGGTGAACTGGATTATATTAATTCCCACGGCACCAGTACACCTGTTGGCGATACCAAAGAGTTGTATGCCATTCGTGAGACCTTTGGTGATCATATTCCGCCTATCAGCTCAAGTAAATCTCTGGCCGGCCATTCTCTTGGTGCCTCTGGCGCTCAGGAAGCAATTTATACGATGTTGATGATGCAAAACAACTTTATTCAGGCTTCTGCCAATATTGAACATCTGGATGAAAAGGCAGCGGGGATGCCGATTGTAACCGAGCGCCGGGATAACGTAGATATTCAACTGGCTATGTCGAACAACTTCGGCTTTGGTGGCACGAATGCCTGCCTGGTAATGAAAAAGTTTAACGGCTAATTTTCTCGCTTGAAGTCAGCACATTTCTGCGGTTTCAGCTAGCAAGCAAAATCTTAAGCCATGATTAATGCAGATTACACCAGTGGTGCTACAATCACTACAATTAAACGTCGATTTGTGCAAGGGATAAAATGATGGTTCGGTCAGGCATAAAAATTTTCTTTACAACTATTTCATTCAGTTTTGTAGTGTTTTTTTCCACACTGCTGTTTGCGGCAAATGATAACCAGCCCGCAATGCGGCCAGCACCCATTGAAACAAACGCCTCAACTCAGACAAATACCGCTATAACAAGCACCAATAGAAGCACCAATAGAAGCACCGGTATAAACACGCATACGGGACATAAAAAGAACGCGCCATCATCCGTTGAACTGATGATGCAACGGCAAACTGCCAACACATCACAGTCACTACCCGCAACAGAAATCCAGCCGGGAGAAACCATCTCGGTGCATCGACTTAATGAGCCGCGCCGTGGTGCCAGCATGAAAGAAGTGCAGCACGAACTGGGGCAGCCGCTATCAACCCTCCATGCGGTAGGTAAACCGCCCATAACAAGGTGGATTTATAACGACAGAATTGTCTATTTTGAATACTCCTCTGTTATTGATGCTGTCGCCAGATAATGTTATTTTTTCAATCGCTGATAAGTATAGATATTAATAAACTCTGCCTGGAGCATCCACCTTCACCAATACAGACGTTGCATCACCCGATACTTCACGATACAAACATACCCGTATATCAAACGTGATGACCTGTACATGCCGAATACGACAGCAATAAAGGCTGCAAAGAAAGTTAACAAGCATTGATGTAATCAGTTGTGCCTGTGGTAGGGGCGCAACACTTGACTGCATGTATACTGCAAAAATATTTTATGGTTTATTGGATTTAATAACCACCGGCTATTTCAAAGCCGGCACCGAGATTCAATCTACCAAGAAACCTCTACTCAATCTGCTTCCAGAATTTCCCAACGGGCATAACATTGCTGCAGTTTTTCTTCTGCTAACTGTAATTGTGTCTGAACCTCCAGAATCAAGGTTTTATCCTGCTGATAGAATCCATTTGCAAGTGTTTCCCCCTGCAATAGAGCAATCTCGACTTCGTATTTTTCTATTTTCTCTGGCAATACATCAAGTTCACGCTGGACTTTAAAACTGCGTTTGGTTGATTTTTCCTTCAGCCTGTCTTTTTTTTTCGCCAGCTTCTGAGTAGATACATCGCAGTTAGACTGATTATTTTTTGCGGCCATCTGCCTACTTTGTCGCTCCCAGTCATCATAACCACCAACGTATTCATTAATCTCTCCACCACTCTCAAATACCAGTGTACTGGTCACCACATTATTCACAAATTCCCGGTCATGGCTAACCAGCAACACCGTGCCACTGTAATTCATTACCAGCTCTTCAAGCAATTCCAGCGTTTCAACGTCCAGGTCATTGGTCGGCTCATCCAGCACCAGTATATTTGAGGGTTTCGAAAACAAACGGGCCAGTAATAAACGATTACGTTCACCACCCGATAGCGCACTGACGGGCGAACGGGCACGAGCCGGTGCGAACAGAAAATCCTGCAAATAACTGATCACATGTTTTTGTTTACCATTAACTTCAATAAACTCGCGCCCTTGCGAAATATTATCAAACACACTGGCCTGCTCATTCAGCTGTGCACGCAACTGGTCAAAATAAGCAATTTCCAGTTTAGTTCCCAAATGGATATCACCTGTCGTTGGTGACAAATCACCCAGCAATAATCGCAACAATGTTGTCTTACCCACTCCATTAGGACCCAAAATACCTATTTTATCACCGCGCAAAATAGTCGTATTAAGTGCATTAATAATCAGCGTATGCTGATAACAGAAACTCACGCCCTCGACTTCTACCACCAACTTGCCAGAACGCTCTGCGCGAGCCACTTCCATTGTCACCTGACCGGTTCGTTCACGTCGCTGACTACGATCCTGACGTAATTTCTGTAGCGCTCTAACACGGCCTTCGTTACGGGTTCGACGCGCTTTGATACCTTGGCGTATCCAGACTTCCTCTTGCGCCAGCTTCTTGTCAAATTCGGCATTAGCAACTTCTTCTGCGTGTAAAATTTCATCCTTACGCTTTAAATAAGTGTCGTAGTCACAGGGATAATTTCTCAGGCTACCGCGGTCAAGCTCAATAATGCGTGTTGACAGGTGGCGCATAAAAACTCGATCGTGCGTAATGAACATTAACGCACCATTAAATCCCAGTAACTGCGTTTCCAACCAGTTTATTGCCTCCACATCGAGGTGGTTGGTTGGCTCATCCAATAACAGTAAATCCGGCTTTATTACCAGTACTTTTGCCAGTAAAACCCGTCTTTTCATCCCCCCGGATAGCTGGGCGAAATCCGCTTCGCTAGACAGCTCCATTCGGCTAAGAGTTTCTTCAACCTGTTGATTTAACTGCCAGGCATTGGCACAATCTACTTTATCTTGCACCATGGACAGTTGTTCAATTGCCTGTTCACTGGCATCTGTTTCCAGGCGTTTAATGGCATGGTGGTAATCCTGTAATAATTGCGCATTATCACCCAGACCAGAGGCAACCACATCAAAAATAGAGCCTGACAGGTCACTGCGTGGTTCCTGATCCAACATTGCCAATCGAATATTTTGCCTACTTTCTATGTCGCCGCTATCTGCTTTGATTAAGCCGGCGATCACTTTTAATAAACTTGATTTTCCGGTTCCATTTCGACCCAGCAAACAGAGGCGTTCACCCAATTTAATCGAAAGATTCAGGTCTTCAAGCAGGAGTGGGCCACCAAAACTTAACTGGATATTACGCAAACGAATAAGAGACATATTAAAAATTTTCCAAACAGTACACTTCAAACATCATAATCCAGCACCGAAGCCAGCCAACGCTCAACCACGTTTAATGGCTGCTCTTTACGCCTGGCATAATCTTCAGCCTGGTCTTTTAAGATTTTTCCAACCCCAAAATATTTCGCCTGTGAATGTGAATAATAAAAACCAGAGACAGCAGCAGTAGGCAGCATGGCAAAACTTTCGGTAATTTGTATACCGGCATTTTTATCCGGTTCGATTAAATGCCATAACGTGGCTTTTTCGGTATGATCCGGACATGCAGGATAACCCGGTGCAGGTCGAATACCCTGATATTTTTCAGCAATTAGCTCATTATTACTCAGGTTTTCATCTGCACCATACCCCCAAAACTCAGTCCGAACTCTTGCATGCAAATGTTCCGCAAATGCCTCAGCCAGACGGTCGGCCACCGCTTTCAATAAAATACTGTTGTAATCATCATAATCATCTTCAAAACGTTTTATATGCGCATCAATACCCATACCGGCGGTCACTGCAAAAGCCCCCACATAATCTTTTTTGCCGGATGATTTCGGCGCAATAAAATCAGCCAGGCAACTGTTCGGCCGGTCATCTGGTTTTTCCATCTGCTGACGTAAATGATGAAGTTTAGCTTGAACTTCTGTACGTTCATCATTGCTATAAATTTCTATATCATCGCCCACGCTATTGGCAGGAAAAAAGCCAATTACCGCACACGCCTTGAGCCATTTTTTATCGATGACCTGTTTCAGCATTTTTTGTGCATCATTAAACAGACTGGTTGCTTCTTCACCCACTACGTCATCATTTAAGATTTTAGGGTATTTACCCACTAGTTCCCAGGCATGAAAAAAGGGTGTCCAGTCGATGTAATGACTGATTTCTTCTAGTGAATAATCATCGAATGCTTTAACGCCTAAAAAACTCGGCACGGGGGGCGTGTAGGTATCCCAGTCATATTTAAAACGATTTTCACGCGCCCGTTCAATACTGAAAGTCCTACGTTTTGCTGTGCGTTTTGCACGGGCGATACGCATTGCCTCATATTCATCTTTTATAGACTGGATATAAGCGACTTTACGTTCGCTACTCAATAGATCACCCGCGACACCCACGGCACGCGAAGCGTCCGGTACATAAACCACAGCACTTGAATATTTCGGGTCAATTTTTACTGCGGTATGAATACGTGAAGTAGTGGCACCACCAATGAGCAACGGAACTTTATAACTCTGACGCTCCATTTCCGCAGCCATGTGTGCCATTTCATCCAGTGATGGCGTAATTAAACCCGATAAACCAATGATATCAACATCATGCTTTTTCGCTTCAGCAAGAATCGTTTCTGCTGGCACCATCACACCTAAATCGATCACTTCATAATTATTGCATTGCAGTACTACACCAACAATATTTTTACCAATATCGTGGACATCGCCTTTCACCGTAGCCATCAAAATTTTGCCATTGGCCTGAATAACACCGTCTTTCTCGGCTTCCAGATAAGGCATTAAATAGGCCACGGCTTTTTTCATCACCCGCGCCGATTTCACTACCTGCGGTAAAAACATTTTACCGTCACCGAATAAGTCACCAACAATATTCATGCCATCCATTAACGGCCCTTCGATCACATGCAAGGTTTTCTCTGCCTGCAACCGGGCTTCTTCGGTGTCCTCATTAATGAAATCGGTAATGCCTTTTACCAGTGAATGTGCCAGTCTTTCATTCACTGGAAGTTCACGCCAGCTCAAATCCTTTTGCGATGCAGCGACAACGCCATCGCCTGTGTAATTGGCTGCAATTTCAAGCAAACGGTCAGTCGAGTCCTGGCGGCGGTTTTGAATGACATCCTCTACTGCCTCACGCAATGTTTCAGGCAGATCATCATACACCGCCAGCTGACCCGCGTTCACAATACCCATATTCATCCCCGCTTTAATTGCATGGTATAAGAATACGGAATGAATGGCTTCGCGAACCGGATTATTACCCCGAAAAGAAAATGAGACATTCGACACACCGCCAGAAATCATTGCATGGGGCAAGGTCTGTTTTATCGTACGCGTCGCTTCAATAAAATCGACAGCGTAATTATTATGTTCTTCGATACCGGTGGCAACCGCAAAAATATTCGGGTCAAAAATAATGTCTTCCGCGGGAAAACCAACCACTTCGGTTAAAATTTTATAGGAACGTGTACAGATTGCTACTTTACGTGCGTAAGTGTCTGCCTGCCCGGTTTCATCAAAGGCCATCACAATTACAGCAGCGCCATAACGTCGAACCAGCCGAGCATAATGAATAAATTTCTCATCCCCTTCTTTGAGTGAAATTGAATTCACTACCGATTTACCCTGCACACACTGCAAACCCGCTTCAATAATTTCCCATTTGGAGGAATCAATCATCACGGGGACGCGTGAAATATCTGGTTCCGCTGCAATCAGATTTAAGAACCTGACCATTACCGCTTTGGAATCCAGCATACCTTCATCCATATTGATGTCGATAATCTGTGCACCACTATCTACCTGCTGCGCCGCGACAGATAGCGCTTCTTCATAGGCCTCTTCTTTAATCAGGCGTTTAAACTTTGCCGAACCAGTAACATTCGTTCGTTCACCCACATTGATGAATAATGAATCTGCTGTGATATTAAACGGTTCAAGACCAGACAAACGGCACTCAATCGGTAACGCTGGAATTTGACGTGGCGTTTTACCCGCAACAATATCCGCAAAGGCACGGATATGATCGGGTGTTGTACCACAACAACCGCCAACAATATTCAGCAACCCTGCATCTGCCCATTCTTCAATAGCAACCGCCATAGCTGTGGAATCAAGATCATAACCACCCATTTCATTAGGCAATCCAGCATTGGGGTGGGCCGACACATAAAACTCTGAAATACGCGATATTTCCTGCACATACTGACGCAGATCATCTGGCCCTAAAGCACAATTCAAGCCTATTGATATAGGCTCTGCATGGCGTAGAGAATTATAAAATGCTTCGGTTAACTGCCCAGTTAAAGTACGACCAGACTGATCCGTAATGGTACCGGAAAGCATGATGGGTAACTCAATCGCATCTTCGTCAAAAACCTGTTTTACTGCGAAAATAGCGGCTTTAGCATTGAGCGTATCAAAAATGGTTTCAATTAAAACCAGATCCACACCCCCTGCAATTAAACCCCGAGTTGATTCCATGTAAGCATCCACTAACACAGAAAAAGTTATATTACGAAAACCGGGGTCATTTACCTCGGGTGAAATTGAACAGGTACGATTGGTTGGCCCAAGCACACCGGCCACATATCTGGGTTTATCCTCGCTGGACAGCCAATCTGCAGCCTGGCGAGCGAGTCTACCTGCCGCCATGTTTAACTCATAGCTGATGTCTTCCATGCCATAATCAGCCATCGCTACGCGGGTAGAATTAAACGTATTGGTCTCAATAATATCCGCACCAGCCTGCAGGTATTGCGTATGAATATCCTGGATTATTTCTGGCTGAGTCAATGTCAGTAAATCATTATTGCCTTTTAAGTCTGACGGCCAGTCGGCAAAGCGCTCACCACGGTATTCCGCTTCACCCAGTTTATGACGCTGAATCATGGTACCCATCGCGCCATCCAGAATCAGAATACGCTGCTTTAATGTTGCGTATAAGTGCCGAACTCGTTGTGTCCTGGCGACAGTGTTAACCTTTTCAGTAGGCGCTTCTAGTGATTCATCTGCCATATCTATGCAATAAACTGTATTGGTAAAATTAGCCGCTGATTGTAGCAGCTTCAACGTTATAATGTGTTGCCAGGCATTTATCACAACCCACAATTCAACTTGTTTATTACTTCTTAAGCCCATGAACAGTCAACACCTACAGCTCTACTTAACCGCACAGCACGAATGCGGTTACCTGCCCGATCGCAAAGCCAGCAATCTGGTGCCAGACCCGCAGATAACCATGACCATGCCGTTGTATAATCAGCTGATCCAGCACGGTTATCGACGCAGTGGGGCACAAACCTATTGCCCCCACTGCAACAACTGTAAAGCCTGTATTGCCTGCCGCGTCTGTGTTAATCGGTTTCAACCCAATCGTAATCAGCGTCGCTGCTTACGGAATAATCAGGACTTAAGCAAGCAGATTACTCATGCCAGTTTTACAGAAGAATATTTTCAGCTATACCAGAAATACCTGAACTCACGACATCGCGAAAGCAATATGGCAAACCCCACAACCGATGATTTCAGGCATTTTTTATATTGCGACTGGAGTGACACTCTTTTTATTGAATTGCGGAAAAACCAGACACTCATTGCCGTTGCTGTCTGTGATATTACCTTGACAGGCTTATCCGCAGTGTATACATTTTTTGACCCTGATGAATCAAAACGCAGCCCTGGCACTCTGTGTATTTTATTACAAATACAGCATACGCAGATTATGCAGCTGGATTATTTATACATGGGTTACTGGATAGATAACTGTCAGAAAATGCAGTATAAAACCAACTTCAAACCAATGGAATTTTATATTGATAACATATGGAAAGAAGGCGCGTCAGCAGAAAACTCAACTATTACTGCAACGAATGAAAAGACTACCCATGGTTAAAGACACGCGGTGAATACATCCCTGTCGACTCGACACCTGCATCCCTGCGGCTGACGGTCTTGAACCATGGGTCGCCTTTTCATCTGTACTGTTAGTCACTACTGATTTTGCAGCTCACCCATCAAGCCTCGAATGCGATGGACATAACCCCGCGTTTCCCTGGGCAAATAAAGCTTAACTTTTTTCCAATGTTTTGTTTTTGTATTAACTCTTTTTTCTGCGTTTAATATACGGCCATAACCTGCGTTATAACTGGCAAATGTTTTATAAAGCTTATCCTGTGTGCTGCTGTTATTGAATCTTCGGTACAGGGTTCTATCGTAATAAATACCTGCAGCTATATTCCAGCGCGGCGTATTAAGCTCATAAAAATGTGGGTTTCGCTTATTAATATCATGAAATGTTGAGGGCAATATTTGCATTAAACCAACTGCGCCCATATGGCTTTTCGCCTTATTATTTAAGCCTGACTCAGCAATTGCCTGTGCTTTAAACCAGTGCCAGTCAAAAAATGGCCCAAAATACCGTTTAGTGTATTTTTTAAAGTGGTGATCATACTTATCCGTCCAGTACCGCGAATGCACCGACCTTTTAAACAAGCTGGCACTGACATTCGTCAACATAAAACTACTCAGTAATAGCAATGCAAGCTGCTGCCTGGTAATGCTACGCAATCGGCTGACAGTCACCATTAATCGCCGAGGAACATCGGTGAAATACCGCAAAGCTCAACCAAGACCTAGCCCAATCACAAGTCCAAGAGCAACACCTATACCAATAAACAATCCCATTACCATTAGCCCAACAGCAATATTCCCTTTCGCCAGTTCCTCGCTAATATTAAAACAGACCATGCGGTTGAAGATGCTACAACCCATTTTCATAAAAAATAATGTCAACAAACCACCCAAAATGACATACACAAAATTAAGTAGAATTGGAGGTAAGGTATGCATGATAATCTCGCGGTTTATTGACCATTGCCAAGGCATTCTGGTGAATCGGGTATCCTGCCTTTGATAAACCATTCTTCCATGGTCAGCGCATGCAGCGCCAGTGCATGTATGTCATTATGTAATGTATCTTCGAGCACTTTATTAATAAGCCGGTGTCGGGCAACCAATGTTTTGCCAATAAAGTCATCTGAGACAATAGTGACTTTGAAGTGTGATTCAGACCCTTCAGGCACATTGTGCATAAAACTTTCATTCACCACATCAAGATGTTCAGTAGAAAACGCTTGCATCAGCTGTTCAGTAATTTGAATTTGTATACTCATAACTCTATAATAACACAACTAATAATAATAATTTATGCCACCTATTATGGCTATCTCAATATATCTAAATGACTATTTTTCTCATTTCAAAATGATTAGTGTAAAATATGCACTCAAAATTTGCACTCATGAGCACAACCAAAATGAAAATTCTTGTTATCGGTAGCGGTGGTCGCGAACACGCATTAGCATGGAAAGCGGCTTCATCACCACTAACCAAACAAGTTTTTGTTGCGCCGGGCAATGCAGGCACTGCACTGGAACCTAAACTAACGAATATTAATATCAATGCTGAAGACATACCCGCACTACTTGCCTTTGCACAGGACACGCATATCGATCTCACCATCGTTGGCCCAGAGGCACCACTGGTCAATGGCATTGTTGACATCTTCACTGCTGCGGGTGTAAAAATTTTTGGCCCCAGCCAGTCTGCTGCACAACTGGAAGGCTCAAAAGCCTTTACTAAAGATTTTCTTGCCCGTCACCATATACCCACTGCTTCTTATGGCAACTTTACTGAGATTCAACCAGCCATTGCCTACGTTGAAGAACACGGTGCGCCGATTGTTATTAAGGCCGATGGACTTGCAGCCGGTAAGGGCGTCATCCTCGCGCAATCTAATGCTGAAGCCATTGCCGCTATTAACGACATGCTTGCTGACAACAAGTTTGGTGAAGCTGGTGCCCGTGTCGTCATTGAAGAATTTTTATACGGCGAAGAAGCCAGTTTTATCTGCATGGTTGACGGGCACAATATTTTACCGATGGCAAGTTCACAGGACCACAAAGCGCGTGATAATGGCGACCAGGGACCCAACACTGGCGGCATGGGGGCCTACTCTCCCGCGCCTGTGGTCACGCCACAAATGCATGACTCTATTATGCAAAACGTGATCGAGCCCACGGTTAAAGGCATGGCAAAAGAAGGCACCCCTTTTACCGGATTTTTATACGCCGGAGTAATGATTAACCAGCAGGGCATCCCAAAAGTGCTCGAATACAATGTCCGTTTTGGTGACCCAGAAACGCAGCCAATCATGATGCGGTTAAAATCAGACCTGGTACAACATTGCCTGGACGCACTCGATAACAAACTGGATAGAAGCGAAGCACAATGGGACCAACGCACCTCACTCGGCGTTGTTTTAGCTGCGGGCGGGTATCCGGAAAGCTACCACAAAGGCGATATAATAAACGGTTTAAAAAACACGGAAACCGAATCAACAAAAATATTCCATGCTGGCACCGTAGAAAAAAATGGCAAAGTGCTGACTAATGGTGGACGTGTACTCTGCGCAGTCGCATTGGGCAGCTCAGTTACCGAGGCGCAGAAAAAAGCCTACGCACTGGTAAATAAAATCAGCTGGAACAAGATGTATTACCGAACCGATATAGGCTATCGTGCAGCAGAGCGAGAAAAACTATAAAGACTAACGAGAAACACACAAATAAAAAGCTTTCAACCGACTAACTGGATTTTTCTTTTACGTTATTTTGCCTGTTTCGCAGTAAAAAACCCTTTTAGCCCTTCATTGAATCAAAAAATTCATCGTTGGTTTTAGTTGCCTGTAACTTGCTCATAAGAAACTCAATGGCACCGATTTCATCCATTGGCTGCAGCAAACGACGTAAGATCCACATTTTCTGCAGTTCATCTGGTTTTGTTAACAGTTCTTCACGGCGCGTACCAGTGCGATTAATATTAATTGCAGGAAAAATGCGTTTTTCTGTAATGCGCCGATCAAGATGAACTTCCATATTACCGGTACCTTTAAATTCTTCGTAAATAACTTCGTCCATTTTCGAACCCGTATCAACCAATGCAGTTGCCAGAATGGTAATACTGCCACCTTCTTCAATATTACGCGCTGCACCAAAGAAACGTTTAGGACGGTGCAAGGCGTGGGCATCCACACCACCAGTTAGCACTTTACCTGAAGATGGAATAACCGTGTTATAGGCACGCGCCAGACGGGTAATAGAGTCAAGCAGAATGACAACATCCTTTTTGTGCTCAGCTAAACGTTTCGCTTTTTCGATAACCATTTCAGCCACCTGAACATGTCGACTGGCAGGCTCGTCAAACGTAGATGACACCACTTCACCAAGCACGCTGCGCTGCATTTCCGTCACTTCTTCCGGACGCTCATCAATCAGCAGCACAATCAAATAACATTCTGGATGGTTCGCCGCAATCGATTGTGCGATATGGCTCATCATCATCGTTTTACCCGCTTTTGGCGGTGACACAATCAAACCACGCTGACCTCTACCTATCGGTGAAACCAGGTCAATAATTCTTGCTGTAATATCTTCTGTACTACCATTTCCCCGCTCCATTTTTAAGCGCTGATTCGGGTGTAACGGGGTTAAATTTTCAAATGCAACCTTATTACGGGTGTTATCTGGCGATTCCATATTTATTTTGTCGACTTTAAGCATCGCAAAATACCGTTCACCATCTTTGGGTGGGCGGATTTTTCCTGAAATAGAATCGCCCGTACGCATATTAAATCGACGAATCTGACTTGGTGACACATAGATATCATCCGGCCCTGCCAGATAAGAACCATCGGATGACCTTAAAAACCCAAAACCATCCTGCAATATTTCCAGTACACCATCACCAAAGATGTCTTCACCTTTTTTAGCATGCGCCTTCAGGATAGCAAAAATAATTTCCTGTTTTTTACCACGGGTAACGTTATCGAGCTTCATTGATGAAGCGAGTTCAATTAATTCAGCAACGGGTTTGAGTTTTAATTCGGTAAGATTCATAAGCAGATATAGAAATGTTTTTTAAGAACTGAAAAGTGTTGGTGCTGGTAACTTAACTGTAATCACCAGCGATTAAATTTTATGTAGCTTTAGAATTAAAGCCACATTTATTAAAATTTTACTGACCAGAATAACCCATTAACGGACACTCTGACAATTGAATAAGATAGCGTTATTAAGCGACTCATTTTCGCCGTTTCCATTCGGCTTATTTAAGAACTAATGCTTATAACCTCATGGTTATAACTTCAGCCATGCCCGCAACAGGCAACCAGTTAATTAAACCAGACAAACGCCGGCTAATAACATGCTGCAAATAATACGTTATAGATTACTGTCAATAAAAGCAGTTAGCTGGGACTTCGATAATGCACCAACTTTAGTTGCTTCAACTTCACCATTCTTAAATATCATTAATGTCGGAATACCACGAATTCCATATTTTGGTGGTGTTTCAGCATTATCGTCAATATTTAATTTAGCTATTTTTAGCTTACCCGCATAGTCACCGACAATTTCCTTAAGAATCGGCGCGATCATCTTGCAGGGGCCACACCATTCCGCCCAGTAATCAACTAAAACCGGAGTATCAGACTGTAAAACTTCCTGATCAAAAGAATCATCACTGACAGGGAAAATTTCGTTACTCAACGTTGGACCTCATTAAAGACAATAGAAAGTATCGCGTTTGCGATTTGTAAGACTGAGCTGTTTGCTCGAAGCATTCTGTGGATCAAATATTAGTGACAAACTATTTGATAGCCGTATATTAGACTATTTTTTCTATTTGTACACCCCCCTTTATGCTATTTTATTTATTTTCCATGCTGACATTACTAAAACGGGTGAAACGGATACTTATGGTTCAAAGATCGTCAGCCGCAGGGATGCGGGTGTCGAGCCGACAGGAATGTATTCACCGCGTGTCTTTAA
Source organism: uncultured Thiotrichaceae bacterium (assembly GCA_964441285.1). Taxonomy (GTDB): domain Bacteria; phylum Pseudomonadota; class Gammaproteobacteria; order SZUA-229; family SZUA-229; genus S010-25. The sequence continues at coordinate 24,016 of CAYTUK010000003.1, read as the reverse complement.
CCAATAGTAGCCTTTTCATTCGTTTCAGTAATGTCAGTATCCGTTTCATCCATCCCGTCAGTATGTCATAGCGTTCACTTCAACAATTTTAGTTGTATTCAGTGAATAATTTATACATAATCTGCCCACATCCATTCCCAAATGCCTTCAAATCATTTTTTAACCCTGACTTTTAACCTGGAAACGCAATAATTCATGATCATCAGGCTTTATTTATGAGCGAGCACCACTTAACCCGCACACGTTTTTCCGAATTTAATCTTGCCCCTGACTTACTCAGGGGACTGGATAAAATTGGCTTTGAATTTTGCACTCCCATCCAGGCACAAAGCATTCCCATCACCCTGGCAGGTAAAGATGTTGCCGGTGAAGCACAAACCGGAACAGGTAAAACCGCTGCATTTATGGTTGCCTGTATACAACAGTTATTAGACCATCCCCCAACCAGCCAGCGCAAACAAAACCAGCCGCGCGCAATGATTGTCGCACCAACGCGTGAACTCGCCATTCAGATTCATAAAGACAGTATTGCCATTGGTCAATATACAACCATCAAATTTGGTCTTGCCTACGGTGGTACAGGCTACGAACAGCAGCGTCAGCAACTTATCGATGGGGTTGATATTCTGGTTGGTACTCCAGGGCGCATTATCGATTATTACAAACAGCATATTTTTGATCTTAAAGCGCTTCAGGTACTGATACTTGATGAAGCCGACAGAATGTTCGATCTGGGTTTTATCAATGACATACGGTATCTGATACGCGGCTGCCCACCGCCGGATAAACGGCTAAGCATGCTTTTTTCTGCCACGCTTTCTCATCGCGTAGCAGAGCTGGCTTATGACCACATGAATGCTCCTGAAGAAGTTAAAATTGTTTCCGAAAACAAAACTGCAGATAAAATTAAGCAGGAAATTTATTACCCTTCTAACGCTGAAAAAATCCCACTGCTACTTGGCTTAATGGCTCAACTTATGCCGACGCGTAGTATTATCTTTATTAACACCAAACGCACTGCGGAACAGGTCTATGCATGGCTGCGAGGGAATGATCATAAATCGGCATTACTATCGGGCGACGTGCCACAAAAAAAACGTCAGAGTTTACTTCAGCGTTTTCAAGACGGTGAATACAACATACTGGTGGCAACCGATGTGGCCGCACGGGGTCTACATGTTCCTGAAGTCAGTCATGTGTTTAATTTCGACTTACCTCAAAGTGGTGAAGATTATGTACACCGTATCGGACGTACCGGCCGTGCGGGTGCCAGTGGTATGGCGATTAGCTTCGCCTGCGAAGATTACGCACACTATATTATGGATATTGAAGCCTACATCGGTCAAAAAATTACCCGCCAGTCAGTAACTCCTGAACTACTGACAAAACCAAAACCGGCGGCAAAAAGACAAAGACACGCACGCTCGGACAATCGGCAACACAAACAGCATAATCACCATAACAGTAATAGCCATAGCAGAAAACAGTGCCGTTAGGTCAGGGAACCCTAAAAAATAGCCTTCCTGCCCAAGGATTTTACTGCCTACGGCAAACCCACAACGACTAACTTTATTTTATCGACTAAGTTTTTCAAAAACCGCCTCCGCCGTTTTTATTGCCGCACCAATGTCGTTATCGAGCACATTAAAATGCCCCATTTTTCGCCCCTGCCTGGCCTCTGTTTTACCATACAGGTGCAGCTTGATATTGTCATGCTGAAAAACGCTCATCCAGTCAGGCACCCACAAATCACCCAGCATATTTACCATCACCACAGGTGAAAGCAGGCGTGTATTTCCCGGCGACAGGCCACATATCATTCTTACCTGCTGCTCAAACTGCGAGGTCACACAGGCATCTTTCGTATAATGCCCACTGTTATGCGGGCGCGGAGCCATTTCATTAAAATACAATAGGTTATCATCACTCAGAAAAAACTCTACTGCTAAAATACCAACATAGTTTAATGCTTCAGCAAGCTGCATTGCCAGCTTTCTGGCGCGCGCAGCAACGGCATCGCTCACGCGTGCCGGCACAATACCCAGATGCAGGACACCGTTACGATGCTGATTTTCCGAGACGGGGAAACACTGCATGGCTCCTGCATTATTTCTGGCAACTATTGCCGAAATTTCACAACTTAAATTAATCTGTTTTTCCAGCACGCAGCCAACCTTGCCGAGAGAACGAAAGGCATCAATAAGCTGACCCGCCTGCTTAATCAGCAGCTGTCCTTTCCCGTCATAACCCAGACAGTTGCTTTTTAAGATGGCGGGAAACACCATTTCAGTCTGAGCTCGAACACAGTCAGCTTCTGTCTCAAGAGTAAAATACGGCACCGGCATCAACCCTGATTTTAAGGCAAACTGCTTCTCAATATTTCGATTCTGTGCAATTTCAAGCGCCTCTGCAGAAGGATGAACCAGCGTTGATTTAGCCAATAAACACAAACTGCTCGCAGGAATATTTTCAAATTCGGTGGTAATAACATCACATTGCGAAGCCATTTGCGCCAGCGCCTGCTCATCCCGATAGTCCGACCTGATATGTGCATCGGCAACTCTGCCTGCCGGGCTATTTTTATCGGGGTCCATAACCAGGGTACGGTACCCCATCGAACGCGCAGCCACACAGAACATGCGCCCCAGTTGACCACCTCCAAGCACACCAAGTGTGGCACCAGGTAATATTTCTTTACTCATTTGATTTCTGGAATAACTTTTTTACGTTAGCAAACTATCAAGGAAAGGGTTAGGGCTTAGGTGGCAAGCTCATCGCCAACACAGCCGCCTGTTGTTGCAGGCGAAATTCATCCAGCTCCCTCGCCAGTTGTGCGTCACTAAGCGCAAGCAGCGCAACCGCATATAAACCGGCGTTAACAGCGCCTGCCTCACCGATTGCGAAGGTGGCAACTGGCACCCCTTTCGGCATCTGCACGATGGAGAGCAATGAATCCATGCCTTTCAGGTATTTTGACGGAACCGGAACGCCCAGCACTGGCACGGTCGTTTTGGCTGCAAGCATTCCAGGCAAATGTGCTGCACCGCCTGCCCCTGCAATAATACAGGCCAGCCCCCGTTTGCGGGCTGTTGCAGCATATTCATAAAGTAAATCAGGCGTTCGATGTGCCGACACCACCTGTGCCTCACAGCTCACACCAAACTTCTTCAACTGCTCAACCGCATGCTGCATCACTGGCCAGTCACTCTGACTGCCCATTACGACACCAACTTTAACGCCACTTTCATTATTTCTCATACAGTATTCCAGATAACACAATGTATGCAGGGTAGAAATTAAATACCGAAAAATTAAACCGCTGACTAATTAATACTGACTGGTTATATACGGCATAACCTGGTCAGATAAGGAAAAAGTCAGTATTTTATACGATTATCGAGATAATTTCACCGAAATCGGGCGTTCGAGTACAGCCCGTATAAATTTTACCGCAGATATCCTGCGGGAACGTGGAATGTCAGACAAATACCAATAAATCCGTTTACGCGCAGCTAAATCTCAATGTGCTCAAGCACCGTGACACCAATAGCAATATTAAGTCGCCGCCGCTCTAGCTGCATTCTTCGATCAGCACGCACCACCACACCGTCACTATCTATAAATGGCATCCTGTCCATCAAATCACGCTTGCGCCGGTCACCTTTATTCTGCCTGAACCGTCCTCTAAGCTTAGCCATACTGTATTACCTCCGCCTCTTACCTGCTACTAAGACCACCGTATCAGAAAGAAGTTTTTCTATTCTTTACTGGCTGCTACATAGACCAGTGCGCAGACCAATGTAATACAGAGCATCGCTACTTCCATGCTTGACTCCGTATGATGGTACGGACTATAGAATAACCTTCTCACCACAAATCATCCGGCACTAACAGATATTGTGTGTACTTTGCTAACAGGTAAAGACTTTAACATTAAACTCAACATATTACGTATCCATGACATATTCAGGCCAGGGAGTTAAATATGAACGACTTTTTTAAACAATTTGCAGGCATACTCGGTGCCAGTGCTGCTGCCGCCTGCTGCCTTGGATTACCCGTAGTACTCAGCGCTATTGGCGCTGTGGGACTCGGTTTTATCGTACATGATACCTACTTGTTTCCACTCTTTGTCGGTTTTATCGGCTTAAGTCTCTGGTTATTGTACCACTCTGCAAAGGCACATCAGAATATGCGGCCATTCTGGCTAAGTGCTACTGCTGGTGCCATGAGTGCTGCCACGTTATGGTTTATGGTCACCGGCCTTTACCCCATGACCTGGTTGCTCTATGTCAGTCTTGCAATGTTGATTAGTGGCAGCCTATGGGATTTCATCAGTGGCCAAAAAGTAGCCGCCTGCTCCAGAAAAGATTCCAGCTCAACCGATGCGCCACCACTCAACATGGCCAGGCGCACAGTAACAGGTGCGGCGTTAAGCGCCAGCGCAGCCGTGCTCTTTTATGGTATGTATAAATCTGTGGACAAGTTTACTGAAAGCGCGGGAACTGACAAAGTTGCCTGCTGGGGAATCAATGCGTGCAAGGGAAAAACGGCCTGTTCCACCGCCTTTAATGCCTGCACGGGCCAAAATAAATGCCGCGGCCGCGGCTATATTTATGTACCAGAAAAAGTCTGTTATGCAAAAGGCGGAGAGCTGCTTAAAGATTCAACAGCAAATCCAGCAAAAGGCTAAGCTACACCCAAACGCCTGATATCAATACCGTAAAAACAGAGACAACATCAAACGCTGACCATGCTGAAGAGTAAGAACGCAATTAAATTTTCTACCCTGCACAGCAAGATAGTTCTTTTACATCTTTATTAAAGGTTTGTGCACACAACTTTAAGCCTTCAACCATGGTTAAATAAGGAAATAGCTGACTGGCAATATCAACAACCGTCATTCGGTTATGAATCGCCAGTGCTGCGCTCTGAATCATCTCACCACCCTCATGTGCCAGAATTTGTGCACCAATTAAACGGCCCGTTTCAGCTTCTACAATCAGCTTGATAAAACCATCGGTCTCAAAATTAGCTAACGCCCGGGGGACGCTTTCCATTTCCAGCACTCGACTATCGGTATCAATGTCCTGCGCTCTGGCCTGCACTTCGGTCACACCCACCGTTGCAACCTGTGGGTCAGTAAAGATAACCGCAGGCATGGTGGCAAGATCAAGTCTGGCAGCACCGCCGGTCATATTAATCCCTGCACGACTGCCCGCAGCGGCAGCAACATAAACAAACTGCGGCATATTAGCGCAATCACCTGCGGCATAAATATCTGCAATATTGGTTTCCATTCGTTCATTTACCATCACGGCACCGCTTGTTGCGGTGCTTACACCCACTGTCTCCAAACCAAGCTGCGCGGTACTAGCCCGTCGTCCGGTACTAATTAACAAAGCATCGCAGGTTAACGTCCCGGCATTGGTTTGCAGACTGAACTTTTTACCCTCGTGTGAAACCTTTGATGCCTGGGTATTGTTTAAAACACGAATGCCTTCCTGCTCAAAACACTCGGTTAATTTTTCACCTAATAAGGGATCTTCTGCATACAACAGGGTGTGCCGCGCCACTATTGTCACCGCAGACCCCAGACGTCGATAAGCCTGAGCAATTTCTACTGCAATAACCGATGCCCCAATAACCACCAGATGCGCGGGTAAATCTTCTGCAAACAAGGCTTCCGTGGAGGTCCAATAAGGGGTTTCGCTGAGTCCATCTATAGGCGGAATGAAAGCGCTTGAACCGGTTGCAATGAGTATCCGATCAGCAGTCAGCTCTCTCTCACTGCCATCAGCACTGGTGATAATCAGGGTATGGGTATGGGTATGTTTAAACCGAGCACGGCCTTTAACTAAACTCAGCGCCGGATTGGATTCAAGAATATTTTGATACTTTACCTGGCGTAACTCTTCTACCCGTGCGCTTTGTTGCTGTGCCAGCAATAATCGGCTTAACCGTGGCGCATGATTTTCCAGACCATCAAAGGGGTTATCTCGTTGCTGCTGCGCCAGTTGTGCCGCACGAATTAGGATTTTTGATGGGACACAGCCTGTATTGACACAACAACCACCAATCACCTCCGCAGCTTCAACAAGTGTCACCCTGGCACCATTTTCTGCGGCTTTAATGGCACCAGCAAACGCGCTTGAACCACTACCAATAATCACAACATGTAATAAATTTTCAGGTTTGTTCGCTTTATCAGAAGAGCGCACTTCAGCGTTATAACCAATCGCTGTCACGGCAGCAATCAGGTCGGCACAATTAACGCTATCATTGGCTTTAATCTCAGCCCTGGCACCAGCAAAAGAGACTCCGGCAAACTCAACACCAGCCACCGCTGCCAGTGCTGCTTTTACATGTTTAGCGCAGTTGTCACAGGTCATTCCCTGAATCGATAGCTCAATCATATTTTTTCTCTCAACTATAAGAGAAAAAATTATACAACCCGTACTATCGTACGGAGTCAAGTAACATTGGAACGCCTCGGAGGAACCTTTGAATAAACCTGAGTGGTGCAGATTGCGGTTCGGGATTTTTCAGAACAAGCGGGGGAATACTGGGAATAATTGTTCTATTGCAAGCACTTCGCAACACAGCGATAGAATATCGCTGGACTCAATATACGTATTTTACGCCTTTATTCAGCAGTTCCTTAACGTTGTAACGAATCAATAATGGGACAATGGCTATTATCAGTATTACTTCGGCATTGCACCAACAATGTATTAAGCACCTGTTCGAGGCAACGTAAGTCTTTTATTTTTTGTCTGACGGTTACAATTTTGCGCTCTGCCAGATGTTGTATATGCCCGCAGGATTTATCATCCAGGCTAAGTAAATGGCTAATTTCATTTAAAGTAAACCCCAGCTCTTGCGTACGTTTAATAAAACGTATACGGTCAACCGTCTCTCTGGGGTAATGACGGTAGCCAGTGACAGGCCTGGACGGCTGTTCAATCAGCCCACGGCGCTCATAAAAACGCACCGTTTCGATGTTGATAGCCAGCTCTTTTGCGACCTTACTGATTGACCTGGCCATGATTACCTCTCTACAATAGCTATTACAGCCATTTTATACGATTCGACTATAACCACACTGGGGTATTCAATCCACATTCTGTTGCATCCATAATTCCAGTGCGGTTAAATGCCATAATTTACTGCCCTGCAACCGAGTGAAATACTGTTCTGGATTTTTTAATAATTTTTCGACATAGGCGGGATTAAACACGCCACGCTGTTTCGCCTGGGTAGATAATAATATATCCTGCATAAAAGTAAAAAAATTGCCACGCACATATTTTAATGCTGGCAGCGGAAAATAGGTCTTGCTTCGATTCACCACTTTGTCGGGCAGAAAACCACGCGACAACGCTTTAAGCACATGTTTCCCCCCATTGGGTAATTTCATTTCTGGCGGCATCGATGCCGCCAGCTCAATCAGTTCAGTATCCAGAAAAGGCACCCGTGCCTCCAGCCCCCATGCCATCGTCATATTATCCACACGTTTTACCGGATCGTCGACAACCAACGTGGTCACGTCCACTGCAAGCACTCTATCGAGGTACTCATCGGCTTCAACCTCGTCGAGCAAATCACTCATCAATTGTGAACTAACGTCTTCAGTTTGATAACGCGCATCAACGCTTTGCAGATATTCTTCATGGCTACGGTCAAAATATTCATCCGAAAAACGTTTTATTCCCGGCGTTGTAGAGTGATGCATACGTGGATACCAGAAATACCCCCCAAAGACTTCATCCGCACCCTGACCACTTTGCACCACTTTAACGTGTTTGGAAACGGCTTCGGACAACATATAAAACGCTACCGCATCCTGCCCGAACATAGGCTCTGCCATGTGACTGAACGCTTCCGGCAAACGCGGCAAAACCTGGTTATTCGCCACCATCAATTGATGGTGCTCGGTAGCAAACATATCGGCCACCGCAGTAGAATATTCAAACTCATTGCCCTTTTCTTCCGGCGCATCTTCAAAGCCGATAGAGAATGTTTTTAACTCCTTCTGGCCGGCCTCAGCCAGCAATCCAACCAGCAGACTTGAGTCGATACCACCCGATAACAGAACGCCTACCGGTACATCAGCAATTTTTACACGCTTTTCAACGGCGGCTCTTAGTCCATCATGAATAGCCCGAATCCAATCTTGCTCACTCATCTTTATATCAGGACGTTTGGCAGTTAAGGTCCAGTAACGATTTTCAGTCACCTTACCCTGCGTATCAATCAATAAATAATGCGCTGGCTTTATCTTTCGAATACCTTTGATAATGGTGCGCGGTGCGGGAACTACGCCGTGTAAACTAAAAAGATTGTGTAACGCGCTGGCATCGATAGAAGTGTCGATATTCTCATCCGCATGAATGATCGCCTGGGTATTTGATGCAAACAGTAATCTTCCAGGAGTTTGCGAGTAATACAACGGTTTGATACCAGTGCGGTCACGCGCTAATAACAGCCTCTGTTTTTTTTCATCCCATAGAGCAAAAGCAAACATGCCCTGCAATTTCGCCACACAATTTTCGCCCCATTCGATATAGGCTCGCAAAATCACTTCAGTATCACCAGTAGACTGAAATCGATGCCCGCTCTTCTGTAACCCTTTTCTTAAATCAGGATAGTTATATATCGTGCCATTAAACACGATCACAACACCCGTCGCAGCATCACGCATTGGCTGCGCTGCTTTATCAGATAAATCAATAATGGATAGCCGACGATGCCCAAATGCAATCGGTGCTTTGATATAACAACCTTCAGCATCCGGCCCACGCTTGATCAACTTTGCCTTCATACGCACGATAAGTTGCCGCTCCGGCAACTGAGCATCAAACCTTAATTCACCACATATTCCACACATATAACACCAACTCACAGGATGGGCACGTTTCCCATATCCACCGTTGACAAACAATAACATAAAAAATACCAACTTAATCCTGATTAACCACAGCGGAGCCAGTTATCGATCAGACCAGGCCATGCGCACTGCCTTTACCACAAAGATCACATCATCTGCCGAACACACCTGGCATGACCGGTTTTTTACTGCAACCATAAGAAGCTTAATTCAAACAGTTGATTTACATAAAAGGCCGAGTATAATCAGCTCTTTAAAGATAATTATAGGGCGGCAACCAAGGTTGCCGCTTTTGTTTTTTATCCCTGAGAATTATTAGCCAATGTAGATCAGCCGATATAAATCAGGGGATAATAAGCGTTACCGTCAATCCAGAAAACTGAAACAATGACAACAAATAAACACCTGATGAACACCTATTCCCCTCTTGGCATTACTTTTGAGCGGGGAGAGGGTGCCACACTCTTTGATACACAAAACCAGCAATACCTGGACGCGCTCTGCGGCGTTGCCGTTTGCGGTCTGGGCCATGCCCACCCAGCTATTACAAAAACCATTTGCGAGCAGGCTGGCCTGTTATTACACACCTCGAATATATACAATATCGACAAACAGCAGGTGCTGGCAGACAAGCTCTGCGAAATCTCCGCTCTGGACCACGTATTTTTTGCTAACTCCGGGGCAGAAGCCAATGAAGCTGCAATAAAACTAGCGCGTCTCTATGGCCATAATAAAGGGATCGATACCCCGACCATTATTGTTATGGATAAAAGTTTTCATGGCCGCACGATGGCTACCTTAAGCGCAACTGGAAATCGCAAAGTACAGGCAGGATTCGAGCCACTGGTACAGGGTTTTGTGCGCGCCCCCTATAACAATGTCGCAGCAGTAAAGAATATTGGTGAGAACAATAAAAACATTGTTGCCGTTATGGTCGAGCCAGTGCAGGGTGAAGGTGGTATTAACATCCCTGATGCTGATTACCTCGATCAGTTACGCACTTTATGTGATGATAACGGCTGGTTGCTGATACTCGATGAAATACAGACGGGTATGGGTAGAACCGGGCACTGGTTTGCTTTCCAGTACAGCAATATTAAGCCCGATATTATGACGCTGGCGAAAGCGCTCGGTAACGGTGTACCCATCGGAGCCTGTCTGGCCAATGAAAAAACAGCAGCCATAATGAAACCCGGCAAGCATGGCTCCACCTTTGGCGGCAACCCACTGATGTGCGCCACCGCATCATGCGTAATTGACATTATCGAAAAGCAGAATTTAATCGAAAATGCCAAAAACCTGGGGCAGTATTTTCTTGCTGGTTTTAACAACAAACTGGGAAATATTGAAGGTGTCCGCGAAATTCGCGGTAAAGGTTTAATGATAGGGATTGAACTGAGCCAACCCTGTACCGAGCTGGTGGTCGCTGCACTGGACAAACATCTATTAATTAATGTGACGGCAGATACAGTAATCCGCCTGTTACCCCCCTTGATACTCACCCTACAGCAAGCCGACAGCATTATCGATACCGTCAGCGAAATCGTGCTGGATAAACTGCAACAGGCCGCTGCCTGATAGACTAATACTTATGCTTACTACTAATACTGTGCGCCATTTTCTCACCCTGACAGACATCAATGCAGATGAGTTTAAAGCACTTATAAAACGTGCCATTAAATTTAAAAGTATGCATTATGATGGGAAGATTATTCAACCATTAAAAAATAAGGTGCTGGCAATGATTTTTGAAAAATCCTCGACGCGCACCCGGGTATCTTTTGAAGCGGGAATGGCACAGCTTGGTGGTCATGCAATTTTTCTTTCCCCTAAAGATACTCAGCTTGGTCGCGGCGAACCCATTGAGGACAGTGCTCGAGTCCTTTCCAGCATGGTTGACTGTTTAATGGTACGCACCTTCGAACATAAAAAAGCAGAGTGCCTGGCTCAATTTTCTTCAGTACCCGTAATTAATGGTTTAACGGATGAGGTTCACCCCTGTCAGCTACTGGCAGACATGCAAACGTATTTTGAACAACGTGGTGACATACAGGGGAAAACAGTAACATGGGTAGGTGATGGTAACAACATGTGTCACTCTTATATGCATGCGGCAAAAATACTCGATTTCACCTTAAACATCGCCTGCCCGGAGGGTTTTGAGCCAGACTCACGCTTTCTCGATGAATGTAAAGAGAACATTCAAATTACCCATGATGCCATGTCGGCATGTGCGCACAGCGACCTGATTGTGACCGATGTATGGGCAAGCATGGGACAGGAAGAAGAGCAGCAACTACGTGAAAAAGCCTTTGCAGATTTTCAGGTCACCGATAAACACATGAAAATCGCCAATAAAGAGGCCTTATTTATGCACTGCCTGCCCGCACACCGAGGAGAAGAAGTGAGTGCTGAAGTCATAGATGGCAAACAAAGCGTTGTCTGGGCAGAAGCTGAAAATCGCCTGCATGCACAAAAATCACTATTGGAATTTTTACTGCTACAATAACGCAGCGCTGCACTAACAGACTGAAATGTTTTTGTTTTCCACACGGTTAACCCGCAGATTCCTCTCTCTCTTTCCGTTACTAAAGCCACGGCGGCGTATTATTTATTCTCTGACTCGACCCAGTTATGCTATTTTTCTGACGACTGAGTTAAAGGCGATAACACTGACGAATATTCAGGCCATTAATCTGGCAATAATTTTAATCTCTATCGTGCCAGCAAAAGCGCTTGCACAAACCATTAAAAACCCCCAGCCAGGCCGGTGTACGAGCATTGATCTGACTGCGCCCAGACATCAGCCACCACCACTATTTTCTGCGCAGAATATTCATAACACTTTTATCAGTGCCGACTACTCACACACACATAAAAATGGCTCGACCATCCTTGAAGGTGATGTCATTATTAAAAAAAATCAGTTACGTATTTTTTCAGATAAGGCACAATACAGCCAGAAAAAAGATTTTCTACAGGCAACCGGCCATGTACATATTGATACCGTTAGCCTGTCAATTGACGCGACCAAAGCAACTTTTTCACTCTCTGGCACAAATAAGCAGGCAGTATTCAACCATACAAAATTTATTATTCCTGCAAAAGACGCAACGCAACAGACAAAACAGCATCTCGACCTAAAAGGAACGGCAGCTTCAATCACCACCGGCGACAACCAGGTGTCCTTACTTAAACAGGCGACCATCACTAGCTGCAATCTCAGCAAGCCTGACTGGGTGATTAGTGCCCATGACATTAAAATTAATTACGCCGAGGAATATGCCAGCGCACACGATGTTGTTATTCGCTTTAAAAATATACCTTTTTTATATACTCCCTATATAAAATTTCCCACCAGTGATAAACGCCAGAGTGGGTTACTGTTTCCTGAATTTGGCACCTCATCATCACGCGGCTTTGAGTATGCACAGCCCTGGTACTGGAATATCGCGCCCAATATGGACGCAACTATCACACCACATTATATGGGCAAACGTGGCATGGAACTGGGTAGCGAATACCGTTATTTAACAAAATCTTCCAATGGCACTCTACAGGGAACCTATCTGAATAACGATAAAGTCACCAATAATAACCGCTATCAGGTTCATTATCAGCAACACACGCAAATTATTCCCAACCTGCAGATGAATGTAGATTTTCAGGATGTATCGGATAAAAATTATTTTAACGACTTCAGTAACAACCTCGGCACCACTAGCAGGACATACCTTGACCGCAATGTAAACCTGTCTTATGACACGCAAAACTGGCATCTACAGGCCCTGGCACAAAAACTTAAAGTGATTGATACTAGCACCGCACTTTCAACTCGCCCTTATGCCCGCTTACCCCAGCTAACACTTAATGGTGAAACTGCTATAAACAATAACGGTCTGCAATTTACCTTAAATTCTGAGCTGGTAGAGTTTGCTCACGATGACAAAGCCAAACCAGTAGGTTCTCGTATTACCGTGCGTCCGGGCATTCAGTGGCCTCTGTCAGGGGCAGCCTGGTTTTTTAATCCCGCAATAAAGCTCAGCCACACCCAGTATAATATCCGCCAAAATAACGGTATTAAATCATCAATAAGCGACCGTAACCTGCCGATCAGCAGTATTGATACCGGCCTGTTTTTTGAGCGCACACTCAGCAATGGTTTATTGCAGACACTCGAACCAAGACTGTATTATTTGAATGTTCCGTATCGGCAGCAAAACAATATTCCTTTATTTGATACCAGCACCCCCAACTTTAGTCTGGCACAATTATTTCGCGACAACCGTTTTACCGGCGGGGATAGAATCGGCGATGCCAATCAGCTAACGCTGGCATTAAGTAGCCGCCTGTTAAACCCGGATACCGGTGAAGAGAATATACGCGCCAGTATTGGCCAGATTTTTTATTTCCAGGATCGGCGTGTATCCATTAATGGAACGACCAATACACTCAAACAGTCAGATATTATCGCTGAACTGGATACCCAGCGGGGCGCATTATCAACCAACATTGAGGTACAATGGGATACGCATAATAACAGGTTTTCCAAGGAGAACTATTTCCTCCACTATCAAACCGATAACCGCCATATATTTAATATTGGTTACCGCAAACGGCTGACAAATAATGTGCTGGATATAGAACAAACAGACACTTCCATTTCAATCCCGCTTAGTCACCAACTTAGCGCTTATGCACGCTGGAATTACTCGCTAAAGGATAAAAAGAATATCGACACAATTGGTGGTTTTTCCTATGATAGCTGCTGCTGGTCTATTCAGTTACTGGCACAACAGCATTTAAAGAATTCAACCAGTAACAATAACGCCTACGATAACTCCGTACTGATACAATTTGTGTTAAAAGGTCTGGGGAATTTATCGGGCAATAAAGCTCGCACCACACTGGAGCAATCCATCTATGGTTATCATGACAACCTACAGTAAGATAAAATAATGAAGAAATCTGATCACAACTCTCATCACCACTTTGCTTTAAATATCTCTATGGGTAAAATTCTTCTACTCTTTTGCCTGTTTTTACCCGCCGCTGCTTTTGCCAGGACAGTCGAACTAGACCATATTATTGTGGTGGTAAATAATGACGTAATTACTGAAAAAATGCTCGACAACCGAGTCCACGATTTTCAGCAACAGCTTAAACTTGGCGGACTCTCTGATACCGACCTTGCCGCACTACGCAAACAGGTGCTAGCACGCATGATCCGCGACCAGATTCAGTTGCAAAAAGCAAAACAACTGGGAATACAGGTTGATGATTTGCTATTAAATCGAATGCTTAAACGACTGGCAGATTCAAATAAAATGACTCTCGAACAGTTCCGTGACACCATTAACAGGAACGGTATGAGCTATAGCCGTTTTCGAAAACAAACACGAGATGAACTCATTATAAAAAGACTGCAACAGCGGATGGTTGTAAGCAAAATTGATGTATCTAATCAGGAAATTGAACAATACATAAAGCAGAACCAGTCGAAGAATGCTTCAAACGCCATTTACCACTTAAGACATATACTTATCTCCATACCAGAAGAAGCCTCTCCAGAAGCTATACAGCATGCCAAGAAGAAAAGTGATGCCATTTATAAAAAAATTCTTGCTGGCAGTAAATTTCAGGATATGGCCATTAAATATTCCAACGGCAGAAATGCACTGAAAGACGGCGATCTGGGCGAACGCAAAGTCAGCGAGCTGCCCGAGCTATTTATTCATGCAGTAAAAAATCTGAAGCCTGGTGAAACCGCAAAACCTGTTCGTAGTGCCAGTGGCTTTCATATACTGCAACTGGTCAGCCGCTCGAATGGCCCAGTCATGGTAAAACAAACACACGCCAGGCATATTCTCATCCGCACCAGCAGCCAGATAACCGACGCAGAAGCACGTAAGACATTATTGGATATAAGAAAAAAAATAGAGCATGGAAAAAGTTTTGCACAGCTGGCACGTCAGTACTCTGACGATCCTGGCTCGAAGGCTGCCGGTGGCGATCTTGGCTGGGCCAAACCAGGTAATTTTGTACCTGCATTCGAAACTGTGATGAACAGCCTTAAAAAAGGCCAGATATCCCAGCCATTTAAGAGTCAGTTTGGTTGGCACCTATTACAGGTACTCGGCCGTCGTAACCACGACCAGTCAAAAGCAAATAAAATTAATGCCGCACGTACAGACATTCAAAAAAGAAAGGTTGGCGAAGAATTACGCCTGTGGTTACGCCGCATTCATGATGAAGCCTATATCAAGTATGTCGACAAAACGTACAATCCGAACAAGAATAGTTAATCGCATGAATTGTCACCCGCAGACTATCGCTATTATGGCAACAGCAAAATAAATCATCATGCAACATCAGGCAAAAAAACGTTTCGGCCAGAACTTCCTCATCGATAAAGACACGATTCAACGCATTGTACGCAGCATAGATCCACAGCGTAACGAGCTGATGGTAGAAATTGGCCCTGGACTGGGTGCATTGACAATGCCCATACTTGAAAAAATGTCACATCTGCATGTGATTGAGCTTGATCATGACATCATCCCCAAATTAATCAGCAACATTCATGCCGATAACCCTGACGTAGAAACAGAAAAAAAACTCACTGTGCATGAAATGGATGTTCTGAAATTTGACTTTCAGCATTTCCATCAGCAGCAAAATACAACACAAAAATTAAGGATTATTGGCAACCTGCCCTATAATATTTCTACCCCCGTATTGTTCCTCCTGCTCAAGCATCGTAACAGTATTACCGATATGCATTTTATGCTGCAAAAAGAAGTCGTTGATCGTATCACAGCCGCTCCCGGCAACCGTACCTATGGTCGCCTTAGCGTTATGATCCAGGCCTACTTCAAAGTGACACCATTATTCAAAGTGTCACCTTTTGCATTTACACCCGCCCCAAAAGTCGATTCAGCCATTCTCAGACTGGTGCCGGATAACCGTTATAGTCAGAATATCGCTGACTTTTATCAGTTTGAAACACTGATCCGAACAGCTTTTTCACAACGTCGAAAAACACTGAAAAATACACTAAAAAAACTTTGCAGCAATACACAAATTGAAGCCGCCAACCTGCAACCCGGACAACGCGCTGAGGAGTTATCAGTGGCTGACTTTACTCGTCTAAACCAGGTAATCAGCCAGATATAAACAGGGCTAATTCACCACATTTAACCCATAACCACGGATAGATTGTGGCACGATTATCCACTTAAAATGGTATACTCATTCCATATTCCCTACCAATGGTCATCGCCATGAATAATGATATAGGTAACAACGCATATAAAATTGATGTTCAGGTTCGACCCGCCTACATTAAAGAACAGTCTGACCCAGATAACGGGCACTATGTCTTTTCTTACACAGTAATAATAAAAAATACTGGCTCAATACCTGCCAGATTGCTCACACGCCACTGGATTATCACCGATGGTGATGGCCAGACACAGGAAGTAAAAGGCGATGGGGTTATTGGTGAACAACCACATTTGAATCCTGGTGAAGGCTTTCAGTACACATCTGGCACTTTTATGAACACACCTTTCGGCACTATGCATGGTAGCTATCAGATGATTACTGACACGGGTGAGCGCTTTGACGCACTGATTCCAACCTTTGCGCTCACCGTTCCCAACACCCTGCATTAAAATAACGAGTTGTACTCGTGAGCTTAAAATACAGTTATACCTTGCTCGCTCCCATCTACGATCACATTGTATCTGGGCCACTTGATGCGGTACGCCAACGAAGTCTGGCTCGCCTCAACTCTGTGCGCGGTAAACATATTCTAATTAATGGTATTGGTAGCGGCCTGGACATTCCCTACCTGCCTGAAGGCGCATTTTATACAGGTTCAGATATTACGCCAGCCATGTTAAAACGTGCACAACATCGCGCCAGCAAACACCACTGTAAAATTGATTTGCAACTTGCTGATAGCCAAGCCTTACCTTTTAACGATGCATCTTTTGAGATTATTATTATGCATTTAATCCTGGCCGTTGTTCCTCACCCGGAACAAGCTCTGCTGGAAGCCAGCCGCATTCTTAAACCTGGCGGTAAAATTTATTTATTCGATAAATTTATTCGCCCCGGCCAACTAGCACCTGTTCGACGCCTGATCAATATTTTTCTACAACATATCGCAACACACACAAATGTCGTATTTGAAGACGTATTAAAAAAATGCGATAAATTAATCCTGATAAATGATGAGCCTGCACTTGCAGGCGGCTGGTTCAGGCTGTTAGAGTTACAAAAAAGCAATTAATCCATTTTTCATTGCAGGAGGGCACATGGCCACCCACGCCATAGGTGATATTCAGGGATGTTATGACGAACTGGAGGCGTTACTTGTTAAAATTCACTTTAATCTCGAATGCGACACACTCTGGTTTTGTGGTGACTTAATCAACCGTGGCCCCAAATCCCTCAAGACACTGCGTTTTTTATATTCAATTAAAGATAATATTCATATCGTATTAGGCAACCACGACCTCCACCTGTTAGCGACTGCTTACAGTCATCGACAACCCGGCAGAAAAGACACTATTGGTGAAATACTTGAGGCCAGTGATGCCGACACTCTACTCGACTGGTTACGCTTTCAGCCGCTGGCACATTTTGATAAAAAGTTAGGCTTACTCATGATACATGCTGGACTGCATCCCAGCTGGCCAATCACGACAGCATTAAAACTGGCAAATGAAGTTGAAACGCTGTTAAAGAGTAGAGAACATATCGATTTTTATAAACACATGTACGGCGATAAACCGGTCAACTGGTCAGACAATCTGGCCGGCTGGTCGCGCTATCGTTTTATTACCAATATTTTTACCCGCTTACGTTACTGCGATCATCATGGCAAGCCCGCTTTCAGCGCCAAAGGTGCTCCAGGAACGCACAGTAAAAACATCCTTCCGTGGTTCGAAATACCTGGCCGACGGAGTCAGCAACAAACCATTATTTTTGGCCACTGGTCTACCCTGCCGCAGGCTGGCAATACATCAACCTGCAACACCTACCCTCTCGATTCAGGCTGTTTATGGGGCGGGCAATTAACGGCGATGCGAATTGATGATCACTCATTTCGTTATGTCCAGCAAAACTGTCCCGGCGCACAAAAACCTGAGCTACAGGCGCATGGATTGAAACCGAGGTAGGCTGCTGTTATAGATAATGCTCGGATCTATCCGGCCATCATGGCTTACCGAACTGCTGCACAAGCCAGGCATCACCCGGAAACCCGTTTACGGCAACCCATTTGCCGTTGGGGGCACGGTACAGGATGCCGGGAGTGCCGCTAAAACCCGCCTTACCCATCAGCCGCATGTTCTGGCGAACGACCGCTGCCAGCTTAGGGTTCGGCGGGTTCTGCACGGCAGAACTACCTTCTTCGGTATGGATGTCATACTTCGTTGTAGCCTCATTTTTAGCCCATGCAGCACTGGGATCACGAGCACTGAGGATAGCGGTTGACTTACCCATCGAATCCGCATGTACGAAGGAAACAAGAACGATATTGACACGAACCTTGCCTGATTTTATGTAGGGATCGAGCGCCAGTGACAGCTTGTGGCAGAAAATGCAGTTGGGATCCTCAAAGGCGTACAGAACATGTTTGGCGTTCTTGCTACCGAGATGAATCAGATGCCCGTTCTTACGTAGGGACTCGATGATGTGGGCATACGCAGGCCTGGGTGCATACTGTTTGTTATACGCCGTGGTGAGGTTGGATCCCGTCGGCGATATGAGTGCACCAGTGAACACATAGCCGTCAATACCATAAACAACACTGTAGTGACCACGCTGGTTGACCAGATAGCCAGTGACAGACTTCAGCGGGGTCTTGAATTGCCGAATAACTCGCAATGCCCCCGTCCTGGTCATAGAGGCAAGCACCTTCGGGAGATTAGGGATGGTTTTATAGTGCGTAACCGACTGAGGCTGTCTGCCGGCAACAGCGGAAGGAGATACTGCCGCCCCACCCGCGTTAGCGGCAAATACTGCGCCCGGTATCGCAAAAACCATGCTAATCATGGCGATAACTGAATGCACTCGCATACTGATCTACTCCAAAGTTATAAAAATAATAAACACCGTTTTTAACTATTGCCAAAGCCAGTACTCTCCCTGTTCTATTTGAATATTTCCGCTTTTAACTCTAATTTCTCCAGATTTCACCATCTGGATTCAAGGAGCCTCTGATCAATTCATAAAATCGTATATTGCCAGTTTACTTGCATGGAGCATCATATCCCTGTAGCAGATTTTCCCAATTGAGTTCATCAAAATTAAAACTCGCCTGAGACTGTTTGAATTTATTTAATGAACGTTTCAGCCGGTTTAAATTCGCCGTTTGCCAGGATGTTCCACGCGCTCGAATACGGCCTCGGTCAAAATCTATCAGGTATATTTTCCTATCTTCCAGGTTATCATCCAGCTCAATTTCTGCCAGCAAAATATTTCGCGCATTTAAATCGGCGTGAAAAATATCGTGCCGATGAAAGCGTTTAATGCAATGGCCAATATTCGTCCACAGTGCATTGCTAATGGGAGCTTTTATTAACCAGTCCGCCAGGGTTCGAGAATGTTCAAGCTCAAGCGTAATTAAATCTGCACGGTAACACATTACCGCTTTTATCACTCGCGCTGCCACCGGTGTTGGCACCGGTAAATTCAGGTTTTTCATTGTACGCAACAAACACCATTCTCGGTAAGCGCGTGTATTTTCCAGGCGATTCCCCAGATACCAGTCACGTACCCACTTTGCAACCAGGCCACCTCGATAATAGTGCTTCAATACCATTGCTGTTCCCTGATGGCTGAAAAAAACCACAGGGGCACGACCGATACCTGCTATTTCAGCATTATTTTCTGCATTGCGCGACTTATTCAGGTTAAATAATTGCTCATCTGGATTTTCCATCAGGGAGACATCATATAGGATGTTAGAATGCCCCATTTGCAAAAGTTTTACATTATTATCTGATGTCATTGCCTCGATTAACTCCGTCACAATCCGCGCCGCCTGCCAGTGTTTGCCTGTTACGCCTGTCTGCGCTAGGTGACGTTAGCCATGTTTTGCCTGTAGTGCGAACACTCCAGAAACACTGGCCAGACACCAGGCTGACCTGGGTAATCAGTAAAACGGAATACCCATTGGTAAAAGCCCTGCCCGCTATTGAGTTTATCATTTTTGATAAATCAGAGGGTTTTCGTGCTTATTTTAGCTTAAAAAAACAGCTCAGAAACAAATCTTTTGATGTGCTCATGCATATGCAGCTTTCCATCCGTGCTTCTGTGGCCAGCCTGTTTATCCCCGCAAAGATAAAACTTGGCTTTGACCGGGCACGCACAAAAGACATGCAGGCGTATTTTAGTAATGAAAAAATAAGTCCCCTTTCGACCCGGCAACATGTGGTTGACAGTTTTCTTGAGTTCCCCCGTCACTTTGGCCTGGAACCGGTTTTACAATGGGATTTACCGATTAATGCAGATGCAGTTAAAGCTATACAGCAACGCATCAACACGCATAAACGCCTACTGGTGATTAACCCCTGCGCGGTTGCCAAAGCAAAAAACTGGCGCAACTGGACAACGCAAGGTTACGCCGCTATCGCAGATTATGCTGACAAACAACTGGCTATGCAGGTGGTTTTAAGTGGCGGCTCAAGTTTGCAGGAAAAACAGACCGCAGACAATATTGTTCAATTATGCGAAAGCAAGCCTTTAAACCTTATCGGAAAAACCAGCCTTGATGACCTCGTGGCTTTATTAAAGCTGGCCGATATTGTGATTGCACCGGATACTGGCCCCGTGCATATCGCCAGCGCATTGGGGACAAAAACCATTGGTCTGTATGCCAGCACAAACCCGCAACGTGCAGGCCCCTATAATTTTCCACAGTTGGTTGTGAATAAATATCCGCAGGCCTTACAACAGTTTAATCAGTTAGACGTTACTGCTGCTCCTTGGGGGGAACGCATTAAAACCGCAGCAGCAATGACCTTGATTACCGTAGATGATGTAATCGAAAAATTAGACGAACTGACGAAAATCTCAATTACATAAACATCTCAAACCCACGTATTTTATTCAGCACCCTGCCAGCTGCCACAGGTAATTCGCGGTTATCACAGGGCATTATGATACAATATGGCGGTTAAAAAAGCGCCATCAATCAATAGATAGAGATAATTTGAATGCACAATAAAAAAATTCTGGTAACAGGCGGCGCAGGCTTTCTCGGCTCACATTTATGTGAACGCCTGCTCAATGAAGGCAACGAGATCATCTGCCTGGATAATTTCTTTACTGGTAACAAGGATAACATCCTCCACCTTATCGGCAACCCGCGATTTGAGTTAATGCGTCATGATGTTACGCTACCGCTGTATATTGAGATTGATGAAATCTACAATATGGCATGCCCGGCTTCACCCATCCATTATCAGCATGATCCAGTACAGACCACTAAAACCTGTGTGCATGGTGCCATCAATATGCTAGGTCTGGCAAAACGCACTGGTGCAAAAATTCTACAGGCCTCCACCAGTGAAGTTTACGGTGACCCAGAAGTGCATCCACAGGTGGAAAGTTACTGGGGCCGAGTCAACCCCATTGGCACCCGTTCGTGTTATGACGAAGGTAAACGCTGTGCTGAAACCCTGTTTTTTGATTATCAACGTCAGCACAGTCTCAAAATCAAAGTCGCGCGTATCTTTAATACCTATGGCCCCAATATGCACCCGAACGATGGTCGCGTAGTGTCTAACTTTATTGTGCAGGCATTACAGAACCAGCCGATAACCATTTATGGTAATGGCGAGCAGACCCGTTCTTTTTGTTATGTTGATAACATGATTGAGGGTTTTATCCGCCTGATGAATTCGGCTGATGACTTTGCCGGCCCAGTCAATCTGGGGAATCCCGGCGAATTCACCATTAAGGAACTCGCAGAAAAGACCATCGCAATGACTGCTTCCAGTTCAGAAATCAGTTATATGCCTTTACCAGAAGATGATCCACAACAACGCAAACCTGATATTAGTCTCGCCAAAGAGAAACTTGGCTGGGAGCCGGACATTGTTTTAAACGATGGACTGGAAAAGACCATTGAGTATTTTAAGCACATCGTACTGTAAGCCATACCTGTTAATATGCCGAAAATCAGCGCCTGTATTATTTCTTTTAATGAAGAGAAAAAAATTGAAGACTGCCTGAAAAGTCTCCAGGGTGTTGCCGATGAAATTATTATTGTCGACTCATTAAGCAACGATAAAACCATCGCTATCGCAGAAAAATATACCGATAAAATCTTCTCACAGAAATTCCTTGGCCATATAGAACAGAAGAACCTGGCGATAGAAAAAGCCAGCCATGACTGGATCTTGAGCCTGGACTGCGATGAAAGGTTATCAGACGAATTAGCCAGCTCAATTCTTGCCATAAAAGACAATCTGGACAATGCGAATGCGTACCGTATGCCACGTAAAACATTCTATATTTATCGCTGGCTCAATCACTGCTGGTATCCAGATTTGAAAACCCGCCTGTTTAATCGTAATACCTCTTATTGGGGCGGCACTAATCCACATGACCATATTATTACTCATGGCCATGATACCAGCAATCATATTGTACGCCTCAATGGTGATATTTATCATTACTCATTTGACAGTATTTCCGACCATCTAAAAACCATCGACAGTTTTACTGAGATCGGTGCCAGTGAAATTGTTCGAAAAAACAGGAAGGTTACTATCTTCAGCCCTGTGACCCATGCAAGCTGGACATTTTTCAAACTCTACCTGTTTAAACTGGGTTTTCTCGATGGTTTTGCCGGTTTTGTGGTCTCGTCATTATCTTATATGCATGTCTTTATTAAATACAGCAAAGCGTATATAAAATACAGACAGAAAAAAAATAAACCCGCCGTAAGCAAATGAACGTTCTCGAACTGTGCCTGTCGGCAGGACTTGGCGGCCTTGAACTCTATGTGTTTCGTGCAGCAGAAGCATTACAGAATAAAAATAATTTTGTCCTTTCTGTACTAACCGAGCACAGCAAATTGGCCAACTGTTTTCAGCAGCATTCCACTATAGAAATAAAATATCTGCAACGCCATAGCAACCCTCTGCCATTACGCAATGCAAAAAAACTGGCCGGAATAATTGATACAAACAACATCGATGTGCTTCATCTGCACTGGGGCAAAGACCTGCCACTAGCCGCTTTTGCCAAAGCCTTTTCAAAACGCAAACCAGCGCTGGCTTATACCCGGCAGATGATGATGACACGCAAGAAAGATGACCTGTACCATCACTTCCTCTATAAGCAGATGAATTTAATGTTAACCATTACCAGAGAGCTGGAAACCCTTTGCAAAAAATATATTCCGCGCGATGCGAATAAGATAACCACGCTATATTATGGTGTAAAAGCACCCGCTAAATTTCTCGATAAAAATACTATTTTACAACACCGCCAGCAACTCGGTTTTTCAGCTGATGACTTTATTGTCGGCCTTATTGGTCGACTGGAACAAAGCAAAGGCCAGCATCTGCTAATTAACGCTATTTCTCAGGCAAAAAATAAGCAGCAGTCTGTTTGCGCATTAATTGTCGGCCATGAAATGATTCCCGGCTACCGTGACCAGCTCAGGCAACAGGCGACTGAATCAGGCGTTTTAGCCCAGATAAAATTTCTGGATTTTACCGAACAACCACAGCAACTTATGCAATTATGTAACTGCATTGCGCTGGCATCAGGTCAGGAAACTTTTGGCCTGGTTCTTATTGAAGCCATGCGTGCTGGTGTTGCCGTTATTGGCAGTAACAGCGGCGGTGTACCGGAAATTATCGAGCATGAAAAAACTGGGCTTTTATTTGACAGTGGCAATGCAAACAGCCTGTATCAGCAAATCGAACGCCTGTATCTTGATACTAATTTTAAACACCAGCTAGCCAGTACGGGTAAGCAAAGAGCAGATAAACACTTTAATCATACCCAACATTTTTTGCAGCTTGAGCGGCATTTCTTATCACTGCTCCATGCCTCACATAAACAGCCACTATTATGAAATTCTGGTTTCAC
>CAYTUK010000002.1:0-260819 GCA_964441285.1 uncultured Thiotrichaceae bacterium | reverse complement strand
GACATTGGCAGCATAACTTTTAACTTTAGGCGACAACTCTCTTGAAATCCGCCGGCTGTGGGGTCATAGATAGTACGAATGATGCCTTGTTTGGTTAAAGCATCATCATCTTCTAAAAACACCAGTGAAGTAGTAAGACGCACAATATCACGTGGGGTGAAGTGCTCGCCTGCGGTCTCATTTGAGCCTTCAGCAAAACGTCGAATCAGTTCTTCAAACACCAGCCCCATTTCATGGTTGGTGATAGCCGCAGGACTTAAATCGGTTTGCCGGACTTTCTGCACGATTTTGTACAACAGGTTGGCATCATTAAGCTGAGCGATAAATTCAGCAAATTTGAAATGCTCGAATATCTCACGAGCATCATGGGAAAAGCCCTGGATGTAAGATTCCAGATTGTCTTTGATACCTGATTCTCCTAGTTTGGAGAGATCCATTTTTGAGGTATTGAAGAACGAGAGCCCACCTGTAGCACGAAGTAACAGTTTTTCCTGCGCTTCTTCTGGCAAATTCATTTTTTGAACTTTTGCGTATTCTTTGAGTACTGCTTCTTTGCTTTCTTCTAGCACACCTTCAAGACGACGCAATAGCGTGAAGGGCAGGATAATGCGGCCGTATTGGCTTTGTTTGAAATCACCACGAAGAAGGTCGGCTAGTGACCAGATGTAGGCCGCTAGATTATTTGTTGTTTGAGGCATGTACTACTGTTCCGTTATTTTTATAATTTAATACAAGAGCTAGTTGAATATTTATCTAACGTATTCATTTTTACACATATCATCGAACAGCATTAAACACATTTATCAAGCAATGTATTCAAAGCTTCTCGTACTTTTATGTGCTGCTCACCGTCTAAAGCACGAACTTTACTTATAATCTGCTCAATATCAGCTGATGAAGAGCCATCATCCAAAATATGCACACAATGCATAATTACTTTCTGAGGTGGTGCGACTTTCCCGCATTCATACCTCGACAGCACGCTTTGTGTCTTGCTAATCTCTTTTGCAAAATCTACTTGATTTAACTTAAGTTTTCCCCTCGCGCGGCGCACGAGCCCAGACGAATCAGACTGCATTTTTACTCAGCACACCCCATGTAAGACTATTTACAGGATATCATATATATGCATATTGTGCATATCTGGTATTATTTAGACTAACCTCTATATACAAATATATATTTTTACGGGAACGCTCTTAAGGCAAGGTATTGAGTTATGGCACGTGCAGATCTAATACTTAACTTAGTCCGAACAGGCATCAATGGTGATGAACAACTGTTTCGTAAAACCGTTGAAGCCATTGCGGCCGAAGAGCAATCAAAGAAACATTTTGCTCTTGCCGAGAGATTAATGGAGCTATTAAAAGCTCCCATCACGCAATCTACACGCCCATCCAAATCTTCTAACCCAAAACTACAAAACGCTTATTACGTCGTAGATCCAAAAAAATCTCTTGATGATTTAGTCTTATCAAAACCTGTATATAATTCCTGCAAAGAAATTA
The DNA here is from genome assembly GCA_964441285.1 of uncultured Thiotrichaceae bacterium. Taxonomy (GTDB): domain Bacteria; phylum Pseudomonadota; class Gammaproteobacteria; order SZUA-229; family SZUA-229; genus S010-25. The sequence continues at coordinate 259,311 of CAYTUK010000002.1, read as the reverse complement.
TCGAAGAGCATTTCCGTAAAGATTTATTACGCTCATACAATCTTGAACCACGGCATCGCATATTACTTTCCGGCCCTCCCGGGAATGGCAAAACAAGCATGGCGGAAGCTTTCGCTCGTGAATTAATGGTACCGTTATTTGTAGTTAAGTACGAAGGCATTATTGGAAGCTACCTAGGAGAAACAGCTCAACAGCTAGATCGATTATTTGAACAAATCAAATCTCAGCGCTGCGTACTCTTCTTCGATGAATTTGATGCTTTAAGTAAAGAACGTAGCGACCCAAATGAAGTGGGCGAAATCAAACGCGTAGTAAATGCGTTATTACTACAAATCGATATGATGCCCAATCACGTTATGGTGATTGCCGCCACAAATCATGCCGAAATGCTCGATAAAGCGGCCTGGCGTCGATTTGAAACCAAACTTGAATTATCAAAACCGACCAAAGCAATGATTGAGAAATGGTTAAACCGATTTCAGGAACACGTTGAACATGGACTTGGATTTACCAGCAAGACGCTCTCAGAAAAGCTAATGGGACTAAACTTCAGCGAGATTGAAGATTTTGCTTTAAATGTTCAAAGACGCTACATACTTGACCTACCAGAATCAAATATTAAAAAAATAACAACTAATCACCTTAAACATTTAAAAAGATAAGCTTCAATGTCGCACGGAGACCTGAACGTTGAAACCTATCCTTATCTTTCCAAAGCCCACAATAGCTCCTCGTAAAAAAAAGCGCCCATCATTTCCACAACCTATAACGCCCGGAAGCGCACGACAGGGCGCACGATTAAAATCAAGCTTTGAGTCACTTGAAAGTGGTTTTGCAACAGCATCCCTTAGTGGTGATCCCGCAGGCTTTTCTCCAGAGAGAACCTTAGTTCTTGAAACTATTGGTGCCGTTTCTGATTTCTATAAAGCTACATCTAAAATTCAAGGCCTAGATTTTGTACAAGAAATATTAGGTGACGTTATTGAACCTGACGATGATTTTTATATCGAAAAAGACGGAGAAAAAGATGACAAACCTTTAAAAGGTTACGCATACCTCACCATGTCTAATCAAGATGCTTTATACAAGCTTCTAAATTATTGGTTAAAATATACAACGAAAAAGAATTATAAGTTTCCACGTGGTCTCGCACCACTTAAATATTTATTCCAGAAACTCCACACAATACGATATTGGGATACTGAGGATCGGTTGCGAGAAACCAGTTTAATTGAAGACTGGAAAGAAAGGTTAGCTGAAGGCCAGGATAGTGTGCCCGTAGAAATAGAGCTTTGGTATAGGACTAACAATTCTGCAAGAAACTCAGGCGAAGAAAGAGTAATAAGACTTATCCAAAATTTGGATGGGGAGATACATCAAAAATGTGTAATTAATGAAATCCAATATCACGCATTGTTAGCGAGCATCCCCGCAAGCACCATCGCCCATCTAATCAATGATATTTCCGACAATATAGAACTTTACGCTGTGATGAAGTGATGTTTTTCAGGCCTTCAGGCCAGTGCATGGCTCCAATATTCACAAGCGAGAACGACACTGCTGTAGAACAAGAAGAAGTACCTATCTCTGACGACTTAAGCGATCTTACTAATGAGCCAACAGTCGCGTTACTTGACGGCTTACCGCTAGAAAACCACGCCTGGATCCGAGACCTTATTACTATTGATGATCCTGATGAATGGTCTGAAGATTACACTCCATCAGATCAAAAACATGGGACTAGCATGGCATCACTAATAATTAGAGGTGATATGCAAGGCGAGAAGACTCCAATACCACGAAAACTCTACTGTCGACCTATTTTAAAACCCTCACCTGCTGGATTTGATGGACAAACGCGTGAAAAAATACCAGAAGACGTTCTCCCCATCGACATCATCCATCGTGCAGTTAGAAGAATATTTGAGTCTACTGATGACCAACCTGCTGCAGCCCCCTCAGTAAAAATAGTCAACCTTTCTATAGCTGACCCAAGTCGCCTGTTTGATCAAACTATAAGCCCCTGGGCAAAACTAATAGATTATCTTGCAGAAAAATATCAAATTATATTTGTAGTTAGTGCTGGCAATCACACTTATGATATTGAACTCAAAATGACGAACATAGAATTTGAGGCACTTGATGAAAACGATAAAGAACGCGTTATTTTACAGGGCATTGCTAATGACACGCATTTAAGACGACTAATGTCACCAGCTGAGTCTATCAACTCCTTAACTGTGGCAGCAAGCCACCATGATGAACACAGCGATGATGTATTTTACAAACATATTAATCCATATCTTGACAGGACTATGCCGAGCACGATAAATCCCATTACTTGGGGTAAAAAAAGATCGGTCAAGCCAGAAATTCTTATGCCTGGCGGTAGAGCTACATATAGATTAAAAAGTGTTCTAGATAATGACCCTGCTATTCTTGAAATCCTTACCTTTGATACGCCCCCCGGACAGATGGTAGCAAGTCCAGGAACTGCTGGCTCAGTTACCTCATATTCCCACACATTTGGCACAAGTAATTCTGCAGCATTAGCATCACGAAGACTTTGCTTCCTCAATGAGACAATACAAGATTTATACTTATCACAGCATGGTGTCGAACTATCACGTGAATACGAAAATGTGTTATTGAAATCACTACTATGCCATGGAGCTTCACACTCACAAAGCTTCGAGAGAATAGAAGAAGTTTTAAAAGACACAAAAAACTCTAAAAGATTTAAATCTATAGCCGCTAAGTATTTGGGCTTTGGAAATGTCAACGAAGAAAGAATACATGGCTGCTTAGACAATCAAGCGACTATCCTACAGTGTGGAAAAATAAAACAAGACGACACACATACCTATAAATTTACACTTCCAGACTCTCTAAACGCTCAAGCCATAAATCGTAGACTTATTATTACTTTGTCCTGGTTATCTCCAATCAACCCAAACAACCATCAATATAGACAAGCACATTTATTATTTGAGCCCCCTGCAGCAAACAGCCCTGACAATCACCTGGATTTACAAAGCAGGGAACTTGATTGGCAAATGGTTCGAAATGGGACAGTACAACATGAAGTTTTAAGTGGCAGTCGAGCTACAGCTTACGCATCTGGAACGGACTTTAAAATAAATATTGTTTGCAAAGGCCAAGTTGACGCTAAAAACATAGCAATACCTTATGGTCTAGTCGTAACACTGGAAGCGCCCGATATTGATTTGCCAATATATGAAGAAGTAAAAGCTGGCATTGAGGTTCAATTTAATTCGCAAGTCCAGGCAACACAACCTATCAAATAATAAAAACTTTTGAAGCCAGCCAAAAACTATGTAACCTATAGCCCACCAACAAACCCAAGCTGCCTCCATGCTTCATAACTTATAATTGCTACAGAATTTGAAAGATTGAGGCTACGGCTAGCTGGCTGCATTGGGATTCTTAATCGGTTTTCAGTGGGAATGCTTTCCATTACTTCAACCGGAAGGCCTGACGTTTCTGACCCAAACAATAAAACATCTCCTTCTTGGTACTCAACCTGGTCATATGACCGACTACCTTTAGTGGTACAGGCCAATATCCTGCGGCCATCCATTTTACCTAAAAATTCTTGATAGTTAGCGTAACACGTAACTTTTGTAAGGTCGCCATAATCGAGGCCGGCGCGCCGCAATTTTTTTTCTTCTAAATCGAACCCTAGTGGTTCTATTAAGTGAAGCTGGCAGCCATTGTTAGCACACAACCTGATAATATTGCCCGTATTAGGCGCAATGCGTGGTTCGTGTAGAGCAATATGAAACATAGGAACGTATTTTGTGAAACCAATTCAGATGATTATGGCACATTAAGCTGTATGATATAGAATGTTGAATTAGAGAAGAGATTGAAGGCTTTTAATATAAAGCTATTGTTTACATAAACCAGTATTTTGATCTTTGCCAAAATTAAGCAGAATTCACATAAAATTTCTTGAGGGGGAAACTTGAGGGTAAAAATATTAGGCAACCTCTCCAAACCCCTTAAGAATTCCAATGCAGGCAAGCAGTCGCAGCCTTAACCTTAACCTGTCAAACACTGTTGCTATTGTCAGTTATGAGGCCTGGTGTCAGTGTGGTTTTATCGGTGGCGTGTAAGGTACTGTTTTTTTGAGGAAGCGATAAATTTTAATCTTCCTGAGTGGTGACGGAACGCGTCAATTTTAGATAGATCCATGTCGCGGAGAGCAAATTCCACCAGAGCAAAGCGGCGGCCAGAAACAGTGCCAGTGCCGCCGGATAGGTGAGCACTTTGGGCCACAGGCTGGCACCAGCAAGTAGAACCAGAGCAAGTGTATGGCAACGAAACTGCCAGCGCGCCTGCGCTTCTGGAATGATCTGCTTCATGTTGGGGATCTTGTTTTGTTTGTTCTGGATACGTCCATGAAGCAGGTGGTGATTGTTTAGCTGTAACCAGACAATAAAAGGTGCAATCTTATGCAGCATGCCGCTCACTGCCGACATAGCAAACCCCACTACCAATAATACTCCCAGCAGAACGGGGGGGATTACCAGCTCGGGGATTATCCATCGGCTCACCCAGCACAGGATGGCAAGCAGCAAGCTGGTCATTGCTAGCTGCCAGTAATCCAGCGTGATATCTGGTAGACGGCGACGACGGTGGCGTTTTAGCCCCAGCGTTGCCAGTGCAAAGACGGTGAGGCAGATAGCAGCTAACGCCCCTGCCCATAATGCCTGATGAGTGGTAAATGTGATTATTGTCCACGCAATGAGGCCAAGAAACAGTAAAGGACTTAATCTGCGGGTGATAAAGCGGGAATACTCAGGCGTTATATGAAACATGGGGATTACCTGAAAGGCGACACCACTAATCAACAGCGCGACCCAGCCAAGTAGTCCCCAGGTCATATGCAGGTTAACCAGCAGAGGGTTGCTGGTGGTTAGCTTTGAGTCATAACCTGCTGCGAGATAGAGTCCTAGCCCCACGGTGATGCTGAGCGCGGCGATGCTCAGCATGGTGGCGGTGACAGTCGCATGGGCTGACTGGGCGCGGCTCAGGCAATAACTGGCTACCGCAATAAACAGCCCGCAGCCGGCACCGAGAAATATTTCTGCCCACTGCAACAGTACCGCTTGCCCCAGCAGGAAGCCGCTACACAGCAATAAAATGCCTATACTCATCAGGCCGTGAACGGTGCGGCTAACCAGCAGCGGGCGCGGCACGGGCGAGCCCATAATTACCGGGAGAATCTGCTGTACTGACCCGAACATTACCATCGCCAGAAAACCCAGCGTAAGAAAGTGGGTCGCCGCCAGCAGTGACGGTGTCCAGCGGCTGACTAAGACTTCAGGACCTTGCCAGATTAGCACGGCAGCGGCAAGCATGGTGAACAGAGGCGCAGTTAGATAGTAGCGCATAGGCACAAAGAGAGGTGGGCTTTGCTGTAAAGAAAGAGTCGCACTATTCATAAAATATTTTTATCCGAGCGCGTACCCGTAGGTAAAGCCAGGGGTAGCTGATTCCTGTTCACGCCTACATTTCGTACCCGCCATCAGGGTTTGTACCCACCTTATCAGGCTTCTTGAATGGCTATCATGCGCTTTAGTACCTCGTCGCGCTTATCGCCTAGCAGATTGTCGCACATGGGGTAGAGCATTTGCTCTTCTTTTGCGTTGTGCTGTTGCATGAGAATCAGCAATGTTTCCGCCGTGCCGAGAAAGTCATCACGGTTCTTTTCAGCTGTTGCCGCAGCCATACCTGTTAACAGCTCACGTATCTGCTGGTGTTCCATACGCATTACCTGAGAGGGCCCGGCAGTGCTACCACTGGCTCGTTCAAAATCAGGAAACAGCACTTTTTCTTCCATCGCAAAGTGATGTTCCATTGCCTGGGAAAATATCTCAAAGCTCTTTTTGGCTGCTGCCCAGTCGCCGTCAGCAACCAGTTGTTCGGTTTCAACAAAAAAACCATCACAGCGCTGATGGTCCGTTTTTAAATGTTCCTGTATGTTTTTCACAACACCTCCTCAGGTTAAAATAACTAACGTTTTATGTTTAACCTGCAACCGTAACTATTCAATACTGCAATGTAGGTATTTTATTTAAAAAGCATTTTTAAAAGAACCAGTAAGGTTGGCGGCTAATCTGCTATATAGTGTGAGTAATAATAATTATACTTTTTTGTACATCAATTTGGGGAATTCGATGTCGGATACCATTTACCACTGTGGACAACAGCTTAAGTCATCTAATACAGCAGAGAATAAGCCGACTTTATTGCTAGTCGATGATGACCCCTTAATCAGTGAAGGTTTGGGGTTTTTACTGAAAAAACAATACCATGTGATAGCCGCTAAATCCAGACATGAGGCTGTTGAGCTGATTAGCGAGTGTGTGACGCCCCCCTGCCTGGCATTAATTGACCTTGGGTTACCTCCCTTTCCGCATAAACCCGACGAGGGTTTTGCGCTGGTACGCGAATTACTTGCACTGGATCCACAGATGAAAGTGCTGGTATTGTCTGGCCAGGATGATGAAATTAACATTCAGCACGCACTTGCTATGGGGGCCGTTGATTTTATTGCCAAACCAGCAGAGCCCATATTATTGCTCGCCAGACTCCAGCATCATCAGCACTTGCACGAGATTGACCGGCAATGTGAGCAGCAGAGCCAGCCAACGATTATTGGGAAAAGTGTCGCCATGCAGGCGGTTAACAATCAGATTCATCAATTTACAGATTCACCCTTTCCGGTTTTAATTGAAGGTGAATCTGGCACAGGGAAAGAGCTGGTTGCAAAAGCACTGCATGATAGTAGCGCAAGAAAAGATGAACCCTATCTGGCTATTAATTGTGCGGCCATAACACAGGATTTACTTGAAGCCCAGCTTTTTGGTTATGTGAAAGGGGCGTTTACTGGTGCAACATCAGATCATAACGGTTTTTTTGTTGAAGCTGGAAGAGGAACCTTACTACTGGATGAAGTGGCTGAACTACCACTTTCTTTGCAGGGTAAATTGTTGCGCGTGATTGAAAGCGGTGAGTTTTATCGAGTAGGCGAGACACAGGGGTTAAAATCCAGCGCGCGTATTCTTGCTGCAACCAATAAAAATTTACGTGAAGAGGTTAGCCATGAACGCTTTCGTGCAGACTTGTATCATCGATTAAGCATTCTGAATATTTACATCCCACCACTTAATGTGAGAGGTGACGATGTGTATTTAATGCTGGACTATTTTGTTAAGCTGTATGCCGATACCGTGCCGCCATTTCAACTTGATGAAGGCGCGCGTGCGTTATGGTGCAGTTATGATTATCCTGGTAACGTGCGTGAGCTGCGAAATATAGTGATTCGACTGGGAACTAAATATCCAGGTCTGGTGGTTAATAAAGAACGGTTGAGTGCTGAACTTGAAACCCAGCTATCGGCTCAGGCATTGCTGGGTAGTAGCGCGAACATTAGCGACGAAGTCATCATCCAGAAAATAAAAAGCAATGCGTTTGACCTGGATAAACTGCTGGCCGATATCGAGGGGCGCAGTATTCAACTAGCGTTGGAAATGAACGGAAACAATGTCAGTAAAGCGGCAAAGGTACTAAATATCAATCGAACTACACTTTATAGTCGAGTGCAGAAGCTAGGGAACCGCTGATTAAGTCATGAATCGACAGCTTACCATTAAAACCGCCTGCTTCTGCGTGATGAAACTTCACAATAGCCCAGCTATTCCCTGCGTTCCATGCTTTGAAGCAGAACATTTTAATCACAATCTATTCGACCCAGACTTAATCAGAGGTTCCCTGGGGAGCCAGTAATGTACCAGCAACATTTCGGGCTGGATCGCCCACCATTTAAAATTACCCCTGATACCAGCCTTTTCTTTGAAGGTAAGCAACGTGGAGCCGTACTGGAAGCGCTTTGTTACGCCATTGAAAGTGGTGCCGGCATTATCAAAGTGGTGGGCGAAGTCGGTAGTGGTAAAACCATGCTTTGTCGTATGCTTGAATTGCAGTTGCGCGATAGTGCGATTGATGTGGTGTATATCGCCAATCCCAGTTTTTCACCTGACAACATCTTGCATATTATTGCACATGAGCTACAGCTTGATGTCAGTCATGATGTGAGCAAAGTGGATGTAATGCAGAAAATTCAGGCACATCTGTTAAGAAAGCATGCTGAGAATCAACAGGTTGTACTGTTTGTTGAAGAAGCGCAGAGTATGCCAGTTGAAACACTGGAAGAAATTCGTTTATTAAGTAACCTTGAAACAGATCAGAATAAATTATTACAAATGGTTTTGTTTGGGCAACCGGAGCTGGATGAAAAGCTGGCTCAGGCATCGATACGGCAGCTCAAGGAACGCATTACTCACAGCTTTTACCTAGCACCTTTTCAACCAGAAGACACCTTGCAGTACCTTAATTTTCGTTTACGCTCGGTGGGTTATCGCGGCCCGGATATATTTACAAAAAAAACCGCCGCAACGGTAAAAAAATATTCTACAGGATTGATTCGCCGCATTAATATTTTGGCGGATAAGGCGTTGTTGGCGGCTTATGCAGAAGGCAGTCATAGTGTTACGGCTAAGCACATTAAGTCGGCCGCTGTGGATAGCGAATTTACTGCTAAAAATTCAAAAAAAAAGGTTTTATGGATAATATCGGCTATTGCTATTATCATCATAGTGTTATTTCTGGGTTTCATCATTGGTCAGGCCCAGTCGCCAGGGTCTTTAATCGCTACAAAAGTTAAAGCAGAAAATATTCAACCGCCACTGCAACAAAAGCAGCAGCATAAAATGCGAGTAAAAGAAATTTTTTCTACTCACCGACTGCAATCCAGTGCCAGGCTTGCGATGAAAAATAGAGATAAATATGTGGTGCAGCGGCAGCAGGCAACGCGGGTCTGGTTGTCACGAGCAAGGGATAATCATTTTAGTATTCAACTATTTATGGCACGTACTAGTGATCAGTCTGCACTTGAAACTTTTTTACGCAAGATGCCATTAACGCTTGATTTTTCAAAGGTTTACATCTATGAAACAAGAGTTAATGGGCGTTCTTGGTATAGCGTTCTATACGATGAATTTAATTCTCAGAAGAGTGCGATTAGTGCCTTAAAACAAATGCCTGTATCAATGTTGGTCAGTTCACCTTATCCAAGACGGATAAGTGCGATCAAAAAAGACTTGTAAAAAAATATCATAATAGCGGGTTTAAAAGTGGCTGATAACCAGAGAATATAAATATTCTGGATAAATAATGAAAACAATAATAACACATGGACTATTCTGCAGCAGACTACTGATGGCAAGTGGGTTTATTTTACTCACTGCCTGTGGTGCAACAAATCCGCCTACCCGATCAGCAGGACATCTTCGTGCTGATGAAAATAAAAACGCAGAAATTCCTGCCCTCGTCACCAGTGCGCCACGCTTAAAACGCCCGCAAAACCGACCACCTCAGGAAACTTACAGCGTTGTGGTTAATCAAGTTCCGGTACGAGAAGTGTTATTTTCTATGGCGAGAAACGCACATATAAATCTGAATATAGATAATGATGTTAAGGGCAAAATCACGATGAATGCAATTGATCAAACCTTACCAAAGATACTTGATCGAATTGCAGAGCAGACCGATATTGTCTATTCATTCAAAGCGGGTGCTTTAATTATAAAAAAAGATACCCCAGTATTGCGTACCTATGAAGTTAATTACTTAAATATCGAGCGTTCCAGTAAGGGAAAAGTTAGCATCTCTACAGAAATTGGTACGGCGGGTGGTGGTATAAAACAGGCAGGAAGTAGTAGTGGAAGCGGCGGTAGATCAAGTGGCAATAAGGCGAGCACTGAAGTAATAAATGAAGCAAAAAATCAGTTTTGGGACACGTTGGCTAAAAACATTGCAGGTATCCTGGACGATAACGCCAAAGAGAATAATGGTGCTTCAAATAATGAAAAAACCGCCAATAATAATATTATTGTCAATCGAGAAACCGGCATTATCGCTGTGAGGGCAACACTAAAACAACATAAATTAATTCGGGCATTTATTCATAAGGTTGTAAGCAGTGCGCAGCGACAGGTGCTGATAGAAGTAACTGTAGCGGAAGTAAAGTTAAGTGATCAATATCAGGCGGGTGTTGACTGGTCGGTTCTTGGTAAAACTACCACTATTAATAATAAGCCGATATTAGAAAGAGGGGGTGTGCAGAAAGTACTTGGTGCTAATTTTGGTTCGGCTGCATTTTTTCAGTTGGCAGGTACCGGGACTGTGAATGGTAACCCATTGGCCATTACGTTAAAAGCGCTGGAAACTTTTGGTGATGTGAAAGTATTATCCAGTCCGAAAGTTATGGCGTTGAATAATCAGACAGCGATATTAAAGGTTGTCGATAATGAAGTTTATTTTACGACCAATGTGACAATTAACTCCGGTTCAGTTAATCAAAATTCAACTACAGCGGTTAATACCAGTATAAATACTGTTCCGGTTGGTTTTATTATGTCAGTGACACCTTTTATTGATAGTGAGGATGAGGTAACGCTAAATGTGCGCCCAACTATTTCAAGAATTATTCGTTTCGTAAATGATCCAAACCCTCAGTTAGCCGCGTTAAATGTGGTCAGTAAAATTCCGGTTATTCAAGTACGTGAAATAGAAACTATGCTAAAAATTAAAAATAAAGATACAGCAGTTATTGGCGGCTTAATGCAAAACCAATTAGATAAAACTAATGAAGGCGTGCCAATACTGTCAAGCATACCTTTTTTGGGGAATTTATTTTCATATAAGAGCCAGTCATATGTAAAAACCGAACTGGTTATATTCATTCGGCCAGTTGTAATCCATGATGCTAGTCTTAATGGGGATTTGAGTCAGTATAAAAAATACCTGAATATGAATCTGAATGGAAAAGATAAAAAACTCAGACACGGTAACATTAACCAGAGTTTGACACGCTAGGTCTGGTGTAAAAAGAGATAAAGTCATGAGTCTTTTACTGGATGCTTTAAAAAAAGCCGCAGATGAAAAGAGAAAAATTACAGATGAACAGTCTGTATCAGGAAAAAAAGCTGTTGTAGAAACGCTGGCGCTGGAGGAGGAAGAATATAACGAGAAGAGTGTGGAAGCCGATGATGCAGATATAACGCTACAGCAGCAGCAACAACAACAGCAACAGCAACAGCAACAGCAACAGCAACATAATGTTATCAATAATGGTGCTCCCAGTGTGTCTGACGAAGCCTTAGGCTTGCTTATTTATAAAACCAATCATGGCTATAAAAAAAATCAAATTATTTTTGTAGCGCTAGTAATACTATTAAGTTTGATGATATTAATAACCGGAGGTTTATATTTTTCACAAATTATAAAAGATAATATCAGCCTTAAAAAACAAAGATATAACAAGTCCATGCGGATGGTTAGAACAATAACCCGTGAGGAAAAGTTACCCGTTAAAATAAATATGATAAAAAAAATGGTAAACAACGTTGGTTTAAAAAATACAGTTAGTTCGCCAGTCAGCATGGCAGTTAGAAATCACGCGCTATCTGGATTCAAGGCACATAGAAAAAACCATAATGCTCGGCCTTTATTCAGTAACACTAAAAATATTAGGATAAATAAAACTCGAAATATCGATCAAACAGGTACCTTGCTGGAAGATGCCTGGCTCAAATATGAAAGAAATGACTTTATTGAAGCACGAAGTTTATATAAAAAAGTATTAACAATAGAAAAGAATAATCGCGATGCTTTGCTTGGTTTGGGTGCCATTGCCTTGCAGGAGAAAGCGGATAGAAAAGCACAGAAATATTATCTTGAACTGTTACAGATCAATCCTGATGATCCCGATGCTGTTGCTGCTTTGACCAGCATGGTTCAACCAGAACTATTAAAAAATAGTGAGCAGAAAATAAAAGAGTTACTGACTAAAAATGGCAGTTCTGCGCCATTATATTTTACTCTGGGTAATATTTATGCGGCGCAAAAACGTTGGGAAATTGCCCAGTCAGCTTATTTTAATGCCTGGGTAAATGATAAGGATAATTCTGTATATACCTTTAATTTAGCGGTCAGTCTCGACCAGTTAGGTAAGTTTAGTGAAGCGAAAAAGTTTTATAAGAAAAGTTTGTTGCTGGCTAAAAATACGAATCCTGGATTTTCAAAACAGGCGGTGTTGAGGCGGTTGAAAAAAATTAATGCGGCAGGCATAAAATAACGATGGATCTGGAATTGAAGAAAAAAGGACGACTAAAAATCGGGCAGGAATTAATTGGAAAAGGATTGATTACGGCCGACCAACTGGATATTGCACTGACCGAGCAGAAGAAGAATAAAAAGCTGCTTGGTGAAATACTGATTGCACTGGGTTTTGTTTCAGAATCAGTTATGCGCGATGTGCTGAGCCTGGTGCTGGGTTTTTCCAGTGTTGATCTGATGACGGTTGTTCCTGATAGCGCTGCCTTAAATTTGATTCTAAAAGATACGGCTGAGCGTTATACCATTGTCCCTGTGAGTTTTGATGAAGCGGCATTACAACTAAAAATTGCGATGAAAAATGCATCCGATCTGTTAGTTCTTGATCGGATACACGCCCTGGTGGGACGTACCATAGAATTGATACCAATGGTGGCGGGTGAAGGTGAAATCAAAAAGGCGATAGATCAGTTTTATGGCTATGAGCTATCTGTTGATGGTATTTTGCATGAGATTGAAACGGGTGAGGTTGACTATCATAGTCTTGATGCAACTGAAGATGAATACAGTCAACCACTGGTTAGACTGGTTGATGCGATACTTGCCGATGCGGTAAAACGTGAAGCATCAGATATTCATTTTGAGCCGGAAGAAGGCTTTTTGCGCCTACGTTATCGGATTGATGGTGTGCTAAGGCAGATTCGTAGCTTACATAAAGATTACTGGTCTGCCATTGTTGTGCGACTTAAGGTTATGTGTGGCATGAACATTGCTGAATCGCGTATTCCACAGGATGGCCGCTTAGGTTTGCAGGTACATGGCCATCGTGTGGATTTTCGAGTTTCAGCCCAGCCGACTACGCACGGTGAAAATATCGTTCTTCGGGTGCTGGATCGTGCCAAAGGCATTGTGCCGATGGATCAACTGGGTATTCATACAGACACACTGGCTGCGCTAAAATTAATGATGGCACGCCCAGAAGGTATTATTCTGGTTACTGGACCAACGGGCAGCGGTAAAACCACAACACTGTACTCATTGTTAAATTATGTGAAATCTGAACAGGTCAACATTATGACACTGGAAGATCCGGTGGAATATCCGATGGATATGATTAGGCAAACCTCAGTCAATGAGGTTGCTCGCATGGATTTCGCGAATGGTATTCGATCAATAATGCGTCAGGATCCGGATATCATTCTGGTGGGTGAAATTCGGGATGAGGATACCGCAGAAATGGCTTTTCGTGCAGCGATGACTGGTCATCAGGTGTTATCGACATTGCACACGAATTCAGCAATAGGGACATTTCCACGTTTGCTTGATATTGGCGTTCTACCCGATATTATGACAGGAAATATTATCGGTGTAATTAGTCAGCGGTTAGTTCGAATTTTGTGTTCTGTATGTAAGAGAGAAAAAGATGCCAATGAGATAGAAGCAAAATTACTGGGTATCGAATATATTAATAACCCCATTAAAATCTATGAAGCAGTCGGTTGCTCCAAATGTGACAACACAGGTTACAGGGGGCGCGTTGCAATTATCGAGGCATTGAGAATAAGTAGCGAACTGGATGACCTGCTGGCTCGACGTGGGACGCTGGGTGAGTTAAAAGCCGTTGCTAAAGCAACGGGTTACAGGACACTGGCGGATGATGCAATACGCTGTGTGCTGGAAGGAAAAACATCACTTGGTGAAATTTCCCGGGTGATTGATCTAACCCAGCGGATGTAGTGTAACGATGCCAGACTATAAATTTAAAATCATAGATGCAAAAGGGAAAATTCGTGCTGATACGATGGTCGCGAGTAATCCAATGGAACTGGAGAGACGTCTAAGTAGTATGGGTTTTGATTTATTAAGTTACAGGGAGCAAAGCCGTGTCTCCGGTTATCTTTTGAAAGGTAAGCGAATTAACCGGCGAGAATTAATTAACTTTACCTTTCATGTTGAGCAGCTAATTAAATCAGGCGTACCATTAATTGATAGTTTGAAAGACATTCGAGACAGTATTGATTACAGTCATTTTACAGATACATTGCAGGCGGTTATCGATGACATTGAAGGCGGTAAAACTTTTTCGCTGGCATTAGCAGAGCATCCTGCTATTTTTGATAATGTATATGTCACTCTAATTAAGGTCGGTGAGGAAACCGGACGGCTTGCCGAGGTACTTAAAGATCTGGCAGACACTATTCGCTGGCAGGACGAGCTAATATCGCAGACAAAAAAGATCATGATCTATCCGGCAATTGTTTCGGTGTTTGTATTTATGGTGGTCACTTTTCTGATGATGTATTTAATGCCGCAGCTGGTTCCATTTATAAAAAATATCGGTGGTCATATACCCTGGCATACTCGGTTATTAATTAATGTTTCGAAGGCTTTTGTTAATTACTGGTATTTAATTTTTGGTCTCCCGGTAATTATCTTTTTTGGATTACGGATTGCAATTATAAAAAATAAAAAAATACGCTATTTCTTTGACGGGATAAAACTTAAGCTGTGGTTATTCGGACCCTTGTTGCTAAAAATAAAATTAGCGCGTTTCGCAAATTACTTTGCAATGATGTACAGCTCTGGTATCACGGTACTGGATGCGCTGAAAATATCAGAAAACATGATGAATAATCTGGTTCTGGAGAATTCAATCCATAAGGCAAGAATTAGTATTTCGGAAGGTATGATTATTAGCAAAAGTTTTGAAAAATTAGGGGTGTTTCCATCAATGATTGTACGTATGTTGAAAGTGGGTGAAGATACTGGTGCAATGGATGCTGCATTATTAAACGTTAGCTATTTTTATAATCGTGAGGTTAAAGAGGCCATCGATAAAATTGAACCTACATTAATGCCGGCGCTAACGGTTTTACTGGGTTTAATCATGATGTGGATTATGACGGCAGTGCTGGGCCCAGTTTATGATGCTGTTTCAAAAGTGGGTTTTTAATTTTGAAAAGATTATTCTATTTTACTGGCTATCGATTAAAAGTGTTTTACTGGAAACAGCGTGTCTTGTTGGGGGAAGTATCTTTTTTACCGACAGAAGCAGGGTTTGACAGTTTTCGTGACTACTTGCGAGAGTCAATAAATATCCCGGCAAAATTCCTGATTGATGTTATCGAAGAGGATTTTCGTATAGAAACCGTTCCACATGTTGGGAGTAAAGATAGAAAGGCAGTGATTAGTCGACTTATTGATCGTTATTACCGTTCAGGTCAGCAGTATTGTTATGATGAAGTTATCGGCCGCATAAAAACCGGACGCAGAGATGATAAGGTGCTGATTGGTGCAATGACAAATCCAAGGTTAATTCAGCCCTGGCTAGATATTATTGAGAAGAATGCAGTGCCACTTTCAGGTATCTGGACATTGCCGTTAGTGAGCCGTTTGTTGTTAAGTAAAATAAGTGCACAAAAAGGCATGACCCTGTTGGTTAGTCAGCAGGTAAATAGTAATGTCAGGCAGTCGTTGTTTTGTGATGGGAAATTACTTTCCAGTCGACAGTCTATTATTAATCAGGACATCAACGATACTCGACGAATTGGTGAGTATGCTGCACCAGAAGTAGAAAAAACCTTATTGTTTTTACGTAACCAGGGTTTGTTGTCTAATAATGACGTGGTTAATCTGCATATAATTGGTAATGATCAGCAAATAACTTCGCTACAGAAGGCCTTTATTTCGGATGAAAGGCAGCGTGTTTTTATACACTCTACTCGGAACATAATAGGCCAGCTAAAACTAAACAATGTTAAAGGGAATTTTTCTGACAGTATATTTTCATGGCTTTGTTGTAATCAGGGTTACAGTTTCAGCCATTACGGAGAATTGCTAAAATTTAATCGTTATTTTTATTCAATTGCATCGACGATACTGTATGTGGCCAGCGTTATCATTCTTGTGCTTGGTTTTCTGCTAACAGAGTCAAATATTTCCACTGCGCTTGGAAATAAAGAAGAAATAGCCTGGTTAAAAGCAGAAGCGCAGGAATATAAAAATATTTATTTAGTAAAATTTAAAAAATTTGAAGGTCTTTTTGAAGATGCAGGCATTATGCAATCTGTTGTCAAGTTGGCGAAAAGAATAAAACATAATGGAAAAACTTCACCGCTGGACTTTATGATACATCTGAGTCAGATACTGAGTGATAAAAAATTACCTGAATTTCAGCTGGATAAAATTGAGTGGTGGCCGGTACAGACAGACAGTAAACATCATGTTACCACGATAAGTAAAGATAAAGCGGTTAATTTCACGGAAAAAACTGCCATATTAAACCGGGCGATTATTAAAGGACGGATTGATGTCTCTAAAACGAATTATCGAAAATCAATCAATCAGATTGATGAAATTATAGCAGCGCTGAGAAAGGATCCGCAAATCATAAGCGTTGAAGCAAAAACAATTCCAGTTGACCTGCGTTCGAGCAGTAAATTCTCTACTGAATCAGGTGCGGACATAAAACATAAAAAAACATCCGAATCGGGCGGTATGTTTTCGCTACAAATAACCATGCGAGCATCAACTAATGGTTAGTTTTATTAACAATAAACTACCGCCATCTTTAATCAGAGCAGTTGTCGTGTTTATATTAGTTATTGCTGTCGTATTAATAAGTATTTTTGTATCCTATATGTATCTTGATAAGGTTAAGCAGGAAAAATCTTCTGCAAGCCGCACAATGCGGCTATGGCAATCAAAAATAAATTCTTCAGTAAAGAGTGATCAGCTTATTGAAAAATTTGAGAAGGATTTTATGCGGCTTGTGCGGCAAGGAGTTGTTGGTAAAGAGGAAAGATTGAGCTGGTTTGAAGCAGTGCAAAGTATAGTAAAGCGGCGCGATATGCCATTGGTTAAATACAGTATTTCCAGTCAGACTAAGTTGGACAAGGATAATATAAAACGGGATTTTCCCGGTATAGATGTGTTTAAAAGCACCATGACGCTAAACTTGAAAATGGGGCATGAGGGTGACCTATTTGCATTATTAAATGATCTTGAGAAGGCGAAAGGTCTGTTTACCATCGATCAATGTAATATAGAGAAAATACGCCATACATCATCGTTGACGATAAATAATATGAAAGCTTTTTGTAAGCTTGGCTGGTATACCTTTAAGAGCACTAAACTGAACACAGGTAAACAAGGTGAAAAGTAATTTACAACTTTTTTTATTAGCCCTTATTCTACTGTTGGCTACAACACGGGTATTTGCCGCTTATGATATAAAACAATTAAAAAAACTTTTTACTAATGTGCAGCAAAGAAGGCATATTGATGCTATGCGCCGCGATAAATTAAATCAGTTGCATAAAAAGAAATTGAATAGAGTTATTTTGAGAGGATATGTTAAGCGCAGTGGAGGTAGAAATGTTATCTGGATTAATGGTAAAAACACCCTGAAAAGCAATCATATTTATGGTGTAAAAGTTAACCCTGAATCAATAAATGATCATGATCAGGTGACATTAACGATTGATGGTAAACGCCTGAAGTTAAAGCCTGGTGAGAGTTGGTTGCGCCAAAATATTAAAGCTGACGAAATAAAAGCACCATAATAAAATTACTGCAATTATTAGCAAATGATGTCCTCATCTGAAAAACTGGGTTTACCTGAGAAACAGAAGGGCATCATTTTACTCATAATGACAATTATTATTATCCTTGCCTCGGTATCCTATTTATTATCAGAGTTTTCTGTTACAGAGATTAAACAACAGCATCAACAGATTACCCAAAATGCCTTGAAACAGGCAAAGCAGGCGTTGCTTGCCTTCACGATGACGCGGGCGAATCTAGTTTCACTGGTGTCATCAAAACAACCAGGGATGTACGGTTATTTTCCCTGTCCAGCAATTAATAATACTATCGAAGGAATTTCTGATGGTAGTTGCGGGATGCGGTTTAGGAATACGTTAGGTTGGTTTCCTTGGAAATCTTTGGATATGCCGCCACTTAAAGATGGAAATGGTGATTGTCTGCTTTATGCAGTGAGTAGTTCTTACAAATTTTCACCCAACGCAGGAATGTTAAATGAAGATAGCTTTGGTATGTTACAGGTGGATGATGGAAATGGCACGGTGATTCAGGGTGGTGTAGCAAAAGATCGAGTGGTGGCGATTGTTTTTTCTGCTGGTCAGGCACTCGCCGGACAGCATCGAGTTAAAGATCCAAATACGGAATGCGGGTATGATAAAAATAATTTTAGTGCTTACATGGATGCTTATACGCTTCCATCGGGTACAGTTATCAACAATAGTAAGATGTCAAATCTGGTTGATAGAGTCGATCGGTTTATCCAGATAGCCTCAATGAGAAAAAAAAATGTAGTCAATGATCAAATGCTAATGATTACCCGTGACGAAATATGGCCCTTAATTATGCGCCGAGCGGCATTTAATGATACGAACCTGACGGATACAAATAAAATGCGGCGTTTAACGGAAGCGTTGGCAAAATGTATGGCAGCGTATGCAAATAATAATGACACTCGGCGTTTACCTTTTCCGGCACCGCTGAATTTTAAGGGTGGTGACTATCGAAATAATAGTAACTATGTTGATAATGCGATATCGCATCTTGGGCATTACCCGTTTACTACGGCTGTAGCGGATAGCATTATTCCAGGCACTATGGCAAATAAAAACTTGTTCGAGAAAAAATTAAAATCGGGTGTTTTTATGTGTGAGCATCTAACGCTGGCTTTTCCTGGTGGCGCGACTGCAGATTTAAAAGACATAACTGCGCAGGCGCGGCAGATGTGGAATAACTGGAAAGATCATATCTTTTATGCCGTCTCTGCTGATTATGCGGCCAGCTCCAGTAAGACAAAAGTTACTGGCTGTGGAAACTGTATACAAGTATCAGGCATTAAATATGCGGCGGTGGTGATGTATTCCGGGCAGAAACTGGCCGGACAGATACGTGAAGCGCCAGTTGCAAATATTGATACCGGCGTGCTGGATACCAAGCAGATACTAAATAATTATATTGAGGTGGTTAACCCTGCAGGTAATGGTCAGGGAGATTATACTTCTGTTCCCACCAGTAATGATACGATGTTTTGCCTGACAGCATCAGACCCGGTGAGTGTAAAACTATGCAGGTGAATCATCGAGGTGACCATCAACAGCGGGGCTTTACCTTAATTGAGCTGGCAGTGGTATTAACTGTAATTGGTATATTATTGGGCGGTTTTATTACCACGCTATCGTCACGTATTGAGCAGTCGCAACGTGAGCAGACAAAAAAACAACTCGAAGAAATTAAATCGGCATTACTTGGATTTGCCAGTCGTAATGGTTATTTACCTTGCCCAACTACGGCAAGTGGTGGCGGTGAGCAGCAGCGTACGGCGAGTGGTTGTGTGTTACAAAATGGTTTTATACCAGGCAGGACATTGGGTTTAAATGGCACGTATAATCGAGATACCCTACTTGTTGATAGCTGGAACAACCCGATTCGTTATAGTGTGACGACGGCGAATAATAATGCGTTTGTGATGCCGGGCCAGATAAAGGCAAAGGGAATAAATGTTTTAACGCCGAACCTGGTTATTTGTAATGGTAACAGTACTTCAAACATAGCCTGTTCGTCTGGCCTGACCACGCTAACAGCTAATGCACCCTTTGTCGTGCTGTCACTAGGTAAAGATGGTAGTCATTTTGTTGCGACGGTTGCCCCGAATACTGATGAGGGTGAGAACGCATCAGAGGCGGTAGTTAGTGCCAACCCAGCGGGTGAAAATATGGCTTATACGGTGGGTGCAAACCGAGTATTTGTGAGCAAAAATTACAGCAGTGCTGATGCGTCTTCTGGCCAGTTTGATGACTTGATCATCTGGGTCTCACCATTTGTATTATATAGCCAAATGATCGAAGCGGGGCAGTTGCCCTAAGTCTTTAACATACTTTGTTTAAACTGAAGCATACTTTGCCGTGGCTATTATGCGTTAGCTCAAGTTGATAACCTGTTTGCTTGGCAAGCTGGAAACTTTGGTATAAACCGATACCATAGCCATCTTCGGAAGAGAGTGCTTGCTGAAATAATAAAACACGCTTATCTTCCGGGAAAGGTGAGCCAGTATCACAGACACGAAATACAATTTTATTGTTGCGGTTTAAAAGTTCTGCTTGTATGTGGATGTCGGGTTCACGGCCCTTTTTATTTCGGGCATTTTCCAGCAAATTCTCAGCAACAGTATTAAAAGTTTCTACTGGTATGTTTGAATCGTCTTTAAAGCTGCAGAGGAAATTAATACCAGCTTCGGTGTAACGAATCTTTAATTGTTGCCACCATTGCAGAAGAGAGCCCTGAGAATTATCAGCTTGAGTGGGCGTGGTATGCGGGGCTTGCAGTTTATTTAAGGTGGCCTGTAAGCGTTGGCTCAATAATGGCATTTGTTTCTTCAGAATAGAAAAACTGGCTTTAATCTCGATTTCATCATCATTAATAATTTGCGTCATGGTCTGTGTGGACTGTAGAATATTTTTCACATCATGCGTCAGTTTTGACCCAGTTTCATAAATGGCCTGTAGGTGCGCCTGATTGAAAATCTGTTGTTCCTGTAGTTTGGCGCGATAGTAAAAAATCAGTACCCGTAAAATTAATCTTGCATGAATGGATAATGCAGTGCCAACAGGTGTATAGGTATAAATAATAATTTCTAATTTATTATCGTGGTGACAGGTTAGGAATTTACTTTTTTTACCTTCAAGATGACGGTTTATGATGTTGGTATTTGACGGTGTCTGCCAGTAAACACCACATATCCAGTGTTGGTCAATAAGGTATTGTAGGCTGGCTTCAAGAAATTCTGCTGGATGATTTGAAGTTCTGGCTTCCTCAGCCGAAAGATGATTGATCCATTGTTCAAACGGGCCGCCAATATTCAGCAGGTACTTTTCCCAGAGTTGTGCCAGGCCATATAAACCACCAGGTGGAGCCCACAGTAAGCTGGTAATAATTAAGAAGGTACTAAGCAGAATTATGCTGCTGATTAATGATGGAATATAGGCTTGTCCAGTGGTGAATGAAACCAGCGCGCTGCCCATGCAGAGAAAAATAATTAACAGGACAACGAGAAAACCACGGATGAAATCGACATGTTGAGTTGGGCCATCTCGACCAGAAGCGAATAATAGCAATAGCGGACTGAACATTATAATATTACTACCAGATGCCTGAAAAACTGGTAACAGGCTGGATAAGCCGAAAATCTGTGGTGTAACAATTAAGATAAGCTGTAACAGCAAAATAATAACAGCGTAACCATAGACCACGCGCTCAAAACCACGATTAAAAATTCGCCCAGTTAATAGTGTCAGCAGGACTAATACCCAGAAGGCATTTAGCCAGGGATTAAACCAGTGGATATAAGCAATAATTAGAATAATTAACAATATCAGGCTAAGCAGATTAAAAGGTTGCTGTTGTTTGAATAAGGGTTGCCAGAGCAAAAAGAGACCAAAGTGTAAAATCAATAAACTTTGAGCCAGTAAATTATTTTGCACAGGTGAGATGGCAGCAAGCAGGCTGAATAGCATTAAGCCCAGAATACGGTATTCATTTTTTACTAATAGTTGTGCGGATTTAAATGCCATAATTTGAGGTATGGAAGATACCTGAAAAGTTTATTATTTTAGTCAATAAAAATTATTTGCTTAATTTTAAAACGGCATATTACTAACAGTCCAGATGAAAAGGCTACCATTGTTCAAGACCGTCAGCCGCAGGGATGCGGGTGTCGAGCCGACAGGGATATATTCACCGCGTGTCTTTAACCATGGGTCGGCTTTTTATTCGCTTCAGTAATAGGTGCAAATAATTCTATAATACCCAATAACCCTTTATCTGAATGTGAGATCCCATGTTGACACATATTGCTATAATCTCAAAATTTACCCTGTTAGAGTCACGGCGTAACCGATTATTATTGTTAACACTGCTGATTATGATAACAGGATTTTTTCTGGTTGAATTCATTGGTGTTCTGACGTTAACCGAGCATCGGATAACACAGGTAGCGTTACTTGCTGTGTACCTCAGATTGAGTGCGGTATTACTGGTTAGCCTGTTTGTCGTGTCCAGTTCAATTCATGAATTACAGGATAAAATGTTGGAGATGATGCTTGCATTACCGATTCATCGGGTTAGTTATTATCTGGGAAAGTTAAGTGGTTTTATTGTTATCGCCGCCATCATAACCCTGCTATTTGGTCTGGAGCTAATGCTCTATGCAGAACCACAGATGGTTGTTATCTGGTGTCTGTCATTATGGCTCGAGCTAACCCTGGTCGTGGCATTAAGTTTGTTAATGCTCTTTAGCTTTAATCAGATCCCCGCTGCGTTGTCGGGGGTTTTGATTATCTATACTGCTTCACGCGTTATTACTGCACTGTATCTTATGGTTGAGGCACCAATAATCAGACAGACTGGTGTGGCTGAAAAATTTATGGGCGGTTTTATTGCTACTTTAAGCTGGCTATTGCCGGATTTAAGTCAGTTCGCCCGAACCCAGTGGCTAACCTACTCGACTGCTCAGTGGCATATGTTGCTGCCAATTTTGGCACAGACAGGTCTTTATCTTGGTTTAGTTTCAATGGTGGCACTATTTGATTTTTATCGAAAAAACTTTTAGTTGGATGCGCGGTGTAAAGGTAATGAAAACTGCCGTATTTCTTAATAAAGATCGGCCTGTTGCACAGGTGCCTCGGTGGGTAAAAGCGGGTCTGATACTGGCGCTCGTCTTGCAAATAGTCTGGCATTTAATGCGGCCACCCGTTAGCGCACATGCCGAACGATTGCCGCTGCCTCTGCCCGCAGGTAGCTATCAACTGATGACTTTAAACGAGCCGATTGCAATGGCGAAATATCTGAACCTCTGGTTGCAGTCGTTTGATAACCAGCCGGGGATTAGTCTGTCTTTTCGGCAGCTGGACTATCATCGAGTCATCCAGTGGCTGGAGACCATTCTTAAGCTGGATCCACGAGATCAGTACCCGATGCTGGTTGCCGCACATATCTACGGCAGCATTCATAATGCGCGCAAGCAGCGCATTATGATGGATTATATCTTTAAAAAATTTAACCAGCATCCGGCGCGATACTGGCGCTGGTTGGCGCATGCGGTGATTGTCGCCCGCCATGAATTAAATGATAAGGCGCTGGCGTTGAAATATGCAGATGCCCTGACAAAGGCGGCGCAGTCCAGAACAGTTCAAGTGCCATATTGGGCGCGGGATTTAAAAATTATCGTGCTCGAAGATATGGGCGAGCTGGAAGCGGCGAAGGTACTGGTTGGTGGTTTGATCGCAAACGGGAAAATACATGATCCATATGAGAAAAGATTTTTAGTGCAAAAAATTAAAATATTAGAGCAGAAAGTGACGAAAGCCCGACAAGATGTTGAAATATCGACAGATAAGACCCGATAAAACTCCAGGTTTGTTGATAAATAAGAGGCAAACAGAGGGTTTATGGGCTATATAGGATTGGTATGATAATTGCTTTTGGCTTAATAGATGAGAGTATATAAATATAATGCTGTTTCAATGAGTGAAATGTATGAATAAAGTGATATTAAAACAGAAAGCTAAATTAATTCCCACAGCAATAATGCCGAGGAGAAAAATACCTTTAGCCAGGGAACAGGCAGGGTTTACCCTGATTGAAATCGCTATCGTGCTGGTTATTATCGGTCTATTGCTTGGCGGCGTATTAAAAGGGCAGGAGTTGATTAATACGGCACGGGTACGGGCATTGGATAACAATATTAATGGCATTACTTCAGCCTGGTTTAGCTTTTCTGACAGGTATCGCGCCTTTCCAGGCGATTACGCTCAGGCGAGCGTGAATTTACCTAATATTACACATAATGGTGATGGCAATGGTCTGGTTGGGGATGTAGGTGGTGCCGACTCGCCACTTGAACGAGGCCTGGTGTGGTCAGATTTGCAGGCAGCCGGGTATATCAAAGGGAATTACCCCGATACGGGTTCAGGCCCATCAATACCCCTGAATGATTATGCCTGTGCCACTACAGCCTGCCCGGATAATGGTTTTGGTCAGGGAATGGTGATTAATCGGGGCAAATTGCAACAATCTGCCAGCACTGCGACAGCCCCTGCACATGAGTTAATCTCAGGCCGAGCGATACCTTCGGATGTGTTAGCCGAGCTGGATAGAAAAATTGATGATGGCACCGCAGGGGCAGGTTCAATGCAGCTAGGCACTTCGGGTTCTGGCTGGGGTTCATCTGCTGAAATTACTGCCTGCCAGGCGGCTGGTAACCCGAATGCCTATAATATGAAGACACCCAGTGACAATTGCGCCGCTGTATTTAGAAACTTTTAAATGAGTTCGTGCAAGTCACTGCTACGCGGTTAAAAATTTCCTGGTTCCCATGCTCTGCGTGGGAATCCATCCCTCGGTCAGTATTTTCAGCTACCGTATGCATTCCCACACACAGGAGCGAGGGAACGATAAAATTTATCTGCAAAAGCCACATAATTTTTTAGTGAGGATTTTTTGTGGAGTTGATTGTTCAGTCAATAAAAATGATTAAATGAAAGCTATTTTCTGCCAGCAGGTAAAAAAATATTATGCGGATAAATGCATATTAAATGATATCAATTTAGCGGTTAGTCAGGGTGAGTTTTTTGGCCTGATTGGTATGAATGGGAGCGGTAAATCAACATTAATAAAATGTATTCTGGATTTAACGGCGATTGATGCCGGTAAGATTGAATTATCCGGTTGCTCGCATCGCAATGTTTCAGCGCGACGCGCCATTGCCTATTTACCCGAATCCTTTTCCCTGCCAGCCTACCTGAGAAGCAGTGATTTTCTGTTTTACCTGTTACGCTTACATAGTGTACCGCGAGATGATGTTGCAGTTAAAGCCATGCTGGAATCCTTAGGTATGAACAGTAATGTTTTAAGTTTGCCAGTAAGTAAGCTGTCTAAAGGGATGCTGCAGAAAATTGGTTTAGCCGTGTGTCTACTAAGCAATAAAAAATTATTAATTCTTGATGAGCCGATGAGTGGGCTTGACCCAAAAGCACGGGTTCTGCTTAAGCGGCAGTTACAGCAGCTAAAAGAAACAGGCGTTAGCATTTTTTTTAGCTCGCATGTGCTGGCTGATGTGGATGAACTCGCCGATAATATGGCGGTATTACATAACGGCAGGATATTATTTACCGGGACAACCGAAAGCTTCAAAGATGATCATCAGAGTGAAAATCTGGAACAGGCTTATATGTGTTGTATTGGTGGCTAAAAAGCCATTATAAGTAAAACAACGGCCAATGGCGATCTTGCGATTTATGACTGAAACGGAGACTGATGGTCCAAGACTGTCAGCCGCGGGGATGTATTGACAGCGTGTCCTGACACCATCAGTATCCGTTTCATCCATCCTGTTAGTATGGCTGTGCTGGTGCAGCCAAAATAGTTGGCGATTAGCGGCGTTAACCCGTTTAAAAACTTTCTAATTGAGCAGAAGCTTACTCAAAATTTGCCTGAATTTCAAGCTCTTTGATTTTTCGGGTCAACGTATTTCTACCCCAGCCGAGTAATTTTGAGGCATCATTTTTTCTGCCACTGGTTTTTTGTAATGCAGCCTGGATTAAAACTTTTTCAACCCGCGAGATAATTTTTTCTGCAATGTCTGACTGGCCGGCAAGTAATTGTTGCTCCACCGTTATGGTTAACGCCTTTATCCAGTCGCCATTGTTAGTCGCCACCTCTGTTTCAGACTGTGCTCCGAGTAAGTCGTCCGGTAAGTCTGACAGGTGAATTGCTCGTCCGGGTGTCATGACTGCTAACCAGTGACAGGTGTTTTTAATCTGGCGAACGTTGCCTGGCCAGTTAAGCGATGAGAGATAGTTGATGGCTTCAGGCTGGAGGTGTTTGGTTTCAACTTCGAGCTCTTTCGCGGCGCGTTGCAGGAACAGTTTAAGTAATGCAGGGATGTCCTCTCGACGTTCACGTAGTGGTGGTAGTTGAATTCGAATCACATTGAGGCGGTGAAAAAGATCTTCGCGAAAGAGCCCCTGTTTAACATGTTCTTCCAGATTCTGGTGCGTGGCAGCAATAACGCGAACGTTTACTTTGAGGGGAGTGTGTCCACCGACACGATAAAAAACGCCGTTAGCCAGTACCCGCAATAAACGGGTCTGTAATTCTGCTGGCATGTCACCGATTTCATCTAGAAACAGCGTGCCACCGTCAGCCTGTTCAAAACGCCCTTTACGCAGTGCCTGTGCGCCGGTAAAAGCGCCTTTTTCATGGCCAAATAATTCTGATTCTAGTAGTTCTTTTGGAATGGCTGCCGTGTTGATAGCGATGAAAGCATTTTCAGCGCGTGGGCTGTGCTTATGCAGTGATATGGCAACCAGCTCTTTGCCGGTTCCGGATTCGCCCGTAATTAACACGCTGATAATCGAGCTTGAAAGCCGGCCGATACTGCGGAATACGGCCTGCATAGCGGGCGCTTTGCCTATAATTTCCGGGGTGTTTTCAGGTGGGCGGCAGTCAATCAGTTGTTGGTGTCGGTTACAGGCGCGCTGGGCAATTTCAACGGCATCATCAATATCAAAAGGTTTTGGCAGGTATTCAAAGGCCCCGCCTTTGTAGGCAGAAACTGCGCTGTCAAGATCAGTATGTGCAGTCATAATAATAACCGGCAGATCAGGATATCGCTCGCTGAGCTGTTGGAGTAATTCAAGGCCATCTATTCCCGGCATACGAATATCAGTAATGATAGCATCAGGCGCATTCTGCTTAAGCTTCTCGAAGATGGTGGTGGCATTTTCAAAACTGGTTACCTGTATATTTGCGCTTTCCAGCGCCCTTTTTAATACCCAACGAATGGAATCATCATCATCAATAATCCAGATATGATGTTGCTTGGTCATACGGTGTCTCCATTTTGGTGTTGAATTGGTAGCAGTATGGTAAAAGTTGTTTCGCCAGGGTAGCTGGTAAATTCGATCAGGCCGTGATGCTGCTGCACTAATGACTGTGCAATAGACAGGCCCAGCCCGGTCCCATCAGCACGTCCGGTAATCATGGGTAAAAATATTTTTTCCTGTAGATCGGTATTAACACCACTGCCATTATCGGTAATTTCAATGGATGCCACCAGCGGATAGGTGGTTATACCAATCGTGCGATTACGGCGAGTGCGTGTTTTAAAAACAATCTGCCCCGTTGCATTAATTGCAGAAACGGCATTACGAGTGATATTTAATATGATCTGAATCAGCATCGACTCATCGGCGGCTAAATCAGGGATGCTGGGGTCATAATCGCTGTTAAGCTGTATTGATTTTCTATCATTCACGGTTTCTTTGAGTTCAGCATTGACCAGTCGACGAACGTGCTCAATAACTTTATGTATGTTAATGGCACTTATGTTCGGTATTTCTTTGGGGCCGGCCATGCGATCAACCAGATTTTTCAGGCGGTCAGCTTCATTAATAATAATTTGAGTGAAGACCTTGTTTTTTTCGTCAAGCTCACGTTCCAGCAGCTGTGCCGCGCCACGTAATCCACCCAGCGGGTTTTTAATTTCATGTGCCAGTCCGCGCATCAGCGATTTGCTTGCTTCATGTTGAGCAATGAGTGTTTCTTCCTGTGCGTACTTTTGAATATGCTTGAGTGGGGAAAATTCCAGTAATAAAGATTTGTCTCTGGTTTTATATTCGAGAGGTGAAACTGAGTAATCAACCGCAATGTCCGTGTTGTTGTGAATTTTTAATTGTGCTTCGTAGAGACTAAAGGGGTGGCTGGAAGCCAGTGATTGCCTGAGGCGGTTGTAGAGTTCGTGTTCATTGATAATGAGTTGATCTATCTTTCGATTGATGGCCCGGTTGCGACTAAAATGAAAGAGCATTTCAGCCGATGGATTCATGTGCTTTATTTGCAGCTGCCGGTCGATGATCATAATGGCCGTATGCAGACTATCGAGTATGGTTTGTTGGGGATTGGGATTAGGCTGATTCATTTATATGGCTCTTGTGTAAGATTAAGCAAAAACCATGCCGATTAAAAAGCAGGTAATCATTTTTTTTCAAAGTTAAAACCAGCTAAAAACAAGGTGTTACGGGAAGTTAATGAGCAAAAGTAATCGGTGTTCGGCGCATCAGGTCAGGAGAATGAATAATAGCAGTATTATTGCACCACGATGGTGCAATATGAAGTTTTTTTCTATATTTAGTGTGTTTGACGAGAACGTTTCTTCAGTACTCAGGGGTGAGGTGCTGCGCGATGTATGATGGTGTGTTTGATGTACATGGTAATAGTTTTGCTGCGTTTAACCACTTTCCCTTGTTTATTTCGTATCACTGTTTGCAGCCGATGAGTACCGCGATCAACATAACCAATTTGAAGTGCGGTTTTAGCGCTGTTGTTAACGATTATTTTGCCATCCATGAGTAGTTGAATATAGTCCCCAGCCTTTGTATTGAGCGAGGGGAATAATGCCAGAATGACAGTAAGCTGGTTGTTGTTCCAGATGGTTTGCTGGTTTTTGGGGGAAGAGATGGCTAAATGTGTATAGCTAACCGTCGCTGACTTTTTTTCTGGCGCTGGCGTTTTGGCTTTTGCGCTGGGTTTTGGTAGCTCCATTACCGATATTGCTGGCAGGCTGATTTTCTTCGAGTTCGGGAAAGGGGTATCGGAGTAAGCGACGTTGCCTTCTTTGTCGAAACCTTTGTAAAGGCTGGCCTGTGCAAGTAAAGGCAAGCACAGCATCAGGAATAAAATGGCTTTTTGCATTCGTTAAGCTTAACGGGTATTCGTGAGTCCTGCAATATAGATATTTTTTTCTAGTAATTTAGCCGTTTAATCATTGAATTATAGAGTGGGTGCTGGTTGGCCGGGAAAAGTAAAATGGACACTAAAAAGCCCCATTAAACGGGGCTTTTTAGTGCTTTTAGCGGTGCCATTTTAAGGCTGGAGCCAGCTTATACGCTGTAGTACATTTCAAACTCACAGGGATGCGTTGACATACGCAGGCGCTGAACTTCTTCGCTTTTTAGTTCGATAAAACCATTTATCATGTCATCATCAAACACACCGCCCTCCGTCAGAAAAGCACGATCCTGATCCAGCGCGGTTAATGCTTCATCAAAAGAGACGGCAACCTGTGGGATTTTTGCTTCTTCTTCTGGCGGCAGGTCATACAGGTCTTTGGTTGCGGCTTCACCGGGATCAATTTTATTTTTAATGCCGTCGATACCGGCCATCAGCATGGCGGCAAAGCACAGATATGGATTGGCGGTATTGTCACCAAAACGCACTTCAATACGACGACCTTTAGGGTTAGCAACAAAAGGGATACGGATTGAAGCGGAGCGGTTGCGGGCAGAATAAGCCAGCATAACCGGGGCTTCAAAGCCCGGAACTAAGCGTTTGTAGCTGTTGGTGGAAGCATTGGCGAACGCATTCAGGGCTTTCGCATGTTTAATCACACCGCCGATGTAGTACAGTGCGGTTTGTGAGAGACCACCATAGAGATCACCGGAGAAGAGGTTTTCACCATCTTTAAAAATGGACTGGTGAACATGCATGCCATTGCCATTATCGCCGACTAAAGGCTTTGGCATAAAGGTCGCTGTTTTACCATAAGCATGAGCAACATTATGTACCACATACTTAAATATCTGTACTTCGTCTGCTTTACGTACCAGGGTATTAAACAGCGCGCCAATTTCACACTGACCCGCAGTACCCACTTCATGGTGGTGAACTTCGGTTTTGGCACCCATTTCGTCCATTACCAGGCACATAGCTGAGCGCATGTCCTGGAGTGAATCGACGGGGGGGACGGGGAAGTAACCGCCTTTGATGCCGGGGCGGTGCCCCATATTACCGCCTTCAAAGCTCTTATTTGATGACCAGGCGGCTTCTTCAGAACCTATTTTGTAACCCGACTCGCCCATGGTGTCGGTCCACTGAATGCTATCAAACACAAAGAATTCATTCTCAGGGCCAAAATATGCGCTATCACCGATGCCGGACGATTGCAGGTAGGCTTCAGCACGTTTAGCGATGGAACGTGGGTCGCGGTTATAGCCCTGCATGTCAGACGGTTCAATAACGTCACAACGTAGATTCAGGGTGACTTCTTCACAGAACGGATCAATCACCTGAGAATCACAGTCGGGCATTAAAATCATGTCAGAGGCATTAATGCCTTTCCAGCCGGAGATGGAAGAGCCATCAAACATCTTGCCACCGTCCAGTTCGCCTTCGTCAATGGTATCGGCAGGCACAGAGACATGTTGTTCTTTACCCTGGGTGTCAGTAAAACGGAAATCGACAAACTTAACGTCTTTTTCCTTAATCATATTTAGAACGTCACTTGCAGACATTTTATAAACCTCTTTCTTCTCGATATTTATACAATAAAAACCACCCATTATATTCGCCCAACAAGGCCGGGTGGAACTGTTTATGCTTAGCTCCAGTAAAGGACCGGAAGCACTCTGTTTCGAATCTTTAACTGAAAGACACAATTAAGACTGTTTCGACATGAAGGTAATTTTGCACGAAACATGCCAATAAGGGAAACCCCATTTTAACGGCTTTTATCCATGTAATGGGCAAAAATAATGCACTAAAATAGTGCGCATTATCGAAAATTGAGGTAGCAAGCACCAATGTAGGAGAGTTGTTGGCAAGTTGCGTTAAAATTCTTTTTTATCTCCCTGATTTCATCCATCGAGGTCAGGTTTGTAAGTGGGAATACCGCCTCAATGTCGATACGACCATTCAGGTAGTGCAAGGTAACATCCTGGATGGAGTTCAAGTTGCCTGATTTTTGCCAGGCATGATGCAGGGTGACTAATAATTCACTTCGAAGCGGCAATTGTGAGCAGCTTGCAGCCGTTTCATCATCTTCCGGGTCAATATGAACGGTCACATCATTAATTTCTTCAAAGGTCTGCTTAAGCTTTTTTTCAACCATTTCGGATATGTGATGGCCTTCCGAAACACTGAGTCTGGGGGATACCTGAATGTGTACATCTACTAATGCGTTATGCCCCATGTGGCGGCTACGCAACATATGGAGCTGGCGTACATCGTCAACGGAGAGGATGGTTTGTTTGATCTGCTGGATCAGCTCTGGCTTTAGCGCGGTATCAACCAGTTCCTGAACACCCTGGCGAGCCAGATCGATACCGATTTTCGCGATCATAAAGGCGACCAGTAATGCTGCAATTTCGTCCAGTAAGGGGTAGCCAAAATATGTGCCACTAATGCCAATGAAGACAATAATTGAAGAAATGGCGTCAGTACGGTGGTGCCAGGCATTTGCCTCAAGCATTTGTGATTTAATCCGTAAGGCAACCTGTTTTGTGGCGTGATAGAGCCATTCCTTGCTAATAATAGAAATGGCGGCAATAACGAGGGTATAAAGTTGTGGTATTTGAGGGGTACCTTCCTGATTAAGTCGACTGATGGCATCAACACCAATGCCAGCACCGACTACAATCAGCAGGGTACCCAGGGCAACGGTTGCAATGGTTTCGTAGCGGGCATGGCCATAAGGATGGTCTTCATCAGCATCTTCACTGGCGTGTTTGGCAGCAACTAGAATCATGCCGTCACTGGCCAGATCAGAGAGTGAATGCAGGCCGTCAGCAATGAGTGCCTGCGAGTGTCCGGCAATACCACCCACTATTTTTATCGTTGAAAGAACGATATTTACTACAACCCCCCACAGGGTGATGTGGTTTGTTTCCCGTTTGCGCTGAGCGAGTGATAGTGGCATCAGGGTATTTTGAGTGGCAACCAGAAAAGGTGCAAGGGTGTAAGGGATAAAAGTGACGTTTAGTTTACTTTTTTTGTGGTGGTTCGTTGTTGTGGTCTATAGCCTCAATAGCGGCAGCAGTAAAATCATTTTTGGTATTAAAGTTTTTGAGGGCGGCATTTTGCGGGAAAGGTATAATTTGTGGTGCTTGTGATTTTACCCATTGCATGAGTCTTAACTGTTTGTTTTTCAACGTGTGGGTAATGGATGTGTATAGCTTCTTATTAAGCAAAAGAAGCAGTTGTAACCTGGCGTCGATTTCAGCAATACAAAGATTACCGGTTAATGTACCCGCTGCCAGTCTGTCAATTATATCGGCAGGTAGCCGAGGCATATCACAGGGTGCAATAAATACCCATTCGTTATTGCAATAAGGCAGCGCTGCCGCAATCCCTGCTAATGGCCCCTGATAGTGATTTGCCCGGTCGGGCACTACTTTATAGCCATAGTTTTCATATGTTTTTATATTTCGATTTGCGCTGATAATTATTTCATTTACCTGTGGTTTAAGCACATTAATGACATGTTCAATCAGTTTTTTATTATTGAGCTCAAGCAGGCCTTTGTCTGCGCCGCCAACACGTTTACCCTCACCGCCTGCCAGAATAATGCAGCTGTATTTTTGTTTAGGCAGTATCATAAAGTAAAGTACAGTAACCAGCCGATATTTGCCGCGAATAAAAAACCGGACAGCAGCTTCCAGAAAACAGTCGGATTACTTTCAAGTAGTGGCATCGAGCGTTTCATCAGTGCTGGATTTGGGTGGGTCAGATCAAAAAAGAATTCGGAGAAAGTGTCATACCGAGTGCGGTAATCAATTTTAACCGCTTTTTCCACCGCGCCATCCAGCCATAAAGGTATCATGGGGTTGTGTACAATTGCGCTGGTATATTTAATTTTATTCAGCGTGCGCCAGTTAAGTTTGCAGGTGAGTCTATCGCCATAGGGTAATTCGCCAGTTAGCATCTCATAAACCAGGGTGCCAAGTGAAAAAATATCAGCACGGTTATTGCCTTCTGATCCTAACAGGTACTCTGGGGCGGTATAATTTTTTGTACCGAGTAAATCAACGCGTTCAACCGGTGTGCTGATCTCCTGAACCCCGGCAATTTTAACTGAGCCAAAATCAATAATTTTAATGTTATTGTCTTTGGTTAACATAATATTTTCAGGTTTCAGATCACGATGTAACATTTCCATTCGATGAAAGGCGCGTAACCCCTGAATAATTTTATGAGTAATCTCGCTGACTTCAGCAATGTCTGCCATCGGATTTTGTTTCATCCACTGGCGCAGGGTTTTGCCTTCAATATATTCCATAATAAAATACAGGAAATTACGTGGGCGTTTTAATTCATAAATATGTAATACGAAGTCATTGTTGATGCGTTTACCGGCCCATTCTTCCATATAAAAACGTTCAATATAAGCGGGGTCATCAGAATAATTTACGGAGGGTGTTTTCATTATAAATAGCTGGCCACTTTCTCGGTCGCGAACTTTATATAACTGTGAAGTGGTGCTGGCGTGTATTTCATCGAGTATCTCATAACCGTCAATGGTCATGCCTGGACCCATTGGTGGTGGAAAAGGTAGGCGTGTCAGCTGTTTATAAACTTCATTGGCATCCTGTTCGGGGGTATTATCAATATGAATGATTTGGCAGGTAACATTGTCGTGGCTCCCTGCTTTGAGCGCATGACGAATAATTTCGTCGGCAATAACTTCCATACTGGCGGAGGTTTCAAGGTGTGTTTTAAGCTGTGCGTCATTAAGATAATCATGGACGCCATCAGTGGTCATGATAAAAATATCACTGGATTCTATGGTAACAGTACGGTAGTCGATATCCAGATGAAAATCGATGCCCATCGCCCGGCTTAAATAATTCTTTTGCTCCGAAATCCAGACTCGGTGATCCTGGGTAAGGCACTCAAAATCAGCTTTATTGTTGTGATTACGGTAGCGATAAATACGTGAATCGCCAATGTGAAAAAGGTGAGCCGTGGTGGACTTGAAAATAATAGCACTGAAGGTAGTGACCATGCCATGCACATGCTCTTTGTTACCATTGCTTAACAGCCAGCTATTTATAGCGGTGAGAACTTTGGCACCTGAGGTTTTAACCGACCAGGTTTCGGGGGTACTAAAATAATCATTCAGAAAACCTTTAACACAATGCTCACTGGCTTCCTGTGCGTTGGCGCAGCTACCCATGCCATCGGCAATTGCACAGGCGATACCTTTGCTTTCCAGGGTGGAATCTTCAGGTATGAGTGCGCCATAAAAATCTTCGTTGCGCGGTTTTTTGCCTTTACAGGAACTCTGGCTAAGGGTAATTTGTAAAGTGGATCGCATAACCGAATCTTGCCATAAATTTCACCCAGGGAGCCGGTCTTCTCCAATATTATGAAATATCAATCATCTGGACGCTGCCGTCAGGCATAATCTCAGCCATCTGACCGTCGGGTTCATCAAGGAACTGTACTGCAATCAGTGTGACAGCCGCAGCACAGGCAATGACCAGAAAAAAGGTTGATGCGTCAACAAAGGAGAATACGGTAAGGAATGAAACCGCGCCAACATTGCCATAGGCTCCCGCCATACCGGCAATTTGACCGGTCATACGGCGTTTTACCAGTGGCACAATGGCAAACACAGCGCCCTCGCCCGCCTGCACAAAGAACGAACAGAGCATGGTTGATGCCACGGCCAGAGGTAGTGGCCACGTTGGGGTAATGTTGCTGAGTAGAAAATAGCCCAGGCCCAGGCCACTGATTAATAAGGTTAAACTTTTTTTGCGGCCAAAGCGATCACTGAAAAAACCGCCACTGGGACGGGCAACCAGGTTCATAAAAGCAAAACCCGATGCCAGTAAGCCGGCTTCAACAATGGATAAATCAAAGGTTTCCTTAAAGAATAGCGGCAGCATGGAAACGACTGCCAGTTCGGAGCCAAAAGTGACCAGATAGGCAAGGTCAAGAATGGCAACATTCTTAAATCGGTAACGGTGTATTTCTGGTATGTCCTCTTTGAATACCTGTGCGTTAATGCGCCAGACATGCGTGGTCTGATAAATATATAGAAGCAGGAGTGTAAGGTAAGTCGCATCAGTAAAAAAAGCATCAAGGATGTACAGGTTATCTGGCCCCAGCTTCCATGCCAGTACAGCAAGCGCAGCATACATTGGGATGTTCATTATCAGATAAAAAAAGAAGTCACCTTTACTGGTTACTTCCATAGCGCCGGTTTTTTTTGGTTTAAAATAGGTTGCGCCTTTGGGCGTGTCGCGCGCCAGTTTGTAGTAAATGAATGAATAAATCAGCGCGATGACACCGGTGGTTGCCACGGCATAACGCCAGCCATTAGTGCCGCCATACATCAGCGCAAGGGTGGGTAATGACAGTGCTGCTGCTGCCGAGCCAAAATTACCCCAGCCGCCGTAAATGCCTTCGGCAATGCCGACCTGTTTGGCAGGGAACCACTCACCTATCATCCGAATGCCGATAACAAAACCTGCGCCGACAAAACCCAGTGCAAAGCGACTGATCAGCAGCATCTGGTACGAATTAGCCAGCGCAAAAAAGAAACAGATAAAACTGGAAACAAAAAGTAAAGAGGAAAAAGTAATGCGTGGCCCGTATTTATCCACCAGCATACCAATGATAATACGCGCAGGAATTGTGAGCGCGACATTGACAATGAGCAGGGCCTTAAGTTCCTGCTGGCTCAGGCCAAAGGTTTGCTGAATGGAGAGCAGTAATGGTGCATGATTAAACCAGACAAAAAAGCTGATAAAAAAAGCGATCCAGGTTAAATGAAGAGTACGTATATTCCCGGAAAAAGAAAATAAATTAAGCCTGGCATCGGTGCCTATGGGGGTCATGCTAACCTCTTGTATCGTTGTAAGCGTCAGTTTTATAAGTTAATTAGCAATCAGTGTGCCAATATTTAAACGCAATAAAAAACAATGGGTTAGTCTAGAGTTGTAGGGATAAATGAAATGCAGATGCTGGCTCTGCACTAAAACCGTGCAGTCTGGTTTTGTGTTGGTGCAAGTGCCATTATCTACCGGCAGTGCGTTTATTTGTGGTCGGTTGGTCGAAAGTTGGTATCCTGCAGCGCGCCTTAAGCGGAAACAATCGCCCGATAGTCTGTGGCACTCAGCCGTGGCCCAAACTGACTGACGATTTTAGCGGCCGCTCGGCTGGCCAGTTGGCCCGCCTGCTCAAAATCATATCCGTGGGTAATGCCGTACATAAAAGCCCCTGCAAACATATCACCGGCACCATTGGTGTCAATGGCTTTTACTGGATTGGCCGTAATCTCGATTAGTCTGCGGCCATCATAAATAAGCGCTCCTTTTTTGCCCAGAGTAATAGCAAATTGACTGGCAAAAGTCCTAATCTTGCTGATAGCCTCTCCAATGGAGTCTTGCTGCGTGTAACTCAGGGCTTCGGCTTCATTGCAGAACAGCAGGTCGATGCCGTCACCAATGGTTTCGGTAAACGCATCACGGAAGTGTTCAACCACAAATGGGTCAGAAAAAGTGAGCGCGGTTTTAACTTGACTGGCCTGAGCTATTTTGCGGGCTTCAATGTTTGCCTGTTTGCCACTGGCAGAGGTGGTGAGATAACCTTCCATATAACAGTATTGTGCATTTTTTATGGCATCAACATTGAGTTGTGCGGGTGAGAGCTCGGCAGAAACACCCAAAAAAGTATGCATGGTGCGCTCTGCATCGGGAGAGACCATAACCAGACATTTGCCGGTAATCCCCCCCTTTTGTTTGCCGTCAGGATCACAGTCAACGTTGGCGGTCTGTAGATCATGCAGATAAAAATGACCAAGCTCATCATCGGCAACTTTACAGGAATAATAAGCGCTGCCGCCCATTGCGCTGACGGCAATTAATGTATTAGCGGCAGAGCCACCGCTGGCTTTATTGCCATCAAAAGCATCCAGTTTGCACATCAGAGCCTGCTGTTGATTTTCATCTACCAGTGTCATCACACCTTTGTTAATATTATTTTGCTGTAGAAATTCATCATCAATTTCAAACTCCATATCGACCAGTGCGTTACCTAGCCCATAGACATTATATTTTTTCATTATTCAGACCCACTTGTTACTGAAACGGGTGAAAAGGATACTGATTATTAAGACATGCTGTCAATACATTCATGTAAGCTGCTTTTTCATATAAGATACATGCATACTGGCTCAGGCTTTGTTGTTAACCCTTGAATCAAGTTGTTCGTGTTGGCCGTTTGTATCAGTAAATATAAATTAGCTTTTATCAGAGTCTGCCTTATGTATAAAATTTATGTGTTGTTTTCACTCCTGGTTACATTTGGTACTGCCAGTGCTGCAACCGGACAAAAGATGGCGACGGTATTACCTTCGGTTCAGGGGGTGTCACTTGAATCAGATGGTTCGCTGTACTGGCTACATTTTGCTGCGGATGCGGATGCGCTGTGGCCACGGTTAAAAGATTTCTGGGCGCATGAAGGGATCGCTTTAAAACAGTCGAATCCTGAACTGGGTTATATGGAAACGAAATGGATAGTGCAAACGCAGAAGAATCCTCTACTGGCTATTTTATTGAGTGATCAGGCACCGGACCGACGTGAGCGGTTTCGTTTACGCCTGCAACGTCTGCCTGAACATCGTGGTACGCGCGTGTTTATCTATCATAGTGCATATGGTATTTTGCTTAAAGATGATGCGGTTTATACCGGTTATCTGCCGCCTAATCCCCAACTGGAAATTGAAATGCTTGAACGGCTCGCCCTGTACAGTCGCGCCTCAACCAAAGTCTCAACAACCTCCGCTGTGGTTGGCAAACCACAGCAAACCAGTCAACAGCTTGAGCGTAAGGTAGCCAGTTATCATGTTGATAATTTACAGGCGAAGCCATTGAGTCAGCATCAGTATGGTATCGAAGTGCCAGGCTCTATTGCATTGGTGAGGAAAAAACTGATTCGAACACTGGACAGGATGAATATTAATATTATCAGCGCAACAGATGCGACGAATACACTGTTGGTAAAATTAACTGATGCAACAAAACTGAATCAAAATACGGATACAACCGATTGGGAGATTGATGAAGACAGTGACCTTGAAGCGCCAGTTCGTGAAGTGGCCATCACGGTAGCAGACAGCATTCAATACTGGCTGGTACTGGATAAGGAAAAATCCAGTGTGATAGTCAATATTCGTAGTCAGGAGGATAATACCGATAAAGGTAAAGGCCTGGCCAGATTTAGTCAGCTGCTGGCAAAAGGTCTACAGGCAAGGTAGCGGGTTGCGTTCATGTCACAAGAAATTTTTACTGCGCTGCGTTATTGGTGGCGTGTAACATCTGTAAAATATTGTACTGTATGTTTTTGTCGAGCAGGTGTCGTGCGTTACGGCCCTTTTCAATTGCCTGTTGACTAATGATTAACTGATGCTGTTTTCCAGTAATGACATAATCAAGTTCGATTAAGCTATCAATGAAATTGGAAATTAATTTCTTGTCGAAAAAATCGGGAGAATTAATTTCATGAATGAGTGAAATTCGTTGCGCCATTAGATAACACTGGTGTTCAAGTGTGTCACGCGTTGGCGCTGCTGCGCTTTGGTTAGCCAGCAATGCAAATATTATATAATAGAGTTCAAGTACGGGTGAAATAACATTTGCCAGCGACTGGATACGGGTATGTTCCAGTGAACTAATTCTGGGTTTTGAATAGGTCTCAGGGCCATAGTTTTTTATCAGAAGTCCGGCCTGACATAACTGATTTAAAATTATATCGGTGACCTGTTCTATATTATCTGTGTCCCATACCAGATACATTTCGGCTTTTAAAAAAGGGTAAACAACAGTAATAAGGTGAAGTATTCGTGCGCGTTTGATGGTGCTGGTATTAGTAAAACAACAGGCTATAAGTGAAGGGAGTGCTAACAGATGAAGAGTGTTGTTTCTATAGTAAGTCAATAAAATCGCCATTGGGCGATCTAGATAGATGAAATCACCCATTTCATGGTGACGACGTTTTACCAGGTTCAGTTTTTCTGCACGATGTATTTGCGCCTTCGCATTAATCTGGGTAACGGTTATATAGTCAGAAAAATTTAACGCATGAATAAGTGCAATATAAAGATTCAAAGTGCTTAATAATTCACCTTCATCCATTGCCTGATTCCCTGTTGCCAGTAAGGCAGTTGAAATTAAATTAATACTGTTAACATGGCTAGCCTGATTGATGTGGTGCATTATTTTAGTTGCGGTTGCTTTCACCACGGGCATTAACCACTCTGGTTGCTGCGCGTCATTGTATGCATCATTTTCCCATTCCTTCGCTTTGCTGTTAAGCATGTCATTAAGATAAACAGGCTTGCCAAAGCTGGTTGTAACACGGCCATAATTACCTCGGATTTTAAAGAAAGCCCTGATTGAGCCAAACAGGTTTTCTGTCTTTTTATTATCGCCTTCTAATTCAGCCAGGTAAGCATGGCCTTCAACCATTTTCTCATAATTGATATTAACCGGGATAAAGGCTACAGGACGTTGCCGATATTTAAGGAAAGCGCGGATAGTCATCGCCAGCATACCGGGTTTTGGTTTTAATAATCGCCCACTACGACTACGTCCACCTTCAATAAAATATTCTATCGGCATCCCACAGTTGATCAATGAAGCAAGGTATTCAAACATAACGGTTGAATACAGTTCATTGTCTTTAAAAGTGCGGCGGATAAAAAAAGCCCCGCCCTTTCTTAAGATGGAACCGATAATGGGCATGTTTAGGTTTTTACCCGCAGCAATATAGGGAATCGCCAGTCCTTCGGAATGAATTACATAAGAAAGAAGTAAATAATCAATATGACTCCGGTGGCAGGGGACATAAATCAATTCATGTGAGCGTGCAATCCGATTAAGTTTTTTGCTGTGTTTAACCGTGATGCCAGAATAAAATTTGTGCCAGAAAGCACGTAGCGTGCGTTGTAAAAGTTGAATGGCAATATAATTGCAATTGGCGACAATTTCAGTGAGGTATTTTTGCGCGCGTCTGGTTGCCTGATACTCTGACAGATTATCATCCACACTACATTTTTTTATTTTAGCCTGCACTTCAGTTGTGTTTAACAGTGTGCGAATCAAGGTACGGCGATGCGAAACATCGGGGCCTAGTGTGGCCGTTTTAATGGTATTTAAGCGCGTGGATAGATGTTGCTGGATATTATCAATGATTGTTGCGTCATCCAGTGAAGGCTTTATTGCTTTTCTGAACGAAATGGCGTCAGAAAATTGTACCAGTGTGTCTTTGCCATTAAAGAGGATGGTAAAAAAACGTCGACTACGACCAGCTATTCCCCAGGTATCAGAAAATAGAACACTCAACCAGTGTTTCTGTTTTGCAATGGGCCGCCCCCAGAAAATGGTTACTGGAATAAATTGTATATCCTGCTCAGGTGCAAACTTTAATTCACCGAGCAGACCAAGGAGTATGGGAGAATTCCTGGTATTATTTTTCAACCAGGCTTTTAACGGGCGTTTTTTGGCGAGGGTATAAACGCGGCAGCGGTATTTAAAGTTTGCTGGTGTTAACTGCGCCAGTGGCATGGGTAGATGCAAACGTTCGCACTCCTGCTCCAGTACCAGTAAATTGGCCCAGGAATGGTCGTCAAGAACATAAACAATGGCTGTATTTTTATCAGCATGCTTGAGTACATTTTTATAATGCAGGACATCCGTTTTAATCCAGAAGTAGAGAATCTTTCTGGCGATATAGTTAACAGGGTTGTGTAAGTTCATGTACAGTCGTGTTAAATACCATCATGATATTATTAGAGTTCATTAAGAACTCGCTTACGAGCGGCATTGTACTCAGCTTTCGTGACCAGCCCGTTCTTGTATAATGTTTTAATCTGTTTTAGTCTTGCTGCTGCTCCGCAGTGAGATGAGGAGGTTTCCGGCTGGCTTACTCCGGTGCATTTCAGTTTGGCGTATACGGGTTTTTTCAGCAGGTTATCGCTCACCCTTAGCGTGTAATCTTCGCAGCCATCCATTTTTAAAATAAGCACACCTTGTGCCTGATACATCCCGCCCTTCCAGCTTGCGGGAAAAGCTTTGTAGAGTTTATAGCGTAATGGGGTTTTACCCAGCTTTAATGCACCCGCATACACGGTGGCTCCTGATGGGCTAGATGTTACATCGGCCGGCGGCTGCTGTTGTTTTTGTTTTACAAAAGACGCCGAGCATCCCTGTAGTAATATAATTGCAGTAATAATGATGCTTGCTGTTTTAAACATACTCGCCTCTGAATTGCTGGAGTTTTCCCCGTAAATTTATAAAGCTGCCGCAGAGGTCTGAAAAAAGCGAAATCTGCGTTAAATAGTTGTCGCTATTTTGACATGAAACAGCAGATATTACTGAAACAAATGAAAAGGCTACCTATTGTTAAACACACGCGGTGAATACATCCCTGTTGGCTCGACACCCGCAGCCCTGCGGCTGGCGGTCTTGAATCATGGGTAGCCTTTTCATCGGTACTGTTAGTAAGTATTCCCTTTGATCCGCACGTTAACACTAATGAAGAGTCCGGTGTTATTTATACAGGTAACATGGTTTTAACCTGAATAATAGTCTATTTCTATACAGTCCCTCATACTGTTTTGCATAAAGCAAAAATTTAATCATGATCAACCGTTTGCGTGCACAGCCTGTCTCCCGAATTTTGCTGCTGGTCACGGTGTTGGTTGCCGTTTTACCTATTTCCATTCTGGGTTACTACATTTACCATAGCGCCTGGCAGAACAGCTGGCGTGAGATTCGTGAGAAGCATCAGTTACTGGCGCAAAATTTAGCGGTGCCACTTTCGACCTATGTTAATGATCACCGCAATATGTTGGCTATGACTGCACATATGATCGCTGCGGCTGGCAAGCAGGGAAAAACTGGCTCGCAGAGTTTGTTGCTACAGAGTATTAACACCATGCGGGGGTTCAACTCGCTGGTTCAGATGGATATGAATGGCCATGTGCTGGCTTATGACGCGCAAGGCAAGCATACCGCCGAAAACACACCAGGCCTGGAGAAGTTTGCGAAGACCAGTTATTACCTCAGAACGCGGCGCAGTGGCAAGTGGAATCTCTCGCCGGTTGAGCGGAATCCGTTGACGAAGAAGCCAACCATTTTTATGGGGGAGCCTATCCTGAACCGTCGTGGCAAGATGCAAGGTGTATTGTTAGGCGAATTACGCATTGACTATATTGAGGCCATTCGAGAGCGGGTCAAATTTGGTAAGGAGGGGCATTGTGCCATTGTCGACCAGACTGGTCATGTCATTGCACACCCTGATG
This sequence comes from uncultured Thiotrichaceae bacterium, assembly GCA_964441285.1. Taxonomy (GTDB): domain Bacteria; phylum Pseudomonadota; class Gammaproteobacteria; order SZUA-229; family SZUA-229; genus S010-25. The sequence continues at coordinate 216,923 of CAYTUK010000002.1, read as the reverse complement.
CAAAATGGATGGAGCAGATCCGAGACTTATCCAGCTGGCCAATTGTGAAGGCCATGATGGCGGGCAAGACGGGCGTTACCACCTTTTACTCGCCCTTTATCAAAGCCAATATGGTGGCTGGATATGCCTCGGTACCAGGGATCGGCTGGGGTATTATGGTGCCGCAGCCCGAATCTGAAGTCGCGGCACATGTGGATAACCTCATGCGTTCGCAATTCATCTGGGGTTTTATTGGTGTGCTCCTGGCGATTTTTCTGGCCAGGTTGCTTTCGCGCTGGATTACCCGCCCGCTGGATGATCTGGCGAATGCTGGACGGCAACTGATGCAAACCGGTTCACTGGGGAATTTACCAGAGGTACAGAATAACTCGCCCAAAGAAATCCGTGATTTGAATACGGTTTTACGCAGCCTGATCGCCGGTCTGCAAAAATCTCGCAATGAAGTCATCGAGCTTAGCGCTTCTTTACAACAACGCGTGGATGACGCAACGTTTAAGTTGCGTGACTCAAATAAACGACTTGAGTTACTGGCACGCTGTGATTTATTGACTGATCTGGCCAATCGTCGCTACTTTGAGAGCTGCCTAAGCCGTGTGCTCAGCCAGCGCGTGAGTGACGTTAATGAAGTTTGTGTGATGCTGCTGGACATAGACTACTTTAAACAGATTAATGATACCTATGGTCACGCAGCGGGGGATTCTGTGCTTGGCTATGTTGCGCGCGTGCTTGAACATGGCATGCGTTCGGAGGATCTGGTGGCACGTTATGGTGGGGATGAATTTGCCGCCTATATGCATTGCAGCAACAAAATAGGTATGCAGCGGGCGCACGAAATTCGTGAGTCAATCGACAACGGTACGGTTGCCTATAATGGGACGGCTATTCATATCACAGTAAGTATTGGTCTGTATTGCCAGCAACTGACGGATGGGCTGGATGTGAATAAATTACTCTCTAATGCCGACGATGCGATGTATCAGGCCAAAAAACTGGGGCGTAATCAGGTAGTTGATATTACCCCTGAATAACTGCATAAATAAAAAACAGGTGTCTATTCCGCGGTTTATCGCTGGCCCGGATGCCGTGTTCGCGGGCATCCGGCACATGTCTGTCTGCTTAGCGCAGACTCTCTTCTATAACCCGTCTGGAAAACAACCTGAATAAAACGGGGACTACAAATAGGGTTAACAGGGTGGAGGAGAGCAGCCCGCCAACCACGACTGTCGCCAGTGGTCGCTGTACTTCTGAACCTACACCCGTTGCCAGCAGCATGGGGATTAAGCCTAAGGCGGCAATTGATGCAGTCATCAACACGGGTCGGAGGCGTGACAGCGCGCCTTCAAATACGGCGCGGTTAATATCAACACCAGCGCATACACGTTGATTGATGGCATTAACCATGACCACACCATTGAGTACGGCGACACCAAACAGTGCAATAAAGCCGATGGAGCCGGGTACAGATAGATATTGACCAGAAACAAATAATGCAGCGATGCCGCCAATGAGTGCCAGCGGTACGTTAAGCATAATCAACGCTGCCTGACCCATTGAGTTGAAGGCAAAGTACAGCAGTAAAAAGATCAGTCCCAGTGATAGCGGCACCACCACCATTAATCGTGCCTGTGCTCGTTGCTGGTTTTCAAACTGGCCGCCAAAGACCACGGTATAGCCTGGTGGCAGGCTGATCTCACTATGAATCTGGCGCTGCAATTCAGCAACCAGCCCACCCATATCTCGACCTTCAACATTGGTTTGAATCACTACTCGGCGCTGCACATCATCACGACGTATCTGTGGTGGCCCGGATTCAATTTCAACGTTTGCAACATCGCCCAGTTTAACCCAGGCACCACCAGGTGCCTGTAATATCAGGTTACGAATTGCCTGAATATTATTGCGGTACTTTGCTGCCAGGCGTACATAAATATCATAACGTTCATTGCCTTTAATTACCTGTCCGGCAGAGCGGCCGCCAATCCCATCCGAGATAAGTTCCATTACCTGCGCGACTGGAATGCCAAAACGTGCCAGCGCGTCACGATCAGGCCGTATTGCCAATTGCGCTTCACCGCCTATCTGCTCCATTGCCACACCGCGAGTGCCTTTTACCTGCTTCACCAGGGCTTCAATTTCACGGCCTTTTTTTGCCAGTATATCCAGATCTGAACCAAACAGTTTAATGGCCAGTTGGGCGCGTACACCGGACAGTAATTCATCCACTCGGGTGGCTATCGGTTGTGAAAAAGAAAACCGTAACCCTGGGTAAGTGGATAGTTTTTTCTCCATCAGATTCTGTAACTGCCGACGATTCGAAGCACTACTCCATTCACTTAGCGGTTTTAAACCAATAAAAATTTCAACATTGGATACAGGTTCTGGATCACCGCCAATTTCTGCCCGGCCTATTCGACTGGATGCATAGGTTACTTCAGGAAAAGTCATTAATGTGGCTTCCATTTTTCGTGCAACAGCCAGTGAAGTTTTGAGACTGGATGAAGGTGCCAGGGTGATGCGAATAACTAGCGTGCCTTCTTCGAGCTCCGGCACGAATTCTGTTCCCAGGAATGGCAGCAACAGTAAAGAGCTGATAAATAAACCCAGTGCTACACCCGTAACCCGTTTCCATTTTGGTAGCGCCCAGCCTAAGGTTTTTCGGTACAACGCATCAAGTGGTGGCATAACATAACCTTTTCTATGTTTAACGCCACGGGTAAACAGGTAGGTTGCCAATGCTGGTACAACAATCAGCGCCACCAGTAATGATGCCAGCATCGCCAGTACAATGGATAGCGCCATGGGTTGAAACAACTTGCCTTCTACGCCTTCAAGACTGAATAGCGGCGCGAATACGATAATAATAATCATCACTGCAAAAAATACCGGACGACCAACCTCGCGTGCAGCTTCCTTGATACGCAATGCAATACCGTGCGCATCGTGAGCGGAATCATAGGGGTGATCATCATTTTCTGCCTGTGACTGATGTGAACGGTGCTGTTCATCCGCATGAGTTAGATGGCTAAAGATATGCTCCATCATTACCACCGAACCGTCGACCATCATGCCAATAGCGATGGCTAGACCGCCAAGCGACATTAAGTTTGCGGAGATCCCCCAGTATGCCATTGCCATTAGCGCCAGACCAATTGAAATGGGGACAGAGATTAAGACCAGAAATGTTGCTCGCAAATTAACCAGAAACAGCATTAAAATAATGATAATTAATAAAAATGCCTCAAGTAAGGCTTTAGTTACCGTATTAACGGCCTGATCAACCAGGTTTGCCTGATTGTAAACGGGCTCCAGCGTGACGCCATTGGGTAATGCCGCCTGAATAGCCGTCAGTCTGGATTCAATACCATCGATGGTGGCTTTGGTGTTTGCCCCCAGACGCTTGAGTACAATGCCTGCGACCACTTCTCCCAGCGCTTCTGGTTTACCTTTTGCATCACGCATGGTCATGCTTACCGCGCCCTGGCGAACTTCAGCGCCAAACGCCACAGTGGCAACATCTTTTACTCGTACAGCGGTACCGGCGACATCTTTTAGTGGAATATTGCCAATATCACGCAGCCCGTTTTTACCGCTTCGCACCCAGCCTATACCACGGATAATTAATTGCTCTGCACCGCGATCCATATACCAGCCGCCGGCATTGCGGTTATTGTTTTCTATCGCATCAATAACCCTGTTGCCGGTTAAGCCATAGGCAAGTAGTTTCTGTGGGTTAAGCTGAACCTGGTACTGGCGGACTTCACCGCCAAACGATAACACGTCAGTCACACCTGCCACTGGCATCAGTAATAATTTAACAATCCAGTCGTTATAACTGCGCAAGGTCATGGTGCTAAATTTTTTTGCATCATCCGAACGTAGAATATACTGGTATATCTGTCCAAGTCCTGACGTATTCGGTCCAATTTCTGGTGTACCAATACCCGCAGGAATTTGTTCTTTTGCGGTCTGCAGGCGTTCAAATACAAGTTGTCGGGCAAAATAGATGTCGGTGCCTTCGGTAAAAACAACGGTGACAACGGATAAGCCTGTTTTAGAAATGGAGCGCACCTCTTCAACATCTGGCATCGCATACATGACAGCCTCAATAGGAAAAGTGATTAATTGTTCAACCTCTTTTGCCGCCAGGCCACGCGCTGCGGTATTAATTTGTACCTGAACATTGGTTACATCTGGAAAGGCATCAAGATTAAGTTTGGGTAATACCAGAACGCTACTGACGATGAGCACAAACAGTGCAATCACCACCAGCAGGCGATTTTTTACTGACCAGCTGATAAGCTTATCTATCATGACTCACTCCTTAATCGGCATCAGCGAAACCAGATTTCGCCATTTCAGATTGAACAAAAAAAGCACCCTGAGTGACCACTTTTGTGCCGGTGGCAATGCCTTTGATAATGCTGACATCACCGACAACTTTTATCAGGTTGACTTTATGTGGTTTAAATTCGGCCTTTGTGGCGTGGCGCGAGACCTCAACAAAAACAACCCGTTCACCGGCTGTATTTCGAAGTACGGCATTAACAGGTACAGTCAATGCCTGATCCAGTTCGCGACTTTTTATGCGTACTTCAACAAATATTCCTGGGTACAGTTGACCATCAGGATTGTTTAGTTCAATACGCACACCCAATGTTCGGGTATCTTCATCCAGGGCCTGATGTATTTGTACAACTCTTCCCGCAAACTGTTTGTGGTTATAAATAACTGTGGCGGTACTGCCGGGGTTAATCTGCACTGCCTGCGCTGGTGTTACTTTTGCTTCAACCCAGAGTAATGACTCATCACTAATAACAAATAGTTGTTTGCCCGGTTGAATGAGTTCTCCGAGGATAAAGTTATCGCGAATAATCGTGCCTGCCTGTGGTGCGAGCAACTGGAAGCTGCCATCAGCTTTTGCAGCATCACCATTTTTAATAAACAGGCTAACCTGTTTTTGTGTCATGCCATAAGCGCGAACGCGTGCTTTTGCCTGTTCATGTGTCACCCGTGCAGCGGTATAGCGTTGAGCTGAAACAACTTTTCTACCTAATCGCTTTACCCGCTTCCATTCGCGCTCAGCAATAAACAGATCACCCTGTGCGGTTGCCATATCAACACTGGACAAAGTTACCAGTGGCTGACCTTGGGTAACAATATCGCCCAGTTTCGCCAGGCGTTTTACCACCTGCGCCGGCACTCTTGGTGTAACGGTTGCGGTTCGATAGGCGTTTAATAGAATTTCACCGGGTGCAGTAATCTCTTCGGTTACTGGACGCGGCTGTAAAACACTGACGACTATTTCTGCCGTGGTTAGCTGTTTTGCCGACAATGTTACCGACGATATTGCTTGCGTGGCGTTGGTTTTATGTTCCTGTGTAGCTGAAGCAGGTATGCAGGTAAGTACGAGCAGGTTGAAAAGTGCAGCGTTTGTTATGCCTGTGTGCTTTGTTTTCATCTTGGTATTCATTGTTTTATTCCTGATTTATTTGGGATCCAGCGCTGAATTTCTCCTGAAGCAAGCAACCATTTGCTCCAGTTAGTCCACATGCGACCACGTTGTTTTATGGCACTGGTCTTGGCCTCCACTGTCTGCTTTAGCTGTACCAGGTAATCGGTGGTGCTCAACTCACCGGCTCGCCACAGACGTTCAAGTAATTTAATTTGCAGGCTTAAACTGTTGGCAGCATCTGCCTGCCAGTTAAACCAGGCATTGCGACTTAAGGCATAAGTAATAGTGGCTATTTGCAGCCTGCCCCTGAGTTTGCGATATATCTGTTGCGTTTCACTTTCAGCCTGTATTAGTTGTGCGTTCGCAACCTTTACCTCAGCACGGAAGTTATTGCGTAGCTGTAAAGGAATGGACAAAGTGATACCAAGTAACCTGTCCTGATTCTCTTTACCTGCGCGAAGAGTAATGGTTGGTTTTGCTGTGGCTTCGCTGGCGCGAACATCTACCTGCGCCCGCAAGGCGGCAATATGTGCCATTAAAGCCTGTACCTGTGGTAACCGCTGTAGGGTTTGCGCAATATTTTTTGTCGCCGACTGTGGGTTGGGGAAGCTGGAAATAAAGGCAGGTAGATGTGTATGGATGGTGCCGGTAAGCACGGCAAGATTTTGTTTTGCCCGTGCCTGTGCTGAGAGTGCGTTGGCGCGTTTAAATCTTGACTGAGCCGATGACAACTTTGCCAGATCAGCCTCGACCTGACCTAGATCTCCTGCGTCAAATCGCCGCTTAGCCAGTTTTGCAAAGCGCTGCATCAATTGCTCTGCCTGCTCCGCTAATACGGCTAATGCGGTGGTCGTGTGATATTCGGCGAGTGCGGCAAGTAATTGAACGGTAACTTTACGGCGAACTTTTTCCAGCACAAAATTTGCGGCTCTTTGTTGCGCTGTTGCCATTTGTGTTCTGGCATCACGTATATTTCCCCAGTCTATGGTCTGGCTGATACCGATTGATTTAACCCTGGTTTCGGCATTTTCCGCATTAATCTCCAGCGCCGGGTTATACAGCGCTTTACCGGCAGCAATGAGCTGAAATCTGGCGGCATCAAGTGCCGATTTAGCGGCTAGTACCGAAGGCTGGTTATCAACATTTTTATCTAACCAGTGCTGAATCCCTGCATTAGACTTCCTGGCGCTGGTTATAGTCGCATTAGTTGTTTTAAGGGCCGGGGTGGGGGCTACGGTTTGTGCCTGTGCCACGTTAATGTTTAGTGTGGTAATGCTGATTGATATCAGCATCAGGCTTCTGGCGATCATGCGCAGCGCAATCAGGCCAGGTTTCATACATAGTTTTATCGTCATGATTTAATTCTCGAATAAATACAACAAACACATACGGCCGACAGTGTTTCGGGCATGTGTCACAACCAGCTGTGCTGGTGATATTCAAAAATTAAGTACGGGGGGGTCTTAAATCAGGACTGCTAACAAATGAAATGAAGTTTTCGGAAAGAGCCAGTCGGTTGCTGGTTTGATTGGCGCTGAATGAATAATTATTTTGTGTGAAAATGGCCACTAAATGTGCCGCAATGTGATTGCAGTAATCGCAGCTAGTATCAACCGCCAGTTGTTGTTCCGGTGCTTGTGTGCCACGGCTGCCTGCATCAATGTACACATCACTGCTACTAATAAGCTGGGTATTGCCGGTATTTAATGCATGTCTATCATACGCCCACGCGCTGCTATACCCCAGGGTGCAGATCATAAGTATCGATAACAGTAATTTATTCAAACTAGCGATGTCTCAGCAATTCAGTTTTAGTTGTGGAAAAATTGGACAGGTTCGAGTCTAGCAAAGTTCAGGATGATTTTCATCATTAATATTGAGTGCAGCAAAGTGGATGTTTGGCCTGGGTATTTCATCTGGCTGTGCAATGTTCTACATTCTTATGAAATATCCAGGTTAACCTGGCGAAGTAATAAATGCGGCATAAATATGCGTCATAAATAATTCTAATTACTAAAATATTGACTTCTCTGTAGTAAAAGCGTCGACTGGTGATTGTCAGTAAGCACAAATTTTTTCTTTTTTAAAATCTCAGAGGGTTAAGGTTATGGGCTCCTGTTCACCAGATACCAGTGTTACTACCACCGAGCGACGTAAGCACTGGCGGGATCGTCGTAACCCGCGGGATCGACGTAATCCAGAGCGACTTTTGCATTCAGGCATTGACTGTCGAGATGATACGCCGCGCCGAATTTCGGACATTGAAGGTGAGCTGACAGAAGGGGATGTCTGGTGGGAGCCAGAGCCACTTAAGCGCGAAAAATAAGTCTCTGGCCGGCGTTATCATTGTCAGGATGCTGGCTCAGGGGCGGACGGTATTTCTATCTGTGTAACGGGCTGAATCAGCACCCAGGGTTTAACCACGGTGTTAAAGACACGTGGTGAATACATCCATGTCGGCTCGACATCCGCATCCCTGCGGCTGACGGTCCTGAACAATAGGTAGCCTTTTCATCTGTACTGTTAGTAAGTAGAGAAAACCGCCTTTTTCGCTGAATCTTTGTTTATTTCTATAGTCTGCATAATGGTATGTTGCCTAAAAAAACTGGGAGTCTGTCTATGAATAAAATCACCATTGTTGGTGCCGGTCGCGTTGGCGAATCTACGGCGCAGCTGTTGGCAGCTAAACACCTTTGCCGAGAAATTGTTTTACTGGATATTCATGCAGGTGCTGCCAAAGGTGCGGCGCTGGATATACAGGAAGTCTCGCCTCTCTTCGGTTACGATACTCGACTGATTGGCGGTGTTGATCACGCGCTGATGCGTGGCTCAGAAATTATTATTATTACTGCTGGCTTACCTCGTAAGCCGGGGATGTCGCGTTCTGATGTTTTATCCAGTAATATTCCGATTATGGACACCGTTGTTGATGGTGTGATGAAATATGCCCCCAACGCAATACTGCTGTTTGTGACTAACCCGGTTGATGTTATTACCTATCATGCCCTCATTAAAACAGGCTGGTCTCGCAACCGTATTTTCGGTCAGGCCGGGGTGCTTGATTCAAGTCGCATGGCCAGTTTTATTGCGCTGGAAACAGGGTATTCAAGTATGGATATTAGTACGATGGTGCTTGGCGGGCATGGTGATACGATGGTGCCTATGTTGCGTCACTGTACCATTGCGGGGATAGCCGTAAGCGAGTTTATTGCTGAAGAAAAACTGGCCGCCATTGTTGAGCGAACGCGTAACGGAGGCGCGGAAATTCTTGCTTTGCGGCAAAATAGCAGTGCCTATGATGCGCCAGCGGCCTCAGTTGCTGAAATGGTTGATGCCATCGTGCATAATCGTCGCCGGATATTACCTACCGTGTGTTTGCTCGACGGTGAATATGGCCACAGTGATATTGCCATCGGTGTGCCGGCGGTGCTTGGGCAGAATGGTGTGGAAGACGTTATTCAGCTGGATATGAATACGGCGGAGCAGGCTTTATTTGATCAATCTGCGTCGCTGGTGCGTAAAGATCTGGCGTTGCTCCGGTCAATATAGCGCATGACGCATTAAAAAAGCGGCATAGGCATAGAAATAAACTATGCGGAGACGGCTTTGCGGGTTTCGCTGGGGAATTTTTGTGCAACGCCGGTTGCAATCGCTGCTTTGGCGACGGCGAGAGGGATGGTATCTATGAGCCGAGGGTCCAGTGGCTTGGGAATAATGTAGTTTCGGCCAAATGTCATAGTGTCCAGTGCATACGCATTGAGCACTTCGATGGGTACGGGTTCGTGTGCCAGTTGAGCCAGCGCCTGCACCGCAGCGATTTGCATTTCTGCATTAATGCAGGTTGCGCGAACATCCAGCGCACCTTTGAAAATATAAGGGAACCCCAGTACATTATTCACCTGATTCGGGTAGTCGCTACGGCCCGTGCCCATAATTAAATCATCACGAGTCAGGTGTGCTAGCTCAGGCATAATCTCCGGGTCAGGGTTTGACAGGGCGAAGACGACAGGGCGTGCCTGCATTGTTGCCAGTATATCCGGGCTGAGCAGGTCGGGACCGGACACGCCAATGAAAACATCGGCACCATTCATCGCATCGGCCAGGCTGCGTTTGTCCGTGTGAATTGCAAAGGCGCGTTTATACGGGTTCAGGTCATCACGTTCAGCATGAATAATGCCTTTACGGTCAATCATAAACAGTTTTTTGGGGTCTGCGCCAAGGTTTTGTAGCAGTTTCATTGATGCAATGCCGGCGGCACCTGCACCGAGACAAACGATGCGTACATCTTCAATTTTTTTGTGTTGAAGTTCGAGCGCATTTAATAATGAGGCAGCAATAATAATAGCCGTGCCGTGCTGGTCATCGTGGAACACGGGAATATCCAGTTGTTCGATCAGCGCCTCTTCAATTTCAAAGCAGGCTGGTGCAGCAATGTCTTCCAGATTAATGCCGCCAAAGGTGGGGGCAATATTTTTGACAGTTCGAATAAAATCTGCCGTGGAGTCAGCGTTGACTTCAATGTCGAAAACATCAATGCCAGCAAAGGACTTAAACAGCACGCCTTTGCCTTCCATCACCGGCTTGCCTGCTAGCGCACCAATATTACCCAGACCGAGTACGGCTGTGCCATCAGTGATGACGGCTACCAGATTGCCTTTGGCCGTGTAGTCGTAAGCGGCGTTTGCATCGCGATAAATGGAGCGGCAGGGTTCGGCAACGCCCGGCGTATAGGCCAGCGCAAGGTCGAATGGAGTATTGCAGGGTTTGGTGATTTGGGTGGCAATTTTCCCGGGCCTGGGCTGGCAGTGATAGTCCAGTGCCTGTTGTTTGAATCGTTTAGGCATGATTTTTAGGGTTAATTTTTAGGGTTAATTTTTAGGATTTTAATTACTCACCTTCGAAGTTGACCTCAATAGTCGAAGGTAGAAAAACGCCGTATTCTAGCACTTTTTGAAACTGATTGCTGGTATTGGCCGAGGTAAATCGTTGTTCCGGCCAGGACAGCTTGTATGGTTTGCTTATTTATAATTTGTCTATTTAAGCTGTTTATTTATAAACAGCTGTTTTTATCAACCACCTCCAGAGAGAGCGGGTGTCTTATGCGCATATAAAGTTGATGATGATGCGATTTATTGAGCCAGCCACGGACTAACAGGTTTTTTCCTATTAATGATCGAGTGAATGTTCGGCGTTTTCTTATGCCAAATAGATGGAAATTTTCTGGGCGAATGCCCAATGTCAACCTGCCTTTAAGGTGTATCCAAATGCCCTTCGCATCATTGTCAACGTGTGTCACCTTGCCCATTACCAGATGGAAGCCTTTAACGCCTGATTTTAGCCGGGTGCCAGATAAAATGCTGTGTTTGCTCGACCATAACCCGACTTTTTGGCAACGCGCCTGTTTTTCTACTTTCAGGTAGCAACGGGCGTAGTCCGTATTGGGGGGTATCATTAACGCACTGGCGAGGCCTTTTTTGAGTAATAACACCTGTATGTTGCTGCCGTCCGGGAGAAATAAATGCGCCAGTGTGCGACCATAATGGTCTTTTCTGTCCCTGCCGTACTGTAAGGCTACAGCTGTGTGTTTGGGCAGTAACTGCTTGAGAAAATCACGGGCAGCATTGCCATAGGGCTCAGCTTTGTCGGGTATTTTTCTATTTGTTCTATATCGGGCTCTGCGTGCAATTTCGGGTGCATTAATACCAATAAGGCGAATTTTATCGCCATTTTCAAGAACGACAGTGTCGCCATCATGCACATATTTTATTCGTGCCTGCCGATCAATATGAGTACTGGGGCAGCGTTGTGCCTCAGCACTGGCAGGGTATAAGAAAAAGGTTAGGCACAAAAAAAGGTACGCAAGCGTACCTTTTTTCCACGTTAGCAGCCATGCCAACAGGTTTGATGTCTTCAGGTTTAAGCTTTTATTTTTTATTGCCAAAACGTTTGTTGAACTTGTCGATCTGACCCGCAGTGTCGAGAATTTTCTGCTTGCCGGTGTAAAATGGGTGGCACTGTGAGCAAACGTCAATCACCATCTCATCCTTACTGTAAGTGGAGCGTGTGGTGAATGCATTACCGCAACTGCACTTCACGTTAACGTCTTCGTATTTTGGATGGATATTTGCTTTCATGATAATTTCCAGTAAATTGTTTTAGCTGATGCAGCCAGTTTGAGGCCGAAAAAAACAGGGAACGCATTCTACCGTTAAAGCTATAACCTTGCAAGCTGGGGGCTTGTCCAGGATGAAATGAGTCTGAAATAGTCTAAATTGGGCATAAATCCTCAAAGGGCGAAAGCGTAGAACTGGAGCAGGTTTTTTGTCAATTGCATGTATTTATACTAAAGGTGTAAACTTTCTCGGTGAAAAATAACCAATCAACGTACCTCGCTCATAAATGCTGTTTATTCCCGGAATGGCTGCAAAAAACACCTCGCATCCAGGTTACGCTGCCGGTATATTCAGGTAAGCTCAACGCCCGCTTTTATACTGTTGACGCGTTTAATTGCGGCGTATTTTTTTTATATATTCTCTTAACGTGTAGAGCGATAGATATAAGTCTTAATCAGGTCGCTTAAGGTGCTGCTTACCCTTTCATCGTTGTTGCTTGCCGTATTATTGCTGCCAGTGGCATCTGCGCTGGCAGCACTTATTGTCGATAAAAAACCCGCTATTATGCGCCTGCTGGTTTTCCCCCTGCTTGGTCTAAGTGGAATCCTTGCGGCGGGTATGGGCGCTTATGCCCTGTGGCATGAGAAGAGCGAGTCATTTCTGTTTGCTCTCGGTCTGCCCTGGTTGCACTGGCATTTACGCCTGGATCCACTGGCAGGATTCTTTTTAATGCTGGTTGGTGTAGTGGTGTTTACGGTGAGCTTATATGGACCGGGTTATGTCCGTGGATATGAACACGGCAAACAGCCGCTGTCCGTGCTGGGACTTTTTACCGGCCTGTTTGTTACCGGCATGTACCTGGTGGTATTGGCTGATGATGCGTTTGTTTTTATGGTGGCGTGGGAGCTGATGTCACTGTCGAGTTATTTTCTGGTTGCTTATCAGCATCAGCATGCAGCGAACCGGCGCGCGGCTTTTCTTTACCTGTTGACGGCACAAATCGGGGCGCTGGCCATCTTGCTGAGTTTTGGCGTGCTGGCGGGTTTTGGTCATGGTTTTACCTTTGACGCAATGCGTGCGGCTCCCCTGACATTAACCTGGTCAAGTATTGCGTTTGGTCTGGGGTTACTGGGTTTCGGGATGAAAGCCGGTCTGGTACCGGTGCATCTCTGGCTACCTGAAGCTCATCCGGTTGCACCTTCCCATATCTCGGCGCTCATGTCGGGTGTTATGTTGAAGGTGGCTATTTATGGTTTTATCCGACTCACCTTTGATCTGATTGGGAATGTTCACTGGAGCTGGGGCGTTGTTGTGCTAACAATAGGCAGTATTACCTCGCTGTACGGGGTGCTTTATGCCCTGTTACAAACCGATATGAAACGGCTGCTGGCATATTCATCAGTGGAAAATGTCGGTATTATTTTTATTGGTCTGGGGCTCTCGCTGATATTTTTTGGTAGTGGTTTGCCTTTGCTGGGTGTGCTGGGGCTGGTTGCTGCGCTTTATCATTCGCTCAATCATGCATTATTTAAAAGTTTGCTGTTTCTGGGCGCAGGTGCGGTCTTGCAGCGTAGCCATGAAAGAGACCTTGAGCGTATGGGTGGGTTACTGGCGCGGATGCCGTGGACAGGTGCATTTTTCCTTGTTGGCTGCATCAGTATATCGGGACTGCCACCATTTAATGGTTTTGTATCTGAATGGCTGACGTTTCAGTCTGCGTTGCAGGCAGGGACTCTGTCTAGCGGTGTTTTGCGTGCGATTATTCCTATTGCGGCTGTCGTGCTGGCACTCACCGGCGCATTGGCTGCTACCTGTTTTGTGCGCCTATACGGCATTGCTTTTCTGGGCAGGGCGAGAACGCGGCGGACACGGCGTAGTCGTGAAGCCAGCCGAGGGATGGTCTGGGCACAGGGATTTCTGGCTCTATTATGTCTGCTATCGGGAGTGTTTCCGACAGTGACGGTGGCGGCATTGAGCCGGGTTAGTCACAGTCTTACCGGTTATCAATTGCAGACTGCCACGGCCAAAGGCTGGTTGTGGTTAACGCCGGTTTCCGCCCAGACCGCCTCCTATAGTGCGCCGTTGGTTTTGCTGGGGGTTCTGCTGGCTTTTGCGGCCTGGGCGCTGGTGTACTTTGTGCTGCTGCCTCGTGGTAAGGTGAAAAAAGTGCATGATGATGTCTGGGACTGTGGTTTTGGTCCATTATCACCACGTATGCAATATACCGCCACGGCATTTTCCATGCCGGTACAGCGCATTTTTACCCCTGTCTGGCGGTTGCAGGAAAGCATTGAGTCGGAGCCTCGATGCCAGCTTGAACTGGAGCCTGAATCAATCCGTTACCAACTACAGGTAGAAGATGTAGTGTGGCGCTGGTTTTATCTGCCGGTGGCCAGGCTGCTGCATGTAGTTGTGCGTCGAGTGGGACGAATTCAAACCGGTCATTTACAGCACTATCTAATGTATTCTTTTGCTACCTTACTGTTATTGTTGTGGTTAATCACATGAGCGGCTGGTTTTTAGCGTTAAGCCAGGCGGTATTATTTGTTGTTTTTGCACCACTATTTGCTGCCTGGGTGAAACGCGTTAAATGCTGGTTGCAGAATCGTCGTTCACCAGGATTGTTGTTGCCGTATCGGGATTTACGGCGGTTATTTAGTAAACAGGTGGTGATGGCGCATAAGGCTTCACCGATTTTTAGACTGACACCTTATATTGTTGCTGCGGCAACCTTAATGGCTGCGGTGGTGGTGCCTCTGCTGGCGGTTCGTTTACCAACGGCGGCGATTGCTGATGTGATTGTATTAGCCGGTTTTTTTGCACTGGCACGTTTTTTTCTGGCACTTGCCGGACTGGATGTCGGTAGTGCATTCGGCGGTATGGGGTCGTCGCGTGAAATGACTATTTCGGCACTGGCAGAACCCGCTATGTTAATGGCAGTATTTACGCTGGCAATGGTCGCATCAAGTACTAATTTATCCACCGTTATCAGCTTCTTACTGGGTGAAGGTCTGGTGCTGCGGCCTTCATTGCTGTTTGCTTTTTTGAGTTTATTGCTGGTTGGTATTGCCGAAACGGGTCGGATTCCTGTGGACAATCCAACCACTCATCTTGAGTTAACCATGATTCATGAAGCCATGATTCTCGAATACAGTGGCAGACACCTGGCGTTAATCGAGTGGGCGGCGCAACTTAAATTAATGCTTTATGCCGTGTTGATTGCCAATATATTTTTCCCCTGGGGGATAGCCGTGCAAATTGATGCTATCTCGCTGCTGATTGCCCTGGTTGCCATTATGATGAAGCTAACTGTTCTTGGTGTTGTGCTGGCAGTTGGTGAAACCGTACTGACTAAAATGCGCCTGTTTCAGGTGCCGGCATTTCTGGCGCTGGCATTGACCTTTTCAGTCATCGGTCTATTAAGTCATATTATTCTGGAGATCAATTAAGTGACCGCTTCATTGCCTTTGTATCAACAGGCGATTTTATTGCTGGCGGCACTGGTGCTATTCACTTCATTTGCCTTGCTGGCACAGACTCGTGTTGTGGCGATTATTCATGCTTTTGCCTGGCAGGGCGCACTGGTAGCAATGACTGCTGCACTGGTCGCCTTCGATACGGGGCAATACCATTTATACATTTCTGCTGTATTAACCCTATGCTTAAAGGCTTTGTTTATCCCCTGGCTATTACGTCGGCTGGTAAAACGTATGCATCTGGATAAGGAAGCACATACCGTTAAGCATCCAGTCTTGATTTTGATGGTTGCAACGGCACTGGTTATTTTCTGTTATTACGTGGTGCAGCCTGTCGAATTGCTGGCGGTGTCCATTACGCGTAATACCATTGCGATCAGCATGTCTGTGGTGTTGCTGGGTATGTTGATGCTGGTGAGCCGGAATAAAGCGGTGTCACAGGTAGTCGGTTTTATGTCAATGGAAAATGGTCTATTCTTCGCCGCAGTTTCTGCCACACATGGTATGCCGATGGTTGTCGAGCTTGGTGTGGCCTTTGATGTACTGGTTGCAGCGGTAATCTTTGGGGTGTTTTTCTTCCATATTCGTGACAGTATCGATTCACTTGATGTCAGTAAATTAAACCGACTTTCGGAGCTGGATGAGTGACTGCACTGACGCTGACGCTGTTACTGCCATTGCTGGGTGCGGGCTTGCAGGCTCTGTTTGGCCAGCATAAATATGCTGGGCATTTCAATGTCGTAGTGTCCATTGGCTCGTTTTTTTCCAGTCTCTGGCTGGCCTGGGTGGTTTTACAACAAGGCTCACAGGGGCAGATTGACGGCCAGTTTTATATTGATAGCTTTAATGTCTACCTGATTGTATTAACAGCTTTGATCGGTGCTACGACAGCCTTTTTCTCGCTCGCCTATATGTCGGATGAGCAGACGCATGGACGTTTGAGCCAGTCGCGTTTGCGGTTGTACTATGCCAGCTATCAGAGTTTTTTATTTACCATGCAACTGGCATTGAGCACCAATAATCTGGGTGTGTTATGGGTCGCGTTAGAAGGGGCGACACTGGCCACGGTCTTGCTGGTTAGCCTGTATCGCACTCCGGAATCAGTGGAGGCCGCATGGAAATATTTTATTATCTGTGGTGTGGGTCTTGCCCTGGCCCTTTTTGGTACGGTGCTGATTTATTTTGCTGCGGCGCATGCCGTGCCTAATCCAGAACAGGCATTGCTATGGCGGGTGCTGGTGGAACATAAGGGAGAACTGCGTCCGGCTATTATGGCGATTGCATTTGTTTTTCTGCTGGTGGGGTACGGGACTAAAGTGGGGTTGGTCCCAATGCATACCTGGTTACCCGATGCACATTCTGAAGGCCCGACACCGATATCGGCAGTCTTGTCCGGCTTATTGCTGAATGTTGGGTTATACGCACTGGTGCGGGTAAAAATTCTCACTGATGGCGCGCTTGCCAGTGGTGTATCAGGCCATAATCCTCACCTTGCCGGTTATCTGATGATGGGTTTTGGTCTGTTGTCATTTATGGTGGCGAGTTTGTTATTGCATCGGCAACGGGACATTAAACGCTTATTCAGTTATTCCTCGATTGAGCACATGGGGCTGATGACGTTTGCTTTCGGGTTAGGGGTTCCATTGGCGACGTTTGGTGCATTGCTGCATATGACCGTGCATTCATTAACCAAATCAGCAATTTTTATTAGTGTGGGTCATACCTGCCACATTGCCCGGACACAGGCCATGGAGCATATTCGTGGTCTGATTATGACCCAGCCGAGTGTCGGCTGGGGACTATTAATCGGCACCACGGCTATTGCTGGCTTCCCACCTTTTGGTGTATTTACCAGTGAATTCTTACTGTTATCTGCGACAATGGAAAGCCATCCGTGGCTGACGTTGCCCTTATTGCTGGGCCTGGGTATCGCTTTTGCGGGTTTATTTCGGCATCTACAGCCGATGGTTTATGGTGAAGTACCAGAAGGTCAGCAACCGGTGCGAGCAAATATGTGGCCGGTCATCCTGCAGCTTGCGCTGGTATTGTGGCTGGGTCTGTATATCCCGGATTTTCTGTCAAAATGGTTTGATCAGGCGACCTGGCTGATCACCGGGAGTCATGTGTTATGAGCCGGTTTGACTGGTTATCTGAATTGATTGCGCATTGTGAAGATGAATCTATTTTCCTGCATCATGGTTCGGTTAGAGTGTTGGCACCGGCGCATACGCTGCACCTGGATATTGAGGACTGGGGGAATTTTGCTAAAGTGGCGTATGCTCAGGCGATACGCTGGTGTGCTGTCTGGGCGTTGCAACAAGATGAAGAAACCCTGTTACTTTACGCCTGCTTTGAAAAGCAGGGTGATTATCTGGTGGTGCGCGCACCGCTGGAACTACATAGCCCGGTACTGCCTTCGCATACACCGACATATCCGGCGGCTAATCGGCCGGAACGACATATCCAGGATATGTATGGTGTGTTATTTAGTAATCATCCTGATGGTCGACGCTGGATGCGGCACCAGGCGTGGTCAGAAGAAGTTTTCCCTTTGCGTAAAAACTTTCCTGTAAGACCGGGCAATAAGCTGGAAAAAACTCCGCCGGACAGTGATTATCCTTTTTTCCAGGCGCAGGGTGCTGCGGTGTATGAAATCCCGGTGGGCCCAATCCATGCCGGCATTATCGAGCCTGGACATTTCCGTTTTCAGGCCGTTGGTGAAACCATCCTGAAGCTTGAAGAACGCCTGGGTTATGCCCATAAGGGCATCGAAAAAATTGCTGAAGGCCGTGATGCCGAAGGGCTGGCAAAACTGGCTGGCCGTATTTCTGGTGATACCACCGTGGCCCATACCTGGGCAGCCTGCATGGCGATGGAACGTGCTGCCGGGGTGGTGGTACCAGCGCGGGCAATCTACATACGTGCCCTGCTGGCAGAACGTGAACGGATAGCGAATCATCTGGGTGACATTGGTGCTATCTGTAATGATGTGGGTTTTGCGTTTGCGAATAGTCAGTTTGGGCGGTTGCGTGAGATCTGGCAGCGCACCCAGATGCGTCTGTTTCATCATCGCCTGTTAATGGACACGGTCATTCCCGGTGGTGTTGATGTGGATGTGTCGAAACCACAAATAGCTGAGCTGCAACAGCAACACCGCTGGTTACAACACGAACTGGATACGTTGACCCCGCTGCTTAATGATAACCCGTCACTGGAAGACCGGTTACTGGGGACCGGTTTGTTGACCCCGGCGCTGGCAAAAAAGCTCGGTGTGGTGGGTTATGTGGGCAAGGCCAGTGGTATTGATTTTGATCTACGCCGGGATCACGCCTATGCGCCCTATAATCATTTAACCGTTGAATCTCCCTGTTACAGTCAGGGCGATGTGGCAACTCGGCTACAGGTGCGTGTTGATGAAATTATACATTCAATAAAAATGCTGGCGACACTGTTGCAACAGTTGCCTGATGGAAGGCTCGTTAGCCGGTGGAAAACATCGCTTAGTCGGACTGAAGGGATTGGTATGGTAGAAGGCTGGCGTGGTGAAATTATCAGTTATGTGCAATTTGATGCTAACGGTAAAGTCGCACGTTTTTACGCTCGTGACCCAAGCTGGTTAAACTGGCCGGCACTGGAACAGTTAATCGATGGTAATATTGTGGCGGATTTCCCAGTGTGTAATAAATCGGTTAACGGCTCTTATTCTGGACATGATCTGTAGATAAAAGCCATGTTAAAAATACTCAATAAAATTCGCCAGACTGGCATTGTTACCGAAACCATTGCAATGGATGCATCACTGGAAGCGCTGGGTATCGAAGTACGCTCACTCGTCAATAAACGGTTTGCTGGAAGTTTGTCGATACGCGCAGTCGATGCGGGCTCCTGCAATGGCTGTGAATTGGAGCTCAATGCGTTGAATAACCCGTTTTATGCTATCGAGCGATTTGGTGTGCGTTTTGTCGCTTCCCCCAGGCATGCCGATGCTTTACTGGTTACTGGGCCGGTAACACGCCATATGGAAGCCGCCTTGCAACGTGTCTGGGTCGCAACGCCTGAGCCAAAATGGTTAATTGCAATGGGTGACTGTGCGGTGAATGGTGGTGAGTTTGGTTGCTCTTATGCCGTAGTGGGAGGGGTTGATAAAGTGCTTAGGCCGGATGTAATCATCTCTGGTTGTCCCCCTGCACCCGCTGTCATTCTTCGAGCCATTCTTTGCCTGTTACAGCAGAAATAATTAGCGGCTCCTTACGGATAGTTGACGGGGGAAGCAGTGGGTCTCCATGCGCTCCTGGCCGGGTTAGCGACAAGATACAGGATGAACCGCTTTGAAAATATGAGTAATTTTATCCGGTAGAAAGCAACTGAATACTGAGTCGCATAAAAAGCCTACGCTGTGGTATCTAGTTGCTTTATGCCCCCTGTAACATAAAAGTTTCATATTCCAGACGGTTCATTTTACGTGAGAGCAGAGCCAGTCCGACCAGACTGGTTAATGCCATTGCCAGGGTAAAGCCGTAACCAAAAAACGATGCGCCCAGTTGAATGCTGAGCCAGCTAAACAGGGCGTTGGAGAGCAGGAACAGCAGGCTGAGAAACAGCGCAATACGCCGGCCATCAAGATAAAACAAAACATTCATAATCGACAGTAGCAATACCTGTACACTGACCCCGACCACATCAATATAAAACAGTCGCGCATACAGTGGTGAAATGCCAATGGCACCGAGAATATCCTGCCCCCACAGCAACAGCAGAACAACGGTAATTCCCTGCACCTTGAAAATTTCATAAATGCCCTGGCGTGCGGTATAAATCATTCGATCTTTACGATAATAGATGCGTTGCAGAGTGTCACCTTCACGGATGGCGGTATAGAACAGATCATACTGCTCGGCAAAATCGGCTTCCATACGTACCAGAAAAACCGCCATACCTGGAATAATGGATAGATAGGCTAAAAAGATGGGCAGGTCGTAAATTAAAGAAGCGCGCAATGGGCCAATGATAGCCTGTGAGGTATCTGGGTAAAACCAGAAAATCAGTTTGTCGACCCAGATACCCAGGTTAAAGAAAAAACCGGTAAAAGCCAGGCTGATAAATACCTGTTTTCTCTTTAGAAAGTCAAATGCAATCAGGCGCTCACCCGGGTAGGCACGGATAATCACAAACAGAAAACTGAACAGTAGAAAACTGTGGCCGATTAATACCCCGAACAACAGACCATTCATGCCGAAACCCAGCAGGGATAACGCCAGTGCTGAGATCACGGCAATGCTGTAACCGGCAAAAAACAGGCCGACGATGAGACGATAAGTTTTCATACTGGAAAGGAAGATAATCACAATCCACAGATTGCACAGGGCAACAAAGTTGGCCAGCATTAACAGCCGGTAAATCAGCGGTTGATCAAACAGGAATATTAACACCAGCGCCCCGCTGCAACCGGCAACAACAGTGGTCAGGCAGAGTGCGCCCAGCATATTAGGTAGAATAATGGCTTTTTTTAGTTCAAACAGGCGGTCGGCAATAAAGCGGGTGAACATTAACTGCAAGACCCCGGTTAGCATCAGTGAGAAAGCCATCAGGTAGGTGACAGAAACCAGAAACTGCACAATCAGGGTCTGTGGTGAGACCATGGTATAACTGAGTATGCCGATCATCATCACGCCAAGAATCGACAGCACCCAGGGCCCTGAACTGATTAAACCGGCATAACCATAGGCTTCCAGCAGGGAGAATAAGGTATCTTTCTCCAGGATACGACGGATTTCAAAACCAATACCAGCCATTAGTGACTGCGCTCCTGTTCGGTCAGACGCCGATCACTTTCTGCCAGCGCCGTAGCATAAATCTTCTGGTAGGCATCAAACATCATCTTTTGAGTATAATATTTTTCCACCCGTTGCCTGCCGGCCTGTTGCGCCCGATACCATGCGCCTTCATCGGTGAGCAGGGACAATGCCCCGCTGGCAGCGGCTTCTGGGTCAGCAATGGGAACGACCACGCCACTTGCGCCAAGCGTTTTATCTTCCTCGCTCATCCCGTAGATAAGTTCGTTGCAGGCGCCTACATTAGTTGCCAGGCAGGGCAGGCCGGAGGCATAGGCCTCCAGTATCACCAGGGGTAGAGCTTCGCTGATTGAAGTTAATACCATTAAACCCAGTTGCGGTAGAATATCGGTTACATTCTGAAAGCCGAGAAACTTGACGTTGCCGCTCAGCTCCAGGCTGTTCACCATCGCCTTACATTCGTCGACATAAGTTGGGTCTTCTTCCTCAGGGCCAACAATCCAGCCTTCAGCATCAGGCAATTCGTTGCAGATAATGCGCATCATACGGATATAGGTCTTGATGTCTTTGATGGGCACGACGCGACCAATTAACCCCAGGATTTTTGGTACGCCGGGTTGGCGTTGTGGATACAGCGCGCTGAATTTTTCCAGCGCAATGCCATTGGGGATTACCTGTGTTTTCGCCGCATCTGCACCATCATCAATCTGTCGGTTGCGATTGCCTTCATACAGTGAAATGATCGGCGTAGATGACTGATAGGTGAGTTTACCGATCAGTTCAAAAAAGCGAATCCACAACTGGCGAATATAACCGACTTCTTCGTGCAATGTGCCACTGACTTCATCCTCCGGGTCGTGAATCCAGTTGGCCTGGGCGAGGTCGATCTTGCGCTCTTTGGTATAAATGCCGTGTTCGGTTAACACGTAGGGGTAATTGTATAACTGGCTTATAATGGTGCCTTGTAGCCCGGCGTAACCGGTTGAAACAGAATGCACCATGCGTACTTTTGGCATCTTGCGGGCAATGTCTGCAAGCAGGAATAACGGGGCATGCATGGTGCGGATAGACCAGAAATAGTCGATAAAGGAGGGTTCTGTGCAAAATTTATCGTAAAACTCGGTAATAATCGACCAGGCCTGCGCACTGTAAAGAAAGCTCTCGCGAGTAACGCCACCGGGCTTTCCGAGTTCAAAAAATACATTTTTCATCACCTTGATATCCACCTGCTCACCAGTTTTGAACTGGTTGTGCATGGCTTTCATGGCGGCAAATGCCTGTGGGTTACCGGCAAGCGGAGCGGGTTGATGCTGGTGATGCAGATCCATTAAATAATGTTCCTGCATATGGGTTACATTCGGCGGTAGCGCATACATCATTTTGCCGTAATTTTCTTTTTGGCCGCCAAGAAATACCAGCGCGAAAGTATATTGTGGCAGGCCGGTAATCATCTGATGTACCCAGGAAGAGACACCGCCACGGACGTACGGGTAAGTGCCTTCGAGCATCAGTCCGATATCCGCAATGGGCTTTTTTTCGGTAGCCAGAGGTTTTTTATCTAAGCGGGTAGCCAATATTGCATCACTCCCTGAAAGGTCGGGTGGATCGGTTGTGGGTTAGTTGATAATTCGACAATCAGCTGTTGAACCTGGTGAAAGTCATGTTGCAGCCAGGCAACTTCAGCCAGATAGGGGATGACCTGATATTTGGGTAATCCCTGTTTTATCGCTTCGAGGAAAGCGTCTTTCGCCGCTTCAGTGTGTCCGGTTTCAATCTGAATTCGGCCCAGCAGTCTGAGGATACCGGGATCACGCATACTGGCCAGTACAAACTGGCAACTTCTGGTCGCCAGGGTTAAGAAGTGGGCCTTAACGCCGCCCTGCGCCAGACCCAGGTAGGCAATTTCCCAGTAATGCCCAGCCAGCAATTTTTGCTGGGTAATCCTATCCTGTTGCCGACCTTCGGTTTCAGCCTGGGCAAGCATCTGCTGTGCGTGTTTAGTCTGATCGCTGATAACTTTCTCTTTTTCATCCAGCATGGCATAAGCCAGTAAGCGCACGTCGTCACTGGTATCTTTTAATGCTTGTTGCAGGATAGTGACCGAATTGCGGTTACTCATCTGTTTGGTTGCCATGACCGCTCGAATGCGTTTCTCGGTGCTGCTGGCCTCGCGGAGAACCTGTATTAGACCGCCCTGACTGTATAACGGCTGACTACTGACTTCAGTCGGGCGATAGGGCAGGTCGGGGTTATCGGTTTCATTCCATAATGACTGGGCGCGGTTGCGCGGGAGACGCAGCGCCAGCGTTAAGCCGGTACCAAGACCGATGCTGCCGATAAACGGAATAAAAAACTGGAGGATAAAAAGAAAAAAAGCCGAGCGTTTAAATGGTTGTTGGTAGCGTTGGGGCATGAGTTGTAACAGGATCACAGAAAACACCATACTGGCCATTGCGTGACCCAGTAAATAGCCGGGCAGACGGTAGTTGATCGCAACGTTGGCAAATAACGCAGTGATACCTGCGGCCTCAAAGGCAATCGCCAGAATGCTGAGCCAGACGGTTCCCATCCCATATCCTCTGTGTAACGAATTGATTCAGTAAAGACTGGTTCTGCAATAGATGCTGGGCGGTTTTCAGTGGCAGTGTAGAAAGGTTTAAACCGCATTCTGATTTCATTAAATCGTCCAGTCGCTGGCGATAGCCCGCCAGTCCCAGTTCATCGGTTAATGGTAGCAGAATAATTAACTGGTGGAGGTGTTTACGCTGCTGGTGAACAATAATGTCAAGGCCGCGCTGGGTTCGTTGAATCAGGTCGATAAACTGTAGGGCGCTGGTATTGGTGCCATCAACTTCAAAAACGAGCAGGACGGCGGGAATGTCAAATTCGCGCTGATCGTGCAAACCACGTTTTAAATTCATCGCCAGACTGGTAAAGTCTTCATCAGCAACCGACGATATGGTTGCATGGGCGTTTAGCAGGTCAGCCATATGCCCAGCTAGAATGGTGAGCAGGCGTAGATTTTTTTTCTCAAAAGAAAAAAAAGGCATCATCTCAATCGCTACGACAGCCCAGAGCCGATTCTCTGCATCAATCAACGGGATACAGGCGAGTAACTGACTGTGATTGCTGACATTGTTTCCTGCCTGTGGGCGAATACTTACCAGTTTCCGAGTCTTAATGCTATGACGAATTAGCGGGTCATTCGGATTCAATGAGTCACTGTTGCCTAACTGGGCATAAGGCTGTGCCATTAAATGCTCGGTTGGGTTGTTGTTTTTATCTATCTGGCTAGCAAATAAAGCGGCTTTCTGTAAGTTACCGTACTCCACCATCATCGCCAGTAGCGCCTGTGCAATCTCTGTATCCAGACCCGTATTGTGCTCAGATGACAATTTTGTACGGATAGAGCGCAGGCCTTCACGCAGGCTGTGGCCACCGCCTGCAACCTGTTGTTCAAGACGATCATGCGAAACCTTGAGCAGGTGGTAGTTGCGGGTAAATTCGTTTAAACGTACCTGGCGATAATCATTGGAACCTTGTAAATGTTCAATTCGACGTCCCCAGACATCACGGAACTCGCCCACCAGCATAGCGATTGCGGTTAAACCAATAGCGTACTCATAAGGGAAAGCGGTCAGGTTTATCCATTGCAGTCGCAGGCTGATGGCCACCACGGCAAGTATGATTAAATCGCTGATAAAACCGAAGAAAAAGCCATAACGTAAACCCACGATTACAGGCCCCATGAGTGGCCAGGGGAATGATGAGTGGATAAAAAAGGGGTCATTGGGGCGGTGCCAGGCACTTAATCCCAGAGTGATGGCCGTGATTAGTATCATCTCAAACCAGGCTTGCCAGCCAGTCTTGGGTTTAAGTTGTTCCAGCCGGTTACGGTAGATAAAGGGTTCCATCTTTGCAGCACTTAATTGTTGTGTTGAATAAAAACCATCCCATTTAACAGTTTATTTAATAACTTTTGGGTGGTAGCAGCAATGCCTTCACTTCCCCAGCCAGTACGTGCACCCGTGGCAGACCAGAGTACCGGCAGTGTTTCCTGTCCGCTTGCTACGATGGCGGCTATTTTGCTGGCAGGGGCTTTTTTATGCTGGCGTAGATCAATGACCTGCAGCGTCACGCCAACTGCCGGTTCACCATCCAGTCCGGCTTTATATCGCCATTCTTCAACGGTGCCAGTGATGGCATAACGAAACTGCTGTGTTGAAGCCCATTTTAGTGCTTTGTTATAGCGTGTCTGGTCATCAAGCATCATTAAAATCTGTGATTGTGGGGTTTTGGGGTAATGGGTGATATGGGTGATGCCACGACTGCGTAATAAAGAAACCAGAATAGCTTCCACGCGTTCGCCAGCCTGCGGGGTCTGCGAACGGTTAACTATCGGCAACAGTACCCAGTTTGCCTGATTATCTAAGGCTTTATTATGGTAGATCTGGTCAACGGAACAGGCACTTAGTAGAGGAATAAGCAGGCATCCAAAAAAAAGCCAGGCGGGTTTTATTCTATTTTGCATTTTTCACTCATTAATCGGTTTATTAGTATAATTTTAGCGACCGAAATACTTATTATAGCCTAACCATATTTTATATGTGTTGCCAGCCCCGCGTGCATCGTTGCTGTAACTGGCAGTGAGTGCCAGCTCATCATCACCCAGTATCCGCCAGCCGAAACCGCCGGACAGGCCCCAGTCGAGGCGGCCACGCGTCCATTGGAAGCCGGTGTCCAGATCCAGTAGCCAGTGGGGAGAGCCAAGTTGATGTGCCAGCATACCCGGTACGCCATGTTGTAGCGTGGAGCCGAAACCAATGCGGCCAAACTGATCGGTTAATACGGAACTAATATCAGGAGGGCTGGTGAAATAGGGCAGAATATTAGCCGGTAGCTGTTTCACGGTATTAATCCTGCTCCATTGTATTTCGCTATGTAGCTGCCATTTGGGGGTACGGGTAAAAAGTGTATGATTGAGATTCAAGTTGAGGTCAAAGCCCTGTCCCAGAAAATCGCCCCAGATAGAATTATACTGATTCCACCTGAGCTGGCTATTGAGGATGGTGCGGCTGTCAAATGAATAACTGTTGCTGAGTGCAAGGTGATTCCAATTGGCCAGTTCATAGGCGCTGGCACTGATTTTACTGCGTTGTTGCAGCCCGGCAGAAATCCTGACAGTCAGTCCATTGTAAACAGAGAAAGACTGGTTGAAAGCGAATTCAGGCTGGCTGCCATTGATGCGTTTGTCTATGCCTAGAGACCAGCTACGAGTGGCTGTAGAGGTAAAGCTGATGTGAGTAAAACGTATATTTTTTTCATCTGGCCAGTGGTTTAGCAGACTTTTTTGCCCGGTGGTGCTTAACCTCTGAGTATCAATCAGCGTGATACCGTCATCCGTTGCACGGGCATAATGCAACTGGGGGCCGAACATACTTATGTCGCCTAACTGCTCAGCATATAAGCCCAGCTTGATGCCATTGGGTTGCTCGCTGCGAATGGATGTAGTCGTGGCACGAAGTTGCTGAAGATTTTGTGTGGAAAGTGTGGAGTCAAGATGGGAGAGGCCGAATGCCAATGCCCTGGCATGATAACCATTCTGTGCCAGCGCCTGCATTTTGTCTGCCAGTGGTAGCGGCTGGTCACTGTTGAGTAATGCTTCAATCGTGGTGCTGTCATGTTGCTGTAATGCCAGGCTTAAGCGCTGCCAGGCTGGCAGTTTGATCTGTAATATTTTGGCCTGTGCCTGTAATCGGGTACTGAGGGCTTCATTGTTGTCAGCCAGTGACCATGCAGTCAGTAATGGCAGCCAGTTTTGTTGCATCTGGCGATTATTAGACAAACTGCCAGCAGTATCCGCAACAAATTTTCTGGCCATTATCCAGCCTGCTGTCTTGCCACGAAATTCGCGTACCAGACGTAAATAACTGGTTTTCCAGTTGCGGCCGTTTTGTTTTTTTGCGGCGGTCTGGGGATACCGTTGCATCCATGCCAGAGTATAGCGCCGCACTCGCCAGGCAGCGAGTGTTTGTCCGTTCTGCTGCAATGCATACGCATAATCCAGTAGCCACGGCCAGTCCTGTTTATGTTTTGGCAGTGAGCGCCGATACCAGCGTACCGCAATATCATATTGTCCCAGTGCGGCCCAGCCCGATGCCTGAGCATCAAGCAGGTATGGGTTTTGGCCAAAACGCTGGATGCTGCTGATCAACGCGGTTTTTAGCTGCGGACTTTTTTCTTTGTGTCGCTCGATAAGTAACCACAGCAGAGAAAGTTCAGGCTGGACATTATGGGGTGAGAGCAAAGCCGCCTGTTGCAGGTAATTGACTGCCTGTGGCCATTGTTGTTGTTGCCGAGCAATGCGGGCAAGCGCTAACCAGTATTGGCTGTTCTTCTTAAGTGCCAAAGTGTGGTTGCTGTTATTAATGCGGCGAACAATCTGTGCTGCCTGATGCCATTGCTGTGTTTTTCTGGCATTCAGGATGGCATAATTTAAAGCGCTGAGCGCATAATGTGGCTGCTGTGAGTGCTGCCAGCCAAGCATAGCCAGATGCGTGCTTTTTACATAATCTTTATCGGTGGCATATAACAGCATTAACTGGTTCAGCATGGAAAAAGTAACCGGCTGGTTTTTATTGCGCGACAGTAAAAAGTCGTAAATTCCATCAATCTGGTCAAGGTCATCCAGATACCATGCCATATCGGTGCGTGCTTTCCAGTAGGCATTTTCATCCGCAGGTTTCGTTACCCGATGCGCCAGTAATTTTTCCTGGGCTTTTTCTGGTTCACCCAATAGCCAGTAGATGTTTTCCAGATCCAGTAACTGCCTGTCAGTGAGGCCAAAGCGTTTATCGATGGTTTCATAGGTTGCTGCGGCCTGGGGTAATTGCTGCAGGCTGACATACAGCCCAGCCAATGCTGTCCAGACAGTTTTGCTGTGTGGGTGTTGTTGTAAATATTTCAGGTAACTGTTTCTAACCTTATCTGTTTCACCCTGGATCAAATACAGACCAGTCAATTCTTTTTGCTCAGCAAGATTTAATGGGCGCTGTTTTTCAAGGTGTTCATACAGTCGGGTTGCCTGTTGATAATGAAACAGGCCAATGGCTAATTTCAACGCGCGCTGTGCGGCCTCCTTCGTTGGTTGCCTGTTGTGCATCGCCAGCCAGTACCATTGTTTCAGCGCTTTATGTGGTTGTCCAGCCCATTCATATAAACGTGCAATCTGGGTGCGTTCTGCTGTCGTTAGTGGTGTATGTTGTAGTCGAATATCGGCCAGTTTTGCGGCCAGTTTTAACTGTCCGGTGGCCAGCTTAAGTTGCATTAAGCGGCGGTTATAGTTCATGTTCTCTGGCTCAAGTTGGGTCGCCATTGTTAGCCAGCGATCTTGTAAATCAGTGTGTCCGGTTTGTTGTGCAATGGATATTGCTAACTGCAGAAGGTTGCGGTTGTGTGGGTTGTGTTTAATGTAATAGGGGGTTTTTTGCAATGCCTTATTGGGATTGCCGGTTGCCAGTAAAGTCTTTAATAGCTGCGCAGCCAGTCGAGGCCGGTTATTCCCGGCGGCGGTGCTGTTATTGTAGGCCTGCTCCAGCCATTTTGTCGCCGCAGAAAGCTGGTTTTGAGCCAGCGCCAGCTTGGATGCTTTAAGCATCCAGCCAACTTTCTGTTGTGGCATGGTTGTCTGCGCGATAATTTTTCTGAGCATGACCAGCTGTTGTGGTGATGATGCCCATTGTTGCGCCATGCTATAAACTGTTCTGAGTTCAGGTAAAGTGGTGGCAGCATTAAGAGCCAGGTTGAATGCTGTTTGTAAGTCAAGAAAAACCGTGTGTCGGGCTTTTCCTCGCTGTGCAAAATAGTGTTGAGCAATCAGTCTTACATTCAGGTTGAAAACCTGCGTCTTAATCCTGACCGGGGCATTGGCTACCAGCGGATTAATGGCACTCATTGCCTGTTTGAGTTGCCCGGTGGCATAGAGTTGTTTGACCAGGGAGAGGCGCAGTTCGGCATTATCCGGGTCTGATTTCAGCAGTAGCTTTAAATAGGCAATAGAGAGGGCATCGGGTGAGCTGGTATAAACGGGATCACTGAAAACAGCCTTTTTAGGGAACAGTAAAATCAGTGCCAGGCTGATAACCACAGCCATTGAGATCAGAGCCGGAACATTAACCAGGTGTTCACGGCGATAGTCGTCACCGCGCAGTGTTTTGAGTCTAATGACAGACAAGCGTCGCCTTCTCCAGCGTTTTTACTGGTAATGAAAAAATTTGCTGGTTACCCTGAGTGCGGCTCTGGTAGCGGTGATGGGCGGCTTTTAATTCACAGGATCTGGCCGGGGCAACGGATAATTGCAAAGCAACATTTGCGTGCAGGCTTAATTGAATGCTTTTTTTACGGTGCCGCCAGTATTTAACCACGCCATTGGAGTCCACCAGATGAAGTTGTTGATCCGGGTTTGGCTGTAAATACAAAACCGGTGTGGTTGAACTCAGGCTGACATAAACACCATCGACACCTTTGCGGTAACCGGCAATTCCTCGGCTGCGTGTTAGATTTGGCCACCCCATTTTTGTTGGCAGTCGCAAAGTGTGAATATAGGTTGCCGTATTAATCGACCAGCCACCGTCTAACCGTTGTGCCAGACTGGCCTGATAAAGGGCATTCGCCCGCTGTGCATACTGGCTGAGATAAAGTGGAATCGGGTGTTGTTTCAGCGCCCAGTTATAAACCTGTTTCAGTGCATGGAGAGAAGCGAGTTTGGTGCCAGAATAGAAATGGTAATAAATACCAATGGGTTTTAAACGCCGAGGTGTTTCCAGATATTTAAAAGAATAGATGGCCTCTCGATAACCATAATATGGCCCATGCCAGTTATTAGTGTAAACATCCTCATTGAGCACGGGTGCGTAAACCTGTAAGCCGCCGTCAGTCGGGCGACCTGCCGGCCAGATCATGGAGATAGAATTACGGTAGGGCAGCGGCCAGGTATCGCCGCCATTTACATTGAGCAGGCCATCATCTGTTGCCATCTTGATAGCGCGGGCAACAGGCCAAGTATTTCCCGACCAGAGTATCATTTTGACGTGTTTATTTTTTGGTGCAAGGTGCTTGTTGATGTAGTCAGTCGAACCGATAATTTCCCTTTTTAGATTAAGTTTGTAACCGGGTACCGGCAGGTTTAAACCATACGCCTCCTTGCCGACATTATAATCACCATCAAAGACCTGCCAGAAAAAAGGATGACTGAAGGTATGGGTAGCGATTTCTACATAGGGAAGCTTGAAAATAGAACGGGCAATTTTTTCCAGTTGCGGACTCTGTTTCGGGTATAAGCCCTTACTACCAATTTCTGCTTCAATAATCGATACTGTGGTTGGCAGACGGTAATGTTTCAGTATTCGGTCACGAATCACGGCACCGGCATAAGGTGTGCCTGGTAGCTCAGCACGGGAAACAAAACCATCACCATCAATATGGATAGTCAGAATACGGCGGCCGCTTTCGGTGCTAATATCCACCGCCGGAATAACCGCAAGACGTAAACTTTTACGTAAAAAATCAAAAGGATTAAATAGCCATTTGGACGTGCCATCCGCACCATCAACGGTGACATAGGGTGACAGTGCATAGCCGCCCCAGTCATCAACCACAATGGGATCAATAGTGGTGTCCTGTTGTGTTTTGAATTGTAGCCAGCGTGTGGCGGTAGTCTGGGTGGATGTAATAGTCGGCATCTGGAACCGGCGTATTCTTAACCTGGCTTCAAACTGACCAACGGATTTTTGCCGCTGGCTGATGCTGAATTTTTTATCTGAGAGGTTATTCACCGTTTTAAGATGGAATAATTTATTGCACTGGCTAGCGGCAGGCAGTTGTCCGAAAATTGAAATATACAGTCCGTTCTGGTGCTGGTATTTAAACCATTTGCACAATTGTTGTTTTGATTTTTTCAGCGGCCGGCCACTAAACCAGCTAACAATGCCCACATAACGGCCACGTAAATTCATGGGTGGCAATGGATGCCGGTTGATATTCAGGTAAACCAGTTGATACCCCATATATTCCAGTGGTTCAGCCAGCCGGCGATGGACATTGCTATGATAAACGTCATCCTTTCTATCATCATATAAGGATTTTTTATCGTCATACAATGCCAGAATTTTTCGGGGCACCGGGCGCAAACGTCCACGTCCCATGCTGTTTAGATGCCCATCACTGATCCACGGGACAAAGCCCAGTGCCGCAATTTTTTTTGCCAGCGTGGCGGCTTCCTGCCAGCGATTGTCAGGCAGGTAATCAAGGACTGTTATCGGCAGGTGGTACGTTTTCTGAATCCGGTGTAAGGCGGCGATGAGCCAGTCACGATCGACTTTTGATACGATGGAATAGCCCTTTTTATCGCCGTTAAAGGCGGAAAATAATGATTCGGCCACCACGCCATTGATCTGTTTGGCAACACGGGGAATAATTTCAAAGCCCCGATTGAGAATAATAATAGCCTGTGGCCAGCGGTTTTTTATATGTTTAATAATCCGCACCAGTCCCTGTTCATAGGCCTGGCGTTGCCGTGTTGTTTTGCTCACTAGCTGATAACTGTCCAGCGTATCCAGAAAAACCCCCTGATAACCTGCTTTCATCACCGGTCGGATATAGGTTTGCCACAGAAACTGGTCGACTTCTGTCTTGCGCACATCCAGCACGCTACTGTTCCAGTTGGGATTAGAACCGATAATCCAGTCTTTTTTTAGTTTTTTGTGCTGTGGATCATCAGCCGCTATTTCACCAATACTGACATACGCAAGTAATTGAACGCCAGCCTGCTGGAGTTGGTGTCGCTGTGCTGCGCTAACATGATCAGGTTGTACCACAAGCTGGTCAAAATTCTGTAGTGCCTGCAATGGCAGGGAATGTCCATAAAAAAAAGCGATATCTGGTGCTAAAGTTAAATCCTGTGTACTCCCTTGTGCAGGCAGGCAGGAGAGCGCAATGCCAAAGGATAAGCAGAAAGTGCTATAGATTAGCGGGTTAAGACGACAGTGATACATTTCGGTTATTCATCCGTTTGACGCAGGTTGGACTTCAATCAGGAGGCGCTGGCTTAAGGTGCCAAATAATTCAGCTTGTTTTAGCATTAGAAAGAGTTGATGCAAAATAGTTTGTGGTTATAGATAGTATCGGTTAATGGGAAACTTTCTTTAACTTTCAGTTAGATACAGGCTGAAGTTGTAGGTAAAAGATTATTTTTATGCGGCTGGCAATTTTTTGTCTGTTGTGCAATGTCGGGGCGAAATAATGTCGTTTTTGTTATGGGGTGCCGTCAAAAAAACATCAGAAAAGCAATAAAAAATCTAACTATATGAATTCATTAAGTTTTATTTGATGGCATGGGTTTTGCTTTGTACTCAGATAAATTCATTGATCAACGGCTGAGCCGACACACCGTGGGGTGAGTGGGCCATCGCATTGATTAAACACTGAGACAGGTAAGCGTAATGGCAGATAAAAGAAACAGAATAGATGATAGGGATGAGGACAATAAAGACGAGAGTGAACAGTCGGTAAAAAAGAGTTTAAGCACCGTGAAAATAGTGATTATTGCAATTGTACTTACCATTGTTGTGGTTGGTGGCGCGGTAGGAACGACAGTCTTTTTTATGAGTGGCAGTAAAACAGATGCTGTCGCTGTTAAAGCAGATCAGAAAAAGTCAGCAGATACAGCGGCTAATACACCCGCCAGTGACGCAGAAAATAGTGACCAGGAGGAAGGCAATATAGAGGTTGAAAAAGGCCCGGCAATTTATACGTCGCTTGACCCTAAATTTGTCGTGAGTTTTAACGATCAGGGGCCAGTAAGGTTTATGCAGTTTTCAGTTGATTTATTGATGCACAACAGTGATGTAAAAGATCAGATTAAATTACATATGCCGGCCATTCGAAGCAGTCTGCTGATGTTGTTCGGCGATCAGAAATCAAAAGTTATGGGAACCAAAAAAGGCAAGGAGAAGCTGCTTCAGGATATAGCAAGTGATGTCAATTTGACGCTGGAAAAAATGGAAGGCAGTAAAGCTATTCCTCATGGTGTTGAATCCGCATATTTTACGTCATTTGTTGTTCAGTGATAAAAGCTATTTAGTTGATATATAGAATATATTTCTTAATAAAAATAGACAGGATAAAAGCGTGAACGAGCATTTGTCACAAGATGAAATAGATACCCTGTTAAACGGTGTTGATAGTGGGGATGTTGATACTAAGCCAGATCTTCTGGCAGAAGATGGCGAAGCAATCGTTTATGACCTTGGCAGCCAGGATCGAATTATACGTGGGCGTATGCCAACGCTGGATATGGTAAATGAGCGTTTTACCCGTTATATGCGAATTAGTATGTTTAATATGTTACGCCGCACCACAGAGGTGGTTGTTAGTGGCGTAAAAATTGTAAAGTTTTCAGAATATGTGCGTGGTCTATTTATGCCGACCAGTATGAATATGATAAATATTAACCCGTTAAGAGGAACGGGATTATTTGTTATTGACCCGAAGCTTGTTTTTGCCACAGTGGATAATTTTTTTGGTGGTGATGGGCGTTATCACACACGTATTGAAGGTAGAGACTTTACCCCAACCGAAAATCGGGTTATCCAGTTATTGATCAATAATGCATTTGTCGAATTAAAAAAAGCCTGGGAACCCATTATTAAGCTGAACTTTAAATATCTGAGTTCAGAAATTAATCCCCAGTTTGCAAATATTGTTAGTCCAACTGAAGTGGTTGTTGTGTCCATTTTTAAAATGGAGCTTGAAGGTGGCGGTGGTGAATTTCATGTGGTAATGCCCTATTCAATGTTAGAACCCATACGCAGTCTTCTGGACTCGGGTACTCAGAGTGACACGGTTAGTATTGATCATCGTTGGCGTCGAGCCTTAAAAGATGAAATCAAGCAGGCTCCACTTAAAATTAAAAGTTCGATGGGATACACCAAGCTGACTGTTGGCGAAGTGCTGAATTTAAATGCGGGCGATATTATTCCTGTTGAATTGCCTGAGATGGTGACCGTTTG
This sequence comes from uncultured Thiotrichaceae bacterium, assembly GCA_964441285.1. Taxonomy (GTDB): domain Bacteria; phylum Pseudomonadota; class Gammaproteobacteria; order SZUA-229; family SZUA-229; genus S010-25. The sequence continues at coordinate 183,023 of CAYTUK010000002.1, read as the reverse complement.
TGCAGAAAGTGTTCCGGTCTTTAAAGGTTCTTTAGGGGTTTCCAATGGCAAAAATGCTATTCAGTTTGTCGAGCCTGTAGAGCGTCCAAATTATGAATCTGAAGAAGATATAGTAATGGGTGCGGTACAGGAAGGGTTGCAGAAACAGCTGGAGTAGGAAAAAAATTAAATATTATCAGACCTGATGATTAAGTATTGAGGAAATAAATATGAGTGACACACCTGAAACGCCAAACAATAAAGATGAAGCCAATGCCGATGCAGGTGATGACTGGGCTGCGGCAATGGCAGAACAAAGTGATGTTGAGGCAGCTGAAAAAGCAACAGCAACAGAAGCATCAACAGCAACAGAAGAAACAAGTGATGCTGAAACCACGGCTAGCAGTGATAAAGAAGATGTAGAGCGTGCAGAGTTTCAGAATTTAAATGATAACAGTGCCGCATTAGGCAGTATAGAAACAAACATGGAAGTTATTTTGGATATCCCAGTGACATTATCAATGGAGATAGGCCGTACTGAAATATCTATTCAGAATTTACTCCAGCTTAATCAGGGGTCAGTGGTGGAGCTGGATCGTCTTGCTGGTGAACCAATGGATGTATTGGTCAATGGTATTTTAATTGCACATGGAGAGGTTGTGGTGGTAAATGAAAAATTTGGTATTCGCCTGACCGATGTGATTAGCCCGGCAGAACGAGTTAAAAAACTACGTTAAAATCTAATCTGGAAAAATACTTAGACAGGTTTTTAAATAAATATTATGACCATAATGAGATATTTGTTTTCAACAAAAAACAACATGAATAAAAATAATATTTTATTTATTTTTATTAGCCTATGCTTGCTGTTTTTTACGTTGCCAGCCTATGCAAATAAAAATGAAATAATTAATATTGTTTCAGCGCGGACAATATCTTCTGCCAAAGACAAGGCCTCTGTTAATAAAAATATAAAACCATTATTAAAAAATAGCAATAGTTACCTATTACAGTTATTTAGTGGGTTGCTGGTTGTGTTGGTAAGTATTATTACGCTTGCCTGGATAGCAAAACGATTTAACCGCATGAGTTCTGGAAATAATTCCGGTTTGAAAATTATTGGCGGCATTAATATGGGCTCGCGTGAGCGTATTGTTATAGTTCAGGCTGGTGAGGCTAAGTTAGTATTAGGCGTATCAACAGGGAGAATTAACCTGTTGCATGTGCTGGATTCCGGTGATTACTCGGATAAAGAGAAAACAGATAATGTAGCCGGTAAACATGATTCAGTCAGTATAAGTGATGAAAATATACGTGCCGCAGAAAAAATAAAACTTTCAGATGCATCCTCAAATCATAAGTACAGTTTTTCGCAAAATCTCGCAGCGGCACTGCTCAGGAAAAAATCATGAGATTCTTAACGGCAAAAAAAATTCTATTTAGTCTGCTTACTGTTGCACTGCTTCTGGTAACAGAAAATTGTTCTGCGGTTCCGGGGCTGGCTGCACTTACCGTAACGCCTGCGGCGAATGGTGGAGAAACTTATTCAGTGACAATTCAGATACTGGTGATGATGACGATCCTCAGTCTGTTGCCAGCAGCACTGATTATGACAACGTCATTTACCCGAATTATTATCGTATTGTCAATTTTACGCCAGGCACTAGGGACAGCGCAGACACCTTCAAACCAAATTTTACTTGGGCTTTCACTTTTTCTTACTTTTTTTATTATGGCACCAGTATTTAACACTGCATATATTACCGGGATAAAACCTTATCTTAATAATAAAATGAGTTCGGAAGTGGCGCTGGAAGAAGTGTCAAAACCTTTTTATGGCTTCATGCTTAAACAGACGCGTGAAACGGATCTTGCTATGTTCGCAAATATTGCAGGCAAAGGAAAACTTGATCCGAATGTAAAAGTTCCGTTTTCAATTCTACTGCCAGCCTTTGTTACCAGTGAGTTAAAAACAGCTTTTCAAATAGGTTTTATATTGTTTATTCCTTTTTTAATTATTGATCTGGTTGTTTCCAGTGTATTGATGTCAATGGGTATGATGATGTTGTCTCCAATGATCATTTCTTTGCCTTTCAAGTTAATGTTGTTTGTGCTGATTAATGGCTGGTCGCTAATTATGGGCACGCTGGCATCAAGTTTTGTTGTTTAATTTTATTTATAGTGAGGTAAAGTGATGACTCCTGAAATGGTTCTTGATATAGGGCGTAATGCGCTTTGGGTAACAGTGTTACTGTCTGCTCCGCTATTGTTATCCGCGTTAGCTATTGGTTTGATCGTTGGCATGATACAGGCTGCAACACAAATTCAGGAAGCAACTTTATCTTTTATTCCCAAGCTAATTGTACTGGCATTAACGCTAATGTTTTTTGGCTCATGGATGCTCGGCCTGTTAACTGATTTCTCTATTCAATTAATCCAGAGCATTCCTACTCTCATTGGTTAACGGATGAATTTGCGGTGATAACTGTAACCGATGCTGAGATGATGAAATGGCTGGCGAGTTTACTTTGGCCATTTATGCGTATTGGTGCAATGTTCTCATCTGCGCCGATTATGTCGGCACGCAGTGTGCCGGTAAAAGTACGCGTTATGCTTTCATTGTTGATTGCCTGGGTTGTATTACCCATTATTCCACCACCACCTGCGGTTGATTTAATCAGTTTTAAAGCCGTGCTCATCAGTGTATATCAGGTATTTATTGGCCTGGCTATGGGGTTTATTTTACAGATGGTGTTTGCGGCATTTGTGATTGCAGGGCAGAGTATTGCAACGGCAATGGGACTTGGTTTCGCGTCTATTATTGATCCTCAGAATGGCGTTCAGGTGCCGGTTATTAGCCAGGCATTACTCATCATGGTGACATTAATTTTCCTGGCCTTAAATGGGCATCTACTGCTGATTAAAGCGGTCGCTGAAAGTTTTAATCAGCTTCCCGTCGGTCTGGCCGTGCCTTCAGTTAAAGGTTTATGGCAACTGGTGAACTGGGGTGGCACCATGTTTTCTGATGGGGTTTTAATCGCACTGCCTGCGGTTGCGGCGTTATTACTGGTGAATATCGCTTTTGGCGTTACAGCAAAAGCCGCGCCACAGTTAAATATTTTTTCGGTAGGTTTTCCAATTATGTTATTGGTTGGTATGATTTTTCTGATTATTATTTTGCCTACTCTTACCGACCATCTTAGCAGTTTGCTTAATCAGGCGTTTGGATTAATGCAGGATTTTATTCTTTCGGCCTGAAGCCGTAGAAGGTAACCGTATGTCAGAAGACAGTGCCCAGGAAAAAACCGAACAGGCGACCCCGAAACGGTTGCAGGAGTCGCGTGAAAAGGGGCAGGTGCCGCGCTCAAAAGAACTCAATACAATGGTATTACTCATGGCTTCGTCAGGCGGATTAATATTTTTTGGGGGCAGTATGCTGGATGGCTTAAAAGCTATCCTGACACATAGTCTGATCATCGACCATTTTCACGAACTTAATAATACCACGATGATGGAGTTTTTCGGCAGGATGCTATTGCAAGGTCTGTGGTTGATGGTGCCCCTGTTACTGCTTACTTTTCTAGCAACTGCGCTGACTCCAATGGGGCTGGGGGGGTGGTCTTTCAGCATGAAAGCCGTTAGCTTTAAACTGGAAAAACTGGATCCGATAAAAGGTATGGGCAGAATTTTTTCTATTAAAGGCTTGATGGAACTGGTTAAAGTGCTGGCAAAATTTGCGCTGGTTGCGGCTATCTCAGCAGCCATGATCTGGTCTTTAATCGGCCAGTTAACTGGCTTAAGTTCTGAGCCACTGGTGAGTGCGTTAACCCATCTGGCGAGATTATGTCTCTGGTCCTTTCTGGCCTACAGCAGTGTGCTGATTGTCGTTGCTCTCGTAGACATACCGTTTCAGTTATTTCAGCACAGCAAACAATTAAAAATGTCGTTACAGGAAGTGAAAGACGAAGCGAAAGAAACGGAAGGTCGCCCCGAAGTAAAAGGCCGCATTCGTTCATTGCAACAGGAGTTATCGCAGCGTCGAATGATGGAGGCAGTACCGGATGCGGATGTGATTATTACTAACCCCACGCATTTTGCCGTTGCACTGTCGTATGATCAGGAAAAAATGGGTGCGCCAGTGGTGGTTGCAAAAGGTGCGGATTTTGTTGCTGCAAAAATTCGTAGTATCGCCACACAAAACAATGTCACCCTGGTTGAAGCGCCACCACTGGCGCGTGCGCTTTATGCCAGTACCGAGATTAATCATGAAATTCCTGCCGGTCTGTATGTTGCCGTCGCGAATATTCTTTCTTATATCTATCAACTGAATGTTGCCGGCCAGTATGGTTATGAACAACCGCTGCATCCGACAGATTTACCCATCCCGGATGAGCTGGTTGATGCTATGCAGCACCCGGATGAAGATGATCGTCCTGAACTTTAATTGTTAACAAGCAACGAGGCAAAATATGAGTACCGCTATCACCATGAATCCTCTTCGTATTTCAATGCTATCGGGTCTTGGAACTCCGTTTCTGGTCGTGGCAATGCTGGCGATGATGATTTTGCCATTACCACCGATGCTGCTGGATCTGTTTTTCACCTTTAACATTGCGCTCTCGTTGGTAGTATTATTGGTCGTGGTTTACACCATACGACCACTGGATTTTGATATGTTTCCAACTGTCCTGCTGGTTGCCACATTGTTGCGACTATCACTAAATGTTGCCTCCACCCGAGTCGTTCTGCTACATGGGCACATGGGGCCGGGAGCAGCAGGGAATGTAATTAAAGCCTTTGGCGAATTTGTTGTCGGAGGGAACTATGTGGTGGGGCTGGTGGTTTTTGCCGTGCTCACGATTATTAACTTTGTGGTCGTCACCAAGGGAGCGGGGCGTATCTCAGAAGTGAATGCACGGTTTACTCTGGATGCCATGCCCGGTAAACAGATGGCAGTGGATGCAGATTTAAACTCCGGTTTAATCACGCAGGAAGAGGCGCGGGTACGTCGCAGGGAGATTTCTGGTGAAGCCGATTTTTATGGTTCGATGGATGGTGCCAGTAAATTTATTCGCGGTGATGCGATTGCCGGTATTTTAATTTTATTTATTAATATTGTATTTGGCCTGGGTATTGGCATGCTTGATCATGGGCTGGATTTTGCTCAGGCAGCGCATAACTACACCTTGTTAACTATCGGTGATGGACTGGTGGCGCAACTGCCATCACTGGTATTGTCGACGGCGGCAGCCATTGCGGTAACCCGCGCATCAGCCGCGAATGACATGGGCTCACAGGTTGTTATGCAGTTGTTAAATAACCCGCGCCCGATTGCTATTACCGCAGCTATTGTGGGCTCGCTGGGGTTAATTCCCGGAATGCCAAACCTGGTATTTTTAACCCTGGGCGCGCTATTTGGCGGAGTTGCATACTTTATCGTAAAACGGAATGAGCAGACAGCGCAGCAGGCAGTAGAAAGTGAAACGGAAGTCCCGGATGATAGCGAATCAAAACCAGCAGAATTAAGCTGGGAAGATGTTCCGCTGGTTGATGTTATCGGCCTGGAAGTGGGTTATCGTCTAATTCCTCTGGTGGATAAATCTCAGGGCGGTCAGTTAATGTCGCGGATAAAAGGTGTGCGCCGGAAAATATCGCAGGAGCTTGGCTTTCTGGTTCAGGCAGTACATATTCGTGACAACCTGGAACTATCGCCGACAGCTTATCGGATAACCTTAATGGGTGTGCCACTAGGTGAAGGTGAGATTCATCCTGATCGTGAACTGGCAATCAATCCAGGTCAGGTTTACGGTGAGCTCCGGGGAATAGAAACCCGTGACCCAACCTTTGGTCTAAAGGCAGTCTGGATTGAAGGCGCAATGCGTGATGAAGCGCAGACGCTGGGTTATACCGTAGTTGATACGAGCACTGTTATTGCGACACACCTGAGTCACTTATTGCATCAACATGCGCACGAATTAATTGGTCATGAAGAAGTTCAGCATCTATTAGATATGCTAGCAAAAACCTCACCTAAACTGGTTGAAGATCTGGTGCCAAAACTGTTGCCACTGGGGGCCGTGCTGAAAGTGCTGCAGAATATGCTGGCAGAGGGTGTGCCCATTCGTGATATGCGAACCATTGCCGAAACTTTGGCGGAACATGCCCCACATAGTCAAAACTCTGACATTTTAACGGCCGCAGTACGTGCCGCATTGTCGCGTCAGATTTATCAGCACATTAATGGCATGTCGCCGGAGATGGCGGTAATTTCGCTCAGCCCGGAACTGGAACAGATTCTATTGCAATCGGTACAAACCGCGCCAGAATCAGGTTTGGGCATCGATCCAGGTTTGGCAGAGCAGATGATTACCGAATTAAATCAGCGTGTACAGCAGCAGGAGGCAGAAGATAAAGCCGCCGTTTTACTGGTTTCTCCTGCCTTGCGGCCGACGCTTGCACGCCTGCTTAGAAGTTTGGCACCAAATCTGCATGTACTTGCTTATAACGAAGTTCCCGACAGTAAACAGATACGTGTTGTGGCCGCCATTGGTGGACAGGGCGCGAGCATTAACTAAGGCAATAGCGAGCAGACAATAGCCAGACTAAACCTTCGCAATAACGCCTGAAAATGGTGTTTACGGGTCGATCAGGAAAGCGGTGGTGAAAAATTGTCAATGACATAACGTGGTAACGGCGGTAATGAGAATGGAGCATGTTTTATGAAAATGAAACGTTATTTTGCGGCTGACGCGAGAACCGCGCTACGTGAGTTGCGTGAAGATCAGGGGCCGGATGCTGTTATTCTTTCTAATCGAAAAGTCTCTGGTGGTGTTGAAATAATTGCCGCACTGGATTATGAAGATGCATTAGTCAATGCGTCATTAGGTAATCCAGTGCGACTGACTGAGCCAGAACAGACACAAAACGAAATTTATTTAAGACGCCCAGGGGGGAAGAAAACTGGTGTCGAGCCAGCGGTGGGAACTCCCGTTAAGGAAAAAATACCCAGCGGAAACTATTCAAAAAATACAGACACTGCGACCACCCGCTTTGACTCTTCACCCAAAGTTGCCTCAGCTTTTGATCTGCAGGCTGACGATTACGCCACTTCAGTCGATAACAATATTGACCCGCCTGGTGTAGCGAGAAGGGCTGACGTTTTTGACGAAACCAACAGTAATAAAGAGCTGGAGAAAATACAGGGTGAGTTAAAAGGTTTGCGTAATATCATGGAAGCACCACTGATGCAGTTTTCCTGGGGTGAGATGGAAAGGATACAGCCGCTGCATGCCAGTCTGTTAAAGCAGTTAATGGCACTGGGTCTTAGTGCGGCACTGTGTGAGAAAATTGCGACGCAAATGCTTAAGCAGGGTTTAAGTAAACGGAGCTGGCTGGAGGCACTACAGCTGCTTGCTAGAATGATACAGATTGATGAAGACGATCTCATGCGTGATGGTGGCGTAATTTCATTAGTGGGCCCCACTGGTGTAGGCAAGACGACAACCATTGCTAAACTGGCAGCCCGGTTTGCGCTGCGTCATGGTCGTCGCAATATTGCATTGGTAACGACCGACAGTTACCGTGTTGGTGCACACGAACAACTTCGCACCTATGGCCGCATACTTGGCGTTCCGGTGCAGATTGCAGCAGATAAAGCAGAATTACAGGCGGCGTTAAATCACAGCAATGATAAAAAATTAGTGCTGGTTGATACCTCTGGTGTTAGTCAGCATGATCAGCGTCTTGCCGAACAACTGGCAACACTCAATATCGAGTCGCAGCCGATAAAAAATTATTTAGTGTTATCGGCAACCGGACAGATGGGGTTGCAGGAGGAAGTGATTGATACCTTCGGCCAGATTGAACTTGATGGCTGTTTTTTAACAAAAATAGATGAAGCGTCTGGCTTAGGCGAAGTATTATCGGTATTAATTGAAAAAAAATTGCCGGTTGCTTACGTCAGCGACGGGCAGAAAGTGCCGGATGATTTACATCCGGCACGCGGACAATTACTGGTTAAAGAGGCAGTTAAACTAATGCAAAAGGCAAATAGAAAGCCCTCAGATAAAGAGCTTGCTTTTATGTTTGGGGGGATGATTAATAATGCAAACATCTGAAGTAGTACTTGATCAGGCGGATGGTCTGCGCCGCATCGTTAACGCAAAACCCGTTAAAGTTATTGCTGTCAGCAGTGGCAAGGGTGGCGTGGGTAAAACGAATATTTCGGTTAACCTTTCGGTCGCACTGGCGAAAATGAATCGGGAAGTAATGTTAATGGATGCGGATCTGGGGCTGGCAAATGTTGATGTCTTGCTTGGCCTGAATCCATCCTATGATTTATCTCATGTTATCAGTGGCGAGCGTACCCTGGAAGAAGTGGTCGTAGAAGGCCCGGCAAATTTAAAAATTATTCCAGCTTCCTCCGGGGTGAGCAGGATGGCAAATTTACAGCCAATGGAACAGGCCGGTCTGATTCAGGCATTCAGCGAACTGGGTTATGCGCTGGATGTACTGGTGGTGGATACTGGTGCGGGTATTTCAGGTAATGTGGTTAATTTCTGTAGCGCGGCACAGGAAGTAATTGTTGTCGTATGTGACGAGCCCGCCTCCATTACCGATGCATACGCCTTTATAAAAGTAATGAGCCGTGAGCATGATGTCGACCGCTTTCAGATTCTGGCAAATATGTCACATACCTCCAGCGAAGGCCGCGAAATGTTTCATAAATTATCCACCGCAACGGAACGTTTTCTTGATGTTATGCTGACTTTTATGGGGTCAATACCCTACGATCCACGGTTACGCAAAGCCGTGCAGCATCAACGTGCAATCGTTGAAGCATTTCCTCGCAGTCCTGCCGCCCTGGCCATAACACGGTTAGCAAAACAGGTTGATGCCTGGCCAGATAATGCCGGTTCTGGTGGGCAGCTTGAATTTTTTATAGAAAGACTGGTAAATGCCGATACTGATATGAGTGAGGCGAAGTTATGAAGTTGGCAGCACATTATTCTGATATAGGTGCGAGTACTGCTGCGCCACCGAATTATGATGCAATGATGACCGAATATGCACCACTGGTAAAACGCATTGCTTACCACATAATGGGGCGGTTGCCAGCAACCGTCCAGTTAGATGACATGATACAGGCAGGCATGATCGGATTATTTGAAGCGCTGAAAAATTATGATATGTCGCGTGGTGCGAGCATTGAAACTTATGCACGGATACGAATTCAGGGTGCAATGATTGATGAAGTGCGCCGCTGTGACTGGACCCCGCGCTCAGTGTATAAAAAATCCCGCCAGCTATCTGCGGCTATGCATCAGGTGGAAGTGCGTGAAGGCCGTGATGCAAAAGACAGTGAGGTCGCCGAATTACTCGGCATAAGCATGACGGACTACAATGTGCTGGTAAAAGAAGCGGCAGGTTGCCAGGTTTTAAGTTTTGATGAAATAGACGGTGTGGGAGAACAAAAAGAGGATTCATCTGAGCATTTATCCGGTCCGTATCAGAAGTTGCAACAAGATTTTTTTAAACAGGGGCTGGCCGAAAATATTTCTCATTTACCGGAGCGTGAACGTCTGGTGATGGCACTGTACTACGATGAAGAATTTAATCTACGTGAAATTGGTGAAATAATGGGCATTACCGAAGGTCGAGTCTGCCAGATACACGGCCAGGCATTAATCCGATTACGCTCCCGAATGACTGACTGGGTTGATAATAATCGTGAGACAGAAAAATAACAGCGATGGACAACTGAAGATGAATTATAACGTACCGGCATCACCTAATATTACTGAAACGGATACGTATGGTGTCAATACATCCCTGCGGCTGGCGGTCTTGAACCATACGTATCCGTTTCATCCATCCTGTTTAAGTAATCATTATTCATTTAAAGGTAAAAGGTAAGAGAGGTCAATCGTGGATAAAAATATGAGAATACTTGTTGTGGATGATTTCTCCACGATGAGGCGAATTGTAAAAAATTTATTAAATGAGTTGGGTTTTACCAACATTGCCGAAGCTGATGACGGTAAGACCGCCTTGCCAATATTAGAAAAAGGCGGGATTGATTTTCTGGTAACAGACTGGAATATGCCGGATATGCCAGGCATTGATTTATTAAAAGCAGTGCGGGCCAATCCTGCATTGGCGGGCCTGCCAGTATTAATGGTAACCGCCGAAGCAAAACGCGAGCAGATTATGGAAGCAGCCCAGGCGGGAGTCAATGGTTATGTCGTTAAACCATTTACTGCCGATACCTTAAAAGAAAAAGTAGATAAAGTTTTTGAACGACTGGAAGGTGCAGCATGAGCAATGTATTAACTGACGGTGTCGAGGCTGATATGCCTGCTGAAAGCAGCGCCGAAGAGCATGCCGAACTGATGCAAATAGCCACCACCCTGGTAATACAGTTAGAGGCAAACAACATCAACGATGCGAATCAAACGATTTATCAGTTATGTAAAATGCGCGAAACTAATTTATTTCAGGAGATAGGCAAACTAACACGTAATCTACATGAAACATTAAACGGTTTTAGTCAGGATAAGAAATTTGAAACATTAATGAATGAAAGTTTACCCGATGCGAAAAAGCGGCTGGATTATGTTGTGCAACTAACGGAAGAGTCGGCACATAAAACATTAACGATTGTAGAGCAGTGTATGCCCTTAACAAATAATTTAAGTGAGCAGTCCAGCTCCTTATATAAAAAAATCCAGTCTGGAAATGAGGTGGGGGGTCTGGAAAAAGAGGCTGAAAATATCGAAGCATTTTTATTGCATACCGCAAAAGACGCTAAACAATTAGGCAATTATTTAACCGATGTATTAGTCGCGCAGAGCTATCAGGATTTAACCGGTCAGGTTGTCCAGCGGGTAATTAAACTGGTACAGGATGTTGAAAATAACCTGGTATCAATGATTAAAAAATGCGGGTTGAACAGTGAGGAAAATGTATCACTAAACGGCAAAGTTACCGAAAAAAGCAATCGTGGTTATGGGCCTGCGGTACCCGGAGTGACGCAGATGGAACAACAGTGTGATAACAAGGCAGTAGCCGATGATACGATTCAAAGTCAGGATGATGTTGATGATCTATTATCAACACTCGGTTTCTAACGCCGAATTTTAATGGATTTACTGATATGAATATGAATGACGAAATCTTGCAGGACTTTTTGGTCGAAGCGGGTGAATTATTTGATCAACTGGGTGAGCAGATTATAGCCCTGGAGCAGCGACCAGAAGACAGTGATCTGCTCAATGCTATCTTCCGCGCATTCCATACCATTAAAGGCGGGGCGGGTTTTCTGAAAGCAACGCCGATGGTGGAGATTTGCCACCATGCAGAAGATGTTTTTAATGTATTGCGTCAGGGGGAGTGTATTGCTGATGCGAATATTATTGATGTTATCTTACAGGTCATTGATGTCGTCGGTGACATGTTTGATCAACTACGTGCAGGCGAAGAGCTGGGTGGCGTTGATACAGAGCTATTGGCACGTCTTGCAGTGCTGGCGGCGAATGAGAGCGCGGCGACAGATTCAGGAAATAGTCCGGTTATCACCGCAGCCGAATCCAGCCCGAATGAATCCAGTATGGATGATGAGTTTGAGGCAATGCTCCAGGCGGCGCAACGGCCGGCCACCGAAAAAGAAAAGCCTGCCGCAGCAAAGGACAATGATCTTATCACGGATGATGAATTTGAAGACCTGCTGGATCAGATACATGGCGTGGGCCAGCATAGCAGTACCACTGCTGACAGTCCTACCAAAAAACAGCATACAACAAATACCGATTTAATTACAGATGATGAGTTTGATGCTGTACTTGATCAAATGTATGGCAAAAACGGTGGGCCGAGTAGTGCCTCAGTCAATATAGATGTTGAGCCAGCGGGTAAAAATAATGCCGACACGAGTGCCCCGGAAGAAAATAGACCGCAGGCTGAAGTTGTCTCTGTTGCAGCAGAAAAAAATAAAACCGGCACCTCGAAAATAAAGAAAAAAACGCCAGGCACTTCAGTTGAAAGCAGCGTGCGTGTTGATACGTCGAGACTGGACGATATTATGAATCTGGTTGGTGAGCTCGTGCTGGTAAAAAATCGACTGTCTACACTTAAACAGATTGTTGATCAAAGTAAAGTGATTGATGCCATCTCCAATCTTGAACTGGTCACATCTGATTTACAGGCATCGGTGATGAAAACCCGGATGCAACCGATTAAGAAAATATTTAATCGATTCCCTCGGGTGGTTCGTGATCTCGCACGGCAGCTGAATAAAGATATAGACCTTAAACTAATTGGTGAAGAAACCGATCTGGATAAAAACCTGGTAGAAGCACTGGTGGACCCATTGATTCATCTGGTTCGCAATGCTGTTGATCATGGCATTGAATCACCCCAGGAGCGATTTGAAAACAATAAACCCAGACAGGGCACTGTTACTCTCCGCGCTGCTCAGGAAGGGGACCAAATCTTGCTGACAATATCGGATGATGGCAAAGGCATGAACCCTGAAGTGTTGCGTAGTATAGCAGTTGAAAAAGACTTAATGAGTGCTGAAGCAGCGCATAACTTAACTGAAATAGAAGCATATAATTTAATTTTTCTGCCAGGTTTTTCAACTAAGAAAGAAATCTCCGATGTTTCTGGACGAGGTGTTGGTATGGATGTGGTTAAAACCCGCATTACAGAATTAAATGGTACCCTGGAAATTAACTCAGAATTAGGTCAGGGCAGCATGATTACCATCCGCCTGCCGCTCACCCTGGCGATATTACCGACACTCATGGTGAACCTGGCGGATTATCAGTTTGCACTCCCATTAAGCAATGTTGTGGAAGCGTTTAATATGAACCCGCAGCACATAAATATTGTTGACGGTCAGGAAGTTATACGCGTAAGAGATAAGCCGCTCCCCTTGTATTACTTATATAAATGGCTGATACACGATAACCCATTTACCGGCCCCAAACTATCACATAAAGTGATTATTGTGCAGATGGGGAGTCAGCGTTTTTGCCTTGTGGTTGATCATCTTATTGGTCAGGAAGAGGTGGTGATCAAACCATTAGGGAGGATGATTTCTGCTACCCCTGGTTTTTCTGGTGCCGCCATAACAGGTGATGGTTGTATTGCACTGGTTCTGGATATGCCCGGCTTAATTAAACAATATGCGTCGGCTTATTAATTTTGTAGAACATCATGCCTTCAAATTTAACAATACTGGCTGTCGCGAATCAGAAAGGAGGTGTAGGAAAAACCACAACAACGGTGACGCTTGCAGGGTTGCTGGCCCAACAGGGTCGTCGCACCCTGATGGTGGATCTGGATCCACATGGTTCACTGACCAGTTATTTTAACCTGGACCCTGAAACGATTGAGCACAGCGTGTATAACCTGTATCAGCAGGCAGCAAATAAACAGCAATTAAATGTTGATGCGGCCATTCGAGAAACAGATTTTAACCACCTCTCCATCCTGCCTGCATCGACAGCGCTGGCAACATTAGAAAAACAGCTGGGTGGTCAAAGTGGTATGGGGCTGGTTTTGTCTCAGGCATTAAAGCAACTAAGCCCACAATTTGAATATGTGATCATAGACTGTCCGCCGATGCTGGGTATGTTAATGATTAATGCGCTGGTCGCCTGTGAGCAGTTAATTATTCCTGTACAGACAGAATTCCTTGCCATAAAAGGGTTGCAACGGATGTTACGTACACTGAAGATGATCGAACGCTCACTGAACACACAATTAAATTACCATGTATTACCTACCTTATATGATAAACGCACACTGGCATCGACGCAGTGTCTGAAAACAATACAGCAGGATTATGCGGCACACATTTCGGCCATAACTATTCCAGTGGATACCAAGTTTAGAGATGCAAGTTATATGGGTAAACCGTTATCAATGATGGCGATGAATACACATGGTGTTGTTGCCTACCGTCAATTTCTGACAGAACTGGGCATTGGTCTGGAAATGATCGGTGATAATAAAGAAGAAATGCGTTATGCAAAAAGCCGCCACAAAAAAAATGCTGCCGAAAAAGAAGCACGCAGTACGACAAGTGATGAAAATACCGTACAGAAAGCCCGCTTATGAATAATGTCACCTCAATAGAACCACCCGGTCATATTCAGCGGCAGGTAGAAGAAGCGTATCTGGACTGTTTGCTGGATGATGTGTGTGCGTCCGCCCCTGCAGTAGAAATTAACCCTGAACAGCTCGATGTGATGAATAAAAACACGGCGCTAGAAGCTGATCTATTGCAGCAAGCAGATTTTTCTGTAGGCATAAATGGACTTGCAGGATTGAATAAACCTTTTGTTTGTCAGTTAGTAAAAGTGGCGGGTTTGAAGCTGGCCATACCGCTTATATTTTTTAGCCGAATAATCGCTGTGCCGGATAACTTTAAAATAAATAACCAGAAAGATACCCTCTGTTTTGCAAAATTCAACTGGCAACAGCAGAAAATTTTTGTATTAAGACTGGAAAGCATACTGTTCCCACAGCGGGAGAATGTTACAGAAGTAACGCTGGCAGCGCGATGCAAAATTATCATTTTTAAAGATAAAAATTTTTCTTTTATCTGTGATGAGGAACTGAAAACAGTTACCGTTGAGCCGGGCGATGTCACCTGGAGAAATGCCGAAAGTAAACGTTTATGGCTGGCTGGAACGGTTAAAAAAGCAGGTTTTTCTGTGCTTGATGTTCAGGGTTTATTGCAGGGGCTGATTAGCCGAGTGTGGAGGGGATAAAATGATTAATGAAACGAACAAAAGACCGGAACAGGTAGAGCGGTGGGTCAGTTTTTATCTTGGCGAAGAGCGCTATGCTATCGAAGTAAAATGTGTCCGGGAAATACTTCGTATCCATAGTATCGTGCCGGTTCCCGGCGCGGCGGATTATGTGCTTGGCATTACAAATATTCGAGGTAGTGTGGTGGCAATAATTGATGTGCGTAACCGCATGAATTTACCCGTGCATCCACAGGGAGAACTATCAAGAATAATTGTGCTGGAGCATGGTGGCGAATATATAGGCATTGTTGTAGACAGCGTTTCAGATGTCGTGGATTTGCCCGTATCAAGCATTGATGCTAATCCAAAAATGAATACGGGTGAAGGTGATAAATATGTCAAAGGCGTGGTAACACTCAGTACGGGGCTAATTATTATATTAAACATTGATCGCTTACTGGACTGTAAGCAGGACGCCGCATTTGCTGCCGGGTTCTGATTCGACTTCCCCGTCTTACTAACAGGATGGATAAAAAGGCTACTTATTGTTCCAGACCGTCAACCGCAGGGATGCGGGCATCGAGCTTATTGGGGTTCCAGTCTCCTCGGCAGCATAAAACTGCGTACTCATGCGTGAATAAAGTGTTGATACATGGCAATTAATTGCCGCTTCAGTGGTTACAAATTTGAGTCAGTGGCTTTATTTCCAGTTTAGATCTGCCGGGCAATCATTCATTTGTCCTTGTTCTCCATAAAAAAATTCTTTTTAAGCAATAAGTTAGTCATCAATAATGGCATTACTTTGGAGTTGGCGTATATGTTGCTTTATTTTTCCTGTGTGGTTTTTTTATACTCTTTTTTAAGCGATTTAAACCCGCTATGGGTATAAATCCCGCGCCAGCCATGCCTTAAAGAAAAGCGCGTTTGAATTTAAAGATTATCCGCTGCATGTCGATAACCGAGTTAGAAAGTATAGAAATACATCAAAGTATAGAAAAATAACTGAGGCTAAACAAAATGCAAAATATCCATGTACCAGAATCTATCGTGGAGAAAGGAAGAGATTTTCAGTTAGAAATAATCGCAGTTAGCCACCAGTACAGCAATAAATCATACACCCCTGATGCCAGCATCTGGAAAAAATCATCATGGTATTTAGCTGGAACTCGAACCGACCAGTTTAGTTTCATTATAAAAATAATTGCCATATCGATCTTTTTCACCGCTTTGTTGATGTCAATCAATACCTTCTCGGTTAGCTTTCAAATGATCGTTTTAGGCGTGTCGTTACTGGCAGGTTTTATTATTGAGTTTATGTTTAGTGGAGATAAATATGAGTAACCAAGTGGATGTGCTTTCTACAGCACAATTAATGCCGACAGGGTTGGCGGGAAAAACATGGGTAATACCCTTACTGCCGGTAATATTGGGTGTCAGCATCGTATTGCTGCTGAAATTATCAGCGAATACTGGCAGTACTGTAATCGTTGGCTCGGCACTGGCGTTAATACTGATTGCCAGTGGTTTGAGTTACTGGCTGAGAAAGCAGCTAAACAATAGACTGGAAGCCTACAGTAAAGAGCAGGGTCTTATGCAGTCCTATGCCGATTCACTGGAAAGCCTCTGTAAACAGTCGCTGCCCATTATTTGCCGGAATGTTGAAAGTTCAAACCATAAAACAGAAGAAAGTGTTACCGAACTTTCACAGGGTTTCTCTAGCCTTGCAGCACGCCTGGAAGAGGTGATTAATACTTCCAAAAGTCGCAGTGAAAGCCTGGGTGATGGGCATGGCATGCTCGCATTATTTACAGAAAGCAGAGGTTCGTTACAAACAGTAATTGATTCACTGGAATCTTCCCTTGCGCTGGAGAATCACTTATTAAATGAAGTTGAAACACTCGCTGGCCACACGGATGAATTAAACGAAATGGCGGGTGACGTTGGCCAAATTGCCGATCAGATTAATCTGCTGGCATTAAATGCGGCCATTGAAGCCGCCCGTGCAGGTGAGCATGGCCGTGGTTTTGCTGTGGTTGCCGATGAAGTGCGTAAACTGGCATCAATGTCTGCTGAAACAGGGCAGAAAATGCGCGAGAAAGTTGCCAATATTGGTGAGGCAGTAACCGGTACTTTAAAACAGGCAGAAAATTCTATCAGCCATAATCAGGTGGCCGTTGACGACGGTAAAAGCACCATTGAAAGTGTCTTTGGAAAGCTGCAAACCACTATTGAAGTACTTCAGGATGACAGCACCTCGTTACGTGCCTGCAGTACAGATATTCGGAATGAAATTTCAAATGTACTGGTGAGCTTTCAGTTTCAGGACAGAGTTTCACAGATTCTTGGACGTGTACAGGAGGACATTGGTTCGATTGTAAGTCGCGTTGATGATGCACAGTTGCAGCGAGTTTCCGGCAATGTGATCCCACTTGATTACCGTGTACATGCTGAGGATATGTCTGCATCCTATACCACAGAAGAGCAGGTATACAACCATAGCAGCAATATGGCGCATCAGCCCGGTAAAAACAATGAAGACGAAGTTACTTTTTTTTAAGAGGTCCTGAAACATGGCAAAAACGATAATGATTGTTGATGATTCATCTTCAATAAGACAAGTGGTCAGCATAACGCTAAAAAGTTCGGGTTACGATGTCATTGAAGCCTGCGATGGTAAAGATGCATTAAGCAAGTTGGTCGGGCAGAAAGTTCACCTGATAATTAGTGATGTAAATATGCCGAATCTTGATGGTATTGGTCTGGTTAAACAGGTGAAACAGAATCCACAATATAAATTCACCCCCATAATGATGCTTACCACAGAGTCAGGTGAAAACATGAAGCTTAAAGGTCGAGAGGCTGGAGCGAAAGCCTGGTTGGTTAAACCTTTTCAGCCACCGGCATTGTTGGCAGCGGTTTCAAAATTAGCCTGAGCGTAAAATATGATGACTATTTCAATACAAAAAACAACCGATCTGGACTGGGTGAATAATCTTCAGTTGCAGAGCAGAAATAATAACGCATCAGCCGCGTATAAAAGAGAGAGTCAGGCATCGCAACAACAGGATGATCCGTCCGCTAATAAAAATAAATTTTCTACTGAGATGCAGGCATTTACTGCTGCGCCTGTCATCGAGGAACCGGTTGTTATCCGCTTTACCGGGATTGCAGAGATGAATGCGCTGCGCTTACAGTTTTTTCTCGCGCTGGAACGCCAGATAGTGCATTTCAGGTTATCGGGTCTGGATAGTGAGAATGCTGGTTGAACTAAAAATATTGATCATCATTTGCCAATAACTAAATAATTATCGGAACTATAAAATGAATTCTCTGGAAGACACATTTCGCGAAGAAGCCGACGAATTATTAATTGATCTGGAAGCGGCTATGCTGGAACTGGAAGCAACACCGAAGGATTCAGACTGTGTTGATCGTGCGTTTCGTGCCATGCATACCATTAAAGGCTCAGGTTCGATGTTTGGTTTTGTCAAACTGGCCAGGTTTACCCATCATCTTGAAAATGCCTTCGATCTGGTACGCAGTGGTGAACTCCAGATAACAAAAGAGCTCATTAATATCAGTCTTGACTCAGGTGATCATATCAGAGCCATGTTAGTAGATATTGATCCAGATCCAGGCATTGAAAAAAATGGCATTGACTTGCTGGAACGACTTAAAGAACTGATTCCAGAAAAACAGGAAGAAACGAATGCCAGCAATCATTTAGCTGAAACAACGGCATCGACCGTATGCGATAACAGTGCGGATTGTACTTTTCGCATACGCATAAAACCTGCCGCCGATACCTTTGCTAACGGCATGGATCCGCTGCCTGTAATAAGAGAATTAAATGCCCTGGGTCCCTGCCATATAACATTGCTGGATGCCGGAGTAGTAGAAATAAATCAACTGGATCCAGAAGAATGTTACCTTGCGTGGGATTTGTTGCTGACAACGGATAAGGGCAGAAATGCCATTGATGATGTGTTTATTTTTGTTGAAGATGACTGGAAAATAAACATAGAAGTCATTGATTCGGCAGACAGCTTCGGTAGTTCAGGTGAAGACATGGCCATTGGTGAAATTCTTGAAATTAAGGGTGATGTAACCAGAGATCAGGTTAATGAGGTACTGTCAAAACGGAAAAAAACCGGTGAATTATTAGCCGAAGACGGCGTAACGCAGGACAAGATCGAGTCGGCGTTAATGGAACAGAAAGTTGTTCGTGAAGCCAAAAAAACACGTCAGTCGAAAGCCGTAGCATCCATCAAAGTCCCGGCAGATAAACTGGATATTTTAATGGATCTGGTTGGTGAACTGGTTATTGTACAGGCGCGGCTGAATCAGTCAGTTAGTGAAACGCAGAACAGTAATCTTACGATTATTGCTGAAGACATGGAACGGCTCACTACCGATTTGCGCGATAACACCCTGGGTCTGCGAATGTTGCCAATTGGTACAACGTTTGCCCGTTTCAGACGTCTGGTACGTGATCTGTCCAATGATCTGGGTAAGAAGATTGACCTTATTACAGAGGGTGCTGAAACCGAGTTGGATAAAACCGTAATTGATAAACTGGCCGATCCACTGGTGCATTTAATTCGCAACAGCATTGATCATGGCATCGAACTGCCGGCGCAGCGTGTTGCGGTTGGTAAAGCAGAAAAAGGCAGTATTCATCTTTCCGCCGTTCATTCTGAGTCGAATGTGATAATAAAAATAACAGACGATGGCGCAGGTTTAGATCTGGATGCGATTCGAAAAAAAGCGCTTGAGCGTGGTGTGATCAAAGCAGAGAATAATACCAGCCCGCAGGATTTATACAATCTGATTTTTGATGCGGGGTTTTCTACCGCAAAAACGATTTCAAATGTTTCGGGTCGCGGCGTGGGGATGGATGTTGTTAAACGTTCAATTGAATCACTGCGGGGTAGCGTGTGGATTAATAGTGAGCCGGGTAAAGGCAGTACAGTGACGGTTAAATTACCTTTAACACTGGCAATTATTGAAGGGTTGTTGGTTCAGATTGAGTCTGATCGTTATGTTCTGCCACTGTCCATCGTGGAAGAATGCATTGAAATTTCTTCCACTGACATAAAGCAGAAAAAAGGGAATCAGCTACTTGAAGTGCGAGGCGAGCTAGTGCCTTACATACGGCTGCGTGAATGCTTTGGGCATAATGAAGAAAATCTGCCGGCTATTGAACAGATTGTGGTAACCCGAGTCGGCGAATCAAGATTTGGTTTTGCGGTTGATGAAGTTATTGGTCAGCATCAGACAGTCATTAAAGCACTCAGCAAAATATATGAAGGTACTGTCGGTCTCTCGGGTGCGACCATAATGGGAGATGGCGCGGTGGCATTAATACTGGACGCTGCCGGCTTGATAGCATGGGCAACAGAAAGATCAGAACCGATACATTAAATATAAGCTTAAAAGGAGCCTCGCGAGGAGAACAAGATGAAAGTAAATATGCCAGTAACCGATAACGAATGCGAAATGAAAGCAGATTCCATTTTGGTATCCAAAACAGATTTGAAAGGGTGCATAAACTATTGTAATAAGGAATTTATTGAGATAAGCGGCTATGGCGAAGCGGAATTGATCGGTAAGAGTCATAACATTGTCCGGCACCCCGATATGCCTGCCGAAGCGTTTAAGGATTTATGGGAAACACTGAAAGCAAAAAAAACCTGGGCAGGAATAATTAAAAATCGGTGTAAAAATGGCGATTTTTACTGGGTTAAAGCGAACGTCACCCCACTGAAAGACAGCGGTAATGTCAGTGGTTATATGTCGGTGCGGAGTAAACCGAGTCAAAATGAAATAAGCCGTGCGGAAACCCTGTATGAAAAAATTAACAAAGGGGCGGCCAGTTTAGGCCCAACCCGTTGGCAGCGGCTCAATATATCAAACCAGCTCAATCTGAGTCAGAAACTGGGTGGTATCGTGCTGATATTGCTAATGATCATTATTATGGTTACGGTTATGCTGGCGCGAGAAAAAGATAAAGCCATTAATTTCGCAAGTAAAGAGTTATCGGGTATTGAATATATTGTTCCGGTACAGCAGTTATCGGCAGATATTGCGGTTTTACGGGGTTTAACCAATGCCTATTTAAACGGGAAAAAATCATACAGAAATAAATTAGTGATTGCCCATGCAGAAGTGGTTAAAGACATCGGCGTGATTGATGCGGTTAATGCACGGCTGGGTAAAAAATTACAGGTTAATTCCCTCTGGCTAAAGATTAAGCGCGAGTGGAATCAGCTGGAGTCGCAGTCCGGTTCAATGCAGGCAAAAGAGAGTTTTAATAAATTTAGCCGTTTAATTAAGCATGTCATTAATTTAATATCAAAAACTGGTGATGGTTCAAATTTAATCCTGGATCAAAAGCTGGATACGAATTATCTAATGGATATAGCCGTCACTAAAATTCCTTTATTGAATGATGAATTGGGTCAGTTACGTGGTTTGGGTGCCGGGGCTCTCTCTGCTGGTAAGCTCACCCCGCTCGAGAAAGACAGGCTTAGAGCGCTTTATAATGATGTGTCTCTTGTCAGGAATGAAACACTAGATAGCGTTAGGCAGGCAATTGTGAATAACGCAGCCATCGAAATCCAGTTGCACCAGGAGTTGGCGGCATTTAAATTATCAACCCTGACTTTTGTTAACAGTGTTAAGCAGCATCTTATTAATACGAATACATATAATTATGCTACCACGGCGCTGTTTGATGAAGGCACGGCGGCAATAAGTAAATCGGCCAATTTATTTAACGCGTCTTCTGCCGAGTTAAAGCAATTACTAAGCCAGCGCATTAGTGGGTTAAAAATGACACTGTACGGTTTGATTGGGCTGGTTATGGCAATTACTCTCCTGATTGTTATATGGTCTGTCTGCATAGTGAAATCGATTACTGCGGCAATGCGCCAGGTGCTGACGGTGTTTGATCATATTAGTGCTGGAGAATTTGATAACAACATTGAGATCGTGGCGCATGATGAAACCGGCCAGATGTTAGATGAACTCAAGGCGTTGCAGATCCATCTATGGTTTGATATTAAAACCACGGCTGATTCTGCTGTCGAGTTCGGCCGCATTAAAACTGCACTGGATGTGGCACAAACGAATATCATGTTGGCGGATGCAAACAATATAATCATTTATATGAATAATGCGGTAAAAACATTGTTTACCAACATCCAGAATGAAATAGGTTCGGTTATTCCGGGGTTTGATCCCGGCAGTCTACTCGGTATGGATGTCGACAACTTGTACACTGCGCTGTCGCAGCAGAAAAACCGGCTTAACAACCTGAAGACAAGTTACATGAACAGTGTAACGGTGGCAGGGATTGATCTGCAGATTACGGTGAATCCAGTTTATGATAGTGCCAAACAGCGTCAGGGTCTGGTGGTTGAATGGGAAGATCAAACGGCACAGAACAAAGTTATTGAGCATATGTTGGCCGCCGCAGAGAAAGGTAATTTCAGGGCTTTTAATACGGGGAATAATAAGGATGTAAATTATATTGCACTGGCTAGCAGCATTAATAAAGTCCTCAGGCTGACAGAAAAAAACATCAATGTTGTTGTCGATGCACTGTCACATCTGTCTGATGGCGATCTTAAATATAAAATTGAAGGGGATTATAAAGGCGTTTTTGCCGAATTGCAGACGAGTGTGAATACAACAGTAGAAAAAATAACTTCAGTCATCGTTAGTGTGCAGGGCAATGCCAATGATGCCGCTGTTTCTTCGTCACAGGTGCGGGATAATGCAAAACAAATCGGTCAGGGTTCCTCTGAACAGGCGGCCTCGCTGGAAGAAATATCTTCAGCCATGGAGCAAATGACGGCTAACATACGGCAGAGTGCAGACAATGCGGGACAGACCGAGCAGATTGCACAGAAAGTCGCCTCGGATGCGAAGGCCAGCGGTGAGTCGGTAACAAAAGCCGTCACTGCGATGAAGTCGATAGCAGAGAAAATTTCCATTATTGAAGAAATAGCCCGGCAGACCAATCTGCTTGCATTGAATGCAGCGATTGAAGCCGCCCGCGCCGGTGAGCACGGTAAAGGGTTTGCAGTGGTGGCCTCCGAAGTGCGTAAGCTGGCCGAGCGTAGTCAGAAAGCGGCAAGTGAGATTAGTGAATTGTCGACGAGCACGGTGGACATTGCTGAAACCGCAGGGAAAGGTCTGGTTAATTTGGTTCCAGATATTCAGAAAACGGCAGAGCTGGTGCAGGAAATCAGTGTTGCTGCGCGGGAGCAGGATACCGGTGCAAATGAAATTAACACGGCTTTACAGCAACTGGATATGGTGGTGCAGCAATCTGCCTCATCATCAGAACAATTAGCCGGAGCGGCAGAGCAGTTATCAACCCTGTCGAGTGAGCAGCAGCAGTCAATGGCATTTTTTAACACGGGCGATGCTAATCCGGCGAATCGGGGTGCTGAGAATGCAGGCGTAAAAGTGCATAACATAAAGGATAAACCCCCTGGAGCGAGCCGCATCGAGGCTGATGCCGCCGATAAAAAAAGCATGCTGGAATTGGTGAAAGATGAAACGGATATCAGCGGTGTTGAACTGGATATGGGTGAAAGTTACGATACCAGCGGTTTTGTGCGGTATTAATTTTAAGTGATTGAAAAAATGCAGTCATTACACAATCAATTGGTAAAAAAAATTTCTTTAAAAGAATTTAATTTAAGGTATTTACGATGAAAATAAATATGCCGGTAAGTGATAAAGAGCATAAGTTAAAGGCGGATGATGTTCTTATTACAACCACCAATAAAAAAGGCATTATTACCTATTGTAATGAATCTTTTATACGCATAAGTGGCTTTCATGCGCATGAATTAATCAATCAAAATCATAATATTGTGCGCCACCCGGATATGCCGGTAGAGGCTTTCCAAAATTTATGGGATACCGTGAAAAAAGGAGAAACCTGGAGCGGGACAGTAAAAAATCGGTGTAAAAATGGGGACTATTACTGGGTTAAGGCGAATGTGAGCCCTGAATATTCTAATAATCAGCTGTCGGGTTACAGTTCTATTCGTACCATGCCCTCGCGGCAGGAAATTGATCAGGCAAATACGTTGCATGCAGATATAAAAGCGGGAGCAAGCTATCTGAAAGTATCCGTATTGCACCGCTTTAACCCGCTAAGAAAATTAAATTTATCCATTAAACTGGTCATGGTCGTAGTCCTGCTCATGTTACCGACAGCATATTTACTGTCTTCACGTTTAACGACAGAGAATGCCGCGATAAAAATGGCCAGGCTGGAAAAAAGTGGTTCTACGTTTGTTGCGCGTATTAATGCTCTGATGGTAGATGTAGGCAGGTATCAGCGGCTGTTAAATGGAAATAAAATATCGGCTCCGATCATGGTTGGCGCCAGGCAGTCGGTGGCAAATAATATCGATTCGATTGATGTTGCTATAAAGAAGAATAAGGATAAATTTGGGTTGAATAATAAGTGGCGAGATGTAAAAAAGCAATGGCGATCGATAATTGCTGATACCGCTACAGGCGATACGTTGACCGTAGCGAATAAATCTGCACAAATAATCGAGGATCTTCATGCACTGAACAGGCAGGCTGCTGAAAACGCATTAATGGTCGTTGACAAAGATCTTTCACGTTATTTTATTGTTGACGCAATGACGGTTGAACTCCCTGCATTAATCAATGCTTTAACTGGGCTTAGCGGGATAACAGAAAGCGCAATTAAACATCATACCGTTAGCGAAAAAGAGAAAATTATGTTCATCGGAAGAATGAATATAATGCGTGACCAGATTAAGCAGGTTGCAAAAAAACATGCGGAGGCCTTTAAGCGGAATAAAGCGATGCAGCAAGTCCTCGCAGGGAAGAGTAAAAAGGTTACGAAAACGGCATTAAAATTTATTAATGAAGTTATGGCGATAGTCTTTAATGATGTGGCACTTAAATCGGCAGATTCGGCTGTTTTCGAGCAATTGTCGGCACCGGCAATCAACGCGGCTAAAGACATGGAGATTGCCTCAGTAGAAGTGTTTCAAACTGAAATAAATGCTGAGATAACGCGACTAACGCATAACCTGTATTTAACTATTTCTTTGGTTGTTGGAATTATTTTAATTGGTGTCATCCTCGCCTTTATGATTGGTTTTGATCTGGTTCGCAGAATAAAACATCTGGTTTCTATATTTGACAGAATCACCGTGGGTGATTTTAATAGTGATGTAACAATCACCAGTGAAGATGAAGTGGGTGTCGCTTTGCAGGCAATAAAAACCATGCAAAGGAAAATTGGTTTTAATTTATATATGGAGCGTGACCAGGCAATAAAAACAGGCCGAATTTCAACTGCGTTAGCGAATGCTTCGACCAGTGTTATGGTAACAAATGATAACGGACTGGTTGTCTACATTAATGCTGCGGCCGAAGCTTTATTTAAAAATATTGAAACCACCCTGCAGCAATTAATTCCTGATTTTGATACGCAGGAGCTAATTGATTCGGCCGCGGATTTTTTACCGGGGGTAGAAGAATTGAGTCTGGCCGCATTGCAGCAACAGCATGGCCCGGTGCATAAACGTATAACCTTGTCTGGCTTAACGCTGGATGTCAGTATTACGCCAGTGAGCAGTCCCGAAGGCCACTACAGCGGCAGCGTTATTGAATGGCTCGACCGAACTGCTGAGGTTGGTATTGAAACGGATCTGGCTGATGTGGTGAAAGCTGCCGCCGAGGGTGATTTTAATCGGGTATTGAATTTTAAAACAGATAATGCTTTTTATAGCCGACTGGGTGAAGGCATCAATACAATTCTTAGTCGTACCGGTAGTAGCATTAGCGATATTGAGCAGATATTAAGCGCCCTGGCAGAGGGGAATTTGTCGCAAACAATGAACGGACAGTATCAAGGTATCTTTGCACAGCTTCAGCAGAGTGTGAATAAAACCTTAGAAAAGCTCTCCAGTGTTATCCATTCAGTGCAGACAACCGCGGTAGAAGTTGCGACAACTTCGGCCGATGTCAGTGGTGCCGCGCAACAAATTGGTCAGGGTTCTTCCGAACAGGCGGCTTCGCTTGAAGAAATATCCTCTGCGATGGAGCAAATGGCGTCGAATATCAGCCATAGTTCAGCCAATGCAGCCGAAACCGAAAAGATTGCCAAAGAAGCCTCTGGCGATGCAGAAGTGAGTGGGCGTATTGTGGCTTCAGCAGTTGATTCGATGAAGGAGATTACCAGCAAAATTTCCATTATTGAAGAAATCTCCAGGCAGACAAATTTGCTGGCCTTAAATGCGGCCATAGAAGCTGCTCGTGCGGGTGAGCATGGCAAAGGTTTTGCCGTGGTTGCCTCTGAGGTGCGTAAGCTGGCAGAACGTAGCCAGAAGGCAGCGGCTGAAATTAGTGATCTTTCTGGTGACACGGTAACGCTTGCGGAACTGGCGGGTGATCGCCTTGCCGATCTGGTGCCCTGCATTCAAAAAACGGCGGATCTGGTTCAGGAAATTAGCGTGTCAGCACGGGAACAGGATACCGGCGCAAATGAAATCAATACGGCGTTACAGCAACTTGATTCGGTGGTGCAGCGTTCGGCTTCTTCATCTGAAAAACTGGCCAGTGCGGCGCTGACACTTTCCAGTGAATCAGAATCACAGAAACAGTCGATGGCATTCTTCTCACATGAAGAAATTAATGAGGCTTAAAATGCGTAGTTATATTGGTCGTTTATGGGATAATTTATCCATATTAAAAAAATTCCTGTTAGCTTTTGGCTTGCCGGTGCTGATAATGGTGACTGCAAGTTTGTGGATGATGTCTCAGGTTGGTCAGCAAAATAATGCGTCAAACATTGGGAACAAACAGAATGTGTTGCGTTTAAACAAGCTGGATAGTTTATCGAGTTTACTGTATTCGAGTTCAGCCTCGCTGGGGTTTTATTTATTAAGTAAAGAAGATGTGTATAAAACGCAATATAAGCAATCACTATCGCAGGCACAAAAACTGCTTTTGCAGATTAAATTGTCATTAAAAAATGTCCCGGGCAAACCCTCGGCAGACATAGTGACGCTGCGATTGCTGGTGGCACAACTGGGTACATTTATACAGAAAATAACCAGCTATGAAACCCGATTTATTCGCTATGCGGAAAATAATACGGCGAACTTTCCTGCAGTAAAATATTCATCCGATAATCTGAATCCTGAAAGCAGACAAATATTGCAATTGGTTGCGGAGATGATTTCATCTGAGCAGAATGAGGATGTGTCAACAGCAAGAAAAGGTTTTTCAGATCGGTTATACGAGCTACGCTATACATGGAATAAAATCATTAGTGAAATGCGGCTGTATCTTGCCTTTAGAAGTCCATCTGCATTATCGAATGTAAATCTTTACAAAGCTCAGGCACTTAAACTACGGACAAAGATATCCTCGAATACCAATTTATTAACGATGGAGCAGGCAGATGCGGTTGACCAGTTAAAACAGGTGCAGATGAAATTTGTGGCTAACTTGAAAGTGATGGTTGCGATTAATAGTTCGAAAAAATGGCGCGCAGATGCGTATTTAATTCGATCACAGTATACCGGTGTTCTGCAACAGACCAATGAGTTGTTAAAGTCGATAAAAGATAATCAGCTAACCGTGATTAATGAAAATGTGCATGCCAATGCTGCTGTGATGAAGAAAGCTACAACCGAGTTTGTAGTGATAATCTTTTTATCTGTTTTTGCGATTGTACTGTTTGCCTGGCTTATCGCCAGAAATATTTCATGGCATCTGACTAAGGCGAGTGAAGTCGCAGCCAAAATTGCGCGCAAGCAGTTTGATAATGACATTGATTCTGATCGAAAAGATATTATCGGTCTGTTATTGCATTCATTAGCCGATATGCAAACCCATTTACGTGACCGATTAAAGCTTGATGCAATTGCTGCGGCAGAAAACGAACGCATTAAAACCGCACTGGATAATACCTCAATGTGTGTGACGGTAAGTGATGAGGCCTTTAATGTTATTTATATGAACGCCTCGGCCACCACCATGTTTAAATCGATTGAAGCTCAGTTACAGGAAAGCAATCCTGAATTTTCTGCTGACGACATGATCGGTAGAAACCTGAACTTGCTTTCAAATATTCCCGGTTTATGCGATTTTGACCCGGTAAATACTCAGGCAGGTAAGAAACTACCTGTTGAAATTGGCGATCTGTCGTTTGAGTTATCATTGACACCGGTGAGTGACAGTCATAGCAACTATCTGGGTGTTGTCATTGAATGGATTAACCGCAGTAATGACCGGCAGGTGGAAAAGGAAATCGAGGCCATTGTTAAGTCTGCAGTGGAAGGGGATTTCAATGGTGCAATTTCGGTTAAAGGCAAGCAGGGGTTTCATCGCATCCTGGCTATTGGGATAAACCAGGTGCTGGGTGTGACGCGAACCGCCATTGATAGCGTCGGGGATGTAATACGCGGGCTGGCAATGGGCGATTTAACGAACAAAGTTGAAGCTGAATACGGCGGTGTTTTTGGCCAGTTGAAAGAAGATGTTAACACCACCATTGATCGGCTGACTCAAATTATATCCACGGTCTCAACTAATAGCAATGAGGGTTCACTGACGGCACATAAGGTGAATGATATTGCCCAGAGTCTTGGTTCGGGTGCATCGCAACAGGCGGCCTCACTGGAGGAAATCTCTGCCTCAATGGAAACCATGTCATCGAATATTAACCGTAATGCAGCCAATGCCGTTGAAACAGAAAAAATAGCCGTCCAGGCAGCCATTGATGCAAATGATAGTGGTCAGGCGGTGACTGAAGCGGTTGCGGCAATGAAAAATATTGTCAGTAAAATACATGTGATTGAAGATATTGCCAGACAGACCAATTTGCTTGCCTTGAACGCTGCCATTGAAGCCGCAAGAGCGGGTGAAAATGGTAAGAGCTTCGCTGTGGTCGCCTCAGAAGTGCGGAAGCTGGCAGAGCATAGCCAGAAAGCAGCGGCTGAAATTAGTGAATTATCGGGATCAACCTTATCCGCAGCAGAACAGGCAGGTGATAAATTAACGCAACTGGTGCCAGACATTAAAAAAACGGCGGAGTTGGTGCAGGAGATCAGCCAGACTGCACATGACCAAAATAGCAAGACTGAAGAAATAAACCATGCGTTACAGCAGTTGGATCAAGTGGTGCAGCATGCCGCAATATCGGCAGGTGAAATGGCCGCCTCAGCAGAGGTGTTATCCAGACAGGCCGGCGCGCAAAGTGAGGCGATGGTCTTCTTTAAACTGGGTGATGCGGATAAATCAGACGTTGCATGATGTTTAGCTGTCGGGTCGACAGGGATGTATTCACCGCGTGTTATGCCTTGAAGCTAAATAATTCAGTTTAAATCTACCCGCCATACAGAATTAATCAGTAACCCCCTAAAGTTTTAATGACGACCTGTCGATTATAAATGTGTCAGAGAAAATCACATTTTAGTGGGTTACAGTCATATGGAAAATATTCAGCAAAGCCAGTTCAATAATATAGAGAGCGATGCGGACGCTACCCTATCATCAACGCAGTATCTAACCTTTGACCTGGATGGTGAAGCTTTCGCAACGGAAATATCAAAAGTTAGGGAAGTTCTCGAATATGTGCAGATCACCCCGGTGCCGCGCTCACCTGAATACATGTTAGGGGTGATTAATCTACGCGGTAGCGTAGTGCCAATTATTGATTTACGTCTGCAATTCTCGATGCAGGCAAAACAGATAGATGTTGATACCTGTATTATAATTGTAGAAATAGACATTGATGGTACGCAAACCGTATTGGGTATGCTGGCAGATTCCGTTCAGGAAGTGATAGAAATGCGGCCGGATCAACTTGAAGCTGTGCCGTCACTGGGAACGCGGGTGCGTTTCGAATTTATTGAGGCGATGGTGAAAGTTGATGATCGTTTCATTATTGTGCTGGATATGCAACGAGTTTTCGCGGTGAACCAGTTAAGGGAGCTGTCAGCGCAGTCAGCGTCCGAGTCGCAATCTGCTGTGGCCTAGGTTTGCAATGTCTATTTGTGGCCAGGCTATACCTCGAATAGTACTGGCTGTTTCATGTTTCGCTCTGGCTTTGTCGCTTACCAGTTGTGGCGGTGCTGCAGGCGGAACAAGTGCGATTAATTCAGCCAGTAAGAGTGTGGTTACTGTAGCATCGGTTGCGGATATGGCGCTATTGCATGCGGTGTATTTTAATCAACGCACCCCAGCGGGATTTTATAAGATATTGGTACCGGCTGCGGCTCAAAGCAGTGGTTCTTATCGCCTCTCTCATCTCAAAGATACGGATATTCTACCGCCTGCAGACCGGATTAATAAATTAGTCTATGCGCTTTCTACCAATGATTTCGTTCAGGCCATGAACTGGTCAGAAACGGCGGTAAAATATCAAAAAACCTATCGTCAGTTCGTTAATATAACCGCGACCGATTTGTATTTTCAGATTACTCGGGTTGATATGAATAATCCAGGCATGCTGTACTATGACAGAATTTTTAAAAGTAGTGCCTTCGATCGCAGTGGGGTCAATCTGTCGGCAGCAAAAAATACGCAATCAACGGTGTATATGGGAACAATCCCTCCGGCAACATTATCGCTGGCACGAGTAAAACAGATTATCGAATACCTCTGGTCTTTCAGTACGAGCAATAATTTTGGCTATGCTATTATTTCAACCTCCATTGTGGGTAAGGCAAACGCGATTGTTTATCGTATGGAGGAGGCACGTCTCGCGCTCAGTTATTCCGCTTCATGTGATGTTGTTTCGCTTTATGCTATGGATTATTCAGTTGACCGGCTAACGGGTAAGATAAATAGAACGACCACATTGGTGCGTCAGTTATCAGCCAGGCGCCATGCTGCACAGATATCCCTTTGTCCTTAACTCGGATATTTCATCAGACCGCTCTCAATATACGTGCACTGCTGCTTCGTTAACCCCCCTCTATGTAAAGAGTGTCGGCGTAATTGACATTATTGCGGCGGTCGATCAGGTGATGACTTGAAACAGGCCAAAGTCAGGCCGTACTATTGCTAAAATGTCGGTATAAATTACACAATAAGGCTATTATTCGGCTTTATCGCCTTATTCGGTGTAAAAATTAGATAATAGCCGGTTCTTTCTCTGTACAAGTGTAAGAATTTCAAGAATTTAAGTCGATATATCTTACACTTCTATACTATTCCTGGTGGGTTCAATTCTAGTAAGTGTTTATTTTTCTTCGCTTTTTTAATTTAGGCACGCTTCCTGCTTGGGTATTTATGCCGCGTAAATATGCGTTGCATTGAGTCGGATATAGTTTAATCGAGTCTTTACGGAGGACTCACTTTACAGGAGTAACTGAAATGGAAGATAATACAAAAAAGCTCACACTCGTAGTGGTGTTTTTGTCGCTATTTGTATTGGTACTGTTTAGTCTTAAATCCATTGTTTAAGCAGAGGTGATGGCTTAACAGGCAGTGAATAAGTCGCGGCAGAGTATTTATGTGATAGTATCCCTCGTTTGCGGTAGCTGAGCGGCTTGCTCCAGAGTTACTCGCTGACCAGGACAGGGAAAATGGGTTCGGTGCTCACCGGCCATCATGAAAATGCTCGACGTATATAAATCATGTTATCACCTGCAGGAACAGCCTTTTCGCTTAAGCCCTGACAGCCGATTTTCTTTTGGGCATCGTAGCTACGAGAATGCCCGTTCCTATCTTAAATACGCAATCACCGAGGGTGAAGGCATTGTTGTTGTTACGGGCGCACCTGGCACCGGAAAAACAACTCTGATCAGCACGATATTCAATGAGCTTGATACCTGTTTTGTGCGGGCAGCGATGCTTGAAAGCGCGCAAGTGCAGTCAGGGGGGTTGCTTGAGTCCGTTGTTGAGGCGTTTGATATGCCGCTGCTGCCGGATAACACCACGTTGTGGCAATGGTTTAGGAAATTTCTAACTGATGGTGCTATCCAGGGCAAGCGCAATATACTGATTGTGGATGAGGCGCAGGGAATGACAATGCAAAACCTCGAAGAATTAAGGCTGTTGTCGAATCTGCAAACGCAAAATCGATTATTATTGCAGATAATTCTGGTTGGGCAGGAGTCCTTACTGGAAAAGGTGCGGGCACCTGGAATGGAGCAGTTACACCAGCGACTTATCGCAGCATCCTACCTTGAAGCGTTG
Source organism: uncultured Thiotrichaceae bacterium (assembly GCA_964441285.1). Classification (GTDB taxonomy): domain Bacteria; phylum Pseudomonadota; class Gammaproteobacteria; order SZUA-229; family SZUA-229; genus S010-25. Next base: position 151,056 of record CAYTUK010000002.1, on the reverse strand, counting down.
AATAAACCGGAAACAATTGCTTATGTGAACCACCGTTTACGCCGTGCGGGGTGGCAGGGTGATCCGCAAATCAGTGATGAAGTGATGACGTTGGTGCATAAATTTAGTGCGGGTGTGCCCCGCAGGATTAATTTGATTTGCCATCGGCTTTTTTTATTCGGCGGGTTGAAAAAAAAGCATATTTTTACTGGTCATGATGCGCTGCATGTCGTCGTAGAGTTGCATCGAGAAGGCTTGTTACCGCCTGTGGCGCGCAGCGTATAGCGCTTACCAGGAGCTGAAAAGGCGGATTTGCGTTAATATAGATGACTCTGCAGGTTTGATCTGGAGCGATAATGGGAACTATTAGATTCTTTCGTCATTCAACACAGCTATTTCGATACCACATTCCCACTGAATTTGTGGTGCTGGCAGTGTTTGAGTTTATGGCTTTGGTGTTGTCGCTTTATCTGGCGCTGGTGTTTCGCTTTTTTGGACATGGCTGGCTGCATTCATTTGGCTCTTTTTTCCCTAAAGCAATGCTTTACGCTGCGGTGCTCCAGCTAAGTCTCATTGCATTTGGTGTCTATCAGCGTCAGGCCGGACGTTTTTTTGATGAATTGATTCTGCGTATTGCAAGCGGGCTGTTGCTAGGCTTAATACCACTTGGCGTCAGTTATTATATCGCACCGACTTTCTTTCTCGGTCGCGGTGTCCTTGCTCTGGCGGTATTATTTAGTTTTATTCTTATCTCTATCATTCGGGTGTTCTTCAGACAACTGGTTAAAGAACGTAATCTGTGGACACGGGTACTGGTTCTTGGCGCTGGGAAAAAAGCGGGTTTAATCCATGAGGCGCTGGAAAATGGCGAGCTGAAAGGCTTGAATATCATTGGTTTCGTTGCCATGAAGGGAGATGAAGGAAGCAAGGAGCAGGCAGGTGTGATTACATTGGATAAGCCGTTGGAGGCCTATGTCGAAGCGCAGGATATTGATGAAATCGTGCTGGCAGTTGATGACCGACGTAAGGCAAAGTTATCCGCCAAGGAGTTGCTTGACTGCAAAATGAGTGGTGTAGATATTCTCGATCTGGTTACTTTTTGTGAGCGGCGGATGGGGAAAATACGGTTGGATATGTTGAATCCAAGCTGGCTATACCTGTCTGATGGGTTCAGAAATAATGTGTTCAGGCGAGCCAGTAAACGCTTGCTGGATATTATTATTGTCTTTATTTTATTGCCGTTAGCGCTGCCATTAATGTTACTGGTGACACTGGCTATTTGTGTAGAAAGCCGATGTCGTGATAAAGTTCTGTATAGTCAGGTGCGTATCAAGCAGGATGGTGAGCCGTTCAAGATATACAAATTCCGCAGTATGGTTACGGATGCGGAAAAAGATGGTGTCGTGCGCTGGGCCTCTAAAAATGATTCAAGAATCACCTGTGTTGGTGCGGTGATCAGGAAAGGACGGCTGGATGAATTGCCACAATTATTTAATGTTCTGAAGGGCGATATGTGTTTTGTTGGCCCCCGGCCGGAGCGCCCGGAGTTTGTGGCGCAGCTGGCCGAGAAAATCCCCTACTATGAAGAACGGCACCGGGTAAAACCAGGATTAACCGGCTGGGCACAAATTCGCTATTCTTATGGCGATTCTGAGGCAGATGGCTTGCAAAAACTGCAATATGATCTTTACTATGTAAAGAATCATAGTATTTTTCTTGATTTGTTAATTTTACTGCAAACTGCCGAGGTTATATTGCTGGCAAAAGGTGCGCAGTAAATCAGTCAAATGTCCATTTAAGTTTTTCGCCAAAAATCACTAAATATTTTAAGGAGTCCTGTCGCTAAAATGACTGGGTTCCATCCTTTTTGTGTGGGTTTTCTAAATCAGTAGCGGGTTAATTCAGCGACTGGCTTGAGCCTTCAAAAAGATAATTGAGCTAAAAATGTAATTTTTTTTCACCGAGTGAGAACAAGAATAAGAATAAGTATGGATTTTCTTGTTGCTTTATTTGCTCAATTTTAAAAGCCAGAGTGAGTGAAAATAATGACTATTTTTGCATTTTTAAAAGCGCAGCTTAGATATGGTGTGTTAATTGCTGGGTTACCGATGTTAATCTCCTGTGCGCCAGGTTCTGCTGGAACGGCTGGAACTACTTTGACACAACCCGTTTTGTCAAAGCAATCGTGGTTGATACAGAATAATCGCGAAAACGGGAGCGCATTCACCGCCGCAGATGTTGGTGGCTACCGGGTTTATTACGGCACCGTGAGTGGCGTTTACACGAAGCACTTTACTTTTGTCAGTACGGCGGCTTCCTTTCGTATAAATTTGTCGGCGGCAGCGTTAGTCTTGTCACCGGGTAATTATTTTGCGGTGGTTACTGTGTACGATAAAGCGGGACGAGAAAGTGGATATTCGCCTGAGGTAAAAATCACCGTCTAGAAAAGGGCGGTTATTTGTTGCTGCAGATGGATATGCTATGATAAATAAATGAATTTTGGTTTTTATAGTTATTCTGCTGCGGCCATTGCCTACGGTTTTTTTACACTCCTGTTGATGTTCAGCTGGCAGCAGAGTAAGCCGGCGAAATTATTAACAATCGTTATGCTGGTGAGTACGCTCTGGGCGGTTGCGGCAGCAAACCTGTCTTTTGGTGATGCTAACTCGCTTAGCTGGCAGGTTTATCAGATACTGGAGATTGGCAGAAATATTGCCTGGTTAGTTTTTTTAATTAAGCTCTTTGAGCCAGTGAACAAGCCGCTGACGTTAACGCCAAATTTGGCGGACAGTTCTTCATCGGTTGGGTCAAAAAGTGGCTTGCAGCTTGCTGATAAATCTCCGCGCAGTGAATCTGAAAAATTTATTCGTTGGTCATTACCCTTAAGTATCGGCTTTGCTGGTATGTTATTAAGCAATGAATTGCTCCAGCTCATTCAGGGTGCGGTGGTTAATATTATCGGCCATATTTTTCTAGCGCTGTTTGGGGTAGTGGTACTTGAACAGGTCTTTCGGAATTCATCGGTTAAATACCGTTGGGCAATAAAATATTTAATTATTGGTGCCGGCAGTATTTTTATTTTTGATTTCTATTTCTATACGGATGCGTTGTTGTATCATGGGTTAGAGCGTCCGCTCTGGCAGGCTCGAGGCATTATTAATCTGGTTGCTGTGCCGCTGCTGGCTATTTCCGCCGCGCGCAGTAAAAACTGGTCATTAAACCTGTTTGTTTCCAGAGATGTGGTAATTAATTCCACGGCTGTCTTTGGTGGTGGTCTTTATCTTTTGTTTATGGCCGGGGCAGGTTATTATTTGAAAGAATTTGGTGGCGGATGGGGACGTTTATCGCAGATTGTCCTTTTTTCTCTGGCACTAATATTTCTTATTGCGGTGCTTTTATCCGGGCAATTAAGAGCCAGAGTGCGAGTATTTCTGGGTAAGAATTTTTATAAAAATCGATACGACTATCGCCTGGAGTGGTTACGGTTAACAGATGATCTCAGTCTGCATCTGCAGCACGGAAATCATTACCTGGTGGCCATTGAGTCGATGGCAAAAATAATTGATGCACGGGCGGGCATGTTATGGCTTGCGACCGATACCGTCAGCCAGGTGGAGCAATTTACGAATGTAGCATCATGGCAGTGTGTGCAGCTTGATGCTATAGCGCAGGATAATGATTCGTTGATGCGGTTTATTGCGGGAACCAGATATGTGATAAATATCCACGATCTTCTCAACCGGCCAGAAGAGTATAGTGGGTTGGTTTTGCCTGACTGGATAGGGCAGGTGCAGGCCGCCTGGATTATTGTTCCCTTGCTGGAGATAGATCGGGTATTGGGTTTTATTCTACTGGCCCAACCGCTGCTTGAACGTTCTATTAACTGGGAAGATCGGGATTTATTAAAAACCGCAGCCAGGCAGGTGGCGAGCTATTTAACGGTACTGAAAACCTCGGCGGCACTTGCAGAAGCAAAACAGTTTGAAGTCTTTACTCGGTTGTCTGCGTATATGGTGCACGACCTTAAAAATATTGCAACTGAGCTTGAGTTGGTGGCAGAAAATGCAAAACGACACAGTGCTAATCCAGTTTTTGTTGAGGATGCTTTTGAGACGGTTGAACATGCCGCTACGGACATTAAGCGCTTACTGGAACAATTAAGAAGCCGTCGCTCACGAACGGAGAAAAAAGTACTTATTAACCTGTCAACTTTAATTAGTGAAGTGGTTGAAATAAAGCAGGCAGTCATGCCGCAACCGGTGTTTGAAGCAGCGTGTGATGATTGCATAGTGGCGGCTGAATACAGCCAGATGCGTAATGTACTGGCACATTTAATTGAAAATGCGCAACAGGCAACGGCGAATGATGGTGACGTTCTGGTGCGTCTGGGTAAAAATAATGGCAGTTACGTCATCAGTATAAAAGATACCGGCCACGGCATGGATGAAAACTTCATTCGTCAGCGTTTATTCAAACCGTTTGATACCACAAAAGGTAATGCAGGTATGGGAATCGGCATGTATGAAAGCCGGGATTTTGTCAGACGTCTTGGTGGTGACATCCAGGTTCGGAGCAAACCTGAAAAAGGGTCTATAATCTCTCTGCACTTGCCAGTAATAAATGACAATATGGTATAACAAAAGGACATTGCTATTAACTTTTTACTCGAATATTCACCGCGACTGAACTGCTTACCCTGGGTGTGTTCTCAGGGGCAGAATGGAAGTCATCAATAATGGTATCCACTAACTTAAAACCGCTACTGGTAGTAGAAGACAATCCTGGGTTGCAAAAGCAGCTCAAATGGTCATTTGAAGGTTACGAGGTTGTTATTGCTGGGAACCGGGCGGTTGCTCTACAGCAACTTGAGCAGCATAAAATGCCAGTTATAACGCTGGATCTGGGGTTGCCGCCGGATCCGGCAAATGCATCGGAAGGGCTGGCTGCATTGCAGGAGATTTTACAACAGAAGCCGCATACGAAAGTCATTGTTGTGACGGGTAACGACGACAGAAGTACGGCATTGCAGGCGATATCAATGGGTGCCTATGATTTTTATCAGAAACCGATTGAGCCCGCTGTTCTAAATTTAATTATTGATCGTGCGTATAATCTCTATCAGCTTGAAGAGGAAAACCGCCGGCTAGCGAGTAGTGCAGTGCATTCACCGCTGGATGGTATAATCGGTTCGAGCGAGTCTATGTTGGCGGTCTGTCGCCTGGTTAAAAAGGTCGGTCCGGCGGAAGTGACAACACTGGTTTTAGGCGAAAGCGGGACAGGCAAAGAATTGATTGCGCAGGCATTACATCAATTAAGCTCGCGATGCCAGCAACCTTTTGTTGCGCTTAATTGTGCCGCTATCCCAGATAGTCTACTCGAAAGTGAATTATTCGGTTATGAAAAAGGGGCTTTTACTGGCGCCGTTAAACGGCGGCAAGGTAAAGTTGAAACCGCGAATGGAGGGACGCTTTTTTTAGATGAGATAGGTGACATGCCAATGCCTCTACAGGCCAAGATGTTACGTTTTTTGCAGGAAAGAGTGATTGAACGTGTTGGTGGGCGTGAATTGATTCCGGTGGATATACGTATTATCTGCGCGACCCATCGCAATCTTGATCAAGCGATAAAGGAAGGTGCGTTTCGCGAAGATCTGTATTTCAGAATTAGTGAAATTGTTGTCAATATACCGCCGTTACGCAAGCGTGAAGATGATAAGATTTTACTGGCACGGGCATTTCTGGATAAATTTAGTGCCCAAAATGGGCGTAGTTTCCGTGGGTTTTGCGGTGATGCCAGAGCCAGGATAGAGGCTTATGCCTGGCCGGGGAATGTCCGTGAGCTTAAAAATCGGGTAAAACGCGCAGTGGTACTGGCAGAGGGCGATCGACTTTCGGCAGAAGATATGGGGTTTGTTGCGTCCGATGAGAATGACTCCCTTAATCTGCGTCTGGCTAAAGCAGCGATAGAGCAAAAATACATTCTGCGTGCGTTGAGCCGGCATGAGCATAACATCACCCATGCAGCGGAAGCGCTGGGTATTAGTCGGCCTTCGCTGTATAAACTCATGAAGAAGCTGGGACTTCCCGAACTGGGTAGAGAGTAAAAATTAAGTCATTGAGGCGATGAGCATGGATACCGAGCAGACACGGCAGGACTGGCGTCTGCCAGGATTAGTACTGGCTTTGCTGTTACTGCTGGCAATGGTATTTTATCAGCAGACACTTTTGCATCTGATGAGTGTGTGGAATCAGTTGAGAACGGGTGAATATGCACACGGTTATCTGGTACTTTTGATCAGTGTGTACCTGATATTTAGTCGCCGCCACAGGCTTGCTGTATTGATGCCTTATCCGAACTACTGGGCATTGCTCGCGGTATTGGCGGTCAGTCTGTTGTGGGCGGTAGGGGGGCTGGTTGATGTAGAAGTCGTACAGGCTGAGGCTTTAGTATTCCTGATTTTGGCTATTGTCTGGGTGGTGCTCGGTAATCGAGTCACCGCCCAACTGGTTTTCCCCATCTTATTTATCAGTTTTGCGATACCGATCTGGTTCCCACTCTCGCCGCTATTACAGAGTCTGACGGCAGATACGGCTTTTGATATTGTGCGTGCGTTGAAAATTCCTGCGTTTCTCCATGAAAACATGATTATATTGCCTGCTGGCACACTGTCTGTTGAAGAGTCGTGCAGCGGTATGCGCTATCTGTTAGCTGCGCTAACACTTGGTGCGCTCTATGGTTATTTAAATTACCGGAATGTTTATGCTCGGTTAGTCGTGGTGTTTATTGCGGCTATTGCCGCTGTTCTGGCTAATATAGTCCGTGTTTTTATTGTTGTTTATCTGGGGTATGTCACGCAGATGCAGAGCCCATTGGTACGTGACCATATGATGCTGGGCTGGTACTTGTTTGGTGCCCTGGTTGTTATTCTACTCTTTATTGATGCCCAGATATTCCGTCGCTGGCAGGCCAGGCATCCGCCTAGCCCCAGTCGATCCAGCATTAGTCAATCCAGTATTGGCCAGGCGAGTGAGGTCAGGCGAGTCGCTCCTGCAAGAGGGAAATTACATTATTTAACCATCGCTATCGCCGGGATACTGTTTTTATCTGTCGGCCCCGGTCTGGTTTATTTGAGTAATCAGCAGCCGACGGCTAGTCGCAGTGCTGCCATTGAAGTAAGCTTGCCTGCGGGGAGAGCAGGTTGGTCCGGGCCGGTTAATACGGATGATAAATGGATGCCCGTTTACCACGGTGCAATAACAAAAAAACAGGCGTATTTCAAACACGGGAACAGCCTGTTTCTTTACGTTGGTTATTACTTGAAGCAACGACAGGATAACGAGTTAATTACCTTTTTTAATCAAATAAATAATGTTTCTGTCTGGCGAAGTTTATATTCTCATGCAGTAACTAAAGATATTGATGGCAGGCAAGTGCTTGAACAATTACTGGTGGATAAGCAGGGTACCCAGCGTCTGGTTTGGTATTGGTATAATGTGAGTGGCATAAATGTGACAAATAAATATCTGGCTAAAGCGTTAGAAGTATGGGGTCTGTTAACAGGTAGACCTGATTCTTATGTGGTTGCTGTTGCCACGGATGTGAACAATCAATTAAAGGCGAGTCGAGCATTGATGGCAACGTTTGTCATCGCGATGCATTCACCCCTGTCTAAAATTAAAACGGGCGTACAGGTTTCGGTTGGAAGCCACCCATGGTGAGACAGCCTGCGGATTAAACTTGAGTTAATCATGAAAGGAACGGTTTCTTAGGTATATAAAAATGGCAGGAGTGTTAAGGGGATAGCATGTGGAGAGTAAATAAAATACTGGAATGTAAACGGAGCGTATTAATAGTAGTGCTTGCGTTGATGTTATGTGCCTGTGGCTCGGGTCAAAATGACAGGGAGCTGGTGCAGTCAGCTAAAAATTATATAGCGAAACAGCAGGTTCGTGCCGCTGCGCTGGAATTAAAGAATGCTTTGCAGCGCAATGCAAATAATGCGGAAGCACGTTATTTGTTAGGGACAATTGAACTTGAGGCGGGGGATGCGGCGTCTGCCGAAAAAGAATTCAGGCGTGCGAGCAAGCTTGGCTGGAATAACGCGCAGTCCCAGCTTGAATTAGCGAAAGCACTATTAGTACAGCGGAAGTTTAAGCAAATTGTGACCAGTATTAAGGCGGGTGATGATTGGTCGAAAATGGAAAAAGCCAATTTATTGGGGTTGCAGGCAGGTGCTGAAGCCGATAGGGGTAATTTGGGGCAGGCAACTAAAATACTGGTGACGGCGAGGAGATATCAGCCGGATGCATTACAGGTGTTGATAACAGCCGTACAGTTACAGCTATTGGACCATGCTGTTTCAAAGGCGAATGATGCGGTTAGACGTGCGCTAAAAAAATACCCGGATAATCCTCAATTGTTGTTGTTAGGGGCGAATGCAGCAGTGCGTGCAAGAAATAGTGCGAGTGCAGGCAATTTTTATCATAGAATTATTGCGGCTGAACCGTCCGGGCTGGTTACACGCATGGGCCGGAAAGCGCGCCTGGGTGATGCCAGATTAAATATTATCGAGAAAAACTATGCTCAGGCAAAAAAAATACTGGCCCCACTTATCAAACAGAATCCAGGGGATCTCACGCTGAACTATGTTCTGGCAACACTGGCTTTTGAGAAAAAAGATTACGCCGAGGCAGAAATCCATCTGCGGAAAATCTTAAAGGTTGCGCCTGATCATAAGCCAACATTATTGCTGTTCGGGACAGTGAATTATGTGAAAGGTGATTACGAGCAGGCGGCCTACTCTCTGAGCCGGTATGTTGCTGCGCGACCAGATAATCTTTATGCACGCAAGCTTCTGGGGCGTACCTATCTGGCGCTTCAACAACCGGAAAAAGCCCGTACCGCCCTGCATATTGCAGCGAATGATGCGGAGTCAAAGGATGCTGAGTTGTTAGGTCTGGCCGGTTTATCCGCAGTGCAGAGCGGGCAAATTGAGGCAGGTGTGCGTGAGTTAGAAAAGGCAGTTAATCTTTCCCCAAAAAATAACGTCCTGCGTAGTGAGCTGGCTAATGCTTATATTGCGAAGGGAGCAACAGATCAGGCGCTCATTGAGCTTAAAAAAGTGATTGCGAGTGGTCAGCGCGGGGAGAGAGCTAAAATCATGGTGATTTTTGCCTATTTGCGCGACAAAAAATTTAACCAGGCCATTCAGTTTACCCAAAACATACTTAATAAGCAGCCCGATAATGCAACGCTTATAAATATAATGGGTGTTGTTCAATATATGAGCGGCCATTTGAAGAAAGGCCGGCAGTATTTTGAAAAAACCTTGCAAATGGACCCAGGCAATACTGCGGCTTTAATCAATCTTGCGCGGCTCGATGAAAAAACCGGCGAGGTTAAAAAAGCTGAGCGGATTTATCGAAAAATTATTTCTGCGGCTCCCAAAAATGCAACCGTTTTGATGGCACTGGCAGGGCTGGCTGAAAAGCGGGGGGAGAAACAGCAGCAAATTAAGTGGTTAGAAAAAATACGTAGTGTGGATAAGAAAAATATTGCGGCGCGGGTTACGTTGGCTGAATACTTTATACAGACAAAAAACTTCATCCAGGTAAAGCAGCTATTGAATGAAATGGAGGCTGAACATAAAGGGCAGGCGGTGATCGCTGTTGTGCGTGCAGAATTTTTAATCGCAACCAAAAGTTATAACCAGGCTATGTCGGTTATCCGCAAGTTGATAAAAACACATCCGAAGGCGTATGTCGGCTACTATCTGAAGGGGTTAAATGAGTTAAAAATGCGGCAGCAACAAGCTGAATCGAGCCTGAATAAAGCGTATCAGCTTAACCCTGAGAGCATCCAGAGTGCAGTTTTATTGGCGCAAATCAAACTTAAGAGTCATGACTTTAAAGCTGCTTTGGTGTTGGGTAAACACATTAAACAGCTGCTGCCAACGAAAGCCTTAGGGGCGGTGATTATGGGTGATGCGGCTATGGGTTTACATCAGTATCCGCAGGCCATGCAAGCCTATGATGCTGCCTGGCAATTTGATCAGACGCGTAATCTTGTTCTCAGACGGTTGCATGCCAGCCAGAAAATATATAGTGGTGATCGTGCTTATACCGCGGTAACAGACTGGTTGGCACAGCACCCCCATGATACGCTTATGCGATTCAGGCTCGCCGGAATCTATCAGCAGGGCGGCCACGTTAAACAAGCAATGCAACAGTATGAAAGCATCATTAAGCGGCACCCTGAAAATGTTGCTGCGCTCAATAATCTGGCATGGCTGTATAATCAGAACAGGGATTCACGGGCGCTGGAGTATGCAAAACGTGCGTTTAAGTTGAGTGGTTCAGCGGCTATTAAAGATACGTATGGCTGGATTTTGCTAAAAAATCATAAAGATAAACAGGCGCTGGAGTTGCTGACCGATGCAGTAAAGGCTTTGCCTGATGTCGCTGATGTAAAATATCACTACGCTGTTGCTGTTTATACGTCAGGTGACAGACAGACGGCGATAGCCTTACTTAAAAAATTGCTTAAGTCTGATGTTGCATTTGATGGACGTGCGGCTGCCAGATCTTTGGTTAATAGTCAGTAATTGGTGTGGATTTCGGTAAAGTGGACAGTCTGTTTTTGTCAAACTTTACTATACTTAACATTCTGGGAACCTGCCGGGCTGGTCTGATTAAGATCGGTTAACCCGACAGGCTCCAGGATTCTTTTAATCGCTGGAATTTATATATGCAGGAACAGTTAAACCAGTTATATGGCTACCTCCACGGCATGTGGCGCTATCGTTGGTCTGCGTTATTGATTACATGGGGCGCTGCATTGGCAGGGTGGCTAATCGTGTTTTCATTACCTAATCAATATACTGCAAATGCAGTTATTTATGTGGATACAACGTCTATAATGCGGCCTCTTTTAAAAGGCATAGCACTTGAGGTTGATGCGAATGATGAACTCAAAGTAATGACGCATGTTCTCTTGAGTAGAGAAAATTTGCTGTCTGTAATAAGGGAAACTGATATGGATCTTGGGCTTGATTCGCCTATAGATAAAGAACGTCTGCTTAAGAAGTTGACCAAAGATATCACAGTGAAAGGCGGAGAAAGGCGAGATAGAAGTAATATCTATGCAATTAGCTATAAGGGTAGTACGGCTGATAATGCATATAAAGTTGTTTCCAACCTGCTGAACACCATGATTGAAAATACCCTGAATTCAAGTCGGACAGATACAGCATCGGCGCAAAAATTTCTTGACACGCAAATTGCAGAGTATGAGAAACGGTTGTCGAAATCCGAGCAAAAACTGGCTGCATTTAAAAAAGCCAATATTGGTTATATGCCAGATGAAAAGGGGAATTATTATTCACGGTTACAGGGCGCACAGGAAAAAGTTGAAAATACACGTTCGAATTTAAAGTTAGCCAAACAACGTTATATTGAACTTAATAAACAGATTAAAGATGAAAATCCAGTGCTGGATGGTGATACCTACCAGACGGCTTATATGATTAAGATGCGTAAATACCAGGCGCAGCTTGCGGATCTGCTTCAGGTTGATACTGAGCAGCACCCGGATGTTCTGGCACTAAAAGCAAAAATTGTAGATCTTAAGGCTAATCAGAAAAGTGCATCGGGTGATATAAAGAAAAATGATGATGGCATATCGATTGAATTTAATCCGGTTTATCAGGAAATGAAGGTGCAATTGAGTAAAGCCAGCGTCGACCTGAGTATTTTAAAAATTCAGTTGAGTGATCAGCGGGCGTATGTAAAAAAATTGAAAGGGTCGATTGATGTTATCCCTGAAGTGGAGGCAAAGCTGACGAAATTAAACCGTGATTATGCGGTGACGAAAGCGCGATATCTTGATCTGGTGGGTCGCAGAGAGTCAGCAAAGTTAGCACAGGATGCAGACCAAAGTACCAGTAATATACAGTTTCGGGTGATTGATTCACCCATTATTCCGCTGCAGCCTTCAGGGCCACCGAGATTATTATTGCTTGCGGCGGTTTTGGTTTTTGCACTGGCAGCAGGATTGGCCTGGGGCTTCCTCAGATTTATGTTGGCTCCTACATTTCTTGACCTTAAGCAGATAAGTGAAAAAACGGGTTTTCCCGTACTTGGTACAGTGAGCCTGTATCTGTCACCACAGCATAAAATTCGGCGGAAATGGCAGCTGACTTCCTTTTTATCGGCAATCTGTCTGCTGGTTTTTGTTTTTGGTGGTGCGATAGTATTTAAACAGCAAGGTGTCAATGCTATGGGTGCCGCGATGACCGATGTCCATCAGCAACTACGGGGGTTTAATCATGACTAACAAGGAGGACACACAGGCAACAATTGCTGAGTTGATGGCAGAAGATAATGCATTAGAGCAGGCTGAATCACCGCTTTTTAAAAAACCGGAAGTTGTACGAAATGAGCTAGCTGGCGAATGTAAGCCAAAAGAAATTATTAAGATAAGAGAGCGTTTACGTGGCCTCAATATGCTGATTCCAGGCAGCAAGCTGGATCCCAGTTACCACGATGAGTACCGCCGTATTAAACGCCCTTTACTGTCTAATGCATTTGGCAAAACAGCGCAACTTGTAGAGAACGGCAATCTGATGCTGGTAACCAGTGCGATACCAGGAGAAGGCAAAACCCACTCGGCGATTAATCTTGCTTTGTCGATTGCACAGGAGAGAGATCATACTGTATTGCTTGTCGACTGTGATGTCACCCGACATGGTACAAGTAAAATGCTGGGGGTTTCGGATAAGCCCGGTATGGTTGAGTTACTTGAAGCAAAACATATGAGTGTTGGCGAAGTGCTGCTAGCAACGGATATAGAAGGATTGTGTCTGCTGCCAGCAGGTAAACCGCACGACTATGTGAGTGAGCTGCTGTCAAGTCAGCGGATGCAGGAAATTGTTGAAGAAATTGGCACAAGATACGATGACAGGATAATTATTTTTGACAGCCCACCCTTACTGCCTACGCCTCAGGCACAGATACTAACTGGTCTGGTTGGGCAGATTATATTTGTGGTAGAAATTGGAAAAACACCGCAGTCCGTTGTGACGGAGGCGCTAAAACTTATTCCCGAAGGCAGTGCTACTGGGTTGTTGATGAATAAGAGTGAAGGTTTGTCTGCGCGTAATAGTTATTACTATGGTTATTATGATAGTGAACAGGCGGGCTAGTCCGACCGGCAACTGTCTTTATTGTGGTGTTTGCTGCTAATGAAGATTAGAAATGCACTGACTGTTGATGTGGAAGACTACTTTCAGGTGTCTGCTTTTGCTGCCAGCATCAATTATAATCAATGGGACAACTATAAGTTAAGGGTTGCTAATAATACATATCGTTTGCTGGATATTTTTGATACAGAGGAAGTGAAAGCGACTTTTTTTGTACTTGGATGGATTGCTGATAGAGCGCCAAAACTGATAAAAGAAATTGATCGTAGAGGCCATGAAGTCGCCTGTCATGGCTATAGCCATCAGTTGATTTATAATCAGGATCCAGTCGTTTTTCGCGAAGAAACCTGTCGCGCAAAAAAATTACTGGAAGATATTATACAAAAACAGGTAACCGGTTATCGGGCAGCAAGTTACTCCATTACTGAGCAATCTTTATGGGCACTGGATATTCTTGTCGAAGCCGGTTTTGCCTATGACTCCAGTATTTTTCCGGTTAAACATGACAGATATGGGATACCGAGCGCAGAAGTATTGCCGCATCAATTAACCACGCCAAAGGGCAATAGCCTGGTTGAATTTCCGCTTTCAACAGCGAAAATATTTAATTATCGACTCCCAGTTGCAGGGGGGGGGTATTTCAGGCTATACCCCTATCAACTAACAAAACTTGGCCTGTCTCAAATTAATCGGCATAAAAACCCTTTTATTTTTTATTTACATCCCTGGGAAATTGATGCAGAGCAGCCGCGAATTGCCGCAAAATGGTTCTCACGTTTCAGACACTACAATAATCTTGATAAGTGTCAGCCAAGATTAAAGCAATTATTAAAAGATTTTGAATTTACTACGGCAGAAAATGTGTTGGCAGAGCAGAAATTATTGAGTGTGTAATGGAATTACTTTTCTGGTTTTGTTTTTTATTGGTGATATATATCTATGTTGGTTATCCGGCGCTGATAGCGCTGTTGAGTACCCGTAAAAAAAATCACCATAAGTCAGAAGAGAAGTTACCTTTTGTGTCGATACTGATCGCTGCCTATAATGAAGAAAAAGACATTAGGGCAACGCTAATTAACAAATTAGCATTGGATTATCCTGCAGGGAAAATGGAGATTCTTGTGGTATCGGACGAATCAAGTGATCAGACTGATGAGATTGTTAGAAAGGTAGCAGAAGAATCATTGATTTCTGTGTATTTACACCGGCAGCAGCCAAGGCAGGGAAAAACTTCTGGATTGAACCTACTGGTACCGAAGGCAAAAGGTGAAATTATTGTCTTTTCGGATGCGAATTCTATTTATGAAAAAAATGCGCTGATAAAGCTGGTTGCCAACTTTAATGATGCAGAGATTGGTTATGTTACCGGAAAAATGCTTTACACTAATTCGGATGGTTCACTGGTAGGTGATGGTTGTAGCAGTTATATGAAATATGAAAACTGGATGCGGGAGAAGGAAACACAAATGGGTTCGATTGTCGGTGTTGATGGGGGGGTTGATGCGATGCGTAAAAATCTATACGAGCCGCTTAATGCTGACCAGTTACCCGATTTCGTGCAACCATTGAAAGTGGTTGAAAAAGGCTATCGTGTTGTTTATGAGCCCGAAGCAGTACTAAGAGAAGCGACGCTCAGTAATTCTACGAGTGAATACACTATGCGAGTGAGAGTGTCGTTAAGAGCATTATGGGCGATGAAGGATATGTGGGGTTTATTTAACCCGTTCAGGTTTGGCCTGTTTGCGCTGCAGTTATTTTCACATAAGCTGTTAAGATATCTGGCCTTTATTCCGGTTGTTGCAGTGTTTGTGCTGAATTTATTTTTATGCAGTGTCAATGATCTGTATGTTTTTTTGCTGGTCATCCAGGTTAGTTTTTATCTGCTTGCGTGGCGGGGAAGACGTTGTAAGCATAAAAAGAATAACCCTGTTTATTACGCCTTACCCTATTATTTCACATTATTAAATGTAGCCTGTATGCATGCCTTTTTCCGCTTTTTAAAACAGGAAAAACAGGTGGTATGGAAACCCAGAACAGGATAAAAGATGGCGGATAAAAAATGCTAATCAAAGTGTTGCATCTTATAGACAGTGGCGGACTATATGGTGCTGAAATGATGCTGCTTGGTCTTGTTGAAGCGCAGATTAAATCCGGATTGAAACCGCTAATATTAAGTGCAGGTGAGCCTGGTGTAGAAGAAAAGCCATTAGAAATTGAGGCAAGAAGGCGCGGGCTACCCATAAAAATATTTCATATGAAGGCGGGTGTGAACATTGCAAAGTCACTTCAGGTTGTTTCCTTTGCAAGGGATGAAGGCTTCGATATATTACACTCACATGGTTATAAATTTAATATTTTACTGGGGATTTTGCCGAGGTTTATTCGTAAAATACCTTTAATTGCTACGCTTCATGGTTATACCTGTGTGAATGGTTTTTCACTTATGCGACTTTACCAGATGGTTGACAGAGTTTTGTTAAAACACATGGATGGCGTTGTATTTGTCAGTGGTGGAATAAAAAATAACCCGCTTTTTAAAGGGTTTAAGGCAAAAGATGAAACCATTATTTTTAATGGTATTGATGCCTCTGAAATAGTTAATGCGCTTTCATCTGGTGATGTAACGTCAATAAGAAAAATATTTTCTGAGGGGCAGGGGCCGCAAGATTTGATTTATCTTGGTGCGATAGGTCGGCTGTCAGCAGAGAAAGGTTTTGGTTTGCTTATTGATGTTTTTTCTCGGCTGGTAAAAAAGTATCCAAAACTCCGCCTGGTTATAATTGGAGAAGGTGAACTACAGCAATCATTAGCGCAAAAAATAGCCAGCATGGGCCTGGCTGAAACAGTTAAACTTCCAGGTTTTATCCGGTCTCCCTATAAATTAATGGCAGAGCTGGATGGTGTGGTGATGCCGTCTTATACAGAAGGATTGCCCATTACATTGCTGGAAGCCTGTGTTCTTAACAAACGAATTGTTGCAAGTAACGTTGGTAGCATTGCTGAAGTGCTTATTGATTATAGTGCCTCTCTTGTTGTGCCGCCCGGTGAAGGTGAGGCACTTGAAGTAGCAATTGAAGCGTTGATTATAGCTAATTCTCATCAGCCGGTTAATGTGGGCAACGAGATGAGTGAACATTTCACTTCTACTTATATGGCGAAACAATATACTGCGTTTTATAAAAAAATTATCCATGGTTATCACGCTCCTGGATTAATGGATTAAGGAAAAAACATGTGTGGAATATGTGGGTATTTTGGTGAAGATGAGCATTTGAATGCTGAGATACTTCATGCAATGAATGCTCTGATTGTGCGGCGGGGCCCGGATGATGAGGGTTATTTTCATGCAGAAGGTATTGGGCTTGCAATGAGGCGTTTGAGTATCCTTGATCTCGCGCAGGGGAAACAGCCGATTTTTAATGAGGATAAAACGGTTTGTACAGTTTTTAATGGTGAAATATATAATTACAGAGAATTAAAAAAAGATCTTGAAGATAAGGGGCATTGTTTTCACACTCACAGTGATACAGAAGTGATTGTTCATCTTTATGAGGAGTATGGGAAAAATCTGGTGCAACATCTCCGCGGGATGTTCGCCTTTGCAGTATGGGATATTGAAAATAAAAAGCTCCTGATAGCAAGAGATAGGCTTGGTATAAAACCCCTGTTTTATTCAATAGTTGGAGCTAACATTATTTTTGGTTCCGAAATAAAAAGTGTTTTAGTATCGGAGCTTGTTTCCCGAGAGATGCATTATCAGGCCATTGATGCGTACTTTACTTACACGTATATTCCAGCGCCACTAACGATATATAAGAATATAAAAAAACTCGAACCCGGACATCTTATGCTGATTGATGGCTCAGGCATTCGTATTGAGCAGTATTGGGATCTGGATTTTTCATTGCAGGACAATTCAAAATCGGAGCAGCAATGGGAGCAGACTTTCGATGCAGCAATCCATGATGCAGTAAAAAGTCATCTGGTGAGTGATGTGCCAGTTGGTGCATTTTTGTCAGGTGGAGTAGACAGTAGTTTGATCGTAGCAATGATGGCTGAACCTGACGGGCTTGCGGTGGAAACATTTACAATGGGGTTTAATGAGAAGTCGGGCGCGCTACTTGATGAGCGTAAGTATGCAAAATTAATGGCAGCAGACTGTAATATAAATTATAACGAATTATCAGTGTCTCCAGACTTCGAAGATATTGTTGGCAATATTGTCAAGGCATTTGATGAGCCTTTTGCGGATGATTCTGTGGTGCCCTCTTATTATATTGCAGAACTGACGGGAAAGAAGGTAAAGGTAGCGTTGTCGGGGCTGGGTGGTGATGAGTTATTTGCCGGATATCATCGTTATTTTGGATTATACCTCAGTCGGCTATATGATTTTGTTCCTGCATTTCTGCATAAATATATAATTATGCCTTTGGTTAATAGAATGCCAGAGCCAAAAAATGCGACGGATAGAATTAACCACCTCAAGCGCTTTTTACGCTATGCAGATATGTCAGCAGCTAAGCGTTATCTTGGCTACATTTCTACCCTGGATGCGTCTGAAAGACGAAAGTTGTTTTTACCTGAGATTACACAATGTATTAATTTTCAGATCACCGATGATATCGTGCTGAATAAGTTTAACCAATGTAATGCAGATAATATGATGGATAAAATGTTATATACGGATATCAAGATATATTTACCGGATGATATATTGACGTTGTCGGACAGACTAAGTATGTGGCATTCGCTTGAGCTACGTGTTCCGTTGGTAGACCATGAACTGGTTGAGCTGAGTGCGAAGTTACCATCAAAATATAAGATCAATTTTTTTGGCATGAAACGGTTATTAAAGAAGGTGGCCAGTGCCTGGGTGCCACATAAAATTATTCATCATCGCAAGCAAGGGTTTGAGTCACCGATGGCGGGTTGGTTAAAAAATGAACTATATGACTATACCAATAACTTGCTGTCAAGATCAAACATAGAAGAAATCGGCCTGTTTAATTACGATTTTATTAAGGGGAAACTTGATGCACATTATTCAGGTAAAGAAAAAAATAACAAAATTATATTCTCTCTGATTATGTTTGTTTTATGGTACCAAAATTACACGCATACCAATGGTTAGCAAGGCATTCGACACGTTGTGATGCAGTACGTTTCTCTATAGTGATGAATGCGGGTAGTTACTGCTGAATTAAAGGCAGAGGGCACTTGGTGCAGAGTGGAAAGCCATTGCTATTAGGGACACCATTTTTGTCAAATACATAGAGAAACAGTAACGATTTGGGGTTAAGCCCGCCAAGATTTAAATGTACTTTGATTTGAGTATCGTTCCAGCTGGTTGGAATCTGTATTTCAGATGAGTGACCACAGGTCGCCCAGGTTTTCCCCTGGCAGATAATCACTCTATGCCATGTATCATCAATGTATAACTCGTCATAATACACTACTGATCCAGGTTCTGCGCCGTTGGATACCTGATCCTGAAAAATCATAGCGTAACGATTAGGGTAAGCAGTTGTCCTCATTTTGAATTTTTTAGCGCTGCCAAGAACGCCATTTTGATAGACATTAAATGTACCGTTTATGGCATTAATTGATGATGCTTTATACTGTATCTCTTCAACTTTCCATTGTTTGGCGAGTTGAGATAAAGGATGCAGCATTTTTCTGCCCCAAAGAGTCGCATCCGTTCTTTCTGGAGTTATTTTAAATGTTGGGTCATTGTCTGTACCCTGAGCGCTAAATACAATATCGTTATCATTGCCCAGCTTGTACCAGATGCGGAAGGTTTTAAAGTTGAACGTTCTTAATATTCCCTGGCTCTCGTCATCTGTCATTGTAGCACCAGTGGAGCTAGTCATCGTTTCACCCGCAATAAAATCCACAGGTGCTGTGGCATTAACTGTTCCACTTGTGCGTTTATAAAACAGTGAATGTGTCCAGTTACCGCCAGAGATGTCGGGGTGAATATAGTCGATTACTCCGGTCGCGCCACTTGTTGCACCGGTAATGGTATCGCCTGGATTAAGTGTTCCCGATTTTAGTACCACTCTTGTTCTGATGGCGAAATTTTTTCGGATGTCAAAATTTTCATAGGATTTTCTATACACAAACAGGCTATCACTATTAAAGTTGACATGTGCGAGTCCCGCACTTTCAGACTTGCCGAGATCCCATACAACAGACTGATGTGATCCTGGGGCGATTATTTTAGTCGAAATATTGCCATTAAAAGGGCCGTCCCACATTGTTTTTCTTCCTAGTGGGCTGGGGGTAAGCCCTGAGTCTGCTTTCCACCAGAGCAAGGGAGCGGGATTGGCTTTTGAAGTGAACAATGAACCATTAATGGTAATCGTTTTGTCTTTGGTAATGTCTCCGTTCACGGATGCGATGAATGGTGTTGCGGTAGCCAGGCCTGAGACAAGCAGAAAGGGGATAGCTAGGTGGCGGCAAAGATACGTCGTATTCATGGTGATCCCTCGTATATTGGTCGTTCGTTACGCTTATGTCCTTTGGCTTCAAATATGCCTGGCACGTAATAACTAAAATTATACTACGACTAAACACAGTTAAATATAGTAAATATTGAAATTTATGCAATGGCTGCTATAGTTTTTTACGGTATTTTAAGTAGCATCACGGTATCAAAGATTTGTCTGACTATAGAGGCAGATAGAACGGTTCTGATTAAGCCTTGATTTAACAATGTATTACATGGCTGAGTGAGGAAAATGCATTAAACGTGACTTGAAGTGTAAACTTACTTATGCGTAAACTAGCTGTTAGACCATATAAATATTCTGTTTTTACTGGCGCTATTAATTTGTTTGCTGGCAATTTTGATAGCATCGTCTGCGAATAATGTGGTCAGCGGGTAATTACTGGCTGATCTTTAGAATGAAGGCGGTATCATAGAATGCAATTTTCAGGGTTTGACCAGATTGTGAACCAGATAAATAGGAAAGTTTGTTGAGTGTGCCAACCAGGTTATTATATATTATAGATTGCTACAAAAATCCTTATGCTGGCACAGAAGGACAACTTTTGAAGCTTATCCATGGCGAGGGTGCCACATAAAATTATATTCTCTCTGATTTTGTTTATACTGTGGCATAAGAGTAATCCCCTGCAGATGGATAAGAGAAATAAATATTATGAGTGGATTAAAGTGGATTAGCTGGGAAAATCATCAGCGCACAGAAGGTATATGCGATTATCTTTGCATAAGCCCTGTAGTAATAATCTGTAGAGGCGGAAATTTTAAAAAATATTTTTGCCAATTATACCGAACACTTCAGGAATTGAGAAAAGAAGATGTTCATGTTTTAATTGTGCAGAACCCTTCGTTAGTTTTAACGGCATTCTCATTATTTTTCAAGCTAGTGTTTCATTATAAGCTTGTTGTTGATGCACATAATGAAGCTGTACAGCCGTACTTGCATAATGGTTTCCTGATAAGGTTTGTATCTGGGAGACTACTTAAATATGCAGATATTACTATTGTTACAAATAAGTACCTGGCTGATATTGTAAAAGCAAAAGGCGGAACGCCTCTGGTATTGCCTGATAGAATACCGAATAAGAAAAAGGTTGCACCGTTACGCCTATCTATAAAAACAGTAAATGTTGTACTTATTGCAACATACGCGGCTGATGAACCTGTAGTTGAGGTTATAAATGCAGCACGTAAGTTAGGTGAGAGTGTGACATTATATATTACTGGTAACTATTCGAAGCTGGATAAATCGTATATTGACAGGTTGCCGGTTAATATTAAATTTACAGGTTACTTATCAAGTGAAGATTATTGGTCTTTGCTGAGTTCAGTAAGTGCAATAATTGATTTAACATCAATGGATAACTGTCTGGTATGTGGTGCCTATGAAGGCTTGTCTGTAGGTAAGCCGATGATGTTGTCAAACAATAAGGCAACGGTTGATTATTTCAGTAAGGGTGTTGTCTATACAGATAATACCGCTGAGGATATACATCGCGCATTTATGTGTCTGGTCGATAATCATGCTGCTTATAAAGACGATGTGATGATCTTAGCAAATGAGTTAAATAAGAAATGGTATAAAATGGCTAATGATCTGAAGGAGGTGCTAGGTCACTAAACATGGATTTTTATACAGTGCATTTATTGAGGTATTAGTTGCCTCGGACATTTTTCACACAAAGGGTAGCCGTTTATGTTTGCATTGCCGTTTTTATCAATTACGTAGAGGAAAAGCGAAGAATCCCGATTTAAGCCGCCCATGTTTAGCTGTACAGTTATTTGGGTGTCCTTCCACGCAGAAGGGATTTGTATTTGAGGGTGTTTGCACGATGCCCATTTATGTGCCCTGCATATCACAACATGTTGCCAAGTATCATCGAGATATAGTTCGTCATAATATACGTTGGAACCAGGTTGAGCGCCATTTGATACCTGATGTTGGTAAACTGAAGAGTACGGGTCTGGTCTTGCGGTTGTTCGTGATATGTAGGTTTGGTCAGAGGCTAATACTCCATTTTGGTAATAATCAAATACAGCATCAGATATATTTATAGCTGAAGATGCCCGATATTTAATTTCCTCTGTAACCCATTGGAATGGCAGTTGGACTAGTTTATTGGTAAAATTTTTGTTCCATAGCGTCGCATCAGTATTTTCTCTGAGAATATTATATTTGTTATTGTTTGCTCCTTGTGCGCCGAAATATATATTGTTTTGTTGGGTCATGTTCCAGAAACGAATTGCTTTGTCATTAAAGGTTCTGAATGTGCCAGTTGGGTAGACAGGCGTTCCTTCATCATTGACCATCGTTATTCCTGCTGGCCCTATCATGGTTTCCCCATATATAAAGTCCACATGTGGACTGGCGTTGATAGTGCCCATCTTATTGTTGTAGAAAATAGCGCAGTGTGAACCTTCCTGAAAAAATTCACTTACTACACCCGTTGCGCCAGAAGTAACCCCTCTAATTACATCTCCGGGCTTTAATATACCAACAGTGCCTCTTGGTGGGCACGTCTGATTTTTCTCGCGAGTTCTAATTGCGAAGTCTTTGGTGACATCGAAGCCTTCGTAAATTTTTCTGTATAGGAAAATTTGTGATTTATTGATACCAAATTGAATTTTAGCCAGGGCTGCGCCCTCTGATTTTCCTAAATCCCACCGCATTGACTGTTTAGATCCTGGTGCAACAATAGCTGTGCTAATTTCACCATGAAAGACACTGTCCCATGTTGTTTTTCTTCCCAGGTTTGATGGGGTAGCTCCAAAATCTGCTCGCCACCAAAACAGAGGTTTTGCATTTAGTTTTTTTGTAAAACCAGAGCCATTAATAGTGATTGTTGTATCATTCGCAATATTACCTGTTATATTATTAATATATGGTGAGGCATGAGCATAACCGGGTAATAGTAAAGAAAGTGCAAATATAGTTTTGTGGGTGAAGCGAAAATAAGTGGTATTCAAGGTATTCCCTCCCTGTGGGTGGAGCCTGCAATATACATTAAGAGTGATTTTGTAATTTTATGGATCGTACGATACATATCCTAGGCGATGATGCAGAGACTTATCTTCGGTATATTTAAGTTATATGTTTTTAAGCAGCCTTTTAGTAAGGATAGTATGTATAGTCGCGTTAAGCAAGTAACTTCATCTTCTTTTGAAGATGGTTTATTTATGAATCGTGTGCATTTATTTGTAATTTCTTAGACAGAAAAAACAACAACTTTTTCAAGATAAAACTGTATATTTTTCATATATATAGAAATAATTATTGACGGTGTATCATTTTAATGAATGCTATATTTACCAAGTATAAATATAATGTATAAGTAGGATAAAGTTTATTTATGCGCTAAAATTATTGAAACTATGGATGAACATTGAATGTTATTAGAGTTATTGGTTTGTAGTTGTCAGGTGTGGATATTGGTTAGTATTCACCGCGTGTCTTTAATAATGGGTGTCCTTTTCATTCGTTTCAGTAATATGTATGGAAGATTCAAATATGAAAATATTAGGTGTGATTGACGAGGATCCATTTGCTACATTTACCTGGTCAGGGAGCAGTAATTTTTTCTTCAGTGCTCTAAAAGAGGACGGCTATCTATGTGACGCGATATCAGCTACTCCAAGCAAACAAATACAACTTTACTATAAAATGATGAATATACAATCCGATATGGATAAATGGAAGTTTAAGTATCATCTTGATACCAGATTATTTGAGCAAATGACTAAAGTGGCGAAACAAAAAATCAGTCACTATCAGAGCAATTCGTATGATGCAGTATTGCAAATTGGTGCATGGTATGACTTGACTGAAATCAAAGATAAGGTGCTGGCATCGTATCATGATGGTAATTTGGCAACCAGACTCAAGAGTCCATATGGTTATCCCGGAATAAATAAGTCACATATTAAGCGGGCTTTTAATTATGAAAAGAAACTGTATGCAAAAATGAATTTTATCTTCCCCATGAGCAAATGGTTGGCAAGTGCATTTATAAATGATTTTGATGTTAACGCCGACAAAGTATTTCCTGTCGGTGCTGGAATTAACTTGCCATACGTGAAAACAGTTGAAGAACGAGACGAGGATAATCCGGTAATATTATTTGTTGGGAAGGATTTTGATCGTAAAGGTGGCAGGGTGCTTTTAGATGCTTTTTCGCGGGTCAGGAAATATTATAAAAAAGCTGAGCTAGTTATAGTAGGGACGATGCTTGAGAATATGCCTGAAGGAGTTCGGTGTGAAGGTTTTATATCAAAACATACAAGTGAAGGAGTAGAAAAACTACTAAATCTCTATGCCAGAGCAAGCATATTTGTATTGCCTTCATTATATGAGCCTTTTGGTATTTCATTTGCGGAAGCAATGGCGCACAGGCTGCCATGTATCGGAACAAATAATTGTGCTATGCCGGAAATTATTGATAACGGTATAACAGGGCGTATTGTCGAAACGGGTGAAAGTGAGGCGTTATCCACTGCCATTATAGAATTACTCGCGGATCCTGCTCTTAGAAAGGAGATGGGTGATCGTGGGTATGAAAAATATTATGAGAATTACAGGTGGGAAGTTGTTGTAGATAAAATGATTTCGTATATGAGCCATCAAGGCTAGCCTGTGTATCAGATAATACTGTGTAAGGGTGTTCCGGTTTGTGTTCTGTAATAAAAATTCTGTATATTATCGACTGCTACAAAAATCCTTATGCTGGAACTGAGGGGCAGTTATTGAAACTTCTGGAAGGGTTGGATAAATCCAGGTTTAGTCCTGCGCTGTTAATACTCAAGAGTGCTTATTATGATAAAAAAAATCAGTTTCTAGTGCCAGTTGATATACTTGATATTAGAAGTATATCATCAATAAAAAACTGGCTAGTTTTATATCGATATCTCAAAAAGAAAAATGCAGAAGGCTATGTGTTGGCGCATACCTATTTTTATGACTCTGCTTTAATGTGCCCACCGATATTAAAACTGCTTGGCTATAAAGTACTGGTATCTCGACGTGACATGGGGTATTGGTATACAAGATTGAATTTATTACTGTTAAGGTTTAATCGTTTATTTGTGGATACGGTCGTGGCAAATAGTAATGCAGTTAAAACGATAACAATGGAAAAAGAAGGTTATCAATTAGATGACGTGACTGTAATTTACAATGGTTATATGGAACCTGAGAAAAATGCGGAACACCTGGGTGTATCAGTCTTATCCCAATCATCTGAAATCAGAATTGTTCTGGTTGCTAATATTCGTCCAATAAAGAGAATAGCTGATGCAATACATGCGCTCAGGGAGGTAATAAATACATTCTCTAATGTTGTATTATATGTAATTGGCGATGGTAATCAGGAAGAACTGATTAATTTGAGTAAGAACCTTGATTTAGATGAATCTGTGCATTTTTTAGGCGCAAGAAATAATATACCAACTATATTAAAGGATTTTGATATAGGTATTCTGTGCTCTGAGTCAGAAGGTTTTTCAAATACGATTATTGAATATATGCAGTCAGGGCTGCCGGTGATCTGTTCAAAGGTCGGTGGTAATCCTGAAATTGTTGAACATGGTATTAATGGATTTTTATATGCAGTGGGCGATATAAATACTTTATCTGGCTATATGAATAAACTGGTTAATAATAAACAATTATGCTCTTCAATGGGTAAGGCGGGTATGAAAAAAGTTCTGGAGAACTATAGCATGAAAAAATATATCGGTTCCCATCAGGCCTTATATGAAACATTGGTATCGTAGTAGCAAGAGTGATGAATTTAAAGTCAAGGTTGATAAAAGCTATTGGTCCAGTAGGCGGTTTTTATTTTAGTCGTAACCTAATCCGATCGACCCCCAGGATACTTATGTATCATAGATTTTCTAAAATGCCACAAGATGGCTATGTGCATCGTGAGGCTTTTGATAAACAGGTGGCTTATTTAGTAGCGAATCATTTTAATCTGATGCGTATGGATGAACTGATTTATGCGTACCATAAGCGTGGTAGTTTTCCCGTAAACAGTATTGTAGTGACTATTGATGATGGGTATCAGGATTTTTATGATATAGCCTATCCAGTTCTAAAAAAACATCAGGTTTCTGCGACATTTTTTGTTACATCAAAATTTATTAATGGTGATTTCTGGCTATGGCCTGATAGTTTGAGATATATTTTGGGGAGATCATGTAAAATTAATTTAAAGGAATTTGATGGTGGTATGGTGTTTTCATCGGCGGAATTAACAGATATTGAGCGAAATCAGGTGTGGACTATGATTGCAACCTATCTGCTAAAAATTTCTGAAGGTAAGAAGATAGAATGGTTAGGCAAACTTGCTGAATACCAACATATAGAAATACCATGTCAACCAGTTAAAGCATATAAGGCTTCCAGTTGGAAGCAGATTAAAGAAATGAGTGAAAATAATATAGAAATTGGTGCACATACTCAAACGCATCCGTCTTTAGGGCAAATAGACAAAGCATTATTAGGGTTGGAAATAAAGGGTTCAATTGATGCAATCTATAATAATATAGGCCGCAGACCTACAAGTTTTTGTTATCCAAACGGGCAACCTGACGACTATACCGATAAAGTGAAGGAATACGTAAAAAAAGCTGGTTGTAAGAGTGCGGTAACAGCATTTTATGATCAATATATTAATGATGATATATTTGCGTTAAGGCGGTTTAATGTCAGTGAAAACTGGCACAGCTTTTTGCGTGTGGTTAATGGTGTGGATCTATTAGCGGCTAAATATATGAAAGTGAATAACATTATGTATTCATGCATGTAAGTTCGTTATGAATAAATCACCCGTTGTCTCCATTATTATACCTGCCTATAACCGGGTTGATTATATTGATCAGACAATTTTATCAGTTCTTAATCAAACGTATAGCAATTGTGAATTAATCGTCATTGATGACGGGTCAACGGATGGTACATTTGAAAAAATAAAGTCATACAGTGATAGGCTAATACTACTAACCCACGATGGGCATATTAATAAAGGACAATCTGCGGCAATTAATTTAGGTCTGAATAAGGCGCGAGGAAAGTATATTGCGGTGCTTGATAGTGATGATTACTGGGAATTAACAAAACTTGAGGTTCAGTCTGAATATCTTGAAACTCATAGTGATATAGGTCTGGTCTATGCAAATGGGTACGCGGTTGATGAAAAAGGTAAAATTCTTTACCCGATTTATAGCGACAACCACAGAGAAATGAACGAACCAGATAGTGTCTTGCTCGATTGTTATATAGCACTTCCAGTTAATTCTTTAGTGTGCAAGGAAGTGTATGAGAAGGTAGGTGACTTTGATGAAACATTTCGTGCGGCCCAGGATCACGATATGCTTGTTCGTATAGCTGAAGTAACTAGATTCGCCTACCTGCCTGACTATTTATGGTGTTATCGCCAACATGGTAATAGTATAAGCAGTAAACAGCAGGATGTACGGTGGGCGGCTGGATTTACTATTCTGGAGAATGCTAGAAAGCGTTATCCGTATAAATCTGCGACAATAAGAAAGCGTCTTGCAGTATTAAATTATAGAATGGGTGTCTGTGCGCTGTCTGCAAATCGGTATATCAAGTCGTTGAAATATTTTATATCAGCATTCTTACTGGATCCTGTTAGAGCATTAAAAGTCACGATGAAATATGAAAGAAAAGGCTGATTTTTTTTAGAAATACTTGATTTCTTTGTGGAATATAATGTGAGTATGGCTTGGTGAAAATAAAAACTATTCAGGAACAGCCTGTCAGTAAGTATTTATTCTGGTTATATATTTATTTTGTCATAGGTTTCTTCGTACATCTGTCCGCTCGTATCCCCGGTTATGGCGTTATCAGGCCAACACTTTTATTGGTCATATTTATATCAATACCATTGATTTTAAAAAAGGATAAGCCTTCAGAAATTATTAACTCGCCTGTTTTTAAAAAAATAAAGTGGCTAATTATTTATATTTTTATCACTCTACCACTAGTAACATGGCCGGGTAGTGTGGTTTTTAATAATCTCCCTGTTTTTACTAAAGCGATTGTTTTCTTCTTTTTTACGGCGTTTATTATCGATACAGAAAAGAGGTTAAAAATATTTCTATTTGTATATATTGCCTGCCAGACATTTCGTGTGCTTGAGCCATTATATATGCATTTTACAAGTGGTTACTGGGGCAGCAGCACATATCTTGGTGGTGGTGACTTTGCAGAGAGATTATCAGGCTCTCCATCAGATATCGTTAATCCTAATGGGTTGGGATTTGTTCTGGTTACGACGATACCATTTTGGTATTACCTTGCCTGGCAAAGTTCATATAAGAGTCTAAAACTACTTTTTTTAATAATATTACCAATATTACTCTATGCTCTGGTCTTGACAATGTCGAGAGGGGCATTTATTGCATTAATGGTGGTGTTTTGGATGGTCTTTAAGGAATCAAAACACAAGTTATTTTTTATGCTATTAGTTATTACTGTGTTAATAGGAACATGGTTCAATTTATCGCCTGACCATAAAGATCGTTACCTGTCATTGGTTAGTACGCATGCACGGGAATCTGCTTCTGCTGAAGGTCGTTGGCGGGGTATGGTCAATGAATTTGGAGTGGGACTAGAAAGACCAATAGTCGGACACGGTCTGGGAACGTCCCAAGAAGCAAAAACACACGCAGGTGTTGGGTGGATGATATCGCATAATTTATATATCGAAATTTTAATAGAACTGGGTTCTTTAGGTTTGATCCTGTTCTTTTTATTCCTTAAAGAAATATATACAAAATTTAAGCAAAATATGGATAAAATGTTACTGTACCACTCAGGCAATAAAATGTCGTTTCCGTGGCGATTGAACACAGCTTTGAAGGCAGTTTTCTGGATGTATGCAGTTTATAGTTTTAATTACTTCGGATTGTCTGTCTATTACTGGTATTTGTTTGCCGGATTTGTTGTGGCATTTTCAAGGATATATTTTTCGGAAAGAAATGAGAATTCAAAGGACATGTTAAATTGTGAGTAGTACGAATCGAAAGCGTATTCTAC
Source organism: uncultured Thiotrichaceae bacterium (assembly GCA_964441285.1). Classification (GTDB taxonomy): domain Bacteria; phylum Pseudomonadota; class Gammaproteobacteria; order SZUA-229; family SZUA-229; genus S010-25. The sequence continues at coordinate 122,313 of CAYTUK010000002.1, read as the reverse complement.
TTGTTGTCCGATATCCAGTTGGTGGTATTCGGACATATATTAAATATATATATGGCCAAGCTATCTTTGATGTATTTGATTTTACTCTAATTACTCCAGAGCAGGGGCTTGAACCATTCTTTGAGAGCATATTTTCTGAGAGGAATTTGGAGTATGTAATATGTAAAGATAATTTGGATATGTGCAGGGTATTATGGAAATATGTCAGAAAGAATAATGTTTCGTTGATCCATTCTCATGGTTTTACTGCCGGAATCCTTTCAGTGCCAATCGCACAGATTCTTGGTGTATCGCATTTAATGACTGCGCACGATGTATTCCAGAAAAAACAATTCACGGGGGTCAGAGGCTGGTTGAAGAAATGGTTATTGGCCCGGCTATTTTCAAGGATTGATATAATACATACGGTCAGTCATGATGCAACAGAAAACCTGTGTAATTTTTTTCCTGCAATTCAGCAAGAGCATATTAAATGTATACCGCATGGTGTCGATGCTGAAAGATTTTATTCTGCCACGCCAGTAAACCTTGATTTAACTGTTAACAGGGATAATGTCTGCATGATTGGTTTTTTTGGCCGCTTTATGGCGCAGAAAGGTTTTCATTATCTTGTTGATGCAATTGAGATTATAGTCAGGGAAGGCATGGTTGAAAAGACATTGCTGGTTTTAACATTTGACTGGGGCGGTTTTGTCCGAGAGGAGTATCAGACTATTGAAAGCCGAGGATTGAAGCAGTATTTTCATATGATGAAGTTTACAGAGAATATGCCCGGCATGATCAAAGCGATGGATATAGTTGTTATGCCATCGTTATGGGAATCAAGTGGATTATTAGGTATGGAGGCTCTGGTTTCTGGGGTGCCAATTATTGGTTCAAGTTGTATTGGTTTAAGAGAAGTGCTTAGTGATTCTCCCGCTATTATGGTGCAGCCGAAAGATGCAGGTCCATTAGCGATTGCGATTGCAAATGAAATAAATGCGCCGAGTAAATCAGTGTTTGAAGAATTTGCACAGACAGCCAGGCAGCGGTTTTCCCTGCAGCGTCCATCTGTAGAACTAGAAAATATTTACCATGAAATGATGGCTGATTAAGTGTAGTTAAATGAAAGCTGTACTGGTAAATACGGGATCAAATCTCACAGTTGTTGTTGTTAAACTACTGATAACTTTTATTATGACCCCAGTTTTTATTCATAATCTGGGTAATTATGATTATGGGATATGGGAAGTCTTAACTGCTGTAGTTGGATATATGGGACTATTGGATATGGGATTAAAACCCGCGATTTCCCGGTATGCAGCAGGATATAAAGCGTCAAATCAGTCTGAAAAGCTAAAAGCACTGTATTCGACCTCATTTGTGTTTCTGGTTATAGTCGGTATAGCGCTGTGTATATTTCTTATATTGTGGGGTTTATTTTATCCTGAGCTTTTGTCAAAGGCAGGCGCTAATTCACTTAAATATTCCTTGCTTTTATTTATTGTTGGGGCGCAGTTATTAATAGAGTTTCCTGGGTATGTTGCTGAAAGTTTTCTTGAAGGATTTCAGAAATATTATTTGAAAAATAATATTACGATTTTCAATTCAATTTTAGGCTCATCAATTCTGTATTTTACAATTAAACCGGAAAATGCACTGGTTTTGCTTGCAGGAGTGAATGCAATAGGGGTGTCGATTAAATATTTGATATATATGTTTATGCTATCGCGAAGTAACTTTGGTGGATTCAAGCCGTCTTTATCCGCAGCAACGCTTCAATCCTTTCGGGAAACAGTTGGTTTTGGGTTGAAATCACTAATACAGGGAGTTGCATCAAGGGTCGCTATTGGAACAGATACAATAGTGATCAGTTTTTTTCTTGGACCAGCCATGGTTCCTTTCTATGCAATACCATCAAATCTAATTAGTTATATCCGTAATATAGGCTGGACATTGACGCATGCTTTTATGCCTCTTTTCAGCGAAATGCATGCTAAGGATTTACAAACAGAGATGCAGGTCTTATATCTTAATGCCAGTCGTTGGGTTGTGGCATTACTGTTACCAACATGTGTTGGTATCACACTTGTTGGTGGTGATTTTATTGGTATTTGGGTTGGGCAGCAATACAAAAAAGATGCTGATGTAATAATTTTGTTACTTGTTATTTACACGGCCCTGCCTTTCCTTAATCCTTTTAGTACGCGATATCTAACAGCGATAAATAAGCATGAATTATTGGCAAAACTATATACATATAGCTCAGTTATCAATTTGATTTCCAGCATTATACTTGTTCGGTATTGGGGGATAACCGGTGTGGCTTTTGGCTCAGTCGTTTCTATTATCATTGTAGTGCCGATAATACTTAACAGGTGCTGTAGATATTTGAAAATCTCAATAACTCAATATGTATTGCATAGCATTGTTCCTGCAATACTTCCTACTGGTATAATGTGGTGCGTGGTTTACGGGTTCACATATATTCGTCCCGTTAATAGTTATCTATCAATTATTGAGGCAGTAATTATTGGTTGTATAGTCTATTCATCAGTATTCTATATATTTAGTATGCAACAAAATGAGCGTATATGGATAAAGTTAAAGTGCAGTAACCTTATCAATGGGCGGAGGAAGTAAACTATGTGCGGTTTTGCGGGTGCCTACTCACATGATGCAGTGTTTGATGAAAGTTTTAGGCGCAAGTTTGAAAAAGTGGGTAATGCAATTAGACATCGAGGTCCTGATGATTCGGGTGTCTGGCTGGATGAATCTATTGGCATAGGGCTGGTGCACCGAAGATTATCAATCCAGGATGTGTCAGCGTCAGGCTCGCAACCCATGATTTCGCCCTCAGGGCGGTATGTAATGGTGTTTAATGGTGAGATTTACAATTTTAAAGTTTTATGTATCGAGCTGAAAAAAAAGGGAGTTGTTTTTAAAGGTCACTCAGATACTGAAGTCATGCTGGCAGCCTTTGATGTTTACGGTATTGACGCGTCACTGGTTTTATTCTCGGGTATGTTTGCGCTTGCGATATATGACCGTGAAAACAGGCAGTTAACACTAGCGCGCGATCGATTGGGTGAAAAACCGCTGTATTATGGCTGGGTAAATGGGGCTTTCATTTTTGCTTCAGAGTTAAAAGCACTGCGAGTGTTTCCTTTCTGGACGGGTGAAATAAATCGTGACGCATTGACGTTATTGCTGCGGCATAATTATATTCCTGCACCGCATTCAATTTATAAAAATATTTATAAACTGCTGCCCGCAACCAGTATGACGTTCAATCTGAAGAATAAACAATCCGGTTTTTTACCGGAGCCGGTTTATTACTGGTCGTTGGCTGACTGTTTCGAGCAGCGTGATGGTGCGCCAAAAACAAGAGCGGACGCTGTCGATCAGCTTGATTGCCTATTGCGAGAAGTTATCAGTGAGCAAATAATTTCTGATGTGCCACTGGGCGCGTTTTTATCTGGCGGTGTGGATTCATCCACCATTGTTGCTATTATGCAGCAAGTGTCAGATTCACCAGTGAGAACATTCTCAATTGGCTTTGATGAGCCAAAATTCAATGAGGCGGTGTACGCGAAAGCAGTCGCAGAACATTTAGGTACCGTGCATACAGAATTATACGTGACCGCAAATGATGCCTTGAGCGTTGTCCCTAAATTACCAACCATGTATGACGAGCCGTTTGCTGACTCATCTCAGATACCGACTTATCTGGTGGCAGAAATGACAAAACGTGATGTAACGGTTGCGTTGTCTGGTGATGGTGGTGATGAGCTGTTTTGTGGTTATAGTCGTTACTTTAGCGAAGCGGCTGCGTGGTTGCGACATGATCCTGAAACTTCGAGTTTAGCGAACAGATTGATCGCCCTGGCGGCACAATGCGCGCCTATGCTTTTATCTAAATTAATTAAATTTTTTGTACCCTCACAGCGCCACCTTTCTATTGATGAGATTGCAGAAAAAATCGCAAGAAGACAGTTGCTTTTGTCGACCACTGAATTTAACGAATTTTACCGTCAGACAATTTCTTACTGGATTAAGCCTGAGCAGTTGGTTCAAGGCGCAACTGAGCCAATGTATTCCATGTGTAAAAAACCGCCACGACAGGTAGGCTGTGATCGATACAGGCAGATGATGTGGCAGGATTTATCCTGTTATCTGCCTGATGATATCCTTGCTAAAGTTGATCGTGCGGCGATGGCCTGTAGTTTGGAAACGCGGATTCCTTTATTGGATAAACGGGTTGTTGAATTTGCGCTTGGTTTACCAATTGAAATGAATATTTCAGCAAGGCAGGGGAAGCAGGTGTTAAGGGATGTGTTATATCGTTATGTGCCTAAGCGGCTTATCGAGAGAGAGAAAACCGGGTTTGCAGCACCCATAGGGCAATGGTTGCGTGGTGAGCTAAGGGAGTGGGCGGAGTCATTGCTCGAGTCATCGAAACTTTCCGTACAGGGTTTCTGGAACGTCGCTCTGGTGCGTAGAAAATGGGCAGAGCATATTGCCGGTAGGGGTGACCATGAATTTCAGTTGTGGGGTGTGCTTATGTTTCAGGCGTGGTATGACGAGTATGGTCAAAATAAGTGATAAGAGTAATAAGGTGCTTATCAGTTTAGTTACTCAACCGGCCAGGTTAATTGTCGCCTGACAGCTCATCTTCCTGATCAAGGTGATGTTGTAGTTCAGCTTTTGTTAGTTGTTTTTTAGCCTTAAAACAGACCACGGTAAGCCGCCCGTCTTTTGGACTCGCTCTTACCTAATAATGAATATTTACATTGACCTCACTTCCCATTTACACTTGTCACTTAATTATTTGATGTGTCCCCGATGTGTTCCCCGATGTACCCAATGGTTTTACTATTGGTTTCAGTTGCCGGATATCTTTGCTGACAAACACCGCACTCATGTGATCCTGCTTTAAAGACAGGCTTAACCTCTACTTTTAACTTCAGTTATTAATGGGGGGATTACAGCACCAAGAGGTTCTTGCTATGACGAAATCCAGCTCTTTGAGCCCGGGACACAAACTGTCCCAGGCAGATGCACTATCGGTGCGTTCAAAAGGGGAGGTTCGCCGCGGCGAGTCCGATTCGCTAATCGATCCCACACTGGTGCGAGTTCATATCTACGCTTCGATGTTTTGGCTTCTCTACCTGATCGTGGGCGGCGGCCTGCTGGTCGCGCTCAAGTTTACGTGGCCGGATTTCCTCGGCCATACGCCAGCGCTTGGATGGGGCCGTTTGCGTTACGTCCATACCCAGACGGTGGCGTATGGGTGGTTCATAAACGTGTTCTTTGCCGTCACGTATTATATGGTTCCAAAACTTACCGGCGTTCGTCTGGCCAGCGGACGGGCGGCCTGGTTTTGCTTTTTCTACTATAATACATGCATTCTAATTGGCACAGGTGCGCTGTTAAGCGGTCACAACCTCGGGATAGAGTGGATGGAATACCCGAGCTACGTCAATATTATGATTGTCCCCGCCTTTCTCGTGATGGCCTATAACTTCTTTTTAGCCTACGCACGCAGCAAGGAACGAAACTTGTATGTATCGAGCTGGTATCTCATGGCGTTCGTCGTCTGGGCTATATTGAACTGGATCATGGGTGGACTGGTTCCGGCCTATGTGGCACCTGGTGTTGCTGGAGCAGCCATCGGCGGGTTGTTTATCCATGATCTGGTGGGTTTGATCGTCACGCCTGTTGCCACGGCGACCATCTACTACCTTCTTCCTGTGCTGACGCGTCGTCCAATCTATTCGCACTCCCTGTCACTACTTGGATTTTGGAGTCTGGCCTTCTTCTACCCGTTGGTCGGTGTACATCACTACTACTACAGCCCCATTCCGATGTGGACGCAGTATATCGCTCAGGGGGCATCCATCATGCTTCTATTTACCGTTTACACGGTAGTCTATAATGTTTACAAGACCATGCAGGGGAGGTGGAACGAGGTCGCGGATAATATTCCCCTGCGCTGGTTGTTAGCGGGCGTGGTTTTCTACCTCATGGTTTGCACCCAGGGGCCGCTCCAGGGTCTTCTGCTGGAGCAACCGTTGATCCACTTCAGTGATTGGGTGGTCGGGCATTCCCATATGGCATTGCTCGGCTTTGGCTCATTCATAATGATGGCATTTATCCACTTCGTCTGGCCGAGAATCGGCGGGCGTGCGCTCAATCGGACACTGTCTGAGTGGTCGTTTTGGTTGACCTTTATCGGATGCAGCTGGATGTTCATTGACTTGTGGATAGGTGGGCTGATGGAAGGGCATTACTGGGCATATGGGTACCCTTGGTACATATCGATTGTGGCGCTCAAGGGCGTGTGGATGAGCCGTACCCTGAGTGGCATCGTCGTCCTGGCGGGCTTTATTTTGATTGCTGTTAATCTCTGGCGCAGCCGTCCGCTGTCGTCGAACGCAGCGGACACCCCTTTAAGTGGTGCCGGTCTAGTGGAGGATTCCTGCCAATGAAACGTCCAAATATTGAACGCGCCATGGTGATATTTTTTGTTGCCGGAGTCGGTTTTTTTATTTTCGCATTTATGGTTACCGGCGCCCTTCCATGGTTTCGGGAACAAGCGCGTATCGCTAACACTCCACCGGCCGAACAAAAATTGCTGACACTCAATGCCGAGCAGATGCGGGGCCGACAGCTATATATGGCAAACGGTTGCGACTACTGCCACAGCCAGTTTGTACGACCAGTTGGCGACGACCCTCTGCGTTATGGTGCGTCATCCGAGGCGTGGGAATACGCTAATCAATATCCTCACCTTCTGGGTACACGGCGGATCGGGCCAGACCTGACCCGCGAAGGGGGGGTGCATACGAACGACTGGCAGTATGCACATCTGTTTGATGCGCGAATGATTGTCCCATGGTCCATCATGCCTGGCTATTCCTGGATGTTTAGCACCAACCCATCCAGTCCAGGGCCGAAGGCCAAGGCGATAGTCGCCTACCTGCAGACACTCGGTCGTGCCCGCAAGGAAAAACTCCTGAGCAAGGGTGAGTTGAAGAAGCATTTTATTCCTGGCATCGGCACCGTCACAACTTATGTCTACCATGGCGGAAAATTGCAGGATCCAGGCTACGACGGAATCGTATACCTCAAGGATAGTCCGCGACCACCGCAAACCGTCGGTATGAATGATAGAGGACGGATAATTTATCAGCGCAACTGCGCAGCTTGCCATGGAGCAAGCGGCAACGCAGACGGATCTGCGGCGAAATATCTGGCTCCTGCGCCAGTGCGACTGTCAGAATTTCGCTTCAATCCCGATTTCGTCTATAAGGTTCTTTACTATGGACGACCTGGAACTGCAATGCCATCGATGGTGCACTCATTCGACAGTTTTCTCCCTCCCAAAGACCTCTGGGCGGTCAGCTATTACATCGCCTCAGGTGCTGAGTCTACTGGTGGAAAGGCGCTCTCGAATGGCGGCAATACCGCTGATTCCGCAGGTTCTGCAGTAGAGGTCTCCGCCGTAGGAAAGGCCGCCTATGCGAGTAACTGCGCTGCGTGCCACGGAATTGACGGAGATGGGAATGGGGCTGCTGCCAAGGCACTTACGCCGGCACCTATCGACTTCCAGAATATGCAGCCGAGCGCTGCGTGGGCCTATCACGACATTACCGGGGGGCGCAAAGGAACCGCTATGCCCTCTTTCAGCTATCTTCCAGAGGCGACACGGAAGGCGATAGGCGCGTACATCCGGACTTTTTTCAAGCCAACGAACACGGCATCCAGCACCTAATAGGGTGGGAGTAGACATTGTTGATATTTTCACAACAGAAGGTTGCCGAGCGCTGCATGATGTTTAAGCCATTGTGTGTGGATATAGGCGAGCGGGCTAGATATTTTTCAACTCCGAATCGTGACGGCTCTCGCCGGCGATCGGCGTTGCCATACTAAAGAACGAGGGGTAATCTGTTATGTATGCGTTTCATCCCAGTGGAGCCGAATGGGTTTTGGCTTGGATATTAACAGTAGGTGTGGCAGGTCTGGCCACGGCATTCTTTATCGGCTACGGACTTAGTGTGCTGTGGATGTTAAGGCGAGCGAAGAAAGAGAATGCGCGATGATGACATCATACTGGACAAAAACGTCTGAGAGGATACTATGAGCAGTGATACAAACAAGAGCGCAGGTGATACGCTTGAGTACGAATTGACCCGGCCCGATGCTCCACAACACGGCCGTCCGACCCTGGTGTTGAAGGTGGCATGGGGTATCGGCCTGTTGTTTCTGGTGAGCACCATTACTTACGGCTTTGTCCGTTACTGGGGAGGATAGAGTATGAAAAACGAGATTCGCGACGGCTTTATTGCCTATTTGGTCTTCATGGTGTTCCTGGGTGGCATCTACTTCTGGCTACAAACCAGTTCGTGGGGACGCCACGTCTGGGAAATCTTGAGTACGCAACCGAACGGATGGCACCTATAACAGGGGTGGAAGAAAACAATGCTCATCCAGTCTAGATTTTATCCAAAATTACCAGGGTTCATACAATGCTGAATCATGTCGTTGAGTTTCGTGAGCAACTCGTGATAGGAATTTTTTTGGGATTCCTCCTGTTGTTCGGGTTAGTACTGGTCAAAATGTTTTTAGTCCGCCTCTGGTTCGCCTGGCGACGTTTGGGCGATCTTCGCCGCGCCGTTGAAGCGCCCAAATATGATCTCCTGCGCGCCGAAGGAATCGAAGAGCATCAGGGTTGAAAGGTGTTCGATTCTGCCCTGGCGAATCAAATCTTCCTCAAATCAATGTTATCCACTTTGCCCTTCGACAAACTCAGGACGAACGAAATTAATTTCAGTTCTGGGATGCCGAATGCCGGAGCAGTTATGGGGAGGACGGAGTATTGATCTTATTTTTGTGTCTTATGTTCGTTCTTGTCCTGATTCCACTTCTGGTGCATCTGTGGGCGTTCTTCTGGGCAGTAAACAACGGCCAGTTCGATGATCCGGAACGGCCAGCCCACTATATTCTGTGGGATAACGAGGATCTATTGCCGGCAATAGATCCAGACCGCCATGATGACGGGTGCGTAACCTCCAATAAGAGGATGATTGGTGAAGAATAAGCAGAAATTATATGTTGCTGATGTATGCTATAAAGTCAGATAGGGATATATGGTGATTTTTTCATTGACGCGCATTGCGAAAAAGCTGTATGCCATAATGCAGCTAATTTCATACGCTGCCCAGCCTCACTAATGTCAACACGCACAAGTTGGTACTTATCTGCCCATAAATCATTCGCACGAACACAACTTTCTGTTTTTATAAAACTTGGATTCTCACTAAAAACAATATAAGAATCGAGGTTAAAATTTAACAGCCGGTTAATTAAACTCATTTCAAATCAGTGACCTTTATTTTCATATGAATAAACTATGGAGATGTTCTTTTACTGGTAATGTGACTGTGTATGACAGACTGTGCATGACATGAGTCCAGGCATACTCACTTAGACTTCTTACGAAGAAAGAAAAAATATTTAATCATATCGTAGCTTTTGTATAAAATGATTAATCGTTTAGAACGAATGATTTGTAATGAATACAGTCGATACTGTTCGCCCTTATATCGTTCTTTGTAAAAAGAATTTTTTCCAGAACCGGCCAACAGGTCAAATACTTTAACTTTGCAGCTTGCAAAGGCTTCCTGGATAGATTTTCCAAGTTGTAGATAACCAAGCGACAATTTTTTATCGGGCAATTCGCCAAAGCCCATCTGCAAATTATACCTCACACCATTGTAGTCAATATTGTATATTACCGAAATCGGCACACTGTCCAAATTAATTTGAGAGAAATTAATTCCTTCTCTCAAGCCATCATATTCTTTCAGGCCCTCATGAAACTCCAAAGCTTTATCATTAAAGCACCTTTTGTGCCAGCGCTTTATATGAAACTCATTAATAAGCCGAAGGCCTTTAGATAAAGTACTTGCCGTGTTATTAAGATTACCCAGTTTGGTTAAACGTTCAAAGCGGTTAAAGCTGTCCAAACGTATGCTTTTTCCTATGGAGTCCTTATATAGATTAAAATCTTGCGTTGTATCTATCTTCACGCCAACATCTTTAAGCGTTGCACGTATATAGTATTTACCGCTTATTCCCTGAACAGACATCAGATACGCAAAAAAATAAGAACTTGTTAACATATCAGATAGATGCATCATAGACCAGTTTTTGTCCCGATCTATTGCATCTAAAAGCTTATTTACAATATCACCACATTCTCTCTTGAAGATAAATGTTAAATATTCACTTCTAACGGTGGCGGAAATATTTGCACTACAGCCAATGAATTGTAGCCGGTTTACTGTGAACAAACCGCCAAAATGTTTTTCAGTATAACAATAAAGCGGCGCAATACCGCACAACTTACCTGCATCATTTCTTGCAAGCAATAGTTGCAGCTTTAAGCCAAGTTCGCTTGACCATGTTTTCCACCAATGATATTGCCATTCCCAGGAGTTAAATAGTGAGTTATTATCACAATCACACAGCAGGCTTCTCCACTCATCCCGCAGCAACCTGAAGTCTTCTTCTGTAGCCTTATTTACCCTAACTGTATTCATCCAATCTACTCTTTTGAATTCGGCAATATTTTTGTCTTGATAAATAGTTTTCTCATTTTATCAAAAAACAATTGTCCCATACTATAAACAAATGGCCGCAAATCACTCATGGAGAAACAGGCAAAATGTAATCGAAAGTGGGCAAGACGACTTATGTATATTTTTGCAATCAACAGCCGCTGATAGTGTCCTTTGCCTGATAAAAGTGATCTTATTGTACCTGAACCATCCACCCACATTGATGTGCATTTGTGATTGCTCTCAAGGTATAAATACCCTTGGTTAGCCAGGACATAATTCAGAATTAAGTTTTTCCCAGATGCTACAGCTATATATGACTGAAAATCATTTCTCCCGACCGTTGGTTCGGTAACATAATACTCACTGGTTACGGCATGGAGCTTAAACTCGATTGAGCCTAGACCTTTAAGCCCTGAACGTTTCAGTATCGTGCTCCCTAACGCTTTCAACCTGTCATCGTCAATTCCAACGCAGATAGCAGTAGAGCCTAAGAATGGTGGCCACTGAAGCAGCTTTCTGCCACAAAAATACTCTCCTTTCCCCTGAGAATTAATATTGGCCAGGACAAAATATATATTTTCGTCTCCACCAGGTATCCATTCCTGTGCGATCATCTTTTCATTTAGTGACTTTAATTTATCTGGGGTTTTTAAAAGTTCATTGTACGTGTTTATTTCAAGCGCCTTTTTATTCGGGAATTTCTCATCCCATTTCACCCCTCTAACGAGTGGCTTAATAATTATTGGAAATTGAAGTGATCGCATCTGCTCTTCTACAGACTTGAAGTCAGTAAATATTATTGACCTTGGAACGAGGATGTTGTTTTCAAGTGCCCACTTATGAAACTTTGTTTTATCCATCAGCCGTAAAGCCACCTCACTCTCAGGCAACTGAAGACGATAATACTTATAAAATTCTTTTCGATTTTCTAAAACACAGGTGACTGCGTCATCTTGAGAAAGAACAAGGACCGGATTAAAACCTCTTGATGGCTCATGTTTCTTGATATCATTGGAAATAGACTTTAATTCTTTAATCGTGAAGCTCGAATGATAAATTCGCATCCAGATATTCGATTTACAGTAGGGTGAGTGAATGTTCTCCGCTTGACCATACACGGACAGACCTGTGTTTCTCAGCGCTCTTGCAGCGTTATACCCAGTTATGGTGTCAGCACCATTTATTAATACCTGGCCCTGATAAATCTGATTATAAAACTTAAATTTCATTGACTGTCAATTTCCTTATGCATCTATATAGGTATTTATTGCTTGCAATGCACTTAAATGGTGCACCAATAGTCCTATCAAAAGTAAAACCGGGTATGGGCGGAGTGACTAAAGCAGTCTTGACCCATGAATTTTACCCATCCACATTGCGCTTATCTGGCATCAGGCGTTTTCTAATGAAGTAGTCGATCGACAGTTTACCTGGTCCTCTTACAAGGAAAAGCAGTAACAGTAGTCCCCAGTAAAAATGGTCTTTAAGTCCCACGGCGGAGAGGTCGGGGTAGGAAATAACGGCGACAATATTGAGAATGAACAGCCCTGCGGTAGCGAAACGCCCGGCAAATCCGGTAGCAAGAAGTACTGCACCACCAATTTCTACACCTGTTGAGAGTTGGGCTGCAAGCTCGGGTGAAATAACGGGTACCTGGTAGACGTAGTTGAACAAGCTCATAGTACTGTCCCAGGAAGAAATTTTGGTTAGGCCCGACTTCCAGAAGACATCGGCCAGCCAGAGCCTGGCTCCAAGTTCGACCAGTGGCGATAGAAACTCCAGCCCGCGAATGGCAAGGCTGGAGAGATTGATGGCTTTAGTAATGGCGCTCATATCGTATACCTTCTGTGTTTTAATCGGGTTTTGCAGCTGTATCTATGGTGTTTACGGTGTGTTTAGCTACGGTGAATGCGACGAGGGTAGACTGGGTTATCAGCCGTGACAGGCTGGTTGCCAGGTCAAAGTCTGTTGCTGTGATACGGGCGGTTTCAGCGGCACTGGCTAATGACTGGCCTGCATAAAGTGCCTGTAGCAGTACCCATTCGCCGCTATCCAGCGCCTGTATCTCAATATGCTGGTTACGCCGTTCTATCAACAGGGAAACACTGCCAGTATCTATATTAACCTGCTGATTGCCTTCATAACCGGCCTGATTAACCTGCCAGATACGGTGTACTGGATAGGTTGAGGTAAATAGTCTGGCGGCGGGGTGCAGGCTAAAGTGCAGGTTTTCGTAGTGTTCTGATGGTACTTTTGCAAGCTGCTCATAAGCCAGAGATGGGTGGTTGGCGGCATGGTGAACCGCATGGACATACCACTCCAGCTGGGCGGTGTCGGGCAGGTAGGGCAGCTTCGATGCGGGTTCGAAGCCAGTGAAAAAATCCGCTAGCTGTGCTCCGAAACGATTGAGGTCACCGGCTGGTGAGGGGTACTTCTGGATGTAATGTTCGGCAGCATAATTAAAAAACTCTGTGCCGATGAGGCGCGCAATCACTGGATAGAGTGTACGTAAAGTTTCGCGTAGATTGGTAAAGACGTTATTATGGTAAATACCGAGTCGGCGGGCAGGATTGGGCGGTCTGATCCAGGTGGCAAGTGGTGCAACCTCATTGGTTAGCACGGCATCGCGAAACAGGCGCTGTAGTTCATGTAAATCAGGCATGAGCGGTTGATGTGTGGTCGAGTATGCTGGGGATGATGTGTTCGGCCAGATTTTCGGCATGGTTGGCTTCATCCAGCAAAACCGATAGTGTCGGGATATCACTATCCCATTCAATCAATGTGGGCTGGCGGCCAAAACGTTGTATGGCCTGTTCATACAACGCCCATACTGGTATGGAGACGGGTTGGCTATGGGTGTCGATGAGCATGTCGCCCTCATCACTAAAGCCAGCCAGATGCATTTCGCCAACCGCGGCTAACGGAATTGCTGATAAATACTGCGTCGCATCAAAGCCGTGATTACAGGCGTTGACGTAAATATTATTAATGTCGAGCAGGATGCTGCAGCCACTACGTTGTGCAACGGCGGCGAGAAATTCCCATTCTGGAATGGTGGAATGAGAATATTGCAGGTAACTGGATAAATTCTCAATAAGTAGCTGGCGACCCAGATAATCCTGTGCCTGCTGGATACGTATGCTGATATGACTCAGGCTTTCTTCAGTGTAAGGCAGGGGCAACAGGTCGTTGAGATAACGTGCGTCAACAGAGCTCCAGCACAGATGTTCGGAGACCAGCCCAGGCTGGTAACGATCAATGAGACCTTTGAGTTTGTTGAGGTGCCAGATGTTGAGTGGGTCGACCGAGCCAAGTGAGAGCCCTACTCCATGCAGGCTGATCGGGTAATGCGCGCGCACCTGTTCGAGGATTTCGTGTGGGCGACCACCATCAGCAAAAAAATTCTCACTGTGTACTTCCAGCCAGGCAATGTCAGGTAGACTGGACAGCAGCTCGGTGTAATGCGGCGGACGTAGCCCGATCCCGGCCTGTGCCGGGATCGAAGCTGTCTCAAGCCGGTTGGCTTTTGTGTGCATGTGCTGGTTATGAGCCAGGGGTGGTGCTACCACCCACAATTCTACTGCAGCTACCTTTTGGTACCATCAGGAAAGACGCCTTGTCACCATTTTTGGTGGACTGACCGGCACAGGCATGGCTGGCGGTTTTGGACGCGCAGTCATTTTTGCCGGCTTTGGCGATGCCGAAGCATTTTTCCATTGACGGTTTGCCTGCTGCCATCGCGGGAACGCTGCTGGCGGCGACAACACCCAGGGCAAGCACACTGGCAACAGCAGTGCGTAATAGCTGGCGTTTATTTGCTTTAAATTCATTCATTTTAAAATCTCCGGTTAAAAGTAGTTAGTTGGACAAAATGTCCGTTTACAGCATTGCCAGTGGGCCAGGTCAGGATTTTGGCTTGTCATTATGTTCACATTGGTGCAGCATCGTTGCGATGCGCTTGCGAGCCGTAGTGGACAGCGTTGGTGTATCTGCACTGTCTTCTTTGTGGCTGACAAGGTGTTGGGTTGCCATTTTTAGTGTGGTCATCTGCCTGGCGAAAGTCCGGCACGCCTTACAAAATAGCAGATGAAGCCGGGTTTTAAACCATTCAACCCGGCTCAGTTTACGGTCCAGAGCCGCCGACATCAGTATAGAAACCTCTTTACACGAGAACATTAAACTCATCCTTCCTGGTTTCCATCGAACCAGCTTGTTTGCAGGCATTGGCGTAGCTCCATTCGAGCACGGTATAACAACACCCAGCAGTTAGTCGGAGTGATGGTCAGTTCCTTACAAATTTCTTCATTATTTAAGCCAGATATTTCTTTGAGGTTAAAAACGGCAGATTGCAGCGTATTGAGGCGTGCCATGCAGCGTTGCATAACGTCCCAGAAACGGCCCTGTTCCAGGTGTTTTTCCGGGTTAGCCCAGTCCTGTGTCATAACAAGCCAGTGTCCGCGCGCATCGAACAGGGTATTAGCGGTGTCTGTGGACAATGTTTCATCCAGCTGTTGCTCAAAGTTATGGTGCGGGGACTCGCGTATTTGTTTGCGAATATGGTCAATAATTTTGTGCCGGAGAATGCCGGTCAGCCAGGTTTTAATTGTCGCGTTGCCGCTATATCCGTCCCTGGCCTGGAGCGCCGCCAGCAGTGTTTCCTGTACCATGTCCTCGGCCTGTGACGCATCGTGTAACTGGATCAGGGCGTAACGGTAGAGTTCGTCACCATAGAGCTCGAGCCAGTGTTCAGGTTTTTCGGGGCTACGGGATTGGTGATTGTCCATGATAATTCCGTATGGTAAATTGATGCAGTTTTGTCAGCTTTTAGCAGTCGGGCAGTGCTGGGTTGATAGTGAAAATGGTTTAATTGTGTGGTGCGAAGAGCGATTAAAATTACTGCTTTGGATAATGAAAACCGGGTAACTTAATATTTGGATAAAAAATGTAATCGCCACCGCCTGCTGAAGCGTGACAATAGAGACAGCCTTTATTATCTGCGCGGGTTTTTCCTTTAATTAGTCGACCAGCTAATTGCATTTTGTGCCCAGCCAGTGTCCGAGTGAATAATGTACCATCAGGTTTATACTTGGCCCAGAACATATTCAGGTTATCATTATCGTAGCCGGCTTTACGCTGATACATAATGGTAATGGCCGTAAGGTATTTTTTGCGGTTTTTACTGACACGATGAATAGAAACGCCTTTTCCATTATAGTTACGTTTAAGTATCAGAAAACCTTTATGATTTCCCATCGTCAGCTTATGATTATAAATTTCAAGAATTCGACCATGCGGTTTAGCGCCACCAAAAAAAGGTTTAAGTGGAATAGATGCTGAACCAACAAGGTGTTTTCTCTCCATTGCCTGCCACAATTTGTGTGCAAAAAGAACATCTTTCGCATTTTTAGCTGGTATTTTCTTTGTTGCCGTCTGGCAGGCCGTGAGTGAAACCAATGCCAGTAAAAAAAGACTACTGTAGAATAATTTGCAGAGTAATGTCATCGTGGTTCCTGTAATCTGAATGTCGTAAATTACAGTATTTTCTTCTCGGCTACAAGCTGAATGCTTACTGTTTGTAAGCGACGATTTCATGGATTGAACAGCGCCCCTTCGCTTTTAGCGGTGTGTCCGATCACTGGTGTTATCAA
This sequence comes from uncultured Thiotrichaceae bacterium, assembly GCA_964441285.1. Classification (GTDB taxonomy): domain Bacteria; phylum Pseudomonadota; class Gammaproteobacteria; order SZUA-229; family SZUA-229; genus S010-25. The sequence continues at coordinate 106,058 of CAYTUK010000002.1, read as the reverse complement.
CCACAACGGTTAACTTTTCGACTTTTCTGTGTGCATGTTGAGGCCGCGCAACTGGTTAGCTGGTTATTAGCCAGTTTACAATTTGGAGCCAGCTTACGGTGTCCTGTGGGCTTGCTTTGGAACCCAGTTCGTGTATCCCGAGGCCACGTTCAGATGCTCGGTTGTAGTTCTGGGTTTCCCTAAGTTTGGCGATAACGGGAATCCCCATCGTATTTAGAAACTGTTCCAGGGTGCGGAGTGCGAGGGTGTTCGACTTGACTCGATTACACACAATGCACAGGCGAATTTTTTTAGGGCGAACTTTCGCAATCAGGTAAAGGTCGCGGATAAAATTTGCGGTGGTATGGGTATCAATGGAGGAGGGTAATACTGGAATCAGAATGGTATGTGTACCACTGATCTGGTCAACCAGATCAAGCCCTTTTAAACCGGCCGGGGTATCAACTACGACATACTCTGTCTTTGTGGGCAGCTGCAATTGCCAGCTGCGTGTAACGGCTCTGCTGGTGGGGTAAGCGGCGATACCATTAATGGCGCTAGCATTGGCTGGACGTTGATTGAGCCAGTAGGTACTGGATCCTTGCGGATCGTAGTCTATCAGTGTCGTGTTGCCGCTTAAGCTGGCAAAGGCACTGGCCAGATTGGTGGCGATGGTGGTTTTACCGCAGCCGCCTTTCATATTGATAACGGTTATTCGTTGCATATAGTTTAATGGCCTTATTACTGCTTTTTTATCGTTGCACATAGCCGGTGCAATGATGATTTTTCCGCACGTTTTTGGTGCAACTATAGCATTATCCTTAGTTATTGCTGCACCGTTAATCTTACTTATGTAAATATTGTCTGTCCATAAACCTCAGTTCATCGCATTGATCATTAATGGGGCAGCAATGAGCCTGGATATTAAGTTATTAATCTGGATGGCATAAGAATTTGGCATGAATCTTGTTAGTGGAAAATAATCAGGGACTCATTAATTTTAAAAAGCAATTATTTTCGGCATGTGTAACGAGGCAACAATGAAACAGAAACTGGTTCTAATTGGCAATGGTATGGCAGGGGTGCGAACGCTTGAAGAACTGTTCAAGCATAACTCCTCAGAGGAGAAAGGCAGCGAACAGTACGATATTACGGTCATTGGTGCTGAAGCATACCCGAACTACAATCGCATTATGTTATCGCCTGTGCTGGCAGGTGAAAAAACAATTAATGACATTATTCTTAACTCGACTGAATGGTACGCAGAAAATAATATTACCCTGATAACAGGTGATGCCGCGAAAGAAGTTTCACGGGTTAAAAAAGCTGTTATTACCGAAAGTGGCAAAGCATTTCATTATGATCGACTGTTAATTGCAACCGGTTCCAGGCCTTTCATTATTCCAGTCCCCGGCGCAGACAAAGAGGGGGTGCTGGGGTTTCGTGATATCTATGATGTTGACGCTATGGTAGCGGCGGCTAAAAAGTATAAAAAAGCAGTGGTTATCGGCGGTGGTCTGCTCGGGCTGGAAGCGGCAAATGGATTAATGAAACAGGGTATGGATGTCACCGTGGTACATTTGCTGGATGCATTAATGGAGCGCCAGTTAGACAAACCGGCATCCACTTTATTGAAAGCCTCGCTGGAAGAGCGCGGGCTGCACTTTATGATGGAGGCGCAAACAACGGAGATTACTGGTGCTGAACGAGTGCATGGCGTGAAGTTTGCTGATGGTTCTGAGATAGCCGCAGATTTAGTCGTAATGGCAGTAGGTATCCAGCCCAATTTCGAGTTGGCACAGCAGGCAGGGGTTTATTGCGAACGTGGCATAGTGGTTAATGACACCATGCAAACTTATGATCCAACAATCTATTCAGTGGGTGAATGTGTGCAGCACCGTAATCAATGTTATGGTCTGGTCGCACCCTTATTTGAGCAGGCAAAAGTTGCCGCTAATCATCTGGCGCAGGTTGGCAGTACCCGTTACATGGGTTCGTTAACGTCCACAAAATTAAAAGTTACCGGTATCGATTTATTTTCTGCGGGTGACTTTAATGAAACAGAGGGTGACGAAGTTTTGCAGTTGCAGGATGTTTCCAGCGGGGTGTATAAAAAACTGGTAATTAAAGATAATGTAATAAAAGGCGCGGTGATGTATGGCGACACCATGGATGGCACCTGGTATTTCAGTCTGATGCGCGATGGTGCCAATATTGCCGATTTTCGTAAAACCATTTTATTTGGCCAGCATGATTTAGGTGATGCCGGACACGGTGATATCAGTCGCGTTATGTCATTACCGGATGATGCTGAGATTTGTGGCTGTAACGGTGTTTCCAAGGGGGACATCATTCAGGCAATCAGTAAAAACGGTATTTTTACTCTGGATGAAGTACGTGCCCACACCAAAGCGTCTTCTTCCTGCGGTTCCTGTACGGGTCTGGTGGAGGCGATTCTTGCTTCGACAGTGGGTGAAGGTTATGAGGCCACACGAAGCAAAAAACCCGTGTGTAACTGTACGGATTGCAGCCATGATGAAGTCATGGATGCAATCAAAAAGCATGAATTAAAAACTATTCCGGAAGTTCGAAATTTCCTTGAATGGAAAACGCCAGACGGCTGTGCGACCTGTCGTCCGGCATTGAATTATTATTTGCTGGTACGTTGGCCGGAAGAATATCAGGATGATGCGCAGTCGCGTTTCATCAACGAACGTGCACACGGCAATATCCAGAAAGATGGTACTTACTCTGTAATACCACGTATTTTTGGTGGTGAGACTTCGGCGCAACAGTTGATGGATCTGGGTAAAATTGCTGAAAAATGGAACGTGCCAACGGTTAAATTTACTGGCGGTCAACGTATCGACATGTTAGGTATTCAGAAACAGGATTTACCGGGTATCTGGGGCGATCTTGCTAGCGCCGGTTTTGTTTCCGGCCATGCATACGGTAAAGCCTTGCGCACAGTGAAAACCTGTGTGGGTTCACAATGGTGTCGTTTTGGCACTCAGGACTCTTCTCGTTTAGGTATCCTGCTAGAAGAGCTGACCTGGGGTTCATGGATGCAGCACAAATTCAAACTGGCGGTGTCGGGTTGTCCGCGTAACTGTGCAGAAGCGACCATTAAAGATTTTGGTGTGGTGTGCGTTGATTCGGGGTATGAGTTACATGTGGGTGGAAATGGAGGCATTAAAGTCCGGGTCACAGATTTGTTATGCAAAGTGGAGACCGAGGCCGAAGTGCTGGAATACGTGGGCGCTTTTACGCAGAAATATCGTGAAGAAGCACACTACCTTGAACGCACTGCGCCGTGGGTTGAGCGTATTGGGCTGAGCAGCATTAAAAACGTCATTCTGGATAATGAAAAAGAGCGGAAAGCGTTATACCAACGGTTTAAATTCAGTCAGAAATACGCCCAGATTGATCCGTGGAAAGCCCGTGCTGAAGGTGAGGCCGCATATGAATTTACACCATTAAAAATCGCCGGTTAAAATCGATCCGGTTTTGAATAACAGGCTTAGCAGGAGACTATAAACATGAATGACTGGACAGAAATTGTGGCATTGGAAAATATTCCGCAACTAGGTTCGCGTGTTATCACCACTGATACCATGAAGATTGCGGTATTCCGCACGGCAAACAATGAAGTATTTGCGATAAAAAATGAATGCCCACATAAACAGGGGCCACTATCAGAAGGCATCGTGCATGGTACGTCGGTGACCTGCCCGATGCATAACTGGAAAATTGATCTGGTCACCGGTAAAGCATTAGGGCCAGATGAAGGTTGTACGAATGTGTTTCCGGTAAAAGTTGAGAACGGTATAGTGTATATTAACTTTAAAGCAGCCGTTGCTGCTTAAAACCCGTGTTCAAAATACAACAAGGCTAAAAAAATGAAAGTAGAAGATATTATGACCTCGAATGTTCGTACCGTAACCTCAGACAGAAAACTGGGTGAAGTGGTTTCATTGATGTGTATCTATCGATACAGTGGGATCCCGGTGGTAGATGACGGTAAGCTGGTTGGTACCGTATCAGAAAGTGATGTGCTGGGAAGAATGTTTCCAAAACTCGATGAGCTAATGGATAACATGTCGATAGTCGATTATGAAGAACGGGTGCATCAGTATAGCGATGTCGTGAATGTTCGAGTTAAAGAAGTGATGACACCGGCGGTGATTACGATCCGGCCTGATCTGCATATATTGCAGGCAGCATCAATAATGGTGGGCCGAAAATTTCGCCGTATACCGGTGGCGATTGGTGACAAACTGCTGGGCATGGTAAGTATGGGTGATGTGCACAAAGCCATTTATCAGTCCACTCTGGCGACTAAACTTTAGTGATTAAAATACGGTTATTAATGGTACGAATAAAGAAGTTGTGCTTCGTTTAAGACGGTTAGCTGCATGGATGTCTTACTGTTAGTGGGGCAGTCGTGTCTTTATCGACTAAATTTCTGTGGTGAAATTAAATTATGTTATTTGGACGTAAACAAAAGCACCCGATTAAAATAGTCGATAAAGGTGTGGTCGAGTGGAAGTACGCCACCTGTGGTTATTGCTCAACAGGTTGCTCTATTGAAGTTGGCTTGAATGAAGACGGTGATGCGGTTGCTTCGCGTGGTCTGGCAGATGCAGATGTTAACCGCGGAAAATTATGCGTTAAAGGTATTTTTGAGCACGAACTGTTTGCGAAAACAGCGGGTCGTGGCGATAAACCACTAATGCGTGATAGCTACCAGGATGAATTTAAAGAAGCTGGCTGGAAGGTTGCGCTGGATTATACGGCCGATAAAATTAAAACCATTCAGGCCAAACATGGCCGGGATTCGTTTGCAATTATTTCTACCGGTCAGATTATGACGGAAGAGTTTTATACTCTGGGCAAACTTGCACGCGGTGTCATCGGTACAAACAATTATGATGGTAACACTACTTTGTGCATGGCTTCTGCTGTGTCTGGTTATAAGCGCTCATTTGGTTCAGATGGGCCACCGGGTTGTTATGATGATTTTGAGCATACAGAATGTTTGCTTGCTGTTGGTTCTAACCTGCCAGAGCAGCATCCCATTATTTACTGGCGCTTAATCGAGGCACTGGAAAAAAGAAAATTTCCAGTAATTGTAGTTGACCCGCGTGTCACCATGTTTGCACAGAAAGCAGATATTCACCTGGCGATTACGCCAGGAACGGATCTGGTTTTATTAAATTCACTGGCCTGTGTTATTTTAGAAGAAGCGCTGGCAGACGAAAATTATATTCACAGTTTCACCGAAGGATATGCGGATTTTTCTACGCTGGTAAAAAAATATGCTCCGGAAAGTGCGGCAAAGATTTGTGGGATTGATGCCGACGTAATTCGTCAGGTTGCGCGTATGTATGCCAAAGCCGGTGCTGCAATGACTATCTGGACTATGGGGATTAACCAGAGCACACATGGTTCGGACGGGGTTTGTGCAATTAACAACTTGAATTTAATTACCGGCAATATCGGTAAGCCCGGAGGTTCCTCTTTATCTATTACTGGTCAGTGCAATGCGATGGGGACACGCGAATGGTCATCGTGCTCTGGTCTGCCGGGTTATCGTTATCTTGAAAATGCAAAAGATCGCAGTGAGATTGCCGAATTTTGGGGCATTGACGTTGATTTTCTTCCGGAAAAACGCGGCATGTTTATGACCGATATTTTACCGGCGATTGAGCGCGGTGAAATAAAAGGTTTATGGCTGGTTGCAACGAATCCGATGACTTCAATGGCAGATACGGGGTTAATGCGTAAGTTACTTGCCAAACTGGATTTTCTGGTGGTTCAGGATGCGTATCGCGATGTTGAAACCAATGCGTATTCGCATGTGTTTTTTCCGTCGGCAGTGTGGGCGGAAAAAGAAGGTTGTATGACGAATACCGAACGTCGGGTTAATCTGATTCGAAATGTGATTAAACCGCACGGCGACTCAAAAACTGATCTGGAAATTTTTAATCAGATGGCAACCCGTTTTGAACGGGGCAATAAAATTGCCTTCCCCGAAACTGCAGAAGGCGTTTTTGACGAATTAAAACAGTTATCCAAAGGCCGTATGCTGGATTATTCCGGCATGAGTTACGACAAAATTGAAGAAAACCGTGGTTTACAGTGGCCGTGCAATGAAGACAGTGCGCCGCAGGGGTCGCCACGTTTATATACCGATGGCATCTTTCAGTTTCCTGGTGGTAAAGCAAAACTTCTAGCTTTGCCCTTTGTGGATGATAATGAGCGCCCTGATACCCATTACCCGTTCTGGCTAAATTCTGGTCGTGTCGTTGAACATTTCCATACCCGTACCCGTACTGGGAAAGTGGGTAATGCCAACAAATTCAGCCCAACGCCCTATATGGAAATGAACCCGCGAGCGGCAAAACAACTTGGCATAAAACATGGTGCTTATGCAAAAGTACTTTCACGTCGTGGCTATGCCATTGTAATGGTGCAATGCACCGAGCGCATTGCGCCAGATGCAGTATTTATACCGTTCCATTTTCATGCATGTGTTAATCGTATCGCGCTGGGTTTGCTTGACCCGCACTCACGCCAGCCGGCGTATAAACAAAGCGCAGTACAGATTGAGCCGATTGCTGATCAGCTGGCTGCCGCTAGAGAAAATGTTGCAGCGAGAGCCTTTTAATGAATACTGTATCGCTATAGAAGATAAGAATGTTTAAATATAAAAGACCCAAAGAACAAACTTACGCGCTTTTAGAGGATGCTCAACACCCGGAAAAGAACCGTTACGGTCAATTTATTGAGACCGTAACGAAAGATTCTGCGCTACGCGGTAAAAGCCTGAATATAAATGGTGATGCGAGTATTAGCGAAAACCCCAACCGTTATAAGCAACATGGGTTTTATTTTACTGCGGATAATTGCATTGCCTGCCATGCCTGCGAATCGGCCTGTTCAGAAAAAAATGATTTACCACCCCATCAGGCGTTTCGAGCGGTGGGTTATGTTGAAGGTGGTGACTACCCGGCTTACCTGCGGTTAAATATTTCGATGGCGTGTAATCATTGTGACAATCCAGTTTGTCTGAAAGGCTGTCCAACGCGTGCCTATACAAAATTTGCTGAATATGGCGCAGTATTGCAGGATCCAGATATCTGTTTTGGTTGTGGTTACTGTACCTGGGTCTGTCCATATAATGCGCCTCAACTGGATCACAGTAAAGGTGAGGTGTCAAAATGTAATATGTGTGTAGATCGACTGGAAGTGGGGCTAAAACCTGCCTGTGTATCGGCCTGTCTAGCAGGTGCATTAAACTTTGGTATTATGGAAACCACGCCAGAAAATAGAGAGGATCTTGAAGTGAGTATCCCCGGTTTTCCGAGAACCGATATTACCCATCCAAATATTCGTTTTCAGCAACGTAACGCCCTGCCTGATGAAATGAAACGGACGGACAGTATGCCAATTCGTTATAAAAAAAATAACCACGGTGTCTTTAGTTCTGGTGTCAGTAAAGAACAGACTGAAGTTGAATGGAGTATTAAAAAACTCAGCACGCGCGAAAACCCACTGGTTGTTTTTACCTTGATTTCTCAGGCAGTCATTGGCATGTTTATGGTTTTATTTCTTGGCCCATTGCTGGGTTTTGAAACCCTGACCCCTCAGGCTAACCCACTTGCCTGGCCCATGCTGCTGTTTAGTTTAATCGGTGTGCAAACGCTGGCACTGGTATTGTCCACTATGCATCTGGGTAAACCACACCGTTTTTATCGTGCGTTTAATAATTTACGTTACTCCCCTGTTAGTCGTGAAGTTGCTGGCATTGCAGTGTTTTATAATTTCCTGGGAGCCTACACATTATTGACCGGGTTGCCCGTGTTTTTTCAGTGGTTGCCAGCCTCGATAATAGCTGTATTTATTTCGCTGACAGGTTGGGGTGCAGTCGTATCGGGCATTGCTGCGATTTTCTTTATGCATAAAATATACCGTATTCCAGCGCGGCCATTCTGGAATCACTGGCAGGTCTTCAGTAGTTTTTATGGCAGCATGCTGTCACTGGGCCCACTGTTTGTATTATTAGTCTATGCCACGGTACAGCTTGTTGTGGGTGAACGCTGGATGCAGATAGTGCCGGTTATGGCATTGATTATTGTCACCGGACTTAGTTTTGAAATGCTGGGTTTATATTTTCATTATAGGGCTTTAATTCGACAGGGTGGTGAAGGCGCAGCATCGCATTACCGACAGGTAACACAATTTGGCAAAACCTATTATGCACGTAATTTTGGCCTGTTTGTCTCTGCGATAATTGTGGTCGTGCTTGCGCAAGTGACCGATGGGAGTCCGGTTAGTTTATTCGCCTGGTTTATTGCTGCAATAATTATTTTGTTAACCGCGATTACTGGTCGATCATTGTTTTATGCGCTCGTTATCCCTACAACCATGCCGGGTGCTTTTTTCTGGCGTAACCAGGGTTTTCAGCAACATGCCAGAGAGACGGGTCTAGCGAATATGCCCCAGGTCGGTGTCTTGCCCGATTTACACTGATGCCATTTTTTGTTGCTATTTGTTCACCTGTGATGCCATCAATAAGCCAGTCAAAAAGACTGAATGAAATTAAAAGTGACTTTGAGCGCGGAATATTTTTAGCGGTCTATAACTCACGTAAACAGAAACTACAGCGTTTTTTTGCTGTAGTGATATTGTCAATGAAACATATATTGCGTGGTTTACTGTTTAGTTGGCCATTATATTTGTTGGCACTGGCCTCTTATGCGGTGCCGGGAGCATCAGGCGGATTATTTTTATTGTTGTTATTACCGGCTATTTATATTTCCTGGGTGATTTTAAGCAAAGGCATAAAGGAAGATTATAAAAATTTAGTTGAAGGTTATATATTATTTTCCGGCTATCTTGGCAGGGTCTTGTTGCATGGAAAAATATAGAAAACCTTTTTATGACATTGGTTCGATAAGTGATTTTATGGATAAATAGAGCGTATGAATACAGTCGTTAAAAATAACATTAATAGCTCGGTTTTTAATCCGGGTGATAGTTCAGGAGTAAAGAAACCGATACTGGGTTTTGCTGCTTACAGCGGTACGGGTAAAACCAGCCTGCTGGTAAAACTGATCCCTTTGTTAAAACTACAGGGGTTACGTGTGGCGATGATTAAACATGCACACCATGATTTTGATATTGATAAGCCAGGTAAAGACAGTTATGAGTTGCGCAAGGCAGGGGCCGATCAGGTACTTATCGCTTCAGACCAACGCTATGCATTAATGATTGACTATGCACAACGGAAGGAAGTGATACTGGGATATTTAATTTCAAAACTGGACCTTGAAAATATTGATCTGGTTTTGGTTGAAGGATTTCGAGATGTTGCCTTTCCAAAAATAGAATTACATCGCCCTGCAACGGGGAAAAAATTAATTTTTCCTGAGGATGAAAATATAATCGCCGTTGCTACGGATGGAAATACTGAAACAGGCGCATTGCCATTATTAAACATTAACCATATTGAAGAAGTTGCCGGCTTTATCAATCGCTGGTTAGACAGCTATTGAGCATTTTAGGCCACGGCGATGGCGATTGGTGAATAAATTAAGAAACCCCGGGTTAATTTTGAATCATTCAGTTTGTGGGATACGCTTTCATGGATGGGTCAGAGACCATAATACTGTTGTCCAGCTAACTGTTGCTGGTATTAATCGATCTGAGCTGTGAGCCATGAATATGGTGGGTTTATCCATATTTAACAATAATATGCGCTGCTTAGCTGGGAAACTAATCGGGTAGTGAGGTTAGACTGGCTTTAATTCACTGCTCCGAACAACTGTATTTTATTAAATTCTAATATGCTAAAATTCAAGCAATCGTTGTACGGCGTTCATCGCCAGGTTTTATTGTAGATAATTTTAGGAGAAGATTATGACAGCAGAACAAGAGCTTAATGATACAGAGGCAGTCACAGAAAACAGGTTGATTCATTTTGAGCCGGAGACTAAAAATAAACCCCGAGTACATGATATAAATACAAAGATTTCTGCTCTTGAACAAGGGCTCGGCCAACTCAATGCGGAGCTTGGTAGTATCAACGCCAGTGTTGAAGAAGGTCTTGATCGTTTGGGTGATACGGATATTGATTTAACGGCAAAAGTTTCAGAAACGTATAAACGTCTGGGTGAAATTGATAATGCTTATAAAGCATTAATTAATATTTCAACGAAGATGGATACAGCGCTTTTAAAAATCACTCAGGGTGTCTCTGATGTTGCAGAACAGTCAGCAAATGGTTTGAAAAATCTTGCACAAACCTCAGTTGAAAAAAGTAATGCGCTGGCAGAGAGAAATCAGCATGTGGTCGCTCGAGTTAATTCGCTGGTTGAAACTTCTCGTACCACGAACGAGCAGCTGAAAGAGGGTGTTAGAAATAATACCGAGAATATACTATCGGTTGAAAAAAAGCTGATTGAAGAAATAGAGGTGCTTGCCAAAGTAACACAGTGTCATGCAGATACTGCTGATCAGGAAGTAGTATCGAATAAGGCCCGCGTATTAAAACTACAAAAAGTTGATGAAGCGGTTATGCGTCGTGCAACCGTGCTGGAAATTACCTCGAGTGAGTTATCGGCGAAAACAACAAAAATATCAGCATCTATTCAACATCTGGAAGATAAATCGGCGTATTTAACTGAAAAAGTTGTCGACCTTATTGTGCATGTACAGACTTTGCAGGATAAATCCGATGTACATACAGGCTTAATTAAAGGCTTAAAAAGTAATTTATCTGGTCTGGCAGAGTCATTGCTGGCATTGACTCATCTACAACGAAAGCATTTTAGAGTTATGTCGGCAGCCTTTTTAGTGGCATTATTTGCCATTGCAGGGTTGTATTTTTATCAGCATACCGCACTGCAAAAAGAGGCGGCACAAAACACGCAGCGAGCGAGTAATCTGAGTCAGAAAATTACCACTTTACGCGCACAGAATTCAGCAACATCAGCCGGTGTTTCTCAACTGAATTCGCGAGTGGCGATGCTAGATGATAATTTAAAAGTTAATCTGAATAAATTGAATCAGCAGGTAAAGCAGAACTTAAATCACTTAAACCATAAAATTGCCGGCATGGAAGATCAGGTACAGTCACTGGGTGGTCGAGTAAATACCAGGTTGATGATGGCGGATATTGGCAGTGATAATATGATTCATGGTAAGCAGTGGCTGGCCGGTCAGCCCGCCGATAATTTTGTTATTAGACTGGCAGCGGTAACAGATAAAAATAAATTATATGAAATAGCGCAACAATACAATTATTATCTTAAGGATACTTTGTCCTACTATACTTCGACACATAATCAGCGGATAACCTACACTTTGTTGTATGGCAGTTATACCAGCCAACAGCAGGCGATGCAGGCATTAGAAAATTTGCCGCGCTATATAGGTTTGCACCAGCCTGACCTTGGTCAGTTTAAATATATTCAGCAGCTGTAAATGTGTTATTGCCTGCGTTCTGTGCGAGTGTGTAGCGATGTATTGACAGCGCGCCATAGAAAGAAACCCCGCTTCAGATTACGCATTGTTAACGGGGTGTTGATCCGCATACCTTAATTATTACCTTCACTTCGTCACCTGTCGCAGACGTTTCCAACACTTCGTGGCCGTTAATCCGACACCAGGCGGGGATGTCGTTCAGTGCGCCAGGGTCAGTGCAGACCACTTCAAGAATATCACCCACATCTAATGTATTGACTTTGTTCTGGGCTTTAATGACCGGCATCGGGCATAAGCTGTTACGTGCATCCAGTGTGTAGTGATGCATGCTTATATATACCATTCTGGTTTTATTTCTGCGGCAGGTATGGGGGGTATCGTCAGTGTTTTTTCTTCCCCATTAATTAAAGTAAATTTAACGGTAACCTGCGCTGCATCACGCCCCTGGCTGAAACGGGCAGCAATGCCGGCGGCCTGTTGAAAATCGGCTTCAATAAGTTGACCATCAACCAGTGTCAGTGGCCCGTTGTGGCTTTTGATTTCAATAGTAGAAAACTGTTTTCGGTAACCATTGAGAAATTTATTTTCCCCCTCCTCGCGACTGATAATAAGTTTATAGTGCGGTGCAGGGCGAATATGGCGACCGACTTTTAAAAGCATAATATCATCGAATTCATAGTCTTTTTTATTTCGTGCCTGCCACAGATCAACCAGCTTGCGTGAATAGTTCTCATCTGTCAGAAAGCAGCAGCCCCCGGCCGGGGTGGCATAATCTTCAAACCCAAATTTTTTGGCCAGTGCCATTTGTGGTTTGCGATTACGTCCACTGAAGTCGAGCAGATTATCACGCTTTACCCAGCCTTCACGTTCGGGCAGGGTGACGGCCAGATTTTTTGCACACAATGGGCGCAGCAGGCGATCATCAGCACCGGATTCCCTGACCACAACCGGCAATAAATCTTTGCGTTGCGACATCGGTCGTTGTCCGATGACTTCACCGGTAATAATAAAGTCAAAACCATTTTCGTCCATCCATTGTCTGGCCTTGCCTACCATAAAGATTTTACAGTCCAGGCACGGGTTCATATTGGCACCATAACCATGTTTGGGGTTAATCAGCACATCTTTATACTCTTCAATAATATCAATAATATGAAGCTTAATACCAAGCTGTTCAGCGCTCCATAAGGCATTATTACGTTTGGGTTTGGCCTTGTCTTTTTTTCGAATCGCGTGGGTATGGCCTTCAACACAAAAACCGGTGTAAAAATTAATGCCTTCAACATGAATGCCCTGTTCAAGCATGAGTTTAGCGGCAAGTAATGAATCAAGACCACCGGATATCAGGGCGACAGCTTTTTTTTGTGCAGGCATAGGAGTAGTGGGGGCTTATGTAGTAGTGGAGGTGGATTATATCAGGAGTTCATAAAAGCAAAAAGCAGCGCAATGGCTGCTTCCTGCCCGGAGAAAAATGTGGGTTTAAACGGTTTTTTTACACCCAAACCAGCCTAGCAGTGCCAGCCCGGAGCTGAATAATATCATTGGCAAGGGGAGTGGGACGGGAGCAAGGTTTTTGGTATGAAAAGCCCCGGCAAGTGAAAACAACGGGTTATTGTTATTGGTGTTATATTTTGAATTTGTACCCATGAATAATTTGATGTAACGGATGCCAACATTGTCAGCGATGGCTACCTTGTGCTGGTTAAGAAGGTTTATGCTGGTTGCCGATACATTGAGTTGACTACCGTCAGGAAGGGTTAAAAATAGTGGGTTTCCATTACCATCAACCGCCTGTGTGGTTACCGGATAAAGGAAACTGCTTAGCAGGGTATTGTTTGTGCTGTATGCCTGAAGGCCAAAACTGTAACCATTGCCAATACTAAAGATAACCAGATCCGCGCCCGCACCAGTAACGACCTTATTCGAGCCAAAACCCAGCTTTAGCCAGGCTTCACCTTGCAGGCTTTTAGTAAAGGTATTCGTGCCAGTAGTGACTATAGTGGAAAGCCGGCTGCCGTTAGCCGGTGATGTTGAGATGGTGCGATTTGCGTAATCAAGATTGTAATCTACAAAGTCACAGCCGAGTGCCCCTGGTGTCGTTGCAACAGCAACGCTATTGCAGCTGGCTTTATTTGAATAATCAAGTAATTGCGTTGCATATACATTTGCCGTGGATGCCTGTGTGGTGGTTGAGAATGCAGCAAGGATAGTCAGCAGGATAAATGGTTTCATGATTAAGCTCTTAATTTTTTTTGGATTTATTTGGGTAATAATTTTATTGAAAAACCAGTTTTAAAGGCCACCTGTTCCCGAAATATAGCCGGTGCCTGAAGAGGGGCCAACATGTGGTGCTGGCGGTGGAGTTACCGGTAGAGGGGGTGTTGCTGCAGGCGGCGCAATAATGGTGGGAGTAAATGGCGTAGGCGTATGATCGACAGGTGCCAGTGCAGCAATACTGTTGGTTCTAAGCGTAACCCTGGCATGATGGGGTAATAATGGTGTAACGGCTGCCCGTACGCCACTGGCTGCGGGTTGAATATTAAATGCCCACGGTCCCCAGTCGTAAACGCAGTCAATATGGTTTTGACTGCTGGGTTTGTTACTGGCAGGACATGCGGTATCAGCCGCTGCGGCAGCATAGGTGGAGAGTGCAAGCAGGCTGTAGAGAAAAAGCGAACAACCAGAGATAAATAGTTTGGTATTAATTTTTATATACATTTTAGTTTTTTACAATTTAAAATTCAGTGACAATTATACTTGATAAAGCATTATATGTGCCAGAATATCATAAGCCATTATTTTTCATGTACTTATATGGGTTTATCTTGCCAGCACTTTATGCTATCAGCAGGTTGTTTGTCGTTTACTAATACAACTGTAAAGAATAGCGAATAATAAATCCGGTTTTAAGCTACGTAGTGATGGCTTTCAAGAGTATCTGGGTGCTGGTTAAGCGCTATTCCTTTACTGTGGTTATTCCTACCTATTTATTTATTATTAATTTTTTCAATTTGTTACGCTATGTCGCCGAACCTGTTTAAGTATATCCTGCCGCCGTTTGACAAAGCAAAGAGACGAATTAAAGCGCAGCTAGTACAAGCTTTTTCCTACTGTTAAATTAATTGACAAATGTCGAATATATTTACACTTCATATGCAGCTTGAGCAATAAACGCCCAATGAAGCAATTTCCGAGCATTTATCTTTTAAAATAGCGACGATTTCTTTTACACTATTTCAAATAAAGCCCCGTTTTCCTGCAATTTCTATTGGAAATATCGGGCAAGATTAATGCCAACAATTGTTCGGTTATAACTGAATGCGCCAACATTTGAATTGTTTTTTGTAAAGGATACATGGGTATTCATCGTCCAGCCTTTTAAGTTGCCGGCAGAAAAATCGTAGTTATAACCCATTGTGTAACGGCCTTCCAGCTCATCTCGGGTAATGCCGGAAAGCGTATCTGCGGCATCGAAATTATAGTGTTGTAAATGTACATTCAGGTAAATATTTGCTGAAGGGGCTGTTGCTATAAAGCCACCAAAGTAGAGTTGATAGCTATTGAAACCAAATTGATTATCGTTTGCCGCTTGCCTGATTAGTCGAAAGCCTGTCTCCAGCCCGTTATTAACCCCGTTCAATAATGTTGTATAGGCGATGCCGGCTAATACGGTGTCACCATCGCGCCCATTGTCTGTTGTGCGGGTAAAGTTGTTGTCAGTATAAGATGCTTCAAGCAGTAGGCTTTGATGTTTGCCCAGGTCGAAAGTGACCTGTGGATTGAGGGAGGTAAATGTGCCCAGTGTCGACGTGCCAAAATAAGTCTGGTCAAGCTGAAGATTGATGCTGCCGCGCCAGTGTCCAGCGACGATGAGTGCGGGTCCGGTGCTCAGGCTGACAATGTTCAGACTGTAGTTATTGTTCCGAGTGTAATTATTGCCCGTCCAGGATAGCTGATTTTGCCATTGGAACCGAGCGGCAGAATCCGCCACATCGACGGGTTTTTTGCGTGAGTAGCGGTGCGAAAAGCTGAAAAATGTCTCTAGCCCGGGCGAGGAAATATTCTGCCCTGCGGGAATGTTATA
Source organism: uncultured Thiotrichaceae bacterium (assembly GCA_964441285.1). GTDB lineage: Bacteria > Pseudomonadota > Gammaproteobacteria > SZUA-229 > SZUA-229 > S010-25. Next base: position 90,505 of record CAYTUK010000002.1, on the reverse strand, counting down.
GGTCTGGCTGCCTTGCAAAGGTGCAAAGTTAATATTGGTATTATAAAGGACACCCATTTTTGCGTAATAGGAAAACTGATTTTTTGCCGCCGGTTCAAGGCGGTTGCTTTTAATTTGGCCAAGGTAGGCGAGCACGACCAGGCGTACTTTGTCTGGTGTCCTGGGGTCATTTAGAACGGTATTGAGCTGCTGTATGGCCGCTTTATAGCGGCTGGCATGGTTGTAGCTGACGGCCAGCTCCAGGCGCGCACGATTAAGTGAAGGTCGCTGGCTAAGCAAGTACTCAAAAGTCTGTATTGCGGAAAAAACCTGACCACTAGCGCGTTCTTTCATCGCAGTTGCAAATAACTGTTGAATTTGCGCTTTGGTCATTGTTGAACTTGCCGTGGCTGAGTGGCTGGCAGCGTGACCAGTGCCCTGCTGCTGTGCGTTGGCGATGGGAGAGCTGATGGCCAGTGCTAGTGTGAGTGCAAAGCTAAATAAAAGTGATTTATTGTTAAAGTTGTTGTTCATTTTGTCTATTTTGGGGTGCATGAAAAAAATAAGTTGCGTATTATACCTGCTTCTATGCAGATTTTTATTAAACAATTGGTTCTGAGTATAACATTACTACTGGGTAGTTTTAATGCCTGGGCGTTAGCGCATGATAATGTACATCTGTTTGGGTATCGAGAATTTGAACGATCAGATTTATCTATGTTTCCTCAATGGTTAAGTGTGCTGGAGCGCCATGTTAAAAACATGGCGCAGGCTCGCGACTGTCAGTCCACAGCACTTAATCGGTGTGACCTGAAAGAATGGCTGGCCTTCCTGGATAGTATTCGGGGGTTGTCTCGACAGCAGCAAATTGAGAAGGTAAACCATTTTGCAAACCAGAAAGCTTATGTACTGGATAGTGAGAATTATGGCGTAGCGGACTACTGGGCAACACCAAAAGAATTTTTACTGAATGGCGGTGACTGTGAAGATTATGCCATTATAAAAATGCTCTCAATGAAATGGCTGGGTTATGATGTGAACAAAATGCGGATTGTTGTTGTGCAGGATACTAATCTGCACACTCCACATGCTGTCATGTCGATACAAAGGGCGGGGGATATTTATATTCTTGATAATGAGATACCTGAAATATTATCACATCATGATATTTATCATTATGTACCGGTCTATTCACTTAATGAAAAACACTGGTGGATGCATGTGCCAGAATAATTTTTGTCAGCAGAAATCAGGGTGGAGATTGTATTGAAAACTAATCGTACAACTATTATTGCCAGTATCTTTTTATTTCTCTTTGTCGGCATAGGTGTCTGGCTGGTTTTTCAGTACGTGTCAGCCGAGAAACAGCGGGATTTACAAAATTGGGAGCCACGGCTAGGTGTGATTGCAGAATCACAAAAGCACAGTGTTGAAAGTTGGTTGCAAAAACAAACAGCGCAAATGCAGTCTTTGGCGGCTAATCCGCTGGTACAGATATATGTGACAGAAATAGATCAGTTTCAGTCATCAAATGTCAGCGAGTCACGCCTTGGACAGTTGCACCATCTGCGTAATCTATTGAATGCAGTAGCGCGTATGGCAGGTGTTTTTACCCCAGTAAAGCCAATTTCAAATAACCGTGCCCAAACGGTCAATGATGGCCTGGCAATAATGAATAAAGCCGGTCTTTTGTTATCAACACGTTATTTCCCGGTTAGCAGTCGTGAAGTAAATGCCCTTGCGAAAAGGGCGGTAAAAGATAAAAAAACACTGATTTCTGCCATTTATAGTGATCAAACAAACCAGCCACGGTTTATTATTGCTGTTCCGGTTCGTTCAGTGCAGTCAATAAAAGCGGGTGATTATCGGGGTGTTGTCGTTGCGGTAATCAATCCGTCGATGTCATTGTATAAAATTCTCACTCGGCACTGGTTAACGACAAACAGTGATGAGTCAATCCTTGTGGTAAAAAATCGGACAAATATTCTTTATGTCAGTCCGCTATCCGGGCGTTACAAAATTTTTCATCAGTGTCCCGTTGGTGAGTTGAATGTTGCTGCCGCATTTGGCGCGGCAAATATTGGCGGTTTTGCAGTTGAGAAAGATTATAAAAATAACCGTGTGCTGGTTACCTCAAGGAAAATAAATAATACCGACTGGGTACTGATACAGAAAATTAATGCAGACGAGGCATTGCGGGAAGCCATGTCACATCAGCGGTTTATATTAACTATTCTGTTGCTGGCCGTGTTTGTTGTTGCCGTCAGTTTTATTGCTATCTGGCGACATGCTACCAGCGTGAGGTTGCAAAAAACAACCGATCAGTTGACCACAAAAACTGCTTTGTTAAACGCGGTAAGTGAAAGCAGTAAAGACTATATTTTTCTGCTTGATAACAGACAAAAACTGGTGATGGTTAATCATTCACTGGCGACCTTTCTAAAGCTTAATTTTGAAGACGTTAAAGGTAAAGCTTTAAATTATCTTTATGATGTTGACACAACGCGGCAATTGCTTGATATAAAGCAGGATGAAGTTCGTAATCGGGAAATGCGACTGGAAATAAATGCTCGGCGTTATGACTTTCATGTAACGGTTGTAGCACTAAAACATGAAACATATAAGCAGTCACATTTGTATGTGCTGCACGACATCACTGAACTAAAAAATGCACAGGGCAGACATCATCGGATGATGGAAGCCATATTGCAGACGTTGGTACGCCTTACTGATATCCATGATCCGCATTGTGCGCGGCACTCTGAACGTACCCAGGAAGTAGCTATGGCTATTGCCCAGGCAATGGATTTACCGGCTGATCGAACACAATCACTGGCGATGGCGGCGCTATTGGCCAATGTGGGTAAGTTATATGTTTCAACAGAAATACTGACTTCGGCTGAGCCATTAACGGAGGCGGAAACATTGCTCCTGCGTAAGCACAATCAGTACAGTGTGGAAATACTTGAAGGTCTTGAGTTCGAAGGTCCGGTCATTGATATTGTTAAGCAAAAAAATGAATATATTGATGGCAGTGGATATCCCGAAGGTGCGACGGGTGATGCAATATGTCTGGAATCACGAATTCTTGCAGTTGCCAATGCGTTTGTTGCAATCTCCAGTTCGCGTGCTTACCGTAGCGGGAAACCATTAACGGATGTGTTGGAGATGTTATTTGAGCAAGCGGACAAACACTATGATCGACGGGTCATTGCCGCTTTATTATTTGTGGCAGAAAATCGTGCAGACTGGCATCACTGGCAGGCGGTTAACCAGCACGCAGCTGATTGACAGTGGGGCAATGTCATCACGAGATGTTGGACTTATGGCCGCCTGCTATGCACGGCTATTGCACACTACTAATGAGCAATAACACAAATGCAATTAATACGATGGTAAGTAATGCCAGCGTCCCCCAGTGTTTCTCTGTGGCGTTTTTACTGCGCGTCAGGGTTGCTTTAATGCCGGGGAAAAACATAAAAATAACCAGCAGACCTACAGCCGTTATTGCAATTTGTTCCCATAAAGCCATTCCGTGCATGATTCGTTAAACCTCATTCAACTAGATAATTTTTTTCAATGGGTTCGATTATTTTCCAGACACATTTTAAACCTTTAGGAAAAAAAATCATGTCGCCGGCTTCAATGGTGACAGGTTCGCCGTTATCAGGCGTGATGATTGCCTTGCCTTCAATAATGTAGCTGGTTTCTTTTTGTTCATAATGCCACTCAAATTCAGCAATGCCTTTTGACCAGACGGGCCAGTCATCAACATATAAAACGTCAAGTTTTGCTGGTGTTACATTGCGTTCGACGGTAATTGTATCCATATTGATTAAGCTGCCTGTAATTAAAGAATGGCCTATTATAACGAAAATAGAGCCAAACCTGTATAATATCCTGTTTTTTTAGGAACTTCTGCTTAATTCGGTATGCAGTAGATTGTAAGCTGATTTATTCAACTTCAAGGCGTGAACTGTGCGTAATAGCGGGTTATTGCGAAGTTTCACCATGCCGAAGCTAGCTGTGTCAGCCTGTAAGATACGATTTTATGGATTGATCGGAGATCCCTGGTTAATGAGATGAAAATAAATATGAATATGAACTCTATTGTTGATGTTGATCTGGAGAATTTTGATGAGCAGGTTTTGCAGGCATCCGCTCAGATGCCTGTAATAGTCGATTTATGGGCGCAATGGTGTTCGCCCTGTCTGGTGGTAGCGCCGCTACTAAAAAAGCTGGTTGAAGAATTTGACAGCAGGCTGAAGCTGGCGAAGGTAGAAGTGGACGAAGGTGAGAATATGAAGCTGGCGGGCCGGTATCAGGTGCGGGGTTTTCCGACAGTGATACTTTTTATTCGAGGTGAAGAAGTGGCGCGTTTTAGTGGTGCGAAGCCCCTTTCGTTTTTACGCGAATTTATCGAAAATAATAGTGAACTGACATGTTGAATTATCGCTTTAAGGTGAGTCTGGCCAATAATGGCCGCCTCACCCTGAACGCTCTGACGCGGTAAATAAACTGTTTTTCAAGTTTTTCACCAGGGGAAGTGCCATAGCGTACTTTTCGATAGGCCGTTAATATAAAAATCATCTCTGCTTCCGAAAAGGCATGTTGTTTACACGACTTTCCTGTTAGTCGGTACTGATAATCCAGTGCGCCCTCATTGGCGCAGCGCGGCAGGTTGGCGGTTGCCAGTTTTTTACAGAATATGGAATAATAATGTTGAACTTTATTGCTGCTGCGTTGTGAGTGATAAAACAGCCGCCATGCAATCACAAAACTCGCAACTGTCATGGCAACTATTAGCCAGATTATCAGCATTGCGGGATCGGTATTTTTTAATCCCAGACGAGCCAGAAAATATTGTTGTTGCTGCTGATTAAAGCCGATCACCCACTGGTTCCAGCTATTTTGTATGCTGTCGAAGAGGTAACCGGCCTGCTGTAGGAACTGCGAGCTGCCCTGTAGCAGAAAAGCTGAGTGTTCTCGCTCTCGCCCGGTATTTAAACTACCGTGTTCAACACGTTCAGGCGAGATGGCACTAGTGGGATCAATACGCCGCCAGTGGTGATTGACCCAAACTTCAGTCCAGGCATGTGCATCGGACTGGCGCACGATCATATAGTTATCCAGAGGGTTAATTTCACCACCCATATAACCAATAACCACACGCGCAGGAATGCCTGCTGCACGCATGAGTAAAGTAAAGCTGCTGGCATAGTGTTCGCAAAAGCCACGCCGAGTTTTAAATAAAAATTCATCCACAGAATTTCTTCCTAGCCGAGGTGGTGACAGCGTGTAAAAAAAAGGTTGCTGCTGAAAATAGCGTAGAATGATTTGAATATATTCTTCAACATTGTAACCTGACTGTTTAAATTTTTGCCGGGCGAACTGTTGTGTTTGTGGATTAAAGTTAGCGGGGAACTGCCGGTATTTGAGTGCTTCTCGTGCCGACAGTGAACGGTTTATTGCGGTACTGTCCGATAACACCGTATAGTTTGTTATGTGCGTTATTTTAGCTGCGGTGAGCAGCATAGCTTCGCGGTTAATCTGGTAGCGCTGCGTATTCTTTATCGGGTAGTTAAGTGCGAATAACCAGTTGAGGTTATTCGGCTCCAGCGTTACGGTATAACGCAGATTGTTGTGAGCACGGGTTGTGGTATCTAAATTAAGTTTGTCTGTGACAGGCGCGTCATCTCGTCTCCAGGTTCTTCCATCATACCGGGATAATATTGCACCGCGCCAGTATAAGTTATTGTAGGCTGGAGGCGAGTGTTGAAATTTTACGCGAAAAGCAATGGCAGATGAACGCACCAGTTTGTTAATGCTCCCCGGTGACATGGTTTCATCCATACCGGTGCTGGCGGTAAAAGCATCACTTGGCAAACCCCATAACGGGCCAGGAATACGTGGAAACAAAATAAACAAAATCAGCATAAAAGGCAGGCTGATAAAGACCAGACGGGTCGCGGTTTTTAAATGCTGTGAGAATCGCGTTTGTTGTAACTGATCACTAAAGACAATCAGTAGTGTAGTTAAATAAATAACCACGCTAAAAACGTAAACAGCCAGCAGCATCTGCTGGCTCTGAAAGAAGTGGCTTGCCAGTATAAAGAAGCTGGTAAAAATTATAATATGTATATCCCGTTGCGTTTTTATTTCAAATAACTTTAACAACGCCATAAGAGTAATCATTGCCGTGCCAGGTAACCGTCCGAGAAACCTTCCGTAGCTATAATATATTAGCCAAATACTACAAAAAATAAGCAGCAGACGAATCAATGCTCCGGGATTGATAGTGGCAGATATTAAGGTGGTGTTTGAGCGCGTTATTATTAATAACTGCCATAAACTCAGGGAAAGAATAAACAACAGTAGCACCACCGGCATGGCGAGGTAAGTCGGTAGTGCAGCCAGATGAATCGCGGTTAATAAAGCCAGTCTTTGTTGTGCACTGAGCTTCATAGATTAACTTCTATATCAACCTGGCATTCAGGTTTCTCTGGCTGATGGTATTCAACGCGGATTTCTCTTTTCATCCGGCTAAAGAGTCACTGGTGGGACTAACCATTATGAAGATCCGGATTATAAAGAGCCAGCAGTTTTAAGCACTGGTGATAATGAGTATTGCCGGTGTCAGGTGTGACTTTCTTATTGGGAAGAATCAGTCCGTAAAAGTGGTTTTCCCGGTTTGCATCAATTAACAGTCGCGTCATGATTGACAGGCGCAATTCAGTTGTAGCGGCGTTAATCGCGTACCAGTCTATCCATTGTTGCGGTAATGAACCACGACTGAAATGTTTGCTGTAGAGCGTATTATTTTTTGCGGTTGTTTTCCAGTCGATGTGTCGCCAGCTATCCCCGGGCTTAAATTTTTCCAGCTGGCTGAAATCTTCTATGCCTGTTCCCCGTGGATGCTTGCTGTTGCCGTTATCGTTGTCGCTAGTCGATACCGGCAGGTTGGCTGTATCGACTGGTTGGGGGTAAACCAGGCATTGCATGGATAATTCAATCCAGGTCCAGGCTATAAATAAACCCGATGGGAATGTAGTATAAAGTCGAAAGCGCTGGCTATTTAACCTGCCACGCCGCTGGGTTTTCTGTTGAAATTGCAGGGTTTTAATGGTCTTTGCCGAAATATCAACAAGATCAAAATCAATGCCCCTCTGACTAAGATAGATAGCCTGGCGCGGTTTTGCATCGGGATTCTCAACCCGGATGGTAAAGTGCGCCATGTCACCAGAAAATACTGCTGGACAGCCGCCACTGTGAATTGTCAAACCAGCAAGATTTTGCCAACTGGTATACAGCAGAATGTTGCCAATGCCGACCAGTAAAAAGGTTAGCGCAAACCCCAGGCTTTTACCGTAATTAATCGAGCCAATGAGTAAAATAAAAACCAGCAGGCCGAACATTAATCCAGAACGTGTCGGGACGATGTAAACTCGATCTCGAGTCAGCGTAACACTGCCATCAAAGGGGCCGCTACGGTTGGCAATAAATTTAAAGACGGGGCTACGGGCGAAATCCGGGAAGTGGCGTTTAGCTGATGTTTTCATTGCAAAATGAGAAATATTGTCGACGTCAGGTGACTGGGATAGCGTCAATAATGCAGCTGGCAGCATCCTCGAAATGGGTCTTGTGTTGTTCATGTAAAGGCAGGCGATGGTTCACCACAGCCGGCAGGACCGATTTAATATGTTCAGGTATAACAAAGGCCTGTTTGCCAATCAATGCCAGCGCTTTAGCGGCGCGCAGTATGGCCAGCCCACCACGCGGTGACAGACCATATTCAAAAAAATGGGATTGTCGACTGAATTCGAGTATCGCCTGCAGGTAGTCAAGTATTGCAGCGGAAGCATGGATTTGTGCAGCCTGTTGCTGCAGTATGTTCAGACACGTTGGGTCGAGTACCGGTTTAATGGTTGCAATCAGCTTGCGTCGGTCGGCACCTGTCAGTAATTCACGTTCGGCAAGCTTATCTGGGTAGCCCAGATGTAGCCGCATAAGAAAACGATCAAGTTGTGATTCAGGCAACGCATAAGTACCAATTTGGTGGCTTGGGTTTTGAGTCGCAACAACAAAAAAAGGGGAAGGTAAAGTACGACATTCACCTTCAATGGATACCTGTTGTTCCTCCATCGCTTCCAGCAGTGCACTTTGCGTTTTAGGGGTAGCGCGATTAATTTCATCGGCCAGCACAAAATGTGAAAAAATGGGGCCAGGATGGAAGCTAAAAGTGTTTTGTTTCTGGTTGAAAATAGACACACCCAGTATATCGGCGGGGAGCAGGTCGCTGGTAAATTGAATGCGGCGAAAAGCCAGGCCCATTACCTGTGCAATGGTATGGGCCAATGTGGTTTTACCTACTCCGGGTTGATCTTCAATAAGCAAGTGCCCACTGGCGATTATGCAGGTGACTGCTAGCTGAACCTGCTCCGGCTTACCAACAATAATCTGTCTGATTTGTTTAATAACGGCGCTTAATAATAGGCCACTGGATTCTATAGCAGGTTGGAGCAGTGGCTCGGTAGTCATTGTATTAGTAGTGGTTGTATTCGTAGCGGGCATATTTGTCTGTTCTACTGTTCAGTAGGTTATCTAATCGTAGTATTGTTGTAGACCATAAAGCGGGATGAGGTTCGGATTCAACTTGAATTTGGTGACTGATTAGTAATATCGTGGTTGCTGTTTCGTTCTTGACGTGTGTCATTGCGATATGGTTGTATCATCCGTCCATGCAGTCACTAAATATTTGTGCCCGGATCTTTGTCGTGCGCAAAGTAGTGCTCAAAAAATGACCGCCTATCTGATATAAATAGTGCCCTGTCGTTATCTGGTGGTAAATGAAAATAATGGGTCTAAATTAGACTTTATGAAAAAGTACATCGGATTTACATTGATTGAACTGATGATTACGCTGATTATTGTGGGTATTTTGCTGGTTGTGGGCATCCCCAGTTTCAGGACATTCATTAAAGATAGTCAGCTTATCACCGGAACTAATGAGCTGGTAGCTGCCATGAACCTGGCGCGTAGCGAAGCAGTAAAAAGGGGCATCCGGGTCACCGTCTGTAAAAGTACTAACCAGACTGGCTGTGCGACTACCAAAGGATGGGAGCAGGGCTGGATAATCTTTACTGATGAAAATAACGATGCAACCTATAATGCCACTGCCACCCCACCGGAAACACTGATACGGGTACATGGCGCTTTGGCCGGTTTGATAACGGCTACGGGGAATTCTTCTATCACTAACTATGTATCCTATATTGCGTCAGGCCAGAGCCAGCAGGCGGGCGGCGGTATTCAGTCAGGGACGATTCATTTCTGTGATGATCGCACGGGTGCCGTAGGTAAGGATCTGACGATTAGTACAACCGGGCGAATTACTACCCGTGCAGGAGTCACCTGTCCATGATCAGGATGCAGCTCCCCCATAGAAAGCCTGCCAGTAACCGAGGCTTTAGTCTTATCGAGGTACTGGTTTCTCTGGTTATTCTCTCTGTTGGTCTATTGGGTATCGCCGGATTACAGGTTACGGGCTTACGCAGCAATCATTCTTCACTTATGCGCTCGCAGGCGACCCTGTTTGCTTCTGATATGGCAGAGCGTATGCGCGCCAATAATATAGGCTTTACCGCAGGCGACTACGACAAACCGGCAGCAACACTCGATGCCAGTTGTGAATCAACGACAGGATGTAAACCGCTAGCAATGGCCAAAAATGACATGTATGTATGGAGTACCAATCTTGGCAACACCCTGCCATCAGGCGCAGGTATCGTATGCCTTGACAGCACACCAATGGATGGCGCCTCCAGTACAGCGCCTAACTGTGATGGAACAGGTTCAAGCTATGCCATAAAGATATGGTGGCTGGATGGTCGAAGCAATGTTTCGCCGCCCCCGCTCAAGCGTTTTGTTGTCACTTACCAAAAATAAGGAATCTCCCATGCAGAATGCTCACAATGACTACAGACACAGGTTAAATCCATTGCAACGGGGGTTTACTCTGGTAGAAATTATGGTTGCAATGGCCATTAGTCTTTTTCTGATTGCGGGTGTTTTCAAGTTATTTATCGCCAATAAACAGTCCTACCGGATTCAGAATAATATGTCGCGTTTGCAGGAGGATGGTCGTTTCGCCGTCAATCAGATGGGGAGCATTCTCCGCATGACCGGCTATAAAGCAAATTCAACCGACACGACCACTTTCGCCACCGGAGCATTAACCGGTACTGATGCAACGACTGCGGGTGCACCGGATACGCTTTCAGTTTCTTTTCAGGCCGCAGCGGATGGAACCACGGTTGATTGTCTTGGCAAAAAATTTCCTGCCACTAACCCACCCACTATGATCACTAACCAGTTTTATATTGCGCCTGATGCCAACGGCGTTAGCAGTCTTTATTGTTCACGAACAACCGTACCAGCGGCTGCGCCAGCACTGGTTAAGCAAGCACTGGTCGGAGATGTTACAAATATGCAGATCACCTATGGCGTAGACGCTGATAACAACGGCGCGGTCAATTTTTATGTTACGGCGAATAAAGTGACGGACTGGTCAAAAGTAGTGAGCATTCATATTAGTCTGCTGCTGGTCACAGAGGAAGATAATGTCGCCACATCGGCACAGACCTACCACTACAATGGTGCCACAGTTACCGCAGGCGATAAACGTCTGCATCAGGTGTTTAGTCTCACCATCGCTTTACGGAACCGCCTGGTATGAGGTTAAAGATGACGATAAATCCCTATATAAACAAACAGCAGGGCGCGGTTCTTATCGTTAGTCTTCTCATGTTGCTGGTCATGACTATTATTGGTTTATCCGCGATGCGATCCACGACTCTGGAAGAGAAAATGGCGGGCAACTACCGCAATAGTAATATTGCTTTCCAGGCAGCAGAATCGGCACTACGTGACGGTGAAAACGACCTTGCCGGTATTTCATATAGCACCGGTCATGCACGCACGCCACTCATTTCTGGACTCAACGATTTTGATTCAGGCTGTACCAACGGCCTGTGTGCAGGATGGTCGCCGAGCATCTGGAAAGATACGACAAAAACGAAACAGGCCGTAAGTTTCGGATTCTATACCGGTGCAACATCAGTCCCGGAAGTGAAGAGTCAGCCGGCTTATCTGGTTGAAGGCAAGAAATGTATCGGGCCGGGCTGGCAATCGTGGAAATATTGCTACCGAATTACGGCAATTGGCTATGGAGGAGCGCAGAGTGCGCAACGCATATTACAGGAAGTTTATACATTACCTTAAATAATGAATCAATATTTTTTGTCCCTGTCGCTTATCGGTATTTAATGGAGACTATTATGAAAACGATTATCAATCACTGGTGTGTTCGAGCCAATATGGGTTTATTGCTGATGGCGCTGGCTGCAGCGGCCACGGCATCGCTGCTGCCGATTGCAGAAGCGCCTCTGTTTGTGACCAATTCGCAAAAAGCCAATGTGCTGGTTATTCTTGATGATTCCAATAGTATGGATGAAAACGCCAGTGGCGGTGCCGTTGGCAGTGCCAGCCCTGATAGCAAATCAGAAATTGCACGTAAAGCGGTCAAAAATCTGATTACGGCCTATAGCGGCAAGATTAATATGGGTCTGATGGCGTATCAACAAGTTAATATCAGACACAGAAATCTGGATAATTCACCTTACGATGCCAGCTATAATCCAGCTAACTATGACCCAGCCTTTACAGGTGATCGAGGATCCAGAACGAAGAAATTCCGGATGGTGCAGGCGGATAATCCTGGGAATTATATCTACTATAATGTGGCTCTGCCTTTTTATCATACGGGAGGGGTAACAGGCGATACAATGTACTGTTATTCGGATAAAGGGCCCGACCCTGAACCAAATCCTTATACCTTTACACCAATAAATGGACTTGGCATACACTATAGATGTTTTCACCATAAAAAGGGGACATCTGATGCGAGGGCTGATTCTGCCTATCTTAACTACTGGTTTAAGGGTTCATTTAGTCCAACCGATAGTGATCTGGCGCAAAATATTCATGCTTTTGGCGCCCGCCTGGCTTCGGTGCAGATTAGTCCCACCTGGTTTTCCAATTCTTCACCAGGTCGTGGTTATTTGCATATCCCCGTTGCCGACCTTGACTCGATTCAGGCAGGAAAATTGAATATAAAACTGGCTACTTCACAATTTGTAACCAATGGCCCGACCGATCCAACACTGCCTCTGCAAAATGCGGGCCTTACACCGATCGAAGGCACGCTATTAACTGCAAAGGATTATTTTGAAGGCAGTTTAACCAAAGCCAGTGAAGGCGGTCCACAAGCAGCGCCACCGGAATCCTGTGGGAAGAACTTTATTGCGCTGCTGACTGATGGTCTGCCTTCGACTGACAAGGATGGTGATGTTATTACTAATCCAGCAACCGCTATTGCCGCTGCTGCTAATGCGGCCGCTGCCCTCAAGAGTGCGCAGATCGGCATAAAACAGAAAGGCATAGAAACCTATATGATTGGTTTCGCGCTGCCCTATGGGGTTGATCCAACGACACTGGATCAGGTTGCTGTTGCTGGTGGCACTGGCAGTGCGTATCAGGCTAATGACCCGACAACCTTACAGGCAGCTTTCAATGCTATTTTCACGGACATCCTTGCAAAAACCGGGGCATCATCCTCATCAGCAACCAACTCGACATCATTATCCCAGAATAGTCATATCTATCAGGCGCGCTTTAATAGTGGCAACTGGAGTGGGCAGTTATTGTCAAGATCGATTGATAGCAATGGTGTCATTAGTGCCACAGCAGACTGGGATGCCGGGTCGGTGCTGAACGGGCAATCACCCAGTACTCGGCAGATTATAACTTTTGCTCACGGTAGCAAAACGGGTATACCGTTTCAGTGGACGAATATTGCCGGATTGACTGATACAACACAAAAAGATTTTCTTAACATGGATGCGCTCGGAAATGTTGATGGTTTAGGCAACGACAGGGTCAACTATCTGCGTGGTGGTACAAATGCCGGTTTCAGGACGCGTAGCAGTAAACTGGGTGATATTATCAATTCAAGTCCTTTTTATCTGGGACCACCCGCTGCCGGTTATATCGAGAGTGAAATGAAAGGTTATAAGGCATTTCATAATGCTCATCTCAGCCGTATGTCAATGTTATATGTTGGGGCTAATGATGGCATGTTGCATGGTTTTGATGCCAATAATGGTGAAGAGAAAATGGCTTATGTGCCGGGTACTGTCTATGCTCATCTAAGCGACCTGACTGACCCGAATTATGCTAAATCAATCGCCCACCGCTATTTTGTTGATGGTTCACCAATGGTTGCCGATGCCAATCTGGGTGATGACATTACCCCCGACTGGAAGACGGTTCTTGCTGGCGGACTCAATGCCGGCGGTCAGGGCTATTATGCACTGGATGTAACGGATCCATCGTCTCTTACAGAAGCGAATGCAGCAAATATTGTACTCTGGGAATTTACCGATAAAGATGATCCAGATATTGGGCTTACTTTTAACCAGCCAATGTTGAATCGGCTGACGAATCAGTCGGCACAAATCGCTCGTATGGAGAATGGACAGTGGGCACTGATTGTTGGTAATGGCTATAATAATTCAGCAGCAGATGGACACGCCAGTACAACGGGCCATGCCTATCTTTATATTTTGTATCTCCACGGCCCTACCGGAGTGAATAAAACGTGGGTTCAGGGGACTGATTACATCAAAATAGATACCGGCGTGGGCAGTGTGAGCACACCGAATGGTCTGGCTACTCCCAAACCGGTTGATACCACCGGTGATGGTCGTGTCGACACGATCTATGCGGGTGATCTGTCAGGCAATCTCTGGAAATTTGATTTAAGTGATACTTCTGCTTCAGGCTGGAAAGTGGCGTATGGCACTACCTCAAACCCTGCCCCGTTATTTACGGCTAAAGATGCGGCGAATAATGCCCAGCCAATTACAACCGCGCCACTGGTGACGTTTGCGCCCAATGGCAATATGATGGTTGGGTTTGCAACAGGGAAATATCTGGGAGTTGGTGATATCACCACGACTAACGTACAAACAATCTATGGCATTCTGGATAAAGGTGCAACGGTGTCTGGACGTAGTGAGCTGGTAGCACAAACAGTGGACTCGGTGGTCAATGTTGGCACGAATACGGTTCGTGTAACCAGCCGGAACCCCGTTAATTATGCAACCAGAAAAGGCTGGTATCTGGATCTGCCAGATACAGGCGAGCGGGTCGCATTCAACCCGATTATTCGTGATGGCCGTTTTATCTTCACCACACTTGTCCCCAATACAGGCCTTTGTGCTTCCGGTGGTAGCAGCTGGTTAATGGAGCTTGATTACCTCACAGGTGGAAGGCTATTTATTTCACCTTTTACGGCTATTGGTAAAGTTAACGGTAACTATGCGTCCGGCATTAAAATTCGGAATATTATGACTACACCGACGGTGATCGGAGATCGTAAGAAGGCGAGAGAATTAAAAATTGGTAATGAAAGTTCAGGGGATACGAAGGTTATTTCTGAGAGTGTACAATCTAAATCGGGTCGCCTTTCCTGGCGGGAAATTATTCGTTAATGAGAGGGGCATACCATGAATTATATGAAACTGTTTTTATTTCTAATTATTTTGACCGGTTCACAGTCAGTTTTAGCAGTAACACTGGCATCACCACTGGGGCTGAGTAACCATGCACCAGCATTAACTACGGAGTTTGGCAAGACTGGAACAGTAGATGTTGTTGACCCGCAAGGCCGATGGATTCGTATCAGTAATAAAAAATACGTGCTCAGGGGTATCGGCTCGATGAAGCTGGAGGACTTACGCCACGGCTTGCATGTTCATTACAATGTTGAAAGGGCGCAGGGTGAAAAGGCCGGGCGTGTTACGCGAATGTGGGTGGAAGATGATGATTAAAAATAAAGGCTTTACACTTATCGAGTTGATGATCGTAATCGCCATTATAGGGATCCTCGCAGCTGTCGGTTATCCCAGCTATCTATCGAGTGTGCAAAAAAGCCGTCGAGCAGATGCACAGGCAAACCTGATGGAGTTATCCAGCTTTATGGAGCGCTTTTTTACCGAGAATAATCGTTACGACAGGAAAGTGGATGGCACCGCTGTTGCCCTGCCATTTACCGTTTCACCTAAAACAGGTACAACTTATTATAACTTATCAGTGATAACACCCTCAGCATCGTCCTATACGCTTAGTGCTGTTCCTGTGGGCGCGCAGGCGACGGATTCCTGCGGGACGCTCACTTTGAACCAGACGGGTCAACACATGCCCGCGACAAATTGCTGGTAACAGGCAGATTTAACTGGCAACGTATCTGGAGGTGAGGCTTTAGCCTCGCTTAACTTTGGTTGCTTAACATTGCCGATTTACATTGCCGGGGCTAAAGCCCCGGTTCCGTGTGTGGGGAGTTAGAATGAATTTCTCGTTTGCTCTGCGTGGGAATGCATACGACAGCCAGAGGCAGATACCGTACTTTATGGTCTAACAATAGACTGTGAACAGGTGGACTGTGTGGCTAAACTGGCAAGTAAGGTATGGGTTCCCACGCGGAGCATGGGAACCAGAAATCAGCTCAGTCAAAGGTTCAACGGGTACAAATACCAGTAGCAGATTGCTGGCAATAGACGGCCGTCTGGAAGCCTGCCTATCGTAACGCTCTGGGCAATTGAAAATGGACGTTTTCAGTTGCTCTTGTATTGGTAATAATGCTGGTTTTAAATAAACATTCCAGTGTTTTAATGACATCCTGAACCAGGATTTCAGGTGCAGAGGCTCCCGCCGTCAGGCCAATAGAGTGGGCGTTATCAAACCAGGCTGTATTAATGTCTTCAACACTGTCAATTAAATAAGCTTTTACCTGCGGTAAGTGATTATGCTGTTGTTTTTCAGCTAATTCACGCAGGCGATTCGAGTTAGAGCTGTTGGCTGAGCCGATCACCAGAAAAACATCCACTTTATCCGCAAGCTCTCTAACGGCATCCTGTCGATTCTGTGTGGCATAGCAGATATCATCTTTTCTGGGACCCTGTATAGCGGGGAATTTGGCGTGCAAAGCAGTAATAATATTTTTGCTATCATCAACGGATAAGGTGGTCTGGGTGACGTAGGCCAGGGCCTGAGGGTTTTTCACTGTCAGTGCGCTCACATCGTTGAGGGTTTCGACCAGGTAGATGCTGCTGGTCGGGCTGGGTTTATATTGTCCCAGTGTACCCTCAACTTCTGGATGACCAGCATGTCCAATCAGGATGACATCCTCCCCATTTTTCGCGTGTCGGGCGACCTCAAGATGCACTTTGGTGACTAACGGGCAGGTGGCATCAAAAATAGACAGATTTCTCTGTTTGGCTTCCTGTTGTACTTTTTGTGATACCCCGTGAGCGCTGAAAATAACCGTGGCACCATCGGGAATTTCTTCCAGTTCCTCAACAAAAATCGCCCCTTTCTTACTCAGGTTATTGACCACATAACGATTATGTACCACCTCATGACGGACATAAATCGGTGCAGAAAAAATAGCCAGTGCGCGTTCAACAATTTCTATGGCACGGTCAACGCCAGCGCAAAATCCGCGTGGGTTAGCCAGATAAATATTCATGATGGATTAACTATTTCTGTTCGCGCATTATTTACCCCAAGAATTTCTACGCTAAAAATTAGCGCCTGTCCTGCCAGTGGATGATTAAAATCAACTTCAACTTTGTCGCCTTTTACGCTGAGAACGATACCAGGTATTTCTGCGCCTTCCGGGGTTTCGAAAGAAAAGGCAAGGCCGGGTTCGGGTGTCAAGTCTGCCGGAAAATCACTTGTCGGCATTTCATTTATATTATCATCATCGCTACAACCGAAGCCCTGTTCAGGCGTGAGTGTGAGGGTTTGTTTGTCACCCTCTTCTAAACCAAAAATAGCCAGCTCCATGCCTTCAGTTAAATCATCATGGCCCATAATAATTTCAATAGGATCTTCATCAAAGCTGCTTTCTATTATATTACCGTCTGGTAGCGTAATGCTGTAGTGCATTAATACCAGGCTATGCATGTTTATTTTATCTGCCATAATTTGTTTCATAAGGTTGTGCAGGTTTGGCGTAAGCCACGACAGTTAATGATAAAACAATATTCAGGCGCGCTAAACATTATGCTGGAGAGTCGTTTTTATCACGTTTGCCTTCTAATAGCATATCCAGAATTAGTAACCCTGCACCTAATGTTATTGCAGAGTCGGCAAGATTAAATGCCGGAAAATAGTGGTTTGAATAGTACACCTGAATAAAATCGGTCACCTGACCATATAAAATACGGTCGATTAAATTGCCGATTGCGCCACCGAGTACCAGAGAAATAGCGGCCTGTAATAGTGCATTGTGTTTATCTGGCTGATGAATATCAGTGCCGGTATTTGCACTGATTTTTTTTAGCCAGATAAACAGGCCGGCACTAATGAGTGTGGAAAGGGTGATGAAAAACCAGCGCTGCCAGCCACCTGCATCACTCAAAAAGCTGAAAGCGGCACCTTTGTTATAGAGCAGGGTTAGATTAAAGCTCGGCATGATAGCTAAAGGCTGATGCAATAGTAGCTGCGTTGCGGCGACTTTTTTTGTGATCTGATCCAGCACTATTGCCAGTGCTGAAAGCCATAACCATTTCATTTTTTCACTAAACTCGAATCAGCATTAGCAGAGTACTGTTAAGCATATAAGCGTTGTTCGCCATCACCAGCAACGTTCTCAATGCAGCGCCCACAAAGCTCAGGGTGTTCTGCATTACTCCCGACATTGGCATGATGATGCCAGCAACGAACGCATTTTTTATATGTTGATGCGTGCGCTGATATTTTTAATATTGTGCCAGTTGCTGTGGTTACTTCGATACTGTTTTCAGTGGCTTCAGCCATTGGTTGCACATTGGCGGCTGAGGTGATGAATACAAACCGCAGTTCATCGCCTAACTGATTGAGTGTGGTTTGCATATTATCGTCGCAATATAAAGTGATTTCAGCGTCCAGTGATGAGCCGATAATTTTATTGGCGCGGAGGGCTTCCAGCTCCTTACTGATCACCGCACGAATTTCCTGCAAGGTTAGCCAGAAAGCCATATTGCATGGTTCGTTGCTATCAAGTTCGGTTAATGCGCCATACCAGTTTTCCAGTAGCACCGATTCGGTACGTTGCCCCGGAATTGCCTGCCAGAGTTCATCGGCGGTAAAAGTAAGAATTGGTGCAATCCAGCGGCATAAGGCTTCGACGATATGGAACAGAGCGGTTTGTGCCGAGCGTCGTGCCAGGCTGTTTTTCTGCGTGGTGTACTGGCGATCTTTAATTATATCGAGATA
Organism: uncultured Thiotrichaceae bacterium; assembly: GCA_964441285.1. Classification (GTDB taxonomy): domain Bacteria; phylum Pseudomonadota; class Gammaproteobacteria; order SZUA-229; family SZUA-229; genus S010-25. Next base: position 72,145 of record CAYTUK010000002.1, on the reverse strand, counting down.
GAACCCCCCCATGTCCACAGTGCAAAAATGTTGCAACTTCTGGCAGATCAAATGGAAATTGAAGTCCGCATAAGCGTGGATAATTTCATTTTGTAAATCCAGTGCTTTTGCGACCGCCCAGCAGTCGAGTGAAAGCATGTCCTGGGCTGCAATTTTATCGTTGGCTGGATCAAATCCGTTGAGGTTGGCGAGCAGGAAACGCGCAGTATTGCGTATGCGTCGATATGAATCAGCGCTGCGCTTGAGGATTTCATCGGACACTGTCATCTCATTACTGTAGTCGCTACTGGCGACCCAGAGACGAAGAATGTCCGCGCCCAGGGTGCCGACAATTTTCTGCGGCGCGACTACATTGCCGAGTGATTTCGACATCTTTTTGCCGTGGGCATCAACGGTAAAGCCATGTGTAAGCACCGTTTTATACGGTGCTACACCATTAATTGCGACACAGGTAAGCAGTGATGACTGGAACCAGCCGCGGTGCTGATCGGAACCTTCCAGGTATAAATCGGCAGGAAAGGTGAGTTTGTCTCGTTGCCCCAGTACACAGGCATGGGTAACGCCCGAATCAAACCAGACATCCAGTGTATCGGTTACTTTGTCGTAGTGTTCAGCATCGGTACCAATAATGTCAGTCGCCTCGGCTGCAAACCAGGCTTCAATGCCTTCGGCTTCGATTTTTTGTGCAACCTGTTCAATAATATGGAGGGTGTCGGGATGCAGTTCTCCCGTTTCTTTATGGGTGAACAGGGTGATTGGTACACCCCAGGTGCGTTGCCGTGAAATGCACCAGTCTGGGCGATTGTTTACCATGCTTTCAATGCGCGCCTGCCCCCATTCCGGTAGCCAGGTGGTGGTTTTAATGGCTTTATTTGCCGCTTCGCGCAGCCCCGCCTGTTCCATGCTGATAAACCACTGCGGGGTGGCGCGGAAAATAATCGGCGTTTTATGTCGCCAGCAACACGGATAACTGTGTTTGATCTTGCTGTGGTTGAGTAGAACGTGGTTTTCTTTTAAAACTTCAATGATTGCCGGGTTGGCTTTGTTAACGTGCAGGCCAGCGAATAATTCGGTGTCAGCCAGGAATACGCCATTGCCGCCAACCGGGTTGTAAACGTCAAGGTCATAATGCAGGCCCACAATATAGTCATCCTGACCATGACCAGGGGCGGTGTGCACTGCACCGGTACCGGTTTCAGTGGTAACGTGGTCGCCCAGAATAAGGGGGACCTGTCGGTCATAAAATGGATGGTGTAAGGTTAGATTTTCCAGCGTATGCCCTGGCGTGCTGGCAAGGGGTTCACTGTACTCAAGCCCATAACGCTGGAGCGCGTCTGGTGCTAGTGAGTGTTCCAGTATTAGCCGTAGCGGGCCGTTGTCTGTTTGTACCTGGATGAGGTCATAATTAAAATCGGGGTGCAGTGCCACTGCCTGATTTGCGGGCAGGGTCCACGGCGTGGTAGTCCAGATAACGGCGCAAATGGGACCTTCACCCCTATTACTACCAAAAGCCTGTTCAAAATCACGGTTGTTGGTGGCGCGGAAGATAACGTCAATCGCCGGTGACTCTCTGTCCTGATATTCAACTTCTGCTTCAGCCAGTGCCGAGGCGCAGTCCAGGCACCAGTGCACCGGTTTACTGCCCTGATGCAGATGGCCCTGTTCAATAATTTTGCCCAGTGTACGTACAATATGGGCTTCAAATTTGTAGTCCATAGTGAGGTAGGGTTTATCCCAGTCACCCTGTATGCCCAGACGAATGAAATCCTTGCGCTGTCCATCCACCTGTTTGGCGGCGTATTCACGGCAATGCTGGCGAAAAGTCTTTGCATCCACTTTCTGCCCGGCCTTGCCGGTCTTTTTTTCGACCATGAGTTCAATGGGCAGGCCATGACAGTCCCAGCCAGGCACGTAACGGGCATCATAACCATCAATAGTGCGGCTTTTAATAATAATGTCTTTGAGAATTTTATTGACGGCATGACCGATATGAATACTGCCATTGGCATACGGCGGGCCGTCATGCAGCACGTAGGTGGGTCGACCATCACAATGTTGGCGAATTTTCTGGTACAGGTTATTTGCCTGCCATTGTTTGAGTGTTTCCGGTTCGCGATTGGCCAGGTTGCCGCGCATGGGGAAAGCGGTATGGGGTAGATTTAAAGTCGGTTTGTAATCGGTCATTCTTATAATAAGGTTCTAATAATAGGGTTCTAAAGATTAAGAGGTTTTAGCAATTAATGGCTCAAAAAACGGGTTGAGCGTTATGCTGCGGTTAACTCCCGGTAAAAGTCAGGCGCGCCTGTTTGCAGTCAATTTGAATCTGCCGTTTTAACGCATCCAGTGAGTCCATTTTTTTCTCATCACGTATTTTATTCACAAATGAAACGCAAACATATTGCCCATACAGGTCATTGTCAAAATCAAACAGGTGAACTTCAAGCTGTACGCGTGTGCCTTTTACGGTGGGGCGCTTTCCCAGATTGGCGATGCCCGCTATGTCACCGTGTTTCTCCGTGTGCATGGTAACAGAATATACGCCATGAAGCGGCGTTTCATGGCGACGTAAGTGAATATTCGCTGTTGGAAAGCCAATAGTTCGACCACGTTTATCGCCATGTGAGACATGGCCACAAATTGTATAGGGTCGACCTAGCATTTCATTGGCTAATACCAGTTGATTGGCTTGCAGGGCATCACGAATCAGCGTGCTGCTAACGCGCGTATTGTCGATGCAATGAGAATCAAGGGCATTGACATCAAAGCCGAATAAGCGGCCACTTTGATGCAGTAACGCACTATTGCCCTTACGGTCACAGCCAAACCGAAAATCGTCGCCAATAATCAGCGCACGTATGTTCAGTTTATCGACCAGTATCTGTGCAATAAACTGTTCAGCGGTCATTGATGCCAGTATTTTATTGAAGGCGATGAGGAGCAGATTGTCGGGTTTTATCCGCGGTGGAAAAGAAAATAATGTACGTATTTTTTCCTGCTGATTAAGCAGGCGCGGCGGGACGGTGTCAGTCGTTTTGGATACGGCCGCAAAATACTCCTGTGGCAGTGGATGAAAACTCATTAAACAGCTTTGAGTTTGCATGGCTCTGGCTTTTTCTGTCATTAATGCCAGCATAGCCTGATGACCAAGATGCAGACCATCAAAATTACCAATGGTCAGTACGTTGCCCCGGTGTTCGGGTTTTATATTGTGGAGCCCTCGAATGACGCGCATACGAAAATAAATAAAAGTGAGTTGTTAGAGTATTGGTTATTCGGCAGATTAATGCCTGATCGACCACCAGAATAGCTATCCTACCAGATTATGACTCTATTAAAGAATACAACTTAGTGTTTTTTTAGTTGATTGAAGCGCAAACCCTGTAACCATAAACTGGCAAAATAAGTCGTAGCAGCAAGTAGAATAATTAATATCAGGTGCAGCAAGCGTTGTTGCAACCCCCATTGGCTCCATTGACCTGTTGCCGGTAGGAACCAGAGCAGGACGAGTGCCATGCTAATGCTGGCGATAATGACTTTGACAAAATGGGGCAGCCAGCTGGCATCGGGAATAAAAACTTTGCGCTGGCACAGGCCGCGGTACAGAAGGCCGGCATTGATGTAGGCCGACAGGCTGGTAGCCAGCGCCAGGCCGACATGAGGGGCTTCGAAACCAGATAAAACCAGGGCCACCACAAAAACAATATTCATTACCATATTGCTGACCATAGCGATAATGCCAATTTTAACTGGTGTGCGGATATCTTGTCGGGCATAAAATCCAGGGGCAAGTATTTTAGTTAAAATAAATGCGGGTAAACCCACCATATAAGCCATCAGGCTCAGGCTGGAAAAATGGGTATCGATCGCGGTAAATTTTCCATATTCAAACAGAGTAGCTAATACCGGTGTGGCAAGTATAAAAAGACCCACGCAGGCGGGAATCGAAATCAGTGATACCAGCCGAATAGCCCAGTTTAAAGTGCGATTAAATTCATCGGATGATGCTTTGGCGTGCTGTTGGGAAAGTGTGGGCAAGATGACTGTGGCGACAGCAATTCCCAGTACGCCCAAAGGAAATTCCAGTAGCCGGTCCGAATAATACAGCCAGGTGATGCTGCCAGTGAGTAGAAAGGAAGCAATAAGCGTATCCAGGAGCAGGTTTATCTGTGCGACCGATGAGCCGAAAATGGCCGGCAACATCAATTTCATGATTTTGCGCACACCTTTGTGGCTGCGACCTAAACGTGGAATGGGCAGTAAACCAAGTTTAATTAGTGCAGGGAATTGCACCAGTAATTGCGCCAGGCCCGCAGCGGCAACGCCCCATGCTAATGCCATTAGTGGTTGCTTAAAATAAGGCGCAAAGACATAGGCAGCAGTAATCAGGCAAAGGTTGAGTAAAATAGGTGTAAATGCCGAGACTGCAAATTGGTGAAAACTATTGAGTATGCCGCCGGCAAATGCAACCAGTGCAATGAAGAAGATATAGGGGAAAGTGACGCGCAGTAAATCAGTCGTTAAATGTAGTTGCTGGGGGTTATCAATAAAGCCTGGTGCGAAGACATGCACCAGCACGGGTGCAAAAACGGTGCCGGCGATGGTTAGCAGTATTAGAAAGCCGCCGAGTGTGCCAGCAACGTGGTTAATCAGGTCTTTTAGAGCCGCCGCATCGTGATGTTCGCGATACTCGGAAAAAACCGGCACAAAGGCCTGGGAAAAGGCACCCTCGGCAAACAGACGTCGCATGAAATTGGGTATTTTAAACGCGACCAGAAAAGCATCCGTACCGCCAGTTGCGCCAAAAATCGTCGCCAGGGTGATGTCACGAAATAACCCGAAAATCCTTGAAAGTAGCGTCATACCGCCGACGGTCAGGCTGGAACGCAATAATTTGGTGCTCAGTTTCTTTCTCCCAGTTGGTGTGCACGTATTCTAGCTAAAATCATTGTATTTGCCATACAATAGGGTTAAAAAACGGCTGAAAAATCGTATAAATGATAGGCTTGTCGGGGCCTTCCAGACATAATCAGGTTGTTGAGTGGTGTATCTGTATACCGTCTGTAAAGCATGAAAGTTCAATGTTATCATGGTGTTGTTATCTAATAGGAGGCGAAATAGTGCCAATTAGAGTACAATGATACAATTTTAATGACGATTAGATTTTAATACGGACAGGTGCTGCACAGGTGCCCTATTTTATTTTTTTGTGCTTGCCGAATGGGGAGTTGAGGCAGAATGATTAGGTATTTAATTGCGGGTATATTGTGTGCCGTTGTTAGCGTATGTGCTGCTGCGCCACCGGATCAATATGAGCTGAACATAATCAGGCATGCGTCACAGGACGGTGATTCTGGCGCGCAGATGTTGTACGGCCTGGCTTTGCTTGAAGGGCGTTATGGGCTCCGGCCTGATTATCCAAAAGCGGTTGGCTGGTTGAAGCTATCGGCTCGTGGGGGCAACCATTATGCGCAACTTATTCTGGGTAATTGTTACGCCAGTGGTAAAGGCGTAAAACAGAGTGCAAAACAGGCTGCGCGCTGGTGGCAAATGTCAGCACAGGGCGGTAACGCTAAAGCCCAGTACCATTTAGGCAAAGCCTATCTGGAAGGTGTTGGGGTTGCGCATAATGCTAAAAAGGCCATTAACTGGCTGACGCAATCGGCGCAGTCTGGCAATCATCATGCCCAATATCTGATTGGGAAAATGTACCATGAAGGCTATGTCGTCGCCCAGAATCATGGGCAGGCCAGAGACTGGTTGAGTCGTGCTGCGGCGAACGGTCATACTGAAGCGATTAATCTGCTTGGTCTGATTGATACGCTGTACAAAGATACAACAGTCGTGCAGCAGCAATCTTTTGATGCGCTTAATGAAAAAGCGAGTGCAGGCGACCCTGAAGCGCAATATGAGCTGGGGCTGCGTTACAAAAGTGGTGCTTTTAGCGATAAGCTTAAACCCAATCCGGAAAAAGCCTTGTACTGGTTGAAGCAGGCGGCAAATAATGGCAATCTGCTGGCAATGAAAGCGTTGTCAGCGCTTTACTCTAGTGGTTTCCCTGGTCTTGAAAAAGATTTGGGGAAGGCGAAATATTGGCGGGATAAATCCAGAGGGCGGCATTGATTTTTCTAATTTAAAAGGCTGCGCGCATTATTTTAAAAGTATCTTTTATTCCTCGGATGACTGATTTTTACTGATGTTTTGATAGTGTAGCCGGAAGATTTTTACCGGCGAAGTTGATCTTAAAGTTGTTTGCCCGGGGTTAGTGGTGTAGAATTCGCGCCACTTTTCACCCGAATACGTTTTGGTCGTCTGGAGCTCAAATATTATGAAACAAGTATTTTTATACCTGCTGTTATCCATTATTTCCACGGTATCTGGTACTGCATTGGCGCTAGGTAATGCCAGCGCAGGTAAAACAAAGGCCGCTGTTTGCGGCGGCTGTCATGGTTTAGATGGCAATAGTCCGGTAGCGAGCTTCCCCAAGCTTGCGGGTCAGAATGAGCGCTATATTGCCAAGCAGCTGGCCGATTTTAAGGCAAATACGACACGTAAAAACTCTATTATGCTGGGTATGGCTACGCCAGTCAGTAAAGCGGATGCAGCGGATATCGGAGCCTATTTTCAAGCCCAGAAAATCAGGAGTACAGCACCTTTTGACAAATCCCAGCTTGCGCGTGGACGTGAACTGTTTAATGGTGGCGATTTACAAACGCATATTCCTGCCTGTAAGGCCTGCCATGGTCCAACGGGTGCGGGGAATCCTGGTAGTGGTTACCCAGAACTTACCGGCCAGTACGTGCCTTATATAGTGGCGCAGTTAAAAGCCTTTAAGGATGGGACACGAGCCAATGACGCACATAAACTTATGCGTATCATCGCAGCCAAGTTGTCGGATAAAGATATAGTCGCCCTGGCGAATTATATTGCCAGCCTCAAGTAGGCGGAAAGAGGCACTTAAATTAACCATTTAAGGCTTGCTAAAAGGGATGGTTTCGCCATCCTTTTTAGGTTTAAACGCAGCTGATGTCGATACTTGAAGTGAAATCACTGGAATGTACGCGAGATGATCGTCTGTTATTTCACGACCTTAATTTTGCCCTGTCCGAGTCTGAAATCTTGCAAATTGAAGGCGCTAACGGCAGTGGTAAAACCAGTTTGCTGCGTATCTTATGTGGCTTGCGGCAGGCCGATGAGGGTGCTGTCTTCTGGCGGGGTAGTCGTCTGACTGAAGTGCGGGAAGACTATTATGCCAACATGGTTTATGTCGGTCACCTGTCCTGCGTTAAGGCGGATTTAACCGTTGTTGAAAACATCCGCTCATTGCTGGATGCACGTTCACAATCGGCGACATTTGAGGTCATTGATGCCGCACTGAGCAAAGTGGGTTTGCGTGGTTTTGATGATGCGCCCAGTAAAGCTTTGTCATCAGGTCAGCGACGCAGAATACTGCTGGCATTTATTTTACTGGTTAAAGCGCGGCTCTGGATTCTGGATGAGCCCTTAACTGCGCTGGACGTACAGGGTGTCACGCTGGTTGAAAACATGATTCTGGCACACAGTGCCAGTGGCGGTAGCGTTATCTTTACCACGCACCATGGCATGGTGCTGGACGGTAGTATGCGTTCGGTGACGTTGGGTGAAGCAGTTAAGAGTTCGGCGACAACGGCGGCGGCATGTTAAAAGCGTTTTATCATCTATTGTTGCGTGATTTAAGGCTGGCTTTTCGTTCGCGCCACGAACTGGTGAATCCATTAATCTTTTTTGTACTGATAGTGTCTTTGTTTCCGCTGGCGGTAACGCCAACAGCAGAAGTGCTTAGAGAAATGGCTCCAGGTGTTATCTGGGTTTCAGCCTTGCTGGCAGTGTTATTGTCTCTGGATCGGTTATTCAAACAGGATTATGAAGATGGTTCACTGGATCAGCTCATGCTGAGTCAGAATCCATTAATGATACTGGTGCTGGCTAAAGTCTGTGCCCACTGGCTTTTAACCGGACTACCGCTGGTGATTATTTCACCATTACTGGGTATGTTCCTAACGGTGCCGGAAAAAGCCATGCCGACATTAGTTTATAGTCTGTTGCTGGGAACGCCGGTGTTAAGTTTAATTGGCGCAATCGGGGTATCGTTAACGGTTGCAGTGAACCGAGGCGGGGTATTACTGTCTCTTATTGTTCTACCTTTGTATATTCCAATACTGATCTTCGGTGCCAATGCAGTGGATGTAGCGATGGATGGATTAAGCGTTAACGGGCAGTTGTTGTTTCTTGGCTCTGTACTGGTGCTGGCATTATCGCTGGCACCACTGGCGACAGCAGTTGCGTTGCGTATAACGGCATCACGGTAGTTAGAGCCGTATAGGGCTAAATGAGTTTGCACAGCGTAGAATATAGATAAGGTTAGATTATGTGGCACTGGATACAGCGTTTTTCATCACCAAAATATTTTTTTGAAATGGCGGGTAAACTTATCCCCTGGTTTGCTGTTGCGGCATTTTTATTTGCTGCCTTCGGACTTTACCAGGGCTTGTTTGTGGCACCGCCTGATTATCAGCAGGGTGATAGTTATCGAATAATGTTTGTCCATGTACCAGCGGCCTGGATGTCGCTGTTTATTTATGTGGCAATGGCGGTTGCAGCGGGTATTGGCTTAATCTGGCAAATTCGCCTGGCTGATATGGTGGCTGCCGCCAGCGCGCCAATAGGCGCATCGTTCACCTTCCTGGCACTGGTAACGGGTTCGCTGTGGGGCAAACCAATGTGGGGCACCTACTGGGTATGGGATGCACGGCTAACCTCCGAACTGATTCTGCTATTTCTGTATTTTGGTTATATGGCGTTACAGTCGGCAATAGAAGATCAGCGTACAGCCGATAAAGCCAGTGGCCTGCTTGCCATTGTTGGCGTGGTCAATGTACCCATTATTCATTACTCAGTGGTCTGGTGGAATACCCTGCATCAGGGTGCAACGGTAAGTAAATTTTCCAGCCCATCAATGGCTACCAGTATGCTGATACCGCTGTTATTGATGGCCGTGGCGTTTCAATTGTTTTACTTCGCAGTGGTGCTGGTACGCACCCGCAATGAGGCCCTGTATCGTGATCGCAACCGACGCTGGGTGCGCGAACTAATCGACCGGCTATGAGAGGTTATAGAGAATAAATATGGACTGGCCAAAATTTTTTGCTATGGGTGGTTATGCCGTTTATGTGTGGCCATCTTACGGGTTGGCACTGATTGTGGTGCTGGCTAATATTATTTTGCCATTATGGCAACGTAAACAGGTGATAGCCAAAGTTAAGCGCGCAATTAAGCGTGAGGCGATGAAATCGTCATAAAATCAAAATTCAGGTAAGCGTTGTATGAATAAACGAAGTCAAAGAAAGTTACTGGTAGTGCTGGTGCTGTTTGGAGTGGCAGTTGCCACCGCGTTGGGGCTGAGCGCGTTTAATCAAAATTTACTGTATTTTTATAGTCCAACTCAGATTAAAGCTGGCGAAGCACCGGCTAATCGCTCATTTCGGATTGGTGGGCTGGTGGTAATGGGCAGCGTTAAACATGACGCGAAAGATTTGGGTGTGCGGTTTGACTTAACTGACAATACGGAAACCGTCGCGGTTAAATATACGGGCATCCTGCCGGATTTGTTTAGAGAAGGCCAGGGCATTGTTGCGACGGGTAAAATTCAGCCTAATGGCGTATTTATTGCCCAGCAGGTGCTGGCAAAACACGATGAAAAGTATATGCCACCGGATGTTGCTGCCGCCCTGAAGGCCAGTAAAGAAGCGGCGGAAAAGAAGGCCGCTAAACTGTAATACCCTTAAAGATCTTAGTAGTAACGCATTGTTCGTAGCCGTTATGCTTGGCAACATCCGTTAGAAGAGAGTAATCCTATGATTCCAGAACTTGGCCATTTCGCTTTAATTATTGCTTTAGCAGTTGCCATTGTGCAAAGCATTGTACCGATCATTGGTGCAGCTAAAAATAATGCCGCGATGATGTCACTGGCGCGTCCTGCAGCCTTAACCCAGTTTTTGTTTATTGGTCTGGCCTATGTCATTCTTACCCGCGCTTTTATTGAGCATGATTTTTCAGTTTTATATGTTGCTGAACACTCAAACCTGGTGCAGCCTTTGCTTTATCGAATTGCCGGTGTCTGGGGGGCGCATGAAGGTTCGTTGTTGCTATGGACACTGATTCTTTCCATCTGGACGGTCGCTGTGGCAGCTTTTAGCCGGCGTCTGCCAGACGTATTAATATCTCGAGTACTGGCGGTGATGGGAATAATTAGTGTGGGTTTCATTGTTTTTATGTTATTTACCTCCAACCCCTTTGTGCGACTTTTTCCAGTTCCGCTCAATGGCAGTGAACTTAACCCCATCTTGCAGGATCCTGGTCTGGCGATACATCCACCCATGTTGTACATGGGCTATGTTGGCTTTTCAGTTGCCTTTGCTTTTGCGGTTGCGGCGCTTCTAGGTGGTAAGCTGGATGCAACCTGGGCGCGGTGGTCGCGCCCCTGGACCACGATTGCCTGGAGCTTTCTTACCTTCGGTATCGCGCTGGGGAGCTGGTGGGCCTATAAAGAGCTTGGTTGGGGAGGCTGGTGGTTCTGGGATCCGGTTGAAAATGCCTCTTTTATGCCGTGGCTGGTGGGGACAGCATTAATTCATTCCCTGGCCAGTACAGAAAAGCGTGGTGTGTTTAAAAGCTGGACGGTATTACTGGCGATTTTGGCCTTCTCTCTAAGTTTGCTTGGCACCTTTATTGTGCGCTCTGGGGTGCTGGTATCAGTGCATGCGTTTGCCACCGATCCACGACGAGGCATCTACATTCTTATTTTCCTATGTATCGTGATTGGCAGCTCGCTGGCACTGTATGCATGGCGTTCTGCTACGGTTGTGAGCACTGGCCGGTTTAAGTGGTTCTCACGTGAAACCGCATTACTGCTTAATAATATTATCTTTGTCACGGCAGCAGCGGCAGTATTTATTGGCACCATGTATCCGCTGGTAGTGGAGGTATTGGGTATCGGCAAGATTTCAGTCGGGCGACCTTATTTTGATATAATGTTTTCACTGATAGCCATCCCCTTGCTACTGGCGTTGGGTATTGGTCCAATTGTGCGTTGGAAAGGGGATACCTGGTCGCGAATTTCTAAAAGTACGATCACGTTGCTGATTATTGCATTGATAGTTGGTTTCTTGGTGCCCTTTATTTATAAAGACAGCCTGAACATAAAAGCCGGGCTTGGCCTGGCAGCCGCTATATGGATAGCGCTGGTAACGTTACGCGAGCTGTTTGTACGTATCCGCAGTAAATCCAGGCTACCTCTGGCTTACCTGGGTATGGTGCTGGCACATCTTGGTCTTTGTATGTTTGTCGTCGGTGTTGTGATCACAACGAGTTACAGCGATGAAAAAGATTTACGTATGGTTCCAGGGACAAGCTATAACATTTCGGGCTACGATTTCACCTTTCAGGGCACACATAAAGTCAAGGGGCCGAACTACATTGCTGACGAAGCCACTATTGTGGTCAGAAAGAACCATAAAAAAATTGCAGTGTTGTTTCCGCAAAAACGTGTTTACAGCGGCCAGGATAGCCCAATGACGGAAGCTTCCATCGATCAGGGGATGTTCCGTGATCTATATTCTGCGCTGGGTGCATCATTAGGTGGTGGTGCCTGGAGTATGCGAGTCTATTACAAGCCGATGATATGGTGGATATGGTTTGGCTGTATCTTTATGGCGGCGGGTGGCGTGCTGGCAGTGAGCGACCGCCGTTACCGGCAGAAAGTAAAGCAGAAAATGGGCATAAAACATGGCCTACAGGCATCAGATGCTAGTTAAATATAGGTGTCAGTTAAATATAATCTACAACACAGTAAAGTTAAATAATGCATGACACAAAACCTTCAAAACTAAAACGCTTCGTACCGTTAATTATTTTTATTTCACTGGTTGTTGTATTAGCGATAGGACTTAGGAAAAATCCACGGTTGGTGCCTTCACCGCTAATTGGTAAACCTGCGCCAGTCTTTACATTGCCGCTGTTGAATAAGCCAGGTACATTCAGCACTAAGGATTTTATCGGTAAGGTGACATTATTAAATGTTTGGGCAAGCTGGTGTTTTGTCTGCCGCGAAGAAAATGAAACCGTTAAGCAATTAAGCCGCCAGGGTTACAGGGTGATTGGCTATAACTATAAAGATAAACCCAAAGATGCAAAAGCCTGGTTGCGACAGTTGGGTAACCCCTATAAGGAAATTGTGTCAGATATTAAAGGGCGTGTTGCGATAGACTGGGGTGTTTATGGTGCGCCAGAAACCTTTTTAATCGATCGAAAAGGCATCATCCGTTACAAGGTGATTGGTTCGTTATCGGAGCCAAAGGCATTACATAAGCTACTTGAAAAAATCAAAGAACTTAATTAGGCCGCTGTCGATTAGATGATGAATTTACCAGTGAAAAGCTGTTTGCAGCCGGTCTGTTTAAACTCGGCATTGCTTTGCTATGGTGGCTTATTAATAGTGCAAATAAAACGGATGCTTCTGCTTCAAAACCTTCAGCCGCAGGGCTGCGAATGTCGGGCCTGCCTGAATGTATCTACTGCGTGTCTTGAACGCAGAGCATTCTTTTTATACAACTCAGTAGTAAGTTTGATCAGTGTCTGGATACATCCAGCGCTAACCATCAACAGGAAATAATACATGCGCTCCATTTTTCTCTTACTGTTTTTCTTATTTATCGGTACTGGTTATGCGAATGCAGTGCCGATAGAAACTTTTCATTTTGATTCTAAAAAAAATGAACAGTTGTTTCATAAATTAAGTGAAGAATTGCGTTGTCTGGTCTGTCAGGATGAAAATATTGCAAATTCTAATGCGGGTCTGGCGAAAGACTTAAGATTGCAGGTTTATAAAATGTTGAGGCGGGGGAAGACAGAAAAAGAAGTTCTTGCCTTTATGGTCGACCGATATGGTGATTATGTGTTATTTCGCCCACCATTTAAACCTTTAACCTGGTTATTATGGATTGGCCCTGTCGTGTTATTTGGTTTTGCACTGATTTATGTGATAAGCATTGTTCGTAATCAGTCAAAGCGTAAAGAAGAAGATATATTGAGTGGTGAAGAAATCGAGCGTATAAACAGGTTGCATAATAAAACAGCCGCCAATACGGATAAGAGAGAGTAAAAATTAATGAATATTGTTTTTTTGGGTTGGCTATTGTTAATGATATTGTTTGCAATCGCTATGCTGGTATATCCATTGTTACGCGTTCGAAATGCATCGAGTCTTGGTTACAAAGACAGCAATCTTAGTATTAATGATGACAAACTTAATGAGCTTGAGCAGGATTTAAGTGATGGACGCATCGATCAACAATATTATAACCAGGCGCACGATGAACTGGATCGAGAATTGCTGAGGGACATACCTGAAAATAATAGTGAAGACGCATCATATCCTATGCGGCAAATAAAACGCAAACCGATAGTGGCATTAATTATTGCCGTGTTTATTCCACTGACTGTTTACCTGGTTTATCTTGATCTGGGCATGCCCGCAGTTACCACGAATCAGCCTCCTGCTAAGATGGTAGCGCAGCCGCAGATGTCAATTCCGCAGATGGCAGAGAAATTAAGGCAGCGGATTGAAAAAACTGGAGGTAACGTGCAGGACTGGACTATGCTGGGACGTGCGTATAAATTCATGAAGGAATACAGTAAGTCATCCCAGTCATTTGCTGAAGCGTTAAAAATGTCACCCGATAATGCGGTGCTCATGCTGGAACGAGCCGAAGTGCTGGCGTTGTTAAATAATCGTCAGTTTGTTCCCGAAGCCAGAAAATTAATTTTACATGCAATCAGGCTAAAGCCTAATAATGTGAGTGCGATATGGTTTGCTGGCGTGGCTGAGTTTCAGGCAGGAAGCTACCGTAAAAGCATTGCCTATTTAACCCGCCTGGCTAAAACAAATGCGATTAGTAATAAAAATGTCAGGCTGACTATAACCAGTTATGTGACCGAGGCACGTAAAAAATTAATGGCTCAGGGAATAAGTATGCCAGCACTGGATGCTATGGCAGCAATCAAAAAGATAAACAACTATGTTGTGCCTGCTAAGACGGCAGCGGCAAATAGCGTGGCACAGTCAAAATCAAAATCTATCCAGGCAGCGGTGTTGCATATACGGGTGCGGATTAGTGATAAGGTAAAACAGCAGTTTAAAGGTTCTGCTGATGTTTTCGTTTATGCAAAAGCCAGACAGGGGCCGCGTATGCCGCTAGCAGTGAAACGGATGAAGCTGTCACAGTTTCCTGCAACCGTTGTGCTGGATGATAGTATGGCAATGATGCAGGGGATGGATATCAGTGCTTTTGGCCAGGTTGTTGTCTCTGCCCGGGTGACCCGATCAGGTTCTGCCATTGCCCGTGCAGGTGACTATATAGGCACTGCAGAGGTTAATGATGTTCATACAGATAAAATAATTAATATAACCATCAATAAAGTTGTTAAATAGCGCGTTAAATTAAATTTTAAAATTTTTTAAATGCTCAAAGCAAATTATTAATAAAAAATAATATAAGGAGTTAGCTATGAAAAAATTACTGATTTTAGTTTTACTTGTATTTTCATCAATGGCTATTGCAAGTGCCAAACAGTATAAAGCGGGAGTCGATTACACCAAAATTGAGTCACCACAACCGACGCATAGCGGTAAGAAAATTGAAGTGATTGAGTTTTTTTGGTACGGCTGTCCGCATTGTTTCCACTTTGAACCCTACATTAGTCAATGGAATAAAACAAAATCCAAAAATGTCGCCTTTGTTCGTATCCCGGCGGTTTTTCGTCCAGGCTGGAAAGTACAGGCGCGCGCCTATTATGCTCTACAGCAAATGGGGGTGATTGAAAGCGTACATGACAAGATATTTGACGAAATTCACAAGCACAGAAACCCTCTGGACACGGTAACAGGTATCGCCGATTTTGTTGCAAAGCAGGGGGTTAATCGAGCTAAGTTTATTCAGGAGTATAATTCGTTCGCGGTTGATGGTCTGGTACGTAAAGCGGTAGAAGAGCTTGCCGCATATAAAATTAACGGGGTTCCGACGGTAGTCGTTAACGGTAAATACATGTTAAGTGGGCGACTGGCAGGCACTTACGAAAAGCTGATTAAAATCTTAAATTATCTAATCAAAAAAGAAAGCGCGGCACCGGCAGCGCATAAATAGATATTAATAAGATGGATTTTGTCGTATAACTGTGGCTAAATTCATGAAAACGTCTTATAAAAGACAATTTAAATAGATGGTCTACAACAGCGTCTTAAATTTAGACTGTAGCAAGGCAATGGTTATATTAGGAGATGGCGATGATGAAAAAAGATAATGCTGCAATAAAAGCGGTACTGTTACTGGTGGTATCCATGCTAGCTGCCTGTAGCGGTGGTGAAAAGACGATTAAAACAGCCATCGCGCCAGACTGTGTGTTTCCTGATGCTCCTTCTGCTGCGGCACCTGGCTGGGTGTGTGATGAGCCGGTAAAAGGTATTGCTGTCTCTGCCGTTGGGGTGGCTGAAAAATCTGCTGCTGGATATAGTTTTATGAAAAATATGGCTGCAACGGATGCCCGTGTGCAGCTTGCACAGGCAATGAAAGTGCATGTGCAGAATCTGGTTAAACAATATGCAGAAACAACGGGCGCAGCAAGTGCGGAAACCGTTGATAAAGTTAATACATCTGTGACCAAACAGATTACGGATGAATCGTTAGTTGGCACTAAAATAGTTAAGACGCTTACCAGTCCGAACGGTACTCTCTATATATTACTCGGTATGGACCCGATGGCGGCCGTTAATGCAACAGAAAAGGCGGTACGAACCAGTATGGGGAATGACCGAGCTTTATGGCAACAGTTTAAAGCGAAAAAAGGTCAGGATGAGTTAGCTGCGGCAATTGCTGCACAGAAAGCCAATTAACACTGGTAAGAATGCAACCGGTACGAATATGGAGTGCTAGTATTTGAGAAATTCATTCTATCTATATTGATGCCAATATAGGTATGACGATGCCCGCTTATAAAGTGATAACCCTGGTTTTAATTGCATATTAACGGAGCCTTAACACAGGCCTGCTTATATACGATACCGTCTGACTGTTTAAGCGAGTTTAAATTAAAGTAAATCTTTCTGTTAAACGGAAAATAGCCGGTTAGTCACCTATACTTGCAAATTACTACTTATCACTACTTATCAACATCAGGCGAGTTCTCCATGCGATTAAAATCTATTCAATGTAAAGTCCTCATTTGTGCGTCAGTTTTATTAATGTTACCTGCCGTTGCCAGTGCAGACTTTCTATCCTTTACCGCGGGCGGTGGTATCTGGAGCGAAACGCCTTCTGGTTCAATCCGGCGAACGGTCGATGCCACGAATGTTGATTTGAGAGATAACCTGTTTTTGAACAAAAAATCACAGGGTTATCTATTTGCGGATATTAAACACGCGATACCACTGGTACCTAATATTCGCGTTATGTATACCAAATTAGACCACTCTGGCAGTGGCACAACAATCTTTAAGTTTAATAACCTGACCTTCAGTAATGATGTTGTCAGTAATGTCCAGATAAAAACCCTGGATGTTATCGCCTACTATCAGCTTATGGATAACGTCGTTGATCTTGATCTTGGTTTGAATATTCGCAAGATTGATCTTAGCTACATCTTTACCAGCTCTACGGGTATTTCAACTTCAAATTCTATTCGCCAGGTTTTTCCCATGTTGTATGCACTGGTAGGTGCCTCTCCCTGGCCTGGCCTGAAAATTAGCGCGGATATTAGCTATGTTGCGTATTCAGGCAACTCGATATCGGATATGACAGCAAAAATTGCCTACACGACCAGTGCCTTTGTTGGTTTTGAAGCAGGTTATCGCCGTCAGAATTTTAAGCTCAACGATATTGACAGTACCAATGCAAATGTAACTTTTGCCGGTCCCTTTGTTGGTGGCTATTTAAAATTTTAGGATAGATAGCATTCTAGGGCAGAACTGATTTAGCCTGTGGAAAAAGCCTGACGGTAGTTTAGTCGGGCTTTTTTATTCCCTGGTGCTGCCAGTGTCGAGTGTACAGCGATGTATTGACAGCATGCCTTGAATCATCAGTCTCCTTTTCATCCGTTTCAGTCATCAGGTTATACTTTCCCCAAAATTCTGTATGCTTATGAAATATCCGAGTTAAAATAGAACCATGTTGCAATTTGATTCTCTTAGTCTGCGTCGCGGCCTCAAACTCCTGTTTAAAGAAGCCAGTTTTCAGGTTTATCCTGCCTGGAAAGTTGGTTTGACCGGGGCGAATGGTTGCGGTAAGTCGAGCTTATTTGCACTAATTCTTAATCAGTTACATGCCGATAGTGGGGATTATTCTTACCCGAAAAACTGGGTTATTGCACACGTTGCTCAGGAATCCGATACCACCAGCCAGGCAGTCATTGAATTTATTTTAGATGGGGATAAAGAGCTACGTGAAATTGAAGCAGCATTAAAAATAGCTGAAGCAAAAGAAGATGGAATATTGCAGGCTGAGTTGCATAGCCAGTATGAAAATATTGGTGGTTACAGTGCACGTAGCCGCGCCGGTCAGTTATTGTTTGGCCTGGGGTTCAAACCAGGTGATGAGAGCCGGGCAATACATGCGTTTTCTGGTGGCTGGCGCATGCGTTTAAGCCTGGCAAAAGCCTTGATGTGTCGTTCCGACCTGCTGTTGCTGGATGAGCCCACCAATCACCTTGATCTGGAAACGGTTATCTGGCTGGAAAGCTGGCTTAAAGCCTATCGTGGTACCCTGTTAACCATTTCTCATGATCGTGATTTTCTCGATGCCGTCTGTAGCCACATTGCTCAGGTTGAAAATCAGCGGATTACACTTTATAGCGGTAATTATTCTGCTTTTGAACGCATTCGTGCTGAACGTCTGGCTAACCAGCAGTCACAATATCTTAAGCAACAGCGTGAGCGTGAGCATATACAGTGCTATATTAATCGCTTTCGCGCTCAGGCCACCAAAGCCCGTCAGGCACAAAGTCGGCTCAAAGCGCTACAGCGAATGGAAGAGATTGCGCCCGCGCATGTGGACTCACCGTTTCACTTTTCCCTGTTGGAAGCAGAGAAAACGCCGGATACTCTGCTCCGCCTGGAGCAGGTAGCCGCCGGTTATGACCAGACACAAATTCTGCATGGCATCAACTTGACACTGCGTCCGGGTGATCGCATAGGCTTGCTGGGGCCAAACGGCGCGGGTAAGTCTACACTCATTAAAGTATTAGCCAACACGTTGTCTATCCAGTGTGGTGAAAGACAGCTGAGTAAGGAAACCCGCTTCGGTTACTTTGCCCAGCATCAGCTCGAACAACTTCAGCTCGAACATACGCCGGTTGAACACCTGCGTCAGCTTGACCCCAAAGCGCGTGACTCTGATTTAAGGCAATTTTTGGGTGGCTTTGGTTTTTCCAACGACATGGCTCTCAGTCCGATTGCCCCCTTTTCTGGCGGTGAGAAATCCCGGCTAGTACTTGCCCTGATCGTTTATCAGCGCCCTAACCTGTTGCTGCTGGATGAACCCACTAACCACCTTGATCTCGAAATGCGTCAGGCACTGGCACAGGCATTACAGGATTTTTCTGGAGCAATGGTGATTGTTTCTCATGATCGTCATCTACTACGTGTCACCTGTGACCAGTTATTGTTGGTACATGATAAAACGGTTGATGTGTTTCCGCTCGGTCTGGAAGAATATCCACAGTGGTTACAGGAACAAAATAAACAGCCGGCTATTGCCGCTGATAATGCCACTTCAACACTCGGGGTAGAGTCGGCAAACGTGAAACTAATCGGCGCCACAAAAGCCAGTGATAAGAAAAATCGTAAACGTCTGGAGGCTGAAAGCAGGAAGAGACTTCAGCCGTTACGTAAAAAGATCATCCAGGCAGAGCAGCAGATGGAAGCGCTACAGACGGAGAGAATGGAGCTGGAAAATCAGTTACTCGATTCTAATATCTATATAGAAAATAATAAAACGTCACTACAGAAAATCCTCCAGCAAAAGTCGGAGCTTGATAAATTACATGAGGTCGCAGAAAACAACTGGTTACAATATAGCGAAGAACTGGAAAACTCAGTCAATTCTACGCCGGATTAATTAATAAAAAACAGGACATAACACAGACATCTTTTTTGCTTTAATAAGCGATAAACTATACATTATGAACCCAGACCAAACATTACAAATACGCAGTAATTCAACATGTGAACTGTGCAGCGCAATAGAAAATCTCAGTGTTTATGAAATCCCACCCGACTCTGACGGCAGTGCTGAGCAATGCGTATTACTCTGTGTTACCTGTAAAGATCAGGTAGACAATTCCGCGAACCTTGAGATTAACCACTGGCGCTGTCTTAACGACAGCATGTGGAGTCAGATACCTGCGGTGCAGGTTATGGTGTGGCGAATGCTTAATCGATTACGCGCTGAAGGCTGGCCACAGGATTTACTTGATATGCTCTATCTGGATGATACAACCTTAAGTTGGGCGCAGGCAGATAATGCTGGCAGTGATGACCATGAAGTCAAACATAAGGACAGCAACGGTGCCATGCTTGAGTCGGGTGATACGGTGACTCTGATCAAGGATCTGAATGTGAAAGGGGCAAATTTTACCGCTAAACGCGGCACTGCAGTGCGTGGCATCTCACTGGTGGCGGATAACTCGGAACACATCGAAGGCAAGGTGAATGGGCAACAGATTGTTATTCTGGCCAAATTTGTTAAAAAATCAAATTAAGTCCGTTCGGTGTGCATGCTGAGCAGAACTTAAGTATTTTTAAGCTGAGTATTGTATACGGTGCTTCGCTTTATCAGACTTAACCATAATTTTTATAGCGTATTGATTTATGTCAAGGATTGATGATGTCCTATAAGGGTAAATTAACCCGCAATTAGTTCAATAAAAATTTATGGCTATTTTATGTTATTCAGGTTTCACCCTTCCAGTGTTGTTCTTTTGTTTTGTGTGATCGTGTTCTCGTCCCTTTCGAACGCAGCACTGAAGCCGCTGCCTGTCACCTGGAAAACGCATGTCATGAAACTTTTTCCAGGTGCAGATCGCGTAACCAATGAGGATAAAAAATTAGAAATAGCAACTGTTTATGCAGGGAAAAAGATAGTTGGTTACAGCTTTCAAACCGCACAACAAGTTGATATTCCCGCTTATTCAGGTCAGCCTGTTAATACACTGGTTACGATTGATGCCAAAGGTTTTATTAAAGATGCCTGGGTGGTCGAGCAGCATGAACCCATTTTACTGGTGGGAATCCCGGTGCAGAAACTGTATGACTTTGCACATCAATATGTGACCAAATCGGTTGCCGAACATGTTGAAGTGGGTACCGGAAAAAATACCGTTGATGGCATAAGCAGTGCCACGGTCACGTCAATGGTGGTGAACCAGTCCATTATGCATGCGGCCAAAAAAGTGGCCGAAGAAGTCGGTATTCTGAAAAAAACAGCAGCAGAGTCCATGCCGCACGCACTTGTCAAAATGAAGTTGTTTAAGCCCGAAGACTGGCAAGCGCTTACCGGTGATGGTTCTATTCGCCGCCTGCATCTAACGCGTGCACAGGTGGATGATGGTTTCAAAGGAACGGCTGCACAAAATGTGGATACAGCAACACCCGGTGAAAAGCAGGATACTTTTATTGATCTGTATTATACCTATCTGGATGCACCAACCATTGGTCAGAACCTGTTGGGTAAAGAACAGTTTCAATGGTTACTGAAAAAATTAAAACCCGGTGAACAGGCTGTGGCGATTATGGGTCGCGGCATGTATTCTTTTAAAGGTTCAGGTTATGTCCGGGGCGGCATTTTTGATCGCGTTAAGGTAAGTCAGGGTATGATCGGTATTAATTTCCGGGATCTGGATTACTATCGGTTATCTGATATTTATGCCAAAGGACATCCCGATTTTGATGAAATGGCTATCTTCATTATTCGTCAGCACTATGACTTCGATCCAGGTGCCATGTGGCATCTACAGCTGCTGGTGAAACGCGCGACGGGTCCACTGGATAGTGTTTTCCACACGTTCAGTGCGAGTTACCAGATTCCCGAAAAATACATTACTCGGCCACCCGCTCCTGTTGTTGTGAAGCCGTTACCAGTGTGGGCTAAAATCTGGCAGGCGCGTATTTTTCAGGTTGCTATTGTTGCTTTCAGTCTGGTCTTGTTGATGGCTATTATCTTTATGCAGGACCTGCTGGTGCGCCGTCCTCGCCTGTTACATAATTTACGTCGAGGGTATCTGATCTATACCCTGTTTTATATTGGCTGGTACTCATTAGGTCAGCTCTCTGTGGAAAATGTCTTTACTTTTACTCATGCACTAATGGGTAAGTTTCGTTGGGATGTTTTCCTGATGGATCCGGTTATCTTTATGCTCTGGGGGTTTACCGCTGCGACTATTTTACTTTGGGGGCGCGGCGTTTTCTGCGGCTGGCTCTGTCCGTTCGGCGCGTTACAGGAGCTGATCAATGAGCTGGCACGCAAATTTAAAGTTAAACAGTATGAATTACCTTTTGCCGTCCATGAGCGACTTTGGGCGGTGAAATATATTATTTTGCTAGCACTTTTTGGCCTCTCGTTACAATCTGTCAGCATGGCGGAGAAAGCTGCAGAAGTGGAACCTTTCAAGACCACCATTATGCTGTTCTTCCAGCGGGAATGGTGGTTCGTAGCCTATGCGATAACGCTTCTCTTTATTTCGATCTTTACCCGTAAAGTTTATTGTCGCTATATTTGCCCTCTGGGTGCTGCACTGGCGATCCCAACCAAGCTGCGTTTGTTTGACTGGCTTAAACGACGCAAAGAATGTGGCCAACCCTGTCAGCTGTGTGCGGTGGAATGTGAGATTCAGGCGATTCATCCTGATGGCAAGATTAATGCTAATGAGTGCCACCACTGCCTGGATTGTCAGATGACCTATCACGATGAGAAAAAATGTCCGCCTCTTGTTAATAAGAATAAGCGGCGCAAAAAAGGCAGACCTGAGCCTTCGAAAATTTCAGTAACCCAACTGGGTATCAGCTAAAACTTAACTTTAACCTTAGGAGATCTATCATGAGTGATAATGAAAAAAATCATGGCGAGGAGAATACCTCTTCAGCAATAAGTCGGCGTAAATTTCTGGGCGCTGCAGGTGCTGTGGGTGCTGCAGGGATAACCGGTGTTGCCGGTCTGGCAGCAACAGTGATGACCCCGGATGCTTTTGCCCGAGCTGCTAAAGATGCACAGGATGAATTTGGTAAAACGCATGTGAAGCCAGGTGACCTGGATGAGTACTATGGTTTCTGGAGTGGTGGTCAGTCTGGCGAAGTTCGTATTATGGGCGTGCCTTCCATGCGGGAGATTATGCGTATTCCGGTTTTTAATATTGACTCGGCGACAGGCTGGGGATTAACCAACGAGAGTAAGCGCATAAAAGGTGACTCAGCGCATTTTCCTAACGGTGATTTACACCATCCACATATGTCGATGAAAGATGGTCGTTATGATGGCAAGTACATTTTTGTCAATGATAAAGCCAACTCACGGGTAGCGCGCATCCGTTGTGATGTGATGAAATGCGATAAAATGTTGACCGTGCCTAACTCACAGGCAATTCATGGTTTACGGGTTCAAAAAGTCCCTTATACCAAATATTTTTTCTGTAATAGTGAATTTCGTATTCCGCATCCTAATGATGGCAGGGACATTAATGACCCGGCTAAATATTTCACTATGTTCAATATAATTGATGCAGAGAAAATGGAAGTTTTCGCACAGGTTATTGTTGATGGTAATCTGGATAATGCCGATGCGGATTACCAGGGTAAATATTTTGCCACCACTTGCTACAACTCTGAAGACGCCACTAATCTGGCAGGAATGATCAGCAATGAGCGTGACTGGGTCGTTATATTCAATTTACCCCGTATTGAAAAAGCGGTTAAAGCTGGAAAATTTACCACCATTGGCACTTCGAAGGTTCCTGTGGTTGATGGTCGTCATGGTTCTAAAGTGACACGATACATTCCTATTCCAAAAAGTCCTCACGGGGTAAACACGACACCTGATGGTAAATATTTTTGTATTGCGGGCAAACTTTCCCCAACGGTTTCAATCGTTGATATTAAAAAACTGGATGATCTGTTTAACGATAAAATTAAGCCGCGTGATGCAGTAGTCGGTGAACCAGAACTCGGCTTAGGGCCTCTGCATACCGCTTACGATGGACGTGGTAATGCCTACACCACCTTGTTTATCGATAGCCAGATAGTAAAGTGGGACATTGAAAAAGCCATTCAGGCTTATCAGGGTAAGAAAGTTAATTACATTAGCCAAAAACTGGATGTCCAGTTTCAGCCGGGGCATGATCACACCTCAATGGGTGAAACCCGCGATGCGGATGGTAAGTGGCTGGTTTCACTTAGCAAATTTTCAAAAGACCGATTTTTATCCGTGGGTCCATTGCACCCTGAAAATGACCAGTTGATTGATATTTCCGGCAGTGAAATGATTCTAGTTGATGATGGCCCGGCTTTTGCAGAACCGCATGACTGCATTCTCGTGCATCGGAATGTTCTGGAAAATAAAACCAGAAAAATATGGGATCGAGAAGACAGTTTTTTTGCCGCAACAGTTGCCCAGGCTAAAAAAGACGGCGTAACGCTGGAAACAGATAACAAGGTAATCCGTGATGGGAATAAGGTTCGAGTTTATATGACTTCTATTGCACCTCAATATGGTATGGAACAGTTTACTGTTAAGGCCGGTAATGAAGTAACGGTGGCGGTTACCAATCTGGATATGGTGGAAGATGTTACGCATGGATTTACCGTAACCGATCATGGTGTAGTGATGGAAATCAGTCCGCAGGAAACCGCATCGATTACCTTTACGGCTAAAAATCCGGGCGTGTACTGGTATTACTGCCAGTGGTTCTGTCACGCTTTACATATGGAAATGCGCGGCAGAATGCTGGTAGAAAAAGCGTAGCCAGAAGGGCTGTTAGCCCTGTTACTGAGTGTGTATTCGGTGACAGGGCATTTCCTTAGCGGATAAAAAACGGGCGCTATTTTTGATTACTACAAACTTTTAGGTGAATGGAGATTGCTCCTGTTTCTCCTTACCCTGTCATGCATCATGCTGTATACAATTACTAACAGTACAAATGAAAAGGCGACCCATGGTTCAAGACCGTCAGCCACAGGGATGCAGGTGCCGAGTCTATATGGACGTATTCACCGCGTGTCTTTAACCATGGGTAGCCTTTTCATTCGTTTCGGTAATAAAACCCATAATAGAATCATTCAATGTGCAAAGCAGCTGGGTGGTTTTTTTGTCATTAGCGTATTTTTTATAAGTTTGCCAGTGCTGGCGAAGTCCATCACTACGACTGTCGGTGGATTTGCTGCGGCGCTACAACGGGGACAGAACGGTGCGCAGATTTTGCTGCAAAAAGGTCGCTATACGGGTAATTTCATCATTAATAAAAGCATTACATTAGCCTGTGCGTCGGGTGCTATTCTCGATGGCGGTGGACATGGAAATACGCTGACCATTACCGCAAAAAATGTTACCGTAACTGGTTGCCGGATTATTAACTGGGGACATGATTTAACCACTATGGATGCGGGTATCTATGTGAGATCGTCGGCATCCCATGTCCTGATCAAGAACAATTATTTACGCGGTGATGCGTTTGGGGTTTATCTCGACAGTTGTGCTGATGCCACTGTTGAAGGCAATAAAGTTGAGGGCAACCTGAAGATACGTTCACAGGATCGAGGCAATGGCATTCACCTTTCTGGTAATCACGGCGCAGATATTGCCAATAACGAAATTTGGCATACGCGTGATGGTATTTATATCCAGACCAGCAATGGCAATACTCTTCGCCATAACGAAATGCATGACCTGCGCTACGGAATTCATTATATGTATTCGTACAACAATATCATTAAAAATAACTACACGCATAACACACGTACCGGCTACGCAATGATGCAATCAAAATATCTCACTATTATCGGTAACCGTTCGGACCATGACCAGAATTATGGCATGTTGATGAATTTTATCACGCACTCAACGATTTCTGGTAACACCTTCAGTAATGTAAACCAGGGGGTTAATCCGTCTGGACAGCAAACCATTGATGGTGCCGAAGGCAAAGCCCTGTTTGTTTATAACTCACTGTTTAATACCATCAGCAATAATAAATTAGAAAAAAGTGATATCGGCATTCATCTGACTGCTGGTTCTGAGGACAACACTTTTTTTGGCAATCAATTTATCCATAACAGGCGCCAGGTAAAGTACGTGGGTAGACGTCGCCAGGAATGGTCGCATAATGGTCGAGGCAATTACTGGAGTGATTACATGGGCTGGGACCGTGATAATAATGGTATCGGTGATACCTGGTACGAGCCCAATGACAGCATTGACAAGCTGTTGTGGAAATACCCATCCGCAAAACTTTTAATGAATAGCCCTGCAATCCGATTATTGAAGGCGGTACAGTCTGAATTCCCAGTATTGAAATCACCCGGTATTCGCGATAGCCATCCATTAATGTCACCGCCAACTGACACCACTTCGATAATGCGTACACACCAGTGAGGAAGCTATGACGGTTGTAGAAATTAATCAGGTTACACAACAATATCAGCAGGTGACAGCGCTGCGGAACCTGAGTCTGAGTATCCACTCAGGCGAAGTGATGGGGTTGTTCGGCCATAACGGTGCGGGTAAAACCACGACGATAAAATTGATCTTGGGTTTGCTATCACCCACTTTCGGTCAGGTTCAGGTGATGGGTAAAGCGCCCGCCGCGGAGGGCTTTAATCCATTACGCTTTCAGTTAGGTTTTTTGCCGGAAAATGTCTCGTTTTACCCGCAGCTTGAAGGTCGTGAGGTGCTGTATTATTTTGGTAAATTAAAGCGGGTTAATAAATCGCGCTGTGATCAACTGCTTGAGAAAGTGGGTTTGAGTCATGTAGCTCGGCGTAAGGTAAAAACTTATTCAAAAGGAATGAAACAACGTTTGGGATTGGCGCAGGCGATTCTGACTATCCCTAAACTATTATTGCTGGATGAGCCTACGGCTGGGCTGGATCCGATTGCCACGCAGGATTTCTACACCACGATTGATGAGCTCAAAAAAGAAGGCTGTGCAATTATCCTGTCTTCACATATTCTGCCGGGACTGGAAGGCCATATTGATCGCGCCGCGGTGCTGAGTAATGGGGAATTGCGCGCCCTTGGGACGCTCGCGCATTTAAGCAAGCAGGCGCAGTTGCCCATTCGAGTGCGCATTAAAAGCAATATTAATTATAGCTGTCTTTGTGATCAAACTGCGGCATTGATGTACGATCATCACCGTGTAAATGAGGCAACCGTGGAAGGTTTTACCAGTGAGGTAAATAAAATGCCATTGCTCAGGCAGTTGCTGGCGATGCCGAAGGTGGAAGATGTGGATATTAATCTGCCCACACTGGAACAACTTTATACCTGTTTAATGGATGCAGCACCTGAGTTAAACGATGTGCAACAGGAGGTGGGGTCATGAATGCCATTTTCTGCGTGGCTCAAAAAGAGCTGAAAGATGGATTTCGTAATCGCTGGATTGTGGCGATTACGCTTATATTTGCTTTACTGGCATCGGGTATCGCCTGGTTTGGTGCGGTGGCTTCGGGGGTAATCGGATTTACCTCCATCCCCAATACTATCGCCAGTCTGGCAAGTTTAGCAGTGTTCATTATTCCTCTGATCGCGTTATTGCTGGCTTACAATGCTATCGTAGGTGAGGATGAAGAAGGCACTCTGATGTTGTTGCTCACTTATCCTTTATCCAGAGCTGAATTATTAATGGGTAAGTTATTGGGACACACCCTGATTCTGGCCATTTCCACCGTAATCGGTTTTGGCATTTCTGCCCTTATGATACTGCTGTTTGCGGCCGGGGTAGACACGCTGGATCTGGTTAAGGCATTTAGCCTGTTTATTTCTTCGTCCATTATATTAGGCATGGTGTTTCTATCCATCGCCTATTTAATCAGTGCCAGTGTGGCAGAGAAATCTAAAGCCGCAGGTATTGCGCTTATTGTCTGGTTCTTCTTCGTACTTGTTTTTGACCTGGGATTGCTGGGGTTGCTGGTGATCACTGCTGGCAAATTGCAGCCGGACGCATTGCCCTACCTGATGTTACTTAACCCGACCGATCTGTTCCGGTTAATAAACATGATGGGGTTTGAAGGGGGTACCAGCTTAATGAGCATTGCGACTGATCTTAAACTGAGTTACAGCGCTCTATTCGCTATTATGCTGCTGTGGGTGGCTGTACCCTTTGGGGTTGCCTATCTTGTATTACGCCGAAGAGTTGTATGAGGCGGGTGATTATGCTCAAGCAGGAAATTAAACCGGGCTTTCTGTTCGTCATTCTACTGGTGCTGGGTCTAAGCCTAAGTGCCTGTAATGGTTCCGGTGATTCAGGAAGCAAAAAGCATGGGCCTGTCGCCATTAAGCCGGGTGAAGAATGTCATCTATGTGGCATGATAATTTCAAAATTTGCTGGCCCAAAAGGTGAGCTTTATAACCGCAGTGGTCAGGTAGAGAAATTCTGTTCCACCCGCGACATGTTTTCGTGGTATCTCCAGCCTGAAAACAAAAACAATACCCGGGAGATTTATGTTCATGATATGGGTCGAGCGTCCTGGAAAAAACCCAATGATAAATACCTGATACCAGGGCGTTCGGCCTGGTATGTAGTGGGGTCTGACATGAAAGGTGCAATGGGGCCAACGTTGGCTGCGTTTAAGCAGAAAGCCGCTGCGCAGATATTTATCCTCAAGCACGGTGGCAAGCTACTGCCGTTTAAGGCGATTACTCAGGCGGTAATAACAAAGATGAATCAGCAGATGATGTCTAAAATGGGGGTAAAGTAACGTCTGGTTTGAACGTGAACTGTTCATAGATAGGTGTATGGTACGTATTTATGCCCCCAGTTTCTTTGCAAGCCACTGTGTTGCTTCCTGTTGTGTCCGCACGATTATTTCTTCCCAGGGGATTTCAAATATGTAGCCTTCCCACATTCTGCCCAGGCCAAATTGTAAATCTGTTGGCATGATACTAACAGCGATAACATGGGGGTTCTGCATTGCCGCTGCGGTATAAATGGCTGCAAGTTTTGCTACATCTACGTCACTGACAACCGTTTCTGTTACATCAGTATAATCATTAAGCAATACTTTATACTGGTTGATTTTTTTAATATCAGTAAACCGATCAGTGTATGCGGCATAGACTTCAGCCGCAGTTAATTTCCCGTAATATCGAGTAATTATCCTGCTTCCATTATCTTCTGTGGTTATTTCATATGGCATGTGTTGGTTTTAAATATCTGCACACTGGCCTGATATGGATGCTGTCACGTTTGCAGCTAACGCTGGGGAATGTACAGATCCGTAATCGTACCTTCTGCCATTTCTGCTGCAAAGTTAAAGGTTTCTGATAGCGTTGGGTGAGGATGCACGGTGAGCGCAATGTCTTCAATGTCGGCCCCCATTTCTAGCGCTAGCACGGCTTCGGCGATGAGTTCACCTGCATTGGTGCCGACTATGCCGCAGCCGATAATGCGTTGAGTCTCTTTATCAAACAGTATTTTAGTCATGCCTTCATTGCGACCGATACTGAGTGAGCGTCCACTGGCTGCCCACGGGAAAACACCTTTGGTGTATGCCATTGCCTCAGTTTTTGCCTGCTCTTCGGTGATGCCCATCCAGGCAATCTCCGGGTCGGTGTAGGCAACTGAAGGGATGGTTTTTGCATCGAAAAAAGAGTTCATTCCAGCAATTACTTCGGCCGCGGTTTTGGCTTCATGGGTGGCTTTGTGTGCCAGCATGGGTTGACCGACAATATCACCAATGGCGTAGATATGACCAACATTGGTTTTTTGTTGTTTGTCCACGCTAATAAAGCCACGTTCATCCACGCTAACACCCGCTTTTTCCACATCAATCAGTTTGCCGTTCGGGGTGCGACCAACTGCTACCAGGACACGGTCAAAGGTAGCATTTTCTGGTGCGCCTTTACCGTCAAAAGAAACTTTTAAGCCTTTCTTTAAAGCCTCAATGGAGGTGACTCGGGTATTGAGCCAGATATTTTCATAACGGTTTTTAACGCGCTTCATTAATGGGTGCACCAGATCGGCATCACAACCAGGAATTAAACCTGCAGCGAGTTCGACGATGGAAACTTTTGACCCCAGTGCATCATAAACGGTGGCCATTTCCAGGCCAATAATGCCACCGCCAATGATCAGCAGGCGTTTTGGAATATCGGCCAGTTCGAGCGCACCGGTAGAATCCATCAGGCGTGGGTCGTCATAAGGGAAACCGGGAATTTTGAATACCGATGAACCGGCAGCAATAATGGCATTATCAAAGGCGATTGTTTGGGTGCCCGCTTTGGTTTCAATCGCAATGGTTTTCGGTGAGGTAAATTTTCCGTAACCGGTGACAATTTGAACTTTGCGCTGTTTGGCCAGCCCGGTTAGCCCGCCGGTGAGTTGCTTAATTATCCCGTTTTTAACCTCGGCCAGTTTTTTAATATTAATTTTGGGTTTGCCAAACTCGATGCCGTGTGCAGCCATTTCAGCCGCTTCATTAATGATTTGTGCTGAATGCAGTAGAGCCTTGGAGGGAATGCAGCCCACATTCAGGCAGACGCCACCAATGACGTTATGTTTCTCAATCAAAATAACGGATTTACCCAAATCGGCAGCCCGGAAGGCAGCAGTATAACCGCCGGGGCCGGAACCAAGTACCACGACTTCAGCATGAAGGCCAGTATTACCTGTAGCAATTGTCGGTGCAGCGTCTGGTTGTGGTGCAGAAGTGGTTGTCGTCTGTTCTATCGGTGACTGGGTAGCCGTGCTGTCATTAACTTCCAGTTTTAAAATCACCTGACCCTGGCTAACTTTTTCATTAACACCGACGAGAACTGCTTTGACTATGCCCGCAGAAGGGGATGGAATTTCAATTGTTGCTTTATCCGATTCCAGTGTAATGAGTGGATCTTCTTCGTTGATGCTGTCACCGACACTAACCAGAACTTCAATAATATCAACATTGGTAAAATCACCAATATCGGGAACTTCTACATTCACTATTTTACTCATAACGCATTACTCAGAAAATAAACAGTATTAAAAAATTTACCACAGAAACGCAGAGTGCACAGAGTTTTTTATTTTTGTGTAGTTACAGCCAGGCGGGTATTTCCCTGTGTGCTCGGCGTATCTGCGATTATCCTCTATTTTTTATAGTAGTAGTCTGCGGGTATCAGACAGGACTTTACTTAAATAAGAGGTGAAACGTGCACCATCAGCACCATCAATCACGCGGTGGTCATACGACAAGGATAAGGGCAACATTAGCCGTGGGACAAATTCATCTCCCTGATAAACCGGCTTTATTGATGAGCGTGAAACACCTAAAATAGCCACTTCCGGTGCATTGACAATGGGGGTAAAGGCCGTACCGCCAATACCGCCAAGGCTGGAGATACTGATGCAGCCACCTTGCATGTCGGCGGGCGACAGTTTTTTATCGCGCGCCCGCTGACTGGTAGTGACCAGTTCGTCTGCCAGTTCGAGCAAAGTTTTATGGTTGCAGTCGCGAATTACAGGGACAACCAGACCCGCAGGAGTATCCATTGCAACACCAATATTAACGTATTTTTTTAGCACCAGAGTTTCACCCTTGACGTCCAGTGAGGCATTAAAACGCGGATATTCTTTTAGTGCAGAAACGAGTGCTTTCATTAAAAAGACAAGCACTGTTATACGTACACCCTCTTTTTTATTTTCTTCATTTAGCTGTTTGCGAAAGGCTTCCAGTTCAGTGATGTCAGCTTCGTCAAACTGGGTGACGTGAGGAATAGTCACCCAGTTGCGATGCAAGAATTTTCCGGTGAGTTTATTAATCTTTGTCAGCGGCTGTGTTTCTGTGTCACCGAATAAACTAAAATCAATTTCCGGCATGGGCGCAACGCTGAACGTATTGCCAGACGGATTTAATGCCAGCGCTTGCTTCACCCAGCTTTTTACATCCGCTTTCAAAATACGATTTTTGGTACCCGAACCTGTCATCTGACCGAGGTCAGCACCCAGTTCACGCGCAAATTTCCTGACCGCTGGACTGGCA
Source organism: uncultured Thiotrichaceae bacterium (assembly GCA_964441285.1). GTDB lineage: Bacteria > Pseudomonadota > Gammaproteobacteria > SZUA-229 > SZUA-229 > S010-25. The sequence continues at coordinate 40,842 of CAYTUK010000002.1, read as the reverse complement.
TGGGCTTTGCTGAAACCCGTTTCATCAATGGGAGCTACCTGCCGTGTGGGAGCAGGGTGAGGTGGGTTGGCGGCAGGAACAGGTTGCGCTGTTTCCGGGATTTGTTGTTCGGCTGCGGTGGTGGTCTGGATGGGCACTACTTCCTGTGTGGCGGTGGCGATTGTATTTGGCTCTGCTACCGTGCTGTCTGCTATATTCTCATTAAGGCCGCTTTCATTAACCTCAAGCGTTATCAGTAGATCGCCCTGAGAAACTTTATCGCCCAGCTTGATTTTAATGTCTTTAACAATACCGGCAAATTCAGCGGGGATTTCCAGGGCGGCTTTATCGGATTCAAGTGAAACCAGAGGGTCCTCAACCTGGACGGAGTCGCCAGGTGAAACGATGATTTCGATGACTTCAACACCCTCAAAATCGCCAATATCAGGAACCCGTATATTTTTAATTTCTGCCATAATTTTTACGCCTGTTTTTTTACTGCATTGCTTATTTAATAAACGCAGCAGTAACGATTCTATACTGTAATGGGGTTGGGTTTTTTAGTATCAATATTGTATTTTTTAATCGCATCACTGACTTTACTGACCGGAATTTTGCCTTCATCTGCCAGGGTTTTTAATGTGGCCAGGGTAACGTAATGACTGTTAACTTCAAAGTGACGGCGCAGCTTTTTGCGGGTATCTGAGCGACCAAAACCATCGGTGCCCAGTACCGTATAGGTTGCAGGGATGTATTGGCGAACCTGGTTGGAGACCGCGCGTATATAGTCAGATGCAGCAATAACAGGGCCTTCAGCGTTTGCTAACTGTTTGGTGATATAGGGCACGCGTGCCTTTTTGCCGGGGTTGAGCCGGTTCCAGTGTTCACAATCCACGGCTTCACGCGCCAGTTCATTGTAGCTGGTAATGCTCCATACATCGGCACTGACTTTCCAGTCCTGTTTTAGTAACTCAGCGGCAGCAATGACTTCGCGTAGAATGGTACCACTACCAAATAACTGAGCTTTCACTTCACCTTTTCTGGCCGTGTCTTTACTGAAACGGTAGATGCCTTTCTTGATACCTGTTTCAGCATCTTCAGGCATAGGCGGCATGGCATAATTCTCATTCATAGTGGTGATGTAGTAATACACATTCTCCTGTTGCTGTACCATGCGATGCATCCCATCATGAATAATAACCGCCAGCTCGTAGGCAAAGCAGGGGTCGTAAGCCACACAGTTAGGAATGGTTGAGGCAAGCAGAAGGCTGTGTCCATCCTGGTGTTGTAGACCTTCACCTGCCAGCGTAGTACGGCCAGCAGTGCCGCCAATAAGAAAACCACGCGCCTGCATGTCACCTGATGCCCAGGTTAGATCGCCAACCCGCTGAAAACCAAACATGGAGTAATAGATATAGAATGGCACCATGTTGACACCATGCGAGCTATAGGCGGTTGCAGCGGCAATCCATGAGGACATTGCGCCCGCTTCATTGATGCCTTCTTCCAGGATCTGTCCGCTTTTGTCTTCTTTATAAAACATTACCTGCGCTTTATCTTGAGGTTCGTAGAGCTGACCGACAGAAGAATAAATGCCCAGCTGACGGAACATGCCTTCCATACCGAAGGTGCGGGCTTCATCGGGCACAATGGGGACAATGTTTTTACCGATTTTTTTATCTCGCACCAGGGCAGTGAGAATACGAACAAAGGCCATTGTAGTGGACATTTCACGCTCGCCGGAGCCTTTCAATAATGCCTCAAACGTTGACAAGGGCGGGACTTCCAGTGGTGCAGCCAGATGGGTTCGTGCTGGTAGATAACCGCCCATTGCTTTGCGGCGCGCCTGCATGTATTGCATTTCGAGGCTGTCTTCGGCTGGCCTGTAATACTCAGCGGTTTCAATTTGTTCTTTCGATACGGGAATATTAAAGCGTTTAGCAAAGGCTGCCAGCGCGTCAATATTCATTTTTTTCTGTGAGTGGGTTGTATTCTGGCCTTCGCCAGCTTCACCCATGCCATAACCTTTGACTGTTTTGGTCAGGATAACGGTAGGCTGGTCTTTATGTTCCGTTGCCTGTTTATAAGCGGCATAGACTTTGTGCGGGTCGTGTCCGCCACGGTTGAGTCGCCAGATGTCATCGTCCGACATATTTGCGACCATGGCTTTTAATTCAGGCGAGTTAAAAAAGTGCTCGCGTACAAAGGCGCCGTCTTTGGCTTTGTAGTTCTGGTAATCGCCATCCACAACTTCGGCCATGCGTTTAGCCAGTAAGCCGTCCTTGTCTCTGGCCAGTAGAGGGTCCCAGTAGGAGCCCCAGATAACTTTGATGACGTTCCAGCCCGCACCACGAAAGACGGATTCCAGTTCCTGAATGATTTTGCCATTCCCCCGTACGGGGCCATCCAGACGTTGCAGGTTACAGTTGATAACAAAAATCAGATTATCCAGCTTTTCACGACCGCCAAGCGAAATTGCTCCCAGTGATTCCGGTTCGTCCATTTCACCGTCACCGCAGAATGTCCAGACTTTGCGGTTTTCGGTGTGTGCAATGCCTCGGTCGTGCAGGTATTTCATAAACCTTGCCTGATAGATCGACATAATCGGCCCCAGCCCCATTGAGACGGTTGGAAACTGCCAGAAATCGGGCATTAACCAGGGGTGCGGATAGGACGGCAGGCCGCCGCCATCAACTTCCTGGCGGAATTTGTCAAGCTGGCTCTGGTTCAGTCTGCCTTCAAGAAAAGCCCGCGCATAAATACCCGGCGAAGAATGGCCCTGCATGAAAATCAGATCACCGCCGTGATTTTTATCTTGAGCATGAAAAAAATGATTAAAACCAACGTCATAGAGTGTTGCGGCTGATGCGAAGCTGGCAATATGACCACCCAGTTCAGAACTTTCTTTATTTGCCCGCACAACCATTGCCATTGCGTTCCAGCGAATAAATGAACGAATCCGGTATTCCAGTTCAGGGTCGCCAGGCGTGCGCTGTTCAAGGTGGGCCGGGATTGTATTCAGATAAGCCGTGTTATTGGTGAATGGCAGACTGGCACCATTACGGCGTGCGTTATCAATTAGCTGCTCAAGCAGAAAGTGTGTGCGTTCAACACCTTCATTTTCGAGTACTGCACTGAGTGCATCGAGCCATTCCTGGGTTTCAATCGGGTCAATATCGTGTTGGTTTGTCATTTAACTCTCGCACGTTATGGTAAAGTCACACGGAGATCGTGAAAAATAGTGTAATTTTAAGAGAAGTTTTAATAATTCCTGATAAATTGAGGAGTTATATACTGATGTTTTTTCCAAGTGTAGGTGCATTATAAAAGTTAATATGAATTTAGTCGAATTACTTCTAACAGCAAGCATTAACTCGAATCACTGTTACCGCATTAATTTTGCTCAGTGAATTTGCATGATTGATATGTAGTTGATCGTTTTTTAAGTATAATCGCCAGCCTGATTGACAAATTTACTATTGGAATCCTGCCATGTCTGCAAAAGTCATTATAAAAAAAGCGGTGCTTGCCTACTCCGGTGGCCTTGATACCTCCGTCATTCTTAAATGGTTACAGGACGAATATCATTGTGAAGTGGTGACCTTTACCGCCGATATTGGACAGGGTGAAGAAGTTGAACCCGTCCGCGGAAAAGCCGAAGCGCTGGGGGTAAAAGAAATTTACATCGACAACCTGCAGGAAGAATTTGTGCGCGATTTTGTTTTTCCGATGTTTCGTGCCAATGCGATTTATGAGGGTGAGTATTTATTAGGTACGTCCATTGCCCGCCCATTAATCGCCAGACGTATGGTTGAAATAGCCAATGCAACCGGTGCCGATGCAATTTCACATGGTGCTACCGGTAAAGGTAATGATCAGATTCGGTTTGAACTGGGGGCTTATGCCTTAAAACCGGGGGTGCAGGTGATTGCACCCTGGCGAGAATGGGATTTACTGTCGCGTGAAAAATTAATGGCCTATGCACAAAAGCATGGTATCGACGTTGATTTTAATAAAGGTAAAAAATCACCTTATTCAATGGATGCCAACCTGTTACACATTTCCTATGAAGGTGGCATACTGGAAAATCCCTGGGTTGAAGCGGAAGCAGCGATGTGGCGCTGGACGGTATCACCGCAACAGGCACCGGATACAGCCACCTATCTGGAACTGACTTACAGGCAGGGCGATATTGTTGCGATTGATGGGAAAACCCTGACACCGGCACAGGTGTTGATTGAATTAAATCGACTGGGTGGTGAAAACGGTATTGGCCGACTGGATATCGTCGAAAATCGTTTCATTGGTATGAAATCACGCGGTTGCTATGAAACCCCGGGTGGCACAATTATGTTACGTGCCCATCGCGCAATGGAATCCTTAACGCTGGATCGTGAAGTGGCACACCTGAAAGATGAATTAATGCCGCGTTATGCCACATTAATCTATAACGGTTATTGGTGGAGTCCTGAACGTGAAATGCTGCAGCAGATGATTGACACTTCGCAGCAATATGTGAATGGTGTGGTGCGAGTGAAGTTATATAAAGGCAATGTGGATGTTGTTGGCCGTCAATCCAGTGATTCATTATTTGATGAAAATATGGCGACTTTTGAAGATGATGGCGGTGCGTATGACCACAAAGATGCGGATGGATTTATTAAGTTAAACGCATTGCGATTGAGAATGCAGGCCAGCCGCCGTGATGGCTGATTTTATGCCGTCACCGTAGCCAGAAAATGTATTTTTCGATATATCCAGAAAGTCGCGTGAGCATTATTAATGAACATCTTTTTGCGTAAAGAAACCTTTTTCTGGTGATTTATGTCGAAAATGAATAATGTATTCCTTCAGGTTTGTCGTCAACAGGGATGTTGTTGTGCTTGCAAATTGTTATAAAGATGCGATAATTTCGCGCCAATGAATAGAAGCTAACGGTTTCTACTTCGTCCATGCGGGTGTAGTTCAATGGTAGAACTGGAGCTTCCCAAGCTTCAAACGTGGGTTCGATTCCCATCACCCGCTCCATTTTTTCTACCGCTATATACCTGTCTTGTCGGTAGGCTTGCGGTGAACAAGCTTGTATCTCCGGTTTCTTCTTTTGTAAACCTGAGTTAAGCTGCTGATGCTTCTACGGGTCGGCTAATATGATATTTGCGCATTTTTTCTGCGAGTGTTGTGCGTTGCATCCCCAAACTTTTTGCCGTATGTGCGATCACGCCGTGTGATTGGTCCAGCGCGGCCTGGATAATGCTGACCTCAATATTAGAAATATACGATTTAAGGTCGAAATTCTCGGTTGGAAAGTTGATGGGTGGCGTATTAGGTATGGGTGTGTCTGTATTATCCTTTTGCATAACGGCATCAATGGCTGCGACATTTAGCGGTTGTGATAATGGCTGGGTTGAGTCACGGAATTTCTCCGGTAAATGTTGCGCCTGAACCAGTCCGCAGGGGTGTTTAATCGCCATGCGTTCGATTTGATTGGCCAGTTCACGTACATTGCCGGGCCAGTCATATTGCGAGAGTGCCATAACAGCGTCAGTGGAAAAACGCACTGAGCTGCCTTTGTTATGCTCAAGCCGAGAGATCAGCTCGTTAACCAGTAAAGGTAAATCCTCAATCCGCTCACGTAATGTCGGCAGGCGAATAGGGAAGACATCAAGTCGGAAATAGAGGTCTTCTCTGAAATCGCCCTGTTGAACCATTTCTTTAAGATTGCGATTGGTGGCCGCAATAATGCGTACATCCGCCTGAATGGTTTTATTGCCACCAACACGTTCAAAAGTACGCTCTTCCAGGACGCGCAAAAGTTTTACCTGCATCGCCATTGTCATCTCACCTATTTCGTCCAGAAACAGCGTACCGCCTTCGGCCATAGCAAAACGCCCCTGGCGGCTGGATATAGCACCGGTAAAGGCCCCTTTTTCATGGCCAAAAAGTTCTGATTCCAGTAATTCGTGGGGAATCGCGCCACAGTTAACTGGAACGAACGCTTTATCGTGTCGAGCAGAATAATAATGAACATTGCGTGCAACCACTTCTTTGCCAGTGCCTGACTTGCCCAGAATCAGAACATTGGCATCACTGTTAGCTACCTGTTCAATTTCATTTCGCACTGTCTGCATTATGGCGCTGTTGCCGACTAAACTGCGAAAAAGAATTTTTCGTTGCATTTTAGGTTGTTCATCAATGCTGTAATTTTTGTTCATAACCTGTCCCCGTAGATCGGCTTCATGTTCAAATATATAGATGAGAACATTGTTTTCTAGTGTCAGAATATTGACATTAAACCGTATTAGCCCTGTGTCATAAAATTGTAGAGATAACTTAACAGAGTTGCCAAAAAATTGGCGATTAGATGTGTAAAGTAATGTAAATCAAGTCGGGGAGACTCTGAGAGAAGCTCTGCGTAAGTCGTGAATAAAATAGATTCAGGCCGGTGCAGAGGGTTCCTGAAAAATAGTGTTAATTTTATTCAGCAAATCCTGTTGACTGTAAGGCTTGGGCAACATTTGAAAGTCATTTGTGTGTGTGGACAGTGCGAGATGGCTTTCTCTTTCTGACGCGGTGGTGAGCAGGATTTTTATTTCTGGCCGATTGTTTCTTACCCATGTTGCCAGGTCACGACCATTCATATCTCCGAGCATTAAAATATCAGAAAATAGCAGATGTACGGTTGGGTTATTATTTAAAAGTTCTATGGCTGCGCTGGCATTTTCCGCTTGTAGAATATGGATGTTTGCATTTTTCAGGCAACGCATAGCAAATCGCCGTACTGCTTCGCGGTCTTCAACGACCAGAATCGTTAGGGTTTTGGTGAGCACTTTGGTGGTTGTATTAAGATAAGCAATGGGTGCGTTTTCAGCCTGTATGGTCGTGGTTGGACAAACCGGAAAATACATTGATACGCAAGTGCCCTTGCCAGGCTTACTGGTAATATTAAGTGCGCCGTTAGACTGGCGCATAAAGCCGTAAATCATACTTAGCCCCAGCCCGGTGCCAGTCTCTTTTTTGGTCGTAAAAAAGGGCTCGGTTACATGTTTTAAAACGTCCGTTCTCATGCCCTCACCAGTGTCGGCAATGTTGATACAGATATAAGAAGTTGCAGTTAAATACGATGAATTGAAGAGCAGTGACCGAGGTGGTTTATGGTGTAATTTTGCATGAATAGTCATGTGTCCACCTTTAGGCATGGCATCCCTGGCATTAATTACAGCATTTAACAGGCTACTCTCAAACTGAGCTTTATCAACCAGAATATCGGGTAGGTTATGCTGAATTTTAAGGCTTAACGTTATAATGTCTCCGAGGGTCTTTTTGAACAGGTTGCTAAAATTCTGAATGCTTGACTCAATATTAAGCGGTTTCGGTGCAATGGATTTTTTTCGTGAAAATGCGAGTAATTGTTTTGTCAGTTTAACGCCATCATAAACAGCGGAACGTGCATCCTCGATAATCTCCCAGTCATCAGATTCAATCTGGTAGTGTTGCATAAAGGCGTCATTAATTAGCTCAAGATTGCCTTTTGCAATGGTCATTAAATTACCAAAATCGTGCGCAATACCGCTGGTAAGCTGACCAACGGCATCCATTTTATGGTCATGTAACTCTTGCTCCTGTTTCAGGATGCGTTCGGTTATATCCTGTAGTGTGCCATTAACCGCAATGAGATGGCCCTGGTCATCAAACTTCCCAATACCTTGTTTATGAATCCAGTGAATTTTGTTGTCAGGGTGTTGAATGCGGTATTCAATACTTGCCGTTTTCCCTGAATAAAAAGCATTTTGTTCAAAATGATTCAGGCGATTAATGTCTTCGTAGAGAGTGTGTTCATGCAGCGTATTCAGCGTAGGGGTGAAGTCACCAGGCTCATAACCATAGATGCGATATATTTCATCCGACCAGATTACTCCCCCGGTTTTGACGTTAATGCTCCAGTTGCCAAGTTTTCCAATATGTTGCGCCTGCCTGAGTAATGACTCGCTTTCATGCAGGCGTTGTAGCAATAAATGATGGGATAAAATCGAGCTTAAACGAATACTGATACGATAAAAAGTCTCCTGCTGCCAGGTAAGCCAGGCAGTGTCGACCGCGCACCTGTGCATAATGATATACCAGGTTTGATCGTCGAGCGGATGCAGCGCTTTGATCATTATTGTTTTTAAGCAGGCGTGTCCATCTTGCTGGCAACTGTCTGCTGGGTGCATTTTTATTACTACCGGGTATTCACTATTTTTGGCCCGATAGAAGGTATTATGAGAAAAACCCTTTATAAATCTATCCGTATTGTCAGCAATAGCGTGACATTGTTCACTCGTGGCATGACAGACTGCGGTTATATCATAAGGTTTGACATCATCCGAGCTAAAAATAAAGACACTGTTGGCGGTAAAGATGTTTAGCATTTCTTCCGCAATTTCCTGCAAAATAACCTCCAGATTGTTGCTGTAAGTCAGGATACGTGAAATTTTATCCATCTGTTCCAGATGGGTCTCACGCTGCTTAAGTGCAATAAAAGCATTTCTTGCCTGGAGTAAGTATTTAATGCGATGGGGTAATGTGGTGGGGTTGATGGGTTTATTAATAAAAGCCGTTGCGCCGAGATTGAAGGCGCGCTCAATGGAGTCAGAATCATCCAGGCCTGTTACCACGACGATTGAAACGCTGTTCTCATCGTATTTTTCTCGAATCTGGGTGCAAACATCAAACCCACTCATGCCCGGCATTTTTACATCCAGCAGAATCATGTCGGGTATTTTTTGCTGGATGTCTTTGAGCGCGTCAGCCCCGTTTTCGAACTCTTCAATATCATACGTACCATCATCCAGCGCTTCTCTCATTAGCAGACGCATCATTGGATCGTCATCGATAATCAGGATTCTGGCGTGGAGATCTGGGGTGAAGCTGTTTTCCATAGTAGACCTTTAGTAAGTACAGTATCGCTGGCTAGCATAATAATGCCAGTGCCAGAATATTACCAGTTGTGTGTAAGCAGAAATTGAAGTCTGCAATAGGATTAACCGTCTGCCTGTTCCAATTATGGGTTTTGTAGATTAGTAGATTAATGGAGTCGTTCGTTTATAATCGAAGGGTATAAGCAAAAGGTATAGGCAAGATCGAAAATATGGATCCATTTATAATGGGTATTTGCGGTGGTAATAGAAGTGGTAATGAAATGAAAAATTTATCTATTCCTGTATTAAAAAGGAAAATTTTACTGGCAGAAGACAACCTGGTAAATCAGGAAGTTGTTATGGATATGCTGGAGCAGTTAGGTTACCACATTGATGTTGTTAACAACGGTAAAGAGGCAGTTGAAGCCTGCCGGAAAGAGAATTACTCGCTGGTGTTAATGGACTACAGGATGCCAGTGCTGGATGGATTGAAGGCCACAGAGAAAATTCGTTTCAATGAATCTCAGCAGCAAACCCCTCCCGTTCCAATTGTTGCTTTAACGGCTCACGCAATTACAGGCGTTCGTGACAGGTGTCTTAACAGTGGGATGAATGACTTTCTTTCAAAACCTTTTGGTATGGACGATATTTATGCGGTAGTCAAAAAGTGGATGCCGCTGGGGTCTGATTGTGGTGCTGCTTCAATAACCCCATCAGCGCAACCTGTTAATGTGCAGGCACAGTATCCATTGGATACTCAATCCGCGCAAAAAAATGTGATTATTGATGCTGTGATGATTAATCGTTTGCGTCAAAGTGGGCAACAGAAAAAAAACGTGTCAACCACCAAAGTGCCATTGTTGGTGCGGGTTATTAATATGTATCTGGGGCAGACGCCTGATCTATTATTAAAATTATCAACGGCAATGGCGGAGAAAAACGTTACCCATGTGGTTGATATAGCCCACTCGCTACGCTCTTCCAGCCAGGCTGTTGGTGCGCTGACAATGGCTGATGGTTGTCGAGAAATTGAACGTGCAGGCTGTGAAGAGGTGGTGGATATGCGACTATTAGAGCAAAAAACACTTGAAATACATAATAAATATCAACAGGTTGAAATGAATTTAAAGGAGATATTAAATAGCGAAAATTGAAAGAATCGTGTATCCTCTGAACGTAAATTGTACAAAATAATGGCTGAGGGATTTAATAATGAGGCAATTAGATTGCATGGCAACAGATTTTGATAACTGGTTCGATAATCTGGTGAAAATAGCTAAAGCGGATCCTGATGCATTTGAGCTATTGCGTAAGCAAATGGTGAACGAGGTTATTAATGAAGTGCCTGAAGCCAGCCGGCGTCGATTGACCGGGTTGCAATGGCGGGTAGACCAGGAGCGCCGACTCGCCAAAACTCCAATGGGTGCCTGTATCCGCATATCGAGTATGATGTGGGACAGTGTTACTGGTGGCGGTGGTTTGCTTGAACGGTTGAATCGAGTGAGTGATTTTCGCCGGAGGCGTATGTAGAAGCTGGAATCAGGCTTTGGGCATCTTTTGTGTGCTAAACCTGTGCGATGGTGCGTGACCTGTTTGAATAGGTTGTCCGGCCATTGTGGTTGTAACCATCGGTACCGGCATTTTTATCAACATCACCAAAAGCGGTTTTCCCCTGGAGAATATCCAGCGCATACCGTGACTGCTGATAGCCGCGCTCAACAATGCTGCCATTGACATAATTTAATTGTTGGCACTGTTTGGCTAGTAGAATTAATGCCTTCCATAATGGTTGTAACGATGAATCCTGTCTGAACAGATCGTCAGGGTTCAATGGAGTAGAGCCATTATCCAGCGGAGTTATTGTCGTCAGCAGGTGTTCACGCTGCTTACTTACCTGTTCAAGTTGTTGCATTTTTTCCAGCTTGGTTTGAATGACGGATTCCAATGCTTCCGGTGTGTGTTGACCCAGCGCAGTGGTTTCAGCTTGCAGTGTGAGTAACATTTGCTCAGCACAATCAATTTCATGTTGTAACAGATGTGTAAGTTGCTGCTGCTGTTTAGTGTTGAATAGGTCAGTCACTGAATTTTCTCTGGTTTGTTGAATACTTTAAGGTGGTTTTGTCCTTAACCTTTGGGCTTGAGTATATTTTCAAACTGCATCAGTTTATCGGCAATTTTTGTCGGATCAATTTTGTAGCTGCCATTATTAATGGCCTGTTTAATTTGTTCAACCCGCTGAGTATCCACCACTGGCGAAGCGGTAACACTATTCCCTAGCCTCTCTAGCTGTTTTGCACTCTCAGACAGACTAACAGTGTCCGTCGTGGCGCTTTTCCCGGTTTCCGCTGCTGCCGGTGTCGGTTGATGTTGCTTTACTTTTGCATCTTCTGCAGAACCATTAACCTTGGAGGCTACCTGATTGCTGCCAATGCCGTTAATATCAATAGACATTACGTTGTCCCTCGTTAAAAATTTCTTTGTTAGCCCGGTTATCGACCCAAAATACAAAAACTTTACGCATACTACCGCTTTTACCCTTTTAGGTAGAAAATTTCTTCAGTTTAGTCCTGAACAGGCTTGTATCCAGGTGCAAAATATTGATTTCCTTAAGCGCTTTTCCGGTACTTGTAACGCGCATTATAAATTAACCTGAACTTCGCCCTGCGCGGTGATAACGCCTTCGCGGTGTAGTTTTGAGGCAATATTTATTACCTGAATGCGATCACCGACGGCACCGCCTGAGAGCGCTTTTCCCGACATCCGCACCTCCATTGATCCTGAACGTGCCACGATAGTGATGCGTTGCCCGCGTTTAATGCGTTGTGGTTTTTCAATCATTGCGGGTGTAAAGGCAACATCTGCAGCCAGTCGGCGTTTTAATTTCAGCCCGACCAGATTGTTGATATTATCAATATAACCCTGTGGTAGGGTCGCCAGGTCTATTTTTTTCATTCGAATGTCATTTTTACTTAACAGCTTACCACGGGGTAATAGTTCGGCTGCAACCGCAATCGTTTTCATCATGCTAACGGTTATCGGTATTTGTAATGACCAGGGTTGGCTGCCATCGCATTTTACCCCGACAGTGGTTCGGCCAATATCACGACTGCCTTCGGGTCGAAATGCGGTTAGCGGTTGATTGCATTGCTTCAGTCTTAAGCGGTTGTCGAGTCGGTTAATGGTAATGGTCGCCGGCAGCGTATAATTTTGTTTTATATGTTGCGCCATAAACATTTTAGCGGTGTGCTGAATACTGCTATGACTCTGGTAGTTTGTTGCTAGTGCCGGGCAAAACAGGCTACTTATAATTAATGTTGTACCAACTAGCGAAACGGTTTTCAGCTGTAGAGAACGGATGAAGTGTTGTAGGGTCATTATTTTGTCTGCCATTAATTAACTGTTCGACGGATTTCCGTCGCTATGAATCCGGTATATTGTTATAAAGCAAGATTCATGCCTGATTATCCAGGTCTGGGGTTTTTTATCGTTTTGTTGTTAAAGGGGAATTTTTTTTGGTTTGTTACCTATCCGCTGGGCAGTTGTCGCCTGGTCTCTTCGATGGCTGAATTTAAAGTAAAGGTTTGAGGGAGGAGCGCCGATAGTAAAATTAGTCGGCAATAATTAGTCACCGAAAAATGAGGAATAAAATAACATGGCCAGTGTGTTAGATGGTATTAATCAGCGCACCCAACTTGTGGGTAAAAATCGCCTTGAGCTGTTAATGTTCCGCCTAAGCGATGGTGAGCTTTATGGTATTAATGTCTTTAAGGTGCGCGAAGTTATTCGCTGCCCGGGGCTCACCGCAGTGCATTCCTCACACCCGGTGGTCTGCGGGATTGCCAATATTCGGGGTAGCACGTTGTCGATTATGGATTTAAGTCTGGCTATTTCAGGGCCGAAAATTGAAGATGCCAGGAACAGCTATATTATTATTACCGAGTTTAATCGTAGCATTCAGGGATTTATGGTGTCCTCGGTTGAGTGCATTGTTAATTTAAACTGGGAAGATATTCATTTACCGCCTGAAGGGACTGACGGTAACAGTTACATCAATGCGGTTACCAGCGTGCCAAACGGGAAATTTGTAAATGATAATCATCATCTGGTGCAGTTGATTGATGTCGAAATGGTATTGTCAGAAGTTATTGGTGAGCCGGAAATGGTGTCTGCTGAAACCGTCGATTCACTGGTATTGAATGATTCAAAAACGCATCATATACTAGTAGTCGATGATTCCAAGGTTGCCTGTAATCAGATCAAGCAAGCGCTGACACAAATAGGTGTTGACTGCACCATCGTTAATAATGGAAAACAGGCGCTGGAGTTATTGCAGCAGTGGTCGCAGACAGAAAAACCCTTAAGTGAGCATGTATCAATGATTATTTCGGACATCGAAATGCCAGAGATGGATGGCTATACGCTGACTTCAGAAATTCGTCGTGATCCAAAATTGAAAGATTTATATGTCATCCTGCACTCATCATTAAGCGGTGTGTTTAATGAAAATATGGTGAAAACTGTGGGCGCCAATCGCTTTATACCCAAGTTTAGTGCCGATGAACTGGTGACAGCATTAATTCCGATTTTACAGGAAAATGAAGACAAAGCTTCATCAGAGGCAGCCTGATACCGGCATTGAATTTTTTAGCAGTTGAGGACTTTGCTCTAACAACAAATCTACAGCGCGCAAAGCCCTCAAGTGGCATCGACAAAAAGGCATTTTCCTGCCGTTAAGAGGAAAATTCTTGCCGCTCTGGTGTCAGAAAAATCCCCAAATCTGTTTTATAAATCAAAAAAAACATTATGCCACTCCATCAAAGTGCGGTGTATCAACGTTCTTGAGTTGTTGGCACGGGCCTTGCATTTTTTTCAGCAAGAAAAACTAAAGTTGGAGAAAATAATGTCGATAAGCTTTAATTCTGTTTTGGGTATTCACCCAGAGGCGTTAGCTATCCGCTCTCGTCGTGCGGAGTTGTTGGCATCGAATCTGGCAAATGCGGATACCCCAGGGTACAAGGCCAGAGACATTAATTTTAGGGCGGCCTTAAGCGCAAGTATGCAATCTGCTGTAGCCAGCGCATCAATGCGTAATGGTGATTCATTTGCTGGTGCAGAAAAATTAACGCTTAGCAACAAAAATCATCTCGCCATTCCGATAGAAGATCGTTTATCGATTAGCCAGCCAGCGATGCAGGTTCAGTATCGTGTTCCTATGCATGCATCACTTGATGGTAATACCGTCGATTCCCAACTTGAAAAAAGTGCGTTTGCAGAAAACGCATTACATTATGAAGCCAGCCTGACCTTTCTGAGTGGTAAATTCAGGGGTCTGCTTGCGGCAATTAAAGGACAATAAAAATGGGTTTATATAATATTTTTAATGTGAGTGGTTCGGCTATGAGTGCACAGTCTGTGCGTTTGAATACCGTGGCCAGTAATCTGGCAAATGCGGATGTAGTGGCGAGCAGTAAAGATAAAATTTACCGCTCACGACAGCCGGTTTTTGCTGCCGTAATGCAAGGTTTAAATGATCAGCAGGTATCCATTCCGGTGCGCGTTGCGGGTATTGTGCAAAGCCAGGCGCAGGGTGTAGCGCAATATCAACCGGCTAATCCGAAAGCAGATAAAAATGGTTACGTGTATAAATCAAACGTGAATACGATTGAAGCGATGACGAATATGATGGCGGCATCACGCGCCTATCAAAACAATGTTGATGTCTTTAACACTTCCAAGCGGTTGCTGTTAAAAACGCTGAATCTTGGAAAATAAGCTGAATAAAACATAAAGAAGCGGGAGAACAGAAAATGTCTGCAATTAATCTAGCGAATGCACTTTCACCAGCGAATGCCGCGATTGGTAATTCACTGGCAAAAAAGATAACCCGTGCAGATAAATCGCAACTAAGCCAAACCGATTTTATGAAGCTGCTGGTGGCGCAGGTAAAAAATCAGGATCCGAGTAAACCCCTGGACCCAAGTCAGTTTATGAACCAGCTAGCACAATTGTCAACGGTGAAAGGGATGCAGAATTTAAATACCTCGTTTAATTCGCTGGCAGGAAAATTGTCATCCAGTCAGGCATTACAGGCAACGGGACTGGTCGGGCGTAATGTACTGATTGCTGGCGGTAACGGTGTGCTTAATGCGGGTGGTTCTATCCATGGGCAAATAACGCTGCCGCAATCAGCGGCCAATGTCACTTTGCGGGTGATTGATGCACAGGGGGCTGAAGTTCGCAGTTTACCGCTGGGCAGTGGGGCTGCTGGCAATATGCAATTTCAATGGGACGGTTTTAAAGATGATGGCAGTGTTGCATTGCCGGGAAAATATAAACTGGTGGCCGAGGCATCAACTGGTGGAACCACGCAGGCATTGACGGTCGCTCTTGATACGAAGGTGAATAGCATTACTCTGGGTAAGGCTGGTGGTAGTGGGGGTGGTGTGCGACTCAATCTGGCCAGCGGCTCGGTGGTTCCATTCGATCAGGTACTGGCGATTAATTAAGCCATTGTTTTCTTTAAGATGAAGCTTTTAGTAACTTAAAATATACATTGAATACACAGAGGTAAAAAATATGTCATTTAATACAGCACTGAGTGGAATCCAGGCCGCTTCAGCCGATTTGGGGATTATTGGGAATAATATTGCTAATTCATCCACCACGGGTTTTAAATCTTCCCGCGCCGAGTTTGCCGATGTTTATGCCACTGGTCTGGTGGGTGGAGCCGGTACCAGCATTGGTCAGGGGGTGCGGTTGCAAAGGGCGGCACAGCAGTTTGCCCAGGGAAATATATCCTTTACCAGCAATGCACTGGATCTGGCGATTAATGGCCAGGGGTTTTTTCAGCTGGATAATAATGGTTCAACACTGTTTAGCCGAGCCGGTAATTTTAGCCTGGATTCGACAGGAACCGTGGTCAATAACAAGGGGTTCGCCCTGTTGGCAAAAAAAGCCGATAGTAGCGGAGCGATTACTGGTGGGGTTTCACCGCTGCAATTGAGCACTGCGAATGTTAGCCCCCGACCAACATCGGCGATACAGGGCGGAGTTAACCTGGATTCGGGTGGAGTACAGACAGACAGTAACTGGTTGATGGTTGCCGGGGTGCCAAATGCGACAGGTTATAACTCATCAACGTCAACGTCTATTTATGACAGCCTGGGGAATAACCATGCTGCCACCTTGTATTTTAGCAAGCTGGATCCCACCACCAATCCAAATCAGTGGAATGTTCGTACGGTGGTTGACGGTACGTTGCTAAACACGACGGCAATCACTTTTAATTCAAACGGTTCCTATAAATCGCCAGCCAGTATTGCATTATCCTGGACACCTGGTGGTGGTGCCACCACGCCGCAGAACTTTACTCTGGATATGTCCAGCAGTACGCAGTTTGGCAGTAAATTCGCAGTGAATAAATTAAAGCAGGATGGTTACACCGCCGGTCAGCTATTGGGGCTGGATATTGATTCGAAAGGCATTATTTTCTCGCGCTACAGTAATGGACAGTCAAAACCTCAGGGGCAGGTGGCCCTGGCTAAATTTACCAATGCACAGGGTTTACAGTCGTTGGGGAATACTACCTGGGCAGAAACCTTTGCCTCAGGCTCGCCGGTCGTGAGTGATCCGGGTACCGGTGGTCTGGGATTAATTCAATCCAAAGCGCTGGAAGATTCCAATGTTGACTTAACTGCACAGCTGGTACGGATGATTGTCGCACAGCGTGACTTTCAGGCGAATGCCCAGGCCATTAAGGCAGAAAATACCATTACGCAGACAGTAATTAACCTGTAAGCATTAAATTAAAATCCAGTGTGTCGATTAACGTGAGTAGTTTGTTATGGATCGTATGATATTTGTGGCTATGTCTGGCGCCAAAGAAATGATGAAGGCGCAGGCGGTCAATACGAATAATCTGGCTAATGCCAATACTGTCGGTTTTCGGGCAGATTTTGAAGCCAGTCGTAGTCTGCCTGTTTATGGCCCGGGTTATGCTGACCGGGTTTATGCCAGCACCGTTGGTGGGTCGAAGAACAGTAATGGAGTGGACCTGTCACCGGGTAACATTATTACAACGGGTCGTGATCTGGATATGGCCATCAAAGGTCCAGGCTGGTTTGCGGTACAGGCTGCCGATGGCAGTGAAGCGTACACCCGCGCTGGTGATTTACAGATAGACAATCTGGGTCGTCTGACTACGGCTACCGGTCAGGTGGTGATAGGTGATGGTGGTCCGATTACCATTCCCAGCCATGCCGAATTAAAAATCGCCGCGGATGGCACCATTTCTATACGGCCGCTGGGGCAGGCGGTGAACTCCCTGGCGGTTATTGATCGCATCAAACTGGTTAATCCACCACCACAGCAGTTACACAAGGGGGTTGATGGACTAATGCACCTGGCCGGCAAGAAGAAAGCCGTTGCCGATGCGAGCGTTACTACCGTATCGGGTGTACTCGAATCGAGTAATGTTAATGCGATCACCTCGATGGTTCGAATGATAGAGCTGGCGCGCCAGTATGAGACTTACATTAAATTAATTAATACCGCCAAGCGTAACGATGAAGCAGCGGCACAAATGATTCGTATGGGCTAGACCGAGTATCGGTTAAAGCCTGCAACAGAAGTATGTAGGAGTAAAATTATGAGTTCAGCATTGTGGATAGCGAAAACCGGCCTGGAAGCTCAGCAAACCCGTATGGCAACGATCTCAAATAATCTGGCCAATGCCAGTACTACCGGATTTAAGCGCGACCGAGCCGTATTTGCCGATCTGATTTATCAGAATGTAGTGCAGGTGGGTGCACAGTCGTCACAGAATACGGTGATGCCATCAGGGTTAAATATTGGTACTGGTGTACGCACCGTGGCAACAGAAAAACTGTTTACCCAGGGCAGCATTGTAAAAACCGGTAATTCACTGGATGTGGCAATTCAGGGTCGTGGTTTTTTACAGATTCTAATGCCAGATGGAACCACTGCGTATACGCGTGATGGTTCGTTGCAGATGGATGCAACCGGACAGCTGGTGAATTCAACCGGCTATCCGGTGAACCCAAGTATTACTATACCCAGTAATGCGCAGAGCGTCAGCATTAGTTCGGACGGCATTGTCTCAGCCGTCATCCCTGGCAGTTCAACGCCCAGTCAGGTTGGCACCCTTCAGCTGGCGGATTTTGTTAATGCGACTGGGTTACAGGCCATCGGGGGAAATCTTTATCATGAATCTGCTGCCAGTGGTTCGCCAATCACCGGAACCCCTGGCTTGAATGGATTGGGTACGATGATTCAGGGTTCATTGGAAGGTTCTAATGTTAATACTGTTGAAGAACTGGTGAATATGATTGAAACCCAGAGAACGTATGAGATGAACTCCAAAGCCATCTCAACAGTGGACAAGATGATGCAGTATGCAACCAACAATATGTAGTGCCCGGTTCAGGTTATAACAATGAAACTTTTACTGCCTGTATTGCTGCTGCTATTGGTCGCTGGATGTGCCATACCAGAACGGGGGGATCCTGCGTTTGCACCAACCATGCCGCCACCAGTCAAAATTCCGCCGGGTAATAGCGATTCCATTTATCAGCGTGCCGATGCTGTGATGTTATACGAAGATTTAAAAGCGCATCGAGTTGGTGATATGGTGACCGTGCTGTTGAATGAAAAAACGGATGCCTCGAAAAATGCAGAAACTGTTACCAGCAAGGAATCAATACTTAAAGCCAAGGGAACAGTGGGTGGTAAGACAGTTACCGCAGGCGGTATCCCCGTTCTGGATAACAATTATGATTCCGGCATTGATTTTACCGGTACAGGTGATAGTAAGCAGAGTAACAAATTAACCGGTAATGTAGTGGTGACCGTGGTCCGGGTTTTACACAATGGCAACCTGGTAGTACAGGGCGAGAAATGGATCAGTATTAATCAGAGTGAAGAATATGTGCGGTTACGTGGCATTATTCGTCCTACTGATATTAGTCCAGACAATACGATCTTATCTTCCCGTGTTGCCAATGCACAAATAGAGTATGGCGGTAAGGGTGCGATTTCCGATTCCAGTTCAATGGGCTGGTTAAGCCGCTTCTTCAATAGCTCGTGGATGCCGTTTTAGGGGGCTCAATGCGTACAGATACTTTTATGAGCAGAGTAAACTACTTCCCATTGTTGGGTCTGATTTTATGTTTATGCGTTGGCAATGCGGATGCCGAACGGATCAAGGATCTGGCGGCGATAAGCAGTATGCGAGACAATCAGCTGGTGGGTTATGGCCTGGTGGTTGGACTTGATGGCACGGGCGATAAGGTGAACCAGGTATTTTTTACGGAACAAACGCTAAAAAATATGCTGACGAAACTGGGCGTGGTCATACCAAAAGGCATAAAACTTAAACCTAAAAATGTTGCGGCCGTCATGTTAACGGCGACCTTGCCCGCCTTTATTAAAAAAGGCCAGAAGATTGACGTTGCTGCATCCTCTATAGGAAATTCAAAAAGTTTGCGTGGTGGTACATTGTTAATGTCGCCACTAAAAGGTGCGGATGGTAAGGTTTATGCTGTGGCGCAGGGTAATTTAATTGTTGGTGGTCTCGGTGTTCAGGGGAAAGATGGCTCCAGAATAGTCATTAATGTGCCCAGTGTTGGGCGTGTTCCGGGGGGGGGCATTGTTGAACGTACTCTGCCTTTTCAGCTGGGTAAAAAAGATTCTGTCACCTATAATTTATTTACTGCTGACTTTACCACCGCCAGTCGTATGGCTGCGGTAATCAATAAAACTTTTGGTAAAGGCATTGCAAAATCGCTTGACCCTATGTCGGTGCAGGTACGTGCCCCGGAGAATGAAAACGCACGGGTGACTTTCCTTTCAATGGTAGAAAATCTCACTTTTACACCGGGCGATGCACCAGCGCGAGTTATCATTAATTCGCGCACGGGTACGGTGGTAATAAGTAGCCATGTACTGGTTTCACCGGCAGCGGTATCACACGGTAATCTGGTGGTTACTATTTCTGAGTCGCAAGGTGTGAGTCAGCCCATTGCACCCTTTTCAAACAGTGGTACAACTAAAGTTATCACGAAAAGTCAACTTAATGTTAAGGCCGATGACAGCCATATGTTTATGTTTGAGCCGGGGGTGAATTTAAATGATATTGTGCGTGCGGTGAATCGGGTGGGTGCAGCACCAGGTGATCTGGTGGCGATTTTACAGGCATTAAAAGCAGCGGGTGCTTTACATGCAGAACTGGTCGTAATCTAAGGCGACGGGTATGAATGATATTAATAACATTAGTAGTCCAATGATACCGACAGGTATCTACACCGATTTTAGCTCACTTGCTGAGTTACGCGCCAAGGCCGCCACGGCTACTGGGGCGCAAAAAACGCAGGTTACGCGACAGGTGGCAAAACAGTTTGAAGCGCTGTTTTTACAAATGATGCTCAAGTCTATGCGTAATGCCAGCCCTGCTACTGCATCGGATGGAAATCAGCAAACCCGTTTTTACCAGGGCATGTTTGATAAACAGATCGCGCTGGATTTATCTAACCGAGCTAGTGGTGGAATTGGTCTGGCTGCTATGATGGAACGACAGTTAGCCACCAATGCCAATTCACGGGCGAAAAACAATGTTCCATTAAAACCGCTTAGCTTTTATGTTACGACAATGGGGCAACGCAACACTACTCAGCCATTCGTTCAACGGGTTAAATCGGCGCAAAGTGTTCAGCGCGACGAAACAATCAGCCCACAGGCACAAGCGCAATTTATTCAGTCGTTGTGGCCACATGCAAACCAGGCAGCAGCAAAAATTGGCGTAAAACCCGAAGTACTTATAGCGCAATCAGCACTGGAAACTGGCTGGGGTCAGAAAATGGTGACTGATATTACCGGCACCAGCGCAAATAATTTATTTGGCATTAAGGCTGATTCGCGTTGGCAGGGTAAACGCGCATTTATTTCAACGCTGGAATACCGTGATGGTATTGCTAAAAAAGAGCGGGCATCTTTTCGTGCCTACGGCTCCATAAAAGACAGTTTTGATGACTATGCACGGTTGTTGAAGAATAGTCCGCGCTACCAGAGCGCGATTGATCATGCGGGTAACACCACTGTTTTTTTACAAAAATTACAGCAGGCTGGTTACTCTACTGATCCTGTTTATGCTGAAAAAATTCAGGCCATTACTCAGCGTGATACATTTTTACGCACAGTGATGGCATTAAAAAATAACCAACCGTTGAACAGGGTTAACTGGGGGGCTGCTCACACGGTCAGAACTACCGGAGGTAATCAATAATGGCAAATGGTTTATTAAGTATCGGTAGTTCCGGCCTGCTCGCTTTTCAGCGCACGTTGAATACCATTGGTCATAATATTGCCAATGTAAATACACCAGGGTATAGCCGGCAGTCAGTGCAGCTGAGCAGTCGTGCGCCGCAGTCAAATGGGTTTGGTTTTTCTGGTACAGGGGTTGATACGGTAACGATTACCCGATCATTTAATGCCTTTGTTGAAGCCAGCGTCCGTAATGGAACGTCTGCAACGGAAGAATACAAGGCTTTGCATGGTCTAGCTGTACAACTGGATAATGTGACAGCGGACAAAAATACCGGCATGAATGCATCCATTCAGCGTTTCTTTAATGCCATGCAGGATGTGGCAAACTCACCCGCAACGCCAGCAACTCGAACGGTACTCTTTAATGCGGCCGGTCAGCTGGCAAAACAGTTTAATGCGTTGAACAATTATATCGAAAGCACCCGTGGCCAGGTGAATAGTGAAATTAAAAATAGTGTGACAGAAATAAACAGCTTTACCAGTGAGATTGCCAAACTCAATCAGGCGATTGTTGTCGCAACAGGCCGTAGTGGAGGGCAGCCGCCCAATGATTTACTTGACCAGCGTGATAGCCTGATCCGCAGTATTTCTAAATATGCTGCTGTGACCACCGTTAAGCAGGATGATGGTTCCATTAATGTAATGGTAGGGAAAGGCCAGTTATTAGTCCGTGGCAGTAATGCCAGTGTCTTAAAAACAGTGATTCAGAATGGTGATCCGAATCAGCTAGGGCTGGCGATTGATGGTGGTAATAATGCGGATACGCCGGTAAGTGAACAGCGTATTGGCGGACGTCTGGGCGGAGTTATTGGTTTTAGAAATCGCATGCTCAACCCAACCAGTAATAGCCTGGGGCGTGTTGCCATCGGTATGGGCAGCTTTCTCAATGCCCAGAATAGTCGTGGGATGAATATAGATGGTGGGCTGGGCGGTAATTTTTTTCAGATCTCCAAACCTGGTGTATTTGTTCGACAGGGCACGGCAGGGAATGTCAGCGTTAGTTTTAATGATCCGACAAAACTGACCAATTATGATTATATGCTCACTTATAAAGGCAGTAGCTGGGGTTTGAGCCGAACCGATACCGGACAGGCAGTAGCGATGACTGGGGCGGGCACAGCGGCGAATCCTTTTATTGTGGATGGCCTGAAAATCCAGATTAACGCTCCCGCAGCGAATGGGGATAGTTATTTAATTCGTCCGACTCGTACCGGCGCACAGGACATCCAGATGGTGATGGCAGACAGCCGTCAGATTGCTGCGGCGGCGCCGGTTAGAAGTGCAGCGACCGTGACTAACACGGGCACCGGAGTAATTAGTGCCGGGGTGGTAACAGACATCAATAATGCGGCCTTCCAGACCACGGCTGGAAAGTTGACACCACCCATATTAGTGCGCTTTACCTCAGGCAGCAGTTACGACCTTCTGGATAATACCAACCCGACGGCACCGGTGGTGCTGGAAAGTGGTATTAGCTACAGCTCGGCAACCGGTGGTGAAGTATTTCCCACACCGGGAGGGCTGAATTTTGGTTATACAGTGAAGTTGACGGGTGCCCCAGTTGCGGGTGATACTTTCTCTACGCAGTACAATACTGGCGGTAGTGGTGATAATCGTAATGCGCTGCTAATGGCAGGGCTTTCCACCACAAAACTATTAAATGCGGGTACGGCCAGTTTTAGTGGAAGTTATAATGCGATGGTGGCGGATGTTGGTACCGGTACGCGGCAGGCAGAATTAAGCGCGTTAGCGCAGAAAGGTTTACTCAATCAGGTCGTCGCGACACGCGAATCGGTATCGGGAGTGAACCTGGATAATGAAGCCGCCAACCTGGTGCGTTTCCAACAGGCATATCAGGCTTCAGCAAAAGTTATTGCGACCGCCAGTTCGTTGTTTAATACTTTATTACGGGCCGTTGGATAAGGCACTGAGCGAGGTTAAAGACATATGCGAATTTCAACCTTCCAACTTTACCAGCAGGGCGTTAACTCCATGCTGGACCAGCAGTCAGCGCTGGCTAAAACGCAGCAGCAGATGTCTACTGGAAAACGCGTGCTGGCACCTAGTGATGACCCTTTTGCTGCGACCCGTATCCTTGAACTGGGACGGTTGATCGATACCAATACCCAATACCAGCGTAATACGAATGCGGCACAAAACCGCCTGTCGCTGGAAGACAGCGTGTTATCCCAGTCGGGTGATCTGCTGCAACGCATCCGTGAACTTGCTGTGCGCGCCAATAATAGCAGTTTAAATGCGAATGACCGCCGCTCTATGGCAGCCGAAGTTCGTACCAGTTTGAATGGACTGTTGCAGACAGCGAATACGAAAGATAGCAGTGGTGAATATCTGTTTTCTGGTTATAAAGGTGCGACCAAACCCTTCAACGATTTAGGTGGTGGTAAATTTAGTTATGCCGGAGATCAGGGGCGGCGGATATTACAGATTGGCCCAACGCGAAAAATTGCCACTTCAAATACGGGTGATTCAGTATTTATGCGTGTCGATAATGGAGCCGGTGGTGTTAGCAGTATGTTCTCTGCAGTGGCTGATTTTGCCGCCAATCTGGATGCTAATACACCTTCAGCAACAACGCTTACCCGGCTGGATTCAGCGATTAATGGTTTACTGGATACACGCGCTTCAGTTGGCGCACGGTTGAATGCTATTGATAGCCAGAAAAACATGAATAGTGCGTTTGATCTACAATTACGCCAGAACCGATCCAGCCTGCAAGATCTGGATTATGCCTCAGCAGTCAGTCGGTTTCAGCGGCAGACACTGGCATTGCAGGCTTCGCAACAGAGTTTTGTCAAAATACAGGGCCTGTCGCTCTTTAAGTATTTATAGTTACTACCCTGGTTCTGGTAGGCTGTCTAAAAATATAATCCATAATGAGGCAGAATGTCCCAGCAAGACATTCAGATTAAGACAATATAACGATGACAAAAATACTTGTGACAGGTGCGGATGGGTTTATCGGCTCTCACCTTGTGGAGATGCTGGTGAGGCAGGGCGATGAGGTGAAGGCTTTCTGTCTCTACAATTCGTTTAATTCCTGGGGCTGGCTGGAGCATGTTGCTGACGATGTAGCCGGACAGTTTGAAGTTTTCTCTGGCGATGTGCGTGACCCGAATGGGGTACGCACCGCAGTCAAAGGCTGTGATACCATTATGCACCTGGCGGCGTTGATCGCTATTCCGTATTCCTATCATTCTCCCGATTCTTATCTCGATACCAATATCCGCGGTACGCTGAATATTTTGCAGGCCGCAAGAGATCTGGGGGTATCAAAAATCGTGCATACGTCAACCAGTGAAGTTTATGGCACGGCGCAGTTTGTGCCAATCACCGAAGCGCATCCGTTGCAGGGGCAGTCACCTTATTCGGCATCAAAGATTGGTGCAGATCAGATGGCGTATTCATTTTATTCATCGTTTGATCTACCGGTGGCAATTTTACGCCCTTTTAATACCTATGGGCCAAGGCAGTCTGCCCGAGCGGTTATTCCAACCATTATCTCTCAGATAGTTGCAGGCAAGCGGCAAATCAAACTGGGTGCGCTGACCCCAACGCGTGATTTCAGTTTTGTGCAGGATACGGTCAGAGGTTTTGTGGCCGCCGCAAAAAGCAAGGAGACAATTGGTACGGTAACAAACATTGGCAGTGGGTTTGAAATATCAATCGGTGACATGGTCGAAGTGATTGCCGAGGCAATGGGTGTGAGCCTTGAAGTTATTGAAGATGAGCAGCGGCTGCGTCCGCAAAACAGTGAAGTCAGGCGTTTGTGGGCCGATATAAAAAAAGCGAAAGACACAATGGGCTGGGTGCCCGAATTTGGTGGTAGAGAAGGTTTTCTCAGAGGCTTACGGCAGACTGCGGCGTGGTTTGCTGAGCCGGAGAATATTAAGCATTACAAACATGATATGTATAATATCTGACTGGTATCATGTTTTCGCCTGCAAAAATCGTTACCACAATACAAAGTGTACTGGCGGGTAATCAGAATTTTATTGCATTGCATGAGCCGACAATCGGGGACCGTGAAAAAGAGCTGGTTAATGATTGTCTCGACTCGGGTTTTGTTTCGTCGGTGGGTGAATATGTCGATCTGTTTGAGCACCAGCTTGCCGCCTATCTTGGTGTAAAGCATGTGATTGCGATGGTCAATGGGACCGCTGCGTTACACGTATCCCTGTTACTGGCAGGCATTGAACCGGGCGATGAAGTGATTGTGCCAACGCTGTCGTTTGTGGCGACGGCAAATGCAGTGAGCTACTGTGGAGCCATTCCGCATTTTGTTGATGCAGATGCGCATTCATTCGGTATCGACCCGATAAAACTGGAGGCTTATCTGGCTGATACGCTGTCCTTTGATTCGAGCCATTGGCTGAACCGCAATACGGGCAGGCGAGTTGCGGCGCTTGTGCCCATGCATACGTTCGGCCATCCGGTTGATATGGATGCCCTCAACGCGGTGGCACAGAAATATCAATTACCGGTGGTTGAAGATGCAGCCGAGTCATTGGGTAGCCGTTACAAAGGAGCCATGACGGGTTCCCTTTCCCTGTTAGCGGCGATCAGTTTTAATGGCAACAAAATTATCACCACTGGCGGTGGTGGTGCCATCGCAACCAACAATACCGCACTGGCAAAGCAGGCAAAGCATTTAACCACGACCGCCAAAGTGCCGCACCAATGGTCATTTAAGCATGATGCCATTGGCTTTAATTATCGGCTGCCAAATCTGAATGCGGCACTGGGTTGTGCCCAGCTTGAGCGCCTGCCGGACTTTATTGATGCCAAGCGTAAGCTGGCCGCAGATTATGCCGCGGCCTTTTCATCGCAGCAACAGGTACATTTTTTTACTGAGCCTGATTATGCAAGGAGTAATTACTGGCTCAATGCACTGCTGCTTGATCAGGCTGTTGCTGAACAGAGAGATGAAATCCTGTCCCTTAGCCGTGATGCCGGAATAATGACAAGGCCGGTCTGGGCGTTGCTACATAAATTACCAATGTATGAGAATTGTCCGCGGATGAATAATCTGATTACGGCTGAAAGTCTTGAAAAAAGACTGATAAATATTCCCAGCAGTCCCTTTTTAATCCACGGTGATGCTCATGCGTAAAATATGTGTGGTGACAGGATCGCGGGCTGAATACGGTGTTTTCTACTGGTTAATGAAGGGGATTGCTGCTGATGCTGAGCTGATACTACAGGTTGTTGCCACCGGTATGCATCTCGCGCCAGAATTTGGTTTGACATACAGACAGATCGAGGCGGATGGATTTATGATTGATGCCAAAGTTGAAATGTTACTGTCGAGTGAGACACGAGCGGGTATAACAAAGTCTGTTGGCCTGGGCCTGCTTGGATTTGCTGATGCGTATCATAATCTGTCTCCAGATGTTGTGCTGGTTATGGGTGATAGATTTGAAATTCTTGCTGCAACACAGGCAGCATTTCTTGCCGGCATTCCCCTTGTGCATATTTCGGGTGGTGAGCTGACTGAAGGCTCACTCGATGATGTGATGCGACACTGCATGAGTAAAATGTCAAATTATCACTTTGTCGCAGCGCAGGCATACCGTAAACGTGTTATTCAATTAGGGGAAACCCCTGAAAGTGTTTTCAATGTGGGTGATCCTGGGCTGGATAATATCAACAAGCTTACCTTGCTAGAGTGCAAAGAGCTATCGAGCCAAATTGGCTTTAACCTGGAACATCCCTATTTTCTTGTTACCTACCATCCGGTTACGACTGGCTTAGCCGATAATCTGCAAGCCATGCAGCAATTATTTTCAGCACTGGAGGAGTTTCCTCAATACAACGTGTTAATAACCAGAGCGAATGCAGATATAGGTGGCAGAGAGATCAATGCATGGATTGATGCGTATACGAGCCGTTTACCGAAAAGATTTTTTGTAACGACCTCACTTGGTCAATTAAACTATTTAAGTGCGATGCAGCACTGTCTTGCTGTTGTAGGTAATTCATCTTCAGGTATTATCGAAGCACCGGCACTGAAAGTACCCACGGTAAATATCGGTAGTCGGCAACAGGGAAGACTTAAAGCAACATCAATTATAGATACGGCAAATGACTGCGTTGCTATTGTGCAGGCAATTAATAGGGTTCTGACTAACGAATTTAAATTCGAAGTCAGAGAAACAGTTTCCCTGTACGGGGACTGTCATGCCTCTGAATTAATTCTGGAAAAAATTAAAACACTTGAATTTAAACGCTATATGAAAAAACACTTTTATGATTTACCCGATTAGCAGTTGTTTCCAGATATTGTCCAATGTGTCTCAGGAGTAATCAATGTATTGTCAGACTAACACAATGACAGATAAGCCTGTTTTTATTATTGCAGAAGCCGGGGTTAATCATAATGGTGATATCAGCCTGGCATTACAGCTAATTGATGCTGCAAAAGAAGCCGGGGCTGATGCGGTTAAGTTCCAGACTTTTAAATCTGCAGCGGTTATTAGCCAACATGCTGTTAAGGCGGGCTATCAACAGGAAAACACCGGTGTTTATGAGACACAGTTGGAGATGGTGCGTAAGCTTGAATTGAGTTATCAGGATCACCATAAACTGATTAAGCGTTGCAGTGAACGTGGCATTCAATTTTTATCCACCCCGTTTGATTTGCAGAGTGTAGACTTTTTAATTGATGAGCTTTGTCTTCCGCGGTTAAAAATCTCCTCAGGAGAAATAACGAATGCACCCTTGTTGTATAAAGTCGCGCTTGCGGATAAAGCGGTTATCCTGTCAACAGGTATGGCTTGTCTTGGTGAAATAGAAGATGCGCTTGGCGTGCTCAGTTATGGTTATCTTAAAGGCGATAAGCCCTCGCTGGAAAAATTCCGTGAGGCATACCATTCCGATGCCGGTTATCAACAGTTACTGAAAAAAACTACTCTGCTGCACTGTACAACAGAATATCCAGCACCATTTGCTGAAGTTCACCTTGGCTCAATGCATATTATGCATCAGGCTTTTGGTCTGGCGACAGGATATTCTGATCATACGCAGGGAATTGCCGTTTCTATTGCGGCGGTGGCAATGGGTGCAAAAGTTATTGAAAAACACTTTACCCTCGATAGAAATATGCCGGGCCCTGATCATAAAGCCTCACTTGAACCGTATGAGTTGAAGCAGATGGTAAATTCAATACGTCAGGTGGAAAAGTCAATCATCCCCGG
Organism: uncultured Thiotrichaceae bacterium; assembly: GCA_964441285.1. Lineage (GTDB taxonomy): Bacteria > Pseudomonadota > Gammaproteobacteria > SZUA-229 > SZUA-229 > S010-25. Next base: position 12,413 of record CAYTUK010000002.1, on the reverse strand, counting down.
TAGAAAAGTATCGGGGAATGCTGAATCTATGAATAAGGCTATTGCCAGAAAGAGTATTGTGGCGAATACAGATATTATCGAGGGTGAGACATTCTCTTTCGAAAATATCGCCTGTAAACGTCCTGGTAATGGCTTGTCGCCAATGAATTACTGGCAGTTAATTGGTAATGTTGCAACAAGGCATTACACGATGGATGAGGCCATTCAAGCTGATGAGATGTAACGCATCCACCGCACAGGAATTTTATGAGCATCTGCCAGTAGCAAAGAAAATATCTACGTTGTATCCAGAATATGTCCTTGCTGATGCGGTGCGGAACAAAGCGCTGGAGCCTTTTTTTTGGTGTGCCAGTGACAAGGGTAGTTCACTGTATCATGCCGGGCATCTTGGTCGGATTGTGGGTACAGACGCCTTTGATTTGCAAACAGCCTACGGTTATGGCGGGCCGGTTTGTATGGGTGATTCCATTGCGGCAATTAAGAATCTATGGACTCAGTATGATGAATGGTGTTGTCACAACAATGTTGTTGTAGAGTTTGTACGCTTTCATCCAATGCTGGAAAACCAGCATGGTTATCCTGGCAGGATAATGCCACAGCGCGAGACAGTATGGATTGATTTAATGCAAGATGATTTACTGTGCAGCTATAAAACTCGGATTAGAACGACAGTCCGAAAAGCATTGAAATCAGGGGTGCGGGTTAAGTGGGTTGATAGCGACTATTTTATTTCATTTTTTCCTGAATTCTATCGCCAGGCGATGACCGAAATAGGTGCAGATAAACATTACTTCTTTACCGATTCTTATTTTAAGATGTTGCTGCAGATGAAAGGAGTTCACTGTGGTATTTGTCTGGTGGATAATGAAATTATCAGTGCAGCGGTGTTTTTTTCAGCATCACCGTACATGGAGTATCATCTTTCTGCATCAATGCAAAAAGGTAAACATTTTGGTGCATCCAGTCTATTGATCCATGAGGCAGCAAAACTGGGGAAAATCATAGGCTGTGAAAAATTATATCTCGGTGGTGGCGATAATAACAGTAAGGAAAATACACTGCTTTTTTTTAAGACGGGTTTCTCCACTAAAAGAAAACTATTTAGCATAGGCAGCTGGGTTCATCTTCACGATAGCTATGAATCACTCAAATTAACATTTCCTGAGGCGTATGCCTGTCAACCACAGCGTGTTCTTTTCTATAGGCAGGAAGAATAATATGCGGAGTTATTCAAGTGAACAGTGGGAAAATACTTTTTCCAGTCGGGTGTGGGGTGCATACCCCTGTGAGGATTTGATTCGATTTATTGCCCGTCATTTTTATTCATCGGTTGATCGTTCAACTATTCGTATTCTGGAGACAGGTTGTGGTCCAGGGTCAAATTTATGGTATCTGATCCGTGAAGGTTTTTGTGTTGCGGGAATAGATGGGTCGGCTGCTGCTATTCATCAGCTTAAAGCAAGGTTGATTGCTGAAGGTTTACCCGATAAAGCGCCACTGGTTGAGCTGGAAATTGGTAACTTTAAGTGTTTGCCCTGGCGAGATAATGTCTTTAATGCGGTGATTGATGTCGAGGCGCTATACGCAAATAGAATTGCCGATATACATACAACGGTTGCTGAAATCAAGCGTGTGCTAAAACTGGATGGTGTATTTTTTGGTAAAATGTTTGGTGTTGAAACAACGGGAAGTGATAGTGGTGAGATGATTGAACCTCAGACAAGACATTGTCCGACAGTTGGCCCCTGTGCAGGGAATCACCTTGCACATTTTTTTACACATAAAGAACTGGTCGAAATTTTTTCCAGTTTTAGCAAGGTTGTTATTGATCAGACCTGTCGCACTGATCACGACAATACGGTGCGAATTTTTGAATGGCTTGTCAGTGCGTCCTGTTGATGCATTTTATGTCAGCGCATATGTTATGATGATAAATGGTTGAAAACGATTATATTTTTATTTTTAAGGAAAATATAATAATCCTAACAGGATAGATAAGTATCCTTTTTATCTGTTTCAGTAATAAGTAACAATAATAATTTTTAGAAAAGAGACGTTAGTCGTTACAGGACGATAGAATATTCTATTTTTAGAAAATAATGATAAAATCTATTCCCGCCAGCCGTATGAATACAGCACGTCAGCTGAATGAAATTATTATTTTATCTGACGTAACTATTTTTAATGCAATAGAAATACTTGATGCATCAGCCTTACAGGTGCTGCTGGTGGTGGATGCTAACGGTTTATTGATAGGCACCGTAACAGATGGTGATATCAGACGTGCGATTCTACGTGATTGTCGTATGGATCAGCCAATAAATACCGTCATGAATGTTCATCCCGTGACGGTTAATCCACAGACCGGTCGTGATGAGGTGCTTGCTATTATGCGGGTAGCATCTATCCATTGCGTGCCAGTTATTGATGACAGTGGTTGTATTGTCGGACTCGAAACCGATTCCAGTTCGTTACTTGAAGGCATAGAAGAGACACACGTTGTATTAATGGCTGGAGGCTTAGGTATGCGTATGCGGCCGCTGACGGAATCTGTGCCCAAACCAATGCTGGCTGTTAACGGCAAACCCATGTTAGACCATATTATTGCGCGTTTTATTGAACAGGGGTTCAGGCGGTTCTATCTATCGGTTAATTATAAGTCCGAACTTATTCGACAATATTTTGGTGACGGAACGGATCTTGGAGTGAATATTTCATACCTTGATGAAAACAAACCACTAGGAACCGGTGGTTCCCTGAGTTTATTGCCGACCGATGATATTTCGGAAAATATTATCGTTATGAACGGTGACCTGCTGACGACCCTTAACTTTCGTCAGTTACTCGACTTCCATAATTTACAGGGTGGACACGCAACCATGTGTGTAAGGGATTACAGTTTTCAGGTGCCCTACGGTGTGGTACAGGTTGAAGGTGCAGAGTTCGTTGATATCGTTGAAAAACCGGCGCACACCTGTTTTGTTAATGCCGGAGTTTACGTTATTCGTGCTAGTGAATTAAAGCATATTCCCCACAATGTTTTTTATGATCTGCCGGATATTTTTGGCCAGTTAAAAACACAGGGTAAGCGTGTTAATGTTTTCCCGGTTCGGGAAGACTGGAGAGATGTTGGCAGTAAAAAAGATTATGAGCTGGCAAATTCTGCTGGCAGAGAACCGGGATGATTGCAGGTAAAAATATATTAGGGCTGATCCCTGCAAGAGGGGGTTCGAAACGTGTTCTGGCAAAGAATTTACAGAAACTGGGTGATAAATCACTGCTTGAAATAACCATTGAGCAGGCACAGTCATCGGTATTAATTGATAAGGTTGTTGTCTCAAGTGATGATCAGGCTATTTTACATGTGGCTGAAAGTGCAGGGGTCTGTGCGCTTACTCGGCCCGAATCACTGTCGCGTGATGACACCCCCGGTATTGCGCCGGTTATCCATGCACTACAGGTTTTTAATCGCTTCGACTATATTGTCTTGCTCCAGGTAACGTCCCCTTTTCGTCTGGTTGCTGACATTGATAACGCTATTCGTCTATGCGTTGAAAAACCGGCACCGGCCTGCGTCTCAGTGTGTCGGCCACAACACCATCCGGCATGGATGTTCAAAATAAACAGGCAGGGGAAATTACAGCCTTTACACGATGGCGACATTCCAGCTCGCAGTCAGGATCTGCCGCCGTGTTATAGCATTAATGGTGCTATTTATGTGGCAGAAAGAGAACTGCCTGGCGAAAAGAAAAGTTTTATTGTTGCGGATACCCTCGCTTATGAAATGCCCGCAGACAGATCACTTGATATTGACACAGAATATGATTTGCGGCTGGCCAGAGCTATGTGGAAAGTTTGACAGGCTCCTGATTATGATACAGCTCGATCTCGGTATCACTCTCTATGGCAACCAGTATCGTCCCCAGATCTTTATGTATATCCTGAATGTATTCAACCATTACCTGTTTTGCACGCTCGAAAAACTGACGGGCTGAGACATCATCCGGTTGCAGACCATTCTGAATATAAACATCGGTGACAAACTGTTTGAGTCCGTAAGAGAGTAATGAAAAGGGCAGGAAATGTGCCTGGGTACGTCCGATATTGCTGGCTTTGTAAATAAGAGAGAGCGTGCTGACAATTTCCTCTCTTGTTTGTGGTGATGACTGGGCAAAACCCAGCAGGGCATCAAAATAGTCATCGACCTGTGCCATATAATGTGTTTTAAGTCGCTCGATAATTGCATCAGAATGGTAGTTGTTATCAAAGCAGGCGGAGATTTTCTGGCGCAGCGTGTGCTGGTCAATATTTTTCCTGAATCTTTTGGGTAGCTGACTTATTTTCATTGGTATTGCGCCCTTAATTCTGGCACCTTCACCCACATTGAACCACTGAATATCCGCGTGTTTTTTTAAACTTATTTCTGCGGTATCAAGTGACCAGACAAGCGTCTCATCACTATGGATAGTTGCCCCCAGATTACCCGTCAGTCTGAAGCGTGCGTCTGCATTGATTTCATCCTCACTGCTATCATAGTGAGTGTTGTCTGCATGCATCCGTTGAGCACTTTCGGGTGCGCCATAATCCACACCAAAAAGATAAGCCTTGTTCACTCCGAGTTCAGCCGCCATTGAAATACCTGCATTGGTAACCGTGGGGTTGACCTCGCTGGTAACCGCGTAGCCAGCTTGCATAAATATGGTGCCGGGGTCATTCATCTTTTGAAAAATGAGTACTTCCTTGTAGAAATGATCAATTTCAGTGCTGACAACATTAAGTTTGAGCAATGAAATCTGCTTAAGGATATCGGGATCGTGTTGTTGCTCCAGTTTGGCCAGCTGCCAGTTGCGTTCCTGTACGACCACATAGTCGGGAATGATTTCTGCCTTGATAAGTGGAGACATCGCTGAGCCACAGGCGATAATAATGGCATCATGCTGATGTTCTTTAAGGTAATGAATCGACGCATTGAGTGAGGGGCCACTGCCAACGATAAAGGCACAGAAGAACGGTTTAATCTTTTTCCCGGTAAAGAATTTATGCTGTTTTTTGATATTCCTGGCAGCAAAATAGAAGCCGGTACGTTGGTCTTCATACCAGCCGGAATCAAGCTGTTGCCGCTGTACGTTATCGGCCTGTGATTCCTGCTGAATCATTGTGTTAATCGCGGGTGAACTATCGAAATGATTAAACCGGTAGAACAGACTGCTTACCGGCGTAAGCCGATTTTCCATATAGACCTGGTGATTCGTGATCGCCTGTTCCGGGCTGGTGGCAATCACCAGATTCAGGCCTTTGTTATTAAATTCAAAATACTTAAAAATCAGCGCCCAGTGGGTGGTAAAAAGCGACGTATAGAAGAGGTCAAGATGGGGTTCGTAGATAAGCATATAGCTGATTTTCTTCTGCCTGATCAGCTCTGTCAGGTGAAAGCCCAGGCCAATACCATAAACTCTAACCATGGGCAGGTAGTCGGTAGAATAGCTTTCTAATGGTGTGAGATGGTTTGACGACAGTTCCATCTGGCTGAAAATGCCGGTGTGATACAAAGTCTTCAGCATTTTATTCTGGACAGGGTTGTCCTGTTGCCATAACAACGTCGCTTCACCAAAAAAACCGGGGCTCAAATAAGCATTGCAGGAGAGATTGTCAAGACTGTACTGGATGGGGGACATAATAGCCTGCATTGTCGTCGTCGCATAGACTGGAGTATTACTCGGCATGTGTAGGATATTCGGGCTCCCATCGAGATTAGCGCAGAGGCGGTAATCTCGGCACTGGTGTTTGCTTATAATCCGGAACAGGGCGGGCTGGTATTGCTGGAAATAGGCCAGGTTCTGTTCGAATAGATCGTTGCGAAAGGTGGGTGGCAGTAGCGTGAGTGTCGGGCTTTCACTATTTTGTGCAGTATCCGGTTTTTGTGGCGTATTTTGCTCGGGTAAGGTGACGTTTTTTGGTGTATTCACTGGAAAATCCACGTTTATTAATTATATTAATACCAATTTCAAAAGCTCTACTGCTTTTTTAAACTGTAGCATAAATGCAAATAACTTCATTAATAATAAAAACACATTAAAGTTTTATTCGGGGTAGTCGTTAAGGTTAGCAGCAGCAGTAAATACACCATGTCGGTCGTATATCTGCTCACAATGGGAGAATAACCATGGCTTTAACGATCAATACCAATGTTTCCTCACTCAATGCCCAGCGTAATCTGAATGCTTCATCCTCAGCGCTGGCCACCTCGCTGCAACGGCTGTCATCTGGTTTGCGTATTAATAGCGCCAAAGACGATGCGGCGGGTCTGGCTATTTCTCAACGGATGACCACGCAGATTCGAGGGATGAATGTTGCCATGCGTAATGCCAACGATGGCGTTTCCCTAGCGCAAACCGCAGAAGGTTCGCTCAGTAGCGTCAGTGATTCGTTGCAACGTATTCGTGAACTTGCGGTGCAGTCGGCCAATGCTACCAATAGCGCCTCAGATCGTGCGGCATTGAACACTGAAGCCCAGCAGTTAAAAGCGGAAATTAATCGGGTGGCAACACAAACTAACTTTAACGGAGTGAAGTTGCTTGATGGTTCGTTTACTAATAAAGTCTTTCAGGTGGGTGCCAATGCGGGCGAGACCATAAGTATTGCAAGTATTGCCAATGCACAATCTACGGCTTTAGGTAAAACAACGCTAGCAACAGGTACGGCAAGTGCTGCGGCAACGGCTTTTGCTGCAACGTTTGGTGCTGGGGCGATCAAAATTAATGATGCAGCCGGTGCCGCAGTGAGTGTGGGTGGTTTTGTAACGGGAACAACGGCCTCAGCGGTAGCAACGGATGTGGCTGCGGCAATTAATGCTGTTTCAGGTCAAACCGGCGTTTCTGCCACAGTAGGGACGGCCAATACATTAACCTTAACCTCCGCACATGCAATTAGTATCACCCTGGGTACGGGTGCAACGGGAACGGCTGCTACGGTGGCTAATACGGGTCTGGCTGGGACTGTAACCACGGTTGCGACCGCAGTTACCACCGGTTTTAATGCGCTGGATATCAGTAGTGCAGGCGGGGCTTCAACAGCCATCAGGCTAATGGATTCGGCCATTAATGCAGTGAACACCTCGCGTGCTGATCTGGGCGCGATACAGAACCGGTTTACTAGCGTGGTATCAAACCTGTCGATTAACTCAGAAAATACCAGTGCGGCACGTAGTCGAATTCGTGATGCAAACTTTGCTAAAGAGACGGCTGTTCTGGCACGTAACCAGATTCTGCAGCAGGCTGGTACAGCCATGTTAGCGCAGGCTAATTCACTACCAAGGAATGTATTAACTCTATTACGTTAAGAGTTGTTGATAACGGAGGTGGCTCATTAATATGGGTTCACCTCCGGTTTTTAACGCCTTTGTAGTAGACAAGTGCTTCATGCAAAGCCCTCAGATTAAAGTTTTCCCCGCAGTGGCCGCTACTATTGTCAGCAGCAGTTAATCACCCTATTGGTTGTGCAAACTGATGTAAATTCATTATTAATCGCTGAAAGAAGGTAATAAAATGCCAATTACATCATCAGGTCTCGGTTCAGGTATTAATATTAATGGGCTAGTGACGAAATTAGTGGCAGCCGAAGCGTCTCCGGTTAATACGCGCCTGAATACAAAAGCCACGAAACTGGGTTCAGAATTATCGGCTATAGGGGCGCTAAAAGGGGCTGCTACTGCTTTTCAGGCCAGCGTAACCACTCTAAATAGCACATCTTCTTTTCAAGTATTTACCGCAACATCCAGTAATACAGCAGATTTTACCGCAACGGCCAGCCCGCAGGCGGTTGCTGGAAACTATAATGTGGAAGTCGTACAACTGGCGCAGGCCGAAAAATTACGTTCCGGTAATTTTACTGCGGCTACCGATATAGTCGGGACCGGAACCATAACCATTGCACAGGGTACCGGCAGTTTTCAACTGACCATAGATAGTACGAATAATACCCTGCAGGGGATTCGGGATGCAATTAATTCGAGCCCGAATAATACCGGTGTAACCGCTTCATTAATTAATGTGAACAGTGGCACGCAACTGGTATTAACCTCAAATACAGTGGGTGCGGCGAATGCGATTAATGTTACCGCAGTGGACAATAATCCCACCGATGGTTTCGATTTAACCCGGCTAAACTCAACGAGTTTAATAACGTTGCAAGCAGCCACCGATGCGAAAATTAATATTGATACACAGGCAGTAACACGAAGCAGTAATAGTTTTTCCGATGTAATTGCAGGGGTCACTTTTAATTTAGTTAAAGCGCAGCCCGGAACGATTAATACCTTAACCGTGGCATCAAATACAACGGCAATCAAAGCCAATATTCAGAACTTTGTTGATAATTACAATAAATTATTCGGGGTCATGAAAGGTCTTTCCCATTATGACCCAACAACGAAAGTGTCTGGTGCGTTAAATGGCGATTTTCTTATTCTTGGTATGCAGAGCAGCTTGCAGCAGGCGCTTACAACGAATATCACAGGTGGTGCATTGTCTAATTTATCACAGTTAGGTATCGTGCTTGATAAAACGGGTTCTCTAAGCATTAATAGTGCCGTGTTAGATAATAAATTAAAAAATAATTTGCCCGATGTTAAGCGCTTTTTTTCTTCACCTACTGGCCTGGCACAAGATTTTACCACGGCTCTGTCAGGATATATTGCAAGCACCAGTGGCATTCTCGATTCACGTACCAGTGGCCTACAGCAGCAGGTTAGTACTATTAGTGATGAACGCAGTGCATTAAATCGTCGTATGAGTGCCTTGACAAAACGCTTAAAAGCACAGTTCTCTGCTATGGATATATTGGTGGCGCAGTTAAAAACGACAGGTAATTTTTTAACCCAGCAATTGGCTAGCCTGCCAGTAAAATAAGAAAATTAATTAAGTAATTAAGCTTAAGATTTTTTGATATAACGTCGATATAGTTGTTGAGGCAGTGGATATTTTTTACAGATATTAATGAAACGGACGGTCTTGAGCAATGGGTAGCCTTTTCATCTGTACTGTGAGTCACTGTTGTTTTCGTACAAAATACATTTTTGTACAGGACGAAATAGATAGGTGATATTATGATAATACAAGTAGGCAGCAAGATGGATGTGAAAAATATGGAGAAAGCTCCTGTAGTTGAAAAAAATTCACCCATTAAAGCTATTTCAGAGCAGCAGCATTCTGCTGGAAAAGACAGCCGTGTATCAACCAAAACAGTTGCTTCTACCTCGACAAAATCTTCACAGAAAACCGCAGATTTAAATAAAGTTGTACAGAAACTTAACGAGCATGCACAGATTATCGAGCGTGAACTGCATTTTAGCGTGGATAAAAAAAGTGGCGAAATGGTAGTAAAAGTGATTGATATGGCCACTAAAAAAGTAATCCGACAAATCCCCAGTAAAGAAGCCTTAAATGTGGCAAATAGGCTGAAAGAAGGTGCCGGCCTAAAGTTATTTAGTGGTTATACCTGATAAGTAATAATGCTCGATAGACTGACTGGATTTATTGTAACGAGATTTATTAAGTACGCATTTAGAGCATAAATAAAATAGACCATAAATAAAAGCCTGATTAAGTGAGCGAGTTTATTCAGGCAGATGAAGACAACGAGAGCAGGAATCAGCGATGGGGTACTATCAATGAATAATAACGTTAATCATTACCAACAAGTTAACTACGTTAGTGGCGTAACAGATGCAGATCCACATCGATTAGTGCAGATGTTGTTAGAAGGTGCACTGGGAAAAATTGCTATAGTAAAAGGGTTGATGCAGCGTAAGGAAGTTGCCAGAAAAGGAGAGATTATTGGTCAGGCGATGTCAATTGTTACGGGTCTGCGCGCCAGTTTAAATAAGGAAGCTGGCGGAGAAGTCGCGGAAAATCTTGATAGTTTATACGACTATATCGAATGCCAGATGTTACAGGCTAATATAAAAAATGATCCACAACTGCTTGATGAGGTTGCTGCATTATTAAAAGAAATTAAATCGGGATGGGATGCAATTTCACCAGCAGCCACAGCAGTAAAAAAACAGAAACCTGTTGTCGCGCATGCCTGATGCTCGGCAATTGAATAATTGTAACCGTGATTAATCGTCGCTATAATTAGTTGTAACTCGGAATATAAAATAATGAGTTCAGATTTAACCAGAAGAATCAATGAGCTACTTGAGCATAATAAAAAAATGGTCGAAGATGCTGAAGCAGGTAACTGGGAAAAAGTAACTGAAAATGAAATTATTCGTCAGCAACTCATTAAGACTTTCTATTCGGCCACATCAAATATTCCTAAATCAGCAACGATTGATAGCGCGACACATGAGCTATTATTGGTCAATGAGAAATTAAAACAACTGGCGGTGAAAGCGCGTAATAAAGTCAGTGCCGATTTAGCCGAAATAGGCAAAAGTAAAGTTGCAATTGATGCCTACACAAAACACATGCGTTAAAATTATTGCAGTAAAAAGACCTTAGCCATCCCATATTATAAATTATCCAGCGGGCTATTTACCGCAATTCCCGGTTTATTTAATACGTGGGTATAGATCATTGTGGTAGAAACATCCGCATGGCCAAGCAACTCCTGGACGGTGCGAATATCGTAACCCGATTCAAGTAGATGCGTGGCGAAAGAATGACGCAAAGCATGACAATGGACTTTTTTATTAATCGCCGCATCTTTTGCCGCCTGCTTAACCTTTCGCTGCAAACCATTCTCGTGAATATGGTGCCGGCGCGCCGCATTACTTCGCGGGTCGAGCGAAATACGCGACGAAGGGAAAACATATTGCCAGCCAATTTCTTTTGCAGCATTCGGGTATTTTCGGCTGAGTGAAACGGGTAAAAAGGTTTCACCCAGGCCGTTTTCAAGGTCTTTACCGTGCATCTGGCTAACGTAATTAAGCTGATTTTTAATATCAGAAATTAATTTTCTAGGTAAAGGCGTTAATCGGTCCTTATTCCCTTTGGCATTGCGGATAATTATCTGTTGATAGTCAAAATCAATATCAAATACACGTAGTCGCACACATTCCATCAGGCGCATACCGCAGCCATAGAGTAAACTCGCCATCAGATGATAGAGTGGGTCATTTATATTGGCCAGTAAGCGTTCAACCTCATCGGGTGAGAGCACCACTGGCAAATGTTTTGGCTTTTTAGCCAGATTGAAATCACCAATATCTTCAAAAGTCTTTTGGAGTATATGTTTATAATAGAAAACAATCGCGTTAAGAGCCTGCCTTTGAGTGCTGGAAGCCACCATCCGGTTAACCGCAAGATAAGTGAGATAACGTGCAATATCATTAGCGACTAATTTATCAGGATGTTGCAGCTGATGAAACAGAATAAACCGCGCTAGCCAGGCAACATAGCTTTGCTCAGTGCGAATAGAATAGTTACGCGTCCGAATAGTACGGATTAGAGCATCAAATACATCAGGAAATTTCTCCCGAACCGTGGCGCAGGAAGCTTTAACATCAGTCACCTCTGGAACGTTATCCAGTGGTTGACGCGCAATCGTCGGATGCGATGGCGGCAGTGAAGCGGCCTGTGCCTTGCGTTCGTCCCAGGGGTAATTAGTCGCCCATTGAGCGCCGACCACATCGACAAATAAGATCCGTAAAGAGTCGATAATTTGGCAAAGTACCCAGTCTTCTACCCGGATATTTCTGCCTTTTGCCTGCAAATAGGCATCAATCGTTTGAGGTGTATGCGAAGCCAGGCGTGTATCTTGCGACTTAATATACTGCTCAACATGCTTAACATACCAACGAACAGATTTTTCTTTTACGCCGTATTTTATTGATTTATCAGTAAATTTTCTCCAAAAACAGGAGATTTGAGAGTCCTTATCCATTGAGAATATATAATCCATTAAACTTATTCAAGTTTGTAATTTACCCAAAGAACATGTAATTTACAAGAAAATTAAAAGAAATAGGTAGAATGTCGAATATTGAATATGCTACATTCTTTATAAAATGGTATATCTGATTCTGTCTAATATACTGTTATATTTAAAATGAAAAAATTCTGTTGCAAGTCTAAAAGCTAAAGTCAAAAGACTTTGTCCGGAGCATGATGGTGGCTTTAATAATAGATCGAGGTAAAAAAAGTTCAGTGGCTTCGATAATAGTCTTTGTAGCAGTTGTAACTTAAAAGCTTTCAGGGTTAAATAAAGTTTTAAATTGTTATCTTCTTTATTTTTTACAATAGGCTAAACTTTAGAAGGCTGTAAAAAAGTTACTAGAAAACGACTAAAAGCAATAAGGCTTAAATAATGTCAAAAAATATAACAAAACGTTCAAGAGGGATTTCGAAACACGGCATTTTTTTGCAAAGAGCGCAAAAAAACCGCCATGTTCCGAAACCCCTTAACTCTGC
>CAYTUK010000001.1:0-296562 GCA_964441285.1 uncultured Thiotrichaceae bacterium | reverse complement strand
AGAAGTGTATGTGGCATGGATGCCACATTCAAGCCTACAGGGACGTATTTACGGCGTCTTCTGGAGCAAGTAACTGATGTTAAAGATATATATACGCTGAGTAGTTACGTGTCATGAACCTGTGTTTATTTTTCTGCGACATGCTGTAAATACTTCATCAAACCACTTTTGACAGGCCTCAATCTGCTCAACGGTAAGCAGAAAGACCCCTTCACCACCCTGCTCAAAATCCAGCCAGCAAAACGGCACCTGAGGGAATAGTTTTTCCAGCGCTGACCGAGAGTAACCTACTTCTACCACAAGAACACCGTGGTCAGATAAAAAGCCTCTGGCCTGCTGCAATATCGGGATAACTAGATCCATACCATCATCCCCGGCCTGGAGTGCTAACTCCGGTTCGTGGTCGAACTCGGTGGCTAATGTCTGCATTTCCTGTTGTGAAACATAGGGCGGATTACTGACAATGATGTCATAGCGTCTTGCGGGCACGTTAGTAAACAGGTCAGACTCGACTAGCTGCAACTGTGTTTCAAGCCCATGATTTTGTTGATTGGTTCTGGCAACGGCCAGCGCATCGGTTGATATATCACTGCCCACCACTTCGGCATCAGCAAAAGCATACGCGCAGGCAACAGCAATACAGGCACTCCCTGTACACAAATCAAGAATATAATGCACCTGCGCTGGCGCAACCCACGGTTCAAATTGCTGCTGGATTAATTCTGCAAGGGGTGAGCGTGGAATCAGCACACGTTCATCAACGTAAAAACTCAATCCGCAAAACCAGGCTTCATGGGTAATGTAGGCTGCCGGTAAACGCTTTTCAATACGTTGCTGATACAGGGCTAATACCGCAAGGCGTTCATCCATTGTCAGTGTGCAAGCAAAATAGTCGGCACTAAAATCCACCGGTAAATGCAACGCATTCAGACAAAGATAAACCGCTTCGTCGAGTGCATTTGGCATACCCTGGGTAAAACTTAACTCGGCCGCATTAAACTGACTGGTCCCCCAGCGGATTAAATCTCGCAGAGTTGACAGTTCACTGGCAATTTCATGTTTATTCATCAGCACTAATTTATTCGTTATAACAGGTTGGTTCGTCATGTCGGCATTCTACAGGGAGTACCCGATCAGTTCATCTACCTATTATGACTTATTCGAGATCTTCCAGATAAGCTCTGGACGATTTATAATACGCTTTTCCAGAGAAACTCTGGTGGTAAAAAAACACAACAGACCGGATACAGGTAATATTGTTCATGCAAGCGTCACTTAAAGAAAAATTATTAGCGCTACCTTTTTATGTACTACCCCATCATGCCATTTCATGGTTAATGTTTAAGGGCGCTCGCATTCATTACCCGCCGCTCAAAAATTTTATCATCCGCACTTACACGCGGCTGAATCCGGTAAAAATGCATGAGGCTGTCGAGGAGGATAAGTATGCCTACAGGCATCTCAATGCTTTTTTTACTCGCGCACTTAAAGCTGAGTGCCGCCCTCTGGATGCAGATACAAATAACTGGATATGTCCGGTCGATGGCGCTATCAGCCAGGCCAGGGCGATTAAAGACGGCCTGGTGTTTCAGGCAAAAGGCTGCGATTACAGTTTGCTAAGCTTACTCGGTGGCGACAGGGAGTTAGAAAACTATTTCTATAATGGCAGTTTTGCTACCTTATATTTATCACCGCGTGATTACCACCGCATTCATATGCCGGTTAACGGCAAACTCAAAAAGATGATTTATATACCAGGCCGCCTGTTCAGTGTGGCAAGTTTCACTGTCAATACCATACCTGGTCTATTTGCCAGGAACGAACGCTGTGTCTGTTATTTTGACACCGAAGATGGCCCGATGGTGATGATACTGGTCGGCGCAATAAATGTTTCCGCGATGGAAACGGTCTGGCATAAAGGCATTATTCGCAGTCGTGGCAGAACCATTACCCACTTTGACTATGCCGATAAAAATATTATATTACAACGCGGCGAAGAGATGGGGCGATTCAATCTAGGCTCAACAGTGATTGTTCTGGCTGATAACCACATACAGTTAGACCCTTCTATACAGACTGGTAATGAAGTTAAACTGGGCCAGGCACTCGCAAGAAAAAGAACAAAAGCGGATAATCTGTTACCTCGCTAGTTTTATAGCGCCGACCATCATCAATGATTATTAATGCTTATTAACTGGCCTTTAATATTTCAACACTCGCTCCGTCGTCGGGCGATACCGGATCAGATGATGGCTGCTCAATACCCGATGGCCGCGTGTAGCGATCATTCATGGTCTGAATAAACCCGCTGGCATCTGCAATAACCTCCTGCAATGCGCGTCTTGAACGCATTGTCCAACCCGCTGGAACAGGTCGAAAAATACTGCGCATAAAGTGCGTGTTTTTAATAAATGCCTTACGCACATTACCCGCAATCGTTTTTATCTTTAATTTACCGGCAATTCTTTTTGCTGCATACTGGCGCATATTGAAATGCACACTAAAAAATACCACTGCAATAAAAGCCACTTTAATAACAGAACTAATTTCATTCGTAGAAAAATTAAACGAAAATAATGTCCACGGATCCACCCACTGACTCAACACAAACATCAGCGTCAGGATGACACCGAAGGCAATCGCATCCAGCGTTAATACCAGTCGCATCCAGCTGGCCATTGCCTTTCTAACAACGGGCACAACCTGGGATTCAATATCATTCGCAACATTTTCCAGCGCACCAATAATACGGTAAGAGCGTTCAACTTCCACCTGATGAATACGTTCTACAATTGCAGCCATATCATGGTCACATTTTGATTCGAACCGTACCCTGACCGATTCATCTTCAATGGGTACTGCAACCTCTTTATTATAAATGGTGTAAAAACGTCCTGCGGTCAAGCCTTTTGCAGCGAGTGCTCGCTGCCAGGCTGCAACCACTGCTTCCGGGTTATCCTCCTGTGCAGCAGTATCAATCTGGTTCAATATATAAAGAAACTTTTCTGAATCACTGCGACTAATCGTGTTCCCCACAAGATGATCCAGCGTATGCTGCATTGCACCCGGCTCAGGATGGCGCGCATCAAAAAACACCAGCACCAGATCTGACAGATCGACAATGTGATCAGTTAAACGTAAAATCGCATTGCGCTGATCATCGGCATCAAATCCAGGGGAATCAATAAAAATTTTTCCACTCAATTTTTCTGAATTAGAGGTTTTCATTTGCAAATACGCATCAATCCGACGACCTTCGCCACTGGCAACTTTATCGATTTCATCACTCATCTGATAAAATGGAAAACGTGGATCACTATTTAATGCAATACCAGGCAACACACGGTTTTCATTGCTATTGCTATAAGTAATCACAGTAAATTTATCATCCACTGCCTGATTACCTGTTAGCTGCAATTTACCGCCCAGAAAACGGTTGATGAAAGAGGATTTCCCCGCCGAAAAAGTTCCCAGTATCGAAACCAGTGGCCACCAGGGAATATTGGTAGCATACGAATCGTCCGTATCCAGTAGACCCATTTTATAGGCCACACTATCAAGTTTTTTAAACCGAATAACCGTATCAAGGAGCAATGGGTTTTCATTTTTTAGATGAGACTCCAACTTGGCAAGGCGGTCGCGAATGGATTTCTCAGGACGATTCAACATTTTACTGGCTCCTTCTCGCTGCAACTATTTGGTGGTAGGTTAAGCCTGAACCATTGATGGCCGGTTTTCGTAAACTTTCTTGCTGCCCAACAGGTCGCTGTGGTAAAAACTGCATCGGTTTGAGAGTTTTAGTTTTCGTATCGACATTATTTCTCTTCAGTCCTTTATTAATAACTGGCTGTTCCATCGTTGCTGTTTTAGCTTTCACCGCAGGAGCAGGAACGGGTTTTCTTAGATAAGGCCGACGAATCTCCCAGGGTTGTCGATAGGTTGGTGGTGGCAATCGTGGCATCACATTTGTACGCGATGACATTGGCATCATATCATTCATCATCCCCAATGGCCCACTGGAAATGGTTCGGTTCATGCCACCCATACTCCGTTGCATACCATAAACTGACCGATTCATTTCATTCATAGTTCCAGTCATATTAGAAATATTTTTACTGAGCGGGGTCAGGGTGTTCATCTGTCCAGACATCGCGTTTATTTCTGTTGTCATACTTTTAACATCACCCGACATACTCTGAATATTATTCGTCATATGGTTCATACTGCCCGTCATGATTCCCATATCTTGAGTCATTTTTGGAATTGAGTCCGATACAATAGTAGCCATCCGCGTTACTGAACGTGACAGTATTGATATATCATGCGTTAATCGATAGATCAGAAAAAAACCGTACCCCGCCAGCAGTATAAAAGCAAATAGTGACGGGTACACCACCATCTCCCAACGCCGCGCACTCTGGTGAAAAGTATTCGCCAGTCGCTCAAGCGGATCAACAGGTGGATCGCTGACAAAGGATTTTTCAAGAATTTTTTTCTGTGCACGTAATTTAGCCTCGCGCGCACGCGCTTTTAAACTATCAATACTTTTTTGTGACTTAATTGCATCATCGGCGGCCTTTATTTCTGCCATAGTTCTCTTCACGTCTGTCTTTTTTGTAGCCGCCTTCTTTTTAGTTGCTTTAACCACCTCCTGACTGCTATTAACTTTACGCCGACCAGTTGCAACGCTAGCAGCTTTGGTCTTTATTTTGGCTTCGGCATTAACCGGCTTCAGTTTTACCGATGGCGTTTTCTCTTTATCAGTTATATTTTTATTATCAGTCATATTAAAAATCGCCTATCGCACCTCGGTGCATAATATCAAGAATAGTTTTTTTCACTTTTATTGCCTCTTTTTTTAGTGCAGGTGGCAATGGCCGTCCACCGTAGATCATTGCGTCCATGTTAAGGGAGTACAACGCTAACTGACCTTTTTTATCTTCAACCATTGCAATACGACAGGGTAAATAGGCTGAATACGCATCACTGTATTGCAACATTTTAGCCGCAGTCACTGGGTTACAAAACATATAAATTTTAAAAAATCGACTGGGCTTACCCGTCATTTTTGTTACCTGTTCCGATAACGGCAATTCACCAACATTTTTTATATTATGCTCATTAGCAACCAGACGCATGGTTTCTTCAACATCTTTAGGGCTCAAACCTTCAGCAACAGGTACTTTCCACACTGTTGCCTCAGCCGCATTCCCCGTCTTTAAAACTTTCAACCCCATATCCAGGTAGACATTAGCAGCTTTTTTATCCAGCATGTTCGCCTTCTCTATCATGGGGCCAAATCTAACCGCCATATAAATTGCAGTAATCACTACAACCAGACCAATCAGGGCAAATAAGTTACGTAACGAATAGAACATTCTAAACCTCTATTAATTCTGAATTATTGAGCAGCATCAATTTTCTGCCTTAATTTTTGTGCTTTCCCTTTATCCAGATACTGCATTAAACCCAGTAAACCACGCGCACGATTAATCTGCCCCTGTTTTACAAGTATAACGGCTGCATTCATATACGCATCGGCTGCCTGGTTATTTTTGCCCTGATTAAAATAAACATTTCCCAGTTCACCATAAGCGTCAAAATTATTCTTTGTTATTGAAATAACATGTTTATATTGTTTTTCAGATTGCACATAATCACGCCGGTAAAAAGATTTTCGCGCTGCCATCCAGATGGCGCGTATTGCATCCGGCGTCAGGGCAGTCGTGTTATCTTTAGCACTGCTACTATGCAGCTTTTCTACAGCTTTTGAGTTTTTCCTGATACTGCTTTTCCTGGCACTGGCTGGCGGTGATTTCTGCGCAGAATTTTTTAAGCTGTTTCTATGCATATCAGCCAGTTTGTTTCTGGTTTTAACAGCCGGCATAACTGGCTTCTTTTTAACTATGCTCTGTCGTGCAGAAGTGCTTTTAGCTGATGAAAGAAGTAGATTGTTTACGCCAGTATCTTTATGACTTCTCAATATCTGCCCATTTGAATTCTGTTGTATGCGCTGATGATTGTGGCTATAACTAATTGTCACTGGTTGAATCTGTATCGGCTGCTGCGGGGTCTCTTCTGATGCCGGTGAGTGAGACATGGAAGCATGAGCTAATGCAGACTGTCCGGCAGTAGTATGCGTTGCATTGTCGGATGGATGATCTCCTGACAACTTTTTCACTTTTATAGCATTAACAAATTCCCGTACATCGACAAATTTATTTGATAAATAGCTAATGGCTTTACTCACCGGGGTGCTGGAACCCGTTAAGTTCCCCCAGTACACATAGGTATAACTTAAGCCAATTATGATAATAATCAGCAGAATATTGCTTAGCAACCAGCGAAAAAATCTCATATTCAACCCCATTTATAACAATTTTTATCTGAATCTACTTGCTCAGCATTGCTGCCAGTTTTTTCATTTCCTGTGATGCTTTACCCATTGGATCCAGCTCAAACACAGCCAGCCCCTCACTAAAAGAACGTCGATAAGCTGTACGCTGATACAAACGTATATCTAATGCTTTGATGCCCTGCAACATTTGCAGTGCCTGTTCAGCTTCATCAGTTTCACGAATGCCTCGATGTGTATCCGCACGATTAATAAAACCGAGCACTTCCGTGTTATTGCTTTTATTCAGGTTATTCGCCACAATTTTTAAAAACCGTTGTGTTGACCAGATATCTGCCTGACTAGGTTGAACTGGTATTAAAATTCGATCTGCGATTGAAATCGCTGCCTCCATTGCAGACATGTTGCTCGCACTCATATCGACAATCAGAGGTTGTTTACACTGCTTGTCATCCACTAGCTCTAGCAACATGTCAAGATCGGATGAAACCTCAAATGTGGGTTCAAAACCATCTTCCTGGCGCACTTCACAAACGTCTAACAAGGTACATTGTGGATCCAGATCAAACGCTTTTACACCTGCTTTTTCATACGCCAGCCAGACCGATAAATTAAACGCCACGGTACTTTTACCCGTTCCGCCCTTTAAATTTCCCACAACTGTCAACATAAATATTGCCTGCCTGTAAAGTAATTAGATGTATAAATCCTGGCCAAATGAATTATTCAGCCTGTTTCACCATCTGCACTGACTTGCTATAAGGCTTATAGCCTTTAGGAATAACAAACATAGTCTGTTTTATTTTCCGCACCTTGATATGTCTCAATTCATCAATAATATTGTTCCGGTACTGTTGCCTTACTACAACATTCAGCGCATTGTCATACCACTGAATACCATGTGTTCGCTGACCATTGGCAGAAAAAGCGTACATATCCAGTTTGCGGGTTTTACGCCCGTTGATCACTTGATTATCCGTAATCTTAACATTCAGCGCTGAACCATCCGGGTTTTCCTGTCGTAGCAGGGTTTTGTAACGTTGATCTATCCACTGAAAAACATGGTAATCTCGGCCATGATTCGTTAGCGTGATTAACCATTCGTCTGCTTCACGTCCATTCACTTTTGCTTTCTTCAGATGTAAACAGCTCGCTTGCTGAAATTGCTTACACGGATTATAGGTTTTACTCGTTTTTATCTCCAACTGCATTTTTTCAGATGTCGGCAGTTTTTTTTCAAGATAAAATCTGTCTTTAGTATTCAGCCAGATCACTTTATTTTTTAACATATCAAAGATCTGCACCATTGGCACACCTTTTATCAGGTACTCAAAGCGAACACGATCACCCTGCCAGAACAGCTTCGCATGACTGATCTGCTTGCCGTGAATTTGCACTGCATCCGCCGTAAATGAAATCGCAGACGCACGACTGGTCATAACACTAAAAAAAATTGCACTGATCAATAAAACCGTTTTCTGAATAGTCATTTTTAAGTTTAAAAGTAGTGCAAAATCATCTACAATAAAATCATACAACAATGTCTTGCATCAAATTAATTTTGTAGCGACTCAGTATGGAGTGAAATTACCAAATGGCTCAAAGTTAAACGGATTAAAGTTACGGTTATAGTTATAATTTCGACCTGATAATCCCATTGGTAGCGATTCACTTTGATATGACAATGGTGCATTCGCTAGCATTGCAGGAGAATTAAACTCTCTCCCGGTTAAATTTTGATTATTGCGGTTTTTCTGGTAATAATTATATTGTCTGGGCAAGCGTGTTTGTTGCATCCGCATTTGCTGTTTCTTTAATGCCTCAAGTATACCTGGTGTAACATAACGTGATGGCTGGCGAAACGCATAACGGGGTTGAGGTGCATTAATGTCTGGCGCTGTCCTCGGACTATATTTTTGGTTGTATTTTAACGAATAGTGTTGGCGCACAGTCGCAGATTGATAATATGGATTATAATTTCTTCGCTGATACACGCTGCTCTGATAAGGATTACTTACGCTTGGTTTAAGACCTGCCGATAATCCTGCATCTGTTTTCTGCACAGCAGAATAACGCGGCAAAACAGGCAACTGCGGCACAGCCCAGGGATTGTAGTCATTCGCAGAAACAAATCCTGATTGACTGCCTGGAACATGCATTAAGCCATCACTGAATCCACTAACATAATCCGCAGCAACCACGATGGTCGTCGGCGTAAGGACCACACAAAGTAAAAAAAAACGCCTTATATACATTAACTTGATTTACACCTGTAACAGAAATTATTAACCGCCTGTTCACGAATAAACTCAGCAAACAAGCTTTCAAAGCCTAACCATGCTTATGCCAGACTTCACGACACTTCACTCAGTCTACCTGGCTAAGTATAAATACTGAGACCAGACTTAGCACACTTCGAACCTGACCCATTCTATTATATATCGACCTGTTCTGACTTAAAAGCCATTACCATTAGGTATCCATCCTGCCTGGTTATTCCTTTGGCGTAACTCTGAATGCACGCGGTACCGTGGCTCAAAGTACCGTCTGCCTGAGGATAACGTATGCCTCGGTGGCGTATTATGCGATATAACAGGCCGGCGACCTCTATGATTTGGTATCAACCCTGGTGCATTATAATGCAACTGGCGAGGCGGTCTAATCCCATTATTCATTACCGGCATTACGGGTCGAGCAGGTGGTAAATAAACTGGCTGTGGATAATTAAAAGACTCGATGGGCATGGGTACAGGCATCGGGGGCATAAATCCCGGTGCAACAAAATGGTAACCATCATCAGGTCGCCAGCGATTCACACTCCCTTTATCACCAGGCCAGGGAGTATTTGGGCTAAATCTGGTTGCCGAGGATGCCTCAATAGCTGGAACTGGAGCAGGTTTTATGTACTGGATATCTGCATCGACTAGCGGATTAATATTATACGCAAAAGAGTTGTAGGGCCCCGGTGGGGGTGGGGGCAATAGTTTACGCACCAATGTTCTTTTATGCGACCAATGTGGGAACCGCATCACCGTCCTTCCCATACCAAACTCGCTACCATGTGGAGCCGGACGGGAATTTACCGCTGCATTTTTAGCACTAACCGAGGGCTTAATGTGCGATAAACCGGATACCCTGGCATTCGTTATCAGCTGAACAGGCCGGTTTCCGGCGATTGGTGTTGCTGCTGCCGCACTATTTTGTGCTGCGGTTGAAACAGAAAATACGAGCAGTGTCACAACAACCCACAATGATGACTGGCGATTAAATTCAAACTGCATTCGTTACTCCCCGCTTTCTTTATCAGTAGACGGCACATCTTCAACTTTTAAACGTATACCCCGACGATTAGCTGGTGAAGATTTCTTACCTGGTGCTTTTTTTACTGCGGCCTTTTTTATTGCCGCTTTTTTTATTGCAGGCTTTTTTTTCACCGCCGTTTTTATCGGAGTTTTCTTGATAGCGGCTGTTTTTTTCACTACCGGCACCTTATCTTTACCTTCCGTTTTCACCACCTGAACGTCTACAACCGTATCAGCTGCCGCTTTGGTAGCATCATGGCTTGCAGAATCTACATCTGCTGAGGCAGGAGCTGGTGGCGCAGGCGGTGGTGAGTCGCCGGATCCACGCATCGACATCAATAGACGAATAATGAATCGTATTAAATTAAATACCATTTTCACGATAACAATTAACCCGCTAATAAGCGTTACCATCACGCTGTAAACCGACATCCACAAAGGGGTTTTATACTTTGGCTCTGCTGGTTCAACCGGAGCAACAGCTGACTCAATTGCACAGACAGGAAAGGCCTTTTTCATTGAAATGCAGCCTAACGGAATAATCAGCAAGGTAAGCACTGTCGATACAAGTACACCAAATAGTAACGATATTGCCATCCCCTGAAAGATCGGATCCGTTAAAATAACACTGGATCCTGCGACTAGCGCCAGCGCAGTAATGACAATGGGACGGGTTCTTGCCTGGCATGAATGAATTACGGCATCACGCACATCCACACCCTGAG
The DNA here is from genome assembly GCA_964441285.1 of uncultured Thiotrichaceae bacterium. GTDB lineage: Bacteria > Pseudomonadota > Gammaproteobacteria > SZUA-229 > SZUA-229 > S010-25. The sequence goes on along the minus strand of CAYTUK010000001.1, from coordinate 286,180 downwards.
CCACTTCGCGCCGGGTAAAGTCAACCAGCAAAATAGAATTACGCACAATAATCCCCGATAGCGCAATCCAGCCGATCATCGATGTGGCTGTAAAATACGCATGAAACAGCCAGTGCCCAGGAATAATACCGACTAGCGTGAGCGGTATCGGTGCCATAATAATTGATGGAAAGATAAAGTTTTTAAACTCAACCACTACCAACATAAAGATAACTACCAGCGCTATAATAAAAGCGCCACCCATATCGCGGAAGGTCTCATAGGTAACATTCCACTCGCCAGTCCATTCAATCGCTGATTTCTTACTGTTTGCCGGTGGCCCAAAGAAACCACCACCAAAAAAGCCGTGTGCCACTTTAACACCATCCGGTGCAGTATAGTTATCCAGCATCTTATCCACCTGAAACATACCGTAGATAGGAGCAGCCAGGTGGCCGGCACTGGCACCCGTAACAAATTCCACATAGCGTAAATCCTTCTGGTAAATAACATTCCGCTCAAAACCTTTAACAAAGGATCCCAGCTCAGATAACGGTACCAGAGTACCATTTGATGATTTTACAGGAATAGCACCCAGACGTGAAAATTCAGAACGAATGGGTAACGGTACCTGCAAAATGATGTATGTCGGTTCAACCACAAAACCACGCTTAATGTCACCCAGAACATAGCCACCCATCGCCATCGCCAAAGTCTGATTAATTTCATCCACGCTAATTCCAGCACGAGACGCCTTGTCCCTATCCACCTCAAATCGCCATATTTCATAAGGTGGCTGCATCAGATTATCCACATCAGTAATACTCGGTGCCTGCTGAAACATTTTAGTCATATCCCTGGCAAACTGGCGGCGGATTTTTGCATCTGGACCGTAAATCGTTGCTACAACGTCCTGTAGAACGGGCGGCCCCGGCGGCATTTCTACAACCTGAATACGAGCGCCCGCTGCTTTAGCAATCGGTGTCAGCTTTGCGCGCACCTGTTCTGCAATTTCATGACTACTAATCTTACGCGTCGTTTTTTTGGTTAACTCAACCTGAATATCCGCCTGCCAGGGATTATCGCGTAGGTAATAATGCCGTACCAGACCATTAAAATTATAGGGTGAGGCGGTGCCAACATAAGACTGTAAGGCAACCACCTGGCTGGATTTTCTTATTTCACTTACAAGATTGGCTGTCAGATTAGCCGTATCAATTAGCGAAGTACCTGCTGGAAAATTAATCACCACATTAAATTCGGCTTTATTATCCAGTGGTAGCATCTTCACCCGTACAGCATGTGTATAAAACATCACACAGACAGCAAAGAAAATTACAAACAATGAAGCTAGAAAACCATAACCCAGGATACTATTTTCAATTAATGGGCAAATCAGACGTTTAAAAAAACCGCCCAGACGCTCGCTGGATCGATGCTCTTTTTCTGCCTGGGTTGCCAACGTCTGCATTGAAGGCTTCATCTTATTTGCCAGCCAGGGCGTAAAGGCAAACGCGGCAAAGAGTGAAGTTATCATTGCAACCGAACCCAAAATTGGAATTGGAGCCATATAAGGCCCCATCATGCCACCCACTGCCCCCATAGGTAACAATGCTGCAATAACGGTAAATGTCGCCAGAATGGTTGGGTTTCCCACTTCATTCACCGCTTCAATCGTTGTCTCTTCGCTCATATCTTTATTCAATAACCAGTGGCGATAAATATTTTCTATCACCACAATGGCATCATCGACCAGAATACCGATAGCAAATATCATGGCAAACAGACTGACTCGATTAATCGACATACCCAACAACATCGCACCAAACAGAGAGAACAAAATAACAATTGGAATAACAATTAACACGACAACGGCTGGCCGCCAGCCAAGCGCAAACCACACCAGAAAAACAACGGCACCGGTAGCCACAAATAATTTAAAAACAAGCTCATTTACTTTATTATTGGCGGTAACACCATAGTCGCGCGAGACATGAACATGAACATTATCCGGAATAATAACGCCCTTAATCTCCTGGACTTTCTTCAGTAGCGCATTGTATACAGAAACACCATTGGTGCCTTTTTTCTTGGCAATAGCAATAGTAACTGCCGGGGCACCATTTACCACGTTGGCATCTTTGCTTGCCGGACCACTATATTCTCTTACTTCACTGGAAGCCTCTGATGGTCCGTGAATGACGTTTGCCACATCACGCAGATAAACCGGATCACCGCCTTTAATGCCAACAATAAGATTTTCGACATCCCGGGCTGATTTCAGAAAAGATCCGGTATAAATTTTAAAACTGTGGTTTCCTGATTCAATATTCTTACCCACGCCCTCTTCACTGTTTGATTGTTGAATGGCGCGGGCAATCTGTTGCAGAGTAAGCCCGTAACCGGCCAGTTTCGCTGGCAGCACCTCAACTCGCAACTGCTCTCTGCGACCACTGACAACAAAACCTTTATTCGTATCAGGGACTTCGCTTAAACTCTGTAACACATCCAGCGCAATCAGGCGTAGAGAGGCATCATCCACCTTATTAGACCAGAGCGTCAGAGTAAGGCCTGGCACGTCGTTCACTGACCTGGGTTTTACCAGGTATTGGGTAACACCCGGTGGCATCGCATCTTTGTTTGAATTAAGTTTGCTGTACAGTTTAGTCAGCGAAGGCCCCATAGGCTGCCCGACCTTAAACTGCACTGTCACAATGGCACTATCACGTTGCGCCACCGAATAGATGTGCTTGACGCCACTCATTTCGCTCATAATGCGTCCCAGCGGGTCGGTTACCAGTGCGGCAACCTGCTCAGGGGATGCGCCAGGATATTTGACAAGTATATCGACCATTGGGACAGATATTGTTGGGTCTTCCTGGCGCGGTACAAACGTAATACCAGCCAGCCCCATCAAAATAAATAATATAATTAACATTGGTGTCAATGGTGATGAGATAAAGACTTTTGCAATCCATCCAGCCACACCTAAATGCTTTTTTTCTGCCACGGTATTAAGTGATTTATTTTCTTTATTATCTGTCATAAGGAGTACTAATTTTTTATACAATTACAATTCATCAGATGGATGCTATAGATACCACTAAGTAAATGGGTGTAACTAATGCTCATTTAGCTCATCGCGCACCAGAATACGCTCGCCTGGCTTCAATCCAGAAAGCACCACAACCGCATTATTCCCTACTTTTTCACCAATACGAATTAAACGCATTTTAGGTTTGTTGTCTTTATCCAGAACCTGAACGGAGGGTAAACTACCATTTCGGTTAATCGCTGCATTAGGTATAACAGGCAGGGTGAGTGCCGGCGAATTAATATCAGGAATCATGACTTCGGCATACATTCCGGGCCCACCTGGAACGCCTTCTGGTAGATCAAATTTTACCGTGACTGTATGCTGCATTTTATTCGCAACAGGTGAAATATGTGCCACCCGCGCATTCACCTGAGTATTACCAACATCCAGCAGAGCAGGCACCACCATGCCCTTTCTAAGCCCGGGCATTATTCTCGCGGGCACCTCAGCACGTATCTGCAAGAATCTGGTATAGGCGAAAACCAGTAAGGGCTGACCCGGCTGAACCGTATCACCAATTTCAACCATTTTTTTCATAATAATGCCATCAAAAGGTGCAATCGCAACCGTATCACGCAATTTTGCATCCACTTCACGCAAACCCGATTTAGCCTCCTGAACTCGTGAACGTGCTACATTAACCTGTGTTCCTCGACTCACCAGATCCGCATTACGATCAATAATTTTGTTACCCGAATTCATGTTCATAGGTCCTTTATTAAAAAAGCTATCGAACATAGAAGGCATTGCCATACCTGATACTGGGCGTGGGTTGTAAACGCTGGGACTCCATAACTCACGGTTATATTGTACCTGTGAATTTTGTACCGAATTTCTCGCCGAGATTAATTTTGCCTCGGCCGCTGCTTTCTTTGCCAGCAATTTTTCATCATTAAGTTTTACCAACCGAGTTCCGGCTTTAAAGGCATCACCGGCCACACCCGCGATAGAAACCACTCGCCCGGACATTTGCGCGGCAAGGGTTACTTGCTTTAAAGGAATCACGCCACCACCAATGATGGTGTAACCACCGTGTGTCGCCACGCCCACAGTAATAATATGGCTCGCCTGTGCAACCACCGAGACAAAAGATAAAAAGAAAAGAGGATATGTTATTAGTTTTCTGATCGACATGCTGAAAGCTACCTTCATGTTCATTTACATAAATTTAATCGCGACCATGCATTAACAATGCACAGATTCGCAAGAATGCCTCGCAACCCAATAAATTGCAAGATATTTCCTAACTTGCGGCGAAACCAATCTCAATACCAAACACGCACGTATTACTCAAACTTATCCGGCATGTTTAGAAAAACTTGATGCAATCATTATGCCAACACTTAAGTCATTGTTTTATATGAAATCCGTCAGGCATTATGTGTTGCAATCAGGAGTATAATGCAACACATAAGCAACCAAATCAGACCATCTGTTTATTTATCAGCATGTTATGCTAGACCCTTACGTTGCAGGGTGGACTGACATGATGCAGGATTTTAATGATTTTAACTTAGTACTCGAATCCATCGTATCCTTTATTGATGAAGGCATCATCATTGCCGATACCCGAGGTAAGGTGCTTTATCACAACCCGTCGGCGTATCAGTTACTCGGTCTACCCGCGAACATTCCCATTACATCAATCAACCAGCTCAATACCATTAACCTGAAAAAAAGTCTGGTACGTGCAGCCATTAACGCAGGTCATGCTGATGCGGCAGGTAAACCCAGTGATGATTTTGTGCGCTTTACTGAACAGGTGCTGATTGACGGTGTAACACGCTATATTGAGTTCCATTCGGGTATTCTCAGGCTACAGCATTCGGGCAAAGGGATCCGGCTGATTATGATGCAAGACTTAACCGAGCACATCACACTGGACTCGGTACTGCAACGTGATCACCAGGGTTTAATCACTAAAGACCCAAAACTTCTCTCTATTCTTGCACAGATTCAGCAAGTAGCACCAACGGATGCCTACATATTATTACAGGGTGAATCTGGTACTGGTAAATCCCAGCTTGCGCGCATAATTCACCAGAGTAGCTTACGCTCCAAAGCCCCTCTGATCGAAGTAAACTGCGCCGCCATACCCGAATCACTCATTGAATCAGAACTTTTTGGTCACGTAAAAGGGGCCTTCACCGGCGCCATCCAGAACCGCAACGGGCGTTTTCTTTCTGCCGATAAAGGCACACTGTTTCTGGATGAGGTCAGTGAGATACCGCTACACCTGCAGGCTAAACTGCTCAAAGCTCTACAGTATCAGGCGTTCGAAATGGTCGGCTCAGATAAAACAATCACCATTAACACGCGAGTGATCGCCGCATCCAATAAAAACCTACGTGAACTGGTTGATGAGGGTAAATTTCGCGCCGATCTATATTATCGACTAGCGGTAATCCCAATAGAACTGCCCTGTTTGCACGACCGTCCTAGCGACATTCCGGCATTAATCGACCACTTTCTCAGACGTTTAAGTGATAGAGGTTATTCCAGTCATAGCTGTTTCAGCAAAGAGACTCTTGGGATGATGCTTGACTACCCCTGGCCCGGAAACGTGCGCGAGCTGGAAAATGCGGTCGAGCATGGCGTGATCTGTGCAACAGGTGATGCAGTAACTCCAGACAGTCTACCGCAGGATATCCGTAGATATTTTCAACAGGACAATGAAAATTGTGCCGTCAGTAACGAAATAGAACAACAAATAGCCATTAAACAGGCGCTAAAATGTTCCCATGGCAACCGCTCACTGGCTGCCGAAACACTCGGTATTGATCGCAGTACTCTGTGGCGTCGGATGCAAAAATTTAATCTGCTTTAAGACCCGTAAGCGAGCATTGTTCGCGCTTAAATTTGCCGCCAGGAAAATGCCAGTACCGACTCAATCGAGCGACACCGGGCTAACACCATTAGCAACCGATCCAGCCCTAATGCAACCCCGGCGCAATCCGGCAAACCCTGCTGTAATGCAGCCAACAAGTTGTTATCGAGAGCCTGGGGGGGGTTGCCTGCGGCAGACCGCTGCCTGTTATCACGCTCAAAGCGTTGCCGCTGCTCTTTTGCATCAGTCAATTCGTCGAACGCATTCGCCAGTTCCAGCTCACCGTACAGCAACTCGAAACGCCGCGCTACCGAATAACCGTCTTGATTCATTTCAATCTTTGCCAGCGCAGCCTGCGATGCCGGGTAATCGAACAGAAAGGTGAATTGATGCCTGGGTAATTTTGGCAATACCAGCTGTGTGAGTAACCAGTCCAGCCAGTCATTTAACTCGTGGCGCTCAACACCCAACCCCACGGGAATATCAATAGTATGCTTTATTGCACATTGCCGACACTCTTGCACACTAGCAGTATGAGGATTAATATCGGCATATAATTCAAATGCCTGTTGATAACTGATCCGCTGAAAACAACAGCTCAACGGGTTATCACCAAAAACAAAACCAATTAAAGCTTCCATTTCATCCATTAACTGATTTAATGTAAAACCTGGTCGATACCATTCCAACAAAGTGAATTCAGGATTATGCTGCTGGCCAAATTCATCGTCCCGAAAAGCTTTACTTATCTGATAAATCGGTACGGCATTTTCTGCCAGCAAGCGCTTCATACAATATTCGGGTGATGTGTTCAAATAAAAAGTTTCATCACGAAACTGGGTATGCAAACTATCGAGATGGGGGTCAGTGACCGCAAAGCGAGATAATAACGGAGTCTCTACCTCCATCACCTTACGCGCATCAAAAAAAGCCCGTATATTTTTTAACATACAGGCTCGCTTTTTTAACCGCACCAAAGTTGCTGGTGCCTGCCCACCAGAGACCATTTCAACCTTGCATAACAAAAAAATACGGGAGGCGAGATAACAGGTAACTAGGCACGCGACACATAATCACCTGTGCGAGTATCAATTTTCAGCACATCGCCTGCTTCAATAAACAGGGGCACTTTTACTTCCGTTCCGGTTTCCAGAGTTGCTGGTTTAGTGCCACCCTGCGCCGTATCCCCTTTCAAACCCGGATCAGTTTGCGCTACCGCCAGTTCAACAAAATTTGGTGGGGTAATAGCCAAAGGATCACCATTCCACAATACCAACACACAAACTTCCTGGCCCTTTAACCATTTTATTGCCTCACCCGTTGCTATTTTATCTGCTGCATATTGCTCATAGGATGTCGGTTCCATAAAGTGCCAGTACTCATTATCACTGTACAGAAATTCTACGCTCATTTCATCTACATCCGCCGCTTCTACCGATTCGGTACTTTTAAATGTTTTTTCGATAACCCGACCAGTTTTTAAATTTTTTGCTTTAATCCGATTAAAGGCCTGCCCTTTTCCAGGTTTAACCACAATATTCTCTGTAATAGAACAGGGTGCGTTATCGAGTATAATTTTTAACCCATTCTTAAATTGATTTGGACTGTATGTCGCCATAATTGTTTGCCTTTTATTTTCAACCCAGATGGGTAGATGACTAGATTGGTCAGTTATTTCAGCCGATGCTGTCGCAGCCTGTAATTTGGCGTAATATTACCCTGATTTCACCTTTACTTCACTGCGAAATTTATCGAGCAGAAAAAATCATGTCTGTAACTCACCTATTGCCCATAAAAACACCCGTAAAGAATTCGACTCTCGCCGAAAACTGGAAACAGGCACTCAACAACGCCATTACCTCACCGATGCAACTGATAAATGAACTTGGCTTACATAAGGAACTGGCCGCAGAAATTATCAAGCAGCCTGAGTTTAAATGTCTGGTGCCACGAAGCTACCTGAAAAAAATTCAATACGGCAATAGGAATGACCCACTGTTAAAACAAATTTTGCCGCTAGCAATTGAAAACGAACCACAGGGACTGCTTGATCCCGTTGGCGACTTAACGGCGATGCCCAGTAGTGGTCTGTTACATAAATATCACGGCCGTGCGCTATTAATTACCACTGGTGCCTGCGCCATCCACTGCCGCTACTGTTTTCGCCGTCACTATCCTTATCCACAAGCGGCTTGCAAACCCTCGGTTATGCAAAAAATCTTCGCTTACCTGCGCACACATACAAACATTGATGAGATTATTCTTAGTGGTGGCGACCCACTGGTGTTAGACGATTCAAAACTTAAAACATTATTCTCACAACTTGAGAGTATTGACTCGCTTACCTCATTACGTATTCATACACGCCTACCCGTTGTTTTACCCGCACGCATTGCCGAAAACTTACTTAATTTACTAAAAAATAGTCGCTTTCGTATTACAATGGTTATTCATGCCAACCATGCAAACGAACTTGGTGACGACGAGCAACAGGTACTAAAACAATTGCACCGTGCAGATATAACATTATTAAATCAGAGCGTATTACTTAAGGGGATTAATGATGACGTAGTATCGCTGACCCAGTTAAGTAAGCGTTTGCATACCTGTTTTACCCTGCCTTATTACCTGCATAAACTTGATCCGGTTCAAGGTGCGATGCATTTTGACACCAGCAAGCAGGCAGCGGTAACATTAATAAAGAAAATGCGCACTCAACTACCTGGATACCTGGTTCCACAACTGGTACAGGAAATTCCTGGAAATGATTCAAAAACAGCAATTTTTAGTATCTAAGCTACACTTAAAAGCAATACATGGAATAAGAATAGATATCATGCATATAGTTAATCTTTTTAATGGTTATTATTTAATAATGCAACAGATTCAAAGTCCTATGAAAAACAAGTGGCTTGGCCGATGATCTTGCAAGTAGAACTTAGAAATAACGTATGAAACTACAAATACCAGCACAAATAACCCCTGCAGAAAGCGCAACACCTAATCAGCCACGTAAGCTAAAAAAGATATTGGCAACCCTGCCCAATGCCAATATGGGAGAATTAACCAAACAGCTATACCAGATATTGCGCGAATTAAACCGGCAGACAATGCCGGCGAAATATCGACTTGAAAACATGGAAATGTTGCGTAAACCCTGTCGCGAAGTTTTCAAAAATCTGAAAAAATATTTTATTAGCCGCTCATTACCGCTACCCGATAAAAGTAGAAAAGTTGTAAACCTGAATCAGTTGTTGCTGCAAGAAATGGCCTATGGCTATAAAATTCTGTTAGCTGACGTAGAAAAAAACGGTAAAAGCAGCAAAATAAACAAGAAATCACAGGCAATCGCTTGCTGCCGGACGATTAGCTATCTCGCCGAACTACTGCTTCGCTCAAGTGAAATTTACGCAACACCCGCTAAAAATTTATGGCGAGACGTACATCAGGTCTATCTTTTTGCCGAGTCACATCATTTGCTTGAAGTTTCCGTTAACGACAATGAAATAAAAGCAGACAAAAAAATAGCCATCAATGTTAATCTTTGCTACAAACAAATACTTTTATTTACACTGGCTCGACCGATTGCTTTAAGTCAGAGTGACAGTGAACGTGTATTTCAGAAACTTCCCCACTGGGTAAAGTACTGCACCATACAACATCAAGCAGTCACCGCGCAGGTTGACAAAATTTTCTGTTTAAAAATAGACGAAGATGCAGCCCCAGACTATCTAAGCAAAGAAGATTTAGACACCAATACTACAAAGCGTTTTCTAGATGCAACACAACTGGTTGCACACATAAAAGAGTCCATCAACCTGCCCGAAAATAATCCATCAAAGCTTACTCTGGGTGACGAAATATCGCCTGATTCACTAAAAATAGTATGCACGAACTGGGGAACCAGTACCAAACGACGCTTCTCTCGTGCAAACCGCCAGGGAAAAATTGAAGTCTCCATTGGCTTAAAAATAATCGCCCATATGATTTTTGAAAAAAATAAAAAAACCAAAGGTGTTGATACCCGCTCGGGCATTGTCCGAACAGAGCAGGCCACTACCTCCGACTTTGGTTTTACGCTCGAAGCCATTGCTGATGACAATGAAGTACCGAATTTAAGCGGTTATGTGACACATACTGAAATCGATGACAGCCAAAATAATTCATGGGATATGGTTGCTCGCGGTACAGTACTGACTGATACCTACGATAAAGAACAAAGAAAGCTAACGAAAGAAGGACTTAATCAGCATAAAAAACAGGCCGATACACGCTGGGCAGTAGTTAATATTAGTGCCGGTGGTTATTGCCTGCGCTGGAACTCGGAAGATGCCTCCCACGCACAAATAGGTGAAGTCATCGCACTTTACGAACAAGTTAACAACGATAAGTTCGAGTGGAGAATTGGTATCATACGCTGGATGCAATTCACCCAGAAAAACGGCCTTGAAATTGGCGTTCAGGTTATATCCCCCCAGGTAATCAGTGCTGTAGTACAACGCGCTAATCGCCCAAATGAAAAACCCTTTGAATGTTTGCTGCTGCCGGGGGTGAAACCACTCAAACAACCATCAAGTATTATTCTTCCCGCACATGCATTTAAAGCTAATGATAAACTAACCGTAGACATTATGACCAGGAAACTACCCGTTACACTTGGCTTATCTAAAGAACATACTGGCTTATTTACCCAGTTTTATTATACCAACACTGAAGAGGCATCGCGCATCCAGAAACAGGCAAAAAAAGCACAGGCATCAAAAACGCAGGATGACTTCGACGAAATCTGGTCATCCCTTTAGCCATGTACCTTAACACTGAACAGGCACAGGGTTCTTCAGCTATTATAGGAAATATTGTGGAAGAAAGATCAGTTAATTTAATTATTATTGATAACTCATTTGACAGTGAGCAACGCATTGTCAGCGCAATGAGAAGTGCGGGTTTTACAGCGAGACCCCTGCGTGTAGAAGACGAAGAAGACCTGATTGAAGCCATTAACTCACAACCACCTGACCTGGTTATCTACTTTAATGGTATAGAAGATTTCAGTCTGCAACAGGTCTGCCACTGTTTAGGCGGGACTCCAGCCAGCAAGCTCAGTCGCGTTATCGCCGTTGATAAAAACTCGACATCATCCATAATCGAAGCACTACAAACTGGTGCTGTGGATCTGGTTTCATTCAGCAATATTGAACATTTACTCCTGGTTATAAGCAGAGAATATAAAGCCCTGATTGATGCCAGAAAAATTGAAACTATGCAGGAATCTCTGCAGCAAACTGAGTGCCGTTGCAACTCACTGCTAGACAGTTCCAGAGATGCCATTGCTTACATTCATGAAGGCATGCATGTTTATTCCAACCAGTCCTACCTGGAACTATTCGGCATAACCGCATCTGACGAGCTTGAAGGCTTACCTATTCTTGATGTAATTTCAAAATACCAGAGAGAAACCTTTAAAGAATTTTTACGTGATTATGTAAAAAATAAAACTGATATTCAAGCATTACAAACACAATTACTCAAACCTAATGGCGAAGCGTTTGAAGGTGAAATGGAACTATCGCCTGCATACATTGATAATGAACCTTGCATTCAAATTATAATCCGCAAGGAAAATGCCAATATAGAAGAACTTGAAAAACAGTTAAAACTTCTCAGTCAGAAAGATCAACTAACAGGCATATTTAACCGCCAATATTTTATTGAAACACTGGAAGAAGTTATTGCTAGCTGTGAAAAGAGTGAGATAACCGCTGTTATGATGGAAATTCAGCTGGATAATTTTGACAAAATAAGAGATACCCTCGGTATTGCAGATGCCGATAATTACATTATCGCAGCAGCAGAAATCCTCAATAAAAATATTGGTGAAAAGGATTTTCTTGCCCGCTATAATCATTCATCATTTGGCTATATTTCTCACAACTGCGATAAAATAAATGCCAAGAAACTGGCCAAAAAATTTCATAAAATCATTTCAAATCTGATCTTTAATATAAAAGATAACAGCATCAATACAACGTGTAGCATTGGTGCAACCTTGATAGACCAGGACACACCCGAATACAATAGCGTACTTGTTCGTACCGAAAAGGCACTGCTAGAAGCAACGGAACAAGGCGGTAATCATTGCTGTGTACATGAACCTGAAAAAGGTGAGCTAACTCGTCAGGAAGTCGATACTCGTTTCAGAGAACAACTGACTACTGCACTTAAAGACGATAATTTCATTCTGCACTTTCAACCCATTATTAGCTTGCATGGCGACACTAAAGAACGGTATGAAGTATTTATACGGCTTAAAAATGTAGCCGATAATGCAGAGCATTCTGACCTGATCATGCCACAGGAATTTTTACCTGCTGCCGAGCGTATCGGTATGGCAACGGCTATCGACCGCTGGGTATTCTACCAAACAATTAATCAAATTTTAAACCGCTGGAAAGAAGGTTATAAAACGCAGTTTTTCCTCAAACTATCTGCGGCATCAATCAAAGACAATACATTAATTGACTGGCTAACTTACCAGATAAAAGAAAAACAGTTGCCGCCAAATTCACTGTCATTTGTGGTGAAAGAAACTGTTGCGGTAACCAATCTGAAACATACAAAGGAGCTTTCACTGCACCTTAAAAATCTTCAGTGTGGCTTTATACTGGATGACTTCGGTTCAGGCACCAACCCCTTTCAATTGCTCCAGCATATACACGCCGATTATGTTCGCCTTGACCCCAGCCTTATGGAGGATCTTGCAAAAAACACCCACCATCAGGAACACATAAAAGAGATTACCAGTGAAGCCAGCAAACTCGACAAACTCACCATAGCACAGCATGTCCCTGACGCAGCCAGTTTGTCGATATTATGGGGCATGGGGGTAAACTTTATACAGGGACATTTCCTGCAGGCACCATCCGAGGGTCTGGATTATGACTTCACTGAAATGTGAAGCATCTGATTAAACGAAAAATTTTATCATAACATTCTAGAAACTTGTTATTTAGTCGACTCTGAAACATCCACTCCAGGCCAAACTTAACAATGCTACGGATGAAAAAGCGACCCATTGTTCAAGACCGTCAGCCGCAGGGATGCGGGTGTCAAATCGACAGGGATATATTCACCGCGTGTCTTTAACAATGGGTAGCCTTTTCATTCATTTCAGTAACAACAACTATGGATAGAAAGTCCATAGTTGTTAAGTTTGCGACGGTTCTGATGGTTTTATTTTTAGTTCCAGTGGTCTGGAATTTTTCAGGATCGACTAGCCATTATTCTCAGGAAAACGATGTTGCAGCCAGCGGCTGAGATGAAGCTGTCCATTTTCAACCAACGAGTAAACTACTGGAACAACCACTAATGTAAGTAAGGTAGAACTAATCATACCGCCAATAACTGCCACTGCCAGCGGTGCATTCGTGTCTGACCCAGCACCCACCCCCATTGCAGCAGGCAACATAGAAATAATAATAGTGAGTGAGGTCATTAATATAGGCCGCATTCTTATGGGGCAGGCCTCCAGTAATGCACCATTCACGCTTTGACCCTGTGCACGAAGCTTGTTGGTCAGGTCAATCAGCAAGATAGAGTTTTTCGCCACCAGGCCGATCAGCAACACCATACCGATCATTGAATAAATATTCAATGATTCGTTCGCCAGCCAGAGCCCAAACACTCCCCCAATAACAGCGAGCGGTTGCGCCACCATCACAATCAGCGGCTGGATAAATGAATTGAACTGACTGGCCAGTGTCATGTAAACCAGAATCAGGCCGGTAACAATCGCAAACATCACATAACCCACCGTTTTACTAAAGGCTTTAGCACGCCCGATAAGCTCTATTTGATACCCTGTTGGTAACATCGTTTTGGCAACCTTTAGAACAATTTCAGCGGCATCACCTTCAGCAATCGTTGGGGTGTCGAAGAAAGTTGCGGCGTACTGTAGTTTGTAGCGACCAATCACTGCCGGACCCAGTTTTGATGTCAATTTCGCCACCGTATCCAGTCGCACCAGGTTGCCATTACGGCTACGCAGGTAAATTTTCTTTAGATCATAGGCATGGTGCAGCCCTGAACCCGTTTTAAGCCGAATATCGTAGCGCTCGCCATCACCTGGATCATCGTTGTATTTGGCTACATCAAAACCACCAACCAGCACGCGTAGCGTATTGGCAATGGTACGTGTATCCAGCCCAACGCTGTAAGCTTTTGCACGATCAACACTAAGCACCGTTTGTGGCATATTAAGCTCTAAATCAGTATCGAGTTTACCGATCTGAGGAATCTGCTGCAGTTTCTTCGCCAGCTTTGCTGACAACTCGGCGACTTTGCTCAAATTTGGCCCTTTAAGCACAAATTGCAAGGGTTCACCACGCTGCCCGCCAACAATCGGCACTGGTGCTGCAAACGCTTTAATCCCCGGCACTGGAGCCAGCTCACGTCTTACCTGCTCAATAATTTCAACCTGATTATCTTTACGTTGTTCGCGTGGTATCAGGCTAACATAGATCTGCCCCTGATTTACCTGACCGCGGTCACCGGTGCCGATGGTACTGAATAGACCACGTATATTGGTGTTCTGCCGGAGAATTTTTTCTGCCTGCTGCATTCGATCTCGAGTATAATAGATACTGGAACCCAGTGGAGTCTTAAAAGAAACAATAAATCGACCTTCGTCCTCATTCGGCATAAAACCTTTACCCAATTGCCCCATAAACCAGCCACTGCTGTACACTACCAGCGCGGCAAGAATAAGAATAAGCAGACGCTGACCAATAGCAAAATGGAGAATATTCTTATATCCCCTGTCCAGCGCCTGAAAAGCCGAGCCAAGCAGACGATAAAAATGGCCATGAGTTTGTCGCACACGCAGAAAGCGGGCACACAACATGGGGGTCAAGGTCAGTGAAACAAACAGGGAAATGATCACACCAATCACCACAACTACCGCAAAAGAGCTAATAAAACGCCCGATAATGCCGCCCATAAACACCACTGCGCCAAATAACGAAAGCAGCGTTGCAGTCGATGCCACCACCGCAAACATCACCTGTAAAGTGCCCTTTTCCGCTAATACACTGACTGGCGTGGCAGGGTCTTCCTCCATATGCCGAAATATATTTTCCAGCACCACAATGGCATCATCAACCACCACCCCAATCAGTAACAGCAGGCCTAACATGGTCATAGTATTAAAGGTATAGCCAGCAAAATAAATGCCTGCAATGGCACCGAGCAGTGATACTGGAATGGCAGTAGCAATAATTAACGTCGAGCGTAGATTACGCAAAAATAGCCAGACCACCAATGCCGCCAGCAATGTGCCTTCAAATAGATGCGACTTTAATCCATCAATAATAGCCGTAATCAGGCTGGCATCATCCACCACTGTATGGAGCTGCATACTCGGTGGTAACTGTGGCAAAATTTCTGTGCGCAAGCGTTCTTTGGCTTCATTAATAATGGCAACTGTATTGCTCCCAGAAATTTTAACCAGCCCCAACCCTACTGCCGGTTTACCGTTATAACTGGCAAATCGCCGAAAATCTTCCAGCCCGTCTTTAATCTGGCTGATTTCATTCAGATAAACAGGGATATGCCTGTGGTAGCCTACAATCAGCTTGCCAAGATTCTTAACATGGTGATACTCAAGGTCCAGTTTGAGTTCACGCTCGCGTTTTACACTGGTAATAAAACCACCTGGTAATTTTATGTGTTCCAGACCAAACGCCTGTATCACCTGACCCACAGTAATGCCCAGCGCAGCCATTTTATCTATACTCAGATTGATACGAATGGTGCGTTTACGCTCCCCCGCAATGACTACATCACCCACCCCACTGATCGTTTCGAGGCGTTTTTTAATCACATTTCTGGCATAAACATTTAACTGTTGCAGGGTATTGTTCCCCTGTAGTGCTAGCCACATAATCGGTTGAGAACCAGCCTCAACCTTTTTTAGTACGGGTGTTCTTGCATCCGTCGGAAGTTGCTGTAAAACTTCATTAAGTTTCGCCTGCACCTCATTAAAGGCCGTGTTAATATTTTTTTTCAGCTCAAACTGTATAATCACCACCGACATACCAGAAAGGGAGGATGACTGAATACTTTCGATACCCGAAACGCTGTTAACCGCCGACTCGACCACATTCGTCACCGATGCATCAATCACATCTGGGTCTGCACCCGGCAAAATCGTAGCCACGGATAGCATGGGGAAATCAATTTTCGGCAGGCGGTCAACACCAATACGCTGATAACTGATGACACCGAACAGAACCAGCACCAGACTTAACATTGTTGTCAGAACATACTGTTTGATCGACAGTGCAGGTAAATTCATTATTGCTGACTCTTAATTTGCACACGCACACCATTGCTGAGGTAGGCGGCACCATCAAGAGCAATGCGCGCGCCTGCGTTAAGGCCGGATATAATTTCAACCTTATCACCCTGTCTGATGCCCGTGACCACCGGCTTTTCTTTGGCTTTTCCATTCTTCAGCTGATACACCACATTACCGGCTGGACGCTGAACTAGCGCAGCCACAGGGATAATGACGACATTGTTATGCTGTGCCAGCACCACGTTGGCGGTAATTGACTCACCAGGTTTCCAGTGTTGACTGTTATCAAATTCAGCCAACGCATCGAGTGACAAGCTCTGCCGCTCCAGCATAGGTCGAATACGAGTGATTTTTGCTCTGAGTCTGTCCGTACCCTTATTTAAAGTCACTGACATTCCCAGTTTAATTACTTCGGCCAGAGTTTCAGGAAAATATAGCCGCGCCCGTAAATGGCGGGTATCAACAATTTGAAATAAAGGTTTGCCTGACGGCGACATGGGATTAATATAATCCCCTTTTGATACCGAGCGTGTTTGTATTATCCCCGAAATCGGCGCAACTATACGCGTGTGTGACAATGCATAATTCGCGATTTTAAGCCGTGCCTGCGCCAGCCTGATCTGAGCATGAGTTTGCCTGACTGCACTCATTGATGTATCCAGTTTTGAAACAGGGATTGTCTTCTGTTTAAACAATGACTGATCGCGCTTTAAAAATAACTTCTGATTTTCCAGCAGGGCCTGTAAACGCTCAACATTCGCCTCTGCCGCCGTTTTTTCCAGCCGAAAACGGGTACCATCCATTAATGCCAGCACTTGCCCTACAACAACCGTATCGCCTTCATTAACATCAACCTGCACAACCTCAGCCGCTACCATTGATGAAACATGCGGCGTATTTTTGCTCTCAATAATGCCCTGCACGGTGGTTACTGATTTTATATCACCGGTTGTTACATCAATAACAGTAACAGGTACGGCACTCACTTTAAGGACTCGCTCTGGTGTTGCTTCGGCATTTTCTACGGCAAAAACAAGGGTAATCAGGGTAACGATAATCCACAAATACCTGGACACTGGATTGCGCAATAAAGGGAAGCGTAAAGTCGGCTGATAAGAAAAATTCATATTAAAACCATTGGATGAATGGAGGTTAAGCCAGTTATAGTCATACATTTATTCAGGCTCACCCAGTATTGAAAAACACGAGAGATAAATAATTCTATGTCACTGCCCCAGCTTTTATTCGCACCGTAAGCTGACAGCTATTTCTTTCGCCATCTACCAGCAGGTTTAATATAGTTGCCTGATTGTGACATCTTAATGGCTTTCTTACCAGCCAGATGTTCAACCACATTCAGTGTTATACCATTACGCCTGGCGATTTTCTGATACATCTGCTTACGTCGGTTATTTACATCGGAGATTAGTGTATTGACTTCAGCATTAGCCGTACTCACTGTCTCCAGATAACCACTGGCTGTTTCACCAACCAGACCCTGCTGTTTAGCTGCTTGCAAGTTGAGCGCAAAAACATAACTGGAAAACAGAAATAAAGATAGCGAAATGAAAGGTAAAATAAAATATCTGTTAAGTTTTTTCATTAGAACAACCCCTTATTATTGCTGAATACACCATTAAGATCCTTATCCACTTTCACCCGAATTTCATGTTGAATTTTAATATTAAGATTAATTGTTATGGGTTTATCCGGTGCCTCTACTTTAATCACTGGCGAACAGGATAGAAGCGAGCATAAGCCCAGCAGATAAAATAACAGCACAAAAGCTTTTATAGACGATTTCATATTCATGATTTCCACTCGCGATAAGGACTACTAATGCTTCTCTGTTTAATGATATTTTCTCCTTACTATTGCGTCAATTTTTTCATCCAGCCCTTGCGTATAGCGGAGACTTTTAAGTAAAACTTTCACATTTTGCTCGGTATTAATATTCAGCTCTACCCGCTGTTTTTTGCCGAGTGCAGGACTTATACCCCGCATTTTTAGCTTAACACTTAAAGCCCCATCAGGCATATAGGTTAAGTTCGCAGTCAGCTTATTATATTCAAAATCCTGCAATGCTTTTAAAACTATAGTTGATAAAGAGTTAGTGGGAACAGTTCTGCCACTCGCTTTTGACTGGTAACGAATATACCCTTTCCTGCCTGCATTATCAAAATACCCATGTTTAATAAAGAGACCTTCCGCGCTAACTCCAATCGGTAGTTCACCATCAATCAAGCCAGAAACATCCAGGCCTGAAGATTGTTTCACCTTAACCATTTTGGCTAAATTTATATCACTGACATCAAACTTTAAATAATTAACTGGCCGACTAAAATCAAACGTGATTTTTTTACTGAAAATTTTACCACCAAACAAATGTCCGACAAAATTACGGATGTTAAAAACAGGTAAGGCAGATTTCTTTGCCCCCTGTAAAAACAGTTGCAAATGTAGATTACTAATCAGAACACCCATATCAAGGTGATGAACATGAATTAAACCCATATTGCTATCAGGGTTTCCCTTAGTTGATTTCTGCGTCTCCAGAATGGGAAAAATATCCAGGTTTTGTTCCGTATTTAATCCTGAAAATACCAGTTTATTATACATGCCACCGGCATCGATCAGTTGCACCGTTGTCGATAATTTAAACGCTTTAGTTCTCGCCCATGACATATTGGCTTGTATGCGTATTTTCCCACTAACCAGATCAAACGGATACGGCCAGGGTGAGATAATCTGGCTCAGACGAGTATTGTTCATGGACAAGTTGATGACTTTATCCGATTGGATCTGTAACTTTCCATTCTTGTTTCTTAGCTTATACTGACCTTTATAAACGAATTGTGCCGGTATAGATGAAGCGTCAAACCGACCATTAAAATCAATGTGTTTATTAGTCGCATTAATAACTACCGCGATGTTTTTAATTGCCGCATTAATATTTCTATTATCTGCCAGTGACTGAGATATATGGAGCGTTTTAGTAAGTAGATCACCATTCATAGCCCAGCGTAGCTGATGGTTAATCGTGTGGTTAATAACTAATTTAGCCTGTAAATTTATATCCATATTTTTAACCATAGTGCTGGCGATTTTAAGGCTGTTATAACGAATAAAGCTACCATGATTAATGGTCAGAATCAGTCCATTGTGTGTTAATGAATAATTAAACAGGAGCCCAGTTTCAACATTTTTTAACTCTACCGTATCTGTTTTTATCAGGCCAGTTTTTAGTTTTAAAAGAGACAGTATCTTTCGCGCTGGCGATTTTTTATGCGGAACTGAAATAAGAGTATTTAAAGCAATAATAGCGACCCCACTAACAGGCTGTATAGCAATAACGCCGCTCCGACTAACTTTATCGGTTATCACAACAAACTGATTAATATTGTTTGTTAAACCCAATTTATTCAACAGGCGCTGAAACCGCACAATATCAATTTGATAATCCACTTTAACTTTTTTATCCGTCAGTTCTATATTAAACCAGGCTGTTTTCGCCCCGTCCAGACGGATATTTATTGTATTTTTTTTATCGAAATTAATGCTTAATTTTTCTGCCAGGGATGGGCTCAGTATCTGCAATGACAGATCCATATTACCAGCACTGCCTTTTAATTTTTTCAAGTTAATGCTGAACACATTGTTATTCAATGCATTAAATACCTTACCATGCACCTTTAATGCATCAATTTTTACCGACTTAAATGGGATTTTTTCACGCCAGTCACTGCGCAACTCGGTAATTCCAGCAACAATAATATCGGCTATTGTCGTATCTTGGTTTTGTCTTTTTTTCTGCAATGTACGGGCATTATTATCCACTACTGTTATTTGCATATTTTTTATTACTATATTTTTTAGCCTGCCTTCTAACATAGTCTGCGGTGTATATTGAAGCAGAATGTCCTTGAGTTTTATATGGTAAACCTGTTCTATTCGCCCTTCTTTTTTTGTAACAACATCAAAAGTTAGCGATGCAAGCATGGCATATTGCGCATTAATATTTTTCAACTCCATATGAAAATTCCTGACACCCATCTGTTGTAATGTTTCGGTTAACAACACAGGGAATGAAACCTGTATAATTTCAGTACGGTAAAACCAGCCCGCTGATGCGGTTATTGCCAGCAGTCCAGACCACACCGATAACCACTTTAAAATTTTCATTGTAGATAGTTATTACTGAAACAAATGAAAAGGATACCCATTGTTCAAGACCCTCAGCCGAAGATAACGTGAATGTATCACACTAATATTCCGGCACACATAGATTTTTTAAGCTCTATGGGGTGACCAGGGATATCCATAGATATCAACATTTTCATCATCAGCTACCAATACATTAATGCTTACGGGTTCCCTCTAACTGCAATCCAGAATGGAAATTTACCCACCGCAATTTTCTTTTCTAGCTGCATCGTTTTTGCATTAATAACTGCGACGACATTATCCTTTGTTACGGTCACATAAATCCACTGGCTATCTTTGCTGAAACGAACCCCATGGGGCCCATTACCTACTTTAATATTCGTTACTCTTAGCGTTTGCGTGTTGATTATCGAAATAAAATCATCACCGATTGCACCTGTTACAACAAAATGGCCATTGGGAGCGACATCAATACCACCATGCCCATTACCCACGGTAATTACTTTTTTCACTTTACCAGTGCTTAGGTCGAGCACCGCAACATGGTGTACAAAATCACGGACAAAAGCGGTTTTCTCATCCTTTGATAAGTCAATATTATGCGGCCCGATAATACCTGGCACAGGAATAACCTTTATCATCTTCTGTTTAGCCGTATCAATGACCCCAATGCCCGCACCACCCTGTAACGTAACATAAGCAATTTTACCGTTGCGAGTAAATCGTACATTATGTGGTCCAGCTTTAGTTTTAATGGAATGCACCACTTTTAATGTTTGCATATTCACCACACTGATTGTGGCCGAACCCTGATTGACAATGTAAGCCTGTTTTCCATCCGGTGATACCTTGACTCCCTTGGGTGCTTTACCCACAGGTATCACCGCCAGTTGTTTACCATTGGCGACATCGAATACAGTCACTGTGTTTTCTGACGGACTGGTGGCCAGCACACGTTTACCATCTGGAGTGATAGCGTCATACAGCATATTCGCACGACCTGACCAGATTTTCTCGGCCGGAAAACGTTCTATCACGCCACTTTTCTTCATGCTGATATAAACGTCTTGCGGAAACTCTTTTTTGCTGGCATGCTCTTCATCGACGAGGGCATGTTGCGTTGCAAGCGCTTTTGTTTGCTGGATTTTCTGGTGAACTTTTTTCGGGTAAATACTTTGCCGGGAAAAATAGCGAGTCAAGCCATCAATATCTGTATCCGATAAGGATACGGCCATCGCATTCATCGTTGGGTTTTTTCTGTCACCTGATTTAAACGCCTTTAACTGTTTTTCCAGATAAGCCTTTTTCTGTCCAGCAAGATTAGGAAACGCATCGCTCACCCCAATCCCTGTTTGTCCGTGGCATCCTGCACAGATTGCAACTTTATTACGCAATGGGTTGTTGCTCGCAAAACAGGGCATAGAAACGCATGCAGCAATAACCAAAACACTTAAATTCAATTGAATTCTCATTAACTCTCCTGCTACTTTCTGGCTTGTTGGCGACTTCCGGTGAAGATTGAAGAACTGTTTTATACCATTCACTCGCCTATATTTTCAAGACTTTTCTCTATTGGCACACTGATTAGTGTCATTACAGACTCAATATATACGTTATTCCATATATATTCTTTACAATATATATGGAATAACGTATATTAATACCCATGCTAAATGAAACCGATATTTTTTTTAAAATGCTGGCAGACAGTACTCGCTTGCGCTGCCTGATGTTAATGCAAGCCGAAGGCGAGCTATGCGTCTGTGAACTCACCCATGCACTCAATCTGTCACAACCAAAAATTTCGCGCCATCTGGCACATCTACGTGAGGCCGGCTTACTTATCGCCAGGCGAAATGGCACCTGGATGAATTACCGCATCAATCCTAACCTACAGGGCTGGGTACTGGAAATTCTCCAGACCACACTCAATGGCATACGCAAAACCGAACCTTTTATCTCCGATAGAAAGATGCTCGATAAAATGGCAAATCGACCAGGGCTGATATGCTGTTCTTAGGTTGCTCTTATGAAAAAACCCTTTAATATTTTATTTTTATGCACCGGCAATTCCTGTCGCTCTCAAATGGCAGAAGGCTGGGCCAAATACCTGAGCAGACCATGCTTTAATATCCAGTCTGCCGGTATCGAAAACCACGGTAAGAACCCACACGCAATTGCAATAATGAAAGCTGCTGGGATAGACATTTCAAAATAGCCGCGACGAAATTAAATGCCGAGTTGAAAATTTATTATTCCGTTTAAACCAGACAAAGAGAGCATAACCCGCATGTCTATTCAACATAAAATCACCCCTAAAAAAGCCAGCAGTACAAATATAGGTTTTTTTGAGCGTTACCTGACATTGTGGGTAGTACTTTGCATTGTCGCAGGCATAGGCCTGGGACACTTAATCCCTCAACTCTTTCAAACCATCGGCCATTTGGAGGTAGCGCAGATCAACCTGCCAGTTGCGCTATTAATCTGGCTAATGATTATTCCGATGTTACTTAAAATTGATCTAAAAGCGCTCAAAAATGTGGGGAAACACTGGCGCGGCATGGGTGTCACCCTGGTTATTAACTGGCTAGTCAAACCATTCTCGATGGCATTGCTGGCCTGGTTGTTTATTGGTTATTTATTTCGTCACTGGTTGCCACAGGGTCAGCTTGACAGCTACATTGCTGGCTTAATTCTGCTGGCAGCAGCGCCCTGTACAGCGATGGTTTTTGTGTGGAGTAACCTCGCCAATGGCGAACCTCATTTCACCCTGTCACAGGTTGCACTGAATGACATCATTATGGTCTTTGCATTTGCGCCCATTGTTGCCTTATTACTTGGCCTGTCATCCATTGTTATACCCTGGAACACTTTACTGTTATCTGTTTTACTCTACATTATAGTACCATTGGTAATCGCCAGCGCCATACGCCGAATTTTACTCAATGGCAATAATGGCCAACAGAAACTGGAGCATACCTTAAACGTATTACACCCCTGGTCGCTGTGCGCACTGCTGGTAATGCTGATCCTCTTATTTGGTTTTCAGGGGAACCAGTTTTTCAAACACCCGTTTATTATTCTACTGCTGGCTATACCCATTCTAATTCAGGTATTATTTAATTCTTCACTGGCTTATCTCCTTAATCGTGTTGTAAAATCACCCCGCTGCATTGCTGGACCTTCCGCATTGATTGGTGCCAGCAACTTTTTTGAACTGGCGGTAGCAACGGCCATTTCACTGTTTGGTTTTAAATCCGGTGCAGCGCTGGCAACCGTAGTTGGGGTATTAGTCGAAGTTCCGGTGATGTTACTGGTGGTTCGCGTGGTTAATGCAACAGCTGGCTGGTATGAACAACGCCAGGGCATTGAAAGCCAGGAGCAATGTTGCCCAGTTAGATTGACATAAAATAACGCTAACCATCTGCCCTCACGGGCAAGCCGTTATTTATACCGAATACTTCCCAAACAAGTTCATCACGATCAATAATTAATCAGGAGAAAAAATGAAACTATTTAGCGCAGTTGGTGTATTCGCTGGCACCATTATTATGGGCAGTCTGGTTGTGGCACACCTTACCGGTCAAATTAACTTATTCCATATAAGCTGGTTATGGCTAACTTTTTTCGTTGGTGCCAATTTATTTCAGATGGGGTTTACCGGGTTTTGTCCCGCAACAAAAATATTATATGCTATCGGCATCCGAGATAAGCAGTCTGGTTGTCCATCATAAACAATCAGGAACAATGCCGGCTTAATGAAAGGTACGCTATCCAGCCTGATTTGATCCGCAATATTCCACTGATTATGTCAGGGTACGATGGTTTACTGCTCAACTGAGCGTTGCTTTTCTAATACGGCAGTTATCCCTGTTACCCAGCTACTGATAAAAGCATGAATGGACTCAATAAAGTCCTCCTCATGCTTCTCTGTATTAATGGTGCAATGAATAACAACAGGATAGCTATTTTCCAAACCATTCTCGTGCATCTTTTGAGTATCCGTGGTTATTGACCACGCCAGTGCATTAGGACAATTATTTAATGAAAACCGAACCCCCTGTTTTAACTCTGTACGAGTAATTTTATGTTCACCCCAGACACAGTAAATAACCCCATTTTCCCGTTCATCCAGAAGAACTGAATCAATTGAATCACACAACAGAGGCAAATTCTCCAGGCTTAATAATGTCTTTAACCCGTTGCTATCCAGGCGAGTATTTTCTATCTCGGCAAAAAATTCCATCCCTTATAAACCTCTTATTTTATTAAAGCCTACCACTGCTGCCCCGTTAATCTTACTAACAGGACAGATAATATTGTATCTTCATATTGTATAAGGATGAATTGTTTATAATAATACATGGTACATGAACAGAGGATTATCGCGATGACCCGCCGTCAACACCCGATTCTATTTTTATTTGAGCCCGCACAAAAAGATCGAAGTATTACTGTACCGACTCCGTATCGAAGAGGAATTAAATAAGCTATGTCACACAATCATTCTCACGGCCACGGCCATTCCCATTCCCATTCAATGCCCGAATCAGGGAAGCGGCTCGCTATTGTCGTTGTGCTAAATTTTATCATCACCATTACAGAAATTATCGGTGGCTTAATGTCTGGCAGTCTGTCGCTATTATCCGACGCATTACATAATTTTAGTGATGGTATTGCTGTGATTATTGCCTGGATTGCCATTAAACTACGCACCCTGCCTCGTAATGACCGTTATACTTTTGGTTTAAAGCGTGCAGAAGTATTGGCTGCGGTGATTAATGCAGGCACACTGATTGCCATTAGTATTTACCTGTTTTTTGAAGCATGGAAACACACTCTGCACCCGGAACCGGTAGCCGGCAACATTATGACACTGGTGGCAACCATTGGTCTGCTTGCGAACATTATCGGCACCTGGTTATTGCATCGTGGTGCAAAACACAGCATGAATCTGCGGGCCGTGTATTTACATCTTTTTTCAGATGCTATTTCCAGTGTTGGTGTCATTCTGGGTGGCCTCGCAATTATGGTCTTCCATATTTACTGGATTGACCCTTTACTCACCGTGTTAATCGGGCTTTATGTGCTAAAAGAAAGCCTATCCATACTCTGGCGGACACTAAACATTTTTATGCTGGCAGTACCATCCGACCTGGATACAAATGAAATCAGGCAGGTCATCCACCAATATCCCGGTATTGCTAATGTGCATCATATTCATCTATGGCCACTTTCTGAAACAGATATTCATTTTGAAGGCCATATTACCGTTAATGACCAGCCACTAAGTCAAATTGCAACATTAAGAGAACAACTTGAAGATCTCCTGCATAATAAATTTAAAATTAACCACACCACCTTTCAGTTTGAAGCCACTACAGACCTTTGCAAAACCAGCAAGCTACCATAAAAAAATGCGCTTTGAAAAAACCGCCCGAACATTAATCTAAAGGGACTAAAAAGATGGATAAAAAGGCGACCTATTGTTCAAGACCATTAGCCGCAGGGATGCGGGTGTTGAGCTTAGATGGAAGTATTTACCGCGTGTCTTGAACAATAGTCGCCTTTTTGTCTGTTTCAGTAATAAATCAACGTTAAATACTGATGTCAGGCGACATGTCATTGTATAATCGCGCCATATTTAAACCACAGAAGCTAATCATACGAGAACCACCATGCCCTTAATCCGCCCTTTTGCCGGTCTGCGCCCTGTTCCTGAACGGGCTAAAGAAGTTGTCGCCCCGCCTTATGATGTACTAAATTCTGCTGAAGCACGCGAGCGTGTTAAAGGTCGCCCGTGGAGCTTTCTACATATTTCCAAAGCCGAAATCGACCTGCCGGAAGCAACCAGCCCGTACGCTCCCGCAGTGTATGAAAAATCGGCAGAGAATTTGCGTAAAATGCGCGATGCAGGCATTTTGATGCGTGAAAATAAGGACTGTTATTACGTTTACCGTTTAATTATGAATGGGCATTCACAAACCGGACTGGTTGCCACCGCCTCGGTTGTCGATTACAACAGTAACCGAATTCGCAAACATGAGTTTACCCGTCCGGCAAAAGAAGATGACCGAGTTCGCCAAATTGAAGCGTTAAATGCACAGACCGGCCCAGTACTGCTCGCCTACAAATCACAGGCAGATATAGATGCCATACTGGAGCAAACCACTACCACAGAACCGTTGGTGGACGTTACTGCCGACGATGAGGTGCAACATACCTTCTGGAAAATTGATGACGAGGAGACCATTAATAAAATCACCAGCGGATTTGATAAAATGGCGGCGATTTATATTGCTGATGGCCATCATCGTTCGGCTTCTGCCTCGCGCATTGCCAAAACGAAAGGCGGTGATGGTAACCAGAATAGCGATTATTTTCTCGCCGTCATTTATCCACACAACCAGATGAATATCCTGGATTATAATCGGGTTATCACTGATCTGAATGGTTTGACCAAGGCAGATATGCTGACAAAGGTGAAGCTAGCATTTAATATTCAGGCTGAATCTGCTGAAGTACATCCAGCCAAAACCACCGAGTTTGGTATGTACCTGGATGGACAATGGTATCGTCTGAATCTTCACCCCGAACTGATTCCTGCTGATCCAGTAGAATCACTGGATGTGAGCTTGCTGGCAAATAACCTGATTGAACCTGTATTAGGTATTTCTGATCCACGCACCGATAATCGAATTGATTTTATTGGTGGTATTCGAGGCCTGGGTGAACTGGAAAAACGGGTTAACAGCGGTGAAATGGCGATTGCATTTTCACTGTTCCCAACCAGCATGGAAGCATTAATGGCCGTTGCCGATGCGGGTGAAGTGATGCCACCAAAGTCCACCTGGTTTGAACCAAAACTGGCTGATGGGCTGGTATCACATGTACTGGATTAATTAAAAAGCGGAAATATCCTGTGTACGATTTACTCCACCAACGCCTGACTCATCTTACCGAGTCGGGGAAACAGGAAACTCTGGCCGGTTCAAAGATAGGTCTGGAGAAAGAGAGCCTGCGAGTTTCACCTGAAGGTAGCATTTCACAGCATCCCTCGCCAGAGGCATGGGGTTCCATGCTCACCAACCCCATGATCACCACTGATTTTTCTGAAGCGCTGGCAGAATTAATTACCCCGCCCTGCGATTCAATCAATGCAGTTATTCAATCACTGGATGATATTCAGCATTTTATCTACCGTCACCTTGATAATGAAATTTTGTGGGCGACCAGCATGCCCTGCGTGGTTGCTGGTGAAACCAGTATTCCACTGGCACAGTATGGAAGTTCTAATGCCGCACAGATGAAAACAGCCTATCGGCGAGGGCTTGGTCTACGCTATGGTCGCGCCATGCAGGTAATTGCCGGCGTACATTTTAATTACTCCTTTTCCACACCATTTTGGTCCAGTTTCCAACAACGGGAGAAAGACACCCACTCTTTACAGGATTTTATCTCTGAACGCTCAATGGGGCTGGTAAGAAACCTGTTACGTTATGGCTGGTTGGTCCCCTATCTATTTGGTGCCTCACCCGCAGTATGCAAATCTTTTCTTAATGGTAAAAAAACGCAGCTTAAGGAATTTAATGTCAACACGTATTTTGAACCTTATGCCACCTCATTGCGGCTTGGCAATATTGGTTATCAAAATAATAAAGAGGATCTTGCTGGAATTAAAGCCTGTTACGATTCTGTTGCCAGCTATGCAGAAAGTTTGCAGTGCGCTATCAATACACCCTACTCTGGTTATAAAAAAATTGGTGTCAAAGTTAATGGAGAGTACCACCAGTTAAACGCCAATATTCTGCAAATTGAAAATGAATATTATAGTACCGTCCGGCCTAAACAACTTTTACAGACCGATGAATCGCCCGCTATTGCGCTAAAAAAACGTGGCATTGCCTATATTGAACTGCGCTCATTGGACGTGAACGTCTTTGATCCGCACGGCATCAATGCTGAACAACTGCACTTTCTTGAAGTATTCATGTTGTTCTGCTTATTACAAAACAGCCCTCAACTCAATAAAAATGCAGTTAATGCCATTGACCATAATTTATTACTGGTTGCACACCAGGGTCGCAAGCCTGATCTGGCACTGCAACGCGATAACGAAACGATCAATCTGCAACAATGGGCAGGGGAGTTGTGTAATGAAATGAAAGCCGTATCCTCGTTACTTGACCAGGCCAATTTCTGCGAAAACTATTTTTCCAGCGTAAAATCGCAAATTGCCAGCGTCTATGACCCAACACTGACACCTTCAGCAAGAATGCTGGCAGAGATGAGAGGCTATGATGAAGGTTTTTACCATTACGCAAAACGAATGTCCCAACACCACTCTACGTATTACAAAAAACAGACCCTTTCTGAAGAAAAAATTAAGCTGTTTGAGCAGCTCGCCAGAAATTCGACAATAAAGCAGCAGCAGATAGAAACCGCAGACACTCTGAATTTTGATGATTACCTGTTGCAATATTATATTCGTTCAAAAGCATGAATTGTTTAAGAACCGGTTATTTACGAACAGTACAGATGAAAAGGATACCCATTATTCGCCTGCTCCGCTTAAAAGAGGTTACCCGACATTGATAAAAACATTACTGACCATATCACTTTTTTTAGTCTCTACTGCAACGTTTAGTAATGAACTTGGCGATGCTGCCACCGCGATGCGGCTAGGTGATTATGCTGAAGCCTATTGCCAGTTAAAACCGTTGGCACAAGCAGGTAATAACGAAGCGCAATACACCATTGGGTGGATGTACCATAATGGATACGGCCTACGGGTGAACGATAATTTAGCGCTTGAGTGGTGGATAAAAGCTTCGGAACAGGGCAATACCGATGCCAGTTTTTCAATCGCTATGCTATACAATCAGGGCGAAGGCCCAATAAGTAAAAATCTCACCAAAGCCGTTGATTATTACCTGCTTGCTACAGCGGATAAGCATAACGAAGCCAATGTTATATTACGTTCGATGTTAATGCGTAATGACAAGGCTATTCAAGGGCGTAAACAACAACTGATTAATCAACATGGCAAACTATTCGGCCCTCAATTACAGATAAGAACTCACCGGGTCAATGTCAGACAAGCACCCTCACTCAAAGGTAGAATTATCACCCGATTAGCAAAAAATCACCGCGTTATTCAGTTACACAAACAGGGTAACTGGAGTCAGGTTGGTATTATTGATAGCCCATCAGACAAACAAACCATCGGCTGGATTTATAGTCGATTACTAAAACCTTATGTAAAAAAAGTGGCTACTGTCACAACATCGCTACCCAGGCCAGCAACAACCGAAGTAAATAAACAACAGAACACCAGTAAAACTGCTACTTATACAGGCTCATCGACACCCGAGAAAGTAGTTAATGAATAGTTTATTAACGAAATATCAGCCTACTGTTAACCACCATTATTTTCTTTCATTTCTAAACAGATATGTTTGGCAATAACCGTAAACAGCTCAGGCAAGTTTTCTTTGACAGCTGGCAGCTAAAAAAAACCGGACAAGCACCTGATGCAATGCAAAAAGTCATCCTGACTATTATTGAATCACATCCCGAATACCATCATCTATTTGAAAATAAAGCGTCATTAGAGAAAGATTTTTCCATCGAAAGTGGTGAAAACAATCCATTTCTCCACATAAGTATGCATATTGCCCTGCATGAACAGCTAAGCATCAATCGACCTGCAGGCATTAATACTCTTTATCAAAAACTCTGCCAGCAACAGGCTAGCGCCCATAAAGCCGAACATAAAATGATGGATTGCCTGGGTAAATCGATCTGGCAGGCACAGCGCAATCAAACGGCACCTGATGAAGATGCATATATACGTTGTCTACAGACATTAATCCATAAAAAATGACCCTGCTAATCACTAAATCTACTCGCTTTTTTATACCTACCAACTGAACTTCCAGATTTTATGCCGGTCTTTACGTACTGTGCGCCTTGTGCACTCAGTCACCCTATCTGGGTGAAAACAAAATATCCTGGAGAAAAACCGATGTCAAAAGTAGCTATAAAAAAATCTCTGTCTATTGCTATGAGTGCAACATTTGTTGCCGCCATAACGGGCACTCCAATAGCTCACGCAGACACGAATCCATTTGGTATACAGAACCTTCATAGCGGTTATATACAACTGGCAGATGCCAAATGTGGTGCAAATAAAATAAAAGAAGGCAAATGTGGTGGCAAATTCATGGTAAAGAAAGTTAAAGCAAAAGAAGAAGGAAAATGCGGCGCAAAAACAATAGGAAAACTGGAGAAAGAAGGCAAACGCGGCGCAAAAAAAATAGAAGAACTGGAGAAGAAAGCAGGGACAGAAGGTAAATGTGGTGGCAGCAGATAGGCGATAGCGCTGTCATCAGGACGACTTCTGAACCAAGATAGGCGCTAACAACTCAAATTTTTCCATTAACGTTATACCCGCTAATCGTTGCCTCAATATTCAGGGTTACAGATAGCGTCGAGCAACCAACTCGCACGGCAAAAGTGGCACAAAAGAAGGATTTGCGTCAGCTATAACCACTGACGCTCACCCTGTATGCATCTTTGAAAATAAACTGTCTGTCAAATCAGGCCCGTCCATAACCGTATAGTGTTAGCTGCCCATTAGCCCTATTTGACAACCCCCGGAGTTTTGACTGTAACGCCATCCATCCCAATAAAAAAACATCCACAGAGCCTGCAATAGTTTAAAAATCGAGCTTAACCTGAAAAAACGATTACAATTAGTGGAGTAACTACATTAAGTAATGCTGTAATTTCGGCATAACACAATAAAAATTAAAAATAATTTACCGCAGGGGACGCTGTATGTTCACCACTGAATCGTTTGGCCTGGAAGTGCTGGGCTGGATGGCGATAACTTTTATTATTGCTATCGGACTATTACTGATATTCCTTGTTGGTGTCTACATCGCAGATGTTACCCAAACAAAACAGGCGATACGACGAAACTACCCGATTATTGGTCACTTCCGATATTATTTCGAACACCTTGGTACTTTCTTCCGGCAATATTTTTTCACTATGGATAGAGAAGAAATGCCTTTCAATCGCGCACAGCGTTCCTGGGTTTATCGTGCAGCAAAAAATATTCAGAATACGATTGCCTTTGGCTCTACTCGTGATTTACGCCCGGCTGGTAGCGTTTTATTTGTTAATACCGCTTTCCCCACACTCGGTAGAGACGCTGTTAACTCACAACCTGTTGTTATTGGTGAAAACTCTGCACGCACCCCATTTACAGCCCGATCTTTTTTCAATATTTCAGGTATGAGCTTTGGTGCCATCTCCAAACCTGCAATACAGGCGTTATCATACGGTGCAAAAAAAGCTGATGCATGGATAAATACGGGTGAAGGTGGACTCACGCCATACCATCTTGAGGGTAATGCCGACATTGTTTTCCAGATTGGAACCGCAAAATATGGAGTGCGCGATAAAAATGGCAAGCTCTCAGATGAAAAGCTCCGTGAAATAGCCGCCCACGAAAATGTTCGAATGTTTGAGATAAAAATGTCTCAGGGCGCGAAACCGGGGAAAGGTGGTATGTTACCGGCGGTAAAAGTCAGTGCAGAAATTGCGAAAATCCGAGGCATAACGGCAGGTGAAGATTCTATTAGCCCAAACCGACACCCTGAGATTGAAAATAATGACAACCTCATCGAGATGATCAATCACATACGTGATGTCACCGGAAAGCCTGTCGGTTTTAAAGCCGTGCTGGGCGATACAATCTGGTTACGCGAATTTCTACAAACAGTCAAGCAGCATGGTAAAGAATATGCACCCGACTTTATTACTATTGATAGCGCAGATGGAGGCTCAGGCGCTGCACCAATGAGCTTAATGGATTATGTCGGTCTGCCAATTCAAGAAAGTCTGCCACTGGCTATCGATGCATTATTTGAAACCGGGTTACGTGATCGAGTTAAAATTATTGCCTCAGGTAAATTAATTAACCCGTCAGAGGTTGCCTGGGCTATGTGCGTCGGTGCGGATTTTATTACCTCAGCGCGCGGTTTTATGATGTCGCTGGGCTGCATACAGGCATTACAATGCCATCAAAACACCTGTCCAACTGGCATCACCACACACGATAGAAAGCTGCAACATGGGTTGGTAGCAGAACAGAAATCTTCACGCGTCTGTAACTATATCCAGAATATACGCTATGAAGTTGGTGTCATCGCACACTCCTGTGGGGTAGCCACTGCGCGCGAACTGGGTCGAAGCCATGCCAGAATTGTTCAGCCAAGCGGTAAATCTGTCAGCCTAAAAGACTTATATCCACAGCCTCAGGAAGAAATGCCATAAACACCTGGCCACGCGCAGCACAAAAATTGAACTTAAAAACGGACTAACAGTCTCTGTCCATCAGGACAGCTGATAAATAGATTATGAATAAAATGGATTAAGAGCCAGGTATTTTAAGCGCAACATATTACTGAAACGAATAAAAAGGATACCCATTCACAGCTCATGTAGAAGCTCAAAGGGCATTAAACGTATGTTAACCACAACACTAAAACCGTGATAAAAGAACATAATTATCCCGTAACGGGCGCAGGTCTGGGACTGCGACGTGAAATACTTGATGATCTACTGAAACATCCTCTGCAACCAGTAGACTTTATGGAAGTTGCTCCAGAGAACTGGATAAATGTTGGCGGTAGCTTCGGTAAAAAATTTCGCCAGTTTACTGAAAAATATGACTTTGTATGTCACGGCCTTTCCCTGTCTATCGGTAGCCCGACACCGCTGGATAAAAGCTTTGTCAAGGCTATTGGAAAATTTCTTAGCACTCACAATATCAAACATTATTCTGAGCATTTAACCTACTGCTCAGACAACGGCCACCTATACGACCTTTTACCCATGCCTTTCACTGAGGAAGCGGTACATTATGTTGCTGAACGTATCCGTTGTGTGCAGGATATTCTGCAACAGGAAATTTCTATGGAAAATGCTTCCTACTACACCCCTGCACCGGGCAAAGAAATGGAAGAAATCGAGTTTATTAATGCGGTACTGGAAGAAGCTAACTGTGGCCTGCTACTGGATGTAAATAATATTTATGTTAATGCCATCAACCATTGTTACGATCCAGTTGAATTTTTAAAACAGCTTCCCGCTGCTCGTATTCGTTATGCACATATCGCCGGTCACTACAATGAGGCTGAGGACTTAATTATTGATACTCACGGTGCTGACATTATTGATCCAGTGTGGGATATTCTCGATAAGGCCTATGAATATTTCGGTGTCTTTCCAACACTACTGGAACGTGACTTTAATATCCCCAGCGTGCCAGAACTGCTGACAGAGGTCGCACAGATTAAGCAGACACAAGCTAAATGGTCGTTCATAAACACTCAACTCAATAAGATTAATGCAGTGAAAGCACATGTCTGAAGCGGTGTTTAAACAACATCAGCACGCCTTTACAGCGCATCTCCGCGACCCGGAGAAAAATGCACTCCCTGCAGGCATTGAAGATCGGCGCATGGCTGTTTACCGCGAATTACTTTATAACAATATAGAAAATTTTATTGCTAATGGTTTTCCTGTTATACGAAAAATATATAATGAGAAAAACTGGCATAAAATGGTACGCGATTTTTTCGCCAACCACCGCTCTCATACTCCCTACTTTCTGAAAATCTCGGAAGAATTTATCCAATATCTAGAAAAAGAGCGCACACCACAAGCCGAGGATCCCGCCGGATTGCTGGAACTGGCACATTACGAGTGGATTGAAATAGCATTGCATATCTCCACTGAAACCATTGACATGACCAATGTCAATGCCAACGGTGATTTACTGAAAAACCCACCTGTATTCTCACCACTGGCGTGGTCACTGGCTTATCAGTTTCCAGTTCACCTGATGGGACCGGATTACTTGCCCAAAGTACCTCCAGAACAGGCCAGCCATCTGGTCGTCTACCGCAACAATAACGATCAGGTTAAATTTCTTAACATAACGCCTGCAACCGCACGTTTAATTAATCTATTTGAAGGAAATGCAATGAAAGGTAAAGCGATAACTGGAGAGCAGGCAATCGATATTATCATCCATGAAATCAAGCATCCTGATGCTAACGTGGTAAAACAGGGCGGCAAAACCACGCTTGAACAGTTACGCCAGTATGGTATAATTCTTGGAACAAGCGATTGTTTTACAATGAAACCGGTTTCATTGTAACGGGTGGATACCACCTCGCTGCCAAAAAACTAAACCAGAATGAAAATCTTATTCACATTCAACCTGTTCCTGTTAAGCCTTGCCCTGATTAACACCGCTGGCTGCAGCACTAGCAACTGGTATGCGGGTATGCAGGCATCCCACGAAAGCGCCTGTCTGAAATTACCCATAGCGGAATACCAGGACTGCATGCAGCGATCAAAAAAAAGTTATAACACTTACGATAAAGAACGCCAGCAGCTAAAAAACAGCCCTCTCAGTGAAGCCGACCAGCCCATAGGAGTGGTCAAAAATAGTTTAGTTCGCCCCGACAACTCGGACTAATAGAAAATTAGAAACGAAGATTAGAAGCGAGAATTAGCCGCATTACTGGAATATTCCCTGCCACCAGCGCTGGCGATTTTTCGGTGGATAAAGTGCAGCTTCCAGCTCGACTGGTTGAATCCGGGAAAGTATCCAGCCCGGTAAAGGTGGCTTTTCACTAAAACCACAGGAAACGCCCAGATTATTCGGATCAAAAATCTTAATAAATTCAGCATGCTGATGATTATCAATATACACAATACCGCAATAATCTTCGTCATGTTCTTTATGCAACAAGGTGTCCACTTCATCAATAAACTTTAATAACTGCCGCTTTGAGGCAGTGACCTGTGGTGGATGCTCGCCAACCGCATAAATATACCAGCCATCATCCGCCTGCCCACGGAATAAATTCCAGAATTTATCCAGTTGAGGCCAACGCATTACTGAGGTAAATTTACCTTTATAGGCAGTTAAATAGTTACCTTCTATCGATATATCCAAAATTATCACCTCCGGTATTTTTCAAGCGACGGTTTTATCTATTACCGTATGTTGCTGGCTGCTTTTAGTCTCTAAATCTTACTGTTTACCCATTCTTTAAGTCCCTGCAAACTGCGCTGCAAAAAGACTGCATCCTTAAATGCACAGGCCATAACGGTTATCCCCTGCATACGCGCTAATAAATCCATCGCCAGTTCATTTGCCTTATCCGCGCCAGAAGCACTAAACTGCCTCGCAGCCCAGTCATACAAAACCTCAAATACAATTCGGGATTTACCCTGCAAAGAAGCATTATCTTTCGCCAACTCAGAACTTAGCGAACCGATCGGGCAACCCGACTCAATCACGCCATCCTGATTGGTATCCAGCATACCAACAAGCATTAATAACGACTCTCGCGGGCTAGTGCTGCTGGCCTCAAAATTTTGTAGCATAGCAGTAAAATCCGCGCTACGCGCCTGTACCACAGCCTCCAGAATATCGTCTTTAGTTTTAAAGTAATAATAAAAATTACCTCGTGGTATATCAGTCGCTTCAGATATATCCTGAAACGAGGTCTGGTTGTAACCGCGTTTATAGAACAGATCATCCGCTGCTGTTACAATACGTTGACGATTCCCCTCACCTTTTGTACCCATAGTTTCACTCTTTGGCCGCATAACCAACCGGATTACTCATTGCAACAAAACACCGCACTCTCATACCGCTAATACAAGAATTTATCAGACGGTCGTATTACTATCATAAACACTGTAACATTAGCACCAGGTAAATAACAATAAATTTCTTCATCCAGATATAATAATCAACATGAACGCTTTAGCCATTAAAAACCTGCAAAAAACCTATAGAAATGGTGTAACGGCACTGAAAGGGGTCAATCTTTCAGTAAAAAAAGGGGATTTCTTCGCTTTATTAGGCCCCAATGGTGCAGGTAAATCGACCGTTATTGGTATTATTTCGTCACTGATTAACAAAACATCCGGGGAAATTGAAGTATTCGGGCAGAACATGGATCAGCAGAGCGCTACTACACGTATGCATATTGGCCTGGTACCACAGGAGTTTAACTTTAATATTTTTGAGCCAATTGAGGAAATTCTTATTAACCAGGCAGGTTATTACGGTATTGATCGGATAACAGCCCGGCAGCGAGCCAAAACCTACCTGACACAACTGGACCTATGGGACAAACGTGCCCACATGGCAAAAGAATTATCCAGCGGCATGAAACGTCGGCTAATGATTGCGCGTGCGCTGATGCACCAGCCA
Source organism: uncultured Thiotrichaceae bacterium (assembly GCA_964441285.1). GTDB lineage: Bacteria > Pseudomonadota > Gammaproteobacteria > SZUA-229 > SZUA-229 > S010-25. The sequence continues at coordinate 249,441 of CAYTUK010000001.1, read as the reverse complement.
GAGTTGCTGATACTGGATGAACCAACAGCTGGAGTCGATATAGAAATTCGTCACAGCATGTGGACGTTTTTAAAACAGATTAATCAGCAAGGTACGACAATTATCCTCACCACACACTACCTGGAAGAGGCAGAAAGTCTGTGCAATACCATCGCTATTATTGATCACGGTGTTACCATTGAGCAGACCAGTATGCGCAAACTGTTGGACAGACTCCACCAGGAAACATTTGTCCTCTATCTTAAGAATGAAATTACATCATTACCACACTGTGGCGACTTTACCGTTCGTTATGTGGACAAAACCACACTGGAGATTGATGTACTTGATACGCAGCTACTAAGCGACGTTTTTAACCTGTTAAAGCAATGCGGCATTGACGTGCATGGGATGAAAAATAAAACTAACCGGCTCGAACAATTATTTGTTTCTATGATTAAAACCAAAAGCAATATGCAGCCTCAAACAGTTACCCAATCATGAATTTTTCTCAAAAATGGGTCGCACTGCAAACCATCATTATAAAAGAATTTTTACGCTTTATCCGCATCTGGATACAAACCATATTGCCTCCTGCAATAACTGTTAGCCTGTATTTTATTATCTTCGGCCGACTCATTGGTTCCCAGATCGCGGACATTGATGGTTACAGCTATATGAATTACATTGTACCCGGATTAATATTAATGTCGGTTATTACCAATGCCTACTCCAATGTTGTTTCCTCGTTTTTCAGTGCAAAATTTCAGCATAGTATCGAAGAAATGCTGGTCTCACCCTTATCAAATAACATTATTCTGATCGGTTTTGTTTCCGGTGGGGTTGCACGCGGCATTATCGTTGGTATTATCGTAACCATTGTATCTATGTTTTTTACCGAAATTCAGGTACACAGTTATCTGATTAGTTTTGCCGTGTTCTTCCTAACCTCGGTATTATTTTCACTTGCGGGTTTTATTAATGCTGCGTATGCAAGGAGTTTCGATGACATCACCATTGTCCCTACGTTTGTTTTAACCCCTCTGACCTATCTCGGCGGCGTTTTCTATTCAATAAAAATGCTGCCACAATTCTGGCAGGATGCATCAATGGCTAACCCCATTCTTTATATGATTAATGCTTTTCGATATGGTATTTTAGGTATTAGTGACATCAATGTTTCCGTTGCGTTTACCATCATCATTGCGTTTATTGCGGTGCTATACCTGTTTTCATTGCGACTACTCGCCAGGGGGACAGGCTTAAAACCTTAACGGCAGGTTGAAAAAGAATAACTGAATAAGAATAACTGGATTACAGCCAGGCAGGGAGCAAACTTAGCGACTGTGTTACGATAATTTATTGTTTAACAACAAAATCAAGTCTGTCGTAATGCGATAATATTATTTTTCAAAAGTTCATAACCGCCAAATATCAGCGCAACAAACCCCAGATTACCCATCAGTGAATTCTGAAAGAAAGGGATGCCCGCGACATAGGCCTGTATTAAACCTTCAGTCGTGCTGGCGTATATACCTGAAGTAAGCCAGGCACCAAAATTAGTAATCAGGAAAAAAGCAACCGATGCAACCATAGTTGCAAGCGCAGTATTGGTAATCGTGACACGATGGCTCAACCACATGCCAATTACAACAGTAAGACCAAATCCGCCATAGACGAATAACATCGTATTATGCAACCCGAGTATCAGGTCACTGAATAACAAGGCGAGGAAAGGAACAATGAAGGCCAGACGTTTATCTGCAAAGTAGACACCGCCAAAAAGCGCCATCGCTGCTACAGGCGATACATTCGGCAAATGCGGTAGCAATCGAAAAACAGCTAAAGAAAATATAATTATAACCAGTGTCATTACTTTAGTTTTCATCTGTATTAACCTCTGGCCACCATATCTGTTTTAATATTAAATTTATTAATTTAGCTTTTGAATAGTAATCGTTCTATTCTATCACAGCTATCTGTTTTAACCCGAATTAAAAAGTATGGCTAATATCCATTGCTTTCCAGATTATATATCATCCATCCTGTTAGTATCTCTGCGTCAAACAACAAAATAAAAGGAGAATAAATGATGACTGAACATTTTAAATTACTGGTTCCCGGTGCCGCTGCCATAGGTGAAATTAATGTGACTGCCCCTTTCGATGACAGTCACATTGCTACCGTCGAAATCGGTGATAAAACCGCAGTGAATATTGCACTTAATACCGCTCATAGTCTTTTCCGTGACCGCTCGAAATGGCTGGACGCTGAAACCCGTATCGACATATTAAATAAAACGGCCATGATCATGCAGTCACGTTTCGAAATGCTGGCTCTTGAAGCAGCACGCGAAGGCGGTAAACCTCTAATTGATTCCCGTGTAGAAGTGACTCGCGCCATTGATGGCATACGCAACTGCATCGAAGTATTACGGACGATACATGGTGAAGAAGTTCCAATGAGTAAAAATGCTGCGTCAATGAACCGGCTGGCATTTACCACACATGAGCCTATTGGCGTTGTCGTCGCCGTCAGTGCATTTAACCACCCACTTAATCTTGCCGTGCATCAGATTGGGCCAGCAGTTGCTTCGGGTTGTCCGGTTATTATTAAACCTGCTGAAGATACACCTTTGTCATGTTTTCGACTAATCCAGATTTTTCGTGAAGCGGGTCTACCAGAAGCATGGTGTCAGGGCATTATCACCTCAGATCATGAAACTGCCACAGCCCTGGTTACCGATAAGCGAGTCGCTTTTTTCAGCTTTATTGGCAGCGCCAATGTAGGCTGGATGTTACGCTCCAAACTCGCAGCCGGTACGCGTTGCGCACTTGAACATGGTGGTGTTGCCCCAGTGATTGTCGCTGAAGATGCCAATATGGACGAGACTGTGCCACTGCTGACCAAAGCAGGTTTCTATCACGCCGGACAGGTCTGTGTATCGGTTCAACGTATTTATGCACATAAATCTATCGCGCGTAAACTTGCCGAACATATCGCCACAGCAGTAAAACAAATGAAAATTGGCGACCCAACAAAAGAAGATACCGACATTGGGCCTTTAATTCGCCATGCTGAAACAGATCGTGTTCATGCGTGGGTAGAGGATGCAATTGACAAGGGCGCTGAATGTATAACCGGAGGCAATAAAATTTCAGCCAGCTGTTATGAAGCAACGGTTTTATTTAATCCTTCAGCAGATGCCATCATTACCAGTAATGAGATTTTTGGCCCAGTCGTTTGCATTTATACCTATACCGATATAGCAGAGGCTATAACTTGCGCCAACAGTCTTGATGTCGCATTCCAGGCAGCAGTCTTCTCGAAAAACATTGACACCTGCATGTATGCTTTCAAACAACTGGATGCATCCGCCGTAATGGTCAATGACCACACCGCTTTTCGTGTCGACTGGATGCCATTTGCGGGTCTGAAACATTCTGGTTTTGGTATCGGCGGCATACCACACACGTTTAGAGACATGCAGGTAGAGAAAATGATGGTGATACGTTCGACTGCACTATAGAGTCGGCATTATAGCGATAATGCCCCCACCAGGAGCAGGTCGGACAATACCCAGGCCTGGCTGCTAGCTCTGTGCCTTTACATCAGAGGGAGCGCTAATGTACATCGCGCCAGTAAGCACGTTTTAAAAGATACGCAAGCAGTGTAAAAATTAACAGGAACCCAATAACATAAGGGCTGATCTGTCTACGAATGATAATCGAAGGGTCACTGGTATATCGCATCCATGCTATAAGGTTAGTTATTACTTCATCATATTTCTGATGACTATGACTGGCCTTTTTAAGTACACGTCCCTTGCTGTCAACTACACCGCTATATGAAAACAGCACATTTGGCATCGCGACACCTGGAAAAACATGGTTATTCCATCCGGTTGATTTACTGGGATCCCAATAAAAACTTCTTAGATAGTTGTAGATCCAGTCCACACCTCGGTAACGCGCAACCAGTGTTAAATCGGGTGGTGTAACACCAAGCCATCTGGCAGCAAGCTTTGGGGGCATAACCGTTGTCATACCACGTAAATATTTAGCCCCCGACGGGAGCATAAAGTTACGCTTAATGAATTCTTTATTTAGCCCGAGGTCTACCGCCAGACGGTTGTAACGAATATACTTCATACTGTGACATGCCAGGCAGTTCTGGGCAAAAAATATGCCTCCACGAATAATGGTTTCTTTATCGAACTTGTACTTCGCAGTCGGCAACGCAACTTCATCGGCATACGCGGTTCCAACAAGGGTGGTAAAAACAACCATAACCACCACTCCAATACTTAATATTATCCTCATGATTTCACCCTGTCTGGTACTGGTCGAACCGGTTCAAGTTGGCTAACAACGGGTAGCAATATAAAAAAGCCGATATACACCCCCAGCGCAATGCGTGCAGGCGGCAGCAGTGCCGGGTTGGCTGGTTGCATCCCAATCCAGCCCAATACCAATAATGCAATAGCCAGTACAATCAACATACCAAAATAAACGGGGCGATAGCGTACTGATTTAGCTGGACAACGGTCTAACCAGGGGAGAAAAAATGGAAATACTATGGCTAAGCCCAGCATAAGGATACCGAGCCCTTTATCGGGTATTGAACGCAGTATTGCGTAATACGGAGAGAGATACCATGCCGGTGTAACATCGGCGGGTGTCTGTAACGGGTTGGCCGGAATGTAATTATCGTACTCAATAATCAGACCATGCAAGGTCGGTGCAAACAGGATAATCATCGCAAACAGAGTCAGAAACACGCCGACACCATAGAGATCTTTCACCGTATAATAAGGGTGGAAAGGGATGCCATCCAGAGGAATGCCTTTCGCATCGAGTTTTTTCGAAATTTCTATACCATCAGGATTATTGGACCCTACTTTATGTAGTGCCACCAGATGTAAAACGACAAGCACAATCAGTAGCAGCGGAATAAGGACAACATGAAAGGCCATAAAACGCGTGAGTGTTGCCCCGCCTAAACCAGGCCCACCGCGGACAATCGAAACCAGCCAGTCACCGATAACGGGGATGGCACCAATAATAGAGGTAATGACTTCCCCACCCCAGTAGGACATGTTCCCAAACGGCAGTACATAACCAAAATACGCCTCTGCCATAAGCACGATATAAATAACCCAACCGATAATCCACAGCAATTCACGCGGTTTACGAGAAGAGCCATAAAGAAATGCTCGAGATATGTGTAAGTAAATCACCAGAAAAAACATCGAAGCACCGGTGGTATGAATATAGCGAATTAACCATCCCCATTTTACGTCAAACATGATACCCTGCACCGAATCAAAGGCCCGATTCGCATCACTATGATAGTGTGTCAGCAGGAAAATTCCTGAAAAAATCTGTGAGATAAGAACCAGAAGTGCCAGTGAACCAAAAAAATACCAGAAATTAAAGTTCTTAGGCGCATAGTATTCGGTTACTGAGGCTTTCAAAAAACTGCTTACGGGTAACCTTTCGTTAATCCACGTCCAGAAACTATGGTTTTTACTCATCGTCTACTCCTGATTTACCATTGCAAGGATATTTTTAACATAGCTTGGATTTCTTTTCGAGGCCGGTAATCTGCACCGATTTCCCATCATCAGTGAACATATATTGGGGAATGACCATATTTGCAGGTGCCGGCGAACCAAACATTACCCTGCCGGATAAATCATACAGTGAGCCATGGCAGGCACAATGGAAGCCGCCCAACCAGGTAGGGCTCACCGTCCCCTTTCTCGGTTTATAAGCAGGAGAACAGCACAGGTGAGTACAAACCTGCATCATAATCAACCATTCCGGCTTCCGTGAACGATAAATATTTTGTGCATAAGGAGGTTGCTGAGGAACCTTATTATCTGGATCTTTCAGCTGAGAATTCATCTGGCTTAATGTCGCCAGCATTTCTGGTGTTCGATTGGCAATAAGAAGCGGTTTTTGCTGCCAGCTTGTTGTGAGATGCCCGCCCGGCGGTATCCCTGATATATCAACCGTGATGACCGAAGCTGCCGCAGCGGCTGCATCGGGCTCCAGACTTTTAATAAATGGCACCGCTAACACCCCAACACCGGCAGTACCAACAGCAGCCGTTGCTGCGCTCAGAAAACGTCGCTTTGAGCGTTCTTTCTGGCTCAGAACCTGATGTTCTACATCGCTTTTATTCTTATCCTTTTTTTTGTTCATAAATTTCTGGCCTTTTAGTTTCAAAACTCTGGCGGAAGTTTTAATTTATTCAGGCGCTGCATTGAGTCCTTAACATACAGCCAGCAATCAAATTATCATCAAAACTTGAACACATATCTATCCTACACGTCTATCTCACACGATTTTTAAGCGTAATATTTGCACGAGAAGGATTAAGGTAACGAACCCAGGTAGGCTGCAACCGCCTTAATTTGCTGCGCAGTCAGTTTGCCTGCGATATCACGCATCATTGCGTGTAAATCATTACTTCGCTTCTTGCTACGAAACGCCAGCAGTTGACTCTCGACATAAGGCGGATTTTGCCCGGCCAGGCGTGGATAGAGCGGTGGCAAGCCAATGGCTGCAGGGCCGTGACAGGCAGCGCAGGCCGGAACACCCCGGGCGATCACACCACCCCGAAAGATTTTTTCACCTTGAGCCACCAACGGTATATTCGGTCGGGCTTTATTGATATTGGTTTGTTGCGAAAAGTATTGCGCCAGCTGTTGAATTTGTGTATTAGAAAGTGCTTTCGCTATACCGGACATGACTGGACTGGTACGTACGCCATCAGTAAAGTCATGCAATTGTTTTGTTATATAAGCGGGTGTCTGAGCGGCCAACTTTGGATAGATCGGCGCAACACTATTACCATTAATGCCATGACATGCGCCGCAATTTTGCTTAACAATTTTCTGCACTGCATTATGCGCACCCATGGCTAAAGGTGAGGCCACACCTAGACTAATAAGAACCATGACGCCGTTGCGTAGAAAACCACTCAGCCACTTCATAATATTTACTAAATTCATAATACAACTCGGTATTAATTTAGGTTCCGCATGTACCACGAAGACACGAATTTTCTCTGACAAAATTTAAGCAGCCAGGAAAAAACTTGTCTTGTGCGTCCCTGTTACAGACAAGCCTAACATAATATATACTCTATGATGGGCTTGGGTAAAAAGATTTATACCCGCGCCATTATCGACAAATAAAAAACATCAACTACAATAACATCCAAATTCATGCTGCCTTAAAAAACAGACTAACCAGATAGATGAAAAGGATACCGATAATCATAACTATAAAATTAAGAACTTACAGACAAAAAAATAGTCATTAAAAAACCATTTATACCAACCGGGGTTAGCCAATGAGTGTACGTCAGGGTTTTATTATTTTTTCTATATTGATAGCGGCCATGCTATTGCTGCTTGCTACTAACTGGGCAGGATTCTATTATGGCTTTATTTTTATCGGCCCCATTATCCTGCTGGGGATATATGACTTCATTCAGGTAAAACACACTATTCTTCGTCTTTACCCTGTTATCGGTCATTTCCGTTATCTATTTGAATCCATACGTCCAGAAATACAGCAATATTTTGTTGAATCCAATATCAATGGCCGGCCAATCAATCGTGAGTTTCGTGCACTGGTTTATCAGCGCGCAAAAAATGTTCGCGATACTCGCCCTTTCGGCACTCAGTTTGATGTTTATCGAACAGGTTATGAATGGATGAACCATTCCTTGCTACCCTTCCATATTGAAGACACACACCCGCGCATTAAGTTTGGCGGCTCAGACTGTTTAAAACCCTACAGTGCCTCACCACTGAATATCTCGGCCATGAGCTTTGGCGCTTTAAGCAAACACGCAATTATGGCGTTAAACAAAGGTGCAAAAATTGGTAACTTTGCACACAATACAGGTGAGGGTGGACTAAGCCCTTACCACCTTAAATATGGCGGCGATCTTATCTGGCAAATCGGTACGGGCTATTTTGGTTGCCGAAATCAGGCCGGTAATTTTGATGAAAACCTATTCACCAAAAAGGCGCAGCTTGATGGCGTTAAAATGATCGAGATTAAGCTCTCCCAGGGCGCAAAACCTGGTCATGGCGGAATTTTGCCGGCGGCCAAACTAACCAGAGAGATCGCTGAAATTCGTCATGTACCAATGGGCCATGATGTCATTTCTCCAGCAGCACATTCAGCATTCAACACCCCGAAAGGTTTGCTCAACTTTGTCAGCAAATTAAGAACACTGTCTGGCGGGAAACCCATTGGATTTAAACTCTGCCTGGGTAAAAGAAGTGAATTTCTGGCCATCTGCAAAGCGATGCTGGAAACGGGTATTATGCCAGATTTTATTACTGTCGACGGTGGTGAAGGCGGCACTGGCGCAGCACCTATTGAACTAACTAATTCGGTTGGCACACCATTGCGTGACGCGATTATATTTGTCAACAGCGCCCTGCTCGGTTTTGGCCTGCGCGATAAGATCCGCCTTATTGCTTCAGGCAAAATATTTACTGCCTTTCATATGGCCCGGATGCTGGCATTAGGTGCTGACACGATAAACAGCGCACGCGGAATGATGCTGGCGTTAGGCTGTATTCAGTCACGCATCTGTAACACTGATAAGTGTCCCACGGGTATCGCCACCCAGGATCCAGCACGTTACAAAGCACTAAATATTGATAATAAAGGACAACGTGTGGCTAACTACCACAACTCAACGGTTAAAAATTTAACTGAATTACTTGGAGCCAGTGGCATTAAACGTCTGGAAGAATTAAAACCCATCCATATCAATCGCCGCGTAAATGGTACCACGATAGCAAACTACGCAGAACTTTACCCAGCAATCGGTCATAACTGTTTGCTTTGCGCTGAAAACTTACCCGATAACTGGCAATATGACTGGAAAAATGCCACCGCCGAAAGTTGGTAAAACCATGCTGTGTTATTTAAAAACTTTAAGTCTAGGCCAGCAATTACTCTGGAGTTATTTTATCTGGTACCTGGCCATCACTGTTCTCTATTTTGACGCCAGCCCACACCTTTGGTTTTCCTCACTTGGCATTGCATTAATCGTCGGTGCCGCACTGGTTATCAGTACCACCTGCTGGCCAGTAAGTTTAAAAACGCTGGACCGATGGCAAACCATGCGCCTGTTTCTTATCCCTTTTTGTGTCTCAAGCTATTCATCCCTTATCAAGGGTAAAAAATTTATATTAATATTTCCACCTGATCTAAAAACTAATAGTATTGTGATCACCAGCGTATTATTTTTTCTGGCAGTCGTAGTTTTAATCAAGAAAACATCTAGACTTTCCAACCAGTAACGACTATATCTTCCCCTCTTATCTGATCACTGCTATTTCATTAACGCAATATTTTCTATTATCTACTTTTCCACCACCTGTATTTTTATCATTTTTAGTAGCACGAACTTTTTATTATTTGCAATAACATTGCAGTTACCAAATATTTTTTTCAACTTTGCATGGTAAGCCAGGTGCCGATTACCAATAACCCACAATTCACCTTTATCTTCCAACGCGGCTTTAGCTTCAGAAAACATTTGCCAGGCAACTTTATCATTGACTGCATTATTTTGATGAAAAGGTGGATTACATAAAACCAGTGAAATACTGTTATCAGCAATACCCTGCAAACAATCAGTCTGCAAAAATTCTGCTTCACGTGATTCGCTAAAAACAGATAAAAAATTAGCCATTGATGACTTGATCGCCATATAAGACTCATCAGTAAAAAATAGCTTCGCCTGTGAATTTTTTAGTGCTGCAATTAAACCTGCCACACCATTACCACACCCCAAATCAACAATAGATTTATATTGCTTATCAGCAGGAATATTTTCTAATAAAAGCCGCGTACCGACATCAAGCTTTTCTGTAGAAAACACACCGGCATGATTCATCACCTCTATTTCTACATCATCCAGTTTATAAGGTAATTTATATACACAAGGGTATGCATTATCGGCAACGGTTAAAGCTTCATCGAACTGACTAAAAATTAACCGCGCTTTTTTACGTGCCAGCGATGTTTTCGTCGGTCCAATTATTTTCTCAAACAACTTTAGTGTAGAAACATGGATATGTTTTGACATACCCGCTGCAATAATTTTTGTTGCCGGATTTAGCACTGCACGAATACGCTGCAACTGATCTTCAACCATGGCTAGCGATTTAGGCAATTTAATTAAGATAATATCAATTTTCTTCGCCCGGATATTGTCGGGTAAATCCAGACTATCAACAAAGGTTATTGCCTCATCATCAAGCTGGTTTATTTTCATATTTTCTGCAATAGCCTGCATCGTCAACCAGGAATCCGTCATCACCACTGGGTTAAGACGATGCAAGGGTATCGATAAACCACCAAAACCATCATTGAGAATTAATAGCGAGGCTCCAGTATCAGCTAAGTTATTATCCGCAAGATACTGTAATAAATATTCATCGGCAGCATCCCATGCACGTAATGTTTCTTTTTTTATAACAGGGTATCGTTGTAAACGATAACATCCATAGACCGAGCTTATATGGGTGCCTGTCTGTGTGTTTGATGGTGTATTTATTGTGTTCATAGATAGACCTAGGAAATCTGAGCGTTCCATAACCAGGCAGCACCACGAACACCCGATGAATCGCCGTGATCCGGTGCCAGCAATTGTGTAGTTACCCCAGCAGAGAAAATATACTCACCCCATAATTCAGGAACATTTTTATACAGACGTTTTATGTTACCCATGCCACCACCCAGCACAATCGCATCCGGGTCTAAAATATTGATTATGTATGCCAAGCTTCTAGCTAAACGGCTTTCATAACGCTGCAGTGTTTCGCTGGCATCTTCATCACCAAAACGCGCCTGTTTAACCAGCGTTTCAGGGTCAACAAAGACATTATTGTGTAGCTCATGATCTCGCACCATACCCGGCCCTGATAGCCAGGTTTCAATACAACCATTTTTACCGCAATAACATTCGCCACCAGGTAATTCCACATCCTCCGGCCAGGGCAATGGATTGTGTCCCCATTCACCAGCAATTGCATTAGATCCAGACAATACTTTTTTATCAATAACAATACCTGCACCTGTACCGGTGCCAATAATAACACCAAATACTATAGAACAATTTTTTGCTACGCCATCCGTTGCTTCCGATAAGGCAAAACAGTTTGCATCATTGGCAAGACGAATGTCTCTGTTTAATAAATCCTGTAAATCTTTTTGCACTGGCTGACCATTCATACAGACCGAGTTAGAATTACGCATCAAACCTGTCACTGGCGACAACGCACCCGGCGTACAGATACCAATGCTTCCGCCTTGCTGCGTCTGTGCTTCGATAGTTGAAATCAAATCAACAATACCTCGTAATGTTGCCGAATAATTACCTTGTGGGGTGGCAATTCGTCGGCGATATATTTCATCGCCGGCTTCCGACAGAGCAATGCCTTCAATTTTTGTACCACCTAAATCAATGCCAATTCTTATCATAAAATATCACGACTGCCCCGTTAAGGATCAGCGAAAAATTTAATTACCCTGTTTTAGCCTGTCAGACTGCCAGTAAACTTCTTTCTCACCGGCTGCTTTACTAATCACACGGGCCAGCACAAATAGAAAATCAGACAGGCGATTTAAGTATGCCATCAAGCACTTATTCAACGCTTTCTCTCGGTTAACCCCAACCAGGGTACGTTCCGCACGTCGACAAATGGCTCTTGCAATATGGCAATGTGAGGCGGCCAGTCCACCACCGGGTAGAATAAATTCTTTCAATGGTGGCAACCCGGTGTTTAAATCATCCAGCGACTGTTCCAGCCAGTCAACATGCAATGGCTGAATAAAGCATTCGCCCATTGCCAGTTCAGCGCCAATATTAAATAATTCATTCTGGATAATTGTTACTGGTTGTGCGAGCTGCCCGGAAATATGTGATCGTAATACAGCCAGCTGGCTGTTTAATTCATCCACATCACCCATTGCGTGTAGCAGGGAATCATCTTTTGGTATACGTGAACCATTCGCCAGACCAGTTGTTCCATCATCCCCTGTGCGAGTGTAAATTTTTGTTAACCGATGCCCCATAGTATTGATATTAATTTATTCGCTACAAAAAATACACATAAAAATTCCTCCAAGAAAATGCTAACAGGATGGATGAAACGGATACCTATTACTGAAACAGATAAAAAGAACACCTATTGTTCAAGACACGCTGTCAATACATCCATGCCGGCCCGACACCCGCGTCCCTGCGACTGACGCTCTTGGAGCATCAGTATTCGTTTTAGTAATCACTGTTCGGCAGGGATGATGTGTATAAAAAACAGGGTTAGCAACGGCGGCGAGCAATGCCAACCAGACCCAGTAACCCAGAGCCAAATAACCAGAAAGCCGCTGGCAGGGGTACATCTGGAATCGTGGTTAAGTTATCCATAGCGAAGTAGGCAGGTGTATTCATCCCGAAAGCGCCAACATCTGAAGATGACAGCGAAAACTCCAACGCATTCACTTTACCCAGAGGTGTCAGATCGTCCCAGACCCACTGATGAAGCAGATTTGCATCACGAGCAAGGCTGATATTAACTGCATTTGTTATCTGATTATTACTGTCAAGGCCGCTGACGGTTAAAGTAAGAAAATCTCCCAGAGCAAATTTTTTGGCAAAACTGTCACCGTTTAACATCGACAGATAGGCGTAAGTGGTATTAGTAAAATAAGCCCCTGTTACTTTTGTTGAGGTAGCAAAATTAACCCGCGAAAACGATGATGATCCAGGGTTTGAGATGGCATAATTTGTTGAACCATTTACCCCGCCACCGGTAACCGCACTGTACTGATTGATATAACCAGCAGTGGTAGTATCAGTCATATTGGAATAGGTAAACCCACTCCAGCAACAGCCGCCACCATAATTGGTAAAATTATGGATAAAATTCGCCGCCCCACTAATAAAATTAGTTGCTGCCTGTGGTGCGTAATGGGATTCTGTGGAAGGCAGTGATAAATCATCAAATGTTGCCACACTTGCCGACGCTGAAGTAGCGATAAGCCCTGCAACAAGCAATAGTGACATAGATAACTGTTGTTTCATTTCAATCTCCTGTTTTTTCAACTATTTTAAAAAATTTTCTTTTACCAAACCAGCCTAATAAAGACATACCGCTGATAAACAACCATAAACCCGCAGGCAAAGGCACCACCGTCGAACGACTATTCATTACCCCGATTGCATCCAGATCAAAACCGGCACTGCCTGTAGTAGGATACGGATCGTAAATTGGATGCCCATTAGTATCTTTCATAGAACCATTACCCACTACATCAAGCAGACGAACATAAGACACATGATTGATATCCAGCGCCGGGATACCACTTAATAGATTAAGATCAAACGGCGTGCCCCAGCCCTGACGATATTTACCCGCAAGACCACTGATATTTGTCGGATCAATACTGCCGAATGCGCCAACGGCTGAAGGCGTTAAGGAGTATGTCGGGAAAGTAAAAAAATTGCTTCCATCTGAGGATACGGCTACTTTTGCCAGTTCCAGAAAGGTATTGTTAAAACTATTTTCAAACACCGCAAAATCAGCACCTGTACCATTAGCAATCGGGTCGTTAAAAGTTAGCGTTATCTGCCCACCCGTTCCCAGGCTGACAACATCACCGGATGTTCCCTGCGCCTTACCTAAGGCTTTTAATGGTGTCTGCCAGGTTGATGAAACATTCGCACCAGGCAGATAACTTGTATAACCGGTCGCCCAGGAACTAATGATCGGGTTATTCATATTGATTGCCGTTGAACCGGGTTGCCCAACAGCGGGTGCATAAGGTCCGGCAATGGCTGAAGCTGGCGACAATATTAATGCCGTTAGCAGTGTGGGGAATACATATTTTTTCTTCATGATTGTGTTTCCGTTTTAAAAAAGTTAAATTTTTTTCAGCAGGCAACTGCTAAGGCGCCTGCTGTGCCTCTCGTTCTACTATTGTGTAAAAACGATTTTCTCCGGATTCAGTCGAGTCGAAACCACCGCCACCTGATCACAACTGCCTGAGTCAATAATGCGTATTGCCGCATTAGCATTATCTCCAACCCAGACCCGTCCCTGATTATCCGTGGTTATATCACCGATATCACCACCAATAAGTTGCGCTACCCTGGTTTTTAAAATCTTTGAAGTCTTTATATTCATGACATATAAAGTATTATTCTGCCAGCCATCATAACCAACAAAATAAAGGATATTTGGTGAAGCCAATGTCATTTGATAGATTAATCCATAGGGGTGATTATTTTTATCGCCATCATCAAGAATCAGTTTTGAGGTATACGTACTAGCATTAATCGCTTCAATGCCACCCACATATTTAAGTGGTGGTAAGGTACTACCAGAACCCTGAACATAAATTTCATCCGTAGTCGCGTCATACAGAATTTTTGTCGGATTACGTACCTTTAATGGAATGCCTTTCAATGTGTCACCAGGAATTCCTACATTGATTTCCTTATCTGTCTTAATATCAAATACTGCAAGATAAGAAACATTATCCGGCTGCAACATAGGACCTTCCAGACGTTGCAGGGTAATAAATAATTTACCATCAGCAATCACTGCACTATCCATATCAGGAATACCATCGATACCGCCATAAGCAGACAAATTAAGTTCACCCGTTTTAAAGCCTGTTTTTGTCGTTGTTGATGGATTCACTATCCAGGCTTTAGTGGTCCCATAACGTAGCACATAGGCTTTGGTTGCACTGGCAAAAACCATATCGTGCGGATTGCTTAATACAGCACTGCCTGTAGTCGCATTAACAGAATATTGCCAGATTGGTGTTTGTGGTTTATTGATAGAAAATTTGGTAATGTTATTACCCGCAAAGGCACGGCCAATACGATAAAAATATTGACCATAGGCCGCAATACTTATATCACTGTCGGTGGGGTCTAACGCATTTAAGGATGAAAACTGACCCTGACTATTACCAGAAACAATAGCCAGCGCCCCGCTG
The DNA here is from genome assembly GCA_964441285.1 of uncultured Thiotrichaceae bacterium. GTDB lineage: Bacteria > Pseudomonadota > Gammaproteobacteria > SZUA-229 > SZUA-229 > S010-25. The sequence continues at coordinate 234,403 of CAYTUK010000001.1, read as the reverse complement.
CTGTAATCCGCAGCGGTCGTGGCAATCACAGCAGTAACGGGTGTAACAGGCTGATTACGGATGCCTGTTGACAAACACAGTGGATCTGAATTGATGCCGGTTGCAGTACTACCCGAAGTATTCACTGGCGCATTTGTTGTCGTTTTTGAACAGGCCACAACTAAAAATAGTAGCAATAATGCAATGATTCTTTTCATTGTATAAGCTAAAAATCTGCCGCTTAAGTCTGGATTGAACAGCTTGTGATTAAAATGTTCTGCTTCAACGCATGAAGCGCAGGTGATAGTAGCGTTATTATGAAATTTCATAACGCGGGAGCAGGATGTTTTAATTGCAAAGTGTCGATTCATGGCTTAAAGCCGCAGTTTTCTAAAATAAATGGTTGTAGGTAAGTGACATATTTAACCCCGGCGTCGGGCGATTACGAAAATATCGAATATTCTCATTCAATAAATTATTCACCTTAAAATCAATACTGGATTTCTGTAAAGAATAACGTAAGCCAAGATTAATCAGGTTCACATTATCGCCCTTCAGCAAATTACTGCGGTCATAAAATAGATTACGTTTAATGTCGACTTCAAAACGGTATAGCCAGTGATTTATCTGATAAGCATAACGCAAGCCCAGACTCTGCTGGTAATAACCTGGCAGGCTTTTTCCCTGAAAACTGGTAATATCAGAATAATTGATGCTATCAAGTAAGGTTAAATTAATGTGCAGCGTATGGTGTTTAGCCGGCATAAGTTTTAATGTGGTTTCAAAACCACGTACCTGTGCGTCAGCAATATTCTCCGACTTGCCCAGGCCCTGACCATTATAAATACGTACAATTAAATTTTGTATACGGTTATAAAACACCCCGCTATAAAACCGCGCATGATGTAACCAGTGATAGGGTTTATACCAGGTATAGGTAAAACCCATATCGGTATTTAATGCCGTTTCCTGCTTTAAGTTTACATTACCCAGCAACAGACCATCACCACCGAACAGTTCAAGAAAGGATGGCACGCGACTGTACTGTCCAATATTTGCGGTCAGATAGGTGTGTTGAGTAAAACGGTATTTAACCCCCAGCTGCGGATTAACCAACTGCCGATTGATATTAAACCCTGGTGTGACATTAGCAAATGCATCAGTAGTTGCGGCAACCGCATCAACAATAAGCTGATAACGTAAAACCAGATTAACAATCAGCTGATTGTTATCAAAATAACGGTTATTTTCTACTGACAGTGCCAGTCGTTTTCGACTGTTGGTATCACTGCTCACCAGCGCCTGTGTACTACTATGGTCATAGGTCTCCAGGCTTAGACTATTGAGTAGTTTCCAGCTTGAGTATTGCTGATTTAACTGTGCATAGATTTGCGTTCCTGCTTTTCTGGTTACACTCACGGTACGCTGATTAATAAAACCCAGTTGTGCTAATGAATCATCAAAAATTTCATTTTTTCTGGAGGCAAACAGTTTGGCATTAAAACTCAGGTTTTTAAGCCAGACGGAACGTGCATTCAACTGCCCCAGTAAATGGTATTGCAATGTATCCAGATAGGTCTGCACATCGGCATTATTGGTTACACTGGGCAGCGCCTTATGTCGGTCAGACAAATCCATGCGTACCTCAGTGTCGTATTTCTGGTTGACCTTATGTTTCCAGTTTGCCAGTAATGCCCGCTGTTTAACACCATCATTCTTGCGTTTTTCAACCCGATCATCATTCGGATTTAACGGTGTTCCGTTGTTATTCACAAACCTGAAGTCATTTTTACTCTGTAGATAACTGGTACTAAAAAGGTAGTCATCTTGCCTTGTTCTCAACTTTGAGGAAGCACCAATCTTATAGGTATGGAAACTGCCAGTACTGATATTAACATTTGAGTTTGCCTGCACCATCGATGACGGTGAAACCGAGGATTGCCGCGTTATGATGTTAATCGCCCCGCCAATGGATGGATTACCCAGTTCAAGCGGGGTAGAACCACGATAAATATCAATGCGTTCAATCGAACTGACCGGAATAAGGCTCAAATCCACCGGACTGCCAGAGGCATCGTTTAATGGCACGCCATCGAGATAAATCATTACTTGCTGTGCACTGGCACCGCGCAACACCACAGTTGACAAACTGCCTGCACCGCCACTTGAACGAACCTGCACCCCCACTTCCTGCTCAAGAATTTCTGGCAGGTTAAGCAGACCGTGACGAAAACGTTGGGCTTTAATGGTTGAGTTTGCTGATGAGGTAGTCCTTTTATTCACCGCACCAACAGCACGGTCGATTCGTCCCTTATCAATTAATACCTTTAATTTTTTATTATTTTGTGATCCCTGCGCACGCGCAGGTGCCACCTGTAGCAGTAACAGAAAAACCGAAAAAAAATAACGCGCTCTTTTATGTTCAGGGTGAATCAAAAAATTTGCCTGGATACTCTAACTCTAATTTAAAAAAGCAGAAAGGAGGCTTGACCAGAAGGATGCACACGGAAGAACAGGCACCACAAAACCAGGTCAGCCGCCCGCCGCGACTACTGTAAACAGCCTCAGGCCGGTCTCCGGACTTATGGTGTGTATCAATATGCTGTTACTTGATTTATCCCCTTCCCGCGAAAAAAACTCTCGCAGTGGGTGGCGTCGCTAATATTCATCAATCAGCTATTCCTGATAAATCTCACCAATCACCGTTGCGGGGGCAGTGCTGGAATTACCGACAACACTCTGCCGGTTTACCAACTTCCCGATTATCCCGCTTTAAAAAAATTTAAAGGCGGGTACCTGAGGTTGAAATTTAAAGAATTGTCAGCATTGTACATTACGAAAGCACAATAAAACACCCTCCCTTTGGGATGAAATGTTTAATGAACTTTCAGGCACATAAACTATCTGTTAGTTACATACAAAAACAGAGATACCCAACACAAATATATTAACTTTGAATAGAAGCACAACATGTCTAGCCTAGAATCGATACTTAGTCTTAAACAACACGTACAAAATCACATTATTGGCCAGGAAGCACTCGTTGACCGTCTACTTATTGCCATGCTGGCAGATGGACATTTACTGGTAGAAGGAGCGCCTGGACTGGCGAAAACCAAAGCCATTAAGGTTCTTAGTGATGGCATTGAAAGCAATTTCCACCGTATTCAATTTACCCCCGACCTGTTACCCGCCGATCTCACCGGCACCGAGGTTTATCGACCCCAGGATGGCTCTTTCAGCTTCCAGCAAGGGCCGTTATTTCATAATCTGGTTCTGGCTGATGAAATTAATCGAGCGCCAGCAAAAGTTCAGTCGGCGCTTCTGGAGGCAATGGCAGAACGCCAGATTACGGTTGGCAAAACCACCTACCCATTACCCCCGCTTTTTATGGTCATGGCAACGCAGAATCCAATTGAACAGGAAGGCACTTACCCTCTGCCTGAGGCACAACTTGACCGCTTTCTCATGCACGTTACCATTGATTATCCAGAGGCTGATGCGGAACGAAAAATTCTTGAACTGGTCAGGCAGGAAGCGATTGAAGGTATTACTGATATTGGCAATCTGGATAATCTTAAAAAGATCAGCCAGCAAGATATATTTGATGCCCGTGACGAAGTGCTGAATCTGCACATGGCCGATAATTTACAGGAATATTTATTACAACTGGTACTGGCAACACGCAAACCGGCTGCTTATGGTGATGATCTTGCCAACTGGTCACTGTATGGAGCCAGCCCACGCGCGACCATTGCAATCGACCGCTGCGCCCGCGCTCATGCCTGGCTCGCTGGCCGGGATTTTGTTGACCCAGGTGATATTCAGGCGATTGCTTTTGATGTGCTACGCCATCGCGTCATTTTAACCTATGAGGCAGAAGCCGATGGTATCACGCCTGATCATTTTATTCAGAAGCTGATTTCACGTATTGCCGTACCTTAAATTAATTAACACATTTCCTATAAAGTTACCCCGATTAGAATTAGACCCATTAAAATATTAGATTTTAGATTGATCAAATGTTAGAGCCATCCGCTGAAAATATTACCTGGATAAGCCCACAATCATTAATCCGATTGCGCGATCAAGCCGGTACACTATCGCTTAATAGTGGCAAAATCCATGCACAACAGGGCGGCGCTTATTTATCTTCTTTTAAGGGTCGCGGCATGGAATTTGATGAGTCACGTCTTTATCTTCCCGGTGACGATATTCGCAACATGGACTGGCGCGTGACTGCACGTACCGGCACGGCACATACCAAAATCTTTCGTGAAGAACGTGAGCGTCCAGTACTCTTATGTCTGGACTTAAATCCATCAATGTTTTTTGCCACCCGCGGCAGTTTTAAAGCGGTTGTTGCCAGCACAGTTGCCACTTTACTTGCATGGAGCGCTACGGAAAACAATGATCGGCTTGGTGGACTTATTTTCTCGGCTGACCAACATATTGAGCTTCGACCACGGCGTGGTAAAACCGCCGTGCTGGATTTTATCGGTAGAAGTTGCAAACATAGTGCCTGGCAACAAACCTTCTCGTCCACACACGCTGCGCGTAATATGGCAACTTCAATCTCGCGTCTGCGTAAAGTTGTCCGCCCCGGCAGTCTCATCTTTATGTTAAGCGACTTTCGTGAAATGGATGAATCCGCCTATTCGCATCTGGCCAATCTATCGCGCCATAACGATGTTATGCTGATCCAGATTTATGATCCCATTGAAACGCACCTCCCCTTATCTGGCCATTATCGAGTAACCAATGGTCAATCAATTCAGCTTATCAATGCATCCAGTAAAGCAACCCGCCAGAGTTACCATGAGCGCTTCGAACAACGCCTGCAAACACTGCAACGCTTCAGCCTGCAACACCGCATTTTTTTGCTCTCAATCTCAACCGAAGGTGATACGCTAGAACAGTTACAGAATGGTCTGGGCATACGTGCAGCTAAAAACAAACCGCTGCGCACAGTAAAAGGTTAAACCATGCCTAATCCCATCTTAACCAGCCCCGCACTACCAACAATGGTAAATAGTCACAATCTGCCACTGCGTGATATTCATCTGCCTACGGCTATATCATGGTGGCCGCCCGCACTGGGATGGTGGTTAGTATTAGCGACTCTCGTTTGCCTTGTAGCCATTTATTTTATGGTAAAAAAAATCCGCCACGCGCGCCGCCTGAAACGTGTCACCAACGAAACGTTTCACACCATTAAGAAACAGTTTCTTCAGACGCACAATAAAATCCGCCTGGCACAACAATTATCCACTTTATTACGCCGCGCCAGCATCAGTTTTTACCCTCGCCAGAACACTGCAGGCCTCACTGGAAAAAACTGGTTAAATTATCTTGACGATACTTCTCTGGCAGCAAAACAACCGGGATTTAATGGCCCGCTTGGTGAGATTTTATTAACCGCACCTTATATGCCAGAACCTGACACAGCTAAAAATAATACCATCGAGTACGATGCCGATACGCTACTAATACTCTGTGAGCAGTGGCTAACAGCGCAACCGTTAAAAAGCAGCCGCCATAGACAAAGCAGGGATAGTGGCAAACAAAAACTTAAGCCTCTCATATCGGAGCGGCAGGCATGATGCAGCTGAATATGGTGCATTTCCTCTGGCCCTGGGTCTTCGTAGCATTCCCTCTGCCCTGGTTATTACGATGGCTGCTGCCACGAGCAAAACAGACCAACGAAGCCGCACTGCATGTCCCCTACCTGGAAGATTTTAAATTAACCACAAACAGCAGCATAAAACCCAGAAATCGGCGTTGGCCATTACTGTTATACGCGCTGGCATGGCTATTTCTGGTCATTGCCGCCGCACGCCCGCAATGGATAGGTGACGCGATAGAACTGCCTGTCAGCGGCCGTGATTTATTAATTGCTGTCGACCTGTCAAAAAGTATGGAACTACCGTTTCGTTATATGAACCGTTCTGTCAGTCGTCTTGCCGCAACCAAAGCGGTAATCAGCCAGTTTATTGAACACCGAGTCGGTGACCGCATCGGCTTGATTCTATTTGGTGACCAGGCCTATGTGCAGGCACCACTTACTTTTGATCGCACAACAGTCAATAAATTCTTACATGAGGCGGTTACCGGACTGGCAGGTAATGCTACAGCTATTGGCGATGCCATTGGACTGGCGGTTAAACGTTTACAGGAAGATAATGCCAACGCAACCAGTAAAGACAGACATAATAAAAAACACCCTTACAATGACCGTGTGCTGATACTCGTCACCGATGGGGTCAATAATGCCGGAGAAATAACACCGCGAAAAGCCGCCGAACTTGCCGCCAGAAAGGGTTTAAAAATCTACACTATTGGTATTGGCAACCGTGGTTCGCGTGAGCTGGATGAAAATACCTTAAGAGCCATTGCAAAAATAACCGGCGGACGCTACTTCCGCGCACGCAATACTGCTGATTTAGAAAGTATTTATCGAATCCTGGATAAAATTGAGCCGGTAGCAAAAGAGAAAAAATCTTATCGCCCAACAAAAGCCCTGTCTTATCTGCCATTAAGTGCCGCACTGTTTATAGCCGCTTTACTTGCCTTGTTATTGAAACTACCTTTATTTTCTACACGATTAAAAGCATGATAAACGAGATCATCCATCATCTACATTTTTTGCGGCCGCAATGGTTTTATGCCTTTATCCCACTGCTGCTGTATCTGATATGGATGATTAAAAAACACGGACAAAACATAAACTGGCAAAAAGTCTGTGATGCTAAACTGCTCCCTTTTATGCTCACAGACAAACAGGGAAAGCGCAGTTTTTTACCCGTCTGGTTAACCTTTATCGCAACCAGTCTATGCATTACTGCACTCGCTGGCCCCGTTTATAAGAAATTACCACAACAGGTTTTTAGACAGCAGTCCGCACTGGTTATTTTGCTGGACTTATCACAGTCGATGAATGCCACTGACATTAAACCTTCACGCATCGAACGCGCAAAGCTCGAATTACTCGATATACTCAAACAACGTCATGGTGGACAGACAGCACTGATTGTTTACGCAGCGAATGCCTTTACCGTCACTCCGCTCACCGATGATAATGGCAACATCGCTAATCTGGTGCCCGTGCTGGTGACCTCGATGATGCCTGCACAGGGAAGTAACCTTTCTGATGCATTGGCAAAAGCACATAATTTATTTGTCCAGGCTGGCGTAACACAGGGTGATGTACTCGTCATTACTGATGGCATCCATAAGCGAGACTTGAGCGCGATAAAAAAAATTAGCGCCCAGGGCTACCGTGTCTCCATCTTTGGTATCGGGACAGAAGCAGGCAGCCCAATACCCCTTGCTAATGGTTTTCTACAAGATGCCAATGGCGCCATTGTCATCCCAAAACTTAATCCAGCTCGGCTACGCATAATGGCACTTGCAGGCGGTGGTGTGTATACATCCATTGCCGCCGACAACAGTGATACCCTGAAACTGACAGCACTCTTTGCTCAGCACGCCAATAATGCTATCAACAATGAGAGATTAGTCACCAATATCCATGCAGACAGTTGGCAGGATGAAGGTATCTGGCTAATTTTACCGCTGTTATTTTTTGCTGCACTCTGGGCACGAAAAGGCTGGCTCGCTTTATTCATTATTTTTATTTTACCTTTTCCTCAATCTGGATTTGCGGCTGAAAAGACAACGCAGGTACCGGCAACCACCATCACACACTTCGCCTCCTCTTTTTCTCTGAAAAATCTCTGGCTAACACCCAACCAGAGGGCCATGCGAGCCTTTAATACCGGTAATACGAATAAAGCCGCAAAAATATTCAGCAACAGACAATGGAAAGCCAGCGCACTTTATCGCAACGGCAACTACGCACAGGCAACAAAACTGTTTGACCAGACATTAATACGCTCAAAACAGGCGAATGATAAAACACCAACTGCGAGCAGTAATGACTATTATAATGCGGGGAATGCACTGGCAAAAACCGGCAAATATAAAGCCTCTATCCACGCCTATAATGAAGCAATTAAATTAAACAAAGCCAATAAAGATGCGGTGTATAACCGAAAACTGGTAAAAAAAGCCCTTAAAAAACAACAGCGGAAAAACAAAAAAAATAAATCCGGTAAGAAACAAAACAAACAAAACAAACAGAGCAAACAAAACAAACAAAACAAACAGAGCAAACAAAATAAAAATAATAAAAATCAACAACAAAACCCCACTAAACAGGGGCAGAAAGCCCCTCCGCATCAGCAGAAAAAACAAAATAGTCAACAGAAACAGCAGTCATCAAAAACTGGGCAACAACAAGGAAAGAAACACAAACAATCAGCTAAAAAATCCCAACAAGCATCTAAACAACAGACAGCACAACAGAAGAAACAGCAACAGCAAGATGCAGCATTAAAACAGGCCGAGGCTAAACAAAAAGGGAAACCACAGAAAAAACAGACACCACAGACGAAAGCAGAAAACCCACGTCAGGCCCCGCTTACAGAAGATCAAAGAGCCACTGAACAATGGCTACGGCGTATACCCGATGACCCCGGTGGCTTACTGCGGCGAAAATTTTTATATCAGTACAGCCAACTACCTAACCAGCACAATAGTATTCAGCCATGGTAACAAGAACATTGACAAACCGAATCATAAACCTCCTTTCAGTCCTAATAAGCATTACGCTGTTTGTCTATAGCAGTCAGACTTTCGCGGTAAATATTACTGTCAAGGCCAGTCACAATCCAGTATCGCTGGACGATTCTTTTCATCTCGTCTATGAAGCAGACAGTAACGTCGATGGTCACCCGGATTTTAGCCCCCTGGAAAAGAATTTTGATATTTTAAATAGTAGTCAGAGTACCAATATGCGTTTAATTAATGGGCATTATAGTTTGAAGAAAGCCTGGGATCTGGTACTCATTGCTCGCAATATCGGCCATTTCACCATACCTTCTATTTCATTTGGAAAAGATAAAAGCCCATCAATTCGCCTCACTATTAAAAACAGTGTTACATCCAGTAGCACTCTACCAAATGGACAAGCCAGCATCCCGGCAAAAATATTTCTCGAGAGCAGTGTTAACAAAAAAACCGCATGGATACAGGCACAAATTATCTATTCTGTCCGTTTATTACGCACCGTTGGCATCACGGGTGCCTCACTGAGTCAACCAACAACCAGTGACCCTGATGCAATCATACAAAAGCTGGGCGCGGATACTACATATCAGACCAGGCGAAAGGGTATCCAATATGAGGTTATCGAACGACGTTATGTTATTTACCCACAACACAGTGGCAAACTAACGATTAAGCCCGTAACCTTTGAAGGCCAAATCGACTCAATGCAACCAAGAAGCATTTTCGATCAATTCCAGATGAGTGGTCGATTAAAACGTTTGCGTAGTCCATCTGTGACAGTACAGGTCAAACCTGAACCCGCAAAGACCAACACACAGGACTGGTTGCCTGCTGGCAAGCTTAAGCTAACTGAAAACTGGTCAAGTGACATAAATCATGTCAAAACGGGCGAACCCATTACCCGCACTATCAGTATCGTGGCACAGGGACAGACGGGGACATCATTGCCCAATCTAAATTTTTCCAGGATCCTTCATCTGCAACAATATCCAGACAAAGCCACGACCAGTAACCAGCAAAACACGATTGGCATAATCGGGACAAAACAAATTAAAGTAGCCCTGATTCCTGCCAAACCTGGTAACTATGTTTTACCCGAAATAAAACTTCCCTGGTGGAACACGCATACGAATAAAGCAGAAGTTGCTATTCTGCCCGCAATTACCCTGCATGTTACCGGTGCGATCACACAAATAGCCCCACCCGTTACTCCTCCAGGCAACACTCAGCCAACCAGCAGGAAAGTATCCACCATGCCGGCAAGTACCGGCTACATACCTGGTGATAGCCGAGTCTGGCAAGGGATTAGCTTAACCCTGGCACTGGGCTGGATTATCACGTTGATTTACCTGTTCACTACCCGCAGCCATGAACACTCAGACAGCAATAACATAAAGCCAAAAGTCGCTGCATTACCTCCCCTGGGGAAAGCCGTACTACAGGCCTGCAATCGGAATCATCCTGAAGCTATTAAGAATGCCCTACTAGCATGGGCACAGATACGCTGGCCAGATCAAACCATCACCAGCCTGTCTCAATTAGCGCAACAATGTCCAATGCAACTAAGACAAGAGATTGAGCAACTTAACAAAGCTTTATATAACTCGACAACTCGACAGGCAGGACTGTCTGAAATGCATATCAACGCGCTGGTAACAACATTCAAGCAATATAAAAAAGAAAAAAGAGAAACCAGGCAGACAGGCGAAGTCGTGTTAGAACCATTGTATAAATCCTGATATGTTGCCCGCTCTCGCCATCAAAAATAAAAACAACACATTCCGTATTAACTCAGACGGTGAGATTTTAATACAAGATCATGAGCACCCTCGATTTACTAACAGGATGGATAAATCAGCCGCAGGGATACGGGTATCGAACTTACATGACGGTATTTACAGCATATCTTGAACACCAGGTAGCCTTTTTATCTGTTTCAGTAATAACTCGATTAAAAACCATCTATTTGGAATAAAAAGCCAGCTTTGTCGTCTCTTAATTAAGAGAATCTCATGATTAATTCTGCATGAAGCTGAATAATTCAGCTTCAAGGGCACGAAGCACGTAATCACCGGCTATTGCGAAGCTTCACTACGCTGAAACTGGACACTTCAGCCTGTAAGCTACGATTTTATGGATTAATCAGAGGTTCACGAGTTTCCTTCTCTGACTACTTATAACTGGTTGTGAATAATGCTTTTTAATTCTTTTTCTTCAGGTTTATCCTTTTTTCTCTGGTCAACATTTCTTATCTCGATTGTGCTTGGCGCAGTGGTAAATAAAACCAACTTTTGTACTATGGGCGCAGTATCAGACATGGTAAATATGCGTGACTACAACCGTTTCCGCGCCTGGTTATTGGCCATTGCGGTTGCCACCATTGGCGTTGCTCTGCTGGAATATACTGGCCTGATTGATGTTACTCACACGTTTCCGCCCTACCGCGCCAGTCGGCTCATTTATGTAGAAAATATTATCGGTGGCATACTGTTTGGTATAGGCATGACACTGTCCAGTGGTTGTGCAAATAAAACTCTGGTTCGTCTTGGTGGCGGCAACATTAAATCATTGCTGGTTTTCATGGTGATTGCCGTGGTCGCCTATTACATGATAAATCCTTTCCCTAACAGTGATCAAACCCTCTACAGTGTATTGTTTTACCACTGGACTCATCCGCTTTCCAAAGCTATTGGCAGCGATCAGGATATTGGTGCCATGCTCAGCAGCAGCCATACCAGTATGGCACGGCTAATTGCGGGTCTCAGCGTTGGTATTGTATTGTTATTCTTCCTCTTCAGATCGAAGGAATTTCGCTCCAGTCGTGACAATATTCTCAGTGGTATTGTTATCGGTCTGGTTATCCTTAGTGCCTGGTTTATTAGTAGTAATATCCAGATCAAAGCAGACGATGGCCCTTACACACTAAGCACCTACTATCAACAATGGGACATGCTGGCTGATAGCGATGCAGGCAAACCACTGGAAGGACGCACTTTAAGCCCACAATCTTATACTTTTATAAACCCAATTGGACAGGCACTGGGTTATGTCAAAAGTGGTTTTCTTTCAGGTCTACTCACTTTTGGCCTGATCTCAGTATTTGGTGTAATTGTGGGGTCATTCATCTGGTCACTCTTTACCCGCTCGTTTCGTTTTGAATGGTTTGCCAGTATAAAAGATTTTTTAAGTCACATAATTGGTGCCGCATTAATGGGTCTTGGCGGGGTACTGGCACTCGGTTGCACTATCGGCCAGGGCATTACTGGCGTATCCACCCTGGCAACCGGCTCATTTCTGGCACTGGGTTCAATTATATTCGGCAGCGCCATGACCATGAAAATACAGTATTACAAAATAATGTATGAAGATGAGGCAACATTCTTTAAAGTTTTTATTACCGCACTAGTGGACTTTAAACTTTTACCAAAATCAATGCGGAAACTTGATGCTGTTTAAACATTAAGAATAATTATTATGACTGAACCGAATAAACAGGATACCCATTGTTAAAGACATGCGGTGTAAACATATCTTTCTTTAACAATGATGCCTGCCTGGTAGCACAACGACTACTGGGTAAAATCATTCGCAGAAAATACAGGGGGCATTGGCTGTCTGCCCGCATCATAGAAACTGAAGCTTATTATCTTGAAGAAAAGGGCAGCCATGCCTCTCTTGGTTATACAGAAAAACGAAAAGCGCTGTTCATGTCAGCTGGCACCATTTATATGTATTATGCACGCGGCAAAGACTCATTAAACATAAGCTGCAAAGGCAAGGGCAACGCTGTTTTAATAAAATCAGCCTACCCATTTCACAATAACGATTCACCGTTGGCCAACATCGATATCATGCAGCAATTGAATCCAACAATTTCTGGCGACCCGCGACCGGCAGAAAAACTCTGTCGCGGTCAAACCTTATTATGTAAGGCGCTTAACCTGAAAGTTAGAGAATGGGATCAACAGCAATTTGATAAGGAACAATTTTACATTGAAAATATTAATCAAACACCAGCAAAAATCATACAGACAACACGGCTTGGTATCCCTGCAGGGCGGGATGAATATTTACCCTATCGCTTTATAGATTATGACTTTGCAAAATTCTGTACTTACAACCCACTGACAAAACGTAATATTGATAAAAATCTGCACATAATATCAGGAACCATCTGACAGGCTTACCAATGGAAATTTTATCTATTTCTGTTGCACGGCGTGGCAATTCCAAACTGACCAGTTTCAGTTAGAATAGTCTTGCTGGTGTAGCCATTACCCAGCCAGAGATTTCTCAAGTTTTAAGCGGTAACATTTATGTGGCTACCAATTGTACTGCCTCCTGATGAAACAGTAACTGGTTGACTCGTCGTTGCCACACCAGCAATAGTATCCTTGTCGGCATCACCATCGGGTTTATTGCCTTCAGCAGCACCTTCCGTTCTATGGGTATTATTAATGGTTTGTTGGGCAAACGTATTTGCAGTCGACGAAACATTCATTTTGGCCTCCTAATCATAGGATTATGAAAAAATGATGTGTGGCTCTAGCCACACTCTTGTTAGCTATCGGCACGCAATAATAATTCTTTAATCAATAAGTCAATCCAGATGACTTTTTACACAAAAAAATGCCCCAAATATTTTTTATGTGGGAAAATCTCTATATTCTAAAGCTGTAATAGCTCAATTTTATAAGTTACCGAATCTATTAATTTTTCTGGATTTATCCACAGTTTTTTCCACCTCTATCCACTTAAATATACACAATATATTGTGCTTGACTTCATCCACAACCACATTCTATAGTAGCAACCACGAAAAACAGCAACGCCATAATAATAACCATAACCCCCTTGTAGGACGGATATGCAAATAAATACACCAAATAAGTCAGACCCCGCATCACTCTCAACCGACACCCAGGCAGCGAATGCTCAAACTGGAATCTCTCAGATATCTGATGCGGATGCAACCAGTCTTGCAGCGACTGCACCCGGTCAATACCGCATTATTCGGCGGAACGGCAAAGTTACCGCTTTTGATGAAGAAAAAATTTCCATCGCAATGACTAAAGCCTTTCTGGCCGTTGAAGGTGGGAATGCGGCAGCCAGTAACCGTATCCACGAAATGGTTAAACAGTTAACGCTAGATGTGTGTAATGCACTCACCCGTCGCATTCCCGATGGTGGTACTTTCCACATTGAAGACGTACAGGATCAGGTCGAACTCGCGTTAATGCGTAGTGGTCATCAACAAATCTCACGCGCTTATGTTATCTACCGCGACGAGCATGCGCGTGCCCGCGCCAGCGCACAGGCTGAACAACAAACAGCCAGGCCAGAACGCATTGAAAACACGATTAATGTCACTCTCGATGATGGCAGCACGCAACCTCTAAACGTAAACCGTTTACACGCTATTGTCGCCGAAGCCTGTGAGGATCTAAAAGATATAAACACAGCCGCCATTCTCGACGACACACAACGTAACCTGTTCGAAGGCGTTCCACAAAAGGATGTAGCACGCATGCTGGTAATGAGCGCACGCACCTTAATCGAGAAACAGCCGGATTACAGTTATGCCGCTGCTCGGCTATTGCTTGATGACCTGCGTACCGAAGCGTTAAGTTTTATCTACAACGTGCCCAGCAATGCCACTCAAACTGAAATGCGCGCTCAGTATGGCCGTTACTTTACACGCTATATTAACCGTGCTGTTGATCTGGAACTGCTCGACCCCCGTCTACAGGAATTCGACCTTGAACACCTGGGCAAACAGCTGGATGCCTCTCGCGATCATCAATTCACCTACCTGGGTTTACAAACGCTGTATGACCGTTACTTTATTCATTACGAAGATACCCGTTTTGAGTTGCCACAGGCATTTTTCATGCGCGTTGCTATGGGCCTGGCACTGAATGAAATCAACCGTGAAGACAGCGCCATTGAATTTTACAAACTGCTCTCCTCATTCGATTTCATGAGCTCAACGCCAACGTTGTTTAACTCTGGCACCTTACGCCCACAACTCTCCAGCTGTTACCTGACCACCATCCCTGATGATCTGGACGGCATTTTTAGCTCGATAAAAGATGATGCACTGTTATCCAAATATGCCGGCGGTCTGGGCAATGACTGGACCCGTGTGCGTGGTATGGGCGCTCACATCAAGGGAACTAATGGTAAATCGCAGGGTGTGGTGCCTTTCCTGAAAGTAGCTAACGATACCGCTGTTGCGGTGAATCAGGGCGGCAAACGTAAAGGCGCAATGTGCGCTTACCTTGAAACCTGGCACATCGACATCGAAGAATTTCTTGACCTGCGTAAAAATACCGGGGATGACCGTCGCCGTACTCACGACATGAATACCGCAAACTGGATTCCCGACCTGTTTATGCAACGTGTTGCCGAAGACAAAGACTGGACGCTGTTCACTCCAAATGAAACCCCCGACCTGCACGAGTTATATGGTAAGAAATTTGAAAAAGCCTATCTTGCTTACGAAGCCAAAGCCGAAAAAGGGAATGTCCGCATCTACAAAACCATTAAGGCAGGCACTTTATGGCGCAAAATGTTAAGCATGTTATTTGAAACCGGCCATCCCTGGATTACCTTCAAAGACCCCTGCAATCTACGCTACAGCAATCAACATGCCGGTGTGGTACACAGTTCAAACCTATGTACGGAAATCATGTTACACACCAGTGATGATGAAATTGCGGTGTGTAATCTGGGCTCGGTAAACTTGCCCGCACACATTAATGACACCGGACTGGACACAGATAAACTGGAGAAAACCATCAATACCGCCATGCGCATGCTGGATAATGTGATTGATTACAATTTCTATAGCGTACCGCAAGCACGCGATTCCAACCTGCGCCACCGCCCTGTTGGTCTGGGTGTCATGGGCTTTCAAGATGCGCTGTATCAACAACGGATGACCTATGCCTCCAATGAGGCGGTCGAATTTGCCGACCGCACCATGGAAGCGATTAGCTATTACGCAATCAGAGCATCAACCAACCTGGCTGAAGAGCGTGGGCGCTACTCCACCTTTGAAGGCTCACTCTGGAGCAAAGGCATTCTTCCCATTGACTCTATCGATTACCTTGCAGAAGGCCGAGGTAATTATCTTGATGTCGACCGTAGTTATACCTTCGACTGGGATTCGCTGCGCGCTCGCGTACAAAAAGTTGGTATGCGCAATTCCAATACTATGGCCATTGCCCCAACAGCCACAATTTCAAATATCTGTGGTGTCAGTCAGTCAATTGAACCGACGTATCAGAACTTGTTTGTAAAATCGAACCTGTCGGGTGAATTTACCGTTGTCAACCCTTTCCTGGTCGATGATTTACGTAAACGAGGTCTATGGGATGAAGTTATGACCAACGATCTCAAATATTATGATGGCAGCGTACAACACATTGACCGCGTACCTGACGATTTAAAATTGCTTTACCAGACAGCCTTTGAACTTGATGCCCGCTGGCTGGTTGAAGCCGCTTCACGCCGCCAGAAATGGATTGACCAGGGCCAGTCATTGAATCTGTATATGTCCGAACCGAACGGCCAAAAACTGGATGCACTGTATAAACTGGCCTGGGTACGCGGATTAAAAACCACCTATTACCTGCGTTCCATGGGTGCCACCCACGTCGAAAAATCCACGATGGATTCAACCCGTAGCAATGCGTTAAATGCCGTCCAAAACACCGGCGCGCAAACCATAGAAGCATCGGGGTCACAGGCTCCAAAGGCCTGTTCCATACTGGATCCAGATTGCGATGCCTGCCAGTAACATCAAACCCTATAACAATAATAATGACCAGCACCACAAAACTGGTCACTGAGGTAGCTAGAAATGCTGAATAACTGGGATGATCCCTTTGCACAATTTGATCCGTCAAATAGCAACAAAAACAACCGGACACCACCGCCCCATGCCGGTGATGGCATGGTAAACAATGACCGTTTGATGGAAACTGCTGGCGCTGCTCCCTGCGTTGCCCCATCACCTACAATCAGGTCTCCTGCGTCTACTGACAACAGCTGCATTGAAGACGCGGCTGATCTCAGTGGTACCGGACTCGAAGGCATTGAAATGGGCGCCTCACGCATTCAGGTCGATGATAAAAAAATCATCAACTGCCGCGCCGACCTCAACCAGCTAGTGCCATTTAAATACGACTGGGCCTGGCAGAAATATCTCGATGGCTGCGCCAACCACTGGATGCCACAGGAAATCAATATGACCGCCGACCTCGCGCTTTGGCGCGACCCAAATGGTTTAACGGAAGACGAACGTACTGTCATCAAGCGCAATCTTGGTTTTTTTGCCAGTGCCGACTCACTGGTCGCCAACAATCTGGTGCTGGCTGTGTACAAACACATTACCAACCCAGAGTGCCGCCAGTATTTATTGCGTCAGTCATTTGAAGAAGCTGTCCATACGCATGCCTATCAATACTGTGTTGAATCACTGGGGCTGGACGAAGGTGAAATTTTCAACATGTATCGTGAACTGCCTGCTGTTGCCCGTAAAGCGGAATGGGCACTGCCCTTCACCCAGCACCTGGCCGACCCAAACTTCCACACCGGTACCCCCGAAAATGACCAGACACTGCTGCGTGAACTCATTGCTTTCTATGTGGTTTTTGAAGGCATCTTTTTCTATGTTGGCTTCACCCAGATCCTGTCGATGGGACGGCGTAATAAGATGACTGGCGTTGCCGAACAGTTTCAGTATATTCTGCGTGACGAATCCATGCACATGAATTTTGGTATCGACGTAATCAACCAGATTAAAATTGAAAACCCGCACTTATGGAGCAATGGATTCCAACAGCAAATGATTGCATTAATTCGTGATGCAGTTGAGATTGAAACCCAATATGCACGCGATACCATGCCCCGTGGCATACTCGGTTTAAACGCCCCCATGTTCGAAGAATATTTACAGTTTATTGCTAACCGACGCTGCTCACAAATCGGTTTGCCGGAACAATATAGCGGTGTAAATAACCCATTCCCGTGGATGTCTGAAGTCCTTGACCTCAAAAAAGAAAAAAACTTTTTTGAAACCCGAGTCACTGAATACCAGACCGGCGGCGCACTAAGTTGGGATTAATGCATCAATTCGTAAATGCACACCTAGTATGAGGTTTTGCACGTAATCCATGCGATTTAATTTATATCACCTTTTGTAATCCCCCCGAAAAATAACAGGAGTCAAAAGTAGAAAACACCCGTAAACTAAACTGCAGAGTTTTCTATGAAAAAATCACGCTATACCGATAACAAGCCTCGACGACGAATCAAGCGTAATAAGTCTGATGCAATACGATGTGACAATGAACCGGAGTCTATCAGCCAAAAGCGCATCGACTGGACAAATAAGCATCAAATAACCTTGCTTTATATCCAACCAGGCAAGCCAACACAAAATGCTTATATCGAACGATTTAACCGAACGGCAAGACATGAATGGTTAGATCTGTATCTGTTTAAAAATATTAAACACGCACAACAACTAGCCACGAAATAGCTTTGGACTGACCATAATGAACGTCCGCATACCGCTATTGGTGGGATACCACCCAGACGATTGCTGGAGGCGACATAACCCCTACTTTTAACTTCGCTTATAAATGGGGGGATTACACTGGGATCAGGTTTAATTATACAAACGAGAAGAAATAAAGCCCCGCTTTTTAGCGAGGCTTTATTTCTTTTTATTGAAGCTACTGTTAATTTAGCTCTAATTACACAAGCCACCAACTAAGCAGGTACCGCCAGTTGCCCAGGTAACAGTCCCATTAGCTGCTGTTGGGGTTAAAGTATAAGTTTGAGTTTTACTATTTACGTTCAATGCAGCAACCGCCGTTGCGGTAATCATACCTGGACTTTTACCTGTAGCAGCAAGGGTCATACCTGCAAGTTGACCGGCAAAAGCAGTAGGTATAGAAGCCTTCACAACTTTACCTGCATTGCTTGTACCGCCATCAGCACAGTCTGTAATAGGGGTAGCAGAGGAGGATTCCTGAATACATAATTCCATTGCAGTTTTAACTGGGCTTGTTGCCAGCACGACTTCTGAGAACTTGGCTTTTTTGGTATAGGTTTGATAAGCCGGTAAGGCGATTGATGCCAGAATGCCGATAATGGCAATCACGATCATTAATTCGATTAGGGTAAAACCCTGTTGTTGGGTGTTGGCGGATATTTTTTTCATACAGTCTCTCCGAGAGATAATAAATAAGTTTTATTTTTTTGTATTTGCGTCCTGTTTGCAGACTGTCTTTCATAATGCAGGCATTGTGCCAATTTTATAAAATAATATATTTATCTTTCTATATCAGTTAGATACACTATTTTATAAGGGGTGCTTAAGCGATCGCTATGGGTCTATAATTGTCACTATGTGACAATTATGCAGGACAGGAGACAGTCTTGTTAGCGTATAGAATGGGGTTCGTAAACTCACCGCATCCGCAAAGAAAACGGGGGACAGATCACAATAATCTCTAATACAAAACTGAGGGCAGAGCCAATGTCAGTAAGTTAATCGTTTTTCGTCCCACGCTCCTGCGTGGGGGCGCATACGACCGTTAGTAACAGACACCGTACTTGATGACATAACAATACACAGTGAACAGATAACTACTGGCAAGTTCTGAACAGGTCTCACCACACAGCGTGCAGACAGAGACTGTAAATATTTCTGCTGTAACTGCCATAGTTAAATCTACATCAATTTCAGGCCAGTAGAAATGATTGATGCCTTTTTTCTTTAAATACTGTGGGGCTCATCTTTTTTTCTGAATAGCATAACATTGGCTTCATCCTAATCCATACTTAGCTCAGTATAGGCATTCATAAAAAATTAGGCTATTATCTAGGAGATAATCGAATATCTCGACCCCATGCTCCTGCATGGCAATGCATACAAAACTGACCACTTAAACAGCGGTATGGTTACCACGGAAACCGTGAGGTGCAGGGATTATCCAGAGACACATCGAATAAATACAAAACTACAGTCAAATAGTCTACCGCATTATTTGCAATGGGGTTAATTAAGGTTAAACAATGGCGACACAGATCAAACTAAAAGGGCTGCCGGGAAAACTGGTTAATGATGGTCTGCTGAAAGAGAATATAGCCATCGATGCGATCAAAGGCGCGCATGAAGAGAAAATTTCCTTCACCCGCTATCTGGTAAGTAATAACATTCTATCGGCAAGCAATATTGCGATGAAGGTCTCAACAGAATTTGGCCTGCCCATGTTTGATATTAACGCACTGGATATGGAAACCATTCCGCATAATCTAGTTGATGACAAACTGATAAAAAAACACCATGCTTTCCCTTTGTATAAACGGGGTAGCCGGCTGTATATCGGCATCTCTGACCCAACTAATCTGGATGCCATTGATGACATCAAATTCCAGACAGGGATGAATACCGAAGCAGTTCTGATTGAAGAAGACAAGCTCTCTGCACTGGTTGAAAAGCTTCTCCAGGAACAGGAAGAGGCCATGGACAGCATGATGGGGGATGATTTAGAAGATCTGGACGATCTGGATTTTACCGACCCCGATGCTGAAGCAAAAGAAGACGATACATCCGACATTGATGACACCCCAGTGGTGCGTTTTATCAATAAAATTCTGCTCGATGCAATCAAAAAAGGCGCTTCCGATATTCACTTTGAACCCTATGAAAAAGCCTATCGAGTCCGGCTACGTATTGATGGCGTATTACGGGTAGTAGCCTCACCACCTGTTGCTATGAGCCCCAAACTGGCGGCACGTTTAAAGGTAATGTCACGCATGGATACCGCAGAGAAACGTGTACCACAGGACGGTCGCATCAAACTCAAAATTTCGAAATCAAAGGCCATTGATTTTCGTGTTAATACCTGTCCGACACTGTTTGGTGAAAAGATTGTGTTACGTATTCTCGACCCATCCAGTGCCAGTATAGGGATTGATGCACTCGGTTATGAACCGGAACAGAAAGAACGCTATATGAATGCACTGAATAATCCTTTCGGGATGATACTGGTTACTGGCCCGACAGGTAGTGGTAAAACCGTGTCACTGTATACCGGTTTAAATATACTCAACACCCCCGATACCAATATTTCCACCGCAGAAGACCCGGTGGAAATTAACCTGGAAGGCATTAATCAGGTGAATGTTAACGATAAAGTGGGTTTAACTTTTGAAGCCGCATTACGGGCTTTTTTACGCCAGGATCCAGATATTATTATGGTGGGTGAGATTCGTGATCTGCAAACGGCAGAAATTGCGATTAAGGCGGCACAAACCGGACATATGGTCATGTCTACCTTACATACTAACGATGCCCCGCAAACTCTTGCACGGCTGGTTAATATGGGGGTATCACCGTTTAACATTGCCTCAGCCGTCAATCTGATTATTGCCCAACGCCTGGCCCGACGATTATGTAACAAATGCAAGGAAAAAATCGACATCCCTCATGCCGCCCTCGAAAAAGAAGGCTTTACCGCAGCGCAAATAAAAGCCAAGCCCCAGCTGTATACGGCTACAGGCTGTGACCAGTGTAGTGATGGTTATAAAGGTCGTGTTGGCATTTATCAGGTATTGCCTATTTCAGACACAATGGGACGGATTATTATGGATAATGGCACTGCAATTGATGTCGCTGATCAGGCGGTTAAAGAAGGCATAGACAATCTAAGGCAATCGGCAATTAAAAAAGTGGTTGCCGGCTTAACCAGCCTGGAAGAAATTAATCGTGTCACTAAAGATTAGCTCAGCCAACCAGATCGCTACATATTTATTTATCGGAAGAACCTTATGGCAAAAGCAAAAGTAAAAATAAAAACAGCAACCTATTCATGGGAAGCCACCAATAAGAAAGGCCAGGCCATAAAGGGCGAAACTGTTGCAGCAAGTATCGATCTGGTTAAGGCCGATTTACGTAAACAGGGACTGATTCCCCGTAAAGGTAAAATAAAGAAAAAAAGCGCAGGCTTATTTTCACCCAGACAAAAATCCATCACCACCAAAGACATCGCCATTTTCAGCCGCCAGCTAGCAACCATGATGAAAGCGGGTGTGCCAATGGTACAGTCGTTTGACATTGTTGCACAGGGTCACTCAAACCCTTCCATGTCAAAACTCATTTATCAGGTTAAAGCGACCGTTGAGGCCGGTGGCACACTTGCCAGCGCATTAGCTGAGCATCCAGCGCAATTTGATGATTTATTTGTCAATCTGGTCGATGCCGGCGAACAATCCGGCGCGCTGGAAACATTGCTGGAAAAGGTTGCTACTTATAAAGAGAAATCAGAAGCTTTAAGAACAAAAATCAAAAAAGCCATGACCTATCCGATCACTGTTTTAGTGGTTGCTGTGGTGGTATCGGCGATTCTGTTAATTTTTGTAGTGCCGACTTTTGCAAAAATGTTTGCCAGTTTTGGTGCTGAACTCCCTGCTTTTACTCAGTTTGTTGTTGGTTTGTCCAACGGTCTGGTGAATAACGTCTGGTTTTTTATTGGCGCAATAATCGCAGTAATTTATGCCTTCAAGCAGGCAAAAATCCGCTCCAAGGGTTTTCGTGAATTTTTAGATCGGCTAACACTAAAACTCCCTGCCGTTGGCCAACTGGCCACCAATGCAATTCTTGCACGCTTTTCCAGAACCTTAGCAACCATGTTTGCTGCTGGCGTGCCACTGGTTGAAGCCATGGTATCCGTCGCCGGCGCATCCGGTAATATCATCTACTATCGAGCGATTATGCAGGTACGTGACGACATTGCATCCGGTACCACACTTCAAGTCAGCCTGTCACAAAATAAAGATCTGTTCCCAAATATGCTGATACAGATGGTTGGTATTGGTGAAGAATCCGGTGCCCTCGATGACATGCTGGACAAAGTGGCTGAATACTACGAAGAAGCCGTGGATGATGCAGTTGATAATTTAACAGCATTAATGGAACCCATGATTATGGCATTCCTCGCCGTGGTTATTGGTGGGCTGGTTATTGCTATGTACCTGCCTATATTTAAAATGGGTTCAGTCGTTCATTAAGTATGCAATTGTACCAACTGTCCCCCCAATGAAAATCAGAAAAACTTCTTTGCTTTACTGTGTTTGATTCTATTATTCAAGCCTTTGCGTCCTCACCCTGGTTATTTTACTCCACTGTGCTTTTTATCGGACTTTGTGTCGGCAGTTTTTTAAATGTGGTTGCCTACCGCTTACCGCTGATAATGGAACGTGACTGGAAGCTGGAATGCCATGAATTTCTTGGACAGGACAAACCGGAATTTAATGCGTACACCCGCATATTGAGTCTGTCACTACCCGCTTCTGCCTGCCCAAACTGTGGCCATAAAATACGTTTCTGGGAAAATATTCCGTTATTAAGTTATCTACTGCTACGCGCCAGGTGTGCTGGCTGTGGTGCACCCATTTCTATTCAATATCCGCTGGTTGAGGCCATGACTGCACTGGTATCGCTATCTGTTGCCTACGCTTATGGGGTTAGCCTGCAAACGCCAGCGGCATTATTGTTTGGCTGGGTTTTAATTGCGTTAACTTTAATTGACCTGAAAAAGCAGTTATTACCTGACAATATGACGTTACCTCTACTCTGGCTGGGGCTGTTGTTTTCCCTGTTTGGCCTGTTTAGTAATGTTGAAAGCAGTGTTATTGGTGCCATCGCCGGTTATGTAATTTTATGGAGCGTGTTTCATCTATTTAAACTTGTCACGGGCAAAGAAGGCATGGGGTATGGTGATTTTAAACTGCTGGCAGCGCTAGGCGCATGGTGCGGTTATACCCTGCTGCCGCAAATTATTCTGCTCTCTTCCATTATTGGCGCTGTTTCTGGCATAACGATGATTCTGTTACGCCGAACCGAAAAACAGCAACCTATCCCTTTTGGCCCCTATCTGGCAATTGCTGGCTGGATTGCATTATTGTGGGGGGAGCAAATTAACCAGCAATACCTCAGCTTTCTGCACTGACAACCAGTATGCTAAAGATAGGACTGACCGGTGGCATTGGTAGTGGGAAATCAGTAGTTTCCGAGCACTTCGCTCGCCTTGGCGCACCCATTATTGATACCGACATCATCGCCAGACAGCTGGTTACGCCCGGCTCAGACGGTCTACAGGCAATTATTGATGCCTTTGGCAACCATTTTCTTAATTCCAATGGCAGTTTGAACCGCCCGAAATTAGCTAAAAGTATCTTCAACAATCCAGCACACAAACAAAAGCTGGAGGCTATTTTACACCCATGCATCAATAGCGAAATCAAGCACCAACTGAATAAAATTGAAAAAAGGGCCAGCAAAACCAGGCAAGCAGGCTACGTTATCATTGTTATCCCGCTTTTATTCGAAAACCATCTTGAAGCTATGGTCGACAGAATATTGGTTATAGATGCCGATGAAGAACTACGTATCCAACGCATTATACAACGCGATAATCGAGATATTAATGAAATCAGACTGATTATTCAAAACCAGATAGATGATCAGCAACGCCAGCTCAACGCTGATGATGTGCTGACGAATAACCGCGACCGGGCACAACTGGGCAGTTTGATTAATGCCTTACATCAGAAATATTCACTGCTGGCGACATAAATCCGTCACGGGTAATTTTTAAGCACCGAAAAAAAGTGTAAACTAACCAATTGACATCACAAAACCGATTACATTAATGTGAACAGCGACCTGGTCTACGAACAACCTCTGAATGAAAAGGTAAGAGCGTTTCTCCGCCTGGAAAAACTTTTTCAACGATATGCCTTTCACCTGCAACACGGCTCCGACTGGAACAACATGATCGCTATCGACTCCATTATTGAAATTATGGCGTTTATCTCACGCACCGACATTAAACTGGAAGTTCTCAAGGAGCTAGAAAGACAACATTCCCAGCTTAAGCGTTTATCAAAGCGCCCACAGATTGACCAAAAACAACTTACATCTGTACTTAAAAATATACAGAAATGTATGGGAGAACTTCAAGGGGTTCATGGACAAATCGGTCAGGAAATCAAAAACATTGATCTGATTATGGCTATCCAGCAAAAAAATTCTGTGCCTGGTAGTATCTGTGATTTTGATTTACCGGCACTTAAACACTGGCTCAGCCAGCCAAAAGAAAAACGCCATAAAAATCTGCAAAAATGGTTCCAGCCTTTTAGCTATCTTGACCATTCTATCCAGCTTATTCTCGACGTTATTCGACACAGCGCTGAAGATACAACTGAAGTTGCCAGCAGTGGATTTTTTCAGAAAGCCCTCGACACTAACCAGTCCATTCAGCTATTACGTATTACTATTCCGCTAGACAACCCCTGCTACCCGGAAATAAGTGCGGGGAAACACCGCTTCTCGATTCGCTTTATGCAGAATGACGACCCCTCTGCCAGACCTGATCAATGCAAACAGGACATAACATTTAAATTGCAAATGTGTGTCATTTAAATCTATCTACCAGCAAAACCCGATGCCCGCTATGCCCTGTGCGCCATTACACCAGGCGGTTTCAAGATTTGCTGCGCTGACCCCGCCAAGCGCATATACAGGTAGCACACAGTCCATTGCCTGTACGCTAAATTGCTGCCAACCAAGCGGTTTCGCATCGGGGTGTGTCGTTGTTTTCTGCACCGGCGATAACACAATAAAATCAAGTTCCAGTGACTGTGCTTTTATTATATCGGCTGGCGTATGACAGGAGGCGGAAATAAATTTACAGCGGCGGTACGCCTCTATATTTTTTGCATTGCTGTTTTGTAGGCGCTGGCTATCCAGATGAACACCGGTATTAATTTTAACCTTTTCAGATATTTTATACAGGCTCAGTTCATCGGGGATATTCAGCATTAAGCTGACATTGTTACGCTCGCACAATTCAATTGCCAGTTTTAATACGCATGATGCTAACGCGCGATTTTTTTCTACCCAGGCGAGTTTTAAACGTAATTGAAACAGGTGAATACCTTGTTTAATTGCTGAGCATAAGCGGTTTTTGAAATCTTCAATTGAGTTAAAATTTCCAGAAATTAAATATAAATCAGGTAATTGTAAAGCCCTGATAATTGATTTATCCGCCGAGGGAAAATCACTGCTATCCAGGTCATAAACAGATTGCCATTTTATAGGCTGGCCTTCTGCACCCGTGTTTTTTCTTACATCAGTCTCTGTTCTAAATGAATAGCTATCAACTTTCCAGACATGTAAACGCACGGTTTTATCTGTGTAGCAATGTTTTAACGTAATCAGGGGGCGCGCCGACTGGATGAGCAGATTTAATTCCTCCTCGATCTCACGATATAAAGCCTGTTCGATGGTCTCGCCTGGTTCAACTTTACCACCAGGAAATTCCCAAAGCCCGCCCTGATGAGCCGCCTGGTGACGCAGACAAATCAACACTTCATTACTGGTATTCACAATGGCTGCAACAGCCACTTCCACTATTTCAGTCATCAACAATCCGCCGTAGCGTCGATTTTCAATGTCGATTTCACAAGCATTAACCCTGCAGCACACAACGGTTCCGCTCAGTTGTAAATCTGAAGATAAACCAGAATCCATTCACAGTTATATTTATAACCGCAACGGATGGAACGGACAGTTATTACCACTCCTCTAATACCAAAATTCAAGAACGGTATTCTGAGTTAATTTTCACATATTCGTGCGATAAATCCGTTGTCCAGATGGTTGCTGCCAGGTCCCCACGTCCAAGCTCTACTCGAATTGTGATTTCAGACTGTTTCATTACCTGCTGCCCCTGCGCTTCAGTGTAATGCTGATCTTTACTGCCACCACTAACGATGCAAACATCTTCCAGAAAAATAGTCACTCGCGTTATGTCAAAGTCGACTATACCTGAACGCCCGACTGCCGCGAGTATTCTTCCCCAGTTCGGGTCACTGGCAAATAATGCCGTTTTAACCAATGGAGAATGTGCAATAGTATAGGCGACGGTTTTTGCTTCAATTTTTGATGCGGCCTGTGCAACCTCAATGCTAACAAATTTTGTTGCACCTTCGCCATCTCGGATAATCGCCTGTGCCAGAGTAGTACATACCCGCTCCAGCGCCTGATAAAACGTCTGTGCCGTTTTAGTCTCTGCAATTAAGGTTGTTTTCGCTTTGCAGCTTGCAACCAGTAGACAGGCATCGTTGGTTGAGGTATCGCCATCAACCGTAATTGAGTTAAAACTGTTTTCAATAGCGCGGCTTAAATACTGTTGCAATAAGGGCTGTGCAATACTTGCGTCGGTTGCAATAAAACATAACATGGTTGCCATATCAGGCCGTATCATGCCTGAACCCTTGGTTATGCCTGTGAGGGTAATGGTTTCGCCATTTAGTTCTACTTGCTCCGATACAGCCTTAGCGACTATGTCGGTTGTCATAATGCCATGCGCTGCCTTTAGCCAGTTATCTGTGTGCAATACAAGCGGCAGATGTTCAATGCCCAACTGTAATTTATCCATCGCCAGGGGTTCGCCAATAACCCCCGTTGAGAAGGGCAGAACTTCCGTTGTGCTACAGGCAAGACTCGCAGCAACCCATTGACAACTTTGTCTGGCATCATCCAGACCCAGTTGCCCCGTCCCTGCATTAGCATTCCCTGCGTTAATGAGAAATGCGCGAGGCGACTTTCTCTGTAGGTGTTCTTTAGCAACCGTTACCGGCGCAGCACAAAACGCATTTTGGGTAAATGTTGCTGCACAAACACTGCCTTCATCAAAATAAAAAAGGACCAGGTCATCGTGACCATTTTTTTTTATACCGCAGGCGGTACTGGCAACCTTCACACCTTTTACGGGTAGGACAATGGTCGGTGCGGATAAACCTACAGGCATATTCTTAACTTAATTTACCGTGACAATGTTTGAATTTTTTACCTGAACCACAATGGCAGGGCTCATTGCGCCCAATTTTCTTTTCACTGCGTTGGTAAGGCTGGGTGACAGCAGATGCTTGCGCCTCCTCATCTTGCGTCATTGAGCTCGCATCCGCATGTTGATAGTTAATATTTTCTATCGTCGGGTTTTCATTGGCTTCGAACTGCTCAAGTTCTTCACTGGCCTGTATTTGTACTTTGCACAGAGTCGTGACCACTTCATACTTCATATGCTCCAACATTTTCGAAAACATTTCAAACGATTCGCGTTTGTATTCCTGTTTCGGATCCTGTTGCGCATATCCCCGTAGACCGATACTCTGGCGCAGATAATCCATTGCAGCGAGGTGCTCTTTCCAGAAACGATCCAGCACATTCAGCATGACATGCTTTTCATAGGTACGCATGCCTTCTTCACTGACTATTTTTTCCTTAATTGTATAGTCATCGATTAATGTTTGCTGAATACGTTCACGTAGACCTTCTTCATTCAGTGCATTATCCTCTTCCAACCAGTCAGATGCAGATATACGGCATCCAAACTCTTCCTCAAAAGTCTCTTCTAGCCGCCTTATGTCCCATTGCTCATCCAGGCTACCTTGCGGCACAAAGTGGGTTATAGTGCGGTCAACAACTTCTTCACGAATAGCCATAACAGTTTCAGACAAATCGGCCTCTGCCATCATATCATTACGTTGTCTATAAATAACACGGCGCTGGTCATTTGCCACATCATCATATTCAAGTAATTGCTTACGAATATCGTAGTTATGACCTTCTACTTTACGTTGTGCATTTTCAATCGCACGGTTAACCCACGGGTGTTCAATGGCTTCACCTTTTTCCATGCCCAACTTTTTCATCAGACCGCCTACTTTTTCTGATGCAAATATGCGCATTAAATCATCCTGTAAAGACAGGTAAAAACGACTAGAACCAGGGTCACCCTGACGCCCCGAACGCCCACGTAGCTGGTTATCGATACGGCGCGATTCATGGCGCTCGCTACCGATAACATGTAAACCCCCTGCATCGAGCACTTCCTGATGACGCTGTTCCCATTGTTTCTGTAGCAGCGCACGTTCTTCATCATCGTCATCTGCGCAGGTGGATAATTCAGCTTCAAGATTACCCCCCAGAACAATATCTGTGCCACGCCCCGCCATATTGGTTGCAATCGTGATTGCGCCAGGGCGGCCGGCATCTTCAATAATACGGGCTTCGTTTTCGTGTTGCTTTGCGTTAAGCACATTATGCTTAATCTTCTGTTCCTGTAATTTTTTTGACAGTAGTTCGGAAACATCAATCGAAGCTGTGCCAACCAGTACTGGCTGCTTCCTTTCGGTACAATCTCTAATGTCTGCGATAACTGCAGAAAATTTTTCTTCTGCGTTGAGAAATACTTGGTCAGTGTGATCTTTACGAGCCATTGGCTTGTTAGTAGGAATCACAACCACTTCAAGATTGTAGATTTGCAGCAGCTCTTCTGACTCGGTGTCCGCAGTACCTGTCATGCCAGAAAGCTTGCCATAGAGTCTGAAATAATTCTGGAATGTAATTGAGGCCAGGGTCTGATTTTCATTTTGAATATCAACGCCTTCCTTCGCTTCAACCGCCTGATGTAAGCCATCCGACCAGCGTCGACCCTCCATAGTCCGACCCGTAAACTCATCAACAATCGTCACCTGACCATCACGCACGATATAATGCACATCTATCTGAAATAAAGTCAGTGCACGCAGGGCGGCATTCAGGTAGTGCACCAGATTAATATTCGACGCACTATAGAGACTATCGCTGGCATCAAGAATGCCCTCATCAACCAGTATCTGTTCTATTTTTTGATGACCCTGTTCGGTTATATGCACATTGCGATCTTTCTCATCAATCGAAAAGTCTCCTTCTTCAGGCTCATCTTTTTCAACTTTCCGTCCCTGTTCCAGCTTTTTGACAATATCCTTAAATTTCAGGTGTAAGTCATTGCTATCACCCACTGCACCGGAAATAATTAAGGGCGTTCTGGCTTCATCGATTAAAATTGAGTCGACTTCATCGATAATAGCAAAACTAAGTTCACGCTGTACTTTTTCATCGGCAGTAAATGCCATATTATCACGTAAATAATCAAAGCCAAATTCGTTATTGGTGCCGTAAGTGATATCGGCTGCATAGGCTTCTTTTTTAGCCGGCGGTTCCATGCCAGAAACGCTGACACCCACGGTTAAGCCAAGAAAATTATACAAACGGCTCATCCATTCTGCATCACGTTGGGCAAGGTAGTCATTAACCGTAATAACATGCACGCCCTTACCTGGTAAGGCATTAAGGTAGCAGGCCAGCGTTGCAACCAGAGTTTTGCCCTCACCGGTACGCATTTCGGCAATTTTACCGCTATCGAGCACCATCCCGCCAATAAGCTGAACATCAAAATGCCGCATCCCTAATACGCGTCGCCCCGCCTCTCTTACGGTTGCAAAGGCTTCGGGCAAAAGTTGACTCAGTGTTTCACCTGCATCCAGGCGTTTACGAAATTCTTCTGTTTTAGCCGTTAACTGTTCATCACTTAACACCTCAAATTCAGGCTCGAATGCATTAACCAATTTCACTGTTTTCAGATGTTTGCTAATGATTCGCTCATTGCGACTGCCAAATACCTTACGGACTACATTTGTTAACATTTAGTTCTATGACCCATTGAATTCTTTAGAATATATTAAATACAAAATATCACTGTGTTATTACTACAGACCCCGTTTTATCCATCCAGCATACAGTAGAAAGCTGCCGGTTTCCGCACAGGGAAAAAAGGCAAATTCAGCGCAATAAAATAACGCTATATCTGACTGTGGAAGTATAAACGATTTAAAGCGAATAAAGTCTATTTTGCTGCGACAAACCGGGCTGGATTGATCTGGCGACCATTTTTTAATACTTCGAAATGGACATGTGGCCCAGTGGAGCGACCGGTCGACCCCATGAGTGAAATCACCTGTCCTTTTGCCACCGTGTCACCCACTTTAACCAACAGTTTTTCATTGTGTCCGTAGCGGGTGGAATAACCATTACCGTGATTTATTTCAATTAAATTACCGTACCCACCTCTTGGGCCTGCCCAGGTAACGACACCTTCTGCAGCAGCAATAACAACATTGCCCTCCTTACCCGCAAAATCCATACCTTTATGCATTGACATCCTACCGGTAAATGGGTCGATGCGCATACCAAAATAGGATGAGATCCAGCCTTTTTTTACCGGCCGTCCGCTGGGTCGAGTCTGCTTTTGTAACTGCTGGTTCATCAACAAGTTTTCCAATACATCAAGCTGCGACTCGCGGCTTGCTAATTGGTCATTTAGGTTATTGATTACATTATTAAAATTAAGTGTAACCGGGCTTTCTGGCTCCTTTGGCCCACCGTATGGGGGCGGGTTGCTAAAATTAAATTCTTTTGTATCTAATTTTGCGATCTTTACCAGGCGTTGACCCAGTGCATTGAGGCGAATCATATTTGCCTGCAATTTTCCGATACGTGCGGTAAAGGTATCAACATCAGATTCAGCATTCATGCGAGCCTGTTTAATCATCTGCTGTTGCAAAGAAATATCATTTTTAAGCGCCACCAGGTGGCTAGTTCTAGCCTGCTGACTACCGTACCAGTAGCCGGTAACAATAAGCGAAGCGACAAAAACACTGATCAGACTCAAACAAATCAGCATCTGTTTAGTGCCTTCTAACTGAAGACGAAGGGGTCTTCCCCTGAATTTTCCAATAAAGATAACGTTCATATATGTTAAGTTCTTACTTCTTACTTAAGGATTAATGCAAGTATAGTCAAAATACCCGCTAAATTTTCACTATGAAATCAATTTTTGAACAATTAGACCCGAAACTGCTTATTAAGAGTAAAAATCTGTCCGTATTAACCCATATATTGCAAGAGGTGCTGCCAACCCAGTCGCATTTACATTTTCAGGTGGTCAATATAAATCAGCATACCCTGTTTGTTATGACGGATACTCCTGTCTGGGCCACAAAATTACGCCAGCTAGCACCTGTATTAATCGAGCTTTTGCACAAAAAACGCCATAACAGGGCTTACAATATCAATCTTGGGCAACTTATTCCTGAAACTATCCGCCATATTCAGGTCTTAACTCGGCCCGGTCAGATGGTGTCAACACCCCCATTACGCACCATACAGAACCAGCGTAATATAAGCGCCCAGGTGGCAACATGGCTCACCCAAACTGCCGATTACATTAATGATGCCGAACTCAGCCAGGCACTGCACCGGTTATCCCAACTAAGAAAGCCCTGATAAACCCCTGCCTGCGCACCAACAAACCTGCATACCGATAATATATCGGCAAATCTGGTGAGGCCTTGAATTTGGTTACATCTTGATTTGATTACAATGAAAGGTAGCGGGTATATTCAAAAATCAGGTAGTTCTACCGCTAAAATGCCTGTAATGGCTGCGTATAAGAGATGGGGGATGCGTCTTTTTCATCCTCAAAAGTCACCTCTTCCCATGCCTCCAGATCAGCGCATAATGCCTTTAATAACTTATTATTCAGCGCATGACCAGAACGATAGCCGGAAAAGGCACCAATAGTACTATGGCCTAGCAGGTACAGGTCACCAATGGCATCCAGAACCTTGTGTTTAACAAATTCATCTTCATAGCGCAGGCCATCTTCATTTATCACTCGATATTCATCAACCACAATGGCATTATCAATGCTTCCACCTAAAGCCAGATTATTCTTACGCAGGGCTTCAATATCACTCATAAATCCAAACGTACGCGCACGACTGACTTCTTTAACAAAAGACGTTGTTGAAAAGTCTATTTCAGCGGTGCAGGGAGCGTTTTTAAATGCCGGATGATCAAAACTAATCGCAAAACTGACTTTAAAACCATCGAATGGATCAAATCGTGCCCATTTACCTTCTTCTTCAACAATGATGGTTTTTTTAATGCGAATAAACCGTTTCGGCGCATTTTGCTCAACAATGCCAGCTGACTGTATTAGAAAAACAAACGGCCCTGAACTACCATCCATAATGGGTACTTCTGCCGCATTTACATCCACATAAACGTTATCAATACCTAAACCAGCCATGGCTGAAAGCAGGTGTTCAACAGTCGACACACTCACACCATCCTGTTCCAGCGTGGTGGAAAGTAGAGTCGCACCTACATTCAGTGCTGTTGCTTTGATTTCAACTGGCTCATTTAAATCGATACGTCGAAAAACAACACCGGTATCAGGCGTAGCCGGACGCAGTGTCAGATAGACTTTTTCGCCCGAGTGCAAACCAACACCCGTAGCACGAATTACATTTTTTAATGTTCTTTGCTTAATCAACAGTTAAACCCTATACCTATATAATAAACACATTAACAATAATTAACGCACAAACCCTGCGTTAAAACCATCGCTTATCTCTGTACCACAACCCTATTGTCAATATGCAGATAGAAACTGCCTTATTATCACATAATTAACAGGTGAATTGGAAGCCCAGGTGATTCACCGCACAATGATGCTATTGTTTTTACACCACAATGCCCACATTATTCACATACCAGGGATTTTCCCACTTCAATTTTAGTCCGCCTGACGGCGTAAGAATGCGGGGATATCCAGTAATTTTTCATCATAACCGCCACCTCTGGTTACTGCGTCGGGTACCTGCCGCGTCAAGGATCCTGTTACTTTTCCCTTGTCAATAGCCGTATTTTCAACTATAGATTCTGGCTGTTCGTGCTTGACCACTTTAATATTTTCTGGTGACTGACGGGCGGCTACTGGTACGGGTGGCTGAACACCTTTGGCCTGCCCAAGACCGGTGGCAACAACAGTAACCCGAATTTCATCTTCCAGCGACTCATCAATGGCTGTCCCCATCACTACGGTGGCATCGTCTGAAGCAAAACCATTTATGACCGAACCAATGTCCTGGAACTCACCCAATGTCATATTTGCTCCGGTTACATTCACCAAAATACCCTGCGCTCCGTGCAAATTAACATCTTCCAGCAATGGGCTGGCTATCGCTGCTTCTGCTGCTTCCTGAGCACGCGACTGACCAGAGGCTTTACCGGACCCCATCATTCCCATACCCATTTTTGACATGACGGTACGAACATCTGCAAAATCGACATTAATCACACCCGGATGTGTAATCAGTTCAGTAATCCCCTGAACCGCACCACATAACACATCATTCGCGCCACTGAAGGCATTCATCAAATCAAAGTCACGGCCATAAACATCCATTAGTTTGTCATTAGGAATAGTGATTAATGAATCAACATGGCCGCTTAGTTCTTTAATACCCTGCAAGGCAGTTTTCATGCGTGCCGGGCCTTCAAAACCAAAAGGTTTAGTCACCACGCCCACGACCAGGATACCCATTTCACGCGCAACCTGAGCAACCACAGGCGCTGCGCCCGTTCCTGTTCCACCACCCATGCCTGCGGTAACAAACAGCATATCTGTACCCATAATCGCTTCCTGGATTAATTCACGATCCTCCAGCGCAGCCTGTTGACCTATATCGGGCGTGGCTCCTGCGCCCAAACCTTTGGTGATATTACTGCCAATTTGTAACGACTTGGCACCTTCAACTCGGCTCAATGCCTGTGCATCCGTATTGGTACAAATAAACTCGACACTATCTATTCCACTTCTCACCATATGCTGCACAGCATTACCGCCACCGCCGCCGACACCCAACACTTTAATGACTGCTTCTTGTGCACCTGAATCCATCAACTCAAATATAGGCATAATTATTCTCCACTATGATATTTCTGTTAATTTTATTTTTCTGTTGCTTATTAGTTAGAAACCTCTGGCAATCTACTTCATGTAGAATTAATCAGCGGTTTCCATCCTTTATTTTCTAACCAACTATATCTTTCTAACCAACTACTTTTTTATTTTCAATCCACTTTCCACCCGCTCCTAAAAATTCCCCTGAAACCAGCTTTTCATTCGTCCTAAAATACCTTTGATACCACCTTCCATCATTATGTGACTAGTGCTTGATTCACGATGCTTATTACCAAAGAGCAATAAACCAACACCGGTTGCATAAATAGGATTTTTTACCACATCAGAAAGGCCATTCACATACTGTGGCACACCAAGTCTGACAGGCGCATGAAAAATTTCTTCAGCCAGCTCAATAACGCCTTCCATCTTCGAACTTCCGCCCGTCAACACCACGCCAGCAGCAATAATATCTTCAAAACCACTGCGGCATAATTCTGCGTAGACAAGTGCCAGCAACTCCTCATAACGAGGCTCAACAACCTCAGCAAGTGTTTGACGTGAAAGTTTTCGAGGTGGCCTGTCCCCCACACTGGGAACTTCAATGGTTTCTTCAGGATTCGCCAGTTGCCGCAGCGCGCAGGCATATTTAATTTTTATTTCATTCGCATATTGAGTCGGGGTACGCAGTGCAACTGCGATATCATTAGTTACCTGATCACCCGCAATCGGAATGACGGCGGTGTGACGAATTGCACCATCGGAAAAAACAGCAATATCAGTGGTTCCACCACCAATATCAACCAGACAAACACCCAGTTCTTTTTCATCTTCAGTTAACACTGAATAACTTGATGCAAGTTGTTCAAGAATTATATCGTCAACGTCCAGACCACAGCGACGCACGCATTTAATAATATTTTGCGCCGCACCAACAGCACCAGTGACCAGATGCACTTTTGCTTCCAGTCGCACACCTGACATACCTACTGGCTCACGAATACCTTCCTGATCATCAATAATGAATTCCTGTGGTAAAACATGTAATACACGCTGGTCAGCTGGGATCGCAACTGCCCGTGCTGCATCAATAACTCGTTCCAGATCGCTGTCGGTTACTTCACGTTCACGAATAGCAACGATGCCATGTGAATTCAAACTACGAATATGGCTACCAGCTATGCCTGTATAAACAGAATTGATTTCACAATTCGCCATTAATTCTGCTTCTTCAATGGCACGCTGAATTGACTGTACAGTTGATTCAATATTTACTACAACGCCTTTTTTAAGCCCATAGGATAAGTTCGATCCAACACCAATAATTTCTATTTCACCTTCATCATTCACCTCACCAACAATTGCAACAACTTTTGAGGTACCGATATCAAGACCGATTAATATATTTTTATCTGATTTTTTAGTCATGGCATTAAACTTCTTTAGGCGTATTTATCGACGGCAATAATGAATAGGAAACCATTAATAGTGATCGCAGACAAAATTCCTCAGGCCTATTTTCCATTTTATTATTTAAATTATTACCTGGAAAAATATTTTGGAAATCATTTGCGGCTACTTTATCTTTTCTATTTATCAGCTTCTTTTTTAACACTGCAAACCCATTTGGGTAACGCATATCAATTGCTTTAATCTGGCTTAAATTCGGGCTATTTATTCTAGAAAACACATTAATAAACCGTTTAAAGCGTATATCCGTGTCATAACGTCCAAGACGTATGGTCAATGTGTTGTTAGCCTGCTTCCCAGCTATCATTAGCTTTTTTTCTGCCAAATAGCTTAATACCAACTTCCATGCTCGACGTTTATCTAGAGAGAGTACATCAACCCGCAATAGAAGAGATGCCAATGGTGAATATATTTTATTCATAAACATCCAGACTTTTTTTTGCTGTCCAGGAGGGCCGAACATATGCGGTAACAATAAAGTAGTATCCATGTTTACGGGTCTAAACACCTTACCTTCTGCGCTAATAAATGCATGTTTATTCCAGTAAGAAACCGCCACTTTCTCCTTCACATTTACAATCAACCTTGCAGGCCATTGTCGCCTGATCGAAATATTTTTTATCCAGGCATTTTTCAGCAAACGCTTACGCACACGCATTAAATTTAAAGTAAAGTATCCGCCCCCAATATTATTGAGCACCAGCGTTTTAATTAACGCTTGATTAAGGTGTTTTAACTTACCTTCAACAACCACCTGCTTAATAGGTAATATCGTTTTAAATTGTACTTTTTTAAGATATATAATCCCGATAGACAGCATAACAGTGACAAGAGCATAAGGTGCCAGCTTGCGAACAGAGCACAGCGGAATAGATGCCTTTGATACGCGTAACTTTGACTTTCTTTTCATCACTCAGATCCTTCCTTTGAACTATTTAAAATCCTCAGAACCAGTTCATTAAAAGACATCCCTGCCTGCCTGGCTGCCATTGGCACTAATGAATGACTGGTCATACCCGGTACTGTATTTACTTCAATTAGCCAGGGCTGATTTTGTCTATCTATAATAAAATCGACACGACCGAAACCGTTTGCACCAATAGAAAAAAATGCTTTTCTAACTAAATTTGCAAGCAATTCTTCTTCATGGTTACTCAAACCGCATGGACAGATATATCGCGTATCATTCGCTTCGTATTTAGCGTCATAATCATAAAATTTATGGGGTGTTTCCAACTGTATCAGCGGCAATATCTGCTCATCTATTATGGCAGCAGTGTACTCTTTACCCGCTACCCATTTTTCAGCAATCACTGCACCACCACATTTCTTTGCTTTCTGCCACGCGGGAATCAGTTCGTCCTGGCGCTCAACTTTACTCATCCCAATACTGGATCCTTCTAATACTGGCTTTACAATCATCGGCAGACCCACGGACTGTATTGCCTGCTCGCAATCTCGTTCTATATCCAGCACAAAATGAGCTGGCGTCGGCAGGCCTGTTGCCTGCCAGATCTGTTTAGTTCGTAATTTATCCATTGCCAGCGCCGATGCCATAACACCCGAACCGGTATAAGGAATATGCATCGTTTCTAATAATCCCTGTATGGTGCCATCTTCACCACCGCGACCATGTAACATAATAAATACACGTTCAAAGTTACCTGCAGACAGGTTTTTTACAATCCTGTCATCAACATCAATACCAAAAGCATTTACCCCGTTATGCTGTAATGCTGTAAGCACAGCATTACCGCTTTGTAATGAAATTTTACGCTCCGCTGACGCGCCACCCATTAATACAGCTACTTTACCGAAGCTTGTTTGCATGGTTGAATTCACCAGCTACGCTCCCCAATAATTTTTACTTCTGTCTGCAACAGGATCCCTGACTGCTGTTTAACTCTTTTCTGTATCAACTTAATTAATGATTCAATATTTTCTGCACTGGCCTGTTTATCATTAATAATAAAATTTGCATGTTTATCAGAGACCACTGCTCCGCCTATACGTTGACCTTTTAAACCTGCATTTTCAATTAAATATGCAGCATAATTATCTACTGGATTACGAAACACTGAACCGCAGCTGGCAACGCCAGTGGGTTGTGCATACGCACGTTTTTCAAGCAACTGTTTAATCTTTGTTACATCCTTTTCTTCAATCAATTTATCGTCTGTTTTATGCGCAAAATGCATGACGGCACTAACAAACCATTCACCATTTAAATTATCAACATGACGATACGATACTTCAAACTCACTGCTATTACGCTGACAAATCTTTCCTTGTCGGTTCATGGTTTCAACAGAAACAACATGGGACCAGGTCTCATCTCCCCATGCACCTGCATTCATTGCCAGGGCTCCACCAATCAAACCTGGAATACCAGCAAAAAATGCGGCATTGTATAACCCTTTTTTTGCACAAAGGCGAGCCAGTTTCGCATCTGCAACACCTGCACCAACATGGACTGTATGATTATCCAGAAAATGAACTTCATTCATCACATGTTGTGTCGCTATTAGCGTACCGTTAAACCCAGCGTCACGTACCAATGTATTACTGCCTAACCCCATCCATTCAATATTTTCGTCAGCAGGCAAAGATATTATTAACTGTCTGAGCTCATCCAGTGTTTGTGGCACAGCATAATGCTCAGCTACACCACCAGTGCGCCAACTGGTATGTCGTGACATCGGCTCACGTTCAATGACCTTACAAACGGGTATTGGTAATGTCATTTGTCTAACATCCGGCATATCATATTACCGCCCGCAGTTTTTCTTTCAATGTTGACGCAACCCGACCAATACTTCCTGCACCCATCGTTAAAACCAGATCACCTTCCTGAATTATCGTTTTTAATGTTTCATGCAACAAGTTAATGTCTTCAATAAAAACTGGGTTGACTTTACCTCTTGCGCGGATTGCTGCACATAATGCTCGACCATCTGCGCCAGCGATAACATCTTCACCTGCAGCATAAACTTCAGCTAAAATCAGTACATCAGCATCGGCAAGTATCTGTGTGAAATCCTCAAATAAATCACGCGTACGGGTATAACGATGTGGCTGAAAAACCACCACCAGTCTTTTATCAGGCCAACCATTTCTGACCGCATTCAGCGTTGCTGCAATTTCCGTTGGGTGGTGAGCATAATCGTCCAACAGCAGAATACAGGCATCTACTCCGGCAACAGACAGCGTTACTTCACCGTGCATATCCATACGACGACCAACACCCGCAAACTCGGCCAACGCCCGTTGTATTGCCTCACCACTTACACCCAACTCATTTGCCACACTAATTGCAGCCAGTGCATTTAAAACATTATGTCGTCCGGGCATATTCAATGTAATGGATAACCTGTGATCACTCTCAGGTAACATGACATCAAACGCTGTCTGCGCCCCTTTAAACTTTATATTTGAAGCACAAACATCTGCATCTTGTTCAATACCATAACGAATGACCGGGCGATTAATCTCGCTGAGCAAACCCCTGACTTCATCATCATCCACGCATACAACGGCTAGACCATAAAAAGGTAAATGATGCAAAAACTCAACAAACGTTTTTTTCAACCGATTGAAATCGCCGCCATAGGTAGGTAAATGATCGGCATCTACATTGGTTACTACTGCAATGACCGGTTGCAGGTACAGAAAAGAAGCGTCGCTTTCATCCGCTTCGGCAACAAGATATTTACTTTTACCTAACCGCGCATGTTTTGCCGAGCTATTTAGCTTACCGCCAATAACATAGGTTGGATCAAGCCCACCTTCAGCCAGAACACTTGCTATTAAAGATGTAACCGTGGTTTTACCGTGTGTACCTGCAACCGCAATACCATGACTAAATCGCATAATTTCAGCCAGCATTTCTGCACGAGGGACTACTGGAATGCGTAAACTCTGCGCCGTTTTTACTTCAATATTATCGTTATTAATTGCGCTTGATGTAACTACCACATCAACATCTTCGATGTTCTCTGCTCGATGAGATAAGTAAATTTTTATCCCCTCATCTTCAAGATGTTTAATGGCCGAATTTCTGGCAATGTCCGAACCACTTATTTCATAACCCAAATGGTGCATCACATCAGCAATTCCACTCATTCCCGCACCACCGATACCAACAAAATGGACTCTATGAATGCGCCGCATAATCGAGTCCATTGGCATAATCTGTTGCATTAGAGAATACCTCCTGCACTCAAACACAGTGCAGAAATTCTTTTTGCAGAATCTGGTACCGCTAACGTACGTGCAGCTTTTGCCATCTGCAGTAACCGCTCACGATGCTGTGTAAAATCGATTACTGTATTAGCCAGCCAGTGACTATCAATATCCTGCTGTTGTTTAATGATCGCAGCACCAGCATGATGTAAATACATTGCATTGGCTGTTTGATGGTCATCAACTGCATACGGGTATGGCACCAGAATGGAGGCAACGCCCGCTGCCGCAAGCTCAAATACTGTCATCGCACCAGCGCGACAGATCACCAGATCGGCCCAGGCGTAGGCCGTTGCCATATTGTCGATGAATGCCTCAACCTGTGCTTCGATGCCGCCTTGCCGATATTGTTCACTGGTGACATCAACATGTTTTAAACCGGTTTGATGCCACACCTCTGGGCGCATCTTTTCATCGATACCTGCCAGTGCCTGTGGGACTAACTGGTTCAGTTTGAGCGCACCAAGACTGCCGCCAATAACCAGTAAATGCAAAGCTGCATGACATTGAGGTAACCGCTCTTCTGGCGGCGGTAAGTCACAAATACTTCGCCTCACAGGGTTACCCAGGGTTTTAGCTTTGTGACCAAGTGCACCGGGAAACGCCTGTAAAACACTATCAGCTAATCTGGCCAGTAAACGATTGGTTAAACCAGGAATCGCGTTCTGCTCATGAATTAATAAAGGTTTACGACTTAACCATGCCATCAAGCCACCAGGACCTGAAACGAAACCGCCCATACCCAGTACTGCACAGGGTTTGCATCTACGGATGACACATAATGCCTGCCAGCATGCCTGAGTTATTTTTAATGGTGCCAGCAACAAAGGAATAATTTTTTTACCGCGCACACCAGTAATACTCAACCATTCAATCGGATAGCCTGCTTCAGGAACCAGTCTCGCTTCAATGCCCGCATGCGTTCCCAGCCATACAACCGGAACACCACGTTGGCGTAATTCATCAGCCACTGCCAGTGCTGGAAAAACATGTCCGCCAGTACCACCAGCCATAATTAAAACCGGACGTATATCAAGCATGCTGCTGCTCCTGTCGCCGCTTTTTTTGCACTGCTATTTTATGTTTACGCGAACGATTTCTACCCTGTTTTGATGTTCTGTTATTTTCATAATGAATACGCATAAGCAAACCAATAGCAATACAACAAACAACCAGACTGCTACCACCATAACTCATCAGTGGTAAAGTCAGCCCTTTTGTTGGCAACAACCCCATGTTTACCCCCATATTAATCACTGCCTGCATAGCCAGCCAGATACCGATACCATAAGCAAGATAAGCAGAAAAGAAATTGCCGGCACGCTCAGCCAACAATGCGATGCGAAAAGCCCGGAAAAACACAACCGTGTACAGACTAATAACCAGTATTACACCAGCAAAGCCTAACTCTTCTGACAAGACTGCAAATAGAAAATCTGTATGCGCTTCAGGTAGATAAAATAACTTCTGTACACTTCCGCCTAGTCCGGCTCCAAACCAGCCGCCGGTACCAATAGCAATGAGTGACTGCGTTAGCTGGAAGCCGCTAGCGAAAGGGTCTGCCCAGGGATTGGCAAATGACACCAGCCGCTGCATGCGATAAGGGGATGTGATGATCAACAGCAAAGCGGCAATACCAAACAGGGTAACAAATGAAAAAAACTGCCTGAAACGTGCGCCACATAAGTAGGTCATACCCAGCACAGTGCCCATAAGCACAACGGTAGTACCAAAATCAGGTTCGATTAATAATAGCAAACCCGTCAACCCAACCATTAGCATCGGTTTTAAAAATCCCCACATTGTGGTTCGAACCGACTCTCCATGCCGTACCAGATACCCTGCCACATATACAATAAGAAAAAGTTTAACCAGTTCCGAAATCTGTAAATTAAAGAACCCGAATGGTAACCAACGCGTACTACCATTCACACTTTTACCAACCCCGGGAATTAAAACTAGCAGTAATAGAAAAAGTGCAAAAATTAATAATGCTACACCTGATTTCTCCCATTGCACCAAACGTATATTAAACACAGTTAATGCGGCTACAACACCCATCACAACAAAAACCATCTGGCGGTCAAGGTAATAAAATGGGTTAGAGAAATTTCTGTCTGCAACACTGGTTGATGATGATGCAACCATAACAATACCGAGGCTCAGTAATGCAATTGACGCTACCAATAAAATCATGTCGATATCGCTTAAATCATAATGCTGTAAGCGGCACAGTGGTTGAAACTGCTTAAACATAACGGCAGCAATACTCATGACCGTATTTCTTCTATTATCTGTTTGACTTCCTGTATAAAAACCTCACCACGATGCTCAAAATTTTCAAACATATCAAAACTGGCACAGGCAGGTGCCAATATAATATTATCTCCCGACAAAGCGTGTTCATTTGCAAAATAGATTGCTGCACGCATATCGATAACACGCTTTACAACAACCGTTGTATCAGGTTGCGCTATTTGAATAGCCTGTTCAATTAATGCTGCATCTTTACCCAATAAAATTACCGCGCGACAATGCTGCGTAATTACGCTTGCAAGTTCACTAAAATCAGCATCTTTTGATTCACCACCAGCAATTAATATCTGTTTTCCAGGCAGTCCTTTTATTGCTGCGATTGCAGCACCTACATTGGTTGCCTTGGAGTCATTAATCCAGTTAACACCATTTAATTCTGCCACCCATTGGGTGCGATGTGGTAACCCAGGAAAACTTTTTAATGTCGCCAACATAGAGTCCAGTGGTAAGTCAATGGCTGTGCCCAAGGCGAGCGCTGCTAGTATATTCTGTAAATTATGCTTACCCTTGAGTTTGACATCCTGCACACTTATTAAGGCTTTTTCGCCATAAAAAATATGTACTTTATTCTCTGTTTTAGCAATACCAAACTGGTTAACTGCAGGTTTATTTAAAGTGAATTCAATCGTTTTTTTGTTCACTGCCGGCACCGGTGATGCAAGCACATCATCCACATTAATCACCCATATCTCTGAGTTATCGTAAATCAACTGCTTACTGTATGCATAAGCGGCCAGGTTTTCATAGCGATCCAGGTGATCTGCACTGATATTTAACACCACAGCTGCTTTTATTGGTAAATAATTTAATGTTTCAAGTTGAAAACTTGACAGCTCAAGCACATATAATGCCGTCTTATTCTCTTCGTCATCTGAGCCTTCATTCAATAAATCCAACACGGGTAAACCTATATTACCGCCTGCAGCGGCATTAATGCCTGCATCAATCGCCATTTTTGTTACCAGACTGGTAACCGTACTTTTACCATTTGAACCAGTAATGCCCAGCACAGGCGCTACGACTTCATGCGCGAATAAATCAATGTCACCACAAATCTCAATCCCTTCATCTTTAGCCTGCCGCAACACCGATGTTGCCAGAGGCACACCGGGACTAACAATAATCCGGCGCGCCTGCAGAAATAATTTTTTATTAAATTGACCTGTATAAATTTTTACCTCAGGATAATCGTGTTTTAAAACCTTTAACCCCAGTGGGGTATCACAACTATCCGCCACCACAATATTTTCACCCAGTGAATTCAAATAACGTACTACCGATAAACCCGTTTTACCTAGCCCCACAACCAGGGTATATGCTGATTGTTTATTTCTTTCTGTCATGATTTTTATTGCGTTCATAACTCTGCTTACCGAATCTTTAGCGATGCCAGCCCGATCAGTACCAATACCACAGTAATGATCCAGAAACGAACAATCACTCTCGGTTCAGGCCAGCCTTTTAATTCAAAATGATGGTGAATTGGTGCCATTCTAAAAATACGCTTACCCGTTAGTTTGAATGAAGCTACCTGCATAATTACAGAAAAAGTTTCCATTACAAATACACCACCCATAATCATCAATATAAGTTCCTGTCGAGCATACACAGCAACAACACCAAGTGCCGCACCCAGTGCTAACGCACCAACATCTCCCATAAACACCTGTGCTGGATAGGTATTGAACCAGAGAAAGCCCAAACCTGCCCCAACCATAGTGCCACAAAATATGGTTAACTCACCAACACCAGCAACATAGGGAATACCCAGATAATTGGCAAACGTAGTATGACCGGTTACATAAGCAAATATACCCAGCGCAGCAGCAACCATAACGGTTGGCATAATAGCTAGACCATCCAGACCATCGGTCAGATTTACAGCGTTACTCGCACCGACAATAACCAGGTACGCGAATGGAATAAAAAAAACGCCCATAGGTAGATATACATCTTTTAGAAAGGGAAAAATAAGCGTGGTTTCTATCGGCGTTTTTGCATTTGCATAAATGATATAAGCTGCTAGTAAACCAAACACGGTTTGCCAAAAATATTTGGCTTTAGCAGACAGGCCTTTTGCATTACCATAAACCAGTTTTTTATAATCATCGATACCACCAATTAAGCCAAATAAAAGCGTCACCCCCAAGACCACCCAAACTTTAATATTACTTAGGTCACTCCACAGCAGGGTGCTTATTGAAATTGAAACCAGAATTAATGCGCCTCCCATCGTAGGTGTTCCTGATTTTACAAGGTGTGATTGTGGACCATCATCTCGGATCTGTTGACCAACGTTATAACTGGATAATTTACGAATCATTACCGGCCCGACCATCAAGGATAAAACCAGTGCCGTAATTGCACCAAAAATA
The DNA here is from genome assembly GCA_964441285.1 of uncultured Thiotrichaceae bacterium. Lineage (GTDB taxonomy): Bacteria > Pseudomonadota > Gammaproteobacteria > SZUA-229 > SZUA-229 > S010-25. The sequence goes on along the minus strand of CAYTUK010000001.1, from coordinate 189,666 downwards.
GCCCGCAAAGTAATATAATGGAAAACGGAAAACCCGCTTTCATAATGCTCAAGATATTCTGCTAATGTTAATAACATTAGTTTATCCTCTGATTATTTTTATGCATCAGGATGCCAGCTAAAACTTCTTCCATAGCAGCACTACGTGAGCCTTTAATTAAAATGACTTCTTTACCACTTAAATCGCTCAGTACTTTTTTTAATAACATTTTTTTTGTGGCGAAATGTTCGGCATTTTCACCAAATGCCTGTGCTGTATAAAGGCTCTGTTCTCCAATTGTATATAGAACATCAATACCTGCCCGTTTTGCATATATGCCAGCTTCTGCATGCAACTTTAATGCATTATTACCAAGCTCTGCCATATCACCCAGGATGAGTATTTTTTTACCTGACTGCTCTGCAAGCACATCAATAGCCGCACATACCGATACAGGGTTAGCGTTATAGCTGTCATCAATAACTTTGCTACCATTATTCATCTCGGTAACAGTTAAACGTCCACGAATATTTCTAAATGTATTCAAGCTCTCAACGATGACATCTAAATCAATACCCGCCACACTGGCTGCGGCTGTTGCTGCCAGTGCATTCATCACATTATGTCTACCTGGTATCAATAACTGGAATTCTGCTGTGCCTTGCGGCGTTTTCACCTCATAGACACCGGCTCTTTTCTGGCGGGCAAAAACATCCACCTTATTATTTTCCATTGAAAATAACACCTGTGTTTTTCCTGTGGCCTGTTCAATCCATTTCTCTGAAAACGCATCATCATCATTGATAATCGCTACACCTTGTGCAGATAAGCCATTAAAAATTTCAGCTTTGGCATCTGCAATATTTTCAATTGAACCAAAACCTAGCAAATGCGCTGGGTTAGCATTAGTGATAACAGCTATATCAGGTCGAGCGATTTCCGTTAGATAATCAATTTCGCCAACATGATTTGCACCCATCTCTATTACTGCATACCGATGATTTTTACGTAAGCCCAGCAAGGTTAATGGCAGTCCAATATTATTGTTAAAATTCCCTTGTGTTGAGAGCACACTTTCATCACCGGCAGCTTGTGCAAAAATATTACGGCACATTTCTTTAACTGTGGTTTTACCATTACTGCCTGTAATACCAATAAGTTTCTGTTGTACTGGTTGATGCCACTTCTGTACCCAGTATGCAGCCAATTTCCCCAGTGCAAGCCGAGTATCTGCAACACACAGCTGTGATAATTCCGTTTTCTGCCAATCACTTACGAGTGCGGCGGCTGCACCTGACATTTCTGCCTGTTTCATAAAAAGATGGCCATCAAAATGGTCGCCTTTTATGGCAACATATAGATCGCCATTAGCAATACTACGCGTATCTTTTGAAATGGCAGTAAACAATACGTCGACACCACGAACTTTTGCATTTAATACTGTGGCCGCCTGTGAAAGCATCATCACACCACCACCTCATCTTCTCTTGCTGCAAGAAACTCGCGCGCGACCCGACGATCATCAAATGCAATATGCACATCACCTACTACTTGACTGGTTTCATGACCTTTGCCCGCTAATAAAACCACATCACCAGATTTTGCATTTGTAATAGCAATTTCTATAGCATGGCGTCGATCAATAATCTGTTCAACATTCTCCCTGTTTTCAAAACCGGCCATCACTTCATCAATAATGTGCTGTGCATTTTCATGCCGTGGATTATCTGTTGTGACAATAATTTTATCCGCATATTCTTCAGCAACTTTTGCCATTAAAGGTCGCTTACTGCGATCACGATCTCCACCACAACCAAACAAACACCACAAATCACCTTTAAAATGGTCACGAATAGACTGGCATACGGCTGACAATCCTTGTTCTGTATGCGCATAATCAACCACCACAACAGGCTTATTCTCTTCTGCAATTACTTCTACACGACCATCAACAGGGTAAATATTCCGCAGACTTTTTACGGCATCATCAAAACTGGACTGCGTAACTAAAAGTGTTGCTAGCACTGCCAGTGCATTTGATACATTAAAGCGACCAAGTACCGGCACATCAATATGGCCCTCACCTTTTGGTGTTTGTACGGTAAGGTAAAAACCAGTCTCATAGGGTTTTATCTGTGTTGTATGAACAAGGTAATCAGCATATTGGGCAAGTGGCCTGGTATTATCCTGTATACTGTAGCCCCAGACACAAACATGCTGACGACATTCTTTTGCCAGCTCTCGACCATATTTATCATCCAGATTAATAACCGCCGCTTTCAAACCCGGCGTATAAAATAATTTACGTTTAGCCTCAACATAATTAGCCATTGATTTATGGTAATCCATATGATCAGAAGCCAGATTGCTGAACACCGCAGTTGTAAAGGCAACGCCATTTACACGGCCTTGTTCTAACCCATGAGAAGATACTTCCATCACTGCATGTCTAGCACCGGCCTGTTGAATGTCATACAATGTTTTTTGAACTTGCAAAGCATCAACCGTGGTCAATCCTGTCGGATGCAAATCATTAATAAAACCGTTTCCAAGCGTACCTAAAATACCACAATGCACATCATAGGCATCCAGACATTGTGCAATAAAATGTGAAATAGTGGTTTTACCATCCGTACCTGTTACACCAATCATATCTAGCGACAAGGAAGGCTGCCCATAAAATCGTGAAGCAATCTCGCCAACCTTTTGTTTCAAATTAGCGCAATGAATACATAAAACTTTATTAGAAATAGAATCCAGAATCTCATCACGATTGACAATATCACCATCCCATAAAACTATGCTCGCTCCTTTCGAAACGGCATCCTGTGCATACAGCAGACCATGCGTATTGAAACCCTGGTGCGCGATAAATAAATCACCCTTTTTTATCTTCCGGCTATCTTGAACCAGGGCATTGACTTCAATATTTCTACATTGTTCAATTAGGGAATCATCAATAAAACCCTCAAGTAAAAAATCCAGTAACATTGATGCCTGCATAATATTACACCTGCCCGCTGATAATTTTTTTATCATATTGATGATTTAAAGATTGTGTTGCAGGGTTAAGTGGTCTGTGTTTTTGAGCAAATAATAACTGTTTTTTTGCTATTTTATCTGGAGAAATATCGAGTAAACGCACTGCGCCTGTCATTACTTTGCTAAATACTGGTGCCGCAACTAGACCACCGAAATATTCACCATTACGTGGATCATCAATCACGACTACCATCACAAGATCTGGCTTATTTGCTGGTATCATGCCCGCAAAAATTGATATATAGTGATCTTTCGCGTAACCACCTTTAATAAATTTATGCACCGTTCCGGTTTTTCCTGCAACCGAATAGTTCGCCACACGCGCACGCTTACCAGTACCTTTATCACTTACAACAAGTTGCATCATTTTGCGTACTTCTCGTGCCGTTTTAGCTGACATAACACGCCGACCAGCCACAGCTACTGGATGGTTTTTATGCAAAAAACTCACTGGGCGCAAGATACCATTACTGGCTATAGCAGCGTATGCTCGTGCCAGCTGTAAAGGCGTAACAGAAATACCATAACCATAGGCCATCGTTGCGCGAGTAAAATCATTATTCATTGCGGTTAAAGAAAGTCTACCGCTTGCCTCACCAGGGAAGCCACTACCCGTTGACACACCAAACCCTATCTTTCGATACATATCCCATTGTGTCTCCTCATCCAGAGACAGAACAATTTTGCTAATACCAACATTGCTGGATTTTTCTATCACCTCGCCCATACTCAGCTCACCATAATTTCTTTCATCACGAATCATATTTCCGTCTACTTTCATATAACCAGGTGCAGTTTCTATTTTGTCAGAAGGTTTCCAGCGACCACTTTCTAACGCCGCAGCAATACTAATTGGTTTCATAGTAGAACCCGGTTCAAAAACATCCGTCACTGCACGATTTCGTGTTGCTTGTGGTATTAGCTGATCTCTATCATTCGGGTTAAATGATGGCTGGTTTGCCATCGCCAGTATCTCACCTGTTTTTACATCCAGAATTACTGCAGAACCTGCCACTGCATTATTTTTTATCACTGCTGCTTTTAATGTTCGATAAGTCAGATACTGTAACCGCTTATCAATGCTAAGATGAATGGACTGACCCGGTTTCACCGGGCTAATTCTCTCAATATCATCAAACACTCGACCCAGACGGTCACGTATCACGCGCTTTTTTCCCGGCACTCCTTTTAAGTATTTATTATAAGCTAGCTCAATACCTTCCTGTCCGTTATTATCAATATCAACAAAACCAAGAACATGCGCAGTCACCTCACCACTGGGGTAATAACGACGGTATTCATTTCCTGTAGCAACACCAGGAATAGATAATGCCATTACCTTCGCTGCCAGATTAGGTGGTACCTGTCGCTTTAAGTACATAAATTCACGTTTTGCATTACGTTTAATTTTAATCCGTAGTTTTTTCATATTGAGCGACAGCAGCTTTGCCAGAGGCATTAATTCACCAACATCTTTCTGCACTTCACCTGGGTTAATCCAGATACTTTTAACTGGGGCACTAATCGCCAATGGCTGTCCATTTCTGTCAACAATATCACCTCGGTGTGCCGCAATTGTAACCGTACGAACCTGACGAGCTTTGCCTTGCTGCTCATAAAATCCACTATGCAATACCTGCATGTCCAGCGCTTTCCCCGCAAGCACCAGAACCAGTACAACAAACACCAATAATACCGATAACCGACGCCAGGGCATCGGTATATTTTTATCCTTCGACCGAACTGTCCTTTGGCGAACAACTAGCTTACGCGCAGATTTTTGTACTTTTTTTTTCTGCTTCATTGCGTTTTTTTATTGCAACCTCACATAAATCACTTTATCTGATCGAGGCATAATCATCGACAGTTCCTTGCGGGCTTTCCCTTCTATCCGTCCATGTCTCGACCAGGCACTCTGCTCTAGTTGTAACTGGCTCCATTCTGTATTTAATGCGCCAATTCTATGATTCAATTGCTGCAATTCAACAAAGAGTTTTCGTGACTGATGCCTGCTATAAACCAGCAGTAATGCAGATGCCATTACCATCACGTACAACAATATCAGCACAATGAGCATTCGCTGTCGCGCACTCATTTCTTCTTCTCTAGCACGCGCAAACGTGCACTTCTTGCTCGCTTATTACTCACCAACTCCAGTTCACCCGCTACGATAGGCTTACCCACTAATCGAAACGGGATTTCAATATCTGCATCCATAACAGGCAAACCTGCTGGTAATCTGGGTCGCGTCGATTTATTCCGCATAAACCGTTTTACAATGCGATCTTCCAACGAATGAAAACTGATTACCGCCAGGCGACCACCATCAGCAAGAATTGAGATAGCACCATCAAGCCCCTCTTCCAGCACCTTTAGCTCCTGGTTAATAAAAATCCGAATCGCCTGAAAACTACGTGTTGCTGGGTGCTTATATTTTTCTTTTACCGGAATCGCGTCCGTTACTATTTGCGCAAGTTCGCCGGTGGTTGAAATAACCTGCTCATTCCGCGCATCAACAATGGCCGTTGCAATACGCTTTGCAAAGCGTTCTTCACCATACCACTTGAGTACATTTCTCAAATCCGTTAGCTCAACACGCGCTAACCATTGCATAGCCGATTCACCACAGCTAGTATCCATGCGCATATCCAGCGGGCCAGAGCGCACAAAACTAAACCCGCGACTGGCGTTATCCAGCTGTGGTGATGACACCCCCAGATCCATCAGAATGCCGTTTACTTTTCCTACCAGCTTGTGTTTCTCAATCACGCGTTTTACCTGATTGAAGTTACAGTGTTCAAGTATCAGTCGCGGCTCATCAGCAAAATGCTGTTCGCCATAAGTAATCGCTTCTGGATCCTGATCAAACCCTAGCAGACGACCCGTTTCATTTAATTGTTTAAGCAGAATTCGGCTATGCCCACCACGACCAAACGTAGCATCAATATAAACCCCATCAGGACAAATATTTAGCGCTGACAGTGACTCTTTGAGAAGCACCGGCTGATGTACATAGTTACCCATTTTCTACAGTGACAGGTTTTCAAGCGCCGACGGTAACTCATCACTATCAGCCTGAACAGCGGCCACCCAGTCGGCCTGACTTTCAGTCCAGACCAGTTCATCCCAAATTTCAAACTTTTTACCCTGACCAATTAAAACTGTCTTCTTCCCCAGATTCGCATACTCACGTAACATAACAGGAAGTAGAATTCGACCCTGCGCATCCATTTCAAGCTCGGTCGCGTAACCAATGTACAAACGCTGCAACAGCCGCGCCTGCTTGTTTAGACTAGGCAGTTCGATTAATTTATTTTCAATAATTTCCCATTCAGGGAGTGGGTAGACAAGCAAACAATGATCGCGATCAACCGTAACAATCAGGTGACCACCGCAACTTTCAAGCAGACGCTCACGATAACGCGCCGGCATTGCCATTCTGCCTTTTGCGTCCACCGCCACATTGTTTATCCCACGAAAATTCATTTTATTATTATGTGTAGTCAACCCTGAATCCAGAAAATCCCACTTTTTACCACTTTTTACCACATAGCGACACTATAGGTAGTTCGACACCTCAATGTCAAGCATTTTTATGCGAACAAACATTAAAAAGTGTAACTCTGACAGCAACTTAGCCATCATTTAAGGGAAACAGAAAGGGCTTATATAAGATATGTTTTTAAATCATCAGCTTGATAATCAAAACCAATAATTTACTTTAAGTTGGAGATCTATCTGAAGGAACCACACAGTTGGCAGACATTGTGACTGCCTGCCGATAACTGCTGACGATTATTTAAAAAGGAGTTGGCCGATAAGCCGGGTTCTGTCGAGGGTGATCATTCATCTGGGAACATGTCACCATGCACCTCAAGCAACCTACCCGAGGGCAGCGCGGACCACGCATAATGCCCCCCTATTTGGTCTTGCTCCGAGCGGGGTTTACCTTGCCATGCCTGTTACCAGCCACGCGGTGTGCTCTTACCACACCATTTCACCCTTACCGATTAATACTAAAACCAATCGGCGGTATATTTTCTGCGGCACTTTCCGTAAGCTTTCACCTCCCAGGCGTTACCTGGCGCTCTGTCCTATGGAGCCCGGACTTTCCTCCCCAACCCTGGAAACAGGGTTAGCGCGATCACCTAGCCAACTCCAACACATACTATAACACGGGGCACTGTTTTTATTCTGCTTTATGGAAAGAGCAGATGATATGCCGTTAAGTCTTCATGAGATCGACGCAATAAGTGCCCAAATAAGCGGTTTAAATGATGGGCACGCGGCAGAAAATTAAAACAGCAGCGTTTACGACAACCAAGCTTTGTGCTGGCATAATCCAGTCTTTTATTGCCACCATCAATTTTTACTCCTCGCTTAATGGCATCAATCGTGCGCTTTCGATTCGACGATTCCCATTCCGCAGCAGCAAGATTCAGAAACACATCACCATCAAGTGTTTCACTACTGGCGGCATCACGACATAACAGCAAACCTTCTGTATTGCCAGTAAATACCTGAGCCAGACCCAGGTACGAAATAATTAAATTATATTGCCCGTCCTGCTCACCCATTACCCCCGATATTTTTTCAAACGCACGGCTGGCAGCAAAATAATCTTTCGCCCTCATTCTGTTTAATGCTGTTTCAAAATTATCCTGATCCATACCACTCACTCACAACAAATCATTAATTCAATATTTTGAAATTAAAATCTAGCGACCATAATTAACATTCCAGTTCGCCTGCACATTTAACTAACAGGACGGATGAAAAGGACACTTATTATTAAGACACGCTGTCAATACATCCGTGTAGGCTCGACACCCGCATCCCTGCGGCTAACGGTCTTGAATAAGTAAGTATCCTTTTCATCCGTTTCAGTAATAATGTTAAACTCAAACGCAACCACACAGATAGCTTGTGTCGATAACATTACATAGATAATAGCCCCAACAGACTAATCGCGCAATTAGAGCAACCCAGCAATTAAATTATGGACTGGATACAAATATCAGTTACGGCCACAAACACATTCACCGAATCTGTCGAGGACTGTCTGTTTGCTCATGGCGCACAGACTGTCACTCTTCGTGATGCCGCTGACCAGCCTATACTGGAACCTGAACTCGGCCAGACACCAGTATGGGATAAAGCCGTGGTCACTGGTTTATTTCCTGCCAACATTAACACCGGTGAAACCAAGCGTGCAATACTGAGCTGCTTACAGACGGATTCACCGCTAAATTTAACCGCCGGTTTACCACCAGTAGAAATCAACATTGAACACGAAATTCTTGCCGACCGGAACTGGACACGCGCATGGATGGATCATTACCAACCCATGCAGTTTGGTAAGCGGCTCTGGGTCTGCCCCTGGCATCAGCAACCGCCCGATAAAAATGCAGTAAATTTACGGCTTGATCCCGGTCTGGCTTTTGGTACTGGCACACACCCGACTACCGCCTTATGCCTGCGCTGGCTGGACGCCAATATTCAGCAGCAACACTCGCTGCTCGATTTTGGCTGTGGCTCTGGTATTCTCGCGATTGCCGCCAGGTTATTAGGTCTAACCAATGCCGATTGCGTCGATCTTGACCCACAGGCATTACAGGCCACGCTATCCAATGCCCATGCCAATCAGGTTGGGGAAAATACCTCGATTTACCTACCTGATGAATATAATGCACAACACACTAACGCACTATACGACATTGTTATTGCCAATATACTCAGTGGCCCGCTCATCCAGCTTGCACCACAACTGGCAAGCCACTGTCGTACCGGCGGCGATATTATTTTATCAGGCATTCTTCATGAACAAGCCGAGAATGTTCGGCAAGTTTACCTCACGTATTTCAATATGGATAAAGCCATAATTGACGGAGACTGGGTTTTATTGCACGGTATTTGTCGGTAAAAAAAACAGGTCCAATTTAGCATCAATCCCTTTTAGTCCTTACAGATCAGGATCAAATATCCCCTGCTAACGAGCCGGTCCCCAAAAAACAGAAAATAGTGTAAAGTCACTTGATGCAAACCCAGTGCCCACACTGCAAAACCCAATTTCGGCTTAATAAAGATCAGCTTCACATTGCCGAAGGTCTGGTGCGTTGCGGCGTCTGCGATGAAGTTTTCAATGCCCTCAAAGAGGATGCCAGCAATAACACAACAGACAAAGCTCTTACTAAAAACTCTACCGACTCCGCTTTCGAGGCAGCTAGCGATACCCATGCAGAAAACGGACAAAAAGAAATCACCGCCGATGAAAACCGCACCATTTCTGAGCATGAAGTGAATGCGGACAAAGCTGAGACTGAGTTTGATCTGTTTCAACTGGAGGAAAGCGACGACTCAAATTTTTCGGCAAATTCAGTCATCCCCGACAAATACCGTAATAACCAGCGCCATTCACCCACAGTAATTGGCAGCCTATTATGGAGTCTGGCCATTCTGTTTCTCGGCTTCACTTTGATTGTTGAATATGTTTGGTTCAATCGTAATCAGCTAGCACAATTACCCGAAGCACAACCCTGGATCAAACAGGTCTGTAAACACGTTAATTGTGCGTGGGCGAACCTGCGCAACCCAGCACAAATTGAATTATTGAGGAGAAACATCTATAACCAGCCGAATCGGAAACAGGCTTTAACCATCGCTGTTACGCTGGTAAATCATGCCAGTTATGCCCAGCCCTACCCGGATATGCAAGTCGATTTCTCAAATATTCGTGGCCGTATTGTTGCTGCCCGCCGATTCACCCCAAAAGAGTATTTGCCCACCAGCCAAAACCTGCATCAGTTACTCACCCCAGGTCAACCAGTGAGCTTCACACTGGCGATTAAGGACCCAGGTAAACAGGCAATGACCTACGAATTTAGTTTCCTCTAACCGCTGTAGCACACTTTATACTGCTCACCAAAGTATTTACGCATATAACTCTGAGCTAAAACCTGTCAAAATAACGCCCCATGAAGATAGGTTCCAACCAGTTCAGCACGCCTCTAATTCTCGCACCAATGGCCGGTGTCACAGACCGCCCATTTCGCACCCTGTGTCACCAACTTGGTGCCAGTTTTTGCGTGTCAGAAATGGTGACCACGCAGCAACACCTGTGGCACACGAAAAAAACCCGGCTGCGTCTTAACCATGATGGCGAGCCGGGTCTACGCAGTGTACAAATAGCGGGAACAGAACCCAAACAGATGGCCGCAGCTGCAATTTTTAACGCTAAGCATGGTGCACAGATTATCGATATCAACATGGGCTGTCCAGCAAAGAAAGTCTGCCATGTGATGGCCGGTGCCGCATTGATGAAAACCGAATCACGAGTTGCCGCCATTCTTAAAGCAGTGGTAAATGCAGTCAATTTACCCGTTACCCTGAAAATTCGTACCGGTTGGGACAAAAGTAACCGCAATGCTTTAACCATTGCAAAAATTGCTGAAGATAATGGCGTAGCAGCGCTCACCATTCATGGACGCACCCGCCATTGCGCCTACCGAGGTGACGCAGAATATGACACCATTGCCGAAGTTAAGGCTTCCATCTCAATTCCAGTGATTGCTAATGGTGATATAAGCAACGCGGAAAAGGCCAGGCAGGTGCTTGATTATACCAATGCCGATGCCTTAATGATTGGTCGTGCGGCACAGGGCAACCCGTGGATTTTTCGTGAAATCCGACATTATCTTGACCACGGCAACCTGATCGCTCCTCCCGAAAGTAAAGAAATTCTTTTTATATTGCTAAAACACCTTAAAAACTTATATACTTTTTACGGCGAACAGGCTGGCGTAAGAATTGCTCGCAAACATATAGCATGGTACTGTAAAAACCAGGCTCAGGCTGATGCCTTCAAAAAACGGATAAATGTAATAGAAGACAGCGGCACACAGCTGGAACTTGTCACTAATTTTTTTACCACTAATCATTTTATTTCAAAAAATAAATCTAACTATAAAACCAGATAATAAGAAGCCGCATGAACGCACAAAATATTCACGACCTTAACGACCAGCTTAATAACCCACATCACGAAGAGATTTCCCAACTGAGCCACGCAGTCAAACACTCCATTCGTCGTTATCTCTATGAGCTGGAAGATGCCCAACCCACTAATATGTACGATTTGGTATTAAAACAGATCGAACGCCCCCTGTTCGAAGCAATTCTCGAACATACCAAGGGCAACCAGTCCAAGGCGGCAGCATTTCTTGGCTTAAATCGTGGCACGCTGCGTAAAAAATTACGCAGCTATAACCTGCACAAATAGGCCTCGGCCACTTAAATCAGCCTTAATTTTATCCGCCTGGATGCGCGTGCATTTTTCATTCAGCAGCACAATCGGCTATAATTTCCGCCTTTCCGATATTTAGGTCAATAACACCAAAGGCAAAATCATGACAGATTCCCAATCGTATCCCATACGCCGCGCACTCATCAGTGTATCTGACAAAACCGGCATCATAGAATTTGCCAGAACGCTGCATGAGCAGGGCATAGAAATACTTTCAACTGGTGGCACTGCAAAAACATTACTCGATAATTTTATTCCGGTACTTGAAGTTTCCAGGCATACCGGATTCCCGGAAATTATGGATGGTCGGGTCAAAACTCTGCATCCTAAAATTCATGGTGGTATTTTGGGGCGTCGAGGCACAGATGAGTCCGTCATGAAAGATAACGATATCGCACCTATCGATTTAGTGGTCGTTAATTTATACCCATTCGAAGCCACTATTGCTAAACAAGATTGCAGTTTTGATGATGCCATTGAAAATATCGACATTGGCGGCCCCGCGATGGTACGGGCCAGTGCCAAGAATCATGCCTATGTCAGTGTTGTCGTTGATCCAGACGACTATAAAAAAGTGCTACATGATCTGTCCAAAAATAATGGCTGTGTGAGCAACGCAACACGTTTCGACCTTGCCGTTAAAGCTTTCGAGCACACCGCTGCCTACGATGGCATGATTGCCAACTACCTTGGCCGCCTGCATACTGATGGCAGCAAAGATACGTTCCCGCGTACCATTAACCTGCAATTCAATAAAACGCAGGAAATGCGTTATGGTGAGAATCCGCACCAGAATGCTGCCTTTTACACGGAAAAAAATCCTGCTGAAGCCTGCATCGCCACTGCACAACAAATTCAGGGAAAAGCACTTTCTTACAATAATATTGGCGATACAGATGCCGCACTGGAGTGCGTTAAACAGTTTGACGAGCCCGCCTGTGTTATTGTCAAACACGCTAATCCCTGTGGCGTTTCCGTCCGTGGTTCAATCATGGAGGCCTATGATGCAGCGTATAGCACTGACCCTGAATCGGCATTTGGCGGTATCATCGCCTTTAATCGTGAACTGGACGGAGCAACCGCAAAGGCCATTATTCAGCGCCAGTTTGTCGAAGTGATCATCGCACCATCAATAAGCCAAACCGCCATAGACACCGTTGCAGAAAAGAAAAACATTCGATTACTTAAATGTGGCCAATGGAAGCCTGACAATCAGCGGATTGATTTTAAGCGGGTTAATGGCGGTCTACTGGTACAGGATGCTGACCTGCTGCTTTATAACAAACTAAACGTTGTCACCGAACACCAACCTGATCAACAACAGATGAACGATCTACTATTTAGCTGGAAAATTGCCAAATTTGTTAAATCCAATGCCATTGTCTATGGCCGGGACGACACAACCATTGGGATCGGTGCTGGACAAATGAGTCGCATCAATAGTGCGCGTATTGCTGGCATTAAAGCAGAATATGCGAACCTTAAAGTACCCGGTTCAGTGATGGCATCCGATGCTTTTTTCCCGTTTCGAGACGGCATTGATGCTGCCCACGATGCCGGTATTGTTGCTGTTATCCAACCGGGTGGATCAATGCGCGATAACGAAGTAATTGCCGCTGCAAACGAACATGGTATGGCTATGGTCTTTACCGGCATGCGCCATTTTCGCCATTAAGTCACAAATTATTACACCGTGTAGAATGAACAAACCCACTTCGCCAACGATTAGGCAACACGGGCAACACACATGTGGAAAGCGGCTGAACCCGAGGAGTGATTAAATAATCCGCAGGTTGCGGGTTAAGGTGTCGCCGCTGTTTTTGGCAACGGTTTCAACATAAAACTAAACGCCTGAGTTACTTTAAAGCGTTTGGTTAGACGCCAGTTATTATGATCCTTTTTAGCCGCCACTCTTTTATTGGCTTTATTGCCCGTGCTTTCAGTATAATGAATCCGGTTGTTGCTGATTTGAAAATACCAGTAACCATTGATTAATGGCCTTGACAATATACCCTGGTATTTTCCAGAAGTTGCGCTGCTGATACCACGTTGTAAAACGGCCTTATGATCTTTTTTAGCCAGTGTCGCATGTTTAATGTGCAACTGTATCGTCGCTGGATAACTCTTCAGCAAGCCTTTATTAAAAGTTAGCTTTACCACACGGGTTGCATTGTTATATTCCAGTTTGGCCTCGATATGCAAGCGTGTTGCGGCATCATCCCTTTCGATGACCTGGTTAATCGCCAACCCCTCCTGATAATAATCATCAACCACCAATCCATCATTGGTGTCGATGGCAAACCACAGTATAATCACACCCGAAACAACGGCGGAGAAAGGGATAAGTATCAGCATCCACACCAGTGGAAGACGATACCAGGGTTTAGTTTGATTCATTGTTAGACTATTCATAATCGTTTTTTATTCTTTACAGAAAATGCGTTATTGATCAATAGGCCCGAGAAACCGGGCTTTTTGTGTTACCGTTAATTTTCCTGGATCACCTATCGCAGAGGCTTTAAATTCTATCTGCGTGCTACGGGTTTTAATATTATCCTCATCAACCTGCACTCGGACAGGAAGATCCAGCACTTTACCGCTAGCAACATGCACTACCTTAACATCCTTTTTCAGAATAGGGTTATTCGGCCCAGCGACCGATAATCGATAATCGTGTGGCTTATTGTCCATGTTCATTATTTTTAATATATAGACATTTTCAATTAAACCCGCATTGGTTTCTCGAAACAGGGTGTTGCGATCACGTATAACATCCAAGGCTATCGGTTTGCGCTCAAAAATGGAGTAAAAGGCACCAAAGGTCATAGCAGAAAGAATAATCGCATAGATAATGACCCGTGGGCGTAAAACATGCGTCACGCTCCCATTTAGAGAGTTCTCTGTTGTATAACGAATCAGGCCTCGCTCATAACCCATTTTATCCATCACATCATCACAGGCATCAATACAGGCCGCACAACCGATACACTGGTATTGCAACCCATCACGAATATCAATACCTGTCGGACAAACCTGCACACAGATGGTACAGTCGATACAATCACCCAAACCCAGCGTGTCTTTATCCAGACCTTTCTTGCGTGAACCTTTTGGCAGACCGCGCGATTCATCAAAAGAAATAATCATCGTGTCCCTGTCCATCATCGTGCTCTGAAACCGCGCATAAGGGCACATATACATACAAACCTGTTCCCTCAGCCAACCGGCATTACCATAGGTTGCAAAACCATAGAAAAATATCCAAAAAGCTTGCCACGGTCCTATGTTCAGCGTCAAAAACTCTACTGTGAGTTCACGTATAGGCGAAAAATAGCCGACAAAGGTTACTCCGGTATACAGTGAAAATATAATCCATATAAGGTGCTTCGTGACTTTAAGGCGAAACTTGCGGAATGAATTTTCGGCCCTATCAAGCTTCATCTGTGTTTGGCGCGTGCCCTCAACTTTACGCTCAATCCATAAAAAAGCTTCGGTCCAGACCGTTTGTGGACAGCTGTAACCACACCAGACACGCCCGGCAAGCGCAGTAACAAAAAACAAACCCAGTGCAGCAATAATTAATAATAAAGCCAGATAGAAAAAATCCTGTGGCCAGAAAATTATATTGAAAATATAGAATTTACGATCAGGTAAGTCAAACAGTATCGCTTGCCGATGATCCAATTGTAACCACGGCAGAATGTAGTACAAACCTAATAAAGTTAATACACCAAATGAGCGCAGTGCAGCAAATAGGCCATGCACCTCGCGCGGATAAATTTTCTGGCGCTTGGCATAAAGCGACTGCTCAACATCGTCGTCAGCAGCGCTATCATTTTGATTCATAGTCAGAATATTACCTAATGCTGTTGTTGTTGCGTACAATAGAACCCACTGCACACAGTAAGAATATAGATTTAGTTTTAAGATTTAGTTAATTTAAGTTGTCTGCTGCGATCATCTACTACGCTATCGTTGCCGGTATTTCTTTCAACCGCTGCCTCAAGCCCGCGTTTTTTTAACGCCGACTTTATTTGTCGCACTGCTATTTATCGTACTGTTATTTATCGTACTACAGGGCTTCAGGCTATAACATGTAGCCGCAGCGGTAAACGCACCAAACAACCAGAAGAGAAAGAAACAGATACCATAGAGACCTATACGCCCAAGATCCTTATCGGGGAAAACAATGACCGGATCAAATGCGACCGTAAACAACACGGTCGCAATACCTGCCGTTATAAAAGACGGCCAGAGTATCGCAATAATACGCTGTACAGGGGGTATTCCATCCATGGACTCAATATACACTTATTTCGCTTGGTGTGACAAACTATAAATATACGCTGCCAAAATATGCACTTTTGCTTTACCCAAAAAGTCTTTATGTGCAGGCATCTTACCTGTACGCCCTTTTGCTATGGTTCTTTCAATGGTGTGAGCTGAACCACCAAACAACCAGATATTATCGGTCAAATTAGGCGCTCCAATACCTGGAATATTATTTAAATAGCTGCCTTTACCATTACGGCCATGACAGCCTACACAAAACATATCAAATTTCACCTTTCCCTCAGCAGCCAGTTTCTTATTCACTTTTCTCCCTGAAAGGCTCATTACATAATTAGCCACCGCATCGACACCTTTCATGCCACCCAATGGACCTTCCCAGGCGGGCATTGTACCTTGTCGACCATATAAAATCGTGGTTTGAATTGTGTTAGGTTCACCACCATACAACCAATCATTATCCCGTAAATTAGGAAACCCTCGCGCGCCACGCGCATCAGAACCATGACAAACTGCACAATAGGTAACAAATAGGCGTCCCCCAATTTTTAACGCCTGTTTATTCTTCGCAAGTGTCGCAAGGTCTTCTTTAAGAAATTTGTCAAACAAGGGATCATATTTAGCTTTCGCCGTAGCCATTTCGGTGTTGTATTGGCCTACTTCAGTCCATTTCAGCAGCCCTTTGTATGATCCCATACCAGGGTACAATATAAGATAACCAATACCAAAAAAAATGGCCCCATAGAACATGACCAGCCACCAGCGAGGTAGAGGGTTATTTAGCTCCTCCAGGTCTTCATCCCAAACATGACCCGTCGGCTCACCCACCTTACCTGTCATTTTTGAATTACCACGCAGTAAAAAAAGCAACCAGATGATACCACCACCTGCTATCGCCATAATATACCAACTCCAAAATGGACTTGTAAAGTCAGACATAATGATTCCTCATACCCTAATTAAATATGTATTACTTATTAAATATGTGCCACTTTAAATATGTGTCACTTACTTGAAAAACGTCCTTCAACACGCTATGAAGAGTGTTTACTGCTTTGTTCATCCACTGCGTTATCTTTGTTATTGCTATTATCGTCGTTATTATTTTTATCTTCATCCAGCGCCATACGTGCGGCTTTATCGAAATCTTTTTCACGCCGACCACTCCATGCCCAGATAACAATCCCAATAAAGATAACAAAGGCAAGAACCGTCCATACAGACTGTATAAGTATAGAATTATGCATAAGTAACTACCGCGTTGTTTTCACATGCGTCCCTAAAGACTGCAGATAGGCAATAACAGCGTCAATTTCTTTCTTGCCTTTGAGCTTAGCCGGTGCATTTTTAATTTGTTCATCCGTGTAAGGTGTTCCCAATTCTCTTAATGCGCGCATCTTTGCCTGTATGTCGCTACCGTCCAGGTTATTTGTCAATAACCAGGGGAAATTAGGCATAATGGACTCGGGCACAACATCGCGAGGATCATTCAGATGGATACGATGCCAGGCATCGGAATAGCGACCACCGATACGTGCCAGATCAGGCCCTGTCCGTTTAGACCCCCATAAGAAGGGTCGGTCATAAACAAATTCACCCGCTACCGAGTAATGCCCATAACGCTCAGTTTCTGCACGAAAAGGCCGTATCATCTGAGAATGACAGCCCACACAACCTTCACGAATATAAATATCGCGCCCCTCAAGCTGTAACGCGGTATAGGGTTTTAAACCTTCGACGGGGGTTGTTGTCGAATTCTGAAAAAATAGCGGAACAATAAGCGCCAGTCCTCCCCACAAAACAACAACCAGCGTAAACGTAATCAAAAACCCAACTTTAGTTTCCACATTCTCCTGAAGTGTCGACATATATTTTATCTCCTGCTTAATTCAATTATGAAAATTACGGTAGTCAACGGTTTAATGCGCCATGACAGGTGTTGGAATCAGCGCGTTATTGACTGCTTTACCTCTGACCGTAGTTTTGAATATGTTATAAGCCATGATGAACATACCCGACAGGTACAGGATGCCGCCACTGAGACGGATAACATAAAATGGATGTGTTGCCTGAACGGCTTCAACAAAGCTGTATGTCAGCGTACCGTCGCTATTTGTTGCTCGCCACATTAAACCCTGCATAATACCTGAAATCCACATTGAGGTTATATACAACACAATACCAACCGTGGCCACCCAGAAATGGGTTTCAATTAACTTTTTGCTATATATTTTGGTGCCAAACAGTTTTGGAATCAGGTAATACATTGAACCAATAGTAATCATCCCTACCCAACCCAGAGTTCCAGAATGAACGTGACCAATTGTCCAGTCAGTATAATGCGACAAAGCATTCACCGTCTTAATCGCCATCATCGGCCCTTCAAAAGTTGACATACCATAGAAAGAAATCGATACAATCAAAAATTTAAGAATCGGGTCATCCCGCAATTTCTCCCATGCACCTGACAGAGTCATAATGCCGTTGATCATGCCACCCCAGGAAGGTGCCAATAAAATCAGGGAAAAAACCATCCCCAGTGATTGCGTCCAATCGGGCAATGCCGTGTATAACAGATGATGTGGCCCCGCCCAGATATAGGTAAATGCCAATGACCAGAAATGCACAACCGAGAGCCGATAAGAATAAACCGGACGTTCCGCCTGTTTTGGAACAAAATAATACATAATACCGAGAAAGCCAGCCGTCAGTAAAAAACCTACTGCATTATGCCCGTACCACCATTCCACCATCGCATCCTGAACCCCCGCATAAACCGAATAGGATTTGGTTAAAGTAACAGGAATCTCTGCGCTGTTCACCACATGCAACAGGGCTACGGTAATAATAAATGCACCAAAAAACCAGTTTGCCACATAAATATGCTTCACCCGCCGCTTGGCAATCGTGCCAAAGAAGACGACTGCATACGCGACCCAGACAATGGCGATTAATATATCAATGGGCCATTCCAGCTCGGCATATTCTTTTGATGTGGTGTAACCCATGGGCAATGTGATCACCGCCAGCAACATGACCAACATCCAGCCCCAGAAGGTAAATTCTGCTAACGCTGGCGCAAACAAACGGGCATGACAGGTACGTTGCACAACATAATAGGACGTTGCAAATAAGGCACAACCCCCAAAGCCAAAAACAGCAGCATTAGTATGCAAAGGCCGTAAACGCCCGAAAGTCAGCCAGGGAATATTAAAATTCATCACCGGCCAGGCCAGTTGTGAAGCAATGAGCACACCGACTGACATAGCAACTATACCCAGTACAATGGTCATAATAGAAAACTGTCGAACCACCCGATAATTATAAACATCATCACTATTTATCATTGTTTGATCAGTCATAATAAATTTTCCGCATCACCTAATTGTGTTAGTTTATCAGTATATTTTGAATTAATGAATTCTAGCATTATTTCTTCAAAATTCAGTCACTATATTATTATAATTAACCTCAAGAAACACTTAAATAATTTTTTTACTTAAATATTTTCAACCGGCCAGTGTTGTAATCCACAGCTATCAATCAACTAGAGTACAGGCATATCCATTAGACCAGCACATTTTATCCCCAGTTTTTCGCCACGCACCTGTAAAAAACACCGCGTATCTGTAAAAAACATGTAAATCATACACTATTACCCCTTTCATTCAAGGGGTTTAAAACGAAACCATTTATAAACAGGTCTTATCACTACCCGTATCTGCACAGAATAATAGGGCACGCCTACTAATCACCTGTACCTAATAATATAAAATCTGAAAAATAAGTAACTTGATATAGATCAAGTCGAAACGGCGAATCAACTGTAATATTGGCCTGTTTCTTATTATTTAACGCAGCAAAGTCAATTATTGGATAAGCAGTTCGATTTCAACCTGATCGATCTCCAACAACAAAAGAAGCAAACACCCGTTACCCAACAAAAGGCAAACGTATGAGCGATAAAATTCTGTTTAATAAAAAGCTGATCCAGCGTTATGACTATGCTGGCCCACGTTACACTTCATACCCCACGGCAAAACAGTTCACCAACGAGCACGATGACACTGACTACATGACATGGATTGATGTCAGCAATGAAGATCCTATCCCTGCCAAGTTATCGCTTTACCTGCACATTCCTTTTTGTGACACCATCTGTTACTACTGCGGCTGCAGTAAAATCGTCACCCGAGACAAAACCAAAGCGGCACCCTATATAAAGTTATTAAAAAAAGAAATTGCCATGCAAGGTCGCCTGCTCGTTGATGACCGCGAGGTTATACAGATCCACTGGGGCGGCGGCACCCCCACTTTTCTTAGTGATGATGAAATTGCCGAGCTCATGGAGAGTCTTCATGCGAATTTTCATATCACGACCAATAATGGTGAATTCGGTATTGAAGTGGACCCGCGTACTGTCGATGAAAATAGAATTAAACATTTGCATCAGCTAGGATTTAACCGAATCAGCTTTGGAGTTCAGGATTTTGACGAAAATGTTCAAAAAGCCGTCAATCGTATTCACAGCACCGAGCAGATTATGCAATCCATTCAGTCAGCTCGAAACAACCAGTTTGAATCCATTAACATTGATTTAATGTATGGTCTGCCTGAACAAACACCCACAAGCTTTGAAAAAACCCTGGATACTGTAATCGCCGCCAACCCGGATCGAATTGCCGTCTACAACTACGCACACATGCCGGAGATGTTTAAACCGCAGCGGCGTATAAACCAGGCCGCACTGCCTTCTGCCGAACAGAAACTGACTATCCTGCAATTAACCATTGATAAATTACAGCATGCCGGTTACTTCTATATCGGCATGGATCATTTTGCCAAAGGCACTGACGATCTGGTAAAAGCCCAACAAAATGGCACTTTACATCGTAATTTTCAGGGCTATTCTACCCATGCGAACTGTGACATTATCGCGATGGGTATCACCGCAATCAGCCATGTAGGAGATAATTACGGCCAGAACGTTCGTAGCATTGACGAATATGAAACCCGATTAAATGCAGACCGACTGGCTGTATTTCGTGGTGTCGAGCTGGAACCTGACGATATTCTGCGCCGTGAGATCATTAATCAACTTATGTGTAATAACTTTCTCGACATAGCAAGACTGGAGCGCAAATGGGACATACAATTTCCAGCTTATTTTAGCGACGCCATACCCAAACTCAATGAAATGGCTAACGATGGTCTGATTACACTCACCGCAGAAAACTTGAGCATTACGGCAAAAGGCCGCTTGCTTGCACGTTCCATCTGTATGCAATTTGATCATTATTTACACGACAACGAAATCCAGCAAGCCTATTCCAGAATCATCTGAGAGCGATTTAAGCGTTCTCACCGCGGCGCCGTTAATTCTTATGTGTAAATATTGTATATCCATGCTGTATAAAGCTAAATTTTTTATAATACATGGTGACGCGAACAGGAATTTAGATACAGAGACCTTTACCGCATTAACAAAGTCTATTTTGCATCTGCGACCGTTTTTGGCTCGTGTTCGCCAACCAGCAATCTTAGCCGCGCCATATCCAGAACACTGATGCGACGCCGATCAACCGCAATAAGTCCCTCGTCCTGATAATGTGCAAACAGACGGCTCACCGTTTCAACCGCAAGACCAAGATAATTGGCAACATCCTGACGCGGCATACTTAACACGAACTCGTCAGCTTTCCAGTTACGTTCTTCCATGCGCCGTGAAAAGCTCAGCAAAAAGCTGGCCAGCCGCTCTTCTGCAGACATTTTACCTAACATCAGCAACATGCCATGATCCGCACTAATTTCCTTCCCCATAACCCGGCGCATCTGCTTCTGCAGGCCGGGCATTACATGGCAAAGCTGCTCCAGTTTATCCATCGATATCACGCAAACACTGGTTGTTTCCAGTGCGATAGCAGTACAGGAGTGGGTGCCATCTCTAAAACCATCCAGCCCCACCATCTCTCCAGATAAATGAAAACCAACAATTTGCTCATCACCATTGATGCTTTCTGCCGCTGTTTTAATGCTGCCCGAACGCACCGCATAAATCGCCTGCGCGGTATCACCATCATGATACAGCGCTTCATTTTTGCGCAATGGGTTACGCTGGCTCACAATCTTGCCCAACTGCTTCATCTCAGCATTGGTCATTCCATGTGGGAAACACAACTCGCGTAAACTGCAGTCCACACAGGAAACTTTTAATTGTTCAAAATTAATACGCGTTAGCTGACTCATAATAGATACACTGTATTCTATACTCAAAAATGATAATTTAGGGCTTATACTAGTAGCACTCGACTAAAACTATGCGTGATCTTTTTCTTAAACACTATTATATAGAATATAAGTTATATAGAATACAAAATATAGAACACAAGAAAAATAACTGTCAGCATATTAATATGACCTTAACAGGTTACCCTGGCCAGTATCCATAAAAATATTTACTACTCAGATTAAGGCATTGTTTAAATTTTGAACGACAACTGTTTTCACTGCGGTTTACCGGTACCACCAGACTGTCATATCAGCATCAACTACCAGG
The DNA here is from genome assembly GCA_964441285.1 of uncultured Thiotrichaceae bacterium. Taxonomy (GTDB): domain Bacteria; phylum Pseudomonadota; class Gammaproteobacteria; order SZUA-229; family SZUA-229; genus S010-25. Next base: position 167,497 of record CAYTUK010000001.1, on the reverse strand, counting down.
GCGAAACCAGAACTATGTGCTGCCACGGGTGTGAAGCCGTTGCCAACGCCATTATCAGCGGAGGGATGGACGATTTCTACCGCTATCGTACCGCAGCACCCGAAAAAGCTGAAGAGCTAGTGCCGGAATTTCTACAACAACTTAAGGCCTACGATAACCCACAGATACAAAAACACTTTATCACTGCTGAAAATCATGCCGGTGAGGATGCTGATATTCGGGAAGTGGCATTAATTCTGGAAGGGATTGTTTGCGCTGCCTGCGTCTGGTTGAATGAAAAACACCTACGCGCACTCAGCGGCGTGCTCGAGGTAAGCATCAACTACAGCAATCACCGTGCCCGAGTACGCTGGGACAATGCACGCATCAGTCTCAGTGAAATACTGATGTCTATTAGTCAAATAGGCTACCTCGCCCATCCTTTTGACCCTGACAAACAGCAGAAATTAATCGAGAATGAGCGCAAACGGCAACTCCGGCGCATCGGGCTCTCTGCGGTACTCGGTATGCAAATTATGATACTTGCCTTTGCTATGTATTTCGGCGAATGGTGGGGCATTAATGCCGGCTTTAAACACAGTTTTCGCTGGATAAGTCTATTGCTAACTATACCCGTAATCCTTTTCTCTTCCGATGTGTTTTTTAAAGCCGCCTGGCGAGACTTAACCAATCGCCGTGTTGGTATGGATGTCCCCGTTGCACTAGGCATTGCCATCGCCTTTATTGCCAGCAGCTACCACACCTATGTCAATCATGGTCAGGTGTATTTTGATTCTGTGGTGATGTTTACTTTTTTTCTACTCACGGCACGCTACTTTGAACTAAGCGCACGAAAACGTACCGCTGAAGCCACTGAGTTACTGTTAAATTTACGCCCGGCAATTGCCACTCGACTGGTTAACACCGGTAAAAACACCACGCATAAAGAGCAACAGGAGTCCGTCGCTGTCTCAGAATTAAATATCGGTGATCGCATACTGGTGCGCCCAGGCGAAAACATTCCTACCGATGGTCGCATTCTTCGAGGCACTTCCGGAATCAATGAATCCCTGCTCACGGGGGAAAGTCTGCCGATAACCAAGACTATTGGTGACATGGCCATTGGTGGCAGCACTAACACAGAAAGCCCACTGGTTATCCAGGTAGAAAAACTTGGTGACGATACCGTACTCTCATCAATACAACACCTGCTTGAACAGGCGCAAAATACCCGGCCAAAAATTGCCCAGCTCGCTAACTATATTGCCAGCTGGTTTGTTGCTATTATTCTTGGCCTTGCTACCATCGTTGCAATTTACTGGTACCTGCATAACCCCGCTGAATGGGTATCAATCACGATTGCCACCCTGGTCGTAACCTGTCCCTGTGCATTATCGCTGGCAACACCGGCAGCCATTACCGCAGCCAACGGACAACTGGCACGCATCGGCCTGTTACCCAAAAACACCCATGCACTGGAGATGCTCACAAAAATCACCGATTTTGTATTTGATAAAACCGGCACCCTCACCGAAGGTGAATTGCAGTTAAAAAAAACCCACGTCTTATCAGATAAATACTCAGACAAAACCTGCTTACAGATTGCCGCCGCACTGGAATCCGCCTCCGAACACCCTATTGCCCGCTGCATTGTTAGCGCAAATAAGCAAGCACCATTAGCCGTTAAAGACTTACACAACACACCCGGTTATGGGGTTGATGGTTATATCGATACAACACACTGGTTTCTGGGCAATGCCGCTTTTATCCAGCAGCATTGCCAAAACAGCGATGAAACTCTGCTTACTCTCCCCACAGAAGAGCTTTACACAAGTATCTTTCTGGCCACAGACGCAACCATAAAAGCTGAACTTCACTGTATTTTTTTACTTGGCGATCAGCTCAGAGTCGAAGCAAAGACACTTATCAAAAATTTACAGAAAGCTGGCAAGCAGGTACATTTAATGAGTGGTGATGACATTACCACCACCACAGCCATTGCAAATAAACTGGCTATTACCCATGTACAGGCCAATTTGCGACCACAGGACAAACTTAATCAGTTGCGCCGACTACAGGATGAAGGCAAGATAGTCGCCATGACAGGCGATGGCATTAATGACGCACCGGTACTGGCCGCCGCTAACCTGTCAATTGCGATGGGCAAAGGCTCACAGCTCGCTGTCGCCACCGCAGACATGGTTTTACTTAACAACAACATTCTACATATTTTTAGCGGTTATAGTATTGCGCAGAAGTGTCTTACCATCATCAAACAAAATTTTATTTGGGCTATTCTCTATAACATGATAGCCATCCCTGCCGCCGCAATGGGTTATGTCGAACCATGGCTAGCCGCCAGCGGAATGTCACTTAGCTCCTTATTTGTGGTGCTAAACGCATTGCGTCTAACTCGTCTGCAAAGCGACAAAAACAACAGACCAAAACAAACATAACAGATGCCATTAACTAATGAATATCATTTACCTGTTACTTCCCGTGGCTTTAATTCTTCTAGCAATTATTATCTGGTTATTTATGTGGGCAATAAAATCTGACCAGTTTGAGGACCTTGAAGGACCCGCTTATCAAATTTTAATGGACGATAATGAAAGAGAATCGGTCAGTGAAACGGACAATGCGCACACTACAGATGCGCTGCCTCCAGATGAGTCCAACGTAAAACACCAAGATTAAACTCGCGTAATCAACGCCAGACCACCGCCCATATATGGCCTTAACCTATGTTATATATAGGTTTTTTAAAAATACACAAACAAGATACCCCCCCATTATACCCCCTCACCTCAATCAACCAGCACATAATGAAGCAGGTTTAATCTATACCAAATTAAGATAATGGATAAGGCCTTACTCGGTGATTAAACCCGCCCACCCACGCCTTTAAACTTCTCAACAAAAACGGCAATTTTTTGGAACACGCTTTGTTTCTTGGTTAGGTATTGCGGATTAAGCGGACTCATTTTAGGCAGCAGCGCATTTAGCTCTGTACCGTTCTCACTGGCATACTCACGTTTTAACGATGTCGTAATGTAACGCTTAGCCGCTTCTTCATTGAGATTTTCAGCACGAATTAATTCACCTGCCTCACGCTGTTGTTCCGCTTGGGCAAAGCTGAAAAAAACATCAATAATACTGGCCTTATCATCAATCTGGTCAAGGTCGGTTTGATTAATAAAATCTACCAGCAGACTCTCTTTCGCACGATGGCCAAGGCTGGCACGAATCACCCGACGTACATCGTCAATCAGTGTCGCTTTATCTTTAACCTTCTTACTATTTTCAAAAATCAGTTCCAGAATGTAATCCAGATTGATCTCTTGCGACTTGAGTAGGTCGACCTCAAAAACCACGTCATCCCAATCAATACTTGAGCTGTCTTTTTCGTCGGCTGATTTCTCACGACGCAGCCAATCGCGAATATCGTTATAGCTTGAGCGGTAATCCTGTACTTTTCGTTCGGCAGGCACCTTAATCGCTTGCAATGTTTCCAGATCTTCATCGTTTAAATAGTGTTTGGTTTTAAATGCCTCAACCGCCTCCGTGTCGTCCATATCGATGCTTTGTAAGGCTTTCAGACCGGCAAATTCATCGTAGTTTTGCAATACATTCTCGACACGCAAATACTCGCCAAATAGTTTTGCGAAGGCTTTTTTATCCGACTCTTTTTCAATCGCTTCTGGATTGGGGAAGCGCTGCTCCAATTCAGATACCACTTCCATATAACCGCGCCTGGCTTCACCGGTAACCACATCGGTAAAGCCTTCCATGTATTCCTTATAACTTTTTTCCAGTATCACGTTTTTAGTATTGCTGTCACCAAACAGGGTAATGGCATCGACCGTGGCCCGCTCCAAATCACGGAAGGTAACAATATTGCCAAAAGTCTTGGTGGCATCATAAATACGGTTAGTGCGTGAATAGGCCTGAATCAAACCGTGATAACGCAAGGTCTTATCCACAAACAAGGTATTCAGTGTTGGGGCATCAAAGCCCGTCAGAAACATACCAACCACAATCAGCAAGTCGATTTCCTGGCTTTTTACCTGCTTGGCAAGGTCTCGGTAATAGTTTTGAAAGCCATTGCTATCCACACCAAAATTAGTTTTAAACAATGCGTTATAGTCAGTGATTGCCACGTTTAAAAATTCTTTGGCGCTGCTATTCATCGCCGAGACGTCAAAGCTTTCATCCAGAATTTCACCGACAGCATTTTGCTCTTCATTGGCAGCAAACGAGAAAATAGTGGCGACTTTTAGCGGCTTGTCACTGCCCTCTTGCAAGTGCTTAAGTGACTCATAATACAACTTGGCGGCATCCACACTGCTAACGGCAAATAGGGCATTAAAGCCTTTGCCGTTGGCTTGCAGGCGATGTGTTTTTTGCTTGAAATTATTCAGGATATACTGCGAAATTTCCCGAATACGATCGGGATGCAATAAAGCTTGTTTGTTTTCCGCCGCCGTTAGTTTTTTCTCATCCTGCTCGCTTTCAATCGCCTTAAACTGTGGACGCACATCGTTGTAGTCCACCTTAAATTTCAATACTTTTTCATCACGAATGGCATCGGTAATCACATAAGAATGTAATTCACGCCCAAATACACCGGCAGTCGTTTCTGCGCCCAGGGCATTTTGCGGAAAAATAGGGGTGCCGGTAAAACCAAATTGGTAGAACTTTTTGAATTTTTTCTTCAGGTTTTTTTGTGCTTCACCAAACTGACTGCGGTGCGCCTCATCAAAAATAAACACCACCTGCTTGTGGTAAACAGATAAGTTGCTTTCACTTTTCATTAAATGGTTCAGTTTTTGAATCGTGGTCACAATAATTTTATTGTCATCTTTGTCCAGGTTGCGCTTGAGCCCGGCGGTGCTGTCAGAGCCATTGACACTATCTGGCGAGAAACGCTGATATTCTTTCATGGTCTGGAAATCCAGATCCTTACGATCGACCACAAAAAACACTTTATCAATAAAATCGAGTTCGGTAGCCAAACGTGCCGCTTTAAAACTGGTTAAGGTTTTACCCGAACCCGTGGTATGCCAGATATAGCCACCACTATCGGATTTGCTCCAATTTTTCGCTTCATACGAGCTGTTTATCTTCCACAAAATGCGCTCGGTGGCAGCAATCTGATAAGGGCGCATCACCAGCAAGGTATCACTCACATCAAATACCGAATAATGCAGCAGCACATTTAACAGGGTGTTTTTTTGAAAGAAAGTCGCGGTAAAGTCTTTTAAATCTTTAACCAGACTATTATCGGCTTTCGCCCAGTTCACGGTGAAATCAAAACTGTTTTTATTGCGCGCCGTGGTATTGGCAAAATAACGGCTATCGGTGCCGTTTGAAATCACAAACAGTTGTAAATATTTATACAGGGAATGCTTGCTATTAAAACTCTCCTTACTGTAACGGTGCACCTGGTTAAAGGCTTCACGAATCGCCACGCCGCGTTTTTTCAGTTCTATTTGTACTAGAGGCAGACCATTAACCAGCACGGTCACATCGTAACGGTTGGCGTGTGAGCCGGTTTGCTCAAACTGCTTGATCACCTGCAATTTATTACGCGTAATATTGTTTTTATCTAACAGGTAAATGTTCTGAATATGGCCGTCATCAAACACAAAGTCATGAATATAGTCATCATGAATTTTGCGGGTTTTATCAAAAATGTTATCGCTGGGTTTGTCTAAATACTCCTCAACAAAGCGCATCCATTCGCCCTCTAAAAACTGCACCTTATTCAGGGCTTGCAACTGCTCGCGTACATTCGCCAGCATTTTTTCAGGCGTGTTTAGGCAGGGGAGATATTCATAGCCCTGATTCTGTAAATCCTGAATAAATTCTCGCTCCAGGTCGTCTTCGCTTTGGAAGCTTTCGCTGATCTGGCACGCTTTGATGTATTTATCTAAAACGATAAATGTACTGGATTCGGCAATGGTTTTATATTCGCTCATTCTTTTAAGTCTCTTTTTTGCAGCAGCTTTTTCACTTCTCGGTCAAAATCAGATTCGATGCGTTGCTGTTTGTTGAACTTTTCGTATTCTTCAATGGCTTTTTGTTCCGCTTGCTTTCGGCTGATTTTTCCATAGCCTTCCAGAATCTGGTACTCATTAAAGCCAAGAAATTTGTTTACGCTTTCGGCAAAGCTCTCCATAGTGAACGCGTTACGCCGCTCGATAATACCCTCGATATAGTCAAAAAAGGCTGAAACTGCACGTTCCAATTTTTTAATATCGGCTTCACTTAAATAATTTTTCGCCACGGTTGAATCCGACTTCAACACACGACCCTCCGGTGCATTTTTATAAGTGCTCATACCCATCATGGGTTTACTGGCATCCGCCTTTAGGGAAATAATTTCTGCCGCCGTATGGCCTGTAATCGCAAAATGAAACTTATCCTGCACATGGGCGTAAAACAAACGGGTGGCCTCAGACTTCGGGTCGTAATCGATGCTGCACTCAGAAAAAATATCGGTAATCTGTTGATAAATACGCCGCTCGCTGGCGCGGATAGAGCGCACCCGCTCCAGCAGCTCGCGGAAATAGTCCTTGCCAAAATAATGGCCATTTTTCAATCGCTCATCATCCATGGCAAAGCCCTTGATGATGTACTCTTTTATCAAAGCTGTCGCCCAAATGCGAAATTGAGTCGCCTGCGCCGAATTAACCCGGTAACCGACAGAAATCACCGCATCCAGGTTGTAGTATTCCAGTTTTCGTTTTACCTCTCGGCTGCCCTCTTGCTGAACTGTTTCCAAAATGGAAACAGTTGCCTCGCGCTGTAACTCATTGGAATCATAAACATTTTCAAGATGCTTTGAGATGGCCGGCACACCCACGCCAAATAAGGCTGCCATGCGTTTCTGGGTTAGCCAGATGGTTTCGTTGCTTAATAGCACCTCAACTTTTATCTCACCATCGGGTGCGGTGTAGAGCAGGAATTCGGTGGTTTGGTCTTGCAGACTTAAATTAGGCATTAGGTTCCTTCCTTGCATGCAGGTAATTATTCCCCTCCTTTGGAAGGGTGCCCGTTAGGGTGGGGTGGTTCTTTAAAAACACCACAACTCCCGCCATATTCTGCAATACATCTTTTACCAAAAGGCGAATCACAGAAAGCCCCAAACTTTCGAGATACTGGTCACGCTCAGCATCTAGGCGCTGCTTGTTGTTGTGAGAACTACCGTCTACTTCAATCACAACGGCTTTTTCTGCACAGTAAAAATCTACGATGTAATGACCGATAATTTTTTGACGATCAAAATCGAGCCCGTTCAGCTTTTTGTTTTTTAACTCAAGCCAAAGCAAGGCTTCGTGTAATATTCCAGCTTTGCGTAGGGCTTTAGCGTTGCCTTTTAATCTGGGATTGTAAGGGAGTGATTTGTAGGTTTTTGTTTTTCTCATAAAGAACCACCCCGCCCTACGGGCACCCCTCCAGAGGAGGGGAATTGGGAAAGCTCAACAGCTGATCGCGGTAATACTCGTATTGCTTTTGGCGCAGTTCAATTTCGCGGGGTAAGCCTTCGCTGATGGAATTGGTTAAAGCATCGAACTTGTCTAAGATGGAGACGATGCGTGCTTGTTCGGCAAGCGATTTTTCTGGATCGTTAGGGTATGGGATTGGGGTTGGGTATTCCATTATTTTGGCTTTATTTCCGCGGGGCATTTTAGCACCCTTAGCATGTTGCATGTTGTATTCAAAAAATCTGTCATCTGCTAAAACTTGATACAAATATCGAGGATTTACAGCATTGTCGGTTGTATGAATAACTAGTACATCGCCATTTGTTCCACCAATTCGATCTGCGTGCCATATCTTTTTTAAGTAAGGGCGAATATTGCCAATTAAAATATCTTGTTCGCTATACTGAGTAAGATTACCTTTTTCTGGGACGCGACTAGATTCTGTTTTGCCTAAACGATTTTGCAAAAGATTTTCAACACCTACATAATTGGCTTCATCAAGTTCTTCAAAGTTAATGCGCGTTTTAGAATACTCCGCAACCTCACTTAAACTCTTCCACTCAACTTCCCCTTCTTCAAAGCTTAACAACTGGTCGCGATAGTAATTGTATTGTTTTTTCCGTGCGCTAAGCTCGGTGGTCAGCTCGGTGGTCAGCTCGGTGGTCAGCTCGGTGAAGGTGTCCAGAATGCGGACGATTTCTGTTTGGATTTCGAGTGATTTTTTTGGGTTGTTTGGGCAGGGGATGGGGATTTTTATTTTGGCTAAACTATCTGCATTTACTCGCCTAACTTTTGCACCTGTAATATACGGTCTCTTTTGTTTCTGGAATTGATCAGTCTGGAAAAAATAAGAAACGTATTTCGGGTTAAGTTTATGCGAGTAAAAACAAGCATCACTGCTAATGGCAATATCATCATCACCTAACCAAGCAACTGCTTTGCAGACATCTTCATCGGTTTCGCTTGTTGTCGCGATCACCAAATCGCCACTCTTTGCTTTGCGAGCTTTCTTAGCAAATTCTTCTGTGACAAATGCCTTAGTCGTGTAAGCAAAGGTTCCGTAGTGGGTATAAATTTGTCCATAGTGAATGCAGCCAACACCCTCTTCAACAAAGTCCTTTTTCTGCAACCCGCCGCCACGTGTGAATTTACCAACGCGATCATCCCCCAAGGCCATCCACTCTACCTCAACCTCAACCCCATCCAGCAACTTCTCCATAAAGCTCACATCACTCATGCCTCAATCTCCGCCACAATGGCATCAATATCTATACGTAGCTTGTCAATTTTCGCTACCGTGGTTTTAAGCTCGGCATTGAGCTGGGTAATATCAATCACCTCGCGGGTGTCTTTGGCTTCAACATAGCTGCTGACCGATAGGTTGTAATCGTTCTCGGCTATCTTGTCGTTATCTACCGATTCAGCAAAATATTCAACATTAGCTTTGCTATCGAAGGCTTGCATGATTTGTTCGATGTGCTGATCGGTAAGGATATTGGTGTTGGTGGCTTTTTTGAAGTAACCCTCACCGCTGGCATCAATAAACTGGGTGCTGGTGTCGGTTTTGTGTTTGGACAGCACCAGTATATTGACGGCGATGGTGGTGCCGAAAAACAGATTGGGCGCGAGTGAGATAACGGTTTCGACAAAATTGTTATCGATCAGGTATTGGCGGATTTTCTTTTCCGCACCGCCGCGGTAAAAAATACCGGGAAAGCAGACAATGGCGGCACGGCCTTTGGCTGAAAGATAGCTTAAGGCATGCAGCACAAAGGCAAAGTCGGCTTTGGATTTGGGCGCTAACACACCGGCGGGGGCAAAGCGTTCATCGTTAATCAGGGTGGGGTCATCGCTGCCTTTCCACTTCACCGAGTACGGCGGGTTGGAGACGATGGCATCAAAGGGTTTGTCATCACCAAAATGCGGATCAATTAAGGTATTGCCCAGCTGAATATTGAACTTGTCGTAGTTGATGTTGTGCAAAAACATGTTCATACGCGCCAGGTTGTAGGTGGTGTGATTGATCTCCTGTCCATAAAAGCCGTCTTCAATAATATGCGCTTCAAAGTGTTTTTTGGCTTGCAGCAGCAAGGAGCCGGAACCGCAGGCCGGATCAAAAATTTTATTGACACTGGTTTGCTTGTGCATGGAGAGCTGGGCAATCAATTTGGAGACGTGTTGCGGGGTGAAAAACTCGCCGCCGGATTTACCGGCATTGGCGGCGTAGTTTGAGATTAAAAATTCGTAGGCATCGCCAAACAGGTCGATTTGATTGTCTTGAAACTGGCCCTGGAAATTGCCAAAGCTAAGTCCCGCCACGCCTTTTAGTACCGCAGCCAAACGCGTATTTTTATCCACAACGGTGTTACCCAGGCGGTTACTGGTGGTATCAAAATCGGCAAACAGGCCTTTGATATCGGGCTCAGACGGGTAGCCATTAGCCGAACTTTCAATAGCGGTAAATAGTGCGGCTAAATCGGTATTTAAGCTTTCGTTGGTGTTAGCGCCTGCGGCTATGTTAACGAATAGCTCTTTGGGGTATATGAAGTAGCCTTTGGTTTTAATGGCATCGTCTTTAATGTCATCGGTGATCACATCATTATCAAGCTCGGCATAGTTGATGCTGTCATCACCGCCTTCAATGTAGGCGGCAAAATTTTCGCTAATAAAGCGGTAAAACAAGGTACCTAATACATATTGCTTAAAATCCCAGCCATCGACTGCGCCACGAACATCATTCGCAATCTGCCAAATTTGGCGTTGTAGTTCGTTGCGCTGTTGGGTACTTGTCATGCTGTCATTCCTGTTTAAATATGTGCTTCATCGCTATGCAGAGAAATTTCTGTAAGCCTTTATTGTGGGATTAGATAGCATAGCTCCAGTAAACTAATCTTCCTGTTCACCCGATTGATTATGTTGTTCCTGTATCCATTGCTCTAATTCAGTTTGTTTTATTCGCCAAGATCCCCCGACTTTAAAGGCGGGTATTTTCTTGGCAGTCGCCATGCGATAAACCGTTCGCTCATTCACTTTGAGGTAATCAGCCACCTCTTTTATGGTTAATATTTGATCAGTCATAATTAAGATACTTGTATAAGATTAAATATTCGTGTCGAAATAATACCGTTATGTACAAATTTACACAAGAAAAGATCTGTCTGTCAAGTAAGTAATGACGGCGAGGGAGTTACAGCCCTGTACAGTACAGGCATTTGAGAGGGCAAAAAATTTTAACTGTAATGGAGACTGTAAATAAATCTGTGTAACTGTTTATCATACACTCCAACTAGGAGAGGATAAGCAGATGCAAAATGAAATGATTAGTCAACAAAAAAGCCCACAAACCAATGGCTTGCGGGCTTTTGAAACGCAATGAATGCGAATGAAATGGTTACATGATGATTACATCATACCGCCCATACCGCCCATACCACCCATGTCACCACCCATTGGTGCGGCCGCCTCATCCTTAGGGATTTCAGCAACCATACATTCGGTAGTAATTAACAGTCCGGCAATAGATGCCGCATTTTGCAATGCAGTACGCGTGACTTTTGTTGGGTCGATAATACCCATTTTAATCATATCGCCATATTCACCGGTAGCCGCATTGTATCCATAATTACCTTTTTTAGCGCTGACGTTGGAAAGCACCACAGATGCTTCATCACCCGCATTAGTCACAATCTGGCGTAATGGATCTTCCATCGCACGGCGTGCGATAGCAATACCCACTTCCTGATCACTGTTATCACCTTCAACTTTATCCACCGCTGCACAGACACGAATTAGCGCTACACCACCACCAGGTACAACACCTTCTTCGACTGCTGCACGGGTTGCATGCAATGCATCTTCAACCCGCGCTTTTTTCTCTTTCATCTCCATTTCAGTCGCTGCGCCCACTTTAATCACCGCAACACCACCAGCCAGTTTGGCAACACGTTCCTGCAGTTTTTCTATATCGTAATCAGACGTTGCATCTTCAATCTGTGCACGAATTTGATCAACACGGCCTTTAATTTCTTTGGTTGTACCCGCACCGTCAACAATAACGGTATTTTCTTTTGAAACAGTAATCCGTTTAGCGGAACCTAAATCTTCCAGTGTGGCTTTCTCTAATGAGAGTCCCACTTCTTCAGAAATAACAGTGGCTTTAGTCAGAATAGCAAGATCCTCCATCATGGCCTTACGGCGATCGCCAAAACCTGGAGCTTTAACCGCACACACTTTTACGATACCACGCATACTGTTGACAACTAATGTTGCCAGCGCTTCACCTTCAACGTCTTCAGCAACAATTAATAATGGGCGACTTGATTTAGCTACGGCTTCCAGTGTCGGTAATAATTCACGGATATTAGCAATTTTTTTGTCAAACAGTAAAACATAGGGGTCTTCCAGTTCAGCATTCATATGTTCCTGATTGTTAACAAAATAAGGAGACAGATAACCACGATCAAATTGCATGCCTTCGACGATTTCCAGCTCATTCTCTAAAGAGGTACCCTCTTCAACCGTAATAACACCTTCTTTACCTACTTTATCCATTGATTCAGCAATGATGTCACCAATGCTTGAATCAGAGTTGGCTGAAATTGTCCCGACCTGTGCAATGGCACTGTTATCTGCACAGGGCTTCGACAACCGTTTTAATTCTGTGACGGCAGCAATAACTGCTTTATCAATGCCGCGTTTCAAGTCCATTGGGTTCATCCCGGCAGAAACCGACTTCATGCCTTCACGGACAATGCCCTGCGCCAATACCGTTGCGGTTGTGGTACCATCGCCAGCGATATCTGATGTTTGTGATGAAACTTCCTTCACCATCTGTGCACCCATGTTTTCGAACCGGTCCTCCAGTTCAATTTCTTTGGCTACAGAAACACCATCTTTAGTAATGGTGGGCGCACCGAAAGATTTTTCTAAAACAACATTACGGCCTTTGGGACCAAGGGTCACTTTTACTGCATTGGCCAGAATGTTTACCCCTTTCACCATACGACTGCGTGAATCATCGCCAAAACGTACGTCTTTTGCTGACATGTTTTATTCCTCTTGAATACTCTATATTAAGATCTTTAAATTAATTAAATGGACACGCTATTTATGCTGCAAACACACCCAGGATATCTTCTTCACGCATGATTAATACTTCATCACCGTCAATTTTAATTTCAGTACCAGAATATTTACCAAACAAAATCTGATCACCAACTTTCACATCCAGTGCGTGTATATCACCAGCGTCATTCGCCTTACCTTTACCCACGGCCAGCACTTTGCCTTTTACTGGCTTTTCAGCTGCAGAATCAGGAATCACAATGCCACCAGCACTGGTGCGTTCTTCTTCCATACGTTTAACTACAACGCGGTCGTGTAACGGACGTATTTTCATTTTTTATAACCCTCTTTTCTATATATAAAATAATTGATAACGATAATATTGCCAAATATTGGCACTCTCTTATTATGAGTGCTAATCATAATGACGAAACTGATGGAGTCAAGGTAAATCGACCACCAAACTACGTTAAGAACACTAATGAGGCCGATAAAAAGGAATTCAAGGGGATAAATAATAATTTTAGGTAAAAATATCACGCTGCTTAAAACTAGTCTTCCCGGTGACACTCACCTTCTATGGTGCGACCGGGTTTTACTTTTTTACCCGTGGTTTTTTCTGCTTGTTTGGGCTGATACCCATCAACAAAATCCTCCTCTGGCAGAGTATCACCAAAACCAAAATTTTTCGGGTGCTGCGAAGAATCAAAACTATTTGACTGGAAATGGTCATTAGCATGGACAGTTGTCCGGGCAACAATATACCGAATAATCATCCGGCGGGTAATCGGAAGAAGGCAAAGAAACCCAAGCGTATCGGTGATAAACCCCGGTGTAATTAACAGTACAGCACCCACAGCAAGCACCATCCCTTCCATCATTTCCATCGCCGGTATGATGCCACGCGATAGATTTTGCTGTGCTTTTGCCAGCATATTCAAGCCCTGATAACGCAGCAGATTAATACCAATAAATGCCGTGAATAAAACCAGTGCCACCGTCCAGAAAGCGCCAATCAACTCACCTATTTTAATCATAAAATAGAGTTCGGCAAGCGGAATTACAATAAAGAGAATGGGCCAGTTTTTAAACATGTAAATATATTCCTGTAAAATTTAGAGATAAAAACGCTAAAACACATAAAAACTCGGTATTATTAACTAATCTTTAAATCAGATGAACCCTGCGTATCTTTTCTGTCTAACTTACAAGTCAAGTGCTGTGTAAGCGGTAGACCGAGTTAAACGGTAAACAGCGGTTTAAACCCACCACTCAGAAACCAGCTGGTGCTGGATGAAACAGTAAGCAGTATCCAACTAATGTCTGAAATAATCAATTAGAACAACTTATGATAAAAAACAAAAAAACCCTGTTGAGCGCTTTTCTACTCATCACCTTCAGCTTACCGCTTTTTGCCAGCAACAGTTTAAATCTTCTTGACACGCAAAGTAATCAGGACAACATCCTGACCCCAAACCAGGCGTACAAACTCAGTACCTATTCCAGGCCCGGTAAATTTGTTGCTCAATGGGTTATTGCAAAGGGGCATTATCTTTATCGTGACAAGATGCATATTACAACCAGCGCAAGCGATGTAAAGCCACAATCACTGATCCTGCCCAAAGGAGAAGCAAAAGACGACCCCATTTTTAATAAAACCTTACACGTTTACCATCACTTCGCGAAAGTGGTTTTACCCTATCAATATACAGGTAATGCGGACAAAGAAGTCAAATTCAAGGTTAAATATCAGGGCTGCTCTGAAGTTTCGGGTATCTGTTATCCACCGCAAACCCGAACATTTACCGTAAACCTATCCCCTATTTCGAATGCAAACGCCGCTGAAACTATTCCCCCTACCTCTAACAAACCAGGCAACTCGAACACACAAAGTAATGCGAGCGGGCCAGTATCCAAACAGGATCAAATGGCGCAAACATTACGCAATGGTAATACTTTACTCACCTTACTGATTTTCTTTGGCGCGGGTTTGCTGCTCGCCTTCACGCCCTGTGTTTTCCCGATGATTCCCATTCTCTCTGGCATTATTGTTGGTCATGGAGAAAAAATCACCACCCGAAAAGCCTTTTCGTTATCCCTGGTTTATGTACTGGCAATGGCATCGACCTATACCATCGTTGGCATCTTGGTTGGACTATCCGGCGATAACATTCAGGCCTGGTTCCAGAATCCCTGGATAATTGGTAGTTTTACTGCCATTTTTGTTGCCCTGGCCTTTTCCATGTTTGGTTTTTACGAATTGCAGATGCCTGCCAGTATTCAGAGCAAACTCACTGTTACCAGCAACAAACAGAAAAGTGGTTCTATGATTGGCGTTGCTGTTATGGGTTTTCTGTCAGCACTAATTGTTGGCCCCTGCGTGACGGCACCACTGGTCGGCGCACTCATCTATATAGCTGATACGGGTAACGCAGTACTTGGTGGCCTGGCTCTCTTCTCGCTAAGTATGGGCATGGGTGCGCCACTATTAATTATTGGCGCATCTGCAGGTAAATTCCTGCCTCATGCAGGTGCCTGGATGGATACAGTAAAAGCCGTTTTTGGCGTACTGTTACTGGGCCTCGGTATCTGGTTACTTGAGCGTGTTGCACCAGTCGTCGCCACCATGACGTTATGGGCTATATTAATCATTGTTTCCGCTATTTATATGGGTGCACTGGAAACACTGGCCACTGGCAGTAGCGGCTGGAAAAAGCTATGGAAAGGTCTAGGGGTACTCCTGTTAATTTATGGTGTCATTATTATCATTGGTTTAGCTGCCGGAAATCGAGATATCCTGCAACCTCTGAAAGGTCTTGCTACCAGCCACACTGCCTCATCACAACAGACACTTACCCATTTAAACTTTAAACAGATAAAAGGTGTCTC
Organism: uncultured Thiotrichaceae bacterium; assembly: GCA_964441285.1. Lineage (GTDB taxonomy): Bacteria > Pseudomonadota > Gammaproteobacteria > SZUA-229 > SZUA-229 > S010-25. The sequence goes on along the minus strand of CAYTUK010000001.1, from coordinate 152,075 downwards.
TGGGCTCAATGCTGCACTGGCACAAGCCAGGACCGCAGGAAAACCTGTCATGCTGGATTTTTATGCTGATTGGTGCATTTCCTGTAAAGAGATGGAACGCCTTACATTTTCAGACCCCACTGTGCAAAAGGCGCTAAAAGGCGTGGTTTTATTGCAGGCAGATGTCACTCTAAATGACGCTAAAGACACTGAGCTCTATAGACACTTTGGCATCATCGGCCCACCATCTATTATGTTTTTTGGTGTTAATGGTCGTGAACATAAAAATTATCGTGTAGTGGGTTACATGAAAGCTGGACCGTTTAGCCAACACATTAAGGCAGCGTTTGGACAATAAAAACCTGCCCGCTAATAAAATCGATACTCCTACTATTTTTTACCACCAATGAAGAAACTAGCTGTTTTTATTATTGCCATTGTTATCACTGGCGGTGCAGGTTTTGCGCTACAGAAATACGTAGCCAGACACAAACAGATAGATACATCGATTCTTGGGCAATTGCGTCCTGAATTCGCCACCACCGACCTCGATGGTAAAACACGAGACATTAAAGAATGGAAGGGTAAAAACATACTCCTCAACTTCTGGGCAACCTGGTGTCCACCCTGCAGAAGAGAGATACCGGATTTTATCGCACTACAGAAAAAATACGGCAACCAGAATTTTCAAGTTATTGGTATTGCTATTGACAAAGAAAAATCGGTACGTAATTTTGCGACTAAAGCAGGCATAAACTACCCGATCATGATGGCAGAGGATGGTGGCATTGAACTATTACGACGTTATGGCGACACTGCTGGTGGATTACCTTATTCAGTTTTCATCAACAAGCAAGGTAAAATTGTTGCCACAATTACCGGGGAACTGAGTAAACAGCGAGCCATCTCCATACTCAGGCAACTAGGGGCTATAGCAGATAATTAATCTTACGAATTTCTTCTGATTTTCACAACAAATTCGACGAAGTAGTGGACTTTTTCTCTCCACTTATGCACAATTACTCTATCTATTAACACTTGGTGATAATACTCAAATGCCTGACCTGCTTGTCATCAATGGCCCCAATTTGAATTTACTTGGTATACGCGAACCGGAGCACTACGGTGCTGATACGCTAACCTCAATCAATGCCCGTTTACACCTGTTTGCTGAACAATCAGGTTATGCCCTGAACAGTTTTCAGAGCAATAGTGAGGCAGATTTAATTTCACAAATCCACCAGGCACAAACTGATGGTACACGTTTTATTATAATCAATCCGGCCGCTTTTACCCACACTAGCATCGCGTTACGGGATGCTTTAAGTGCTGTAAAAATACCTTTTATAGAAATCCATTTATCCAATATTCACGCACGGGAAAACTTTCGTGCACACTCCTATTTTTCAGATATTGCAGCAGGTGTTATTTCTGGCCTCGGCGCACAGGGTTACGAACTTGCTTTACAGGCAGCAATCTCTCATTTACAACATAACCAATTAAGTCAGGGCTAATCCTAATGGATATACGCAAAGTTAAAAAACTCATCGAATTACTGGAAGAATCCGGTATCGCAGAAATTGAAATCAATGAAGGTGAAGAATCTATTCGTATTTCACGTTATGCGGCTTCAGCGCCCGTACCCATGCCACAATTTACGGCACCGGCATCAATAGCACCTGCTGTAAGCGAAAAGGCTAACGACACCGAAGAAGCAACGGTAATCAGTGGCCACACAGTTAACTCACCAATGGTCGGGACATTTTATACCGCATCGTCACCTGGTGCGCCCGATTTTGTCAAAATTGGCGACCATATCAACAAAGGGGAGACCGTCTGCATTATTGAGGCCATGAAAATACTCAACCAGATTGAAGCAGATAAGTCCGGTACTATAAAAGCCATTCTGCTTGAAAATGCACAGCCAGTTGAATTTGGCCAGCCACTCATCGTTATAGAATAAGGCGGTTTTATGTTATCCAAGGTTGTTATCGCCAATCGCGGCGAAATAGCGTTACGCATTCTACGCGCCTGTCGCGAACTGGGTGTTAAAACCGTTGCAGTCCACTCCGAGCCTGACCGTGACCTGAAACACGTACGTCTGGCAGATGAATCTGTCTGCATTGGTCCTGCACCTTCAGATCAGAGTTACCTGAACATCCCGGCCATCATCAGCGCGGCAGAAATTACCGATGCAATGGCCATTCATCCTGGTTATGGTTTTCTTTCTGAAAATGCTGATTTTGCTGAACGAGTTGAAGATAGTGGTTTTATTTTTATCGGCCCTACGCCCGAATCAATTCGGACTATGGGCGATAAAGTGGCGGCGATTAAAACCATGAAAGAGGCAGGTGTCCCCTGTGTACCCGGTTCTGACGGGCCGCTGGGAGACGACCCGGATACGAATATCGCACTGGCGAAGAAAATTGGTTATCCCATCATTATTAAAGCTGCTGGTGGTGGCGGTGGACGGGGCATGCGCGTGGTGCATTCTGACGCAACGCTGCAAAGCTCCATTGCATTAACCAAACAGGAAGCCGGTAGCTTCTTTGGCAATAGCATGGTGTACATGGAAAAATACCTTGAAACACCTCGCCACGTAGAAATCCAGATACTCTCTGACGGTCAGGGTAACGCCGTACATCTGGGCGAACGTGACTGCTCAATGCAACGCCGCAACCAGAAGGTGGTAGAAGAAGCCCCTGCCCCCGGCATCACCACCGAACAACGTAAAAAGATTGGTCAGCGCTGTGTTGATGCATGCAATAAAATGCAATACCGTGGGGTTGGTACTTTCGAATTTTTATACCAGGATGGTAGCTTCTATTTTATTGAAATGAATACCCGCGTACAGGTTGAACATCCGGTCACTGAGATGGTTACCGGCATAGATATTATTAAAGAACAGTTATATATCGCTGCCGGAGAAAAACTACGTTATAAACAAAGCGACATAGAAATTCGCGGTCATGCAATAGAATGCCGGCTGAATGCAGAACACGCCAGAACCTTCATGCCTTCACCGGGGAAGATCGAACGTTATCACCCACCCGGCGGCCCCGGTATTCGTGTTGATACACATATCTATGGAGGCTACACTGTACCACCATATTATGACTCTATGATTGGCAAACTAATCGCCTACGGCACCACCCGCGAGGTAGCCATTGCCAGAATGCAGGGCGCTCTGGATGAAATCAGTATTACCGGCATTAATACCAATATTGATTTACATAAAGATATTTTACATGATGCCAATTTCCAGGCTGGCGGAACCAATATTCATTATCTGGAAAAAAAGCTCGGACTTTAATCCAGCCATCACCGCATCAGACCTCTGAGCAGTGCGCATGGGTCAGTCGCTCATAACGGCTCTCAATAAACAACCCCGCCGCAAGCAGCGGGGAATATAACCCCAACTCAGCGTGCCAGCTGAGACGCGCCCCGCTGTTATTACGCTGCACCGTTATTGTTTCTGTTTTTGAATAGTCACCGTTAGCACGCCATTCTTAACCTGGGTTTTCATTCCGTTCTGCTGAACCGGTTTCGGCAAGGTAATGCTGCGCTGAAACATACCCGAACGCCGCTCTTGGTAGATAACATGCCCTTTCGAATTTTTATCCTGCCTACTAGAGCTCTGCTCACCTTTAACCGTGAGTGTTTGACCATCAAGATTAACTGAAATATCCTTCGCATCAGCACCTGGAAGATTAACAATCACCGTATATCGACTGGCACTCTCATGAATATCCATTTCTGGTGTTAAAATATTTTGTTTGAAAAAGTGCTGGAAATTAGAATTTTGATGAAACCCATTAAAGGCATGATTAAACGCCTTATCCATATCACGCTGCATACGCTGCATTTCTTCATAAGGATTCCAGTTCTGGGCATTAACAGGCTGGTTGAAGAAATTATTACCCGATGTGCTGGATTGAACGGGTGGAGTGTTTACCGGCTGACGATTATTTTTCTTATTCGTTGAGCTGGAATGTGCTGGAGGGATGACCGCGCCCGACTGCATGCTCGTAGCAAGCTGCCCACCACCTACATGGGTATCAACCACTGCCGCATGATAGCCGCGTATATCATCCAGCTTATTTTTTGTATTCATTGCATACCAGCCCAGGAACCCTACTGTAACAAGCAGTAAAATCACCAGGCTATATAATAAAGTTTGTTGTAACTGATCTGGATTACTTTCTGACATTTCTATAACTCCTGAAAATTAATTCATTTTACATATCCACTGTTTACCTTGTGTGTTATTTACATCAACTAATGTGATAATGAATACCTTAGATTTCAAGGGTCATCAATAAAAAAAACATAAAAAAATATCCAGGAACCTAAATCAGGCATCCATTACTGAAACAAATAATAAGTAGCCTTTTCATCCATCCTGTTAGTAATGTATAATTTTCAATCACCCATGAACCCAAATAATTACCGAAAAGTTTTAATCTGGAGCGGCTGGTTTCGACTCAGCCACTGGTTCCTCGCTATTTCTACACTGGTTTTAATGCTAACCGGCTGGTTAATGACGAACAGTCTCAGCCTGCACGGCTCAGCCCTGGCATACCATCTCTTTGCCGCAGGTATTTTTACTGCTGGGTTACTGCTGCGCATCATCCTGTTTATCACCGGGAAAAATCAGCAGACACTGCCTGCAATGATTCCCAATAGGCTGGACATTAAAACAGTCAAAGCAATGCTTCTGTTTTATATCACCCTGGGAAAATCGCCACTACCAAACTGGTATGCTCAAAACCCATTCTGGAAACCCGTGTATTTGGTTTTATATCTGGTGTTTATTTTAGTCACACTAAGCGGCTTACTCATATCATCACATACGGAAATCGCCGGTTTTATTCTATTATCTGTTCATCAGTTATGGGCACAGGTTATTTTTTACTTCAGTCTATTGCATATCGGCAGCGTCATCCTGTGCGACTATAAGGCACAAAGATATGATATTTCAGCAATGCTTCATGGTTACAAGTTATTTAACATTCAATCTGAAACAATGAAACCCAGGGAGGTAATTCAAAAGGTCGACCTTAATACAATAAAATAACCGGCGCATAATACCAATACAAAATGCATTTATCCGTTATGTGTAATAGCGGAAGAGGTATTGACAGCGTGTTTTGAACAATCGGTAGCCTTTTTATCTGTTTCAGTAATATTTGCCAAACAACACTATAATATGGTTCTATACAACTTGTATAATAATTAAAGTGCCATCCACGATAATGAATAATATCAGTCTGCTTTTACCCAAACACCAACGCCCTGTCTGGAGCGGTGATTTTGAACCCGTCGACAGTCAGGCGGTTACATTAGTCGAAATTCCTCTCCTGGGCAGAATCACCGCCGGTAATCCCATCGAACGTATTGAAGAGAATGAACGGATTAAAGTCCCGGCGCATATGGTGCGTAAAAATACCTATGCACTCAAAGTGCATGGTCATTCGATGATCGATGATAATATTCAGGATGGTGATATCGTTATTATCGAAAAGCGCGAATGGGCAGAAAATGGACAATCAGTGGTAGCGCTTATCAATGACGAACAGGTAACATTAAAGAAATTCTATATCAGGGCAGACGGTATTTGCCTACAACCTGCCAACCCAGAAATGGAACCGATTCATTTAAAAAATGAAGAAGTTCAGGTATTGGGTATTGTCACTGGGGTGATTCGAGATTACACATTATAAATACTCGGCGATCAACTAAAAATCCATTACAGACTCCAGGCAAATAGAACATTCCGTCCATTAAGTCTTAATAGATTACTTCTTGCCTGAAAATAAAAACCATCACAATTTCACAGTAAGAAACTTATGCAATAAGCCAGTATACCAATGCGCTAAACATCATCGCAACGGGTAGAGTAATTAACCAGGAAAGAAGAATATTCCGAATCACACCACTATTATGTTTCTTGCTAACCATGCCAATACCAAAAATCGCACCCACAGAAACGTGAGTGGTAGAGACTGGCACACCAAATCTACTGGCAACTATTACCAGGAAACTGGTCACTAAATTTGCTGAAAGACCTTGCCCATGATTAATTTTAGTAATTTTATTACTCATAGTCTCAGCAACACGGTACGCACTTAACAAGCCACCAATGGCTATTCCAACAGCAATAGCGACCATGCCCCATCGGGTATTAATCGCCTGAGTGGCTACCAGTAAACCGGCTATTTTAGGCGTATCATTTAATCCCCGAGCAAATGATACCGCTGCGGCACTTGCCACATGAGCTGTATCCAGTATTTTTTGTATTGAAACGTGCCATACCCTGTCTGTGTATAAATCAACACAATCACTATCGCTGGCAATAACCAGTTTTGGACTGGTCGGATTAATAGTGTCTGCATTTAAAGCCATTGCGCCAGTTTCAGCAGGCGTTAGCGTGCTTAATGGGATGAACTTTTTTTCTTCGCCTATACAAAAACAGGCTTCTTTAGTCAATCCCATTGCCTTACGTAACCATGTAAAAAACCCATATACAACGATACCCAGTACAAAAGCAATCAATGGACTTACAAGTAGTGGTAGAAAGAAAGTGCTTCCAAGCTGGTAAAAATTCACATTTAAACCAACCGCCATAAGCCCTGCCCCAAGCAAACCACCAACTAGACTATGCGTCGTTGAAATGGGAAAACCTAAGCGTGTCGCCAGTAGTACCGTACTGCTGGCACCCAGGCCTACGGCTATCAGGAAATCCGGCGCGGCAGCAATATTTTGTGGTACCAGGCCCTTACCTGAAAAACTGGTAATTAATCCCTGAGCTAAAAACATCGCGCAGATAGAACCTAAAAAAGTTGCTATGGTTGCAATTGTGATCGCGGTTTTATAACTGGCAACCTTACTACCATAGAGTGTAGCAATACCCTTACAGTTATCATTCGCCCCATTGGTGTAGGCAAGAAATAATGTTGTTAACAAAAGGACTGCAAGTATCATGTGATTTATCCGCCTTTTATAAATGCGTTTAATAATTTAACAGAGGCACTACCTCGAAACAGGAATTGTGCATTAATCAAAGCTGATAAGCTCCCAACAGTATCAAACCCTCAAATATTTCTCGGAACACACCGGCTGATCGAGGGTAATGACGCTCACAGCGCTGACGCAGTGACTCCAACCAGTGCGTCAGCCACGTAACATCACTTTCACTGTAGAAAGCACTCATTATTTCATAGTTTAAAAACAGGCTACGGATATCCAGATTAGCCGACCCCGCCATTGCAAAAGTAGTATCAACTACCAGCACTTTGGCATGCAACATAACATCAGGAAGAAACCAGATTCGTACCCCCGCCTTATCTAGCTCACGTAAGTAGCGATTACGCGCAATATCAGCAAGGTAGTGATTAGATTTGGCGGGCAGGATAAGTTCAACCACCACACCTCGAAGAGCCGCTAATTTAAGTGCTTCCTGCACTCCGGCATCAGGCACATAATAAGGTGTAACAATGAGCAGCCGTTGACGCGCCACATAGCAGGCAGTCAATATTGTGGCATAAATTGGATCATCAGCAACATCCGGCCCAGAAGGAATCACCTGAACACGGCTCTGTCCGCTGACAGTTATCCGGGAATGACAAATTCTGTCTTCAGCCGAAGAATTTGTTGCAAACCGCCAGTCTGCTTCAAAAATAGCAGAGTAGGTTGATACAACAGCACCTTGCTGGGAAAAACTTAGATCAATCCAGCAGGTATCAGCACAATTTTTCCCCAGATACTGCCGAGCAAAGTTGCGCCCACCCGCCCACACTTTTTCATTATCAGCAATAATCATTTTTCGATGATTGCGTAAATTAGTTCTACCCCGTAGCGGACGATGCATAATCGGAATAAACCAGGCTATCCGACCACCCTGATCGACAAGCGGCTGCAATATTTTTTTAGGCAGCTTAAAGGAACCGACACCATCAAGCAGCAAGCGCACCTTCACTCCCTGCGTGGCTTTATCCTCCAGCACAGCGAGTATTTCCTGACCAATCAAGTCATCACCTAAGATAAAAATAGCAATATCAATCGTTCGCTGCGCCCCCTCCAGCAGTGCCAGCAATGACTGATAGGCGACACTTCCATTTTCGTGAAACTGAACCCGATTCCCACTACATGAAGATGGAATACCAAGAGAAACCAGTAATGAATGCATCGGATGATCATGTATATCAGGCGTATCAGGTAAGTGTATTTTCGCCTTACGGCACATTTTGGCATTGAGCTTGCGCTCGCCAAAAGTGAGGTACAGTGGAATTCCTATTAATGGTATAAAAATAATCACAAACAGCCAGCCCATCGTAGCTGCTGGCATCCGTGGACTACGCAGCACCTGAGAAACCAGCAGTGATGCAAGCAGAACCCCAAGGACGGTCGCAATATGCAGCAGCACCCCCCATACCAGATGCAAGCTATCAATATTTTGAAACACCGCAGCGGCCTCCATTCGAAGGCTCGTCTTGCCCGCTGCATCGAGACCACCACCAGAACAGCATCACTAGAATAATAATGGTTTCGCCCTCAATCAGAACACCCACAGAAACGATAGTCCGGCCACAATGGGACAAATACAGCAGATTTTCCTGCAACAGCGTTTTAATCTTCATAAATCATCTAGCGCAAAATATTTTGACTGGGGTTGAATAATATTTGTCACCCAGTCACAAATTACTATCTGCAATGCTATCAGCTCGGTTCGTTCAGGCATCGACTCACGATTAAAGCCTGCATTATTCGTGCATCGCGGAGAGCACTAATCTAGCGCCAGTGAATTTCTATCCGGTGTAGATAACTCAGGCTTTATTCTTTCACTCTCAGGTCAGTCATGAATCTTAAAGATTGTGAATGATCAAATTCATTGCAGCCATAAGTTTTTTATACCGCACATGAGCCTGTGCGCCCCTGTCACCCAGGTTGTGCCTGATCGCTTTCAAGCGACCACGCATTTCGTTAATTTTTACCACCAGCACTTTATTTGAGGCTTGCGCAGCCTTATTGAGATAATCTTCAGTTCGGCTCAGTTGATTGCTAACTTCCCTGGATCGACCACGAACAAAGTGATCACTTGCGGCAAAAGCCAGATGCAGTTTGGCACCAATAAGGTCGGCTTTTATCTCATTCGCGCCATGCAATTTTCCCAGACCCATAGAAAATTTCTCCGCCTCATATTCAGCCAGCGCCGTGCTGTGCTGCCAAATATTCAACAGGGTAGAACCGCTAGCTGATCTCGCCTTATCCATCTTGCCTTGCAGATTTTTTAGACGATGTTTGAGTCTAGCGGCCTCTATTCGAGTATTTTTATCGGTACTTTTTGTCGCACTGTCTAGCCAGTTAACGGCGTTGGTAATATCAGCTTTAGCCGCCACCGTATTTCTTGCGGCATAGTCTCGGGTTGCTCGCCACAAACTCTGGCGCGCCTGAGCAATCGGCGCGCCAGGCGACGGCTGAAGATTAACCGCCAGAGCGGCTTGAATACTAACAGACCCCGTTACCAAAACACTGACAACTATCAGACGGGCTAATTTGGATTGTAATGAAGACTTCATGTAGACATTCCTTTAAATTTTCTCACATTAAAAATAATCACGCTAATATGCTATTGATTACCTGCGCCAGATCGTCCAGCATAAAGGGTTTTGCGATGGCGGCTTTAAATCCATATTGCCAGTAATTAGCCATGACTGGATGGTTAGAGTATCCACTCGAAACGATTACTTTTGCCGCTGGATCAATTTTCAATATCTCCTTAATGGTCTCTTTACCACCCATAGCACCTGGAATGGTTAAATCCATAATTATCGCATCGATATATTGGTCGGTGCCGTGATGCTCGATAAATATTGCCAGCGCCTCCTCCCCATCTTTGGCCAGCAATACTTCATGGCCAAGACAAATCAGCATTTCCGATGCAACATCTTGAACCAGTTCATCATCATCCATGAGGATAATTCTGGACTGGGGGTTTTCTGCACTGGAATTTTCCCCACTCCCATCCTGAGTTATTTCTCTGCTGGGCGAAGCCGGAAGATATAGACTGAACGTAGTCCCTTCACCGGTGATGGATTGCACACCAATATACCCATCATGTTTACTGATGATGGAGTGGACGATGGCCAGGCCCAGGCCACTACCTTCCTGTTTAGTTGTAAAATAAGGATCAAAGACTTTTTCGAGATCTTTTTTAGGGATACCAGAACCACCATCTTGCACCATAATTTTTATGTAATCTATAGCCGGTAAATTTATATGCGTTTCGGCCTTAGTATCTACTATATTCACCGCCCTTATTTTAATATTGCCACCATCAGGCATTGCATGTACGGCGTTGATAACCAGATTCTGAACAACCTGACTTATTTGGCCAGAATCCGCCTCCACCAACCACAAATTATCAGGAATATGGAGCTGACAGGACACCGTTGTACCATGCAAAATAAAATTTGCCGACTCAGTAATGACTTTACCAATGGATGTTGTTTTCTTTACCGGATTACCACCTTTAGAGAAGGTGAGCAATTGTTGCGTTAAATCTTTTGATCGTAGCGCTGCTTTTTTCGCCTTCTGCAATAATGGATAAGCGACACTAGTGGATTTAAGCGACATCCCTGCCAGCTCAATATTACCGAGAATCGCAACCAGCATATTATTAAAATCATGGGCAATACCACCGGCTAGAATACCTACTGATTCCAGTTTTTCTACTTTAAGCAATTCTTTACTGTTTTTCATTTTTTCGGTCACATCCCGAAACACGATAACAGTACCAATAATTTCACTTTCTTTGTTAAATATTGGCGCGCCACTGTCTTCAATATTATATTGAGAACCATCTTTCGCAATAAGGACAGTATGATTTGCCAGACCAACAATCTTGCCGGTATTAAGAACCTCTCTGACGGGATTATCACATGGACGACCTGTCTTTTCATTGATGATATTAAATATTTCCTGCACCTGGCACCCTGCCGCATCCTGTTGACTCCATCCGGTTAATTGCTCGGTAATTTTATTGATTAATACAATTGCCCCATCAAGGTCGGTGGTAATAACACCATCACCAATAGAACGCAAGGTAACATTAAGACGCTCTTTTTCGTTCAGTAATTTTTCTTCTACCACACGCTGTTGTTGAAGGGCATTTTCTTTAGCGGTTATTTCCTGTTGCAATGCATCAACATGAATTAATACGCGGCCAGAAAGAGGTCGTAACAAAAAAATAAGCCCCGTCAACCCTAAAGGAAAAACAAGTACAAAAATAACCAGCATAATGATTAAAACTTGCCGAGTAATCACACTAAAAAGCTCACTTTTGCTCATTATGACAATAATAACCCAGTCAGTACCAGCGATCGGGCTATACGCTGCAAGCGCATTATGTGCCGTCAATAAGTACTCAGTTCTCTCATTATCATCGGTGTAAATATTTTTAAGTGCCTGACCCACAATGGCTAACTGCTGGAGGCGAAATAATTTAAGTTTTGATCCTGTCATTGGCCGCATTGGAAAAAACAGATGAGGTTGGCCATTGGCATTTAATCTTCCCAATATAGCCTCTCCCGTTGTTCCCAAACCAGTGTAATCCCGAATAATCTTACGCAAATTCGCCAGAGTAAAAAGTACAATATCCGTACCCACTCGGTTTTTCTGCCGATTTATGATTGGTACACTAACCACAATCAACATAGTATTACCAATAGTGACTGGCCCTTTTAACGCTACTTCATTACCAGCTATACCAGAAGGATGTAGAAATTTTTCAGGCACAGGAACACCAACCTGAACAACAGTATTCCCGCGTATATCCAGGCGATTTATACCCACGGCAAAGTTAGATAAATTAATCGCATCCTGTAGTTTTGGTACTGTGATTTTTTTCAGCGTGGTGATACTTATTTCGTGGTTATTATATTTTTCAAGCCATTGACGGATCCCGGTGCGGCTAGTAATTTGTAGTGCTGTTTCTCTGGCCTTTGCCAGAAAACCTTCAACCAGCATTTTTTTTGATTTTACGGCAAAAATAAGTTTTTCTGTCTGCTGGGCCTTCATCTGATTGTATAGAGGCCAGATACTTATTGCAGCAACACACAAGCAGGCAATAAATAATCCCCCCGAGACAACAATAAGCAATCTTTTTTTGAAGTTGTTTTTGAAATTACCCGCGTCCATAAATTACCTCCCCAAATGCCTGTGTAACCTGCTCTTCCATCCGCTGAAGAACAAAGCAGTGCACTGGTTAAAATAATTAATACTGATGTAATTATGGCTTAATTTCAGGTAAATATGCCTATAGAATCAAGGATAAAAAATTTTCTATCGCTTATCAATAACGGATAAAGCCCAATGAATCTCTGATCAATCTATAAAAATCGTATCTTACATACTAAAGCATCCCACTTCAGCCTGGTGAAATTTCGCAATAACCGACTATTACACACAGTTCACACCTTGAATATACAGACTAACAGGATGGATGAAAAGGATACCTGTTTCAGTAATAATTCAGCTGATAATCTGCTGCTTGCAGAACCAATCAAAGACGCCTTAAATTTTACCAATTAAGTTGATAAATACACCCTGACTTTTATAACTAAGATCGGTTAAATCATCCGAGAAATTAGTGAAATTGTATCCTACTCCCAGCTTAATATTTTTATCCACATGGCGATATAAACCCAGTAATATACCACTACGTCTATCCTGTGCTTCCGGTAAGTCAAGCATGCGACCTTCCATCAAAGCATCCCAACGATTGATGAAGTGCCAGTCGGCGCGAAGAATATAGAGACTGGCTGTACTACTAAAGAATTGCTGTTTAATTCTATCCTGACTGACCTGACCTAAACGGTAAGCATATTTTCCACCAATACTCCAGCGCCGAGTTAAATCATAGATCGCATCCAGCGAGAATATATGGCTTTTTTGAATAAAATCGATGGCCGCACCCGCACCATTAACCTGTCCACTTAATGGGTTGAGCGGTAAATTACTAAAGGGCACATTGTAGAAATACGTATATTTGACTAAAGTGTTCCAGCGGTCATTGTCTACCGGACGGTAACCATAACCCGCAATAATTTCAGTAAAATTACCACTGAATAATTGCCCCTGTGAACTGCTGCTTCTGGAAAAGTTGGCTTTCCCTACAAAACGCCAGGCTGGATTAATCTGGTAGTTGACATTATTTTTCATTAACCAGGTGGTACGTTTTGATTCAATAGCATTGCTATGCTGCGTTTTATCTATACGGTACTCCAACGCTGCAGAATACACCACCTCACCAAAGTTATAAGCGGCATTAAAACTAACGGCTTTACGGTCTATTTTTGCACCCGTACGATTATCCTTTAGCACCCCCATTTCAACATTCGCACCATAGTTCCAGCGATCATTTGGGGCCAGATCTACACCAAACGCATGGGTTAAACCCGTTGGTACATCACCATGTGTATAGCGTTCCTCGCCATAAATACTGCCGCTATCGGAGAAACGTGAGCGCGCCCCCGTGTTCCAGTTACCACGACGCGAGCGTAAACCATTATCAGAACGCGCATCATCCAGTGTGTAATTGGTGTAAATATTGGTTCGATCGGTCACCAGATAATTGGTCGCCGCTTTAACCCCGGTGCCCGCATTCCCCACAGAGGCTTCACTATTTAATACCAGACGATCAGTAGGGCGTACATTCCCGCCCAGACCAATACGACGATTATTGTTACGATTGCCCGATTTTACCGCCGTTGTCTGTGCAAAACCGTAAGCCGTCCAGTATGATTTAGCATCATATTTAGCCTCAGCAGCAAGATCTAAACGATTCCCCTGTTTTTGTGTAGCCACAACAACCGGTGAATAATCACGACGTTTATCGGCACGGCCACCACCGCTAATTGACCAGTGATCGGTTACCTGATAGGTACTCGATACATTCAGTACCTGCGTTGATAACGCCTGATCCTGCTTGCGAACATCGGCTTTTACATCCAGATTTAAACGTTTATTAAGCGCTGCATTATAACGCCCTCCCAGTTGCAGACTGTCTCTGGACGTTAACTGGCCAGGTGCCGAAAAACCGGCATCACGGCGTTTTAGATAAAAACTGGCCGTCCCCTTGCCAGCGGAAATAAGTTCATTGACCGAAGCATGGCCTTCAACACGGTAGGCATTACTGCTGGCTTTTGGATTTAAACCCGCACCAAGTTGCTGAAAACTGAAACCACCATTGCTGGAATTTAATGCATCCGCACCCTGACCATGTGTACTGGCGGCTTCCAGACGCAACCAGGTGGCAACACTTTTACGTAGAGTTAAGTCAACACCGTTTAACTTACTGACATTTTGCGCGTCTGCCTGCTTACTCACAGTGGCACCAATTTTAACGTGATCATTCAGCCATACATGCGTACGACCACCCATTGCCAATGTATTAATGTCAGTAAATCCGGGCGTATATTCATAACGCGAAACCAGATAGACGGGATTGCCACTTAATGATGAGTTCGATACCAGCAGTTTATCGTTTGCCAGTGATGACAGTGGTTCCCGTAATAAAATACGGCCCTGAATATAATCCAGATTATAATCCAGTATCGGTACCAGATTTTTTACCGACAGTACAATACCTGAATCTTTATCGCGCACTTCAATACGCAGACGGTCTGAACCAATTAATATATCCTGATGGCGCAAAAAATAAAGTGAACCACCTGTACCAAGAAATTCGTCACGCCCAGCAATGGTACCAGGGTCAGCAGCAAAACCATCAAGCATAAATTTTGGCTCGCCAAAACGGGTGGTTTTCTCATCCTCATAATGGCCATTAATACCATAAAGTCCACGGTCAATTTGCGCCAAATAGGTATCCAGATAGGAAATGGTAAAATTACCCAGGATACCATAGTCATTATGACGTTGTAATTTCAGATACAACTTACCGGAAGTTGGCGCACGTTCTTCAAGAGTGGAATCATCCGCAAAGGTTGGATAAAACAGTTTTGGATCCAGTCGCCGTAATAAAGCACGGGGTGATTTTTTCAAAAAATTACTGAATAATTGATTGGCCGGCGCTTCTCTTGTATCAGCACTGCTGGTTAAATGCCAGTCATTAGCAAAGCTGCCTTCGGTATAATAAGCAAAACGGGAATCAAGATTAATGGCGTTATTAAAATGATTTTTATCCATTGTTACCAGCCTTGCCGGGCCAGTGGTATGATCACGCGATAAGGTCAGATCACCCAGACCGATATAAAACCAGTCACTTTTTGAAAATTCAAGGTCACGTAAAAACATTTCACCGTTACCGCCAGCATCAAGTATCGCCACTTCAACCGTGTGATAACCACGAGGGAAAATTTCTTCGCCGACAAATTTTCCATTTTTATTCACTGGCACTTTTCTTCCTGCCAACCAGACATTATGTCCAGCTGGAATATCTTCACCATTAACTGTCACCGTGCCACCATCAATAATAATATTTTGCAATCCAAGATGGCTCTCACCATAACCTACCAACAACTCTTTCTCTGTAGCTGAATCAATATTATCTGTCTGCGCCAGTAATTTTTTCTGTATTAAAATTGCTGTTTTCTGTGTTGTTACCGAGTTTATTTTAAGTTTTTTATTAGCTGGCTGTGCTATAAGCAGGCTGGCTAAATCCGTACTATCAGGCAAGGTTTTCTCGCTGAGTAAAACTCCTTTTGCCCAGGGTTCAATACCCGTTGCTTTATATTTTAGGCCAGGATTTTCTGGTTCATTTTTTTTCTTATGCTTTTTTGTAAGCACATGTGGGGGTGTTTTATCGGTATTTTTTAGTTGTGCTGCTTTGCTCTGATCCAGTTCATTGACGACCCATAGTGGTAAGGGTACAGTTTCATCAAACTGGTTATTTTTACCATACACACGTAATACATACACCAGCCGCCTCACCGCACCATCAACGGTTTTATAATTTGCCTTCCAGCTTGCTTGCCCATCTTTATTCAGCGGAATAACCGCAAGTGGTTTTGAATGTATTGACTGATTTAAGTTAAATAATCGTACTTCTGCCCGATGAATGAATGCATGGTAGTTTGTGTACATCTGGAAATTGACTTTATTTTCTTCTATCGGTGTATTCGCTTTATCCTGATAACGAATGGTGTTGGGCCAGGCAGTAATATTTAGCCGGGGTTTGTTTAGTTGATCATTAAAACGGAACTGGATATTAGCCTTATCCAGTGCCACATCCGTACAGCGTTGTATATCTTCTGTGTTTTTATATGGATCAAAAAGTGGTTCTCCATCCACGGTAATACGCATTAGATTGAGCGCATAAGGATTATGTGGTTTAGCTTCACGATTAATGCGCTCCACTTTAAGTCCGTCCAGTTTATCGAGCACAGCGAGCTTGTCATAAAGAATAGTTACTGCAACATGTGAGCGATCAGACTCAATAAAACCGGTAGTGATAACATCTTCAGACTGTACATAACCATGACCTTCAAACTCCACCTGCCGGTCTTTCAGCTTTAATTTTTTCTGCACCAGATCCATAGTACGACGGGCGCGTGAGGCAGATAAACCAATATCATCCCCGTACACCATCGCAGTACGCCGGTTCATCCGTTTATCACTGGTATAACCAATAAAACGTAACCGTACATTCGTCCGATTAGAAACATTGGCCAGTAACTTTTTCAACCGTGCTATATAACCTGGGGGAATCACTGGTTTACCCTGCTTAAACCGGATTGAGTTAATCGGACCACTGGGTGGGTCATAAGTCAGGGTGATAGTTTCTGCACCCGCAGCATCTGGGCAGGCCTGCGACCCTGCGGTGAATTGTTCAAACGGATCATCATACCAGAACTCCACTTCAACTCGGCGATTAAGCGAGCGCCCTTTCTCGGTACCATTTGAAGCTATCGGGTATGCCATACCTTTACCCACGCTGCTAATCATGGCATTAGGTAGTTTCAGCTTATCTTGTACCTGCTGCGCAATATAACGCGCACGCGCAGCAGAAAAATGTTTATGATCGCCATAAATACGCTTTTCTGTTTCCGTTAGAGGTAGATTATCGGTATAGCCAACAAAACGGATAGCAACATGGCGTTTATCGCGCAGGTTTTTTAAGGCTTCACGAATCTGTTGAATAAACGTATCCGGCAAGCCCTCAGCAGGGTTATCGTATTGCACCGATTGTACCAGATGCTGCAATCTGGAACGCCGCGCATTGCCTTCTTTATAACTAAGTTTACACACTGTTTCGCGCCGGCAGACTTTTAATCTATCAAGTTTTTTTGCTGGTATAACAATCTGTTTCTCTACGGCAACTTTACTCACCTGGTCATACCAGACCTGCACTTCAACACGGCGATTTTTCTTTCTGCCAGCGGCAGTACGATCACTGGCAATAGGTTGTGAAGCACCAACGCCATCATAAGAAACACTGTCCGCAGACAGATCCAGCTGCCGCTGAAAAAATTCGGCGGCCATTTGCGCACGCGCACGCGACAACCCCACATTATCAATATACTTTGCACGCAATACTGGGCTTAATTTTTCGGCGTCAGTGTGGCCAATAAAATGCAACCGCACATTGGTTCGATTTTTTATCTCAGCTAAAATCTGCCGTAACTTTTCCACATAAGCCTGTGGTATATCGGCAATACCCGATTTAAACCCGATGGCGGGAACAACATTTTTGAGTTTTTTTGTGGTATGTTTTTTCTGTAGTACTTTTTTAATCTCTACTTTATCGTTTTCTGCCGGTTTAAAATAGGTTTCATCATTCACCCACAGGGTAAACACTTTATTCGGTGGATACTGGCGTTCAGTATTTTTTCCTAATGGGTATTTTTTAATTTGCAACGGCGGCTCGGTGGTTTTCCCCTTTTGGTCTTCGCCCAGGCTAAACCAGTCTGAGGCCAATGCTGTCTGCAACAGAAATATCTGTGACAGAAGGATAAAACTGCACGCAAATTTAAGTGTCAGTGAGCTCACTTATTAAACTCACTGGCTTTAAAAGGTTTGCCTCGTCGCCAGAATAACTCTGTTTCAATACTTAATTTGTAACAACAGTCCAGTTTTTTCCAGCGCTGTTCGATTAATGTTTTAATTGCCTGTAAACGATTCTGTGCAAGGTCTTCAGTTTCATTCTCCCCCAGATATGACAGGCGCACAATTGAAGGGGCTGTTTTCAGCGCCTTCAGCAACAGGTTAATGCGTGATACCCATTGTGGCCGCAATGTGGTTTTACCTTTTTCAAACACACCATTCGCCAAATCCAGTTTTACCACTCGATGCAAGGCAGCACCAAAATCAAACTTGAGCATCTTGCCGCGTGTAGCACGTTCAACCCGCGGGTTTTCTGTAGTTACACGATAACCACTCGGCAGGCTACGATCATCCAGTTTCAAAATAAAGTTGGAGCCTCGGGTTTCATTGGCGACAACCGCACAGGTAATATGGAAACGCCCATACGCATCCGTGGTAACACGTAAACCTCTAACGGTTGCAAGCTGCACGCCGGCCAGGCCTTTTTCACCTTTATCCTGATAGCCGTTGAGATTTTTATCATCAAATACTTTACCGATGACATCGGTGCAGTCGAAGGTCGGATCAGGAACCACCCGCACCGTTGCTGACGCAATGCCTGAAGCAGCTTTACC
This sequence comes from uncultured Thiotrichaceae bacterium, assembly GCA_964441285.1. Lineage (GTDB taxonomy): Bacteria > Pseudomonadota > Gammaproteobacteria > SZUA-229 > SZUA-229 > S010-25. The sequence goes on along the minus strand of CAYTUK010000001.1, from coordinate 133,419 downwards.
GGTAAGTGAGTTAATTACATTGGCGGTATTGACATATTTCCCTTCACCGACACCCGATCCCACCACCAGTAATAATTTAATGGTCCGAACTTCACTGCTATTAACCGTCAAATTCGGCCAGCTTAACTGTCGAGCATTGATCTGTGGTTCACTGGCAATACCATCCAGACGCGCCGAACCAGTCACATATTTAAATCCAGCAGGAAAATTATCAATGACCGTTAAATTCTGCAACGGTGCCGCCAGAGTGTTACTTAAAGTGATGGTATAAGGGACTAATTGGCTACGCGTAACATTCTGCAAACCGGACACTTTCGAAATCGAAATAGCGGCATTCAATTTAGGGTCAACTGGAATATGATTATTAAATATCTGGTCGGTTGACGGTATATTATTTAATCTGAATTTCAGATAATAATCTGTGCCTGGAGTACGCGGCATGACAGATGCTGGTGGTGCCTGAGGTGAGGCGCTGATTTCACAGTGTGTTGTCGTTGATGATATTTTATCCACCACGGTTCCGGGACAGGCAGGGACATTTAACGCCGGTGCAGAAAGGGGTTTCACTGGCGGAATAATGACCGAGGTGGTGCCAACAAAAGCGGCCGCGGGAGGTGTCACCTGGATAACATAATCATCGTTTACTGCACAATGAGTTGGGTCACTGAAGTTAAGATCAAATTTGTAATAGCCCTGTCTCAATGTCAGCTGATTTTGCTGCTTTGGATCAACAAAACAGCTTAACGGAACCGGCTGATTGCTGCGGGTCTGATTGATCAAAGTTAACTGCACACCAGCAACGGGGGTTCTTAATACCGAGTTATAAACGACCCCGTTGGGATCAATCGGCAGATCGAGCGCCAGAGTATTGCTGCCAGCAGGTACTACAATATTTGAAATACGTTGCAAACCATCGGTAAATACAGAATGGGCAAAACCTAATGCAGCAGTATTCGTGCTGGCACCCGGTGCGCGGTAACGCAATGCATATTCCGCACCAGCAGCGGTACTCGGCAACATACCATTGATACTGAAGAAACCCTTTTTATCTGTTGTTACCGTGTCGAGCAGAGCCCCTCGCAGATAAATATCAACCGCCCAGTCTGGTAACACAATCTCACTATTATCCAGTATTTTATTAAAATTACTGTCAATCCAGGCCGTCCCACTGGAATTTGCCACGCCCGGCGCACCACCCACATCAATACGAGCACTGGCGCTTGCCGTTTGTGAACTGGCATTCCAGTTGACGACTGCGGTATTGTTGATAGTGGTTCCATTCGCCGTAGCTGGATTAATGCTTGCAGTAAATCGTAAGCTAATAAATTCACCCGCGGCAAGCTGCTTATACACCGCAGCATAATCTGCCGTAATCGCGTTACCTAACAGGCTTACCCCCGCGCTTGAACCATTCATTCTTATCGAACCAGCAACTAAATTCAGCGTCGCCGGCAACGCATCGGTGATAACAATTCCTGTTACTTGCTGACTACCAACATTCTTAACTCGAATTTCATATTCTAGTTGTTTACCTGGCTGAGCAACACCACCACCCACCACGCTGACCTGCTTACTGATACCAAGTTGCTGCACATTACCAATGACCACCGTGGTCGGCTGCGCACCATTTTTATCATTACCATCACTGTCCGATAATTTCGGTGGTAATTCATTGGACGACAGGGTTGCCTGATTGCTAATTAACTGACCGGGTGCGCCAGTCACTTTCACATCAAATTGCAGTTTGACACTTTCTCCCGGCTTGATTACCCCAACCTGCTGGAAAGTCGGTGATGGCGTTGAGCTTAGATTAAGCCCTGCAATTAACGGTAAAATACCGGCTACCTTATCGGTTTGTTTAATGCCATTAACACTTGTACTGTTGCTTATATATTGACTGTTAACAGGCACTGCATCAGTGAGTAATACATTGCTTGCCGCGACACTGCCTGCATTGGAAACAAAGAACTGGTAACGCAGTCGATCACCTGGATCCACGACACCATTATTTGCCACATCACCGCTAGCGCCGGGTATAAAATCTACCGTTTTCTGGACTTTAAGAATGGGCAAATTACCGACCACAATGATGGTGGGGTCATTAATTAAATCGGTGTTCGGATCATCCGAGGGTTGATCTGGATAGGGTATCTTGCCGACCCCCTTACCGGAAACAAATGCCTGATTGGAAATAACCGTGCCGTTAATAATATTTTTCGCCAGCACGACATCAAAGGTCAGCGTAGCAATATTTTTTGTGGTTGCCGTATCCGCACGCATAAACCCGCTGGTGGCATTTCCCGCTGCATTAATCAATAGCCCTGCCTGCAACGGTGACACACCTGCGGAAGGGTCGGCCACGGCAATACCATTTAAGGTGGTACTGTTTGCCACGTACGTAGTGTTCGCCGGAATCTGATCACGTAACAAACTATTAATGGAATCTTCTGCACCCACATTTTGTGCGCGTAAGGTATAACGCAGCATATCACCAGCAGCTAACACCTTAGGGTTGCCGGTTAAATCCTGTACAGTTTTCAAGGTTTTAATTACCGGCGCAGAACCAATCACGGTTTGTGTGGGGTCGGCAGTACCAGGAAAGTTTGGGTCATCACTAAGCAGTGGAGAAAAAGCCGCAGTGATTGTTTTCGCCTGATTGGAAATTAAAGTACCATTTTTCAATACCGGCTGGATTGTCATTTCAAACTGTATAGTTAAAGTGTCATTACCCCCAGCCGCAGCCAGCGACAAATTCTGCACATCCAGCAGACCGGCATTATTGGCTCCACCATTAATATTAGTATTGCTATTATCAGCGCCCGCCGGTAATACAAAATTGGTCATCGAACCGGACAGGAAAACACTGGCAGGGGTGGTCAGCTGACCGGGTTCATCCGTCACGCCAAAATTCGTTATTGGCGCACGGCCACTGTTGCGTACGGTGAGGGTATATCGCAAATGCTGTGCCGGTTTCGCCTGTAAAATGACATTCGCCACGGCGGCTGTATTGGTGGTGAGATTAAACACCGTTTTTGTCATCACCAGTTTTGGCGCCAGTACATTCACTGTCGTCGAAGCTGAATTGGCCGTGGCACCTGCAACCCCATTTGCATAACGACGGATTTCCCCAATCGCCACACCGGCTGGTGTATCCGCACTAAACCACTGCGAAGCTGTCGCCGTATTAATCAGGTTTATATTATCCACACTATTTTTATCCAGCCTGGCCTGATATGTAACATGAAGATGATTATCCGGCTCAATACGCGCAGCGGCTGATTGCATGGTAATGGTTAAAACACAGGCCGGTGCTGAGCTGAAACGGGTAATATAATCTGTATTTCTGCTCAATGTTCTAACGCTGGCATTGGCGCTATTACGTATCTCTGCGGTAAAGTTGCTGGGAGGCGTATCACACATGCCACCATTCGTCTGTTTCGGTAATACATCCTTAATGCTTAAATCAAACGCAGCACTGGCATTTGCATTGGTTGCAGTACTGTTTTCAACATCAATGCCGAATGTTCCCGGCACCGAAAAACGCATTTGTGCCGGGCCAGTTTTAGTCAATACCATATGCAGCGGTTCATGAATCGTCATATTGGCAGTTGTGCCCTGACCACCGCTAATTCGTGGCCCCACATTATCCACCTGATTAAACGTATAATTGGCTGTATTACTGAATTGCAGACCAGCAATATTTGTTGTTAAGGGTAGGTTTTTTAATGCCACAGTGACATCAATCGAAACCTGCTTATTCGCCGGCACATCGATACCACTACCCGTTGCCACATCCTGAATAATCAGTTTACCCGCTGTACCGATATTTGTTGGCACCCAGGTTTGGGGCAGTGTATCCGGCACACGCTTGACGGATACAAAGGTCATCGCTCCCGGCAAAGCAGTAAGATCATCAAGAACCTTCACATCATGCAACGCTGTTGGCATGGGTTTGGCTGGAAGCGTAATGCGATAGGTAAAATTTTCGCCGATACTATGGCTGAGCTTGAGAGGATTCTGTTTTGATAGCGGCCCGGCGCTGGCAGTGGTTAACGTGGTACTGGCCGTATTACTGGGGGCATATTTTTCAGCCACACCGCTAACGCCGCCGACAGCGGGAACAGCATTCTTATCAAAAGAATAATAACTGGATACCTGCGCAGTATTGGTCATGGTCAGACCGGCACCAATACCAGCCTCTGCCTGCACCCGATAAATGAGACGCAGGGTATCACCGGCAGGGATAGTGTAAGCATTGGCGACACCGGTATCAAAATTCCAGTTTGCGACTCCGGTCTTTGTATCATAGACAGGAGCCAGCAAAGGTAAGCTGGCACCGGACAACAACCCGATGGACTGCGTAGTAACAGTCGCCGCGCCTTTGCGTAAACCCACTGGAATGACATCTTTTAATACCGCATCATAGGCTGGAGCCGTACCGGTATTTTTAATCTCCACGGTGTAATCAATCAGTTCATTCGCATCAATGATACGACTGCCTTTCGCTGGCGCGGCCGTTTTTGTCACCGATAATACTGGTTGCAACAGCGTAATGGTTTTACTGCTGGATTTGGGTATCGCTGGACCAGTAGCGGTGGTGTAATTCAGCGTGGCAGTATTTTGCAGAAGTGTAGATAATTGCTGCGGCAGCACTTTATTCAATACTACTGCACGGTACACAATCACAAACTGGTTATTGGCCGGATTATTATCCGCAACATTCACAATCTTGCCCAACTGCCAGCGAACCGTACTCGGTCCGGTAGCTGGATTACCGCTAACACTCACATTTGTTGCGGTAATATTGCTATGGCTAAACGGTGCCACGGCAGCATAAGGCGGGATCGTGACACCATTAATACTGACAATTTTCCTGAATGCCAACCCTTTTGGCAAAGTATCGGTGATCACTACATTGGGTGAAGTGCCTTCCTGTAGGGTAAGACGCAGTGTATAGTCCACCACATCACCCACACGTACATTGGCATCGGTCGCGTTAAAGGTATCACTCAACCGGGTTTTGAGTAACGCATTGCTATCTGCCGTAGTGATCGTGGCCGATATTGGCCCAATATGGTAATCATTAAATACTGGACTGGCAGTCCCATTACGCTGCGCGGGATCAGACCCATTCAAACTGCTCCATTGAATCTGTGATTCACTTTTTAACGGCTGTGCTGCCAACACGCTATTGAGCACCTTTACCTCATACGTGAGCACGACGGTGCTACCTTCGGCAATATGAATACTGGCATTCGCATTGGCCAGACTCCAGCTCAGTTGCTGTGGCGCAGTTACCCCATTACCCGTAATCACCGGATTAGAAATACTGTTACCGATGCCACTGATGCTCAGGCCACCATTGAAAACAATACCGGGGCTTAACTGATCTAAAATGAAAACATCAAATACATCAGAGAAATTATCACTGCTACTGCCACCAGAAGCCGTAAGCGTCAGGCTATAACGTAAAATATCACCGGCGGTTGGCGGTTGGCCCGGTGAAGTCACATTACTCACAGTTTTATTCTGGTTAAGTGGGTCAAGCAGAGGTTCAACCACAGTATTAACCGCTGTACTCGCACTCTGTGAAGCCAGCAGGCCGGTTTCACCATTTCGATACGTCAGCATAGCCCGATTCTGCACGGTATCACCCGCATTGGTGAGTCCGTCATTATTCACCCGAGCATAATAATTCACTCGAATCGTCGGTTGAATGGTATTGCTGACACTATCATTTTCGGTTTTTGTCACAATATTGCCGATATTCCACACCATCGAACCACTGCTTCCATTGGCAGGAAATGCGATAAAAGCCGCTGCTGAGGGAGCCACTCCATTAATACTGGCAATATTCAGGAAGGTGTAGCTGATAGCATAAGCGGCATTACTTTCCAGCACATAGCTAGTCCCACCAAAGGCCAGATTGTCGCTAATAACTACATTTTTACTCACTCCTTCAGGTAAAATATAGTTAAGTTGGAAATGTTTACGACTCCCAATAGTCGGAATCAGCGTGGGATTTAAGTCGGTTTTAGTTTCGGTGATAGCCGGTACGCTGGTGGACTTATCCGTAAAACTTGCTTCATAGGTATTGGGAGAAATACCACTATTAGGAATAGCACCCGTACGCATTCCCAAAGCAGAACCGTCCGCACCAATCGTGCCACTGGCATTTAAGGCCGTGCTGACATTCTGTAATGATGTCCAGGCAGCCTGAATGGTATTGTCAATTAATTCCAGCGGTTGTACCGTTGGGCTAACCCTTACCTGGAACGTAAAGCTTTTCTGTGCGCCCGGGGCAATCGGGTTCGGTGAATTCCAGCTAAAGATCGGACGATTTGCACCCAGTGTGGTGGTATCTATAGTGTTCGGGGGATCCGTTCCGCCCACATTCTTCAGAAAGGTTAAATTACCCACCGCAGCGAGGTCATCAAATACGCGCAGGTTATAGGCAGGGGCAGTGCCGGTATTTTTGGCCGTAACGGTAACAGTGAGGACATCACTGGCATCCGCATTTACCACCCCAAAGGTTTTGTTTAAAGTGATCTGCGGTTCAGCTATCCTCACCTGCGCTGGCCCCAGAGTAATACTGGCCGGATTACCACCCGCATCAATGTAGAACACTTTGGCATCGGTTCCACCGCTGCCAATCCCACCACCATTTTTCAATATAACGCCATTTTTATTGGTCGATGTGTTCTCAATTCGAGCAATAAAATTAGCCCTGAAGGTATAGGTTGGCCCCTTGATTAATTTCTGATTGCCAAAATTCCATATCACCTGATTGCCCTTACAGGTTGGGGTAAAACTGCCACCTGGACTAAAACCAGCGGCACTGTAGGGCGCTGCATTCAGGTTAATGGTTTGCGCTTCAATACAGGTCATACCTGGCGGCAGGGTATCGCTGATTTTAAAACTATCCAGATTGGCGACCGGCGTTTTAAACTTCAACTGGAATTTCACTTCTTCGCCAATGCTGACTTTTTGTGGGCCAACAAAAGGAATGGCACCACCCAGTGGTGTGCTGGATAAAGCAATCACCCCTTTGGAATCGAGTGGCGCAATCAGATTGGTTATTTCGATGGTGGCAGATTTTGGTGTGGTGATATAAACACGACCACCGCCGATAGTACTATCGAGTTGCTGCGGGGTGTTCTGATTACCTGAAGCGCCGGCCAGTGAGTCATAACGGGTGGTTACTGCATCGAGTAATTTCTGACCGGGCACCGCTGCATTCGCTACCTTTACCCGATAATATAAAGTCACCGTCTGCCCCGGATTAATTCGCGCCAGTTTATTTGTATTAGCTGGAGTGAAAGTGATGACGTTAGGCGTTCCAGTCACACTGCCTTCGCCATTGGTATCGGCACTATCAATCAGACCATCATCGTCATTATCCAGACCATCTCCATTCAGACCGGGTGGCTTCACTGCAATCAGACCGGTATTGGTTGAATCGAGTTGATCAGTTACGACTACATCATAAGCTGGTGCACGCGGCACGCCACCACTGCTGGCCTGATTCGTTACACTGATTTTGTAGAGATAGTCATGGTTGGTATTCCCATCATTAACTAATGGTAGAAATTGTGAACAGGTTGGCCCAACACCATGCAGTGATTCATTACAGACCGTAGTTGTTACCAGCAGCTTCGGCTCGGTTACTGTAACCGTCACCTGGCGTTTGGCTATTGGTGGATAGCCTGGTGTTAAGTTGTTAAAAGTAAATTTCTTAGCATTAAAAACCACATCAAAACTGGCATTAACCGTATCCGCTCTGTTTGCTGCCTGCAGATTCGGCACGGCGGAGGAATTCAGTGGTTTATTCAGAGTTCGCGTTAGCAGATCGACACTAAAGGTTTCATCCTTTATTAATGAACCAAACTTCCAGCTAATAGCTGTTGGTTGGTCCAGCGGGTTCAATGTTGCTGGGCTAGTGTTAATCGCGCCAATACCCGTGCTGCTGTTACTGGTATTTTCTGACAAATACCCCTGACCACTGGGAATACTATCGGTAATACTGATATTCTGAATCTTGATGCTGCCAAAACCCGGTGTGGCAAAACCAAACCAGCCCGCTTCCATCCGATAAGTACAGTCTTCGCCGATCTGTACATTTGAATTCACCCCAGGTGGATTATTTTCACTACAGTTCCCCTGTAACACTTTAGTCAGGTTAAAACCAATCAGGCGGGCACGAATCGAATCCAGTGAATAGTTATTAGCCGTGTTAGTAATGGTCGCGGTATCCGGCGCGGGAAAAGTCAGCGGCGTACCATCAGCCTGAGTAATCTCACCCACGACATCAGCGCGGAAGGTTAAATCGGCACCGGTACCTGACTTCTGTACCTTGAAGGTAAAGGTATTACTCTGCCCTGGTGGTATCGGATTGTTGCTGGTACATTGATACACGGTTGCGGTCGCTGGTAATGCCGGTTTCCAGACAGCACGGGGTGGTGGATTGGTGGTAACACTACAGCCTGATGGCATTGTAGTGACATTTAAACCACTGCCAGTGGTCACCAGTGTATAAAAATCATGGGCATCATTGCCGCCATTGTTTTTCACTACCACGGACAGATTCAGCGTCGCTGTCGGATCGCTTAATATATAAATCAGGTCAGGATTCGATGGATTGATATTAATATCCAGGTCGGCAGGATTGACCGTTATGGATAAATTTTTTGTCGCCGGACTCGGTAACAAAGCCTTACCACAGGTATTCTGAAAAGTAACTGACAGTGCATTATTTAAGGGTGTGACATAGGCCGGGTCGCTGCCATCACCACTATTTTCTACCCGCACAATCGGGTTAGCGACAATGTCAAAATTATTCACCCGGATAACGCCCAGGGTAAGGGTTAATATATCGCCATGCCGCAATAGATTGTTCTGTGGTGCTGCCCCTGTAGAACTGCTTAAGCTGAATGCGGGATGGGTATTATTTTCCGGGCTGGCCTGTGGATTGGTCAGGGTAACGGTATCAATCATGCCGCTATAATTCCCAAATGCCGGGCTTACCACCGCCGACTTCAGCGTTGGGTCAAAGGCATAGCCAGCAGGTAATAAATCGTCCAGTGCAATATTTCGCACCGTGCCTCCCGACTGATTCCGGATTCTGATGGTTAAAATTCCCTTACTGCCCAGTGGCTGCGCACTATTACTGCCAGTAATCGACTGGCTGATTAACACCCCGGCCGGATTGACAGCGGTGCTCAAATTTGCGCTACCGGCATTACTGAAAAATGGCACCTGCCCGCCACTGGATGCCGGTGTGCTAATGCCACCCTGTGGCGGACTGTTTGCCTGACAGCCCCATTGAATAGTTGTATTATTTGTGTGATTGGCACAGGTATTTTGAATTTTACCGACAAAATAAATAAAGGTTTCGCCCCCTTGTAAGGTGTCAATAAAACTGCCCGGTTCATCATTATTCGGGTTACCAAACGGATCAGCAACATCAAGTGTAGCCGTCAATGCTGTCGGATTACTTATACAGTTAATGCCATCTGCCGGGGTACCGTTGGCGGCACTGGTTGCATTTGCCTCTGAATTACAGATCTGGCTAAGAGTAAAGTTGCCACCAATGGTGTCATTAACTAACAAATCTTCCAGACCGGCTCGACTCTGTGGGCCATTATTGGTCACTTTTACTCGCCAGATCACATCATCGTCGGTACCGCCATACACCGTACCGGCATAGGCCGATGCAGGCTGATTGGCATCCACATTACGCGCCTGCTTGGTGACGATTGGCACCGGTTGCTTGATAGGCAGCTCAAACGCCGCACTGTTAACGGTTGTCCGGCTCGGATTCGTCGCATTAATATCACAGAATAAACCGTAGGTGGCCGTTGCAGAAATCGTTCGGTTAGCACTGCTTAAGCCTTCTTCATTAAAACCTTTCGCTGTATTTCGCTGCACCTTGTAAATAATTTCGATTTTCTGTGGGGTGTTAGGAGCCGTATTGAAAGCGCTGTATAAGCTTGCCAGTTCAGGAATCTGTGTTGGGGTCCAGGTAATTAATTCTCCACTGGGGCCGCTGACCACCGGTTCTGCCAGCGGTGCAGCGCCAGCAACCCCATCCACCAGATAATGCATGGAGTTGGGCACATAGGTCAGACCGGAGTTCTGCAGGTTTTCGACCACATTGACATTGGTTAATAATACCCCGCCATTGTTCAGTACAATTAAATGGACTTCACCCTGATTACATAATTTGCAAAAACTACTGGTTGAATCGTGACGAACCAGCAACTGGTTGGGCGCAACGATAAGCGCAGGTTTTTTTATGGTATTGACAATTGGGCTGCCACAACCCCATTCATTTTGTGACGTGATTGTTTCCAGCAGGTTTCCCGAAGTGTCCGTCTTCTGGAAGCAGGTGGTCTGGTCTATGCTGGTGTTAATATTAATATTTATCACCTTGCCTGCCGGCATACTACCCAGATCCCATTCAATAGTCTGGCCACTAAAATTAAATCCTGTGGGTGAGAAGGGTGTTACATTAGCACTATCAAACCGCATCCCGGCTGGTAGCGTAATACGGTAACGGGCATTCACCGCTGTACCGGTGCCTACATTGGCCACTTGCACACGGAAATTATAAGCCGATGAATCCTGTAGAATAATATCCGGTGGGAAAAATTCCATTTTTAGCTTGCCACTCAGAACCTTAAAAGGTGTTGCATTAATCGCAACATTGTAATCACGATCCACATCTGTTGGGCTACCGTCAGGTGCCGTATGATGGCTGTCATAACTCACTTTTGCCGAGAGCGTTTTGGGTACCATTGAATCCCGTAAGCGAACAAAGAAACTGACACTGCCATCAGCATTTACCACTGAAGTTCTGGCTGCAGGTGTCATAAAAATATCTGCGCCAGTTTTTGAAGCCGAAAAACCCAACGCTGCCAATGAACCCTTATAAGCCAGATCAGTCGTTAGATTACCTGGACTACCTGCCGCATTCATAAATTCAAAATTGGCTGCATTAAATTGCAGCTGAATATTTTCAGCCGATGTATCCACTGCCGGCCCAGTAACATTCAGTGATGCCGGAACCACTGCACACACAGAAACTGGGTCACCATTATTCAATGTTGCAGTTAAACCCAGTACCGCACGTTCAATATTGACATTCACCGCCTGTTCAAATGTAGTATTACCCAGACAACTAAGCGAACCACCGCTAACAGTGAGTTGGGTATTTTCAAGATATGAACCAACGTTATTATCATTAAGTGGATTACGATTGCTGTCCAGATTACCTTCAGGCGAGGTCGCCGAATAAGTCAATACCATGGTATGATTTTGCATATTGGCAGGTAGGCTACAACCGGATATGGCACCCAGGTCAGGAATAACCAGCGGTCCATTGCCACCCCCCCCAGTAAAATCGGTGGCCGGATTTAAGTCTAGATTACAGACCGAAACCCCATCACTGATGCGTGAAATCTGTAAATGCACTCTGGTGCGATTATCAGTCAGTACTAGCGGCACCCCAGTGGCCACATTAGAGCGTAATGCTGCGCGGTAACGACTACCAGACCAGGTACCGGTAAACCCGGCGGGGAAAGTGTAATTGACGGTAAATGGAATCGGCTCACCTTCACGCGGCTGATCCCGCGCAATGCCGTTCGTGTCACGGGCACCGGCTTCAAAATTACCGTCACCACCAACATTAATATTTAATACTGCACCACCTGCCGGACTCTCGTTGAGAATAAAACTGGCCAGACTGGTATTACTGATACTGCAAGCAGCATAATTCATAGTGGCTGAATTACGAATACTCTGCCCAACCGGACACACTCCTGCAGCACCCGCCGTATAATCAATTTTCAATACCGGCAGCGCAAGCAAGTCAACGCGATCACCACGCCAGGTGATGGTTGCCTGATCGGGAATCACCGTGCCTGCGGTATAAGGCAAACCGTTTACCAGCACAATGGTACCTGTTGGTATCAGCTTTATCTTTGCTGCGGTAATCCCCGCTGGCAACGTATCAGTAACGGCAAAATCCTTATTCGTTGGGACACCATCATCGGGCAGACTAACAATGTTATTACCCCCAATACTGAGCCTGTAACTCCCTGCCTGTCCAATATTCAAAGCATTGGCAACCGTTGACTTGGTTACATTTACCGTCGGTAAATTACCGGTTGCAATACTGGAAAAACGTAATGGCGGGAAAAAACTGGTACCACAGGCATTCTTATACGCCGGAATCCAGTTTAGATTTCTATCCGCAGGTGGTGGACAACTGTTAACACTGGCAGTAAAGACAATGTTGTCACTGACACCAGCCGCCAGTGTGCCAATGTGGGTAAACACCCCCGCAGCATACGACCAGTTCGGCGAGGCTACCGAGTCAATCGCAATGGTGTAAGCCATCAGATTGGCCGCTTTGATACTGATATTTTTTGCAATGCCCGTACCAGTATTTTTTACCGGTACTATCACCTTCACCCCTGTCGTTCCAAACGGTATATTAATCACTGGTGCGGTGTAATCTAAAAACGGGTTCTGTAAGTTATAGGGGATAATATCAAAGAAGGTACTGCTACCGCCCAGACGCTCAGTGGCAGTGGCATCATTGCGCAATAATGGACAGGAAGCGGCATTAGGATTAACTTTAACCCTGGCAAAAACAGAAAACTTAACCGTTTGGTTAGCCGCGATATATGGAATAATCAGCGGGTTGCCCAGACTGGGGTCAGTCGCCAGGCCGCCCACTGGCACAATCACCAAATTACTTAGATCCGCGGATAACACATCATTTAATACAACGTGAAAAACACCGCCTTCACCTGCGCCTAACAAAGACACTGTATATTCAACGGTATCACCATCACCGGCTAACGGTGTAACCGCCGTTTTAATTAGCGCAATTTCGCCTTTTCGAACCTCCACACTCTGCGTTTGTTTCTGTGTGTGTACACTGTTGGCAGTATTATTGATTTTGTTATAACGGAGATTAAAATCAATATTATAGAAACCAGCAGCCACCGATGGAGCCACGCTATCCGTGGTTAAACTCAAATCAAGATTATAACTGCATCCCGGCTCAATGCGGGTGTTCGTAGGAAAGTTAACCGTAACAGGTGTGCCGACACCTCCTGCCTGAGTTGCCGTTACACTGTTGATTAATGGACACGTACCGGTAAAACTCGTCACTGTAACAACAACAGGTGATGTCGGTAAACGAAAACCGCTGTTTACATTTACCGTTAAAGCGAAATTAAATGCACTGTCCGTTGACACTGGTCCTGTTGCCGTATTTTGCAGCGTCAGTGTCAGCGTATCGCCAGTAGTATTGGTGACCTCAGTCGCACCATTCCAGGTCCCTCCAGCATCCATATAGGCATTACTGCGGGCAGGGTCTGCCGAAGTGAATGAACTACCAGTGACAATGTTGGCGACCGCCAGTGCATTTTGTACTGGCAATAGCAAAAGGCAGCCAGCAAATAATAAAGCAGTCAGTCGCGTCCAGAATAAATTTTTAGTTTGATTACTATACAAATATAGCTCGCCGACTGACTTAAACGTTCCTTATAAAGCCCGGGTTAAATCTTAAAAAACGCAGATATAAACACGCGGATAGACTAACAGTACAGATGAAAAGGCTACCCATTATTCAAGACCGTCAGCCGCAGCGATACGGGTGTCGAGCCGACAGGGATGTATTCACCGCGGGTTTTTAACCATGGGTAGCCTTTTCATTCGTTTCAGTAATAATTATTTTTATTTACCATTTTATTGGCCGAACACGATTAACATTTGCGGTGAAGCCACACTCACGCATAAATTATAGTAAGAAAGAAATAATTCGCACAGTATATGGCGAAAAATTGACAAATTTGATGAGAAATCAACTTGCGGGCAGAAAATCAATCGGATACAAAATAGTAATTGCTGGTACCCCGGCTTTGGCACCAAAATTAAACCGCTTCACCCGAGAAGAAATCTTCTGATCCAGTTCAGGCGCATTCATATCACTGGAATCAACCGTACATGCGGACACCTTACCGTCAGGTTCAATGGTTAGTTTAAGCACCATTTTACCCTGTAAGGTGGGGTTCTTCCGTAATTCCCGGTTGTAAATACGGTACAGTGCCGCTTTATAGCGGTCGAATACAATCTGAATTTCTTCGTCGGTACGTGAAGGGCTGGGGCCATTACTCAGCGGACGATCCTGACCAGCAAAGCCTGTGCCAATAGAATTTTTTATGTGTGAGAATTTTATCCCACCCATGCTCTCACCACCATTACCAACATTACGACTCAGTGATGCAGTATTAATGCCGCCACTGGATACACCGGCATCAGCAGTCACCAGAGAGCGCGTAACTTTCCGTGACCGTTTACCCTGGCCTCGGCTAAGCTTCGTTGCTGCTCCCAGTTTTTTATCTGCCTTATCATCAATCAGGTCAGAAAAATCATCCTTAAATGCAAGTAAACCAGCATGTTGCACTTTTTTACGCGCAATTTTAGTTCTATCTGGTTTTGGCGAGCTGCTCTTCTTGTTCTTCTTGCTTAACTTTTCTTTGGGTTTCTCTGTTTTCTTTCTAGCCTTTATTTTAGGTGGTGACGGCATCTCCTTAATAAGTAATTGTACAAGTCGTTGTGGAACTTTTACCGCAGCAATACGATCTGGTACGGGTATTTTCCACCACGGGATTAAAATACCGGCAACAATAGCAACAAGCAGTACTATAAATAGAACTTTTCTGAACTGCTTTTCATCTGCCCCATTATGATTCCACGGCATCATCATTTCACGAAAAGGTATTTCATCCATTTCGCGCTCAATGACAAACTCATCCATCTGTTCGTCTTCACGCTCCTGTAGACTCATGGTCTCGGCATTGAGAATATTAATTTTTGCCGTCAGACTTTCTCGACTTCCTTCACGTTCACGTTTCTCGTCACATAATGTCTGCACATGGGCATCATAATTAACAATTAGATTGCGAACCCTTTTCTGCTGTGCATCAACCTGTTCCCGATCATAATTTTCACCCCAGAACAGGTACTCACCACCCAGTTTATCCAACTTTTCAAACTGGTCACTAATTTCACTTAATACAGCAAAACGCTGGCGTTGTTTACTTAGCCGTTCTAAAGTTTTGCTATGGTCATCTTCCTCATTTTGTATTGCTTCGAGACGATCATAGGCCTCACTAATCTTACGATTAACTTCATCCTGTTGTTTTGAAATATCGTCAGACACAATAATGCTCTATTTACACATCCTTAATTATACGGTCTATTTTTTATTGGCTTTCTGAATAACAGCGAGCGAAATTTCCCCATAACCCGCGCTGGTACAACTAGACATCACCTTTTTCATCAATTTAAATGGGATCGTACGATCTGCCAGCAGAGTGATTTCTTTACTCTGAGCAATGGATTTTGTTGTCAGACCAATTATTTTCTTACGTTGTAATAACAATCTATTTTTTATCGCATTAATAACAGATGCTTTTGAGTCAAGTGCTTCTTTTGTCGTAATAACAACTTTTCCCTGCACCAGTATTTGCTGATCAGTAATCATAACGACAACCGTTTCACGCGGTTTTGTCTGCACCACCGAATCAGGTAATTTAATATTCTTTGGGGGTTCCATCGCATCACTGGAACCAGAATTAACCAGTAGAAAAAAAACTAAAATAGTAAAGACATCCATTAATGAAACCAGATTTAAACCGCTACCAGGATTAAGTTTTTTATTGCGTGACATACGCTTCATACGTCTATTCTGGTTCATGGCGCATCTCCAATGGATATATCAGGAAACAGTACGAGCTGCTGTAATACATTAACAGGTTGGCCTGCATTATTTTTCTTACGAATAAAACCAGATCGTACCGCATCCATCACAGAAATTAATACACGGTATTCGATATCCGGTTCCATTAATACCAATGCATCGGTTTTTTTCGGGTATTTTTCTTTTATTCCAATCAGATATTTATCAAGTTTTTTCAGATCATAATGATTAATAAAACCGTCATCCATTACCCTGACAGACTTGCCTAACTGTTCATTCGTGAGTAAAGGTAAGTGCACAAGCACCTGTTTACCATTACCAATATCAATACCAGTCTTACGCACAATCACCTCAATACTCAATTGCTGTTTCTGGCTAGCTCCAGCACCTGCACCTGTTGGCAGTTTCAGTTCAAGAATAGTAATCCGCGAGAATACCGCTGTTATCAGCAGAAAAGGTACAAGCACAACCATCAGATTAAGAAAAGTTGTAATATTAAGTTCAGGCGGCTCTTTTTGTTGTCGCCTGTAATGATGCTGTCTAGCCATTTTTTGCCGCCAGTGATACCTGACGCTTAGCAAAGTCGGCAATCAAATTGAGCGTTTTAACCGAGGCCATTTCCAGGCTGTCAATGATTTCTACCGTACGCGAAGACAGCATAGCATGAACAATTAACAGCGGAATCGCTGCCATCAAACCGAATGCCGTCGTATTCATTGCGACAGAGATACTGGCAGAAAGTAAGTCGGCTTTTTCCGCAGGGTCTGCATTAGCAACCGCAGTGAAAGCCGCGATTAAACCCATGATAGTACCTAACAGACCAAGTAACGTACAAATATTAGCAAACAGTGCAATATAAGGTGTGCGTTTTTCCAGTTGAGGAATAATCTCCATCATGCTTTCTTCCATCGCAATTTCAATATCATCACGACGGCGCACCGAACCCTGACGTGAAAGCCCCATATTTAACAACCGAGCTATCGATGAATTATCACCATTAATCGCATCGCGCGCCTGGTCAAAGTTACCTGAATCTAGCAGTGGATGTACTTTTGCCCAAACCTTTTTATTCGCTCGCCCAACACCTGACAATTTCAGGTAACGTTCAATGCAGATGGCTGTACCAAAGGCAAACATAATAAGAATCGGATACATAAATGCACCGCCGGTCTGAAAAAACTGCACAGTTGACTGGATAGTATCCATCATGTACTCCTCATGAATATAAAGTTTGTTTCAAATTAATAGTTAATGACTGGGTTAAATTCTAAAATATAACGGCTACTTTATTGCGAAACTTCACCACACGGAAACGGGATGTTTTAATCACAAAATAATGCTTCATGACTTAATCAACGACTGCCTGGTTCATATTGTAGCCATATTTTTTTAATTATTTTTTGTGACTTAAATTATAAAAATCCAGCTCACGTAAAAAAACATCCTTATCAATAGCTTGATTATTATCATGCAGTAAATCCGCATTCAAACTTGTTGCAACACCAACTTCGGAATTCTCCCAGGGTACAATGTATAATGACGTTGGCGATTCCTTATTACCAATAATAGAAATACCGGATAACTCTTTTACATTAGTATCATGCCTGCTACTATCAGCGGATACAGAAAAGGACACCAATAGATAAAAACAGATTACTATTTTCAGTATAGCTTTTAAATTCATAATGTCACCTCATCATTCATAAGCAATATAAAATAGCACCGCTTTCCCATTAATGTAATTTATTACTGAAACAGATGAAAAAAATACCGATTGTTCAAGACACGCTATAAATACCTCCATGTAAGCTCGTCACCCCATCTCTCCGGCTGATGGTCTTGAACACCAGGTATCCTTTTCGTCCATCCTGTTAGTAAGTATAAATTTTTATTTAGCCAGACGTTGCTTTATATCAGCCACCCAGATAGCAACCATTTTATCATCAGGCTTCAGCTCCAGGTAATCCTGAAACTGCACCAGTGCACAGGCATAATCGTGCAAATACATATCACAGAGGACACCTAGATTTCGTTTTGCCGGTAAATAATCAGGATGGGCGTTAATCGCATTTTGATAAGCAATACGAGCAGCTCTGAAACGCCCCTCTTTTCTATACAGCAAACCCAGCTCATTATTAGCAACAGCATGGCCAATATCCAGTTTTAAGGCAGAAATTAAATTTCTCTCTACCAGCTTAGTTTTGTTAATACGCTCATAGGCAATCGCAAGATCAACATAGGGTGCTGGCAAGCGTTTCTCTCGCTTAATAACCGATTCAAACAAATGAATCGCCCGCATTGTATCTGGCTCAGATGCATTATTCTGCATTAACGCAACAGCCTGTCTAAAATCACGCCGCACCTTTTTATCAACCACAATTTTCTGGGATGTTTGCTGCACCTTTACAACATCGGGTTGATCTGTTTCTGGTTTTATTTGAGCGCAGGCACCCATTACTAAAATTAATGTACTTAAAAAAAATATTCTATATCTTGCATGTATCAGTGAAACCATACGTAGCAGACTTCTTGTCAGAATAAAATTTATTAAATGCATTACTAATTATCCATTACCCTATGTTTAATTCTATGATTTTTCACTATTTGTTTTTTTAATTTTTCAGCCATTGTTTAATACTGTCGACTTGATGTGCTTCCCGATTTTAATAATGCAGAATTCTTTTTTAAACCGGGCTGCTTCAATATGTTTTTATGTGCCTGAATATAGAGCAATAATTTTCCATGCTGCTCAGTTTTCGCATAACGCGCCGGATATAGAACAGCCAGTTTCTGCAAACTTTTATCAATCCATTTATTATAAATGCCCTCATCAAGTAACTCAGTATTCTTTTCATGCACAGCAATGGCTTTCTTTTCAAATGGGTAGGCTTTATCCTCAATAGCGGTGTTGTACTGCTCAAGCTCTTCATCATTAAGGTTAGTCGGGCGTTCAGATGTTATCAGTGAACGACTAAAGCCATAATAGATTTCTGCAATATAATAAGTTGCAGCCGCCGTGACATCGGCAACATGATAATCAATCAGTTGTGTATAAGTATTAATGGCTGCACGCATACTCCGCTTCTTTCTCCTCAAGTTTTTTCTGAAGGGTTTAACCAGATTTATTTTATTAAATGCATTAAAAGTGGACTTAGCAAGCGCCAGAGAAGCATTAGCTGCCAGATATTTCGTCCTCTTAGTTCGATTTTTACCGCCATGCTTATCTGTCTCAATAATCTTATTTAACTGTATTCTGTATTGCTTAAACTGTTTATTAGCTAAATATATTAGCGCCATTTTATGGCGTGATTCAATCGCATCTTCAATAGGATAAGGGAAATATTTAACCAGTTTCTTATACACTCGTAGTGCTTCTTTTCTGGCTTTGATTTTTTCATACAAATCAGCGGCCTGAGATAATGCTTCACGCCGCAAAGCTTTATTACCTGGATTTTCTTCCTCTATACGCTCAAATTCAGCAGCAGACAACAATAACTTGCCTTCTTTTTTATAAACAACAGCAAGTTTCTGCGTTATATCATGCTGAAATTTATTTTTTGGGTACAATTCCCTGAACTGCTTCAACACAACTGAGGCTCGACCCCACTGCTTTAACTTAATAAGCTCTGTAGCACCATCATAGTCAGCTATAGAACGTATTTTCGAACCGGGAGCCACTTTTGCAACCCGTAAAAAATTATTTGCAGCAAGCTGATGATTACCTAAAGTTCTTGCCTGTGTACCCTGTTTATAGACTGATGCAGCAAGGTTCTCTATTAATGATTTTCGACTTTTATTCTGCTTTTTAGTTAGTTTTAATGTTTGAATATAAGCACCTTCTGCAGCTTTATAATTTGCTGTATCAAAAGAAGCATGCGCGACTACCATCCAGGTTGAGCGCAATAATTTTTTATCCATATATGGATAATTTCTTATTATTTTTCTTCCTGTTAAAATTGCATTTTTATAATCTTCCAGTGCATACATATCATCCACTGCCGCAACCAGAACAACAGCAGCATGTTTATGTCGCGGAAAGTGTTCGGCAAACTTAAGTGAACTGCGTATAATTTCACGCTTAATTCCATTACGCTTTGATTGTTTCGCCTGCTTTAAATATTCCCGATAAGAATAAACCGCAGCGTAACCCGCATTTGCTGCTTTTTCATAACCGGCATAACTATAAGCCGTGCGTTCATATTCAATTGCAGCATTTTTATAATCTTTTCCTTCCAGTAGCAATTCTGCAAACTGATTGTTTAATTCTGGTGCTTCTTTGCTTGCAGGGAATGAGAGTAAGAATTCACGATACCATTTTATGGCTTCAATATAATTTGTCGGTTGCTGCTTTCTCAGATGTTTGCCTTGATATAAAGCATGGTAGTGATTTGCCAGATCAATCAAGTTAGATTTAAGAAAAGCAAGTATTTGCGGATTTTTATTGACATTAAAAAATGTCCAGTAATTGGATCGCAAACCATACGTTGTAGAAAATGCTTTTTTTGCATCAACAACAAGTTTTGGGAATCCGCCTTTTTTATAAATTTCAATAATCCTGATACCAAAATAGGGAGATTCTTTCGACAAAGGATTACGCTTGATATAAGCATTATAAGATCCGGAAGCATCGGAGTAACGGCGCTTATTTAAATAATATTCTCCAAGATGACTGTAAATACTGGCCTCATAATCACGATGCCCATGACTGGAGAAATATTCAGTAATTGCTTGCGCACCACCCAGATAGGAGAAACTCAAACTGATTACACGATAGGTATCATCAACACGTTTTTTCTCTATTTTATTTTTAATATTACCAAGGTCATAACCATTTTTAATTTTAAAATCAAGCATTTTTATATAATCAGTTAATGCATTCTCATACAGCCCCTGCTTAAAGTAGGTCCAACCTTGTTTGTATAATGCCAGCTCATAGAATTCCGAAGTTACACCAAAATTCAATACGGCCTGATACGCATCTTCTGCATCAATAAATTTCTTTCTGGTAAAGAAATATTCTGCACGTCGAAACTGCGCTTCATCAATATGGCGTGAATGCGGATATCGCCTTATTAAATGCTCAAGCGTCTTCATCGCCTGATCAATCTGGCCATTTTCCGCATAGGCGCGGGACAACTGATAAAGTACCTGATCATTACGTTTAAATAGTGGATATTTCTTTAACAGCCCCTGATAGAGTTTAATGGCCTGTTCTGTACCAGCAGCCTGTGCGGATTCATTCTTCTGTGCTAACAATATCCGCTTTTGTTTCCCTTCTTTAGCTGAAAGATCAATCTTCGCCCCTGCGCGTTTCATGAACACGTTTTCTGACTCGCCTTTTAAATCAGCAATGTGCGACAATCCGTTTTTCTTCGATATTTTATTCTTTTTCTGTTTCTTCTCTGCGAAAAAGGTTTTCTCAGGCGCATCAATTCTGCTTTTTTGTGATACAACATCTATTTTACTGGTTGTTGATGCTGTGTTTTTTATGGGTAGTTTTGTATTAGACTGAACAGTGTTATTATCCTTAAACTGACTGGATAAGGTGTAATCTTTCTGAATTTTCAAATCCGCAAGCCGACGAATTGCCTCTGGTGTCATTGCTGTTTCAGGTGTATTTTTGAGAAATTTCTCATAGCTTTCCATCGCCTTGTCCAGACTATCATTTACTTTTTCTTCTTTAACCTTAAAAGTAACATTGTTTAAGCTTTCCAATGTACTGCCTGTATTTGTGGTTTCACATGAAACCAGTAACGCTGAAATTACTATCGCTATACCATGTAAGAAATAAGCCTTGCGAATTGTCATTGCATATCGCCTGTATAAGGATTAATTGCATTTCTAATCCACGGTTTTTTATTTCTCTTTTTAGAAGGAAATGTTGCATGTTTTTTACCTGACCATAAACCATGAGGAAACAGGTTACTTTTAGATTTTATTTTTCCCTGTTGGACTTTCAACTGCTGTTTAATGGACAAACTGGTATCTGCCTTTTTCGTAACAGGCTGATCACCTGTTTTATGGTTTTTTATTTCTGTTGACTGGTTTATTGCCGAATTTTTATGCCGAATTTCAATTTCTTTATCACGTTGAGATTTTGTTGCACGATCATAACTTTCAGCCAGTGCAAACCGTGCTTTAATCTGATATTCTTCAAGTCGCTTCCTACGTTTACTCAGCGAGTTCTCTGCCATAGTATTAATCACGCGCCCCTGTTTTGCCATCACACTATTTAATTTTTTCTGTGCCGCATACAAACGCGTTCGTAACTGTCGAATCAGAATGGTATAGCCTTCGTAACTCTGCGTTGCCGCCTGACGTGTACGAATAAATGAGTAATATTGTACTTTAAGTTTTTTAATAACCCCATCGAGAGTATGAAGATGTTTATATGCATCGGTTAATCGTTGATCAAATTCGGTACGCACAGACCAGAGTAAAACACCATTTAGCCTGGCGACTCTGCTTTTTATCTCAGCTGTAGATTTAGCCGGATGTAGCGTAAGGTAGTCTTTTATGCGAGTTAATTTATCCAGCGCTATGCGCTCATTAGCTGTTGCCAGATATTCGGGACGCGGCGCGATTAACATGTTCTGTATTTTTGTGTTCAAATTATCACGCTGCTCCAGCCTTAATTTCATGCGTGCATCTATTTTTCTGAACTTTTTCTCTATTACTGGCAGCAGTGGCTGCTGATACTGTCTGCGTTTTTCTATTAAGTCTTCAAATGTATCCAGATCATTAAGCCACTTAGTCAGAATGTGGCGTAAATTCTCCATATCTCTATAATTTTTATACGACTCCTGAAAATTATTTGATGCCATTAAATCAAGGATATAACGAGTTTCTGGCGCACCTTTTAATTGACGTAAATTGACCACCCAATTTTTATCTTTATTACCGCGCTTATTCAGCAGTGCCTTCAGGAAATCTCCGTTTCGAATACTTTTAATGGACGTATCCAGTTTACCTATCTGACGTGAAAATACATCCATAGCCTGACCATATAGATTGGCTGATCTACCATATGCTTTTAGTTTTCCATAGGCGTAGGGAACCGCCATCATTGCTTCCTGCACTGATTGATCGATTTTACTGCGCCCATGTAACAGCGTCCACGGGACAAGCGCTCTGTCAAATTTTCCCTGCAAGATAGCAATCCAGCCAGAACCTAATAATGCTTTATTTGAATAGGGCCCATGCAGGCGTACACGTTCGAAATATTTTTTTGCCAACACCACGTTATTCTGCCTGACATAACGGTAAGCTAATTTAATATTGGCTTTATCTTTCAGTGCCAGTAAACCTTTATCACTGGTTTCAATCTGCCCCAGTGCGTCAAAAGTTTTTTCCCCAGCAACAACATGACCAGATTTAATTTGAGCTATGCCGAGGTTATAAAGTGCAAAGCCCCGAAATAATTTTTCTTTTTTCAAATTCTGTAGAATTTTTATCGCCCGTGAATACTGACCGGTATCGATAGAAGCAAGTGCCCGCAAGTATTTAACTCTCTTTTTAAATGTATTGGGTGGCCTGTGCCTCAGCAATCCAAGCGAATAAAACATTTCATAGCGGGATTTTTTTGCATCATAACGAATTAAGTTCAGTGCATAGAGAGCTCTCTTTGGCTCACTTTTCTTAAAAAATACTCGTGCCAGTTGTAATGCTGCAAAATTACGCGTTGCCTGGTCGATTCCCTTTCCCAACACCGCCTGTATTGCCTTACCTGCACGCAAATTCATGCGATAGCGCAACTCAAGATCACCAACTAAGAATTTAGCCTGCCCAATATTATAATGCAGTGGATCAAGCTGTTTTTCATCCACTTCATTATATTGATCGAGTTCATTATCCAGCTTACTTAGTGCGGTAAAATATTTATTCTGATAGGCATCATAAAGCACTTCGCCTAAAAAAAGATCATGCAAGTCGACATGATGTAAATCACTGCCTGCCTGAGCCTGCACTATCACCAGGCAACTCGCTAGAAAAATTAACAACCGGCTAATCATCAGCATCAACTTTTAGTTACCAGTCCTTAAAATGAATTTTCTGGTCAGAAGTTTTTTTACCCGCCAATATTATTTCGACGAACTTTGGCCCAACTGCTTTGGTAATAATATATTTTTTACTACGCTTATATTCATCATCGGACTCAGTACGACCAATAAAACTGATAATTAAGTTGTGATCACCTGTTTTAATATTTCCAGTATAAATACGCTGCACACCACCTTCCTGTAATGCTTCCAGCTCTTTAAATGTATAAACATGCTCAGCAACAATTTTGTTATCAATCTCTACCTGCATCGAGTCAAGCTGAAATTTTTTATTCCCGGTTAATGCGACAAAGAGTGCAACTTGAGTATTTGATGGATAAAGTAATTTTTCTTCTAGCTGGGAAAGTTCAGTCGTCAGGTCAAGCACATCTTTTTTTATATCCTGCACCTGCTCATCTAAACCTTTAATTTGCTGACTGCCCACCTGCTCTGCGTTAACAGCACTCATGTATAAGAGACTGAGTACTAAAAATATTCCTTTGACCATAAGACACCCCTGTTTTGATTAGTATTGCCAATAAAACAGGGCAATATTGCTAAGGAAGTTCTGCTCAGGTGACGAATAACTTCCCATTTAAATGCACCACCTTTACAGTATAAACTCTCATAATAACCAGCCATTAGTCTGCATTTACACTCTGGAAAAGTGACACCTGAATAACCGCGCATCCAACCCAGCCCTAATCAGAGCTTCGCTAAATAGTTATTTAGTCTGTTATCTACTGAAACGGATAAAAAGGATACTTATGCTTCAAGACCGTCAGCCGCAGGGATGCGGTTGTCGAGCCTACATAGATGTATTGACAGCCTGTCCTGACACCATAAGTATCCTTTTCATCCATCCTGTTAGGTAAGTATATTCAAAGAATGAAAAATTACTGAATTTAAGGACTTAATTTTTAAATACTCTGATACCAACGCTCGGTTAATACTGTAAAAGAATCTATCGCGATAAAATTTCTGCCCGATAATGAGCAATCTTTGCGGCCTTATGCCCCTTACTACTGAGTTATATAAAAAGACGACTTCTGGTCAAGATCGTCTGGCACATGGAGGTGTGCAATCGAGCCTACAGGAGGGAAGGGTATTGACAGCGTGTCACAGCAATAATATTACAATTTAACTGAATCTGACCGGATTAAAGTCACGCTGCGGGAAGTGTTGATATGACTTAAGCACGCTGAAGAAATTGTATGGTGCTTGTAATCGTCGCTTCATCACGTAATATGCGGCGATGACCGAGGCCATTAGTCGTAATCAATTCAGCCCCCTGCCACGCCTCGGCAACCGCTCTCCCCTGCGCCCAATCCACATCAAAATCATCTCTATCATGAATAATTAAAGCCGGAATTGTCAGTTGCCTGACGTTATTTAACATGGATATCTTGTCCAGAACTTCTGCATCAAATTGCCGTTCAAGACGTTGCACCATATAAGTAACTGTGCGCTCTGTTAAGTGCAATATTTCCGCGAAGCGGTTAAATAAGGACTGTGCCGTTGCCGGTGGGCTAATCACCACCACCCGCCTGAGCGGCAAGCCCTGCTTTAATGCCAGCGCAATGCATGGCCCACCAAATGAATGTGCAATAACACTGTCAAATGGCCCAAATTGTTCAAATAGTTGCTTAATTACTTCAACAACCTCTAATAAATTCGTCTGTTTACCGCTGCTACCACCATGAGCAGGCAAATCAAAACTCATTACCCTGAACCCCGCTTCAAGCAAAGGCGGTACAAACCCACCTAGCTGTGAACCTCGACCACTCCAGCCATGAATCAGCATCACACGGGGCGCGCTTCCAGTTCCCCATTGATAAGTAACAATTACATGCCCACTGACAATAACTTTTTTAATAATGGCGCTTTCACGCACCTTTTTTTCTGATGCCGGCACCTTAAACCGCCTCGGTTGCAACCAGAGCTGGTAAGCATATCGACCGGCAACTGCCGGTAAAACTGACCCGACAAACTGAAATCCAGCCTGATAGCACTTCAAAACAAAAGGTGTGTCCACTGATTTTCTTTTTTTGTACATTATGTGTAAATATTGTATAAGAATAAGTTATTTATGCCAATACATGCTGACATGAACTAATCGTTAACGGGATGACAGTGATTTACGTATTAAAAAATAAAGCTGCCCATCCATTGCGCCCTGATCAACCAGGGTTAACTTTTTCTGCCGACAAAAAGCGGGTATCTCTTTTTGCAATGCCTGTTTATAAGAAACAGCCATTAGTGTTTTACCGGCCTCAAGTTTATCCAGTGCCTGTGACAACTTTGAAAATGGCACAGCACAATCCAGGCCGTTAATGTCCACATACATATCGCAGGGTATCGAAGCATCAGTCACTGGTTTATTCCTCAAGATAGGTTAATATCAAAAACCAAATGCCACTGGTTGCAGCTTTTCTTTTAATTTGTCAAATTCATTCCAGTGTTCCATGTAGGTTTTGTGTGTCTGCGGATGTTTTAAATCTGAGGCTATTTCTGCCAAAGGCCATAACACAAATGCATTTTTCAATATTTCAACCCGTGGTAATACCAGCTCTGGTTCATCAAGAATCAAATCATCATATAACAATAAATCCAGATCCAAACTACGCGAGGAGAATTTGTGTCGACCACGCTCGCGCCCATGCGTATTTTCAATGTTACCTAATTTCTGATTAATCTGATGTACCTTCTCACTAACCTCGCAGGCAATAACCATATTATAAAAAGCATCACCAACAAAACCCACTGCTTCACTTTCAAAGACCGATGACAGTTCAAGTTCACCAAATATCTGAGTTAGTGCTGCCACACCTGAGCGCACATTCGCTTCACGATTAATGTTACTGCCCAGACTGATATAGATTTTAGACATCATCGACTCCAGTGCTAGTCCTGACTGCGCTCAATAATGACACCCACTGAACGTGATCCCGTCACCGCACCCAGTTTACTCAATTTTAACCGCACCCTGGGTACATTAAATTCATGCAGAATAATTTCTGCCAACCTTTCTGCCAGCGTTTCCACTAACTGGAACTGACTTTCTTCGGTAAAGGCAATCATCCGTTTAGCCACCGCCTTATAGTTCAAAGCATCCGCTATATCTTCACTACACGCGGCTGTTACATTATCAGCCGCCATTTCAATATCCAGTGCAATGGTCTGTTTTACGGTGCGCTCCCAGTCATAGATGCCAATGATAGTCTCGATGCGTAAATCTTCGATAAAAACGATGTCTGTTGTCATAAATTCAAGCCATTTTTAAATTTGTAGCCTATTATACAGAACAAATTCGCTTATCTGCGCCCTGTTTCTCACTCTAATTACCCGCAAAAATAAGTATAGGGCGACTTGTCACGCGTCTTGATTTTCGTTACAATAATCGGCTCATTTTTTAGTGACTCAGTTTCAATGGATACTGGGTCTTTTTTTGGAGTATAGCCATGTCCAGAGTATGTCAGGTAACCGGAAAACGTCCTGTTGCAGGTAACAACGTTTCTCATGCTCATAACAAGACACGCCGCCGTTTCTTGCCTAATTTACATACCCACCGCTACTGGGTGGAAAGTGAAAACCGCCACATTAAACTGCGCCTGACCGCCAGTGGAATGCGTATTATTGATAAAAAAGGCATTGACCCCGTTTTAGCTGAAATGCGCGCTCGCGGCGAGAAGATTTAACCCCGTCTGAAACAGTGTCAACAATACCATATTCGATCAGGTAAGATTCAGACTCAATAGCAGGAATAGTGATATGAGAGACAAGATTAAACTGGTTTCAAGTGCCAAAACAGGGCATTATTACACCACAACAAAAAATAAGCGGACCATGCCAGGAAAGCTGGAGATCAAAAAGTTTGATCCAGTTGTGCGTAAACATGTAATATATAAAGAGTCCAAAATCAAGTAAGCAAATTATTACCCATGGCGAAGCATCGAACTACAGAGAGTTCAAATCGCCACTACAATAAAACCCCGCCTGCCAGGGCCTTTTTCTGCTCAATGGCGGCCTGTACACGCAAGCTGTCAAGTACCTGTTCGAGCACAATGGAATCACTATTAAGCGAATAAACCATGTAGGTCGGTAGCTTAAACTGCGGACTATCTGGCATATGGAATAACTGCCCGGCACGAATTAATGGTTCGGCCATTCGTATCGGTACAAAGCAGGAACCGCCATTACTAATAACAACTTGCACTCCAAGCCAGCCAATATTAACCACCTGCGCCGGGCGCTCCAGATCAGGGTAATGACTGCTATGCTGCGCATAGAAGGCCGCCCCCCAGTCCACATAAATGTAATCTTCATTCGGCCAGGGTTTTTCCGGGTTAGTGGTAAGCAGGACCAAAGTTTCATCAAACAGATGCTGCACATGAATGCCCGAGCTATGTTGTGGCGTATACATCAGCGCAACATCCATAGTCCCCTCTATTACACGACGCATGAGATCCTCTTCAAAACCAATTTCACTTCGAATTGAAATATCCGGCGATGTCCGGCGCATATCACCGACCCAGCGAGGTAAAAAAACCTCCCACAGCGCAATACGTGCCCCAATAATAATACTGGCACGATAACGACTGGGCAAACCCACATCATGTCGAGCCTGCTCCAGAGTCAAAATAAAATTTTTGGCATGATGGACAAAGCGCTGCCCTGCAGGCGTTAATGTCGCACCTGAGCGGTTACGTACAAACAAAGTGGCACCCAAGTACGCTTCAAGCCCCTGTATGCGGCTACTTACGGTCGATTGCGTCACATACAGGCGCGATGCAGCGGCAAGAAAGCTGCCATTGGCGGCAACGGCAAGAAAAGTTCTAACCTGATTCATATCCATCTCTTTAATATCGAACATTTCGATACAAATGTCCAATAAAAATCGTTTGCCTTATATAAAGCAATGCTTATATAGTAGCGCCATGATATTACCAAGCGGCAAGATTATCGTCATCCGTCACTCAGGACAGAGAAACAGAGCCTGCTTTAACTCGCACACTATCAACAATGGGAGCTTGTCATACCATCGATAAGGCCGCAAAATCGGAGCCGGTATAAGTAATTTTGATCACTTGTGCCCTGTAAACAACTATTTTGACATAAGGTTAAAGCATTATGATTTGTATTAGTGTCGCAATGAAATTCAGTCATTTACCATTAAAACGAACCCCCGTGGAGCTGATACTTGATGGCACTAACCAGCACATTGGACCGACGCCCACTGACCGCGAAGGCAAAATCTGCTTCGACATCCCATCTAGCAGTGGAAAAATCCTGGTTAACGGTGTTGAGCGCTACCAGGGACGGCTTGATGGCGAGATAGATATTGAGCTATGGAATCTCACTGAAACAGGTAATAATTCTGAAGGTGCTGCCTCAGCCGCAACTTCAGGTAATACCGCCTACCCCAATATGACTACGCGTGCAATTATGGTCAATGGACAGGAGATAATGACTGATAGCGAAGGTTATCTGGTTGACCCCGGCGACTGGAGTGAAGAATTTGCCCGCCAGCAAGCTGAACATGAAAACCTGCAACTGAAGCAGGAGCACTGGGAAGTTATACGCTACCAGCGCGACTGGTACGAAAAACATGGGGAACAGGCCTCAGTACGCGATATGATTAAACATTTTCGCAAAATATGGGGCTGCGATAAAGACTGCAATCACTATTTACACAGTCTATTTCCACATGGCGGCCCGCAGAAGCAGGGCAATCGACTGGGCGGTTTATTACGCACCAAAGGTGAGCATTAAAATCCTGATACGCTTCAACTATCTGGTGTTATTTTCACAGCAGACAACATGAGAAAAATTATTACGGAGATAAAAATAATGAGTATTCTAGCTTTAAGAGACAATGAAAGCTATTTGATCAACCCTGATGACTGGACTCAGGATATCGCAACCGAACTGGCAAAAGAAGAAGAACTTGAGCTGAATGACGCATACTGGGTAATACTGGATTTTATGCGGGAATATTATAAAGAACACAAGGTCGCCCCCGATGTTCGCCACGTCACCGGCTATTTGTCAACAGAGAAAGGATACGATAAAAAACAGGCCAAGAAACAGCTTTTTGATCTTTTTCCATACGGTTATGTGAAACAGGCATGCAAAATAGCTGGCATGAAAAGACCACGCGGATGGAGTTCTGGCTAGATTCTCTGGTTATAGAAATCCGCAGGCTTTCGTTAAGCGCCCCTTGTTGAATCGGGGCGCAAAACAGTAATTTTATGAATAGAGGCTATAATCCACCTTTCACCCATTCGTGGTGATTTCACAACAGAGTAAACACACATTTCTGGCAGTACGCAGCACTTTCCCCAGCGGACAATTTCAAGATAAACCAGAGGTAAAGTCCCCTGCGGCTTATCGCAACATTACGCTTAGATATAAACAACAAGGATCGCTTAATGAATTTTACAGCTTTTTTAAATCTGATTGGCTTCAGTCGTCATACACTGAATTACAGAGAAAAAATACTCTCTACTGTTGGCGGTTTTCTTGGCATATTTGCAATATTTATGACCAGTTACTGGCTACTTGATCCACAATTGGCGGTTTTTATTGTGCCATCAATGGGTGCCAGCGCAGTATTGCTTTTTGCTGCACCTCACGCACTTTTTTCACAACCCTGGAACGTCTTTGCCGGCCATGCTTTGTCAGCCGTTATTGGCGTCGCCTGCTGGCACCTGATTCCCAATTACACCGTTGCCGCATCAGCCAGTGTTGGACTTTCCATTGGCGTAATGTACCTGGCACGCTGCATCCATCCACCAGGTGGCGCAACGGCGTTAGCAGCGGTTATTGGTTCTGAAAAACTGCACCAACTTGGCTACAGTTACGAGTTCAAACCGGTATTACTTAATACCATAACCATTTTAATCATTGCTATTGTTTTTAATGGGTTATTTAAATGGCGACGTTACCCTGCACATTTACATTTAAGAACACAAACCATTGAACCAGTGATAATAGAACAGGTAGCTGAAAAATACGGACCGATCAATCATGAAGATTTTGTTTATGCCTTAAGCCATATTGATACGTTTGTTGACATTGATGAAGAAGATTTGATAAAAATCTACAATCTTGCAACAATCAGGCATATTGAAGGAAACAATAACTGATATAAAAGTCTGCTCAGGAAGCAACATTTATCGACAAAACGATCCCTGTCCGACAGGCTGTATTCAAACTTGGCAAGGCAGACTAAAACTTTTAAGTTAAAATTTAACCCATTTTTCCAGCTTAACCAGTACATTTTTTAACGTTGTTTGTGCCAGCAGAAAACCCAGACCCACACCTACTATATTTGCCAGCACGTCCTTTATATCTGCCATTCGAGTTGGCTCAAAACTCTGAATGTATTCCATAAGCACACCCATAGATAAGAAAATGATGGCGATCATATTGCGCTGAAATTTATCATGGTATATCTGCACAAACCAGCTCATTAAACCGAAGTAAGCCAGTGCATGAAAAACTTTATCTTGATAAGGAATGCCAAGATTCTTTATTGGATTACTGGTAATAGACAGATACACCACAACAAAAACCAGTGCATAACCAATACTTAACCAGATAAAACGTAGTTTTAAGCGGGGACAAGGTTCAACAAACATTTTATGTAATAACCTACAGGTATAGAGCGATAAGGACAATTCCCAGAATTATCCGATAAATAACAAAGGGCATCATACCGATACGTTCCAGTAATTTTAAAAAGAAATGTATCGTTGCGTAAGCTGTCAGTGCAGAAATCACCGCACCAATTAGCATATATTTCATATCCGAGGCCGTCGCCACTGTTAGATAATCGGCCGCTTCCAGGCCGCCTGCCAGCACAATCACTGGAATAGATAACAAGAATGAAAATCGAGCAGAGGCTTTTGGCGTCATGCCCAGCAATAATGCGGCAGTCATGGTAATGCCCGAACGTGAAGTACCTGGAATTAACGCAACCGCCTGAGCACAACCGATTAAAATAATTTCCCGCCATGACATATGGTGTTCATCATGCTCGTGTTTACCCACTCGATCTGCGTAACCCAGTAACAGACCAAAAATAATGGCGGTTGCTGCTATAACCAGCGGTGTGTTCAGGTTGTTTTCGATATAATTTTTAAAGGTTAAACCCACCAGACCAACCGGTATGGTTCCAACCAGAATACCCCAGGCCAGGCGGCTATCATTGGTATGCTTACCTTTAAAAGACCCTACCCATTCAATAAACATTTTACTGATTTCCTGACGAAAATAAATCAGTACCGCAACCAGTGTTCCCACATGCAAAGCGACCTCGAAAGCCAACCCCTGTGGTGGCCAATGCGTCAATATCGGGATCAGTTTAAGGTGTGCATCACTGGAAATAGGCAAGAATTCAGTCAACCCCTGCACCAGCGCTAAAACGACAGTATGAAATATGTCCACATTGTTTCCTTATAAATTAACCAGGCATTTTTGTGTAAAACCCAGCGACAATAGTTATGCCCTACTTTATAGCTTATTTTATAGTCTATGTCTTGCTTCCCATCGCCTATAATCTGTTTCTGTAATCCTGTAATGCAAAACCACAGAGTGGCATATCAAATTTTTTTGTTAGCGCCATTACTTTGAAACGCTCCCCCATTTCAGAGGGCAAAGTAAGCGTTTTAATCTGCTGCGACAAAACAATCTGCTGCTGAATATTATCAGTAACCTGCTCGGCATGTAAATCTGACAAACCATTTGCTAACAGGAAAGCTGCCTGTGAATTATAACCTGAAACCGAGAAGCCTACTGCCAACGCGCTGTAGGCGACATCAGTGAAATCAATAAAGGCGGTAATATCCTGCAACCCCGGATACCATAAAGCATTACTGTTGGCACGGTGCTGGTAATAACACATTAAAGTTCCATTAACTCTGTCAGGATGATAATACTCTTTTGCATGATAACCATAATCAATTAACAACACGACACCCGTATCCATGCTTTGATACAGTCCCTGCAACCAGGCTTGCAGCGCGGAATTATACTCCGAGCAATAATTAATCGGCAACTGCTGCTCAATCCGCTGCTCAATCCGCTGTAATGCCTGCTGACAGCTCGTACCGGCTTTTATAAAAGCCGGTACGAGCTGTCCATCTTTAAGTTGAACCACCATTGTCTGCGCTGCGCCATCGCGCATCGAAAAACACTCTACCGGCATTGCATCGAGGACTTCATTAGCAATAACAACACCGTTTAACGGCTGTGCTGGTAACTGCTGCAACCAGGTAACACGCGTATACAAGTGCGCGACTTTCTCTGTTAGCAATTGCCGTTGCTGGCGCTGCAATTCGGCACTTAACTCAAGGATATAATAGTGTTCTGGTAGCGCATCCAGTGTTTCCAGTGCCCGCAATAAATCGACTGCCAGCACGCCAGAGCCCGCACCAAATTCTAGAATACAGGGCTTGTCCAGACAGGAAAAAATCTCAACGACCTGGCGCGCCAGGCACTGCGCAAACAGAGGGGAAACTTCTGGCGCAGTGATAAAATCCCCCTGCTGACCAAATTTTTGTGTTCCACTACTGTAATAACCGAGCAAAGGGGTATAAAGTGCGTGCCGCATATACTCCGAAAAGTGAATATAACCACCTTGCTCAGTACAAACCTGCTTTATCCGCACAGACAATTGTTCACTGCGCTGGCGCGCCTTTAAATCTGGCTTAGGTAATTCAACGGGATTATTTGTATTCAAGTTTCTAAGGATGTGCGAATATACAAAAAATGAGAAGTTTAATTGGAGCCGTTACCGAAAACACTGCTTAATGTCCTATTCTAACTCAAATGACCTCAGCGGAAAAACAGTACTGATTACCGGTAGTGCAAAACGTATCGGTGCCTGCACCTCACGACGACTTCATACTACTGGGATGAATATCATTATTCATTGTCACGCATCCGTACAGTCAGCAAATACACTCGCAGAGGAACTTAATCAACACCGTAAAAACTCTGCCTACGTGATACAAGGCAGCCTGGATAACGAAAGTATTTATACCACACTTATTAACCAGGCCATTGATTGTTGGGGACGGCTGGACGTGTTAATTAATAATGCCTCAACTTTTTTTCCTACCCCCGTTGGTAATATTACCCTGGATAACTGGAATACATTAATTAATAGCAATATGAAAGCACCGCTATTTTTATCGCAGGCAGCAGCGCCTGCGTTAAAGCGAACTCGTGGTTGTATAATCAATATGGTGGATGTACACGCACAACGCCCGATGTCTGAACACACAGTATATTGTGCAGCCAAAGCGGGGCTGACGATGATTACGCAATCGCTAGCAAAAGAACTGGGGCCGGATATTCGCGTCAATGGTGTCGCGCCAGGTGCCATATTGTGGCCCGAGGATGGTCTGTCAGAGCAAACCAGAACGCAGATACTGGAACGCACTGCCCTGAAACACCCTGGAGAACCCGACGATATTGCTAAAACCATTTTATTTTTAATTCGTGATGCCAGCTATATCACAGGGCAGATTATTGCCGTTGATGGCGGTCGATCACTCAATATCTAAATCTTCCACGCTATACTCAACATGCAAAACACCCCAGATAAAAAAGACTTCTCAAGCAACGCTGCTCTATTCATGACGGTTTTGGCCTGGGTGATATTCGCTATTTTCCTGGCGTATTTATTTAATCGCCTACTGGAAGATCGTATCAATCCAAATCAGGATATTAGCATGGGAAATTTTTCTGGCACCAAAAAGGTCACGCTGCTACGCAACCCCTATGGACATTATGTTGCCAGTGGAAAAATCAATAACCAGGCCGTGGTTTTTTTACTTGATACCGGTGCCAGTGACATCGCTATACCTAAAAATGTGGCAACGAAACTCAAGCTAAAACTCGGCCCCGCTGTTCAAATAAAAACAGCAAATGGTATAACACTCGCACATAGCACCTATCTAAAATCCGTTTCTCTTGGTGATATTACCCTACATAACTTACCCGCCACCATTCTTAGCAATCTGACAGATGAAGAAGTTTTACTGGGCATGTCATTTATTAAACACCTTGAATTAATTCAAAAAGGGAAAACACTAACGCTAAAAAAACAGTACTAAGAAAGCAGCTGTTAATTAACTTACTAACAGTACAGATGAACGAAATACCCATTGTTCAGGGCCGTCAGACGCAGGAATGCGGGTGTCGAGTCGACAGGATGCATTCACCGCGTGTCTTTAACCATGGGGATCATTTGCATTCGTTTCAGTAATATAAAAGGTACGAACAAACAGTAACCCAATCGCTAATCAGGTTCTTTTAACTGAAATGATGGGGATAAATTCCTCACATTAACATCATGCTGAGGGAATGGAATTTCAATTTTTGCTGCTCTGAAAGCTTTATCAATCGCAAAATTTAAATCACTGATTACACTTAAACGCTGGTCCACCCTGTATAAAAATACACGCAGTTCAAAGTTAAGCGAGCTATCACCAAACTCTCTGAACAAAACTTTCGGTTTTGGTATGCGGCTTGTTTTTGCAACAGCATCATTTTCTTCGGCTACTTTCATTAGAATATCACGAACTTGTTCCGTATCACTGCCATAGGCAACACCGATCGGAATAATGGCACGTCCACTGCTGCTGGACAAAACCCAGTTAGTTACCTGATTAGAAATAAGTTCTGAATTTGGCACGATGACATCGGCGCGATCAAAGGTTTGAATACGCGTTGAACGAATCCGTATATCCTTAACTACACCTTCTGTACTACCCACCACAATCCAGTCACCTTTTCGAATTGGGCGTTCAAACAATAATATTAAACCAGAAACAAAATTGTTAACAATCGTCTGTAAACCAAAACCAATGCCTACCGATAACGCACCAGCAATGATAGTGATATTACCAAAGTCAAACCCGGCAATTGCCAGCCCTGCTAATAGGGCAATAATAAATAAAACATATCCCGTGATAGTGACTACTGCATCTCTGGCACCCGAGTTCATGCTCGTCATTTTGAGCCAGTTATTTTCCATCTGTGAACGTATCCAGCTCGATGACATTATAATGGCAGAGAAAATGATCAGCGCCCAGAAAATCTGACCGGGAACAATCCTGAACTTCCCAATATCAAAACCGTTAATAAGATAATTTTTTATATTTTCTATAATAAAGCCACTGTAGTCCCAGATATTGATAAATAGAATAATAAAACTACCCCAGATCACAATAGTGGCCAATAGTCGTAACCAGACCAGACCTGGCACTTTTGCACTGAGCTCTATCCCCAGGCTTTTATGCAGGCGCTTACTCCAACCATAGCTACCTGCGTCAATGGCATTAAAAATATCACTGAATATTTTTGATATACCCATAAACACAACAAACAGGATAAAGCTGAATAAGATAATTCGCATGGCGGAAAACGCCAGATTCCGATAACCCGCCATCTCTGTAATCAGGCTGATAATTAATGCAAAAATAACCATATAGGCACCCCAGCGTAGCTGCGGTAATCGTGGTGATTTTATAACCACAACCAACGTCCAGATTATATTTAATACCAGAAACAGGGAGAAAATGAGCCTTAATAATAACAGGTTGTTAAACTGGATACTGTCTGAAAATACTGTATAGAAGGCGAGATAGCCAACCAGACCAAGTATGGATAAGACTCTGAGACGCCGAGATAAACTCAATGAAATACCGGGTGCAAACGAAATGTATAATTTTGCAGGCGGGTGGGGTGAAAATATTAATCGGATACACGCTGTCGCCAAAAAATAGACCAGAAACCCCAGAGGGAGCTGGACAATAAATGACCATTGTCCAACTTCACGTGTAACCACCAACGCACAGACAGTTAATGCTGATGAAACCAGTATATAGGGTGCAGCACTGGCCATTGTTGTAAGCAACGCATGCAACAGATTTTCTGTAAATTCATTGCGCCATTGCTGCCTGCTTTCCAGCATTAACATCCAACGACGTAACCAGAGACTGAAAATAAACACCGCAGCAATAAACAGGCCTCCACCTATGGCCGCGCCAACCTTAATATCGCGTATCCCGGATTTTTTCCATAAAAAAGTACCTGACTGACTAAATAATTCCACCGGGTTTTTTAAATAGTCATAAACCAGTACAAAAACATCATGTCCTCTAACCAAATATTTCTGTTTAAAATAGGATTTTTCCGCCATCGAAATTAAGCTGGAAATTTTATCACTATTCAATTTAATTAAATTACACTGTGCCAGCTGTTTCTCTAATGTGGTTTTTTGGTTTCTATAGTTGTTTCTTGTTTTGGTGACATCAAATGACTCACCTTTAAAAGACTTACCCAGTCCCTGCATAACACCCTGTAAACCAACCAGGGATGACTGGACAGTGACAACACAAAGTGACGATGCACCACTCGCATTAATCGCCAGCTTAGTCCAGCTAATCAGGTCATCCCCATCAAAACTCCCTCGACTTAAACGCTTTGATATGCTTTTAATTTGCTTTGAAAAAACCGCAAGCTGCCCTTGCCCCTGGATCGACAATGTAGAATCAGCCGCATACACACTGAAGCTTAATCCACACACAAAACCCGATAACAGAATAAGCATCTGTAATTTTATAAAAACATAAATAATATCTTTCCTACACATAAAATTGAGTACTCTTTAAACCTGAACACGCTTCTTTTTAACCGCTATTTTTCTATCGTAGACCGATAAACTGTTACCAGCCAGTCCCCAAACCAGACTGTCC
This sequence comes from uncultured Thiotrichaceae bacterium, assembly GCA_964441285.1. Lineage (GTDB taxonomy): Bacteria > Pseudomonadota > Gammaproteobacteria > SZUA-229 > SZUA-229 > S010-25. The sequence continues at coordinate 95,830 of CAYTUK010000001.1, read as the reverse complement.
CACCACCAATTGCACCGTAAAGATGCGCATCGGTCAACACTCGACCACCAACAAACTCTGCTGAACCGGGCAGCGCCCCATTAAAAAACTCCCAGGTCAGTTTTGCTATCAACATGATAAGTAAAACATAACCACTAACAGGATAATAGCGAATTTCACGCAGCGCTCCAAAAACAAACAGGCCATGTAACACCCCTGAAATACCAAGATAATACTGGATATTCGGGTCTAACCAGCTCACCCCAACGCCAATAAAAATGGCTGAAACCAGTATCACCAGCAACCACAGCCCTACCCTGGCATAGCTACTGAAGAAAAAGGCAACCATTGCCAAACCTGCCATATCCAGCACCCAATGTGACCAGTTCAGATGGACCAGATTACCACTTAAGAGCAGCCACCAGTCACCTTGCTCAACAAGGGAACGATTATAACGCCATGCATCAACCCAGCCACCCAGTTGTAAGATAAATGACAGTATAAAAATAAATAGCCATAAGCCATAAACTGGCTGATAGCGAAATTGAAATTTAAGTGGTTTAACTTTTGTCATTCTAATAGGCAGCCATGCTGGCATTTGTTATTATTTCACTTTTACTGCTGGCAATTTCGCAATAGCATACACAAATGGAGTCATCCCGTGCAATCTAAACAACAGATTAACCCCTCCGCACAACAAAAAACCCCTGTTCTGAGGCGTAACCAGTCAGGTTTTACGCTGATTGAAATTATGATCGTTGTCGTCATCATCGGGATCCTGGCCAGTGTTATTGTACCGCGGATTATGGACAACCCGGGCAAGGCACGCATTGCCAAGGCAAAAAATGACATCCGCACACTCGAAAGCGCACTGGAAATATACAAACTCGATAACTATGTTTACCCCACCACCGATCAGGGTCTGCAGGCGCTGGTCTCTAAACCCACCATTCCACCACTACCGGCTAACTGGAATAAGAGCGGTTACATTAAAACATTACGCACCGATCCTTGGGGAAACGCCTACCTGTATCTCAAACCCGGCGTACATGGTGAATTTGATATTTATTCTCTTGGCGCCGATTCAGCTCCCGGCGGCGAGGGTGCCAACGCCGACATCGGTTCCTGGCAAAAATAGTAACCACGACACGACACCACTCCAGCCTGAAACTACACCAGCATCTTCAACTAAGAGCCTAACGATGTATACGGGTAAATTACAGCATCAAACGAGTAAATACTGGCCGTCTTCAGGTTTCACTCTGATCGAAATGCTCATTGTTATCGTTATTGCCGCCATTCTGTTCACCTATGCCACGCTCTCCATACGCGGCCATAACCCGGAAGATAAAATACATACTGAAGCCCAGCGCCTCGACCAGCTTATTCAACTGGCACTGGAGCAGGCCATATTACGTGGTGAGGAATACGCACTTGAAGTCCACATTAATAGCTATCGCTTTCTCCGTCAGCAACGAGGAAAGTGGATTGAAGTTAAAAATGATCGCATCCTGCGACAAAGACAGCTACCCAAAGATATGCAGATGGAGCTCAGTCTGGAGGACACAACCATTGTTATTAGCCCAGCTACTGGCGCTGATAGCTTCTCACTGAAGGATAAAACAAGTAATAAAAACAATAATTCCAGGGACAAACTCCATCCGCAGATTTATTTGCTCGCTAGCGGGGAAATTACGCCTGAATTCAGTATCCGGTTATCCTATCCGGGGGTAAAAACCAGTTATCTGATTAAAGGCCGATTCGATGGCCAGCTTAAAAGTAGCCGCAGCCACGGCATCTAAAGGAACAAATAATTTTCATATTCCTGTCATATAGATTCGCTAAACTGAAGTAGTTTTAATATGGTTTAGTCTAATGGAAAAGTCACGTCTTACAACGGCAATATATACAGGCTTGTTTATTTCAGCATTCTCCACGTTTACCTACCTGAAATTTAGCCCGCAGAACACCCCCACTAAAGCTGAGATAATTGTAACCAGATCAGACAAACAATCTGCATGGAAAAAACCCGTCAGTGATGCAGACTCAAACCGAGCAGGCAATTCCTCAAGTAAAAATAACATCCCACACCAGCTTGATAGCATTAAGAAAATACATTCAATAGCCAGCGAAATAAATTACTCAGCTACTCAGTATACACATGAAAAATCATCCACAAAAAACATCAACCAGAGGATGACTAAACAACGGCGAAACATCGACTTTACCATGGGTAAGATGACGGTTAATAATGTGGTTGATACACAGACAGTCATAGCAACAGAAATAAACTTTCCTCATACATCAGCAACTATTCACGACAACAGCCACACCAATACTGTCGCCACGAGAAGAACCCTTTTGGGCGCCAGCATCCAGCCAAACAGTAACAACAATGAAGACAGATTCCTCCCTGATGGCCGCTCTCAGCAAGACCTGTTTCAGGCTCAACAAAGGAAAAATCTACATATCTATTCAATAAAAGATTACCAGCAGGAAAAGATAACGTGCAATAAGGGCGCTAGAAAACTTTCTTCTAATGCGGCTTTAATTTATCAATTAAAAGGCTGTTGAACGCAGTATAGCATCACAGCAAGCTACATTATCCAAAAAAAATCAACCATTCCCATCGTGCGACGCATTGCTTACCACGGCGCCACTTTGCTTATATCCAACGCCAGGATTAACCTTCAAATCCTCACTTTTAAACCGGTAAGTCTGCATCATATTTTCAATTTTCACCTGTTTTATTCTGGTAAATGGCTCAGCCTGCTCCAATGCATCCAGGGCACTTTTATTATTATATTTCTTCAACAGCGTATCATTTATTTTAACCAAACTATGATTATTAACAACACACTGTCTTAATTCATTACTAAGTGCCTTTCCATTCGTATTTGCCTGCAACCGTTCAGCCTCAGATTTACGGAAAATAATAAAAGTTTGTCTCAACTTATCCTGAAGTTTTTTTATGTACGCATTTTTCTGACTGTTTATCCGAGCAAAATTTTTATTGCTTAACCTTTGTTTTCTAACCTGGTTTTTAACTATTTTTTTTAATTTTTTCAGATCCACTCCTAACTTAATATTCAGCTTCTCAAATTGAGTCTTTTGCGCATTTAGCTGCCGTAACATATACTGAGCCCGTTCCAATGCCCTGTTATTTTCAGCCCTCACTGACATTGTAAATGATGCTATAAACAAGGAGAACAACAATATACCAATTGTATGATTTAATGTTTTTTTCATATCTATCACTCCAGATAAAAACCAGTCTTCATTAACCAGGCGAACGCCAAATAAAATCTGATTACAACCTTGACACTTAGAGCTTCCCTAGAATTTTGCATTTACATCTGCCAATATTGTTAATATACCTAATGGTGGACCATCAATTGCATTGGCACTGATTAGTTCTAATTTTAACCAGGTATCTCTTTCTATACCGTAACCAAAAGATAGCTTGTACCCTTTTCCATCCGTACCACCAAGATGAAAATCTGAATCGGTAAACGCATCAACGACTGCATCACGTTCCAGATAACGGTAGTCGAGTTTTACATTCCAGCTACCCGGCTTTAATAAAGTTGGTTGGCCAACTTTAATTTTCAAGTTATAACCCGTTGTTTTCCTGGCGACACTCCCTCCTGTTCGACTTCGAATCTGAGCCTGATTAAAACCAATATTTTTAACATAATCAGCAGCTATAATGACATGAACAGGTGAAAAATTCACCATATCGTAAAGCAGAGATAAATTAACTTCCTTAAACTCTGAGGCTAATGCCCAGCGTTCAATTTGAACATTGGTTGTTGAGTTACTGATGTCAAACATAGTATTACCTTTCTGCACAAAAGGCGGCGCAGTAAAGTCATTCAGATTAGAATCAGGTCTATTTTTAATCCCTACGATATGTATGAAGTTATAATAAGCCAATCCCGCTTTAAATCGATTATGATTATCGCTCAAATAACTAAAACCCGTCTGCCCACCTAATAACCATTTATCTTGACTACTTAACTTAACTTCCTGCAAGGAGAATGCACCAACTGTTATAAAAGGGGAAAAGTGATGACTGATACGACTACGATTAAAATAATAAGAAAAAGCAGCACCATCAAAATTGAGGTCTTTATCCCATACTAGTTGAGAGGAAGACAACCAGGGGTTTGGCATACGCCCAAGATATAATTTATATCTTTTATTTAATGAATGAAAATTAAGATAGGCACGATCTAATGCAATACTATATCGACCACCGTATCCATCCAGAGTCTGATTTGTTGATACCGGATCCTTTGGATTACCCGTGGCAATACGCATACCAACTGATAGACCTTTTGTTATTTTCACTTTCATACCAAAGCGAAAACGTAACCTCAATCGATCCCGATTTTTCCTACTATTGATAAATGCATTAATCCCTGCGCCAGTTGTACCACCAGCAGCATTAATTGCATTGAAGTTACGATACTGGATTGAATTGCCACTATCCATATGCTCGGAATCCAGACGAAATCGAATATCTCCATTAAATTTAATTCGTTTTGTCCATAATGGATTAGTCCCCGGAATACCCCAGCTTTCTTTTCTGGCTTTGGCCATTACCTCACCAATTACATCCTGCTTTAAACCTTGACGAACATCATCACGAATTTCATTTTCAATATATTTTGGGATATAGGGTACTCGTACAATACCAACTTGACTGGCTGGTGGTTTATCTTTTTGTGATTTGCTGATGTATTCAACTGGCGTCTGATTTTCATGTGTGATTCGATCTTTTGCTATAGCCCTGATTTTTTTTACCTGAGCTCTATTAATCAAACCTTCATCTTGCAATAATTTAAGTATATCTTCAGCCTTTAACGGAACAGGTTTTTCTGCCGCACATACAGAGACCGAGTAAAGCAGTGGTAATGTAAATAAAAGAACACTAACTGCGTAATTAAGTTTTATAAAAAAGTTCATTTGTTAAAATCCTGTAAACTAAATTCTTGATTTTATACGTAGTCGAATTGGCTGCGGCATTTCTAATGGTGGCCCTTCACTAATCGTACCCATACGGGTTAATGCAGAAGCGATCATTGAATCAACTTTTTTATCACCTGATTTTTTATCAATTTTATAGCGTTTAATATGACCATTTTTACCCAGCCATAATTTTAATATCACAACATATGCTTTGTGTCTTAGAGACTCATCATCAACCAATATGGCATTTATTTCCTGCACTACTAATCCACCATAACCACCACCAACAATACCTCTACCACCTTTACGTGCAACCAGACCAAAACTGTCACCACCAGCGCTACCTTTCGCATCAATACCCAGATCATTACTGCTGTCTTTAGCTATTTTTTCATTGGGCATAGCTTCATCTAGCTTCTCAACCATTCTTTGCTCTTCAGGCTGTTGGATTTCAGGCTTCTTCTCAGATGGCGGCGGAGATGGCGGGGGCGTAATAAGTGTTATCTGTTGTATAATTTTTTTATGTTGTGATATCTGTGGTTTTGTATTAAACATCTTAATAAGAAGAAATAATAAAATAATTAAAGCCAGTAACCCTATTAAAGATGGAAGATAACGTAGTAATTTTGTGGATAACACCATTAGTCAATCATCCCAGATATTACTTAATAATTTTTTTCGTAACCAGACCCAGCTGGTTTATCTTCAATCGGGCCATTAAGTCCAGCACTTCTACAACCCGTTGATACTGAATTTTTGCATCTGCTTTAATGACTACCGGAAGATTTGGGTCAACTGCTTTGTATTGCCTTAACAGTGATTCCAACTTCTGTAATGACACCGGATAAGCGTCAAGATAAATACTTCCATCCTGTGTAATAGTAACTGCTTTGGTTTTCGGCTTACTCAAACTCGGTGCCGTACTCGCTTTAGGTAAGTTAACCGTAATGCCCTGTACAGTTGCTGTTGTCATAACAATAAAAATCAATAACAGTACATAAGCCAGATCCAGCATGGGCGTTATGTTGATCTCATCATACGGTTCATTGCCTTCATTTAATTGCATTTTCTACACTCCATTTAAGCGTGATACTCAGCCACGCGGGTAACAAATTCATCGATAAAAATATGTATATCCGCATTGATATTTTTAATTATTGAACTCAGGTAGTTGTAACCAAATAAGGCGGGGATGGCGACCCATAAACCTGTTACCGTTGCCATCAGAGCTGCTGCCATACCTGGCGCAATTGAGGCAATATTGACCTCACCCGAAGCAGCCATATCCGCAAAGGTGATCATTACACCAATAACAGTGCCCAGTAAACCAATAAATGGACCTCCAGCAATTGCAATTGTCAGTAACACCATTTTGCTATTTACTTTTTGCATTTCACGTACCATATCGGCAGACATTGCAGCACGAATTGCATCGGTAGACTGCTTCGACATGGAAGTCACCTGTGAGCCGAGCGTACTGCCAACTCGCCACGTCACTTCTTTTACCCCGCAATGATACATATGATAAATCGGTGAACTCTGGAAGTGATCATGACCACCAAATAATGCCTGGGCAATGGGTGAATCTTCCAGTGCTTTCTCTTTATCGGTTTTATCATGATCCAGCATCGCAGGGTCATTCGTCCCCAATGTAGAATAGGCCTGTAGAAATTTTTTATTATCTTTAACCAGTCGCCACAGATACGCACCTTTCATTAACATTACTATCCAGCATATAAGTGACATAACAAGAAGCACCGCAATGACAATTTTTGCATCAAAAGTAAGTTTGTTCATTACAAAAGCGAAATGCGATTCACCACTACTGGTATTACCTAATTGCTCAGCATCACCAACTTTTAATAACTTATTTTCTATACCCTGATTTTTTGCAGCAAGTAACAGATAATCTGCTGGCCGAACAATATTAGAATATTGAATTTCATCCATAAGACCCTTAAATGGTTCTTTCCCGTCTACGTCTGAAGCAAATATAATTTTTCCAGCCATGTTAGGTGCATTAATATTTACTGAATTAACTTCTATCCCATTCATATACAATGTCAGTTTATTCTTACTGACAGTAACAGCGATGTCATGCCACACTCCTGGGGTATAACCGTCGGCAGCAGAAGTAATAAATTTTTTACCCGAATCCAGAGTTATCTGTGCAGTTAACTTATCTGCATTACTTACCAGTTTAATTTCGTTTTTTCCGTCACGCTGGACAAACAACACTGCGCTACTGTCAGTATCTGGTTTTACCCAGAATGAAATAGTAATGCCTTTTTTAGCCACCAGTTTTACTGAGGTGGAACCAGGTAATTCCACACCACCAGTTCCGGTAAAACGCATACCATTTCCAATAATAGAAACTGGTTCTGCAACACCAGATGAAGAAGTAAAGCGGTTTTTATAAGCGGTTGCATCATTAAGAAGATGTTCACCCGCCTTGAAGTGATGCACCATTACCATATTTACATCATAGGTACCGTGCTCATTGCTGGCGTCAGCAGCTGCATCATTACCGTAATACATCCATATTTTTTCTGTATTTAAGGCACCAGTAATTTGTGGAACTTTAACCCAGATAAAAATTAACTGATTAATAAAATCGAATGATTCCACATGAAAATCCAGTGGCGTTTTATCATCGCCACCAATAAAGCGTAAATCAGATAAATCTTCTTTTAATAAAAAGAAGTCCTTAAAGTTTCCACTGTGTAATTTAATCAGAACTGGCACATTTGATTGTGTTGAATTAATCGCTGCACCAGTAACGGAGGTATCAAGATAAATGGGAACTCGATAAGACCAGCTTTTATTCCACCATGCTGAAGCTATACCCGGCCAGATACCAATAACCCAGATTATTAGTACCAATATTTTTTTTAAATCACTCATTTTAGTTATTACTCGGTTAAGATTATCGGCTACTTCCTGTTATTTCATACGGCCAGCACCAAGAAATTCTACTGTCACTATCGCCATATCACGGTTGGCAGAAGATTGGGCTAATGCACTCGATATCGAGCCACTCGCAACATTAATGGCATTATCGGTCGAGCTACTTAAGCCACTTAGGCTAGCAGTTACATTCGTTGCAATCGGCACACCTACTGAAACACCACCAGCAGTAATATTATCGCCACCCAATACTTTGGTTGCTGACAAAATGAGATTACCCGCTGATCGAATACCTGCATCTGAAGCATTAATCACTCCACCAGGTGCAGCAAGGATTACGGTTCCTGGTGTCTGCCCGGCAGAAAATGCGGCTGCACCAATACCACTACCCTGAACTGCTGGAGGAAAGGTAACTGAGATCTGACCGGTCTTTTTATCAACCAGCGTGAGTGGTGGTGGAATAGTCAGTTTGGATTTAGCACCTCGACCCGCGTCAATATTACCGCTCGACGACCAGAGGCTAATATCGCCGCCATCGAGTGTCAGCATACGCGAAAGGTTGACGCTAATATTGCCCTCCGTCAGTGCACTTAAATTCCCTTTACCACTCACAATAACGCCCAGTGCGCCAACATTAGCACTGGTATTTCTCACCTCGGCAGTAAAACCAACGGTTAGCGTTCCCTTTGGTGCCAGCAGATTTATATCACCACCCGAAGTGGAGAGAATACGGCTAAACGGTAACCGAATATTATAATGAGACTTGATAGCACGGCCTGTTTTTAGCTGTCCGGCTGGCCTGGATGAAGTGTTAAATAGCTTATTAATAGCAAGAAAACCCCGTGCATAAGCCGACTTATTCCCACTTTTCGCCTGCTCACTTGCAGCGCGATCTATTTCACTAAACAGAACTTTCAATAATAAATTACGTTGTTCACGAACTGGGCTAGCACTGAAACTGTTACGCGCGATCTTAATTTGTTGTGAAAAACCCAGCTGTTTAAATGCAGTGATTGCAGTCTTTCTATTCGCATACGTTCGTGCAGTTACCTGGCTAATCGCACTCACGATATCGCCATCAAATTGAGCAGAGGTAATATACTTAATCAGTTGCTGCTGATAACTGGCAACATCAATTTTAACTAACCTGGCTTCACCTTTTTTATCACTACCAAAGTAGGTAGTAATAAAGGCTTTGGTATTCAGTTGATCACTTACACCAGAAAAAACAGACAGTTTTGCCCCTATTTTTGGTAAGGCAGCATTATCAATATTACCCATTGAACGGATGCCTTTAGATGCGCCAAGATCGACATTACCTCCAGCAACAATCTGTAACGCACCAGGACCTGTTACGCGCATTCCTGCATTAACAGGAACACCTGTTTCTGCCGGAGAATAAACAATATCACCGCCAGCAATAACTGTGCTCTTATCAGTCGAGTTATTCTGCTGAATATCAAGTGCCAAATCTTTAATATTACCACCAGCATAAACATGCACTTGCTTTGATAACTGAATTTTTAACGGATCATTTGTCGTAATATTTCTGTTGGCAACAATCAGCGCGGCAACGGTATCATTCCTGTGCACAGGTCCTGCAATAGCATGTCTTAGTGACTGGTTGGTCGGGTCACCGAGCAGATGATTATCGATGCTGAGAAAGGAGTTATCTGGATTGATCAGGGTCGGTAAATCTGCCACTGCCACATCCGACATTGATAGACTAATGGTATTGGCGTTCCCGGTATTTCTCGACAGAATGTCATGCGCAGCCAGTAGTTGTAGATTACCGTTAATATCTGGGTACATGGTAAATGAATTATTCAGCCGGATATCACCAGTAAGTGCGGCTGCACTCAAATTACCGGGATAAATACTCCACGCAGAAAAAGGGTCACCACTCGAATCACCTAGCAGATTACTGACTGTATTTTTAATTGCGCGAGTATCATTATTCAGAATAATATCCCCATACTGCGCCACTAAATCAATCCGATTCTGTTTGGTATAGGTGAAAAAATAGCTACGCTTAGTACTTGATGGGTTAACCTGAAGACGGCTTAAAGGTAAGGTGTTTATATTGGCAATGCCGTCAATAGCAACATCACCACCGGTTTCAATCCGTGCACTCGCATTACCTAAAGCCAGCAGGCTATTTAAACCATTCGTAGAGGCGACCATGTTCCCGCGCACTCGAAAATCTGCACTGCCACCATCACTGAGAATTCTCCCGGAAAAATAATTGCCACCCGCATAAACAGAAATATTGCCACCACCCCGAACAATCACTTTATTGGATGCATTTAACTGGCCGGTAGTGGGTGTAGACAGTGATAGATTATTGATATTACCGCCCGCATAAACATTAATGTCACCGCCACCCAGCGTTGCGACACCCTGTGAAAAATCTTTTAGTACCACACCCCACATGGCAGGCAGGGATACACCCAGCGCTGAATTACCGCCAATGCGCTGTAACCAGTCGGTAAAGAACTGATCTGATGCCACAGTATCAATATTATGCGCAACAGTCAGTCGAATGTCGCCACCATTATCGGGAAACACTGGCCCGTCGGGTAAACCACTTAAATCAAGCGTTGTACTATCAAATTTGCCACTACCATGTGGTGTGCCTGCGGTATAGATAACCGAGGTCTGATCAGTCAAAATCAGGTTACCGCCACTGGCCATATTAATATCACCCGTACCAGTACGCACGGTAACACCATGCGCTAAAGTAAGATTTTCGCTTGAAGCGTTAATGCTGCGGTTATACGCCATTGGGTTAGCGCTACTCATATCCGCACCGCTCACCAGACGGTAATTCCATGAATCACTGGGTTTAAGTACCGGTACAATCGGACCTGGAAAAACAAACCCGCCGAAGTTAAGTGAATAAAGTGCCTCGGTGCTGACTGCATCACTGATTGATGCATTAATATTCAGCTGCTTTGCTGCGCGTACAGTAAAGCTGCCAGCATCAATGACTCCCAGTGTATCGACTTGCCATTGATAAAAATCGAGCGGGTCTGAAATACTAATATTGCCATTACTGACAATTTCTACACCCGGTATAAAATGGACTCGATTGTCCGTATTCAACCCCAGTCGCACCGCCATAACTGAACGGTTTGCTAACCAGCCCGTTATATCCTGCTTATAAATGGCCTGTTCAGCTTGTGAGATATTGCTGTTGTTATAAACAGCCACCCCTTCCAGGTCGATGCGTTTTGCCCCCGTCACTTTCGCTTTGAAGGTATTAATTGCAATATCGCTATTGGCATGGCTACGTGGTGCGCGTAAGGTAAGTTTTCCATTACGGCTACCGCGGGCAAGACTGATTTGCGTGGCTGCATTCACGTTGATAGCACCATTCGTGGTACTGATAACAATCTTGCCGCCTTTTGCAGTTAAATCCGTCACCGCTGATTTTGTTGCCGTGTCCAGATTTGCGCCATTGAGCGTGACATTATCGGCTGCATATATCTCGATATTACCCGCCATCTTTCCTGATGCATCAAGCTTGCCGGCAAGAGTAATCTTGCCCCTGTCAGCCGTTAACCTGATATTGCTGGCAACTATATTGGCTTTCCCCTCTGCCGGTGTAGTTAAATCAATATCACCATGACGAAGCCGATAATCCTGTTTATGGCTAAACCCAACTGTTTGTATCGTCTGAATAAAACTGGCGCTATTTTTTAAATGCCCAACATCAAGATATAAATCGGCCCCTTTAAATCCGACCGCATTTTTCGTTTCAATACGACTTTGCCACAATGCTGTACCGTTAACCGATGATAAACGAAGAACACCCGCATCACCCGCAACATTCGAAGCGGCGATATTTATTATTGAGCCCAGTGCCGAGCTGATATTACCGTTAGTCGATGACAGTTCTACCCAGCCACCACTGGAACCTGCCTGTGAACCATTAACGTAACGACGGGTTCTACCTGATACATCAAGGCGTGCATTAGCACCCAGAGTAATATCATCCCCTGCATCAGGCCCTTTGCTATGGAGTGCAACTAAACCACTGGGAAACACTAGCCGAGTATCAATATTTAGGCGAGCGGCATCAATTTTTAGCTGCCCACCCAGAGCCTTAATCGTTGCAATATCAACTTTTGTCGCTGACGTGTTGATTAAGTTCATCATTCCCGTTGTCGTCAACGCAAGCTTTGAACCTTTGTCGCCAGTTAATAGCGGCGTATCAATAACTACTTTTGCAGCACCAAAATTAAACGCACCCATGCCATGCGCGATACTTTTTATACTTTGACCTGCGGTAAAATCGATATTGTTAAAACCATCAAAAATAAAATCATTTTTATTTCCGAAAAAGTATATATTTGCGGCCTTAACACTGAAAGAACCATTCCCCATACCACCAGCCTGTGCCAGTGCACCATTTTGCCTTAGTAATAAATTTCCCGTTGCGGTCAGTGAGACATCACTACCACTATTTGATATACCATTTACACCTGGTGCAATCAGGGTGAAATTACTGAACGCCAGGTTAACATCGTCATAAATGGATACTGGCTTAAAACTACTGATAACCAGCTGTTTGACTTTCAACCGGGCGAGTGCCGCCGTAGTCAGATTTAAACCAGTGGTTGCAAGCGGGATGTTCCCCAGATTTACCTGTTTTGCCCCCAGTCTCAAGTTGCCACCACGAGGTTTAATGGTAGCGCCCAGCATAACTTGATTAATTGAATCAATAATTATTGAATTATCCGCCGCAAGTGTCGATGCTTTAGCCAGCATAATAGAACCACCATCAGCACCACCACTGCGGATGACGACTGGCAAAGGATTAACTGATACACCGACAATAGAGGCATTATTATCCAGCTTCAACACCGTGTTTGCTTTGCTTGATGAAACACCACTTCCATCAAGTAAAGAACCTGTCCTGGTTTCAATTAAATTTTTCGCAACCAGCAGCAGTTCCGGTATTTTTAACTGTGCCTTCTCTCGAATAATAATTTTATTTGAACGAACCGAAACTGTCGTCCCATCATTACCTTGATGGCGATTACCACCCAGCATCAAACTGTCAACACCGAGTTTATTCAAACTGTCTGCAACAAGCCGAATAAACCCCCTGGTAGCGTGACCAGGATGGTCAACTACTTCAATATTTTTTGCCAGAATATCCAGTCGGCTACCGCGGGCACCCGCCACATGATCACCCTTGATAGCCGCAGACAATGACAGTGTATTTATTGCATCAATTGTCAATACACCTGCATCAGCCGGTGTATTCTGGGGGAAAAAGTTAGTTGCCAGGGTATCAATATACTGACTGCGGGTGCGAGCTATACTGCCATTTTCAATAACAAACGCACTCCAGCGACTGTCAATAATTCCAGTGTTGGCAACACCATATTTACCCGCATGTATCGGTGTACCATCAACACGAGTAAGTGTTTTTTCGGGATAAATATTACTCTCGCCAGAAACAGGTGTAACCAATTTAGCACCCGGCAATAAAGCATAACGTGCTGGTAGAATACTATAGAAACCCGCCTCAATACCTCTGCCACCAGCAAAATAAATCTGCTTACCCGCTGTTGTATCGTTGCTGTTTGACAACAGAAAATCAACCGGGGCATAGTGGTTTTTTGATTTTGGAAAGATAGCAAAGGCTCCGTCAGTATTATCAATTTTCGCCGCTTTATCTTTCAGCAATACATCGAATTTACCGCCCGGTCCTGAAACAAATTCCCAGGCTATCGCATTGCCACCACCCGACAAGTCAAGCGTTGAGCCCGTCTGCATATCAATATTAGGTGCGCTCAGACTGATTGACTTTTCAGGCAGTTTTGCCCGCACAACATGACCGTTAATATTGTAATTCCAACTGGTACCTGCATTTAACGTTATACCGTATGGAATCAACTGCCCCTGTGCGGAAACGGTGGTGATACTGCCAGGTAATAGACGCACTTTACTGGCTGCTTTCAATACAATGGTTCCTAACGGGGCTTTTATTACACCACCCTGTTCAATCACCGGCGCATTCAAAGTCAAACTGCCAGCGGCTGACAATACTGGTGTTTGCTCACCGACTCGGCTAACACGAATAATACCGGCTGCATTATTAAGGAGATTAAGGCTGAATTGACTGTTAGTGACTGGGTACAACTGGCGCGCAGTAAGCGTAATATTTGCCGCCGTATTTAACGCACCGGTGAGTTTGTCAGGCACTTGCACAGAAGGTGCGCCGATAAATCGAATATCCTGTTTCGCATTCAATTGAATATCAGCCGCGGCAGTAATATCGACATCCCCCGTGACATCAATTTGTGCGGCCTGAAGTGACAGCCTGCCACCACCTATCGAGGGTATAATACTGATACTGTTGCGTGTTAACGTATCACTACCAAGATTAAAATACGCTGCCTGTAAATTTATAATATGATTATTAACATTAATGATCGGCGCATTCAGTGAAATGCTGTTACGCAAGGATAAACTTAGGTCGGATTCAAAACGTATTTCAGCAGGTGATACCTGCGATGTATCCGTTATAACATGTGCGGTACGTGCATGGAATGTATCAAATCCAGCTTGCTGTATTTTTGCTATATCAATATAAGCCGAGCCATTCAGACGACTCGCTATGGCATCGCCCGGTTGCACGCTATCTGTCAGGCGATTAGCGGTACTCTCACTAAAAACGATATCCCGTGAATTGAAATTAAATTTTTTCAGCATACCACTGAGTCTGACATTCTCCGATGTGGTAATTCCACGCCCACCAACATCCATTGCAATATCAAACTCACCACCTTTTGCACCTGGGCTATTTGCTGCATTTGCGTATAAATTACCATCGACGATGATACCTTCGGCGGCACGAACACTAACTCGGCCTGCTTTTGGTGCAATGACAAACGGTTGAAATTCGACGCTTTTTCCTGGTACCGCATTAAGCAGATCCAGAGTCACCGTTTTTGCTGATACATCGATACTGGCACCATGCTGAATAATGACATAACCACGCTTGGCGTTTAGTGTGACACTGCCCGCATCAAAAATTTTAGCCTTACGTAGCAACTGATCGTTGGGGATGTTAGTAAAACTGGAGCTGACATTAATACGGCTACCAGCACCTAACCAGATACCCTGACCAGGCAAAAAACCAATTTCATGCGCAGGTGCATTAATATTAAAATCAAGCTGGCCGCCAGGAGCATTAATACTGCCAGACATAAGAATACTGGTATCCGAATTCAGGTTAAAGACAGCGCCTTTATCCAGCCATATCGATGCGGTTTTAGCCATTGCCAGATTAAACTTACTCTGCGTTGATGTTTGTATGAGATTAAATGCCAGCGTAACCGGATGACGCAAGAACTCCGGTAACACCACAACACGGGTTAAGTCGCGAAAAGGTGTCCCCGTTGGTGCACGCAGAATCAGATCGTTCAAGGCCGGTGAAGCGCCCACTGTTAACAGGTTATGCGTCATAAATTGAAGGTTTTTTATCTGCGGTTGAAGCGTTGTATCAACAATAAAATTGCCGGCGTTTGCCGTAAGGGCATATTGACTGAAACCGCCGCTTTCAAAAAACTGAGAACCCAACACTAATTGATGCAGTGAAGTTGCTGAGGACAAACTGTCTTTAAGCAGAATAGATGAAGTGTCGATACTCAACTTACCACCCTGATACAGGCCATAACTCTCTAACTTGGCATTCAACACAATTGAAGACCCATTTATCGCATTCGCTATCAGCGTAATGTCGCCACCCTTGCCAGCAGTTAATTTTTTATTAGCATCTAACCATGCACTTCCTGATGCATTCAAAAAAGAGCCTTTTTGTAAGACCACATTGCCTTTTGCCCAGAAGCTGATATTGCCACCATTGATTAATCGTGGCGTGCTGATGTCGGGCCGAAGACTGGTTTCACTGTCATTCACCCAGTAAGCAGATGTATCAATCACTGCATTATCACCCACCGTTATATCGGCACGGATAATACCACTAGCCTTAATCGGAACTGCATTCAACAGCACATTACCTGCATGGCTAATAATGCGACCATTCAGGGTTATGCCAGAACCGGTCAAATCAATGCTGGCCCCTTGATAACCATTAATGGCCGCATTTTTATTAATAATGATCATGCCATTAGTGTCGATTTTGAGTACACCCAGTCGACTGTTTGATAAATAAGTATCAGGTAAAACCAGATCACCGGTTATAGTGCTACGCTGAAATGTTACTGGATCAGGCGCTTTAACCTGTGTACCGATTACCTTATCAACCAGTGACTGGGGCAGAAAACTAACGCCCTGAGCCGTGCCAATTTTTGTACGTAGATCAACATTAAGCGCTCCATTGAAAGGACGTTTTGATGAGCCTCGCTGAAAGGGTCCAACGATAGCTCCAGCCTTAATACCGTTTTCTGTCAGCAAGACTGAGGCCGCACGAATATTGACAGCACCAGCACTATGGCCAGCAACAAAACCTTTCACAAAAGTACCGCTGGATAAACCTGAAAAGTTTCTAAAAGTCTCAGTAACCGCCCAGCGCGGATGCGGCTTTGTTTCGACACCCAGTATGGCATCATATCTACGGTTTTTATTGGCCTGACTCAAGCTGAAAACACGCATATTCGATATTAGCTGAGTCTCCTTAATGAAACCCGATATATAAGTAATTTTACCGCCAGAAACGTCCATCAATGAACCTTTCTGCTGCACAACATCACCATCGGAATGAATGTTTATCTGGCCACCTCTGGACAGTCTTTCTATTACCGTCTTCTGAATATTTTCTCGTGCGCCACTATCATCAATAATCCGAGTGCTTTTTCTTAGATCAACATAAACAGTCTGTCCTTTTAAAACACCATTACGTTGCAGCGGTGAACCGGCCAGTTCATTTGAACGCACCTCCACTGCCAGTGAATTACGTGCCATTGGTAGCACCGTTTTACGGGTACCAGAAACATTGATCACACTTCCTTTATCCAGATACACATAGCTAGCCTTGCTGACTGTATTATTTGTCGGGTCAGCCGGCGTAGCAGTGGCATTAATTTCAACATTACCCGAGGGCGCAATAATAGACGCATCACGCTGAATCCAGACGCTCTTGCCAACAATTTCCACTTTTGACTGCAACTGTTTCTGTGCATCCGGTGCAACATTTTTTGTATCATTATCGGCGACAATTTCGGTTACACTACCCCTGCCTAGAATAACGCTACCTCCTCTTTTCGCCACAGCAAGATTTCCAGCAGTAGGTTGTTTA
Organism: uncultured Thiotrichaceae bacterium; assembly: GCA_964441285.1. GTDB lineage: Bacteria > Pseudomonadota > Gammaproteobacteria > SZUA-229 > SZUA-229 > S010-25. The sequence continues at coordinate 78,693 of CAYTUK010000001.1, read as the reverse complement.
GTTACGCCAATTGCCTGTAGATCAGAGGCACCAATATTCTTCTCAGTTTTAAGAACCGCGTTATCACGCGCCAGTAATCGTATAGAACCATTTTTATTAACTGATGTCGTCGCACGTACATAACCCGACTGATTCACTGCTAGACCAATCAATGATATATTTCCTCGTGCAGCCAGAATACGCCCAAGATTCGTTACACTGCCGCCAGTCTTTACCTCTACCAACAGCCCGCGTAAACTCGGATCTTTATCTGAAGCCGCCAGATAAACTTTGTCAGAACTTGCAGCCAGTACAGTTTGGCCATCAGGTGAACTTAGTTGTCCCGCATTTATAATTTTTGATGCAATAATCAAAATACGCCCACCAGCAGGATTCGTTGCATTAATTACCGCGCCTGGCTGTATTTTAATTTCACCCGTATTGCTACCTGTAATATCAAAAAACGCAGCTTTCTTATTTTCAATTGCATTAGTCAGTGCAGATTTAAAGAATTGGCTGGTATCAATATTTAATGTTGTTGCAACCAGCGAACCGACATTAACGCGTGAATTTTTCCCAAAAATAATACCATTCTGGTTATATAAATAAACGCGACCATTTGCTTTTAATGCGCCCATTATCTGACTTGCATTGACATCACCAAGAATGCGATTAAGCGCAACCGAACTTCTTCTCGGCTGTTTAAAGGTAACTGAGTTATCGCGACCAACATTAAATTTATTCCAGTTAAATATGGCACGATCTGACTGCTGCTTAATCACCATATTAACGCCGTCTGACTGCATCACTGCCAACCCCTCCCCAGCATGAATAAAATTAGCACTCGGCACAGGTAAAACGGCAGATACATTAGCGTGGTAGAGAACAAGCGATAGCGCCATAACCAATGTACGCTTATGATATATTCTCTGCACACGCGTATATTTATAGGGAACATGAATTATTCCGTTAATATTTTTACTCGATTGTTGTTTTTTATCAGTCATAAAATCTATATACTAACAGTACAGATGAAAAAGCTACCCATGGTTCAAGACCGTCAACCGCAGGGATGCGAGCGTCGAATCCACATGGATGTATTCACCGCATGTCTTTAACCATGGGTAGCCTTTTCATTATTTTCAGTAATAACAACATCACATTTATACAAAAAAATATTTTTTATTTCTGGCCTGTTTAAAATGCATAGCCCAGACTAAAAACAATACGGCTATCACCTTTCTTAACAAGCGTTCCCGACCCCACATCACCAGCATCATGTAGAGGGTAAGCAAAATCCATTTTAAGACTTAGATATTTCAATTCTGTTACACGTAAGCCGATACCTGTGCTGGCAAGCTCATTACGACTAATCTGTCCGGGAAGTGGCTCAACAATGGATGTTGTCGCCCCCTCGATGAAAGCCAGTAATCGAATGCCATAAGCACCCATGTCATGATGAAAGAGCTTTGGTGAGAGTATTTCAATACCTGCCGACACGCCGCGATCACCCAGAATTTGTGATTCCAAATAACCACGTACACTCAAATAACCACCAGCAGTAAACTGTTCATTACTGATTAAAGGTGAAGCGCTGAGTTGTATTTTTATATTACTTTTAAGATTTATTTTGTGCGACAATAAATCAATACGTTGAATGCCGCCACGAAAATAAATAAAATCAGGATTTGCCTTAAAGCGCTTATTCTCGAACTGCTGACTACCATTTACCCCACGCAAACCAAAATTAATTTCAGCGCTATACTGCATAGTAGACTTTTCAGCCAGTGAAGTTGCAGAATATGAAGTACTGGCAACCCAGTATTGAATGGGTGTTTTTAACGTTCCACTGCCGCGAAAATCAACAATGTCCTCAACGTCTTTATAATCCAGACCCAGTGTGATTGAATGCAACCATGATGTTGAATTTTTTATCGGAACGACATAACGCACTCCATATATATTACCTTTTCCAATCACCGATAAACCACCCACTGCTGCAATATTGCTCCCAGATTTAACAACATACATTGCCAGTCGATTTCTGCCATCATTAACCGGTAAAATATAGTTGGCAACCAGCACATGAACTTCACTAGTGTTTTCTGGGCTAACCTGAACGGTTAACTTAAAGCGATGGAACTTCTGCCATAAATTATCATACGCAATAGAACCTTCCAGACGTGTTTTCGTTGTATTTCCACTGTAGTGATTATTTAACTCCAGACTACCATGCAATGGCAGTCTGTCTTTAACCCGCAAATCAACTTCCATCGTACCAGGCAACTTACCCGCTTTAAGAATAGGCACTGCCTGAAGATCGGTTGTATAACTGTGAAGGCGCTGTATATCTGCCTGGACGGAAGGCATATGAATACTTTGACCTGCCTGCAATGATGGAACTTCCTTCGCAATACTGCTTAGCGTAAAGTAATCTGCTCCCGTTATTCGAAAGCGATCTATCTTTCCTTCTTTTATTTGCAGACGCACAACACCAGCAATAACCTTTTGCTCTGGTATATCAACAAATACAGCTGGGTAACCATTTTTTTTGTATAAATGTTCCAGTGCATCAGCGGCATTACTAACAACTTTGGTTGGCTTATCTGGCCCCAGAAAAGGCATTAAAGTACGCTCAATCTTTTCTTCCGACAGGAGCGTGTTACCTGAAACACGGTACTCCCAGACATTAAATGTTACGGTTTTTTTTTGCACTACAGTATTCATCTTTTTATTATTACTTGCTGCCATTTTATCCGTTGTCTTCCCTGTACCAATATGACCACGCTGTGCCACCACGGGAATTGTAATCACGATAATGACAAAGCAAATAGCAATAAAAAATTTTATCAAATGGATAAACAAAATAAACACCATAGATGGATGCAGATATAAAGATGTGTATGATACCGAGACTAAAAATAAGGTAAAAGATTGGAATAGCGATTGTCATGAAATATTCATATTCCTTTTATATCTCCGTAACATTATTTACCCAATCCAGGCTACAAATAAAAAATATAGAAACGAGCCGGTAATTACCGGCTCGTTTCTATATGACTTGGCAGCATTGCACTGCAGTATTACTGCCGCTTGTAAAGACTAAATTACAAGCGGTTAATTACAACTCACTTTTAACATTAACAACTGGCCGGTTACAGGTATTGGGTGTACCTAAAGGGGCATGTGTTGCAGTAGTGACCGGGTTGACAGGATTAAATGGATAGGAAGGAGTATAACCATTCGTATTCAACGCGAGGAATGCGCCAACACCAAAACCATGGACAAACTTCTGATTTAACACATTAATCGTTGCCGGTGCGCTTGCATCACTGGCAATTGTTTTTAAAATTGCCAGTGTATCGCCGGATGGACCATTATTAACAGCATTACGCCACTGCATAGAGGTTTCTACCCAATCTTTGTACTTGTTGTCAGCAACATTTTTAATTGTTGGTGCAACACCATCTATTTTTATAAACCGGAAAGAAGCATCCGACTTTTCAAGTCCCTGAATACCAATGGCCCATTTGTTTGCCGTGTTGTTGTCACGCAAACACACAGTCATATCACCTGAGCCAGCATTCTCCTGTACCAGTGGACCACTTAATGGATTACCCGGTGCACGCAAGGGCTGCTTAACACCCGCTGCACAAGGTGTGTTTGCAAAAATAGCATTCATTTGTGCCTGTGTGCCAGAGCCCGGAACACGGCGACAGTAATGCACCAGTGGATTACTAAAAGAACCGATAACATCCATAGCTGGTGGAGTCACACCGGGATAGGCGGTAAGCGGTGTGCCATTTATTACCAACTGATTCCATTTGGATAGACCACCAGTAATCAAACCATTGATCTGGGCTGAACTTAATGAAGGCATATTAGCTTCATTATCCAGTGCTGGATTAAAACCTTCTGCAATCTGTAATGCCCGGTACAGATTGGTTGTTACTGGTACCCCAAAAACGACCGCATTCATGGTACTGATATCCATTCTACCCACCTGTGCTGGTGTTACTGCGGTACTCCCTGCAGGCACATTTGGACCGGTGAACATTGCTGGCTCAACATCGGAAATACCCGCATCAGGCATACGCATAACCAAGTTACCCGTTGTAGTGCCACCGGCAATGCTACAACCCCAGGTACGATTACCATTATCAATACAGTTACCATTATTGATGTTCATGGTTTCTATTGGTGTCGCATCAGCCACAGGCTGAACACCTTCACCCGAACCACCAGCTGAGCGTTTATTTATCAATACTTTTTTATTGGCGCTCATGCCAGCAACCTGTGTTGAATCGATAGTGCAGAAATAAGACGTATAACCCTTGCCTTTTTTAAGCGGGTTTGCCGTATCTTTAAAGGTATCCAGTGTACCGGAGACACATAAACTGCCAACCAATGCTTTTACTGCTTTATCCTGAGCGGATGAGCCTGATATCGATATTGTCTGATCAGGCACAACTGTTGGTCCCCAGGCCATTGCCTGAGAGGATAACAGTGCTGTTGCACAGGCGATACTCAGCTGTTTTAGTTTCATGTTTTTTAATTTCATTGCTTCATGCCTTAATAATATATTTCATTAATAAAATAGTGATGAATAATTACTGCTAATAATTAACCACTAATTATGGCTACGCTTTTTTGCGACGTGCGATACCGACCAGACCAATTAAGCCTGAGCCCATTAACCAGATAGCCGCAGGCACAGGTACGGCAGACACGGGGGCAGCATAAGAAAGAGCCTTACCATTAAAGGCCCAGTCACCGGCTGCTTTTGTAACAAAAGAAGGAAACATCATCGTAGTAACAGGATTTATCTTCTCATAGTAAAAACCCATTGTGTCACCGATGGATGCACTATTATTTACCCCATTACTACTAGCCCAGTTCCAGCTCCATAAACGGCCTTCACCAGCATAGGCACCATTAGCTACGGTACCGTGTTTGGCAAAATTATCTGCTGGATTTCTATCATTAACAGCATATCCATTTACCACTTTCTTCTGTGCCGTTGCCATTTGGTCCTGTATTGATATTGCCTGTAGGACTGCACCATTATTCAGTCGGAAAGGCACTTTATCTGTACCAATAACGCCGTAGTCATAAAGATTACTCCAATCAGGTCGGACATTGTTTGCCACGCTCACATTCCAGACTAAGTTTGCTGGATTAGACTTAGCAAACGCTGCGTTATAAACTTTCTTATTAATCGAAGCAGAAAAAGTATAAGCCGCATTGGTCAGATTAGGTTTGTACTGATTCCATGTCAGACCAAGATCCTGAGAGTAAGAATTTAATGTAACTGGATCCCAGATTGCAAAAATTGCTTCGCCATTCCCCAAACCATCCTGAGGTGAAGCAATTAATGCCGAAGCTTGCGTTGAAGCTGCCAGTGAAATAGCCGCAACCAGTAATTTATATTTTAGTTTCATTAGATATCTCCAGTTTTTTTAAACTTCAGTGTTTATTAAATTTTAGAGCACCGAGCTGAATCCATTATTCATCTCACCGTGGTATGTGGATACTCAAAAAATGTTCTGCCTGAATAATTAAGCCAGGATAAAAAAGCCGTGACTAACTTTCAGGCACGACTATAATGGTGACGAGAGATGACAAAGGAATGAACGAACTATTTCAATAGTATGAAATTTTCATTACATGCGACTGAGTCGCATAAAAAGGATATTGCTTCGTTCAGGACAAGCAGTCAATACATCCAGCATTAGCATAAACTATCTACCCTTATACAACATAGACAGGCAATATTTACATATAAAGTTAACAGGACAGCAGTGATCACATACAATAAAGGTTTCACCCTCATCGAAGTAATGGTTGCACTGGTAATCATTGCCATTGCGCTGAGTGCATTACTCAGCACTTCTGGTACTCAGGCTCGGAATGTTGGGTATCTGAAACAAAAAACCCTGGCACACTGGGTAGCAATGAATGCGATGACTGAAATTCAGATTAATAAAACATTCCCTGAGCTGGGTGATAAAAAAGGCTCGGCTAACATGGCCAATAAAACCTGGTACTGGATACGCACTACGAAAGCCACTGCAGATAAAGATGCCCGTCAGGTTAAATTTGTTGTTTTTGCAGATAAAAATCATAACCAGAATCTTACCCACCTGATCGGTTATGCAACAAGATAAGCGAAAAATAATACAACTTTCCCGCGCCAATAAAGCAGAGCACGGTTTTACTTTACTTGAATTACTGGTTGCCATCGTTATCTTTGCAATTATGGCGGTGATGGCATACGGTGGTTTAAATAATGTGATTAACAACAGCAAAGCAGCAACGCGATCACTCAATCGGTTACAACAACTACAACACGCTGTTGCCGTACTCAACCGTGACTTCGGTCAAATACGAAACCGCAGTATTAGAGATGCTTTTGGAGTACGTAGAGCGTATTTATTAACCGGTAATAACATTGATAATCTGGTTGAATTCAGCCGCGGCGGTCGATTAAATCCAGCGAATCTCAAACGCAGCAGTCTGGAACGGGTGGCATACCGCTTTCAAAATAACAAACTAATTCGACTACAATGGCCCTTTATGGACAGAGCCCCGGGCACAAAACCTCGACAAAGCATCTTATTAGATAAGGTCAAAACAGTAACCCTGCGCTTTTATGACCGACACCATCAATGGCATAACCAATGGCCACCATTAAACAGTAGCCGCACATCAAATACCGGCAGTAAGCAGAATTTACCGACACTGATTGCGATTGAAATCAACTTCACGCTGGACGACTGGGGTAAAATACGCCGCCTCTATGCCGTGCAAATTTAATGAATACACGATCGCCCCCCCGCCAACAACCATCAGCACCACGCCGACAACAAGGTGTTGCCATTATTACCGCCCTGCTGATTGTTGCGCTCGCCACCACGATCAGTGTCAATATCAGCACACGGATGCAACTCGATATACGCCGCACGGCTAATATGATTACACTCGATCAGGCCGGGTACTACATTTCGGCAGCCGAAGACTGGTCACAACGTATTTTAAAGAAAGATAAAGCAAGCAGTACTATTGATTCACTAAATGAAAATTGGGCAATGGCATTGCCGCCACTCCCTGTTGAAGGCGGCAGTGTGCAGGGCTCACTTACCGATTTAAGCGCCTGCATCAATATAAATGCACTGCTTAATACCAAAACAAATAGTGTTGATAAAACCATGCAGGAACGCTTTGCACGATTATTCACCAATGCTGGATTAAAAAAACCTCCCACGCAAGCCATCCTCGACTGGATTGATGACGATCTGGTAACGCGCAACCCAGACGGTGCCGAAGATGGTTATTACCTGAACCTGCCACACCCCTACCGTACTGCCAACACCCCCCTGCAAAGTATTAGCGAACTCCGCCTGATTAAAGGCTTTGAAAATCCGCATATTCTTCCTGCCCTACGCAACAATATTTGCGCCTACCCCGATAACAATATAGCCAGTAACATCAATATCAACACAGCCAGCAAGGAAGTGTTAAAATCTCTGTCCGCAAAATTAACTGACCAACTAGCTGATGCAATCATTAAACGTCGAGCAACAAAACCATTTAAAAATCTGAAAGATTTCACTACTTTTAACCATCTCGGTACTATAATAAAAAACACTCGTGACATTTCTTTCAGCAGTGACATTTTTCTCCTTCGGACTCAGGCCATTATTGGACGAGCGAACCTGGTGGTATACAGTATTATTCGCCGCAATAGTAGTGGCAAAACACAGATACTTGCCCGCAGCCAGAGGACCTTATGAGTGACACCCTGCTAATTCACTATCACTACATTAACCCAGCACAGGCAAGCTGGGCATTATGCAATGAACAGGGTGAACTAACGACAAAAATCAGTACTAGTTCACTGTCTGAAATAAGCTCTATTGCAACCACACATCACACCATCGTCCTGCTTGGCAGTGCTTGCCTGCATATTAATAGCGTACAGCTACCCACCCAGAATGCACAAAAAATGTTGCGTGCCATACCCTATGCGCTGGAAGATTCTATTGCCGACGACGTGGACGACTTTCACTTCGTCTTTACGCAGAATAAGCAACAGAATAAGACAGCAGTCGTTGGCATTAAAAAAACACGGCTACAATCTATTCTTGATCACTTTGATGCAGCAGGCTTAGTGATTGATAGCCTTCTTCCTGACACCCTTTGCCTGCCTGCCGGAAATAAACAATGGGTCATACTACGCCAGGCTGATACCTGCTACTTCCAGTCCAGCATATATTATGGCAGCCTATGTAACATTAACCTGTTACCTTACATCCTGGAAAAAAATCTGACTCAGGACGACATTGAAACACCAGAGAAATTACTGGTTTTTACTGTGAATGATGACGCACCTGAAGACAAACAGGCCATCTCGTTAATGCAGAATATCAGCCAGATTATCGGCAAAATCACTCACCATGATGCAGATAATCCGCATAACATTGAAATTCAGGAAATCCGCTACAACACTCACCCACTCGTTGTGTTTTGTGGCTTATATAAACAGGCACTGCCTTTAAACCTGCTTCAGGGTAAGTTTAAAACCCGGCGCAAAAGTAGCGGCAATCTACAGTACTGGCACCTGACTGCATCACTTGCCGCATTATGGCTGGCTTTACATCTCGGTTTGGCCAGCTTTCAATACAATCAAATCAAACAGAACAATATCCATATCCGCGCCCAGATAAGGCAAATTTATAAAAAAACTTTTCCAGAAAGCAGAAGAATTGTCAACGCACGTATGCAAATGGAACAAAAATTGAAAATTCTCAAAGCAAGCAACAATACGCACAATGGTTTATTATTTTTATTGTCAGAATCATTTGGTACTTTGATGCAAAATAAAAATAACACCATACTACAATCACTCAACTACAGAAATAACCGGATGGATATTAGTCTGGACAGCACCAACCTGCAGGCGATTGAAACCTTAAATAAACAGTTTAACAAGAACCCGAAAATTAAAGCTGAAATCACTTCATCCTCTACAGAAAAAAATCGAGTCAGGAGTAACCTGCTTATCGAGGCGGGAAGTTAATGCTAATACTGGAAAACCTTAAACGCTGGTACGCTTCTTTACCGCCACGCGATATGTGGATCGTAAACTTTACCGCCGCACTCATTGTTATTACATTATTTTACCTGATCATTTGGGAACCGCTACATAAAGGCATGGAAACAGAAAACAGCCAGTTTGCCGCACAACAAAAAATACTCCTGTGGATGCAACACGCTGCAAGTGAAGCCAGACAACTACGCGCCTCCGGTAACGGTCATCTAACTAAACGCACCAACAAACCAACGGCACTGGTACTTCAACAAAGCTTAACCAACGCGGGGTTAAAACTTTTTGTGAGTAAAATCGAATCATCAGGAGCCAGCCGTGCCAGAGTAAAGCTGAACAATGTTTCCTTTGACCAGATGTTAGTCTGGTTAAATACCATTTCAACTTACAAAGGTATGCAAGTCACTAACGCGATGATTGAACGTGGTGACAAGCCTGGCCAGATTAATGCGAGACTCAGCTTCGCTCGACCATGAAAATAAAATATTATTTACTGCTCGCAATTTTTGCCTATTTAGTTTTTCTTACTGCAACCCTCCCTGCCAGCTTTGTACTAAAAAAAATCGCTATACCACAGGTTAATATTGAAGGCATAAGTGGTACTTTATGGAAGGGACAGGCTAACTTTGTCAATATCGAAAATAAAATTCAGTTAACACATCTCAAATGGAATTTAATTTTATGGCGGCTACTAAGCGGTGAGTTATCAGGCATAATTCAGGCCAATTTTCAACACCAGGACATTCACACACAGATCAGTATTACGCCAACAGGAACATTAATAGCGCGTGATGTTCATGCGACTATATCAGCCAGACAGTTTGCTTTACTGACAAAAATTCCTTTTGTAAAAATTGATGGGATAATCACCTTCAACCTCGATTCTATAAACTGGAAAAAAATGAGCATGCCTGTCGCTAATGGTATTGTTAACTGGAAAAATGCAAGCGTTACGGTTGCTGAAACCGCCCAACTGGGTAACATCATCATCAAACTAAAAGAAAATAAAAATAATGGCATGGATATCCATATTTCTAATCAGCCTGGCGAGTTGAAAATTAATGGAACTGTATCCATCAATCATAGTGGTCACTATAATTTATCCCTTGAAATGACACCTGAAAAATCGGCCAGTCCCAACCTGATTAATAGTCTCGCCATGTTTGCTCGTAGGCAAAGCAACGGTGCTTTTATTACACAATCAACCGGACAACTACAGCTTCCTGGACGAATATAAAATATGCACGCACCTGAGCAACACGAACCGATAACCGTGACCACGGAAAATAAATGCTCGCTTTGTACTGGTTCAATCTGCTGCACCTACATTACCCAGCATATTGATACGCCACGTTCAAAACAGGATTTCAGACAACTGCTATGGCAGGTATCACATAGAAATGTGAAACTGTATAAAGATAGCGATGGCTGGACTCTACTGGTCGATGGCCATTGCCAACATCTTGAAATTGATGGCCGTTGCGGCATCTATAAAGATCGTCCAGACATTTGTCACCAGCATAGTAACAGTTACTGCGAATTTGATGCCCCGGCAGAAGCTGGCTTTGAGCTGTATTTTGAAACTTATTTCGACTTATTAAAATACTGCGAAAAACGTTTTAAGCGCTGGCAGAAGAAATAAGGGAATTCAGGCTGATTAATACATAATCTCCTTAAAGCTTTTTAAGGTTAGATACTGCTCAGTCTCCACGGCTTCACCCTGACTATCGGGCATGTATATACCCAGGCAATAGCGAATGCCATACTCACGAGCACTCGCTAACACATCAAGATTGTCATCAATTAATACCGTTCTTTCAACCTGGTAGACTTCAATCGACTGGAGCTTGTCCCAGAACCCAGCGTGCTCTTTTGCCAACCCCAGCTCGTGGGCATGAATAATTTTATCAAAATGGCCGGACAGTCCAGTCTTATCCATTTTCAACCACAGGCTCGCCGGGTGTGCGTTGGTGACTAGCACAACACGTTTACCCTGCTGATTTAACCAGAGGAGGAACGCATCGACTTCAGGGCGCAGGGCGATTTTATCCACCATATCATGCTTTAATTGTTCAATATCCAGCGCTAGTTCTCGCGTCCAGTAATCAACACAATACCAGTCAAGGCGACCACGTACTTCCGCATACTTCTCCATTAACAATTGATGCGCCTGTGCATCGGTTAACTGATGTTTTTTTGCATAACACCGGGGTACATGGGTCAACCAAAAGTGATTATCAAAATGCAAATCCAGCAAAGTCCCATCCATATCTAGCAATACAGAGTCGACATCTGCCCATAATGGAAGTTTATTAAAGAATTTTTTACTGCCTGAACTCATAGTGATCTTGTTATATTATACAATAGCTGTTGTTATCCCATTAACCTTGCATAGATTACTGAAAAGGATAGATTGCTTATGATAATACATTGTGCGTTCTAGCGTAAACGGCAGGAATGTGATTTTTTTAAAATAAACTTACCCGAAAATAATTATGACTCACTCACTCAATCTGGAAAAGCTGTGTTACGCCTGTGTCGATATTGCGCGTGATGCAGGAAAGGCCATTTTAGATATTTATACCACCAACTTTGAAGTTGAAGAGAAGGAAGACAAGTCTCCCCTCACTGCCGCAGATTTAGCCTCACACCATTTAATTCTTTCACGACTGACAAAATTAACACCCGATATTCCCATTCTTTCTGAAGAGTCGGCCAAACTACCTTTTGAGGAACGAGCCAGCTGGGAAACTTACTGGTTGGTTGACCCGCTGGATGGCACGCGTGAATTCATCAAACGCAATGGCGAATTTACTGTCAATATTGCACTTATCCATCAACATAAAAGTATTATCGGTGTCATCAATGTACCCGTGCTGGAGGTGGATTATTTTGCCTGGTCAGGTGGTGGTAGTCTTAAGATTGAACATCAGGGTGACGCACAAAAAATCACCGTCCGAAAACTTGCCGATAATAAAACAGATACTCTCACCGTTGCTGGTAGTCGTTCACATGGCTCCGAGATGATGCAGCAGTACATGGCGAGATTAGGGAATGTAGAAACCATCAGCATGGGCAGTTCACTAAAGTTTTGCCTGGTTGCAGAAGGCAAAGCCGATCTTTATCCAAGACTTGGACTTACATCAGAATGGGATACCGCTGCCGCACACTGCATTGTTGAACAGGCCGGAGGCTACATCACAAAAACAGATATGACACCACTTGATTACAATACCAAACCGAGTCTGCTAAATCCTTTCTTTTTCGTGTTTGCCGACAACAGCCGCGACTGGTCAGCGTATCTAACGAAAGCAGACTAATGCTCTAAATTAATGGAACCTGAACTAACCGCGAATAGGATCAGTTTCAATCAACCGCTGGGTCATATGCAAACGCAGCGAACTGTCTTCAGTAATAGTATGGAAAAGGTGATGCGGACTTGTTGAGTTTTCGATAATTGCGTCCAGATCATCACGTTGCTCTCGATAATAATCCAGCAGACGTAAATCAAAACAGTTTAACGCATTACTGAGTGGGTCTTTAATCTGACGTTGACGAATCGTTGCCATGCCATCTTCAAACACATTACCCAGACATACGTGTACAGCAGAAAACAGAGTCGCCCAGCCGTTAAACCAGAACATTAAATCTTTATCAAAAGTTTCTCCACCTGCCCCCTTACCAGCCAGCACCTGTTGCAGCAGCTCACGCTCATTCACGGCTTCATGTAATGCCATCATATTGGCACGCCCATAAGCATCAATGGTAGAACTGGTAAACATTAATGGCACATCAGGGTATTTATTTAATACAAAACTGGCATCTTTAATTAACTGCGCAGGCTGCGCCGAGTTAACAGGGTTACGTTTTAATCGCGAGGAAGGTGCCGATGAGATAATTTTAATCTGGTAACCTCGTCGCCCCAGTTCGCGCACCAGACGGGCAAATACACCTTTTTTAAACAGCTCCATAGAAAAATTTAAATGGCTCTGTTTATGCAACAGGCACAACTGAATTTCATTCGCAAATTTTGGTACGGCTTCGACAATATTCGCAATTTTTGTCACCGGGATACGTTCATTTAACTGGCCTTTGCGATCAACCACCACTTCCTGATGAAACTCGTCAAAACTAATCTGTAACATCACTTTAGCTTTTGGCCAGGTGACACCACGACGTCGAACCGCAGCCGCCATTTTACCCAACACAGACTGGGTGATTTCACGGTTATCAGCAAAATCACCATTTAATAAAATCGCAAACGTGGTGACGTGCTGCATACCCGCAATCGCATGATAAAAATGTGTTAAATGCTGGCTTAAATCGCCACCGGTAAATAATACCGAAGTAGTTAACTCATCAATCATCGAGTAAAGTTGCGCTGGGTCATCAGTAGTTTTCATTAGTGGGCGAAAAATAAACATACAATGACGGCAGGTTTGTGGACAGCCCATAGCAGGAATAATGCCCAACTTAGCAAATGAAGCCAATATTTTCTGGTCTGGCAGCTGATCCACCAGTGCTAACCGCTGCTTATCCTCGACTCCCAGCATAGCGGCATAGCGATCTTTTTCCTGCTTTGCCAGATTTTTATATCCGCTCACAAAACTACGACTGAAAAGATGCAATGAATCCCATGCTGATTCGATATAGTCTGCCAGCAACGAGGGTGTCCGCTGTTGCTGCAACAACCCAAGTAGATTATGTTGTTGCAGCTGAGGTTCACCCTGATAATGCTGCCAGTGATAAATATAAAGCTGAATAAACTCTGCACGACTATTGCTTTGCAACAATAGCTCGATCAAAAAAGCCTGCGGCCCCTTGCGGAACACAGTCAGCACTTCGGCTTGATATGCCGTATGCAAATTTTGCTGTAGCCAGTGCCAGGCATACACGTAACTCATTAAAAAACTAAGTTTCTCCGCATCCATACAGGTTTTCCCTTGCCGTTGCAGCATCACCAGCATGTCACCATGTGTCAGGCGGTTAACTTCAGCTTTAAAACGCTGGCGCTGAGAGTCCAGATAAGCCTGTCGTACATCCTGCTGCGCTGCTTCACTAATTGCTATCTTGCTTGAAGGCCGACCAGACTGCACCGTGACTGTTTGAGTTGTACGGGAATTAGCTTGCATAAAACACTCAAACCACTACAATAATACTATTAAAATGACATCTTCCGAAGAAGAACCTGCCCGCTCAGGAAATCTTTGAACCACTCAATTCCCATGCATAGGCACAATCAAGTTCGGAAAGTACAGCGATGATACCCGCTTCACCATCCTCCAGCATTGCCTGAAGTGGGCAGCGGTTCTGTAGTCGAACATGCGGTGTCGCCATCCAGCGTGCGCCCATTTGTACATTTCTTGGGTAGGTCGTACGCAATGCATCAATGATGCCCGATAGAAAAACAACCCGACAGTTTATTTTCCCATCATCGGGAAAGGGGGTGCTTGTACGGTACTTGTGCAGATGTCGAGAACGCTCTGCGATGGAAAAATCCAGCAGTGCCAGAATTTGCTCACCTGTCAGCCCCCACTCGTCCACCGCACTCATAATTTTTTGCGTACGAAGCATCTTTTGTTGTTGCGAAAATGAAGTCATGTCTTACTCTGAATTTAAATGGAAAAAAACCGCTAGAATAATAGTTGTATCTTAACATGACCTTAAAACACACAAAACCATATTAAAAATCGGATATTATTATGACTATAAAATCGGTTCTCCGCCTGGGCGACCCACGACTATTACGCACCGCAGATGCAGTTACTGAATTTAACACGCCAATACTCGATAAGCTCATTGAAGACATGCTGGATACAATGCAGGCAGTAGATGGCGCAGGATTAGCGGCACCACAAATCGGAGTCGGGCTGCGAGTGGTGGTTTTTGGCTTTGAAACAAATACCCGCTATCCAGAGAGTCGCCCGATACCCGAAACCTTGATAATTAATCCACGGATAACCCCTTTAGGCGGTGAAATGGTTGATGGCTGGGAAGGTTGTCTGAGCGTTCCAGGTATGCGCGGTATGGTTTGCCGGTATAATCAGATAGAATACCACGGCTTTACCCCGGCAGGTGAGCCAATCGAGGTTGTTGCAGAGGGTTTTCACGCACGTATTGTGCAACATGAATGTGACCATCTTGATGGGATTATTTACACTCACCGACTTACTGACCCTACACTATTTGGTTTTACTGAAGAAGTACTAACAGGATAGATGAAAAGGATACTTATCGTTTCAGTAGTAACTCGATCCCTGCAAGCATAAATTTCAGGGAACACACTAATCAATGAACTGTCCGACAATAGATTAACTGACTGAATGTCACCCAGGTAATACCATGTATCGTTTTTATAAAATTTTTTCTACCTGCCGACTATTTTCAATATGTATTTTATATTTATTTCTATCCAGCTTAAGCACTCAGGTTAAAGCCGCTTCCGTTTTACCGCTCACACTGACGCAACTCTCACAACAGGCCAGCACGATCTTTTATGCAAAAGTGCTAGCCAATCGGGTGGCTCTGGACAAACGCAGTGGACAGGTTGTCACCTATACTGACTTTCAGATTTTTGATTCCATCAAAGGTAAAGCACACACTTTATATACCATAAAGCAACTTGGCGGCAAACTTCCAGGTAGTCGATATACATTGTATGTCTATGGCATCCCAAGTTTTACTGTGGGTAAAGAATATGTGGTATTTTTACCGGCACCCTCAAAACTGGGTTTCTGCAGTCCATTGGGTCTGTATCAAGGTCGGTTCAATATTAAAACCATTAATGGCGAAAAAATAATTAGCAATGGTCATGACTACACTGGTACACCGCCACCTTCAAAACTTATCCACGCAAGCCGGACAACACCAACATATACACGCGCAGTCAGCCTGCCGTTAGCAGCAAATCCAAACAAACCGAGTCAAGCGCGCCTGTCGGATTTTATAAACAGTGTACGTGCACTGGTAGCGAAGCAATAACGGCTATTTTTTATGTCTTACTTACTTAAGTGGAACTACCTTTTCCCGCTCGTCCTACTTTATACCAATGCTGCTATCGCAGGTGGCCCACTAACTGTTGGCGGCCCTGGGGGACACACTCCGGTCACTTACAGCAATCCCCACATTGTCTTTAATATTGAAACTGGCAACCTGGGTTCAACCAGTAATAAGGCCGCCGATACCTTAATGCAACAAGCTTTTGCACTGTGGAACAAGGTGCCGACATCAACCATTTTATTGTCGCAGGGGGCCGATATCCCTGTCGATATAAACCTTAGCAACTACCAACAATACCTGACAAAACCCAGCAATGGATTAAATCCCGTTGTCTATGATACTGATGGCAGCATTATTAACGCCTTTCTTGGCAAACAACAAAGCAACAACACAGTCGGTTTAGCGGTATCACGTTTTACTCAGAATGGCCATTATATCAACGGTTACGTTATTATTAACGGAAAAAGTTTGCCGGGCATCACCGCGCTTGATTTCAAATTAATTATTACGCATGAACTGGGACATTTTATTGGCCTGGATCATACCCAGACAAATATTACCGATAGTGAGCGCGCTACCGGCTACCCGGCTTTCTGTACAACCCGGCTACCTGACCAGTATGCCGTAATGTACCCTTTTATCTGTCGTCAGACAGCGACATTACATGCCGATGATATAAGCGCAGTTTCGGCATTATATCCCACTGCAGATATCAAACAGCACTACGGGGAAATTAATGGCTTTTTTGTTGACCCGACTGGAAAAGCGATATTAGGCGCAAATATCTGGGCACAAAACATTAAAACGGGTAAAGCCTATAGCACCGTGTCCGATTACTTACGCAACAACAATGGTTTTTATCAGTTGTTTGTACCCGCAGGCGATTACACCTTGCATGCCAATTCAATTAATCCTGAATTTACTGCAGGCTCAGGTGTTGGCCCCTACGCTAACACTGCCTTTGATAAATCCTTCCAACCACCCTTTCCCATTAATGCTGTCAGCTATCAAACGGGAACTCCGAGCACTGGCAATGTTATTACAATAAAGAACAGTGAAACCATTCACATCAATTTTAACAGCAACGGTTTAACGGCTATACCTAAAAATACAAATCGGGGCAGCGGTAACCTGCGTTCACCTATTCCATCGGTGACTGGTTCTCCCAGCTCTGGTGGCAGCGGACAGGTTGCGCCACTAAGTCTATTACTTATTACACTCTGGCTAAGTTTTGCCCGCCAAAAATTTTTACGGCGTTAATTCAACTTTTTCTGAAGTTGTCAGTAATGCCATAAACGCATCACTCTTCATTGGTTTACTGACATAATAACCCTGTATAGTTTCCGCACCACGATCGCGCAAAAATTCAAACTGTGCCTGTGTCTCCACCCCTTCACCAATAATCCCCAAACCAAGACTATGCGCCATATTAACAATAGCAACACATAATGCCTGACTGCCTGAGTCGGTACCAATATCATCTATAAAGGCCTTATCAATCTTCAAAACATCAAACGGAAAACGTTTTAAATAACTTAACGAGGAATAGCCAGTGCCAAAATCATCAATCGATAAGCGTATCCCCATTGCTTTAAACTGGTCAAGAATTGCAATAACATGCGGTACATCTTTCATTAATAAACGCTCAGTAATTTCCAGTTCCAGACAATCTCCCTGCAAATCATATTTCTCAAGTGTATCTGCAATATCCTGTACAATGTCTTTGCCTCTAAACTGACGTGCAGACAAATTCACCGCAACATATAAACCATCAATCTTATTGGTTGAACGCCATTGTTTAATATCCGCACAAACAGTATCGAGTACCCAGTTACCAATATCAACGATCAAACCACTTTCTTCTGCCAGCGGCACAAATTCTTCTGGTGACACCTCTCCTAGTTCGACATCTTCCCAACGTATTAAGGCTTCAGCACCAACAATGCGCTGTGTTCCTGCATCCATCAATGTCTGGTATTTTAAATAGAAATCACCATTTTCTAACGCTCCACGAAGCTTGTTATCAATCTCGACTCGCTTCATTACGATATCACTCATCTCTGTGGTAAAGACTTCGTAGGTGTTTCTACCCTTGCGCTTACTGCGATACATTGCGGTATCGGCGTTACGCAATAAAATATGCGGGTCATCACCATCATCAGGGAAAATAGCGATACCGATACTGGCAGTAATAGAAAAATCCATATCCTGAATAATGCAGGACTGTGATACGCGTTGTAATATTTTTTTCGTCTGTCTTTTTACCGATGCAGCAAATGGCTCTGAATCGTCCCTGTTCAGCTCTGCAGCCTCAATTAACATAATTAGAAATTCATCGCCGCCCAGTCTTGCCACTGTATCAAAATCTCTTACACAGGCGCTTAATCTGGCGGCCATGCATTTTAAAAACTCATCACCCGCGCTATGTCCAAGCGTATCATTAATGTTTTTAAAGTGATCAAAATCCAGATATAGCACAGCAATATGTTTTTTCTCTCGAACTGCATTGGCAATTGCCTGCTGAATACGGTCGTATGCAAGTGTACGATTTGGTAGATCTGTTAATTTGTCGTAACTCGCCTGATACAAAATTCGTTCTTCATAATCTTTCCGTATGGAGATATCCTCTTTAATAGCCAAATAGTGTGTGTTTTCCTGATGGGTATTTTTTATCGGTGAAACAGTCACGTTTTCCCAGAAAAAACCTCCATTTTTCTTTTTATTGTACAGCTCACCCGTCCATGATTGACCTGAGATAAGTGCATTCCACAGTTTTTTAAAATGGACTACAGGTGTTTTCCCGGATTTAAATATCCGGGGATTCTGCCCGATTAACTCATCTGCTTTATAACCTGTAATTTTACATAACTGTGGATTCACATATTCAATGACGCCATCAAGATCTGTTATCATGACAGAAACCGGACTTTGCTCAATCGCCTGTGATAATTTCCTTAAACTGTCTGCGGTTAACTTGTGGCTATTCACCTCATCTTCCAGGTCAACAATCAAATTGGTAACACTGTGAGTCATTTCATTAAACGTGCTTGCCAGACTACCCACTTCATCATTCGCTTCTACCGTTGCCTGTGCAGACAGATCACCTTCTGCAATTTTTTTAACTACGCTGGTTAAACGTTTAATGGGTCCAAGAATTAATTGTGTGGTTGCCAGAACTAATAGCACAACAAAAACAGCAATAATGCTGACGAATACAAAGGCACTGTTCTTTAGTGCTGTTACTGGCTCAAGTATCACCGAAAGTGGTTGCGAAACAATGATTTTCCAGGGCTCAGTTTCCAGCTTAAACACAGCAGAGACAAACTCTGCCACACCCATACCACTATAATGACTTTTAATAAGTGGACTATCATAAGAAACTTTTCTTATTTTCTTCAACCAGCTCGATGACTCAAAATGCAATAATGAGACTTTTTCAGGTAAGCGTTGATGTTGTTGTAATGTTTTTTGCTTTTTACTGTTTAGTGCCGCTGCCAATGTATAAGTGAGATTTTTACGCCGGCTATGTACCAACCTTAGATTATTTTCATCCAGTAGCATTACAAAAGAACTTCGCCCCGTTCTGCGCTGAATTTTAGCAAACATATTTGATAAAATATTGGCACTGTATTCTGCACGTAATACACCAATTAACTTTCCTGAAAGATCATAAATTCCACTACTAAAAACCAGATAAGTCTGATGCTTGCCAAAAAGAATAGAAGAACGATAAGTTGTATTTTTTTTCAATATTTCCCGATAATAATATTCACCACTTTCATTCTTGCCAATATTGCTAGCATCCGTATCAAGAATATTCACTCCCGCTTTATTTAATATCGCATAGGAAAGAATGTTTGCCCCCTGACGAGATTTAAGCGCACGTAAAATTTCCAGAATTGCCTGACGATTAAATGGTGGTTCAGCTTTTGTAACGAGAAAATGAACAATTGCAGGCAACGCTGCCTCGGTCTTTATATATTCACTGTTGCGTCGATTTAAACTATCAATTTTTTCAGCATAATTTTTTGCTGTGGTAATCAGCACCCTGTTTGCGCTTTGGGTTAGATTTTTACTCATTATATAGCTATCGAGTTGCGCCAGAACACCGAGCGAGATCAATACAATAATTAGAAACGCAGTGAGTAATTTTGATCGCAGCGTATATTGTCTGGCAACAAAAGCTCCTACCACCAGCAGAACTAATCCACTTGCTACCAGCAAACCCGCCAGTTCTAACAACATAGCAGAATCCCTTTATGCGGGTGATAATGATAACTAAAAATAGCGAATGTATTCATTAATAACGTCTTACTAACAGTACAGATGAAAAAGATACTTATTGTTCAAGACCGTCAGCCGCAGGGATGCGGGTGTCGAGTCTACAGGGACGGATTCACCGCGTGTCTTTAACCATAGGTAGCCTTTGCATTCGTTTCAGTAATAACATTACTGTATACTTTATACCTACCTGATCAGGATAGCTGTTTAAGTGGTATTTTTCACTATTTACTAACAATACAGATGAAAAAGGACACCTATTGTTCAAGACTGTCAGCCACAGGGATGCGGGTGTCGAGTCGACAGGGATGGATTCACCGCGTGTCTTTAACCATGACTAGCTCTTTGCATTCGTTTCAGTAATAACCGCACCATTAATCTTATAAGAAAGAGCCGACACCGCAATGAAACCCAAACAGCAAGCGCCTTACGGCAGTTGGTCTTCCCCTGTTAACAGCCAGCTTATGGTAACGGACTCGGTATCTCTGGACGAAGTTCAGCTAAGTAATCACTCACTCTACTACCTTGAACGCAGACCACAGGAACAGGGTCGATGCGTTATTGTACAGTTTAGCGATAAAAAAACCGATGATATCTTACCCACGCAATACAGTGCACGCTCACGCGTTCATGAATATGGCGGTGGTGCATACTGCGTTCACAACAACACCGTGTATTTTATCAATGATAAAGACCAGGATATTTACTGTATCAGGCAACACAAAATACAGCGAATTACTCACCATCAACACCACCGCTACGCTGATTTAATTTTTGATAGTCAACATAACCGCCTGATTGCAGTTTGTGAGCAACGGTTGTGTGAACAGCCTATTTGTAAACAGCAAGTTAACCATAAAACCGGCCATGACTACTCACCAGTTAACTCAATTGTTGCCATTAATATGAGTAGCGGCAGCGTTACTTCCATCTGTACGGGTTATGATTTTTATGCCAGCCCAAGAATCAATCCAGACGGCAATCGCCTCTGCTGGTTAAGCTGGAATCAGCCTAATATGCCCTGGGATGGAACTGAACTCTGGTGTGCTGATATTGATGCATCGGGGGAACTACAGCGCACAACACACCTGGCTGGCGTACAATCAAGTTCAATCAAAAGCCGCATCAATATCTCGATCTGCCAGCCAGACTGGTCACCTGATAATCAACTGTATTTTATCTCAGATAAAACAGGTTGGTGGCAACTTTATCGATATGAAACAGATAAAACTCAAACCCTGATCACCTCGAATAATCAGGATATCGGTTTACCTCAATGGGTGTTCGCACAGTCCAGTTATGCATTCATCAATGCATCCCAATTGCTCACTCATTACAGAATCAACAACAAACATTCACTCGTTCTTATCGACACACTCTCAATCACAGAGACTGCTATAGAAAGTCATTGGGACAACTTTTCATCTATTGCCGCAAATGAAAACCAGCTTGCATTCATAGGGACATCACCAACTCGGCTCCCTGTAATCATTCAGCACACATCTACCGGAATATTAAACATTAACAACCTTATACCGAAAAATTTTAATTCCGTTAAAGCCTCATCCAGGCTCACAATATCAACCGACTATTTCTCGCAGGCGCAGACCCTGGCTTTTAAAAACCGTCACCAACAAACAATTTACGCAAATTATTATGCACCAACCCACCCGCTATACAGCGCTAATAAGCAGGAAAAACCACCACTTATTGTTATTTGTCATGGTGGCCCAACAGGAAATACAGACACCGCACTCGACCTTAAAAAACAGTATTGGACTTCGCGTGGCTTCGCCCTGCTTGACGTAAACTACAGCGGCAGCAGCGGTTATGGCCGTAAATACCGTTGTCGTTTAAACGGTAAATGGGGGAAACTGGATGTTGAAGACTGTTGCGATGCTGCACTGTTTGCCGTCGAGCATGAATTGGCCGATGCTAAACGTTTAATAATACGCGGCAGCAGTGCTGGTGGATATACGGTTTTATGTGCGCTGACTTTTCATAATGTATTCTCAGCCGGCGCTAGCTATTATGGTATTTCTGAGCTCGAAAGTCTGGTAACTGATACACACAAATTCGAATCACATTACCTCGACAGGCTAATCGGCCCTTACCCCGAAGCTAAAACTATTTACCAACAACGCTCCCCGCTTTATCACAGCAAGCAGCTCAGCTGCCCGGTTATTTTTTTTCATGGCATGGATGATCGTGTTGTCCCCAAAGAGCAGGCGGAAGAAATGATTGCTGCGCTGGATAAAAACGGTATTGCCGTTGCTAGCCATTTTTTCAAAGGTGAACAACATGGGTTTAGACAGGCTGAAACTATTCGCACCGCACTGGATAATGAACTGTATTTTTATTCTCGCCTATTTGGATTTAGTGCGCCGGATGGAAACCGTTTAAACATCAATAATTTAGCTATAAGTAACTCTTAATACTCTGTTTTCTCCATAGACAAACCAATACCAGAGTGTTGCGCTTTAACCCCTCAGCTAAACCAATATAATTTGTATTATTTAAAAATCAGCCAAGCTCTTATTCTCCGAGATCTGCCTTAAAAATATTCAATATTAAACTGACCATCATTTGATCGACTAATTTCGCCATAATGGGTAGTGAATTTACCTGCGGCTTTGTCTCGATAATATAATCTTAAGTTCGCCTCAATCACTTTAAAAGCAATTTTCTGCCACGGAATCTGGGTTTCATCGACCAATGCGACTTCCAGGCTCTCTACCCCTGCGTTCGCTTTCCCGTCAACCAAATCAGCTCGATACAGGGTATAAATCTGACTGATATGTGCAATACTGAAAACACTGAACAGTGTCATATTCGTTAATTGGGCATTGGCTTCTTCCAATGTTTCACGCGCAGCACCATCACGGTTACTCTCTCCATTTTCCATAAACCCGGCCGGCAATGTCCAGAGGCCATATTTTGGCTCGATAGCACGGCGGCATAATAGAATTTTATCCTCCCATTCAGCAATACAGCCGGTAACCACTTTCGGATTCTGGTAATGAATGACACTGCATTGCACACAGACAAAGCGCACCCGGTTATCTCCCTCTGGAATAACTAATTCTACTTTTTCGCCGCAGGCAGAACAAAAATTCATGGTAATCTCTTAAAAAAACTTACAATACAATTGAAGTTACGCCTCAATATCAGGAATAAGACGATCGGTAATTATGGCGATATTTTCCTTTAGTAATAGTTTGCGTTTCTTAAATCGTTTCAGTTGCAACTCCTCAACATCTGGCTCACCAGATAGACGTATGATCACTTCATCAAGGTCACGATGCTCTAATTTTAGCTCATAAAGCCGCTGCTCCAGCAGTTCTCTTTCTTCGTCTGTTAACGGTTGAGTCATGCATCTCCCACGTAAAATAATCAGTGATAAAACGCTATAATACAGCAATATTCAAATCATCGCTGATTGCACATGCATTTTGGCTGGATAAAACCGCCGGTTGCATCAAACCAGCAATCGCTTCTTGTCCTGCTGTATATTTTGTTTTATATTTCACCAATAATTCATTTAGCTCAGATAATGCCAGCAGGAGAACAGCAATGGATCAAAAACAGGCCGATAGTATTCGTCAACAAGTTAGGGATAGTTATTCCAGGGTGGCAGAAGCCAGTAACAAGGGCAATGATTGCGGTACGGAAGCAAGCTGCTGTGGTGTCTCTAGCGATGATGCCATAAACACCCTGGTTTCCACCCGCCTTGGTTATACTCAGGATGATCTTGATCAGGTCCCTGAAGGTGCCGATATGGGCCTGGGTTGTGGCAACCCACGCGCCATTGCGGGTATTCAACCAGGTGAAACAGTGCTTGACCTGGGCAGTGGTGGTGGTTTTGACTGTTTTCTGGCGGCTGCAGAAACCGGCGAAGAAGGTCAGGTCATCGGCATTGATATGACCCCTACCATGATTTCCAAAGCCAGGGCTAACGCAGTAAAAGGGAAATATATCCAGGTTACCTTTCGACTGGGTGAAATTGAACATATGCCAGTCGCAAATGAGATGATTGATGTTATTATTTCTAACTGTGTGATTAATCTATCCCCCGACAAAAAACAGGTATTTGCTGAAACCTTCCGTGTACTCAAACCCGGTGGCCGCCTGGCTATTTCCGATGTGGTCGCAAGCATGGAGTTACCCGATGAGATAAAAACAGATCTGGCACTGTATTCTGGCTGTATGGCCGGTGCATCACAGGTCAGTGAGTTACAGTCCATTCTTGAAGAACAGGGTTTTAAGCAAGTCCGCATTATCCCAAAAGACGAATCGAAAGCATTTATTAGTGACTGGGCACCGGGTCGTGGGGTTGAGGATTATGTCTTATCCGCCACCATTGAGGCGGTTAAACCTGGTGGCAGCAGTTGTTGTTGTAGTGACCAACCGTAGCAGTCTATAACTCGCCGACTGAGTTGCCTGTTTCTATGCAACCTAACACGCGGTGAATACATCCCTGTCGACTCGACACCGCATCCCTGCGGCTGACGGTCTTGAACCATGGCTAGCCTTTTCCTCTGTACTGTTAGTCAGTGGCTAATTTTTAGCTTCGAAAGCCAGGGATACCGAGTTAATACAATAACGTAAGCCGGTTGGTTGCGGGCCGTCCTCAAACACATGGCCAAGGTGTGCATCGCATTTTGGGCAACGTACCTCAACACGAACCATGCCATGAGTAACATCTTTGATTTCAGTTAAAGTTCGATTATTTTTTGCTTGCCAGAAACTCGGCCAGCCGGAACCGGACGCATATTTATCTGCCGATGAAAACAATACCTCTCCACAACAGATACACGGATAAACGCCTGCATTTTTGTTATCACATAACTTACCACTGAATGCCGCCTCGGTTCCCGCTTCGCGCGTTACGCGATACTGCTCAGCCGTTAATAGTGCTTTCCATTCATCTGCTGTCTGGTTAATTTTAGTCATACGCGGTGGAAGTTCTATTACTGTAATGACCAGTGTCGATAACTGACGGTATGATCAACACTGTTCCCAGGGGAAATCGTGATAGCGCCAACCGCCCAGTGTACTGCGATGGTGATTTTCATCCAGTTCACCCTCAAAACCTTCTTCGATATGTGATACATTCACCAGGCCTGCATCAATTAATGCCTGACCTGCATCGGTAGAACGGTTACCACTGCGACAAATTAATATAATCGGCACATCATCAATACCTTCATGCAAACCGCCTAACGCCAACTTACGGATCTCAGTGACAAAAGCCGAGTTTACCTCCCAGTCTGGTTCATCAATCCAGGGGATGTGAATTGCACCTTTTGGATGGCCAACAAACAAATACTCCATGCTGGAACGTACATCAATCAATAACGCCCGAGAATTTATCTGGCAAATTTCCCAGGCCTCTTTTGCTGAAATATTCTGTAATTTAGCTGACATGACTCACTACTCACTATCCCGACTAATTCTCCGCCTTATTTTCTGGAACAGAAGCATTGGCATGGCGCTCGTCCACATACTGCATAAAGGCAGATAATTGTTTAGCCATGAGTGAAATAGATTGCTCGGACAGTCTGTCATACTCACCGCGCATGATATACCCAAAGGCCTGCTCCATTTCTTTTTCAGATAAGTCAACACCACTGTTTCCTTTAACACCCTGATCACCGCTATAATACGCCAGCTGCATTGTTTTTGTACAGCCCAGCCCCTTTAATGCGGTTTCAGCCTGCTGCAACAGCTGCTTGATTGAAACAGGTTTAGCCATATTTGAAGTAGTAATTCCACAATTCATCACCAGCTGTATTTTATTTCCGCCAATTTCAAACACCAGCTTACGAATATTCTGCTGTATTCGCTCGACCACAATACGTGTTTTCTGCTCATCTGTCAGCGGTAAAATTAACGCGAATCGAGACAGGTCCAGTCGCGCAGCAATATCTTCCTTACGCATTAAATCCCGCATACGTTTAACCACGGTAATTAAAATAGTCTGTGCAACTTTTTTACCAAATTTTAAGAAATAGGCCTGAATATCTTTCACTTCAAAGACACAGAGGCTAATGCAAAGATGATGCCGCTGAGAGAAGGAGATGGCTTTACTGCCTTGTTCATACAGAGATCTGGCGGTATACAACCCTGTCAGTTTGTCATAAGCCGAACTCGCCTCCAGTTCAATAACTTTGCGTGATAACTGTGCATACGCTTTTGCGCGGCTAATTAAATCTATCGAATCAAACGGCTTTAAAACGAAGTCAGTTGCACCCGCATCCATTGCCTGTTTTTTAACTGTTTCATTATCTTCGGCCCCAGTAAGAATTACCACTGGCAAATTGATGAGCCGATCTTCGCCTGATTCACGAATGCGTTTTAATAACGCCATACCATCCATGCATGGCATGCTCAGGTCAGTAAAAACCACCAGCACATCCGTATGTTGCTGCACATACTCCCAGCCCTGCTGTCCATCTTCAGCCAATTGAATAACATAATCATTACATAGCATTTTTTTAGCCGCCATCCGAATCACTTTGGAATCATCGACGATCAGTATCTGTGGTTTTTCTGGCGCTGGATGAGTCATAATAATAAGCTCTAGATATGTAGTAGAAACAAAAACGGGTGGTGGTTATTTCCATCCTATCTGTCATGTCGATTTAAAATGACTCAGGAGAAAACCCAGATTTATGGGTGCTGAGTAATAAGTTTAGCTGGATAATACCCAGTTTCAACTCCGTTGAGCTTATAATTAGTTGATAGTGCCGGATATTTATAAACTCAGACTCCGTTTTTTACTGACAAACAGCTATAATTCATCCATAGGTAGCCCGTCATTGTATAATGATTCACTAAAGGATTAGATGGAAAATATAAATGCGTAGAAGAAAACAGAAAAAAAAACTTAAAGCAAGTCAGTACGACAAACTTGTCGTCCATATAAAAAACAATTTGACCACTCGCCTGAGTGACCTGCTGTCAAAAGTGTTTAATTCCGCACAGGACAAACTCTTTAATATGGCGGACGAAGCCACCAGCAATAAAGACCAGACCCGCTATTTTGAGCTGATAAACCAGATCAAGTCACTAAAAAACCGGATTGCTGATAATTACATTAAAGAAATAAAAAAACACCTGGTCCCTGCCGTCCAATACCGGGAAAATACCAGGCTCGACGAGAAAAAGTCAGACGAGCTTAGCTTGATTGATACCAATGAAATGGAAGGCATGGTTCTGGTTAGCAGTATCAGTGGACGCGCCACCGCCCGTTATCGCGAACAACTCTCCCATCTCGAAGCCAGACTGGAATACCTGGCGTTAAAATCCGAGACTGTCTTTAATAAAAAGGCGCTCAACCCAACCAACTTCTGCCAGGCATTTAACGATAGCATCAAAAACTACTTTGATCCTGTTAATAAAAAAATCCTGTTTAACCTGTTTGAAGCTGAAATGATGAACAAGCTGGAATCACTCTATGACTCCATCAACAACCGCCTGATTGATGCCGACATACTGCCGCAGATAAAACTCAACTTACATGATCGACAACAAAAGCGCAGGCAAGATGACAAAAAAGAACAGCTTTCCAATGGCGAACCGGATCAATCGACTGACACTCAGCTTGCACCACTTCAGGAAGATGCTGGTAATGAGAACAGGGCAGGTACTCAGTATGGAAACCCATCAAATGCCACCGGGTCAGAACAAACAGCAACAAACACTCAACATGGGCCGACAGGAGACAGGAGTACCGATGGTAACAACAATAAAGTTAATATGGGATCAGGAGGTGACAGCGTAATAGGTGGTTACGCCATGACAGCAGCTCCCGGCGGCACCTACCATCACCCTCAACAATCGCCCGCAAACACTACGTCGCCCCAGAGTCAAGGCCACGCTAACCCAGGTTCTATGGGTAAAATGGGTATAAATAACACAACTACCACAAATACCACAAGTAGTGAGTTTCAGCACTATACCGCAGGGATGCCAGCCAGCCAGGTTGGGCACGTACTGGGCGATTTTCTGGGAACCCCCATCAATCAGGAAACCATTGGTGGCCAGGCACAGACACCTGCATCAGGTAGCCCGATATTTCCTGATAGTACAGCACAACATTTTGGCCATCAGGAAATTATTCAGGCTTTATCTGATCTGCAAACACAGCCACAATTTGCTCAACCCCAGCAAGCACGTTTTGATGCAGAAGCCATTAAGCAGGCAGTTATTGCAGAACTTGCCAAAAGTTCCGGTGGGGTCATCACCAAGCGTATTAATCAAATTGCAGAAAAAACCATTGATTTTATCGAACTAATTTTCGATGCCATTATTGATGATGAAGATATTTCAGACACCATCAAAACCCTGTTATTACGGTTACAAATTCCTATCATTAAAGCCTCTATAACTGATCAGGAGTTTTTTATTTACGATGATCATGCCGCCCGCGTTTTACTTGATAGAATTGCCGAAGTAGGTGTTGGTGTTACCGACCATACCGATGAGATATATAAACAGCTGGATAAAATTATCAGCAATATACTTGCAGAATACGACATGACGACGGGAGTCTTCCAGCAGGCGCTGGACGATCTCAATCAGATCATTCAAAAACAGGAAGACATTGCACGTAATAAGGAAATAGAAGCACAACAACAAACCTTACGTCACCACGCCAGAAACACCGTATTAAAAGCACTTCGAGTCGTCACCACGGGAAAAACACTGCCTGAGGCGGTGCACCCACTTATTCTAAAGCGCTGGCCAACCTTAATGTTTAACCATTATTTGCAACATGGCAAGGAGAATGAAGAGTGGGTCAGTCTGGTTGAAACACTGCGAGATATTATCGAGAGCATACAACCAGTACGAACCGCTGACGACTATACCATTTTATTGGAAGACAAAGATGAACTGCTGGAAATTACCCGCAATTACCTGTCCCATGCGATCAAATCAAAGCCAGACATTGAAAAAGTTATACACGGTTTAGTTCAGACCTACAAAGCCCATATCGATGCTGTTCGATTTAGTGATGAAGAAATTGAAAAGGCAGGGGCAAACATCGCTAAAATGGATGATGAAAGTGAGGACGACACCACTGAAATACTCTCTAGTGACGAAGTTCAGTCCAGACTACCGGCTAATATTATGCCAGGCATGTGGTTTCATCTATATATGGGGGAGGATCAGATTTCCCGCCGCTGCAAACTGTCCGTAATTGTTCTTGAAGACTCTAATCTTATGTTTGTTAATCATAAAGGCGAGTTGGTAGTGGAAAAATCATTTGATGAACTGACGATAGAAATGGCCAGTGACAGGACAAAAATTATTATGGGACACTCCGTTTTTGACCATGCCCTAAAGTCAGTTATTACTCGCCTTAGCCACTAAACGGATAACAGACATCCATTAACTGAATCACATAAAAAGGCCGATCACATAAGTGACCGGCCAGCGATGTTAGCAACAGGAGTCTAATATTTCTTGGTAAGAATTTAGCTCTCCAGATAGAAGCTACATCTATCTATAAAATATAACCGCGTTCTTCATGCAGGCTTATATCAAGACCCTCAGCTTCCTGACTTTCATCAACACGTAAACCAATCATTGCATCAATTATTTTCAGTAACACATAGCTCACAACACCGGTATAAACAATCGTTACAGTCACACCGATAGCCTGAGAACCAACCTGTTGCATAATGCTACCAGTAATACCCGACCCTCCCAGGCTAATCGCAGAAAATACACCGGTTAGCATTGCACCGACAATACCGCCGACGGCATGGACTCCGAAAACGTCTAATGAATCATCATAACCCATAGCACGTTTCAAACTGGTTGCGGCCCAGTAACACACAAGACCAGCAGCAACACCAATAGCAATTGCACCCATCGGGCCAACTGATCCAGATGCCGGGGTAATCGCAACAAGACCGGCTACCGCGCCAGAAATAATACCCAATACACTCGGTTTACCATGCACCTTCCATTCAATAAACATCCAGGACAGGGCTGCTGCTGCGGTTGCAACCTGGGTGACAGCCAGCGCCATACCAGCAACATTATCTGCAGCCAGCTCACTACCAGCATTAAAGCCAAACCAGCCAACCCACAATAAAGCAGCACCGATGACCGACATGGTTAAATTATGCGGTGGCATTGCAGTGGTAGGAAATCCTTTGCGCTTACCAAGCACAAGTGCAGCGACTAAACCAGCAACACCAGCATTAATATGCACAACGGTTCCACCAGCAAAATCAAGAACATGGTAACCACTTAACCAGCCTCCTCCCCATACCCAGTGACAAATAGGCGCGTAAACAAGAATTGACCACAGTGTCATAAATAACAACATTGCAGAGAACTTCATCCGTTCAGCAAATGCACCAACCATCAGTGCAGGGGTGATAATGGCAAACGTCATCTGGAAGGTCATAAACACTGATTCAGGAATCGTACCGTGCATTGAGTTAACCGTCATCCCTTTCAGGAAGGCCATATCAAACCCGCCCCAAAATGCATTCATGCTGCCACCGTTGCCAAAAGCGAGACTATAAGTAACCAAAACCCATAAAATTGTCATCGCGCAGGTAATAGCAAAACATTGCATCATCACCGACAATACATTCTTGGAACGAACCAGACCAGCATAAAACAGTGCCAGACCAGGAATCGTCATCATTAATACTAGCGCGGTTGCTACAATCATCCAGGCGGTATCACCAGTATTAATTTTATCCCCCGCCGCCATTGCGAGGGTAGGCATTGCACTCAGCAAACCGACCCAAATGGTAGCGAAACGTTTATTTAAAAACTTATTCATTTTCTATCCCCTAAATAGTTACAGCGCTTCGACACCCGTTTCACCGGTGCGAATACGGACAACTTCTTCAACAGTTGAAACAAAAATCTTGCCATCACCGATCTTGCCGGTATTGGCTGCCATCCGAATTCCTTCAATCACTTTTTCAGCAATGTCCGCACCCACGGCAATTTCAACTTTCACCTTAGGCAAAAAATCAACAACATATTCAGCGCCACGATACAGTTCTGTGTGGCCCTTCTGACGACCAAAGCCTTTCACTTCAGTCACCGTAATACCTTGTACCCCAATCTCGGATAAGGCTTCACGCACATCATCGAGTTTGAAGGGTTTAATGATTGCAGTAATCATTTTCATAATCGTCACTCCTCAGAATAAACCTGCCCTCATCATCGAGGACAGGCAAAAACTATTTGGTTAAATAAATAATACGACGGCTTTATAGTTGAAAGTCTTTACTGTAGCTAACGGTGACACGAACATTGTCAGCAGTGCCATTCGCTGCACCAAGTGCTGTATTGTTAGCATCAATATTGTTTTTATCTGCAGCAAAGGTAAAGCCGTCTTTGCTGATGCTTGCGCCAAGATGGCTATAATTAATAGCACCGATGTCAGGGTTACCATCATTAGTAAATCGATAGGTGCCTGCATAAAAGCTGACATCACTCTTATTCACCGCAAAGTCAACACTGGCTGAGAGATACAGATCACCTTTATCAAAGGCACTGTTATTATTTGCGGAAGCCGCATCAATCGTATACGCAGCACCCAAAGTCACCAGACTATATGAGCCAGAAACATCTATTTCGGTAAAACTTGTACTTGGTGAAGTAACCGGATATTGATATGAAATAACGCTGGCATCATAACCAAAATCATTAATTTTACCGGTATAACCACCATAAAGGTCCATTTCATAGCCATTTCCATTGCCTAAAGTTGAAACCCAAGTGCCTGCATAAAGCCCGGAATCTGCAGTCCAGTCAATACCACCCTGGCCAGCCGCTGCATCGTTCGTTTGCGTCACACCACGCCAGATGTAGTTAGAGAAAACACCCGCATTCGCGGTAAGATCAGCCGATGCAATACCACTTGTTAACGAAGCAACAATAGCAGTTGCCAGTAATAAAGATTTTTTCATTGTTGAAAGACTCCAAAAATAATCAAAGGAAAAATATAATCAGCGATAAACTGTTATGTACGGAAGTTAAGCAGTAACTATGCCAATCAGAATAAATTATTCTTTATCAATGTGTTAACAATATTTATCACTTCATAAAACGGGCAGACCTACTGGCTTCGCCCCATTTTAGCGCGCCATTTTCTTATGTGTTCCGTTTTGGTGCATAGCAATTGCTATAGATTAAAAGATCATCACCGTCACACTCACTCTATGACATCAGCGCAGATACAGGTAAAATGGCAGGCGTATCAAAAAAAATAAAACTGGCGATAAAAAAAACAGCTTATGAATCAAAATTCTATCAATGAGCTCACTCAACGCATCAGCGAACTCCTGCCCGACAGACTTCACAGTATGCCTGCAGATATTGAAAACAGTCTCCACGCTCTATTGCAGGACTATTTAACCAAACTGAACCTGGTCACTCGTGAAGAATTTGAAATCCAGTCGGCCGTACTACAGCGCAGCCGAGAAAAATTGGATAAACTTGAAAAACAGCTACAGCAGCTGGAAAAAAGCGCATCCAAATAAAAACCACCTTAATATGCCTTTTATGTATAATTAGGCAAACTCTACGGAAGCTCATCACCATGGAATGGTCATTATGAAACTCGCCACCGTTTTTACCCGCGCCCTTACCGGAATTAGTGCTCCCGATGTTCACGTTGAAGTCCATATTTCCAATGGTCTGCCCGCACTTTCAATTGTTGGCTTACCTGAAGCCGCAGTACGTGAAAGCAAAGACCGTGTACGCGCTGCTATTATTAATTCTCATTTTGAATTTCCAGCAAGACGCATAACCATCAACCTGGCACCCGCCGACCTACCCAAAGATGGCGGGCGTTATGATTTGTCGATTGCGCTGGGTATCCTTGCTGCATCCGAACAGCTTGAAACAGACCTGCTGGAGAATTATGAATTTCATGGCGAGCTGGCTTTATCGGGTGAACTCAGAAAAGTAAAGGGCAGCTTACCTGTCGCTCTGGCCTGTCAGCAGGCAGGAAGAAAATTAATCATGCCCGCCAGCAGCGCAAAGGAAGCCGCCCTGGTGGAAAATATTCAAGTACTGTCAGCCAACAGCTTGCTCGAAGTCTGCCAACACCTGAAAGGCCTTGTTGACCTGCCTGCCGCAATAGCCTCGCCACCCTCGCCAGATAATACCAGTCATCTGCCTGATATGGCCGATGTACGCGGCCAGCACCACGCCCGCCGCGCCCTGGAAATAGCCGCAGCGGGTCGACACAATTTACTGATGGTTGGCCCACCGGGTACTGGAAAGTCCATGCTGGCCAGCCGTCTTGCCGGTATCTTGCCACCAATGACAGAACAACAGGCGCTGGAAAGTGCTTCTATCTGTTCAATTAGCCATCAGGGTTTCACCCTCGATCAGTGGAAATTACGCCCTTTCAGACACCCACACCACACCGCATCTGGTGTCGCGCTGGTTGGCGGTGGCTCCAAACCAACACCGGGCGAAATATCGCTGGCGCATCAGGGTGTGTTATTTTTAGACGAACTCACCGAATATGATCGCCATGTCCTCGACGTATTACGTGAACCAATGGAAACCGGCTGTATTTCTATTTCTCGTGCCACCCGACAGGCCGATTTCCCTGCCCGCTTCCAGCTTATCGCCGCAATGAATCCATGCCCACAGGGATACACCTGTGATGGTAAAGATCTATGCCAGTGCACCTTCAACCAGCAGAAAAAACATCGCAGTAAAATCTCCGCCCCCTTTCTCGACCGCATCGACATGCACATCGAAGTACCACGCATTGACCAGAAATCCCTTGATGGTAATACGCCTAAGGGTGAAAGTAGCCGCATTATCCGCGAACGAGTAAAACAGGCCTACCAAAAACAGCTAACCCGAAGTCCACGGTGCAATGCCGAACTCACGGTTAGTGAAATTGAGATATTCTGTAAATTAAACAGCGCAGAAAAAAACCTGCTGGATAAAGCGATGAATAAACTCAAGCTTTCCGCACGCGCCTACCATCGCATCTTAAAACTCGCCCGTACCATCGCTGACGTAGATGACAGTGGCCGTATAGAAATACCACATCTTGCTGAAGCGATTGCCTACCGCAGTCTCGATCGATTTTTTAGCCCATAAGAATCAGCTATAGACATATTACTGAAACAGATGAAAAGGCTATCGATTGTTCAAGACACGCTGTCAATACTTCCATGTAAATTCGACATCCGCATCCTGCGGCTGACGGTCTTGAACAATCGATAGCCTTTTCATCCATCCTGTTAGTAAGCGTGATAGAATCCGCTCTCTCTTGCGCCCGTAGTTCAGCTGGATAGAATATCGGTCTCCGACACCGAAGGTCACAGGTTCGAATCCTGTCGGGCGCGCCATGATTTACCGACCGAGGATATTTCTCATCCATACTATACAAATTAATCCAGTGATAGCAGGGATACCACGAATCTTATCAACCCAACTCTTTATGTCGTGGAGAGAGAGAGTGTGTGAGGTGCAGGAATAAACCGGAAGATTTAACACAGGATTCAATGCGGTCAGGTAAAAAGCCCTTGTGGAATACGGCAAAAGGAAGCGGAGTGCGGATAAAAAATGGTGGCCGAAGGTGGAATTGAACCACCGACACGCGGATTTTCAGTCCGCTGCTCTACCAACTGAGCTATTCGGCCATTTTTAATGCCTGACAATTTTTTGAGTTGAAACCAGCTTGACTCAAAGGATGCGTATTTAATCGGCTAGAGGCCTCTGAGTCAAGCCATTCATGCCTGTTTTGAGTAGTTCATTCAAAATAGAACGCACCGGTGTAGCCATCGCGCGTTCGTCATCAGGCAAACACCACTGGAATCGCTCTGCCTCGCTAATTTGCGCTAACGGTGTTTTAACCTGAATATGACAGGGTAAAATATCCAGATGAAAATGACTAAAAGTATGTCGAAAAACAGGTCGATTTTTTATCTGCTGCACAGTCAGCCCCCAACGTTGCAAACAGACCTCTATAATATTTTCTTCCAGTTCTGTTTCTGGAAAACTCCATAAACCACCCCATATGCCGGATGTGGGGCGTTTTTCCATTAACAGACCATTTTCGGTATGGTGTATCACTAAAAAACATTTCTGCCGCACAGGCCGCTTCTTTTTGGGTCGTTTTGTGGGCAAGTTTCCCACTTTATTTTCCGCCAGCGCAACACAATCAGCATTAAGCGGGCACTGCCCACAATTCGCCGATGAGCGGGTGCAGAGGATTGCCCCCATATCCATCATCGCCTGCGTGTAATCAGCAACCTGTATGGCGGGTGTATGCAAGCGGGCTTTTTCCCACAACTGCTGTTCAACCTGCCGCAAACCTGGCCAGCCTTCGATGCCATGATACCGTGCCAGTACCCGCTTCACATTACCATCCAGAATTGCATGCGGCTGATTCAATGCCTGCGCCAAAATCGCCGCAGCCGTCGATGGCCCAATACCGGGTAAAGCAATAACATCATCATAATGGTGTGGAAAGTCAGCATCGAACTGCTCAACGATTCGTTGCGCTGCTGTGTGCATATTGCGGGCGCGGGCGTAATACCCCAGACCAGACCAGTAGCTGAGCACCTCATCCATATCTGCCGCTGCCAGCACAGCCAGGTGGGGGAATGCCTGCATAAACCGCTGATAATATGGCAACACGGCCGCCACCTGTGTTTGCTGCAACATAACTTCAGCAACCCAGACACGATACAGGGTTTTATTTTTCTGCCACGGTAAATTATGACGGCCATGCTGACGGTACCATTGCAATACCCGCGTTGAGAAATTATTCACCATTCACACTCTTTAGCAAAAAACAGAGATCACCGATCAAATTCAACCTCATCTAAAACAAATTTTTTAATTTATTTTTTAATTTATTTCTCAGGTTATTTATCAGCCGTTGCTTTTCAGTATTCATTTTCTGCTTCAGCTTCCGTCTCTCTGCCGCCAGTTTTTTATTGACTCTCGCTCTGGCTTCATCCTTCAGCAGGTTGCTTATATTATTCGAGAGTTTCTGCGTATCAATATCATAGACCAGTTGATCAAACGCTCCATGCACATGCACATAGAGTGGTTTATTCAGCAATTTTTCTACCACGGTTTTATTGCGTGACAGTTTAATTGAAGACACCATATCCACGCTATTGCGCATTATATTAACCTTGCCACTGGCTCGAATAGTGGCGCGTTCTGAGTCCATAAGAAAGTCTTTTGTACTGATTATACCGTCCGCAATTGTTGCCTTATCATGAATAATGTTAAATACAGTGACTTTTCGTGGTTTATAGTTACCACGGATGGATGCGGCCAGGTTCAACCCACGCTGCTGAAGATAATTCGCAATGGAAGTACGCACATAATATTCAGGATCAAAGCCAGCCAACGCTGTTTGAGTCAGATCCAGTGTCAGCTGCCCTTTTGCTCGGCGTTTTAACACCTTCAGGCTATCGCCTTGCGTCATTACAAATGCAGCCATATTCACCACACCTTTTAATGTCATCGGTTTCCCACGCAGAAGATTCTTTAATACTGGGTTAAGCACCGGACCAACCTGCACATTTTTGGCCTTCAGACGTAAGCCATACCGTGGTTGTTTTTGCAGGTTCAAACTAACCCGTGCATTAATATCTCCACCGAATAGTTTCAGCGTAACTGGAGCCAGTGTAATAATGCCTTTGCTGGCTTTAGTTGTGACTGAAAAACGGCTTGCATCAAATGCTTTTACGTGAATCGCCCGAATGCTAAACACACCCTGTAAATCAAGTTTACGCAATAACGCCAAAGGCAATTTAATTTTTTCATTCCGCGCATCTGCTGATATATTGGTTGTTTTAGCCGGTATGTTTTTATTCGTATCCGGTTTCGTACCAACGGCAGGGGGCAAATAACTGTTTAGATTTATCCTGTTTAGGACTAAATCATAACGCAGTGACTGCCGTTTCAAATTAAGTATATGAACCCAGCCTGTAAGCGCACTTTGATCCAGTTTCAGTTTAATTTTGTCAAGTTCAAGACGCTGATTAACCAATTTTAAGTTGGCGGTAAGCGAAATAGCACTGAGCGCTTTTTTATCCGCCATAAGCGGTAACATAACACCGAACTTTTTACTTAATGCACGCGCATTAAATGTGTCTACCGAAATGCGGCCCTTAATTTTAGCGGCATGCAGAAATTGTGAAATCTGGATATCCGCCTGTACATTAACCCCCGATGCAGACAGATACAGTTTTCTAATTAAGATTTTCTGTTGTAGCGTGTCAA
Organism: uncultured Thiotrichaceae bacterium; assembly: GCA_964441285.1. Taxonomy (GTDB): domain Bacteria; phylum Pseudomonadota; class Gammaproteobacteria; order SZUA-229; family SZUA-229; genus S010-25. The sequence goes on along the minus strand of CAYTUK010000001.1, from coordinate 41,063 downwards.
TCTTCACTTGCGTGTTAAGCGTCAGGTTTACGTTCTGCGCAAATGCAGAGGTCTTATTAGCTCTTAGCGAAATTTTTAACGCTAGATCACGTAAATCAAATACAGAAAATTTCTGATTAAAAGTTAATGCTGTTGTTAAGATAAAGGTGCTCTCTAACGCTGGCTGATTATTTTTTAGCTGCGCAGAAAGCTTTATATTAACTGGCTTATCAAATTGAACCACACCCGTTGCAAGATTGAGCGCAGAAATGCCGACCTGCATCCCAGTCACTTTATCCCGATAAGTAATGGATGCATTTTTCAATTCAACTCCCTTTATATGAAGAGATTTCAGGACGAAACCCGACATTGAATTATTTGCTTTGGTGGCGTGTATTTCAGGTGAAGCTGTTTTATCTGACGGTATTTGTGCTGCGATTTTATCCGGTGACGTTTTTTTTCGTTTGACCAGGTTCGACCAGTTGTTCTTGCCCTGCTTATTGATTTCCAGTGAGAGCTTCAGACCATGTAACTGAATTTTACTGATTTCAATTCGTTGCTTCAGTAATGCTAAAACATTCACTTTAATATTTAGCGAATCAAGTGCGGCAAACGGTTTCCGGCCAAACCCGGCAGCATTTCCCAAAGTGGTTTTTTCAAGTTTTAGCCCGATCCAGGGGTACAGCGTTAACCCGATATTGCCATCAATAGAAAAATGCCGTCCTGTTACCTGCTCAACCTGAGCTATGATTTGCGGTTTATATGCATTCGCATTAAAAACAAAAACAAATACCACGGCTGAAAGCAGTAATACAACAGCCAGAACCACTAGCCCTTTAATTAATTTTACTAATAAGCGCATGTAATCGCTCCGTATAAAAGTGGCATGGCTTGCCGTCACGTATCTTGCGGATACGTCGACGACCAGTTTCCTGACTTACCACCAGATTTATTCAGTAGAAAAATAGCCTCCATTCTCATGCCTCGATCCATTGCCTTACACATATCATAAATAGTTAAGAGGCTTATTTGTACCGCTGTCAACGCCTCCATCTCCACCCCGGTTTGGCCGACTGTCTCTACCGTTGCAACACAGTCAATCGCCACATTTTCAGGGTTAACCTCCAGTTGAATCTCAACATGTGATAATGCCAGCGAGTGGCACAGAGGAATTAAGTCAGCCGTTTTTTTTGCCGCCATAATACCGGCAATTCTAGCCACCGATAATACATCGCCTTTCTTGTGGTCACCCCGCACAATACGCTGCAGGGTTTCTGCCTGCATACTGATGCAGCCCTGTGCAACAGCACAACGCAGTGTGGGTGTTTTACTGCCCACATCAACCATATGTGCTTCGCCGTGTGCATTAAAATGACTTAATGGATCGCTCATAAAATAACAGATATTGTGATACTAAAGAAACAGAAGCATATCAAATATACGTACTAACAGTACAGGTGAAAAGGATATCCATTGTTCACGAGTCTACAGGGATGTATTCACCGCATGTCTTTAACCATGGGTCTCCTTTTCATTCGTTTCAGTAATAAATACCGCTGCACTATCCTTCATCCAGGCATTCACGATAAAATAAGGCCATGATTACAGTAAAATTCTTTTCAAGTTTAAGGGAAATGGTTGGACAAGACGAAATAAAAATAGTGGCAGAAATACCTGTTTCGCTCTACGATATCTGGCAAAAAACCGCACCCGGCTGCACTATGCCGGTCAGCACACTGTGTGCAATCAATCTGGAATACAGGCATGTTGATGACATCGCCAGTGATCAGGATGAAGTCGCTTTTTTTCCACTGGTAACGGGTGGTTAAGGTCAATGACTCTAACTTTGATTAACCTCGAAACATTTTCCGACTCGATATAAGCCATTATGCCTGCACAAATCATTAATCAGCCATTTAACCCCTGGGAATTACTGCAAACGTACCAGCAATCAAAGTTAAAGCCGGGCACATATGGTGCAACGGCCTGTTTTGTCGGTACCATGCGTGACTTCAATCTTGGCACTTCAGTCACATCAATGCGACTGGAGCACTACTCAGCGATGACACAACGGTTTCTAGATAAGCTCTGCAGCGAAAGCACACAGACTTATTCTCTACAGGATAACTTAATTATCCACCGTGTCGGGCTAATAAAACCGGCCGAACCCATTGTGCTTACCGCTGCCTGGGCAGCACACCGTCAGCAGGCTTTTGATGCCTGCCAGTTTTTAATGGAAACATTAAAAACTGGCGCGCCATTCTGGAAAAAAGAGATCACTGCTCAAGGCGAGCGCTGGGTACATAATGATTTAACCGCTAACAAACCGGCTATCACTGAACCAAAATAAACAGTGCTATCTGCCCACGCTGCACATTTAATAAAATTTGTTTATCGCTGAACTTGATATTTTTTTTCAGCTCAGGCAGCGTTTTCACGGGGATACGGTTAACCGATAGAATCATGTCACCCTTGCGTAATCGCGCATTCCAGGCTGGGCTACCACGCGCCACATCGGTGATTTCCACGTATTTATTACCCGCTTTATTGTGATATTGAATTACTGCACCTTCCAGATGAGGGTTAAGTTTTCCACCCGCAATTGACTTTTCTACTACATCCTGAATTTTTGCACTTAAATGTATGACCTTACCTTCACGAATCACCGTAATAGCCATTACTTGTCCCACGCGCATCATGCCAACCATGTTGCGCATTTGAGACGCGCTTTTTACTGTTGTCCCATCAATTTTTTCTACCACATCACCTGCCTTTAAACCCGCTTTACTGGCAGCCGAATGCTCAATTACCTGTGAGATAACCACACCCTGATACAAACTCAAACCAAACGCCTTGGACAGTTGAGGTGTCAAATTCTGCATTACAACGCCCAGCATACCCCGGCGTACTTCACCGTATTTAATTAGCTGAGCTGCGATCTTGCGCACCATATTAATCGGAATCGCAAAACCAATACCCACATTACCGTGACTACCTGCAGACAATATTGCCGTATTAATACCAACCAGCTGGCCTTTTAAATTAACCAGTGCACCACCTGAATTACCTGGGTTAATCGATGCATCAGTTTGTATAAAATCTTCATAACCTTCAATCCCCAATCCCGTTCGACCTAACGCACTGATAATGCCTGAGGTTACTGACTGTCCCAGACCAAATGGATTGCCAATCGCTACCGCAAAATCCCCTACACGAATTTTTGATGAGTCGGCAAAGGCTATTTGCGTGAGATGCTTTTGCTTAATCTGCAATACCGCAACATCTGCTTCAGGATCTGAGCCAATCAGTTTGGCTTCAACCTGTTCGCCATCACTCAATGTCACTGAAATTTCGTCGGCACCAGCGACCACATGTTGATTCGTTACGATATAACCATCATGCGCATTAATAATAACGCCCGACCCCAGACTCTTCACTTCTTTCCGCTGTGGTAAATTATTGCCACCACCAAAAAAACGCCTGAAGATAGGGTTGTTAGGTAATATATGACTTGTCACTTCGATATGGCTGCGAGTTGCAATGTTAACTACAGCCGGTCGCACTTTATCTATCATCGGTGCCAAACTGGGCACCATCTGATTATTCACGCTTACTGGTAACCCAGCCAGCGCTGTATCAGCAAAAACAAACAGAGCCATCAGAGCAAGTAAAGTGGCTCTAAAATAAGCAGAATAAACAGACTTGCGAGTAATCATTATTTCTCCCGGGGGAATTAAGGCGGTTTAAAATATTTTATAGACACGATAGTATAATAAAAGTTCGTCTAACATGCTTGCTTCTTAAGCTTAAATCCAGCATTAGCCGCGTAATAATTTCATTTATCTCATTAATCGGAACCCAATAAACTGTGCAACAACACCAGATCACTCTTCTATCGCATAGCGGTGGCAAAAGAGCATACTGGAAGTGTTTACAGCGGCTCACAAAAGCAAATTCCAGTTTATGCTCAATGTATTAGCTTAATGCAATCTATCCTGACACCACACGGACACACAATATTCATATAACATTAACGAGAAGGCAGTGATAGCTTACTCACAGTACAAATGAATAATTCAACTTACAATCGACTCCATGGAAAATTAATGAGTGGTTCCTTAAATTATTACTTGATAGAGAGAGGCTGAACTGATACATTTTCGCCTCCAGATACACACTCTTATGCCAGGATAGATAATATGTACAATCGAATTTTCCATTTTAGTTTTATCGCGCTGGCTGTACTGTTATCTGGCTGTAACCAGCCAGATAATCAGGCAGCCAAAAACAACCTTGAAAGCGTGACTCAAAAAGCCAGTTACAGCTTTGGTGTCGATGTTGCTAATCGTCTCAGACAACAAGGTGTGGACCTTAATGCCCAGGCTTTCAGTCAGGGTATTTCTGATGTCTTTAGCAAAAAGAAACTGGCACTTTCAGAATCACAACGCACCCAGGCAAAAATAGAATTTCAAACAAAATTGCGGGCATCTTTGCTGAAAAAACAAAATAAAATTACGGCCGAAAACCTTGCTAAAGGCACCGCCTTCCTTGCCAAAAATGCAAAAAAACCGGGGGTAATCACCACTAAAAGCGGGCTACAATATAAGATATTAGCAACGGGCACTGGCGCGCAACCTAAAGCTGGCGATATCGTGACCACAAACTATCGCGGTACATTAATTAACGGGCATGTGTTTGACAGCTCTTACTCCCGCGGAAAACCGGCCACCTTCCCCGTTAACGGTGTAATTAAAGGCTGGACGCAGGCCTTAGAAATGATGCACGTTGGCGATAAGTGGAAATTATTCATCCCCCCCGATTTGGCTTATGGAAAAACTCAACGCAGCGCGTTAATTCAACCAAATTCGACACTGATCTTTGAAATTGAATTACTCGGCATAAAGAAATAGAGCACCGTTAACCGTTGGCTGAGACCGTGTGTTGCTAACTACGCCAGACAATTGTACAGGGATGTAACCAACCAACGTGTTTCAGGCTGGCTGGCGGTAGACTTTGTGTCGATACGCTTTTGATAATGCACTTTTATGTGGTATCGCTATTATTCTCACTTTTAATTTCTAGCGCTTTTTTATACATCTCGTTTTTATTCGCACCCGTCATTTTCACTACTAGATTTACCGCCTGTTTAACCGGTATCTCACTAAGCAATATTTCTAGATACATTACTGCCTGTCCAATGTTATCAACGCTGTCTTCGACACCATCAAGGACAAGTACAATTTCTCCTCTACGCTGATTTTCATCGGCCTCAACAAACAAGCGTAGTTGGCCTAATGTGGTACGTCTTATCGTTTCAAAGGTCTTCGTTATTTCGCGCGCAAAAGTCAACCGACGTTGTGATCCAAAAACAGCATCCATATCAGCCAGTGTTTGCATAATACGGTGGCACGAAACATAAAACACCATGGTGCGCGATTCCTGCTTAAGCGCCTCAAAAAAATGTAACCTGGCACCCGCCTTTGCTGGTGGGAAGCCTTCAAAACTAAATCGATCTGTCGCCAGGCCGGCAGCACTTAACGCTGCAATCGCGGCGCAGGCACCAGGCACAGGCACCACTGTAATACCATTAGTATGCGCCTGCTCCACCAGGCGATAGCCAGGATCACTCACCAGCGGTGTCCCTGCATCAGAAATAAGCGCAATGGCTATCCCCTGCTGTAATTGCGCGATCAATTTAGGGCTTATCCGGTCTTCATTATGCTCATGGCAGGCAAGTAACCGCGTCTGAATGCCCAGATGTGAAAGTAACTTCTGACTATGACGGGTATCTTCTGCCGCAATACAATCCACTTTTTCCAACACTTTCACTGCGCGATAACTAATATCGCCAAGATTTCCAATTGGTGTTGCCACCAGATAGAGTGTTCCGGGTAAGATTTCAATTGACACAATCAGTCCTGCAAAACATACTTACTACTCTGAGAAATAACTTTCATACATACTATCTTGAATATACAAATTTTAAAATATCTGATTTTCTGTAGCATGGTTTTACTTACCGCCTGCGGCATACAACCAGCCAGAGAATCCGACACATCATCAATCGGTACCATTTTATATTCCAGCTTTGATGCCTCGGAGCTCAATACAATGGCAAACCAGGCGCTGAAAAATGCGAATAACAGCAGTGGCAGTGAACGTCAACGCCTGCTACTCAAATCTGCCCAGCTTTTTTATCACAACAGCAATTTTAAAGCCGCCAGTAAGGTTCTATCGTACATAACGCCAACCGCATCATTGCGCCACAGAGCAAACTTACTTGCCGCCAGAATTGCACTGGCCCAGAACAACCCGGAAAGAGCCATTACGCTTGTACCTCAACTATCAGATCTGAAACCGGTGCAAAAGATTCAGGCAACGATACTTTTAGCCAATATTAATGCCTCTCTGGGCTATGCAATGAAAGCCGTTAAGGCACGGGTTAATCTGGGGCCATCACTAAAAACAGATGCCGCTAAACGTAAAAATAACGAACAGATCTGGAGCGCACTTTCAGCGATGCCAACAACAAGGCTAAATCATGAAACCTCAGCTGATACGCGTATTCAGGCCTGGCTGGATCTGGCACGTATTATGCGAGGTTTCACGGCAAAAGGCCAAAGCAACATTAATAATATTGAAGACGCAATATTGAACTGGGGGACACGCTATCCGCAACAAACGGTAAGTAACGAGTTTCTCTCACATTTAATTGACGCGTATATTACCACTGCAGAGAAAGTAAAAACGATTGCTGTTTTACTGCCACAACAGGGCAAGTTTTCCGGCGCAGCAGAAACCATTATAAATGGTTTGCTCAGCGCCTATTATGCCGACAACCATTCTACGACTCGACCCACATTACGTTTCTACGATACGGGCAATACGTCTATTGCATTCAGCCAACTCTTTCAGCAAGCGATTGATGATGGTGCCACCAACATTATCGGGCCATTGAATAAAACGCTAATTAACCAGCTCGCACTTCAGCATGATCTCGATATTCCAGTACTCACCTTAAATTATGGCGAAAATACCCACCCGCAGACAGCCAACTTATTCCAGTTTGGCCTCTCTCCTGAAGGCGAAGCCAGACAGGTTGCAGAACTGGCGATCAGGCAGGGCAGACGCAAAGCGGTTGAGCTCGTACCAGACAGTAGCTGGGGGCACCGCCTGCAAACCGCATTTAGCCAATATTTTACAGCCCTTGGTGGAACCGTGGTCAACACACAGGATTATGCTAATTCCACAGCTGATTATTCACGCCCCATACAACGTTTGTTTAATCTTGACCAAAGCGCCGCGCGCCATCGCAGGATAGAAAACACCTTAGGTGAAAAACTAAAATTCATGCCCTATCGCAGACAGGATGTTGATATGGTTTTTATTGCCGCTAGCTACCGTGCTGCACGCAGCATTATACCAGCATTAAAGTTTTATCATGCCGGTAGCTTACCCGTATACTCAACCTCAAATGCTTATACTGGAACCCCCGATAAAGACCGAGACATCGATTTAGATGGGCTGATATTTTGTGATATGCCCTGGGTTCTGGAAAATAACACTGGGAGTACGAGCATCAAAAACGGAGACACACTCAAGCAAACATTTATCCGTAACTGGCCAAATCAGCAACGTTACACCCGCCTGTTTGCACTGGGCGTTGATGCCTACCATCTAGTTTTTAATCTCGAGTATTTACATGAAAACACCTTCGCGCATTTTTCCGGTGGTACTGGAAATTTACAGCTGGATAAATTTGGCCGAATTAAGAGAACACTACTCTGGGCAAAATTTATCAACGGGTTAGCCGTTCATATTGAGCCTGAAATTAAGCTTGATAATGGCCCAGACAAACCAATTAATCCAGCTGACAGTAATGCGCCCTCAAGCTCTGTAAAAAACATCAATGCGGCTTCAACGATAAGCCTATCTAAACAACCTGTTCAGACAAACCCTTGAAAGCACCACATCTGCAACAGGGCGAACAGGCTGAAGTTGCGTGTCACCTATATCTGCTGCAACAAGGGCTGAAGTTTGTTGAAAAAAACTTTAACTGCCGCCTGGGAGAAATTGACCTAATTATGCATGATAAAGAGATGCTGGTATTTATTGAGGTGCGCTTTCGTAAAAATACGGCATTTGGTGGCGCTGCCGCAAGCATCACCCCGACAAAGCAGAAAAAAATTCGCCACACAGCCGAATTGTACCTGCAACAAAACACAAAATATAAAAATGCACGTTTTGATGTGGTTGCCATGTCACCCGCAGCCGAATCCAGCAGGTTTCATCAGGTACCTTTGGGCTATGCTTTTAACTGGATTAAAAATGCGTTTTAATCGCTAAAAACCACTAATATTAGACTCTCTCATACAGGTATTTATCCACATGGATTTATTAAACCGAATTAAGCATAATTTCCAGGAAAGCATCGGCACCAAACAGATGGCCGCAGAAACGCTTGCTGAACCTATCCTCCACGCTGCTCAGCTTATGACTCAGTGTTTGCTCAATGGCGGGAAATTGCTCGCTTGCGGCAATGGTGGCTCGGCAGGAGATGCCCAGCACTTTTCATCTGAAATGCTCAACCGTTTTGAAAGGGAACGTCCCGGTCTGCCAGCCATTGCATTAACCACTGACAGCTCCACACTAACATCAATTGCTAATGATTACAGTTACAACCAGATATTCTCCAAGCAGATCACCGCACTTGGGCAAACTGGCGATATATTACTGGCGATTAGCACCAGCGGTAACTCAGACAATGTTAATGCCGCGATTGATGCCGCCCACGAGCGTGATATGTTTGTGATTGCACTCGACGGCAAACAGGGTGGTGAGCTGGTTGACCGGCTATTACTGACCGATGTAGAGATTCGTGTCCCCTCCGATTCGACCGCCCGTATCCAGGAAGTGCATTTACTGGTAATTCACTGCCTGTGTGATCTCATTGATCATCAGTTAATGGGAGCATAATAATGCCTGGCTGTCAGCAGTTTTTCGTCGGCAAAAAACACTTTTATTGGTTTTTTTGCTGCTCACTTTTTTCCGCTATTTAACAACGCGTAAATTTGGCCCTGTTGACTTAGGCTTAGTTGGTTTAGGTTTAGGTTTAGTTGGTTTAGAGCCATCATCATCTGGCGGTTCATGGTCATCCACCGTACTTTCTGCACTGTCCTCTTCAGAAAACATCATCCCCTGTCCATTTTCTCTGGCGTAAATTGCCAGTACGGCATCAATTGGAATATAAATTGATTCGGGCTTACCTGAAAATCGTGCACTGAAAGTAACTGCTTCGTCGCCAAGAACAACGCCAGTAACCGCTGTAGGCGTAACATTCAGTATAATTTTTCCATCCTTTACGTGTGCGACTGGTACCATACAGTCTTCAGCCAACGCATCCACCAGTAAATAGGGTGTCAGCCCGTTATCGCAAATCCACTGATACATGGCACGTACAAGATAGGGACGGCTGGAGGTCATTTGTATCATTATATATGTCTAAATTACCGATATCAGCGAATAAACTAACACTCTGTGAAGAGAAATAACAGGTTTTTATAACAACCTGCTGCTTGAGTCAGCATTCCACCTCTTCTTTTCCTGATTTTTTCAGCCAAGGCTATGTGTAAATTAAAAGCTTATCGGTTACAGCCGCAGCTCGCGTTCCGACTCGGTGAGGCTCCGTTGAAAACCCTCACGATCAAACAAACGTTGCGCGTAGTCATTCACCGCACTGGCTTCTTTTGGAAGCTGTATACCATAATGCGGTAGCCGCCACAGTACGGGCGCAATACTGGCATCAATCAGAGTAAAATCTTCGCTCAGGAAAAAAGGCGTAACCGTAAAAATTTCTGCGATGGAAGCGATGCTTTCAGTTAATTCCTTTTTAGCTTTTACCACGGCTTTTTCCGTTTTGGTTTCTATAATTTCGACCAGTGGATACCAGTCATTCTCGATACGGAACAATGCCAGCCGCGATTGTGCACGTTGCACTGGTCCGACGGGCATAAGCGGTGGATGAGGAAAGCGCTCCTCCAGATATTCCATAATGACGCGCGAGTTATACAAAACCAACTCACGATCAATAAGCGTTGGTACGCTACCATAAGGATTCAAATCGAGTAAGTCTTCAGGTAGTTTTTTTAAGTCAACCTGAATACACTCATGAGCAATGTCCTTTTCAACCAGAACGATACGAGTGCGATGACACTTAATTGAGTTAGCCGTTGTGTATAAGTTCATTAATTTTCCAGTGGAAAAACACAGCAACCAGCACAATCTGTGCTGGCAACTGCGAGATTTAGTGTACGTCCTTCCAGTACTCTTTTTTCAGCAGGTACGCAAAGATGAAAAAGATAGCCAGAAAACTGAGTACTTTCCAGCCCATTGATCGCCGTACAGTTTGTACAGGTTCACCTACGTAAACGAGAAAGTTAACCAGATCAGCCGTATATCTATCAAACTTGGCACGACTCATCGTACCAGGCGTAACATTTTCCAGGTGATCAATAACTTTTTCTTTTACACCATCTCCCTGCACAACTGTTTTGAAAACTGCTTTTTGTAATCCCTGCTCCCGCCAAAGAATGTTTGGCATACCAACTTTGGGGAACACCGCATTATTCATCCCTGTAGGTCGACTGGGATCAATGTAAAAACTCCGCAGATAGGTATAAATCCAGTCAGCACCACGCGCACGCGACTCAACAGAAAGGTCTGGTACGCTAATACCAAATGCCTTTTTCTCAAAAGCTGGCGTCATTGCAACCTTCATGAGCGCACCAATTTTTGTGGGAGCACCTTTGTCATCGCGTGTAAATATCATCATCTTACGCACATCCTTGTCGCTCATATCAAGATCTTTAGCAATACGATTAAACCGCATATATTTTGCTGAATGACAACTGTAGCAATTTTCAGCGAAAATTTTTGCGCCCCGTCTTAATGATGCCTTGTCATTAATATCAATGGGAGCCTTATCCAGATGTACGCCCCCTTCGGCAAAGGCAAACGTTGGGATCGCCAGCGAAAAACTCGCCAGTAAGCCGGACATTAATAGAGTCAAAAAGGTCTTTTTCATGATGTCACCCTATCAGGTACAGGTTTGGTCGTTTCATTTTTCGAGGTGATAAACAGCACCACAAAGAAAGCAAAATACAGTGTGGCAAATACACGGGACCACATAGTGATAACCCCTGATACCGGCTGCATTGCCAGATAGCCAAGTGTAATAAAGCTTATCGTGAACATTGCCAAATTAAGTTTATAGATAACCGAACGGTAGCGTATTGATTTCACCTTGCAACGGTCAATCCAGGGCAGTAAGAACAGAACGATAATGGACGAAGCCATCGAGCCGACACCGAGAAGTTTATCGGGTACTGCACGTAATATTGCGTAGAACGGTGTGAAGTACCAGACTGGAGAAATCTCCGGTGGTGTTTTCAGTGCGTTAGCGGCAATAAAGTTATTATGCTCTAGCAGATAACCACCACCAGCCGGTGCGTAGAAGAGTACGGCGCTAAAGAAGAACAGGAATACCACTACCCCCACAATGTCTTTCACACTGTAATAAGGGTGGAACGGAATACCATCTAATGGAATACCATTTGCATCTTTATTTTGCTTGATCTCAATACCATCAGGATTATTTGAACCCACTTCATGCAGCGCAAGAATGTGAGCAATAACGAGGAATACCAACACAAAAGGCAAGGCTATAACATGCAGTGCGAAGAAACGGTTCAGGGTGGCATCACCAATAACAAAGTCACCACGAATCCATAATGTCAGATGATCACCGATAACTGGAATTGCAGTAAACAATGAAGTGATTACCTGTGCGCCCCAGTATGACATTTGACCCCAAGGTAACAGGTAGCCCATAAAGGCTTCTGCCATCAGCGCAAGATAAATAAACATACCAAACAGCCAGAGCAGTTCACGCGGCTTCTTAAAGGAACCGTACAACAAACTACGGAACATGTGTAAATACACTACGATAAAAAAGGCGGTTGCACCGGTGGTATGAATATAGCGAATTAACCAGCCGTAAGGCACGTCACGCATGATAAATTGAACCGATCCAAACGCGAGCTCACTATCCGGTTTGTAATGCATGGTCAGGAAAATACCTGAAACAATCTGAATCACCAGTACCACTAATGCCAGCGAGCCAAAGTAATACCAGAAGTTAAAGTTCTTGGGTGCGTAGTATTCAGACAGATGTTCTTTCCACATTTTGGTTAATGGGAAACGATCATCTATCCAGCCAATCAGTTTATTACTCATTATGCTTTGCCTCCAGACTCACCGACGAGGATGACATCATCACTGACAAAATAATATTTAGGAACGACCAGGTTAAGCGGTGCGGGAACATCTTTGAAAACACGTCCAGCCAGATCATAACGTGACCCATGACAGGGGCAGTAGAAACCACCTAGCCAGTCCGCACCCAGGTCTTCTGGCCCAATTTGAGGACGATAGGTTGGTACGCAGCCTAAATGTGTGCAGATACCAACCACTACAAATAGATGCGATTTACGCGAACGGTAATCATTTTTTGCGTAGGATGGCTGCTGTGACACCATCTCAGAGTGAGGATCGCGCAACCGTGGGTCATTTTTTGGCAAATTAGCCAGGGTTACATCTGAACGTTTAAGAAACCAGACTGGCTTACTTTGCCATCCAACGGTAAGCAGGCGGCCTACCTCAAGCTTACTTATATTTACTTCTACAGGTGCACCCGCATTTTTTGCACGCGCACTCGGCATCCAACTTTCAATAAAAGGAACCGCGACGAATCCAGCACCAACTGCGCCCACTACCGAAGTAGCAGCAACCAGAAAGCGGCGTCGACCTGTATCTACCTTCTTACCAGACGTTTCGGCAGTAGACATTATGGTTATCTCCAAAAAGATAAAAAATAAAATTAAAATCTGTCATTATCGAAAATCTGCAACTTCAAACAGACAACGATAATCTATCTATTCGCAAACGATAATGCGTGTTTTTTACATCACCTAAACAACCATATCCATCATAATTCGTAGATCATGTCGCTTGCAAAGCGCGCATAGAATAGCGTAAGTTAGCAATTTAGCCAAATTTAATATTCCAACCATAACAAAAACAATAAGATACAAAAAAACAATGAAGCAAAACCGTTCTTCTCTTACTTATTATTTAAACTGGTTATTTACCGGACTAACTTTAGGGCTGTTATTTTTGCTCTATCACGGTGAATTAAAAATACTCATCCCGTCATCTTCCAGCAGCCAGGTTACGTCGATTGTCAGTTTCTCATCGGCGATTGCAAAAGCAGCGCCTGCAGTCGTCAGCATAAAGATGAAAAAAACCAGTTCAGGCCCACGAACCGAGCAACACCTGCTACAACGTCTCTTATCAAAAGGCCCATCCCGCGCCAAGCACTCGGTAAACACGACCACCGCTTCCGGTGTCATTATTAACGGCAAAGAAGGTTATATTCTAACTAACTACCATGTAATTGCCCACAAAAATTCAATTTCCGTACACTTAAACGATGGTCGAGTTGCACCTGGCATACTCATTGGCTCAGATCCCGACACGGATCTTGCCGTGTTAAAAATAAACCTTAAAAATCTACCCACCATCAAAATCGGCAACAGTGACAGCCTGAAAGTGGGTGATGTTGTGCTGGCAATTGGTGACCCTTTTGCTATTGGTCAAACAGTCACACAGGGTATTATCAGCGCAACGGGCCGCACCCGGGTTACCCGTAATACTTATGAAAATTTTCTACAAACCGATGCGGCAATTAATCCCGGCAATTCTGGCGGCGCATTAATCAACACACGCGGAGAAATCATCGGGATTAACTCAAATATCTACACCAACACAGGAAACTATCAGGGGATTAGCTTTGCCATCCCCATCCACATGGCGCTGCATGTATTTAATCAGATAGTGACCCACGGTTACGTTATCCGCGGCTGGCTCGGTGTAGAAGGTCAGCAAATTACACCACAAATTTTACGATCTACCAATATTAATGCCACTCACGGCATCCTGCTCACCGAGGTAGACCCCGATGGCCCCGGTGATAAAGCCGGGCTTAAACCGAGTGATATTATTACAAAAGTTAATGGCACTAAAGTTTTTACAACCAAGGATATAATGGACCAGATCGCTGCAGGCAAACCCGGCGACACTTTTAAAATTGAAGGTTTACGCAAGCGCCAGAGTTTTGCGGTCAGTGCGATACTCGGACAACGGCCATTAATGAGCCGATAATGAACGCATCGACAACAACCTGACTGCTAAAACATTTATCACCCCGCAGCAGATAACGGCAACAAGACACGCGCGTTGCCACCATACTTAAAAATGAGGAAAATATGATTAACTGGTTCGATTCACACGTACTATACTGGCACTGGGTTGTATTCGGCCTGATTTTATCCGTGCTTGAAATTTTTATCCCCAGCTTCTTTCTGCTCTGGTTAGGCGTTAGCGCAATTGTGGTCGGGATTATACTGTCTCTGGTTACTCTCAGTTTTAATGCACAGTTATTAATCTGGATATTTCTGTCGATCAGCTGTCTCGTTGCCTGGTTCAAATTTATCTCACCCAGAATTACAACCAAAAGTCATGCCGGTATGGCGCAGGAATCAATACTTGGTAAAACGGCAACCGTCATAGAACACAACAAGGTAAATGGTCATGGGCGTATACAATTTTCTATCCCCGTACTGGGAGAACAACAATGGGAAACATTTTCCGAGGATCCCTTATTGCCCGGTGATCGTGTTAAAATAGCAGAGATTATGGGGAATAAACTCGTTGTTAATAAAATTATAAGAGACTAAAAAATGCAAATTTTATATATTATAATAGCCTTACTGATTGTTGTTATTATTACGCTTTCTATGGGGGTCTGCATTGTCCCTCAGGGGAAAAAATACGTAATCCAACGACTGGGGAAATACCACGACACGCTCAACCCGGGACTTAATCTTATTATCCCGTATATTGACAGTATTTCTTATAAAATTGTGACGAAAGATATTGTCCTGGACATTCCATCCCAGGAAGTAATCACCGAAGATAACGCCGTCATCATGACTAATGCGGTGGCCTATATTAACATTGTTAGCCCACAAAAAGCCGTCTATGGCGTGGAAGACTATACCTTTGCAATTCAAACTTTAATCCAGACATCGCTGCGGGCGATTATCGGTGAGATGAAACTCGACGAGGCCTTATCCTCACGCGAGAGAATAAAATCCGCGTTAAAAAATAACATTTCGGATGAAATTTCTGACTGGGGAATCGTTATAAAAACTGTAGAGATTCAGGACATCAACCCATCATCAACGATGCAAAAGGCGATGGAAGAACAGGCCGCGGCTGAACGCTCTCGTCGTGCTGCAGTAACCACTGCCGAAGGTGAAAAGCAGGCAATGATTTTAGAAGCTGAAGGAAAACTTGAAGCCTCACGCAAAAATGCAGACGCAACCATTCTACTCGCCGAGGCATCGGCAACTGCAATCCGCAAAGTTACAACATCAATTGATAGTGAATTACCGGTTATGTATTTACTGGGAGAGCGTTATATTGATTCAATTAGCAGCCTGTCACAATCCCAGAATACGAAAACACTGGTATACCCTGCAGATTTACAGCAGGCCATTAAAGGCATGTTGAGTTTTTCTAAACAGGCGTAAATAAACCACTACACAGCACCTGTGGCGGACGCTCAAACTTTTAACAGTCAACATGCCTTTAATCATTTTCAGCCGTCGCCTGCTGCGTGCAAAAATGCTAATTCAACGCCGTTTCAAGTGCGGCTAAAAATGCATCATTTTCCTCCGGTGTACCAATTGTTACCCGCAGACAATGTTTCAACGCGCCCTGTTCAGCCTTCATGTTTTTAATTAAAACGCCGGCTCTTTTTATCAATTCAAAAACATTATCGGCCGCTTTATTGAGCACCCGAAATAAAATAAAATTTGCCTGACTTGGAAACACTTCAAGCGCTGAAATCGCCTGCATTGCAGTATAAACTCTGGATCTCTGTTGTCGAATTTGAGATGCCTGCTGCTCCAGTATGGTTATATTTTCGAATACATATAAAGCCACCGTTTGCGTTAGAACATTAATGTTGTAAGGCAGTCGAATCTTGTCAATTTCATTTATAATTTTTGGCAAACCACATAACAGGCCCAGCCGTATACCTGCCAGCCCCATTTTTGATACGGTGCGTAAAATCAGCAAATTATCAAACTCTGTCAGCTTTGGCATAAAACTGGTTTGCGCAAACGGATGATAGGCTTCATCCACAACAACCAGGCCCGGTGCAAGCCGGATAATTTCTTCAATGTTGTCGGCATTAAATAAATTGGCGCTGGGGTTATTTGGATAAGCGATAAAAATAATTGCTGGCTGGTATCTTTTTATTGCTTCGCAGGTTACCGCCATATCCAGATTAAAATCTGTTGTTAATGGCACGCCAATGTACTGCACACCCACAAATTCTGCAATCATCCGATACATCACAAAACCTGGCTCAAAGGACAATAAACAGGCTCCTGGTCGAGCAACAGCCATCACTAATAGTTGTATCAGCTCATCTGAGCCGTTGCCAAGAATGACCGCTTTCTCTACGGGTATATCCATTTGTTTAATTAATATTTTGGTTAATACTTTAGCCCCAGGATCTGGATAACGATTTAATGGAGCCGATACCAGGCGCTGTAACAATGCCTGCTGCAATGAATGTGGAAGTCCATACGGGTTTTCCATTGCATCCAGTTTGATCAAACCATCTGCATTAGCAACAGGATAGGCCACCAGTTTTTTTATTTCTGGGCGTACCCAGTCTGTTAACTCTTTTTGCACAGTTACTCCAAAATAATTAATCTACTAACATTATACGTGGTTGGCACAAAGGAATAAAAACTGTATTTCAACAATCAAACGCACTCACATTATTCATACATATCAAGATTACATAAAAAAATTAAACAGGCCTTGAAAAATATAAAAACAACCTTAGATTATTCTGTAACAAGAAACCATCTGAGGAGAAAATACCATGAGCTTAATTCAATACAACAACCCCTGGAACCTGTTTAATCAACTTCAGCGCGAGCTGGTTAACTCGGAACTGACTCGCTTGAGTAGTGACGATGCAAATGTTGCCACCGCAAACTGGGCTCCCTCCGTTGATATTAGTGAAAATGATAATGCATTTAAACTGGTCGCAGACATTCCCGGCGTTAATCCAGATGAAATTGATATTTCAATGGAAAAAGGCGTGTTAACGATTAAAGGTGAGCGCAATACTGAGACTGTGGAAGCCGAAGGGAACTACCACCGCACAGAACGACAAAGTGGAACTTTTTATCGCCGTTTCACCTTACCAGATAGCGCTGACGGGGATAAAATTGCAGCAAAATCAGAACATGGCGTATTAACGATTACTATTCCTAAACAGGAAGTTGCACTGTCGCGTCGTATTGAGGTACAACATTAATTAGACGCTGATACTGCGATTTTGTTATATAAAATGCAAAAGTCCCAGTTGAACCTGTCAGTACGAGGAGAGATTTAGCTGGGCATTTTTCGACTTGCGTTCAGTGTTAAGTTGATGCAGCTTTAATGCGGTATTCTGCCGATCTCGCGTGCGCAGTCAGGCCTTCGCCATGCGCCAATGATGATGCCACTTTGCCCAGTACTGATGCACCTTCTGCTGAACAGCCAATTAAACTGGAACGTTTCTGGAAGTCATAGACACCTAATGGTGAAGAAAATCTTGCGGTGCCTGAAGTGGGTAAAACATGGTTGGGGCCGGCACAATAATCACCTAGTGCTTCAGCCGTATAACGCCCCATAAAAATAGCCCCGGCATGACGAATTTTTTGCGCCCATCGCGGTGCATCATCAACCGACAACTCAAGATGTTCCGGTGCAATATGATTAGCGATTTCAATTGCCGAGTCCATATCTCTGGCTTTAATAAAGATCGCACGATTTTCCAGCGAGGCCTGTATAATTACTTTACGGGGCATTTTCTGCAACAGTTTGTCCATACTGATTTTTACTTGCTCAATAAAATTGTCATCCGTACAAACCAAAATTGATTGTGCCTCTTCATCGTGTTCTGCCTGTGAAAACAAATCCATTGCAATCCAGTCAGGATTTGTTTTACCGTCACAGATCACCAGTATTTCCGATGGACCAGCAATCATATCAATGCCGACAATACCAAACACCATGCGTTTCGCGGTAGCGACATACGAATTACCGGGGCCAGTAATCTTGTCCACTTTTGGAACTGTTTCTGTTCCATACGCTAGTGCCCCAACCGCCTGCGCGCCGCCGACAGTAAATACACGGTCAACACCAGCAATAGCGGCAGCGGCAAGTACCAGCTTATTTCTCTTCCCATCGGGCGTTGGTACAACCATGATTAATTCTGCTACACCGGCCACTTTCGCCGGAATTGCATTCATTAGTACGGACGATGGATACGCCGCTTTACCACCCGGTACATACAAACCAACACGGTCCATTGGGGTGATTTTTTGCCCCAGTACCGTCCCGTCTGCTTCAGTATATGACCACGATTCTATTTTCTGTCGCGCCGCATAAAGACGGATGCGTTCTGCTGATTTCTCAAGCGCAGCACGCTGACCTTTATCGATAGATTGTAACGCTTGCTGCAACTGCACAGAATCAAGTTCCAGTGCTGCAGCAGAAACCAGATGCATACGATCAAACCGATTAGTGTATTCCAGTAACGCCTGATCACCGCGTTTTTTTATATCGGCCAGTATTTCAGTCACCGTTTGTGCAACATTACCATCAATGTTCATTTCCCAGGCAAGCAGCGTATCAAGCTGCTGTAAGAAATTTTCTTCCTGCCACGAGAGTTGTTTAATTTTTAGCATGAGACCATTTAAACCACTTTTCGAATCTGTTCAATAATGCCTGAAATGCGCGCATGCTTCAGTTTCATTGCAGCCCTGTTCACTACCAGCCGTGAACTAATATCCGCAATATGATCCACTGGCGTTAAACCATTCGTCCTGAGCGTGTCGCCAGTATCAACCACATCAACAATTAAATCGGATAAACCAACGATTGGTGCTAGCTCCATTGAACCATAAAGTTTGATGAGCTCAATCTGCTCGCCACGCGATTCAAAATAGCGTTTTGCAATATGGGTAAATTTTGTAGCCACCCGCAACCGACCGCTGGTGCGCGGTTTAGGCTCAATCAAGCCAGCAGTCATTAACCGACATTGGGCAATTTTTAAATCCAGTGGCTCATATAAT
Organism: uncultured Thiotrichaceae bacterium; assembly: GCA_964441285.1. Classification (GTDB taxonomy): domain Bacteria; phylum Pseudomonadota; class Gammaproteobacteria; order SZUA-229; family SZUA-229; genus S010-25. Next base: position 21,756 of record CAYTUK010000001.1, on the reverse strand, counting down.
CCCTCACCACCATGCTCCATTAATACATCTTTACCTGCCACGCCCAAGTCAGCTGCACCAAATTGCACGTAGGTTGGTACATCTGTGGCACGAATAATCAACAACTTTACATCTTTATGATTGGTATCAATAATTAACTTACGGCTCTTTTCAGGATCGTCAAGCGGAATAATGTCTGCCGCAGCCAGCAACGGTAATGTCTCTTTAAAAATTCGACCTTTGGAAAGGGCAATGGTAATCATAATCTCGATTCGACTGTGTGTTTATGTCAGGTTATTTGCTATCGGATAACTTACTGGTTACAAAGAGTGAAATCACTACTCCGGGGTGCGGCGAATTTTTGCACCTAGCAGTGCTAGCTTCTCTTCAATATTTTCATAACCACGGTCGATATGATAAATACGTTGCACTTCAGTTTCGCCTTCGGCAACCAGACCGGCAATGATCAAACTGGCTGATGCGCGTAAATCTGTTGCCATGACGGGTGCCGCTGTCAGTTTATCAATACCTCGGATAATGGCGGTATTCCCTTCAACCTCAATATTTGCTCCCATACGCTTTAGTTCCTGAACGTGCATAAAACGATTTTCAAAAACCGTTTCTATTATCGTCGCGGTACCATCAGCAACCGTATTTAATGCCACAAACTGCGCCTGCATATCGGTAGGGAAAGCGGGATAGGGAGCGGTACGTATGCTAACAGATTTTGGGCGTCGGCCTTGCATATCCAGCGATATCCAGTCTTCACCCACTTCTATGCTTGCGCCCGCTTCTTTTAATTTTTCAATGACGGCATCAAGCAGCTTAGGGCGAGTATCTTTAACTTTGATTTTGCCCCCGGTAATGGCTGCCGCGACCAGATACGTTCCCGTTTCGATTCTGTCAGGCAAAACACGATAACGCTTACCAGTCAGACGTTTGACACCTTCAATCGTTATAGTATCTGTACCTGCACCCGTTATTCTGCCCCCCATCGTGTTAATAAATTTTGCCAGGTCAACAACCTCAGGCTCTCTTGCCGCATTCTCAATAATCGTCACACCTTCTGCCAGCGATGCGGCCATCATCAGATTTTCCGTACCGGTAACAGTCACCATGTCCAAAATTAAATGCGTCCCTTTTAGCCGTTCAGCTTTAGCATGGATGTAGCCATTATTGACTTCAATTATTGCACCCATTTCCTGTAGCCCTTTGATATGCAGATCAACCGGGCGAGAACCGATTGCACAACCACCAGGTAATGATACTTCTGCCTGACCAAAACGTGCCAGCAACGGGCCCAGCACTAGAATGGATGAACGCATGGTTTTCACCAGGTGATAAGGCGCGGTGTAGTTTTTGATGGTTGAGACATCGACTTCCACACTAAGCTTTTCATCAATGCTGACCATTACGCCCATGCAACCGAGCAATTCAACTGTTGTGGTAACATCATGCAGATGAGGAACATTTTCAACAATAACAGGACTATCGGCAAGCAGTGTTGCTGCGAGAATGGGCAATACCGCATTTTTAGCGCCGGATATTCGAATTTCTCCTTCCAGGCAGACACCACCATTAATCATTAATTTATTCATACAGAAATTTACGTTCTTAAATTACTATCGTTTAGATATCCAGAGAGAAAGTGTTATTACAGACTAAACTGGCTGATACGGAGCTATCTGACATTAACTCGGTGCATGGAGTTGATTCATGATACGCCTAACCCTCAAACAGGGCATTCAAAAGTTCGTCGACACCATGCACCCGCGCAATAACTTCCATCTGCTCTGGCATGTTTTTAATTCGCATGGATTTATTTAATCCCAATCCAATCCGGTTCAGTTCCAGCAGCATCGCGATACCCGCACTATTACTGTGCTCAACTTTTAACAAGTCGACCTCAAACCCAGTGTTTTCATTGGTTAGAGGTAAATCGTTTACCGCTGCTGTAAGCAGCGCAGGAACCGAGGAAAAATCAAGCCGCCCCTGCAGCTCAAAACACTGTTTATCCAGCAGACGGATACTTGCCTGAGCCGTTGCTTCCATTAAGATAAACCGCACACTAAATACACAAAAAACCCCGCAGACATTATTAACCCGCACCTGAAGAAGCTGCTGCATTGTTTTTAGAACGCAAATATATCAATAAACCACTGATTCCGCCTCGTCGAACTTGCTGTGTAAAGGTACCACGGTAGCTAGTCACAAGACTAATACCATCAATAGAAATATCGTACACCTTCCACGCATTATTTTTAAGCCGCATACGATAAGCTAAAGGGATAGACGGGCCTCCCGGCTGGCTCACCTTTGCTCTCACAGAAACAATTTTTGCACCCTCAGGCAGCTCCACTGGAGAAAAACTAATCCGTTGATTTTTAAATTCAAGCAACGACTTACTGTAGGTTCTTACCAGCAACATTCTAAATTCATTAACAAATTCCAGCTTTTGAGCTCGACTTGCTTTACGCCAGTTTTTCCCTAGCGCCAATTTTGCCATAGTGATGGCATCAAGATGCGGTAATATATAGTTATTAACAATACTATATACCTTGTCAGGATTTGCCTTTAACTGATCGGCATCATCAACCAGTATCTTAATCACCTGGTTGGAAATACCTTTTAATAATTCAACCGGCGACTTTATTTCAGCCGCAACACTGCGCACACTGATTATCGCACCGGTCAAAAGAATTAAAAATGCGCCGTGATGAGACCATTTTCTAAACATCATTTTCATTATTCGTTAACCCTTTTAGCGTTCTATTTAGTTTTTCCCGCATCCGCCTTACCATAAAGAAACTGGCCAATTATCTGCTCAAGAATAATGGCAGACTGTGTTAGCTCAATGGTATCACCCTGCTTAAGATAGGTATCCTCCGCGCCCGGGGAAAAACCGATGTATTGCTCTCCGAGCAAACCTTCGGTTAATACACTCGCAGCCGTATCAACGGGGAATTTGTTATAGCGTGAATTTATTTTCATACGCACAACGGCTTCATAACTATTACTATCATAGTCTATGCCGGTAACACGGCCAACCACCACGCCACTGGCTGACACGGGAGCACGCACTTTTAACCCACCTATATTATCAAAACTGGCTTTTACCACATAACCTTTACTGTCACTATAAGTACTCATATTACTGACGCTCATCGCCAGCATAAAAAATGCTGCTATGGCTGCAGCAACAAACAGACCAACCATAATTTCAAATTTTCGTGTATTCATTTATCACTCCAGCAAATAACGCAAAAAGGCTCCGGGTAATCCGTTATGTTGTAAATTACTCTGTCGTAAATTACTACGTCGTAAACATTAATGCAGTAAGCACAAAATCCAGAAATAGAATAGCAATTGAACTGTGCACCACTGTCCGCGTTGTCGCCTGCCCCAGACCTTCAGAGGTAGGCAAACAGTCGTAACCTTCAAATACAGCAATCCAGGTCGTAACTACACCAAACACAAAACTTTTAAGTATGCCATTATAGACATCGTGATACAGGTCGACTTTTGCCTGCGCCTGTGACCAGAAAGCTCCAACATCCAGTCCCAGCAATTGCACAGCAACAAGATAGGCTCCAAACATACCGACAGCACTGAAAATAACCGCCAGCATCGGCATGGAGAGTACCCCCGCCATAAAACGCGGTGCAATCACCCGCTTCAAAGGGTCAACCGCCATCATCTCCATCCCTGAAAGCTGCTCAGTCGCTTTCATTAATCCAATTTCAGCCGTTAATGCTGAACCCGCACGCCCTGCAAATAATAGTGCCGTTACCACCGGCCCCAGTTCGCGCAATAAAGCCAGAGCGACCATGACACCAACCGAATTTTCCGCACCAAACTCCACCAGTGCGTAATAGGATTGCAACGCCATCACCATGCCAACAAATAGACCAGCAACAACAACAATAATCAGTGTTCGCACACCCACCGAATACATCTGCCGAATTAATAATCCAGGACGAATCAGCACACTAACACAGCTCATCAAAACCTGAATTAGAAATACATTGCCACGACCCAGGCGCTGAAACATTGACAGCGTGGTATAACCCAGTTTTTGGAACACTGAAAACACGCTAATGCAATCCTTTTATATTGTAGAGGTCTTCCGCGAGGGGGGGTGCCGGATAATGAAACGGCACCGGGCCATCCGATAACCCTTCTAAAAATTGTTGCGTCCAGGCCAGTTTGCTGCTTTCCAATGAACTTCGTGTACCACTTTCAACCACTTTACCAGCAGAAATGATATGGACATAATCTGCAATTGACAGCGTTTCCGGTACATCATGCGAGACCACAATACTGCATATATCCAGTGCCGTATTTAATTCTCGGATCAACCTGACCAAGACTCCCATAGAGATAGGATCCTGGCCAGTAAACGGCTCATCGTACATAACCATCATGGGGTCTAGCGCCATTGCTCTTGCCAGTGCCACTCGCCGCGCCATCCCACCCGATAATTCGGCAGGCATGAGTTGTGAGGCACCACGTAACCCCACTGCATTGAGTTTCATCAAGACCAGTTCACGAAGCATCGCCTGACTTAACAGCGTATGCTCACGCAATGGGTAGGCAACATTTTCAAATACCGTTAAATCCGTTAATAAAGCACCCGACTGAAACAACATACCCATACGTTTGCGCAAGGCAAACAAATCGACGGTCTTAAGGCGATGAATATTCAAACCATCCACTTCAACCAGGCCAGAATCGGGTTTCAATTGCCCACCGATCAACTTAAGTAACGTCGTTTTACCACTACCACTTGGCCCCATTATCGCGGTCACGCCTTTACGCGGAATAACCATCGATAAACCGTCAAAAATTTTCCGCGTGCCACGACTAAAATGCAGGTCAGTAATTTTAACCAGAATATCACTGGTTGCCAAAAGATCGTCAGTAGAATGTTTGCTCAAGAAGACATGCCTTTACGCTTATTCGAATTGTTTTTTTCTAATTCTAGCATCTGACCCACCAAAAACGTAAGTAATATATTGATATGGCACCATTAAAGACCGTCGCATAACTTAATGCCCGGAACTTCTTATCTAAAAACCCATAATATCAATAACGGAACGGAATTTAATTAAATCAGCAGCTTTTAGCGTAGAGTTTTTAATAATAACCGCTTGTTGATAATCCGCCTGTTGCATAACGAACGGCTCCAGCAAGGTTCGCGTCTGACGCAAGTGGGTTAAATCATCATCAAAAATCGCCAGCTCAGCCGGTTTCACCTTCGTTGCCAATGCTATCGGCCGCATCTCCAGATTAGCCACTGAACCATCACCGAAAAGCGGTGACAACGCTGATAACCGGACTAATTGATCAATTAGTCCGGGCTGAATTGTTTTTACATCAAGAATCACCCCTGACAAATGTGCTTGCAGGTGGCGTATTTGCTGTAAAAAAAGCTTCATCGCTTCCCCGTTAGTTAGTATCAACGGCGGAAGTTCAATAAAAAATCGAAAGTTAGCATGAATCATCTCCAGCCAACCATCATCATAACCCTGCTGCGGGTGCCAGTAATGTGCTGGCACCATCACCACATTAAAATCATTACTGTAATAAGACAGCTGCCAGTCTTTCGGTAAATCATCAGGGTAGTATGAACCATGCCAGTGCGCGTGCCTCCAGCCATAGGCACCAACCTGCAGGTTCCCAATGGGGACTTCAGTATTATTCATGGAATAGCATCACCTATTAAAACTCGGCATTTTATACAATTTAATTTATACTGAAAACACACGCTCAATAATTGGCTTCAGCGCTGACATAGCGTAACCTTCGCAATTTATTTAATCGGTTATTTTCAACCTGCCTTATGCTCATTGATAGCCTCGCCATTATTGGTGGATTCATCCTGTTAATCTGGAGTGCTGACCGCTTTATCTGCGGCGCGGCAGCCACTGCCCGTAATTTTAATGTGCCACCACTGATCATTGGCCTGACCATTGTAGGGTTTGGCACCTCCGTACCCGAGATTATGGTGGCTATTTTTTCTGCTTACGATGGCAGCCCAGCGATGGCTATTGGTAATGCTATCGGCTCGAATATCACCAATATTACGCTGGTACTGGGTGTAGCTGCACTCATTTCGCCACTCACGGTTCATTCTCGTATCATTAAAAAAGAGCTGCCAATCCTGCTGCTTGCTATGTTCATCGCACTGGCTTTAATGAGCGATATGACACTTAATCGGTTTGATGGTTTCGTGCTAATCAGCCTGTTGTTTCTGCTTATGTGGTGGATGACACACACAGGCGTTCACAGCCACTCGGAAGATGCATTTACGGAAGAGGTGGTCGGCGATTTACCTGGCCACATGCCAGCAAAGCATGCACTATTCTGGCTAATTGCCGGGCTGATTTTATTAACCATTAGTTCCAAACTCCTGGTCTGGGGTGCGGTAAACATTGCACATGCTTTTGGCGTAAGCGACCTTATTATCGGCCTTACTATTATCGCTGTAGGTACCAGCCTGCCCGAACTAGCCGCTTCGATTACCGGCGCACTGAGGAAAGAAGATGATATTGTTATCGGCAATGTCGTTGGTTCCAATCTATTTAACACGCTTGGCGTATTAGCCGTGCCCGGCTTAATTGCCCCAGCAAAACTACCTGCCGGACTGATGGAACGGGATATTCCTATTTTATTTATCCTCACCATTGCGCTTTTTATTATGGCTTATGGCTTTCGTGGCACAGGCCGTATTAATCGCTATGAAGGTGGCATACTACTAGTAGCGTTTGTCCTCTACCAACTATTACTTTTTTTTACTGTAATAAAATAACGCGGTAAGATAAGCAACTGTTTAGACCCGTAAATAATCAATTGCTGCCAGAAATGTCTCACCTGACAGCAAAAAATCAACCAGCAGCGTTAAAAAACACTCACATGATTAGTACAAAACTGAAATCAAATGACTTTCAACGCCTTGGCAAACAGGTGGTTGATACGGAACTTGCCGAAATAGCTGCATTAAAAACGCATATTAATGAGAATTTCTCCCGCGCTTGCGACATTATTCTCCGCAGTGAAGGCCGCATCATTGTTACCGGCATGGGAAAATCCGGGCATATTGGTGGAAAAATTGCCGCAACGCTTGCCAGCACCGGCTCACCGGCTTTTTTTGTCCATCCGGGCGAAGCCAGTCATGGCGACCTGGGGATGATTACGCGCAATGATGTGGTGCTGGCTCTTTCCAATTCAGGCAATACTGCAGAAATCACAACGATTATCCCTGTCCTCAAACGCTTTGGTGTGCCGCTTATCAGTATGACCGGCAACGCCAGCTCAATACTGGCGACAGAAGCCGATGTAAACCTGGATGTCAGCATCAACAAGGAAGCCTGTCCACATGGTCTGGCTCCGACTTCCAGCACCACTGTTGCCCTCGTCATGGGCGACGCACTTGCGGTTACATTACTGCAGGCCAAAGGCTTCACCGCTAATGACTTTGCACTCTCTCATCCGGGCGGCAGTTTAGGTAAACGCTTATTACTGCATGTTGCTGATATTATGCACTCTGGCGAGCATGTTCCAAGCGTCCGCGCTAACGCCACAGTCTCAGAAGCTCTGCTGGAAATGAGCGAAAAAGGGCTCGGCATGACCGCCATTGTCGACCAGGATAATAAGGTGCTTGGTCTTTATACCGACGGCGACTTGCGCCGCTCACTCGACACAAATATTGATGTCCGCAATACGGTTATCTGTGACGTGATGACAACAGGCTGTCACACCACAACCGCCGACATACTGGCGGCAAACAGCGTAAAAATGATGGATGACTTCGGGATCAACGGTATATTAGTCACCGATGAGAATAACAGGCTAATTGGTGCATTTAATATGCACGATGTTCTCCGTGCCGGTATTATTTAATCCCGTGGATAGCCAAAAAACATTAATCATTAACACCGCACTATTTTTATGCCAAATATTATAGAAAAGGCTCGCAATATAGCACTGGTTATTTTTGACGTTGACGGCGTTATGACTGACGGCAGCCTGCTTTTTGGCGATGACGGGCAAGAATATAAAACCTTTAATTCACTGGATGGTCACGGCCTGCGCATGTTGCAGGAATGCGGCATCAAAGTTGCCGTTATCACTGGGCGCAAATCCAGTGTTGTCAAACATCGGATGACAGATCTTGGCGTGACTCTGCTGTATCAGGGGTATCGCGATAAGAAACCGGCCTTTGAAGCATTACTTAAAAAAGTGAATTTATCTCACGACCAGATTGCCTATGTTGGCGATGATGTTGTCGACCTGCCAATTATGTCACAACTGGATTTTTCCATTGCAGTACAGAATGCTCACCCCTTTGTTAAACAGCATGCCCACTGGATAACCGAACACAGGGGCGGTCATGGCGCAGTCCGTGATGTATGTGAATTTATTCTTGATGCCAAAGGCCTGTTAGACGATAAGTTAAACAGCTACCTCGGCTAAAAATTAGCGCAATACAGATGAAACTCTGATGCAGCCATGATTCAACATCCTATCCTATGAAAACGTTATTCAGTCTCGTTGTTTTCATTATTGTAGCGGTTTCTGCCTGGTGGTTAGTCACCAACAAAACACCCCGTAATGACATTTTGCAGCATACAAAAAAATCGCCTTATCTGGAATTATTCATGGATAATTTTAAAATTACGGCGATAAATTCACTGGGTAAACCTGACTACACTCTCACTGGAAAACATCTCGAACGCTACAATAATTCAGCTGATGAAAATATTTCACTGCCAGTATTTAAGTTTCTGCAGGGCAACAGCCAATGGTTAATTACCGCCCAACATGCCATTTTTAATCAAAAAAAGAATATCATTACGTTAAATGATAGCGTTGTGATGCGGCAACAGAATATACCTGATGGAATACAAATAAGCAGTCAAACGATGATTATTGATACTATAAAACAAACGGCTTATACCCATGCCCCAGTGCATATCAAACAGGGCACAGCTAAAATGCAGTCTACCGGTATGATTTTTTATAACCGCCAAAAAATATTGGAGCTAAACAACAACGTGCAGGGATATTACCTCAACACAAATTTTTCCATCCATTAAAAACAGTCAGATAATGATAAATACATCCCCCACCCATCAAACCAGCCTGATTCAAATCCTCTGTATCGGGGTAAGTTTTATCTTTTTATCGACAACAGGTAATGCTGCCTTTGCAGCTAAAACCGGCAATCAGGAAAAAGTTGAAAAAATTCATATTAGTGCCGACCACATGAAATTAAATATGGAAACTGGCAGCAGCCGCTATACCGGCAATGTAAAAATTTCCCAGGGCAAACTGCTGCTCACTGGCGAAACCGTTACCATTATGCAAAATAACGGGCAGGTCGAACGCATTAAAATCAATGGCAACCCCGCCACCTATACCCGTGTGACTAAAGCAGGTAAAATTGTCCGCGCAACCAGTCAGCAGATGGTTTACACCGAAAGCAAACACCGTCTGGTGCTGACAGGAAATGCACAGTTAAGTCAGCCCGAACATACCGTAAATAGCCAGAAAATCGTGTATGATACTCAGCTTGGTACAGTGATAGCCGGCAATCAAAATGCAACATCAGGGAACACCGTTAAACCCGTACCCGCCAATGAGCGTGTCAATATCACCCTGACACCAAAAGAAAATCTCACTGGGAAAAGCCCTTAATGGTTTACCTGTCTAAATTAATCACCTATAGACCATTACCTTGTCAACATTGAGCGCACACAATCTGGTAAAAAGTTATAAATCACGCGCGGTAGTAAATGATGTCTCACTCGATGTAAGCAGTGGTGAAGTCGTGGGCTTACTCGGCCCCAATGGTGCTGGTAAAACAACCAGTTTCTACATGATGGTGGGGCTGATAATGGCGGACAAAGGCACTATCTACCTTGGTCACAGCGATATCACCCACTTGCCTATGCACGCACGAGCGCAGGCAGGGATTGGTTATTTACCTCAGGAAGCATCCGTGTTTAGAAAACTCAGCGTTGAAGACAATATCCTTGCCGTCCTGGAAATAAAAAAAACACTTAACAAAAAACAACGTAAACAACGCCTCGAAGCCTTGCTGGACGACCTGCAGATTAGCTACATCCGCACAACTCTTGGCATGAGTCTATCGGGTGGCGAACGTAGACGGGTAGAAATTGCTCGCGCCCTGGCAACACAGCCAGAATTCATTCTTCTAGATGAACCTTTTGCCGGTGTCGACCCAATTTCAGTCATAGAAATTCAGAAAATCATCACGCACTTGATCGAACGCAACATTGGCATCCTAATAACCGATCATAATGTACGCGAGACACTCGGTATATGTAACCGCGCTTATATACTGAATAACGGTAAAATCATCGCTCAGGGGAAGCCTGATGAAATACTTTCCAACCAGGAAGTAAGAGATGTCTACCTGGGCCGTGATTTTCGGCTATAAGTCGACTATAAATAGAGACAGGTTTTTAATAAATTAGTCCTAACGGAGATTCAAACAATAACAACCATGATAATGCAACCAATACAGTCCCATAAAGATATTGCGATCACCCCGACTACCCCCACCCGCATCGCCTAGCACAACATGAAGCCATCACTGCAAATAAAGCTTGGCCAAAGCCTTACCATGACACCTCAGTTGCAGCAGGCAATCCGCCTACTCCAACTTTCAACCCTTGAGTTACAGACAGAAATACAGCAGATACTGGAAGAAAATCCAATGCTTGAGCACGATGATGATGCCTATCAGGAAAGCATTGAGGGAAAACTGGCCGAGAACAGCACGCTAAACCAGGGGAAAAATAACGACGAGACCACTGACGAATCAATTAACCCAACAGAAGACCCCCATCTGGACATGGAAAGCAACCAGTCATTGCCTGAAGATTTAACCATTGACACCAGCTGGGAAGATACCTATGACATCAGCCCATCCGCCACGACAAATAACAACACCAGCGACAGCGGCGGTAATGATTTTTTAGAAAACCAGAGCGTCGAAGGCAATACCTTGCATGAACATCTGACCTGGCAACTACAAAACTCACAGTTCAGCGATGCTGATCTGGTGATCGCAACCGCACTTATTGATGCTATCAATGATGATGGTTACCTGATGGAATCAATTGAAGATATTTACAGCAGTCTGGCAGAATATCTGGAAATTGAACTGGATGAAGTCGAAGCCGTTTTACACCGTATTCAGCGCTTCGACCCGGTTGGAGTCGGTGCCCGCGATCTGCGTGAGTGCCTGTTATTACAGCTTGAGCTATTCGATAAACACACTGAAGGACTCGACGATGTACGTATAATTATCGAGTTTCACCTCAACCTGCTGGGCGCACACGATTATGCCCGCCTGCAGAAAAAAATGCACTGTAGTGAAACCCAGCTGCAACTGCTTATCACCTTTATCCAGGCGCTAAACCCCAAGCCAGGCGCGAATATTTCAAGCAGCCATGCACAATACATCACTCCAGACATTTTTGTACGGAAAGTTAACTCTACCTGGCAGGTCAGTCTAAACCCAGATGCGGCTCCGAAATTAAAGATCAACCACTTATACGAAACCCATCTAAAAGGAGCCGGCCGAGGTAAAAACACCAGCCATCTACGCAATAGTCTGCAGGAAGCACGCTGGTTTCTAAAAAGTTTACAAAGCCGTAGCGATACCCTGAAACGTGTTGGCGATGCCATTGTCAAAAGACAACGACTGTTTCTAGAGTATGGTGATGAAGGCATGAAACCAATGGTATTACATGATATTGCTGAAGAACTGGAAATGCATGAATCAACCATTTCACGCGTTACCACCAATAAATACATGCATACACCCAGTGGTATCTATGAATTCAAGTTTTTCTTTTCAAGCCATGTTAGCACCGCCGATGGCGGGGAATGCTCGGCTACCGCCATCCGCTCAATGGTGAAAAAAATAATCGAAAATGAAAATCCTAAAAAACCGATGAGTGATAATAAAATTTCATCATTTTTAGTCAAGGAAGGGATTAATATTGCCCGCCGAACTGTGGCAAAATATAGAGAGTCCATGATGATACCGCCTTCAAATGAACGCAAACGCCTCGTGTAAAAGGCTAAACATAAAAAACGTCTGATTTAGGAAAGCGATTATTCTGGATACACATACAATAACGGAGAAGATATCATGCAAATAAACCTAAGTGGTCACCATGTTGAAATTACTGATGCATTAAAAAGCTATGTTAATGAAAAAATGGCGCGCCTGGAAAGGCATTTCGATAAAGTCGGTAACATAAAGGTCATTCTTACCGTTGAAGGCACCCGCCACAAAGCCGAAGCCAGTGTACACATGAGTGGTCACGATATATTTGCTGACTCCATTGATGAAGATGAAAATATGTATGCAGCAATCGATTTGCTTACAGATAAACTCGACAGACAAGTGAAAAAACATAAAGAAAAAATTACTAATCACCTGCATAATAAACAACATAACGACTTCCCAGTAGAAGAAACATAAACCGGATAAAGTTAATCCGACATCCATATTTGAATAGATTCAAGACTCAAAATCCGATGAACATATCCACCTTGATTAACCCAGACACAGTCATCTGTGATGTCGAAGCAGGCAGCAAAAAACGTGTACTGGAGATTCTTGCAGAGCTATTATCGCTACGCGCCAGTCAGCAAAATAACGACAATAACACTCTGCACATTTTCCAGTTATTAACTGAACGTGAAAAACTTGGTTCAACCGGCATGGGGCATGGCATCGCTCTGCCCCATGCACGAACTGAAACCACTGACCATGCCACCAGTGCTTTTATCAAACTAAAAAAAGGCGTCAATTTTGATAGCACGGATCAGCAACCGACTGATTTAATTTTTGCGCTGATGGTGCCTGAACACAGCGCTGAGCAACACTTGCAAATTCTCGCACACCTGGCGGCGTTGTTTAGTGATACATCCCTGTGCGCAGCATTACGCGCCACCACCACAGCCGATGAGTTATATAACCAGCTCACCCACTGGACACTCACCTCACAGGCTTCATGAAAGAAACCCTGTCTGCTGAATCCATCATTGTTCATCTTGCCAGCAAGATCGAACTACAATGGGTCGCTGGCTCTGAAGACCCAGGCCGCCCCCTGCATGAAGTAAATGCCAGTGAACACGCCTCCCTTATCGGATACCTCAATCTGATTCATAAAAACATTATTCAGGTTGTAGGAAAAACCGAATGTGAATACCTACAAAATATGGAAGACAGCTACCGAGAAAACACCCTGATACAGCTTTTTTCTGGGAGCATTGTTGCCGTTATTTTTACTGATGGTCTGGATGTCCCTGAATGCATGTCCAGCTTTGCAAATAGCTACAACGTACCACTACTTAGATCCACTGCGCCCAGTAACGAAGTAGTGGATACCGCACGCTATTTTTTAAACGCCATGTTCTCAAAAAAAGAAATTATCCACGGTGTTTATATGGAAATACTGGGTATCGGCGTATTAATTACCGGCAAAAGCGGTGTCGGTAAAAGCGAGCTGGCACTCGAACTAATTACCCGCGGTCACCGCTTAATTGCTGATGACGCACCTGAATTTTCCATCGTCGGCCCCAGTATAATCGACGGCCAAAGTCCCAGTATTATTAAAGATTTTATGGAAGTGCGCGGCCTGGGCATTTTAAATATCCGGGAGATGTACGGAGAAAACGCACTAAAGTTACATAAATACCTACGGCTGATTTTACATATGGAACGGATGAACTTTAAAGATCGCAGCAACATTGATCGCCTACAAAGACAAACCAACTACCGCAATATCCTCGGTGTTAACATCCCTCAAACCGTACTACCTGTTGCCCCAGGACGAAACCTTGCGGTTCTGGCCGAGGCAGCTGTACATAACTACATCCTCCACGCCAGTGGTCAGGATGCCAGCCAGCAACTAATCGAGCTACAACAGCAAGCCATCAAAAAACAATAAACCAGACTAAAAAGCCTCTGAACAAGTTTGAAGTTCCCTAACTGCCTAATAAGACAAATGTCGTGCTGGAACTTATGGCAGCGATTCGTTATTATCTCGCAATGAAACTAATAATTATTAGCGGTTTATCCGGTTCAGGAAAAACGGTTGCATTGCACACACTGGAAGATGAAGATTATTACTGTGTCGACAACCTGCCGCTGGGTCTTTTGACTGACTTCGTTAAGCAGATGTTAAATCAGAAAATCCGCCTTTACAATAATATTGCTGTTGGCATCGATGCACGTAGCCACGCAGATGATCTACACGAATTCAGTCATATTATTGAAAAAGTGCAGCATCAGGATATAGAAATAGAAATTATTTATATCCAGGCAGAAAGAGAAACATTAATAAAACGCTTTAGCGATACACGGCGCAAACACCCGCTCACTCACAAAGGACTGTCTCTTTCTGAGGCCATTGACATTGAACGCACTCTTCTCAAGAGTGTTGCCAGGGAAGCCGACCTCTACGTTGACACCAGCTACACCAATATTCATCAGTTACGCAAACACATCAAAGATTTGGTTGCACCACGCAACCACACGGGTCTGGCAGTACTCTTTCAATCGTTTGGCTTTAAAAATGGTGCACCGATTGACTCGGATTTTGTCTTCGATGTTCGGTGCCTGCCTAACCCTCACTGGGAACCAGAATTACGCAAGTTAACTGGACAGGATCCTGAGGTTATCGCATTTTTACAGTCACAGAATGACGTGCATGAAATGCTGGGGTATTTACGCGATTACCTGAATTTTCTTATCCCTAAATTTGCCAGTCAAAACCGTTTTTACCTGACTATTTCTGTCGGCTGCACAGGTGGTCAACACCGTTCAGTATTTATTGCCGAACAGTTACATGACGACTTTAAAACACAGCTCAGCAATGTATCACTACGCCATCGTGAACTTGTCTAAGAGGTAAAACCATTATGAGCGTTGCCTTATACTTTGTCACCCATGAAGGGATTGCTACCTCTCTGCTAAACATTGCCGATGCGATTCTTCGCTTTCCTGTCAATAACGCTGCCCATCTCGAAATTCTCATGGATACTGATGTCGAAACCTGCACAACGACTGCAATTAAAGCGATCAACCAGCTTGAACTACAACCCGGGCTAATTATTATTACCGATCTATATGGCAGCACCCCAGGCAACATTGCACAAAAACTTGCTCATACTTTTCAAAGTAATTTTATCAGTGGTATCAATTTACCGATGCTTTTACGTTTACTAAATTACCGCAATGAACCACTTCATACACTCACAGAAAAAGCCATTAGCGGCGGTCGCGATGGCATACAACAACATTAATTGATATACCATGACAGCCAGCCGTACCCTAAAGATTATTAACAAACTTGGAATGCACGCGCGTGCAGCAGCACAATTTGTGCAGATAGCATCAAATTTTCATTCCCATATTGAAGTTGAAAAGGGTAATCACCGCGTCAACGGTAAAAGTATTATGGGCGTAATGATGCTGGCTGCGGCAAAAGGCAATGAAATTACTATTCTTGCCAGTGGCAACGATGCAGAAAAAAGCATTGAAGCACTTGCAAAGCTTATTAATAATCGATTTAACGAAGAAGAATAAAAATCACCGCAGCAACCAGAGCGATAAACTTGAGCATATATATTAACGGAATCGGCGTTTCTAAAGGCATAACGACAGGTTTTGCCTATGTTATCACGCGCGAACAAATTGACGTTACCCAGCAGACACTGAGAGAATCTCAATTAAAAAATGAAATCCGGCGATTCACCAAAGCCTTAGCCAAAGCCGGCGAGCAACTGCATAACATAAAGAAAAATATTTCCAAAAACACGCCGAAAGATATTGTCGTTTTTATCGACACGCATCTCTTAATGCTGGAAGACCCTGCTTTTAACGAAGGCACCATTGCTAATATTAAACAATATTCATGCAATGCTGAATGGGCGCTGCACCTGCAATCCGAACGGCTAGTGCAAGTCTTTGATGAAATGGAAGATCCCTACCTGCGAACCCGCAAAGATGATGTGTTACACGTTGTAAACCGTATTCAGAAATGTCTGGCGAAGAAAGAACAGAAAAATAACCATGCAAAACTTAACGGAAGAATCATCATTGCTGATGATTTAACCCCTGCCGACACCATTATGTTGCAGCATCAGAAAATTGCAGGGTTTATAACAGAATTTGGTGGCCCACTGTCGCATACTGCCATTATTGCAAGAAACCTCGGTATTCCCGCCATTGTCGGTTTGCATCACGCAAAACAGCTAATTCACAGTGATGATATGCTTATTCTTGATGGCACCCAGGGCACTGTCATTAATACGCCCGATGCGCTATCCCTTAAACATTACAATCGACTCCGCCTTAACCAGCTGACCAAACGCCGCTTACTCAATAAACTCAGCGGAAAACCAGCCACCACACAGGATAAAGTTGCCATAACATTGCATTGCAATATAGATCGCCCAGAAGACATTAAAACCATTAAAAAGTACGATGATACCGGTGTCGGTCTTTACCGCACTGAAATCTTGTATATTGAACTTAACCAGTGGCCCGACGAAAATACGCATTTTAAAACCTACAGGCGTGCAATCAGCGCGCTTAAAGGCAAACCACTGACCATTCGCACAATGGATCTAGGTGCTGACAAAGAAATTCAAGATATAGCCAAGCAAGGACCGATGGCACATAACCCGGCGATGGGCTTACGCGCTATCCGACGTTGTCTAAAGCAGCCAGAGAAATTTTTGCCACAGCTACTTGCTATTCTTCGTGTCTCTGCGCTCGGCCCTGTCCGCCTGATGATTCCCATGTTAACCAATGTTGAAGAAGTTCATCAGTTATTAAGCCTCATTGATGAAGCTAAAAAAATATTAAAAAACAGGAAAGTTGCCTTTGATACTCGGCTCCCTGTTGGCGCGATGATAGAAGTACCGGCTGCCGCGCTGGCCGTTGATGCATTCGCCGAACAGCTGGATTTTCTTTCCATTGGCACCAATGATCTAATTCAGTACACGCTGGCACTGGATCGCATTGATGAAGAAGTGAACTACCTCTACAATCCGCTGAACCCCGCCGTTCTGAAACTTATCTATATGGTAATCGAAGCCGGTAATCGTGCCAATATCCCCGTTTCAATGTGTGGTGAAATGGCCAGCGACACCCAGTACACCCGCCTACTTCTTGGTATGGGGCTGAAATATTTCAGCGTTCAGGCCAATACATTACTGGAAATAAAACATATTATTATCAACAGTAATGTGCAGAAATTAAAGAAAAAAGCCCGCCTTATACTTGCCATGCATGAAAACAGCGAAATTGAAGCTTTCACCAAACAGTTGAATTTGAACCATTGAATCAGTGGCAATCGAAGCGGAGTCATTATTTTAATTTTCTTCACATCCACCACTCAACGCTGAGAAAAAACGCTTTAAGCCAGGGCATCTCTGGACACGTCTGAGGTTCCCTGGCTTAAAAGTTTAACCAGAAAATACGCCGCTGTTACGTGCTAGACTTCGCAGCTAAGTTATCCACGGCAAAACTAAAGCTATAAACATGGACACTGATCGTTCACAAAAAACTGAGAGCCAGATTCAAGCGTTATCACTCGCACTAAAAGGCGGTACCATGCAGCACGCTCGCGGCATGCTGAACGAACTTCATCCGGCAGAAATCGCCCACTTACTTGAATCACTGCCGCATAATGAGCGCAATATTATCTGGGAACTGGTTGACCAGGATAAAGAAGGCGAAGTCCTTATCCAGCTAGGTGAAGAAATACGCTCCACCTTAATTCGAGGCATGTCACTCAGCGACCTGGTTAGTGCCACAAAAGGCATGGATATCGATGACCTCGCCGACTTTATTCAGTCGTTACCAGATCGGGTTACCACTCAGGTTATCACTTCACTCGACACACAACATCGCGAGCGTCTTGAAGCCGTCCTTTCCTACCCGGAAGACTGCGCCGGCGGCATGATGAATACCGACACCATCACCGTTCGTACCGAAGTCACTCTGGATGTTGTATTGCGTTATTTACGCCTGCTTGGCAATATACCCGAAAACACAGATCGCCTGTTTATTACTACCCGTAATAATGTTTTTGTCGGTACACTGCCACTGTCCACCATTCTCACACATGATCCAGACATGACTGTTGCAGAAGTCATGAACCGTGATACTGAAATTATTAAAGCCAGTACTTCCAATAATGAAGTTGCCAAAACATTTGAAACACATGACCTGGTTTCTGCACCTGTCGTTGATGAAAAAATCAAATTACTTGGTCGTATTACCATTGACGATGTTGTCGATGTTATTCGTGAGGAAGCCGAGCATTCCGTTCTTGGCATGGCTGGACTGACTGAAGAAGAAGACTTATTTGCCCCTGTATTTCCCAGTGCCAAACGCCGTGCTATCTGGCTGGGCATTAATCTGATTACTGCCTTTATGGCATCATGGGTAGTGTCAAACTTTGAAGCCACTTTACAAAAAGTTGTTACTGTTGCCGTGCTAATGAATGTTGTCGCCAGTATGGGGGGCATTGCTGGCTCACAAACACTTACGCTGGTGATTCGTGGACTGGCTCTTGATCAGGTAAGTCGAAGTAATCGTAACTGGCTAATTAGCAAAGAAATTATTGTTGGTTTGCTTAATGGCATTGGCTGGGCAATTGTTATTGCCGCCATTGCTATGGTCTGGTTCCATAATGTTAGTGTCGGTCTCGTTATTGCTGCTGCAGTTATAATCAATTTATGTGTTGCCGCTTTTTCTGGTGTCCTAATACCATTAGTTATGCAGAAACTACGCATTGATCCAGCAATTGCAGGCAGTGTTGTACTCACAACAATAACCGATATTGTTGGCCTGTTTGTATTTTTAGGTCTCGCGACTGTATTTCTTACATAGTGTAAGCCGCACTCACTGCCCGCCTCTTAACAAAGATAGAAAGCTTATAAAACTCATACACTTAATTGATTTTTTACCTCTTATCAACCGAATCCTTTCTACTTTATATTTTTTTTGTACTGGCCGTTTCGAGCCTGGTATCTGGGCTGCTACAAGCGCTGCTTTCTTTAGCTCAACCGCTTTCCCGGCCGGATTAGAATCAAGCTGTTTTTTAAAACTTAGCGGCTTTTTTAAAAAGAAGTTGACCGCCCCGTTCTCCCCAACCTCGGCATAAGTATCAGCAGGGTAGAATTGAACAGCGACGGCTAGTGGCACCACCAATAAAGCTGAATATATAGAAAATCGCATAACAGTCCCATCTGGCAATTAAATAAAAGGGTTTGGGACATTTAGGTATGAATCTAACTATGACTGTAGTTGGCTTTGAATAAAGCGCTATATTTTAAGATAAATTATTTATCTTAATTAGTCAGGAACCCTTCTCATGACAATCCAGTGCAATTAACACTTCCTTTGGAGCGTAATAAACTTACAGTTATAGCGATTTTTGTTGTCCGCAAGGCAGTCGACCGATGCCAGTTCCTGCCATTGTAATGGGTCAAAATCAGGGAACCACGCATCACCTTCGAACTCCGCATCAATTCTTGTTAAGTAAATCCGTGCGGCCTGATTTAAGAACATCTGATAAAGACTTTCCCCACCGATCACCATCAACTCCTGCGATTCATCCAGTAATGATTTTGCCTGCACAGCTGAATTGACCACATCAACTCCTTCAATGAACAGATTCTGAGAACGCGTTAAAACAATGTTCATCCGACCAGGTAAAGGTCGTCCAATAGATTCATAGGTTTTACGTCCCATTAAAATCGGTTTACCTAGTGTTGTTTGTTTAAAATGCGCCAGATCTGCGGGCAAATGCCAGGGAAGTTGGTTATTGCATCCAATCAAACGATTTTTGTCCATAGCCACAATCAGCGACAACATTAAATGCACCTAAACGGCAACTGCAGCCTTGATATGTGGATGCGCCTGATACTGAATTAATTCAAAATCATCAAACTTAAAATCAAAAATTGACTGCACTGCTGGATTGATTTTCATTATTGGAAGTGGGTAAGGTGTCCGGCTTAGCTGTGTACTAGTCTGCTGCACATGGTTAGAGTATAAATGTGCATCGCCTAAAGTGTGGACAAAATCACCCAGTTTTAGATGACACACCTGAGCAACCATCATAGTTAATAATGCATAGGAAGCAATATTAAACGGTATGCCTAAAAATATGTCAGCACTGCGTTGATATAACTGGCAGGACAATTTCTGATCGGCCACATAAAACTGAAACATCATATGACAGGGTGGCAGCGCCATACTATCAATCTCACCCACATTCCATGCACTCACAATAATACGCCTGGAATCGGGATTGTGTTTTAGCTGCTCAATAATTTGTGAAATTTGGTTGATAGAAGTGCCATCAGCTTTGGGCCAGTTACACCACTGATGCCCATAAACAGGGCCTAATTCGCCATTCTCATCCGCCCATTCATTCCAGATACGAACACCATTATCCTGCAAATATTTAATATTGGTATCACCACTTAGAAACCATAATAATTCATGGATAATAGATTTAAGATGACATTTTTTTGTAGTGACCAGCGGGAATCCCTGATTCAGATCAAAGCGCATTTGATAACCAAATACTGAGATTGTCCCTGTCCCTGTACGATCGTCTTTCTCTGTGCCATGTTCACGCACATGGCGCATTAAATCAAGATACTGCTTCATGCACGGCTCTTTCTAATCGCGATATAATATAAAATGGCACCAAATACTATCATCGGGAACGATAACAATTGCCCCATTGTAAGCCAGTTGAATGCAATAAACCCTAACTGAGGATCTGGCATTCTAAAAAATTCAGTAAAAAATCGGAAGCTACCGTAGAAAAACATAAAGACAGCAGACACCGCCATTAAAGGACGAGGTTTTAATGAATACCACCATAGAATAATGAATAAGAAGACCCCCTCGGTTAGTGCCTGATAAAGCGATGAAGGGTTGCGTGCAATATGATCGCCGTAATCAAACGCCCACGGCATGATTGTTTCCATCGGGCGACCCCATAATTCATGATTAATAAAATTACCAATTCGCCCAGCACCTAAACCAATGGGTACCCAGGGAGCGATGAAATCTGCGACCTCAAAAAAAGATTTTCCATTATTTCGGCCAAATAAATATAAACTGACAAAAACACCCAACATACCACCATGAAATGACATCCCACCTTGCCAGATGTAAAAAATTGAAAGGGGATGGGCAATAAAAGCACTTAAATTATAAAAGAGCGTGTAACCAATGCGCCCGCCGAGAATAACACCTAGCGCGCCATAAAAAATAACATCTTCAACCTGTTTTGGCACCCAGTTTACATCATCACGTTTGGTACGACGAACACCATAAAACCAGGCACCAACAAAACCAGCTAAATACATTAGCCCATACCAATGAACTTTTAATGGGCCGATACTAAGTGCAATGGGGTTAATATCTGGATAAATAATCATGGTGTTAAATTTTAACAGAAGAGACTCTGCCTGTTGGGGAAAAAATGTTTTTTCTGCAAAAAATATTTAAAAACAGATACAGTCACTGGACGATATTGGTTTAAACACGTTTATTTCAGGTAAAAAAATACCCGACCAGTACTGGTCGGGTATTTTGATATTAAAGCCTGGCGGTGTCCTACTCTCACATGGGGAGACCCCACACTACCATCGGCGCTAAGCAGTTTCACTTCTGAGTTCGAGATG